>QKBC01000017.1 GCA_003246205.1 Flavobacterium haoranii | reverse complement strand
TCTCTTTTTAGCAGGTGGATTTAGTACTATTTTTGAAACTTGGAATAGAGACTTTGAAGATTTAGAGTATTACCAAGAAGAAGTTCAAGAAAGCATGCACGATATAAATTTACATCTAAAACCATTTTTTGCGTTTGCTACTTATGGTAATGACCAAGCTTTATTTTTCTTTTTGGACGAAGGGGATAATCCTCCTGTTTATCAATATGCAGAGGATAAATTTCTTAAAAATGAAAAAGGGGAATATGTTTCTTGGAAAAAAACTAAAGAATCTTTTGTTGCTTTAATAGAGAAGCATATTGAACAGTCATTAAGAAAATAATTAATTTAAACCTTTGTAATAGCAAAGGTTTTTTTAATAAGAGAATTCGAAGATATTCATCTTAAAGAAATAATGAAAAAATTAGGTGCAACAACTACGGATGAACTAAAAATAGAAGTAGAATTACAAACCATACTCGACCCTTGTAATGTATGCCAACCAAGGACAAATGGATAAATTTCAAAAACGCTACAATGCTAAAATTAAAATTTATTCAAGTGGAGCTAAAGACGGATTTATATTAAAAAAATGTATCCAAAATTTGAGGTTGTAAATCCTAAAAAATAATGTTATCGAAATAAAATATTTAACAAAATTAAAAGAAACTCCTAAAATTGAGGAATTAGAAAATAAATTAAGCATAAAATTACCTGTAGCTTTTAAAAAGTATCTCTTTTTAGCAGGTGGATTTAGTACTATTTTTGAAACTTGGAATAGAGACTTTGAAGATTTAGAATATTACCAAAAAGACGCTCAAAATGCTATCCAAAAAGAGGGGTTAATATTAAAACCATTTTGGTGTTTTGCCGAGTATAATCATGTAGAATCGTTTATGTTTTTTTTTCTTAGACAAAAGAGATAATCCGCCTGTGTATAGTTTTATAGCAGATAAAGGATTGTTAGATGAAGAAGGAAATGAAGTATCCTTTCAGAAATTTAGAAATTCATTTAGGAATATATTGACAGATGTATTAAAGCTGCTTTAATTTAATTAAATGAAAAACTTTCACAAAAATGTCGCTTAACTAATACTGGAAATTTTGTTTGCATATCCAACCTTCGGGTGGTTTTTTATGAGTCACTTTTTTAAAATTATTACCCTTGGACTAACTAACCTAAAAGAGATTTTCGTCTTAATCAAATCACACTCCTCAACTTTTCTATTTTAGCATCAACTGATCCTATTTCAAACAAACGCATGATTTTAAATAAAAACGAAGCAATTTTTCCCGGTTTTATGACCAAGTCAGCAATTTTTGTTATGGCATTATCCCTTTTATCGATACATTCCTCTAATTGATTCGTCTTTAACGGTGCCAACTCAACAGCGAATTTCCAGGCTCCTTCTCTAGCCTCCTGCATACTAAAGTCTATTAAAAAAGTATCTATATGTTTGGTTTTCTTTAAAATCCATTTCAATACCGGCCACACATCAGATAAGGCTTTTTCAACATTTCCTACTAAACTCGACAGAATTTTATTAATGGTATTAAAATCATCATGCAGATCATGGATTGCATCTCCCGGAGCTACCTCGGCTGACGCAATTCCCAAATCAAGATTAATGTGAGCATTCATTCCCAACAACAAGTGCTGTAAAACAATGATCCAGTAATCCTCTGCATATTCAAAAGCAACTTCCCAACAAGACGATGCTTGGATTCCATTCCTGTGCTCATAATAAGCCTTGATATACCGATTAGCAAAAATAATATCTAAGCGCTCCATTCTGGGACCGTTTTGAAACATTCCGTTAGCAATACCTTCCTTTACTTTTTCTGTAACCTTACAATACAAAACAGCAAAATAGCCTAACGGTGAACTCTGTTGGACAGATTCTTCTATTATGGTATTTAAAATAGCAATAACTTCATCAATAGATTGAGCTTGTGGCATCGTTGACATAGCAAAAGTTTAAACTAAAATAATAAGAAAATTTTTAAAAACGAATAATACTATAAATAATTTTTTACAAACAATGAAAAACAAAAAGACTATTTTCTTTTTAATTAGATTTTTTTCTTCTTAATATTTGTGTATTAGACTTTTTTCTTGTATTTTTGTATTGTAAAATTATCGAATAAAATCATGGACAAGTTTACTCAAAAAAGGATCAATCTTTTACATCCGTTGGTACGCGATGAAATAACGACCATAATTAACGAATGTGATACCGTTTTAACCGGAAAAGCAAAAATACGCATTACGCAAGGCCTGCGATCCGTTGAAGAGCAAAACAAATTATATGCAAAAGGAAGAACTAAAACCGGCAAAAAAGTAACCCATGCAAAAGGCGGACAATCCATTCATAATTACGGATTTGCCGTTGATATTTGCCTAATCATTAACGGTAAAACAGCTTCTTGGGATACTGCTAAAGACTGGGATAACGATCAGGTTTCCGATTGGTATGAATGTGTAAAGATCTTTGCTAAATACGGTTGGGAATGGGGCGGAAACTGGAAGAATTTTAAGGATTTACCTCATTTTGAAAAACGAGGTTACAACAATTGGAAAACATTATCAAAAAAGGAAAAAGACCAGAACGGTTATATCATAATTTAATAATAAAAAATCAGAAAATGAAAACACTAAAAAAATGGATCGGACTTACAGTGATTATCTTATTTACTTCTTGTCAGTCCTTGCAAACTGCTGTTTATGACCAATATTCCTATCAAAAAACAACAGCACTTAAAATTGAAGCAGAAAGCCTAATGTCAAAAGCTTCTTCAGCGTATGAAACCCATAAAAAGGAAGTCGAACTGTTTCTCATGGAAGTCGCTAAGCTTAAAGAATATGAAAAAAACAAACCTAAAAATGAAATAACATATGAAATGTGGAATATTCTAACAGATGAAGAAAAAAATCTTCTAACTGCTTATTTCAAGAAATGGGAAAAGGAACAATCCCTCTCCCCTTTTTTCATAAAAGAAGCCTCAGGACAAATTATAGAAGCTTTTGACCTACTGATCGAATATGAGATCAAAAAAGACAAAATATCTGAACGCAATTTACTAAACGTTATAGCACAAAATTAAACACTATGGAAAAGAACAATAGTATTGAAGAATTAAAAAAAGCTTTGGTAGACACTTTAGGAAAAGAATACAACGATTTAAAGCCTGAGATCCAAAAGGATGTTGATGATTTTATACAAAAATCAGAAGCAAAATTAATCCGTTGGACAACTTATGTTGCTGATGCTGTTTTAACACCTTCCGAATTAGAATGGCTTCTTAAAAGTCAGCAAGCTATTTTGACTTTAAAAGCATTACAGGCAGCCGGAATTTCAAAGATACGGTTAAACAACATTAAAAAAAGAATACTGGAAACTACTTTTACTTTACTAATCTCTACAACTTTAAAATAAATACTATGGCAAAAAAAATCAGAATTCTCAGTTTAGATGGCGGCGGCATTCGGGGTATCATAACCTGTGTTATTTTGCGTTATATTGAAGAACAATTGCAAAAAATTGACAATCCAAACGCAAAAATCGGTGATTATTTTGATTTGATTGCCGGAACCAGTACGGGAGGTCTATTAACCGCCATTTTATTATTTCCCGACAACACTGGTAATGCTAAATTCTCCGTTGAAGAGGCTTTGGATCTTTATGCTAAAAAAGGAAGTTCCATTTTTAATGTTTCTTTCTGGGAAGGAATCATCAATCCATTTGGTCTATTCAATGAAAAGATCTCTCAGAAAAATCTGGAAAAACAATTGGAAGATGTCTTTAAATATTTGGAATTAAAAGACTTGACAAAGCCTTGTTTGATTACGTCTTACGACATCAATCAGCGAAAAGCTAAATTATTTTGCAGTCATGAAGCACATTCTTCTTTGGAAAATTTCTTTGTGAAAGATGTTTGTAGAGCAACCAGCGCCGCTCCCACCTACTTTGAACCGGCAAAAATAAAATCTTTATACGGACAAGAGTTTGTACTGATAGACGGAGGTGTTTTTGCTAATAATCCGGCGTTAAGCGCTTATGCAGAAGCCCGAAAAATCCCTTTTTCAGAAGTACTGCACGACAGTTTAAAACCGGACTATCCGGATATTAATGACATTATCTTGGTTTCTATAGGAACCGGAGAAGTTTTCAAATCTTATACATTTGAAAAATTTGAAAATGCCGGAAAAATAAAATGGATTTCGCCTTTGATCGATATATTACTATCATCCAATGCAGAGACTGTAAATTATTTACTAACCAAAATATACGGCACACTAGGCCCTCGAAACCGTAAAAATTACTATCGGTTAATGCCACAACTTAAAAACGCCTCTTCAGATATGGATGACACCTCACAAAAAAACATCTTTGAACTGATACAGGCCGGATTATATTACGTGGATCAAAACAGAAGCACTCTGGATGAAATTGCTAAAAAATTGGTGAAGAATAAATAAGGAAAGGCTGCATAAGTGCAGCCTTTCCTTATTTCAAAAATATTAATCCGTCTTTATTACTTCTTTCAATTCATCTTCCTCCGTAATGCCGCCGGCAAAATTAATTGCCGTCTGAATCAATGCCAAATGAGAATAGGCTTGCGGGAAATTCCCCAATAAACGTTTGGTTTTAAAGTCAATATCTTCACTGAACAAACCTAGATGATTACTGTAAGACAACAACTGACCAAAGTACTGAATCGCCTTCTTCTTCTCACCTATCTTAAACAAACTGTCAATAAACCAGAAACTGCAGATCGTAAAGGAAGAACTAGGCAATCCGAAATCGTCTTTATTTTTATAACGATACATTAAGCCGTCCTCACACAAATCTTTTTCAATAGCTTTAACTGTATTGATATAACGAGAATCATCTGCTCTTACAAAACCATAATTCTGCATCAAAAGTGTTGAAGCATCTAAGTCAGAAGAACCATACGATTGCGTGTAAGCCTTTATCTCATCGTTCCAGGCATTGTGATAAATATCGTCATAAATATTGGCTCTTAATTGCTTCCATTCTGCTAAAGGAGCTGTTTTATGGATCAATTCTGCAATCTTAATAGCCCTGTCAACCGCTACCCAACACAAAAGCTTTGAAAAAGTAAAATGTCGGTCTTCTGTTCGTAATTCCCAAATGCCTTTATCGGCTTTCATCCAATTCTCTTCAACGACATAAACAATGCCGGTTACAACCGTCCAAAGCTCTTCACTGTTCTCTAAAGTAGTTTCAAAACGGAAGAATTGCTGATAGATCACTTCCATTAAAATTCCGAAAATATCGTTTTGCTTTTGAACATAAGCTGCATTCCCTACCCTAACCGGTTTGGAATTTTCATATCCGGCGAGATGATCTAAAAAATGCTCTTCCAACTTTTGTTCGCCGTTTATTCCATACATGATTTGCATCTTATTTCCTTTTTCCGGAATAATATCAATCAGAAAATTTAAAAAATGCTGGGCAGATGAAGCATGCCCTAATTCGATCAGAACACTTAATACCATAGAAGCATCCCGTATCCAGCAAAAACGATAATCCCAATTTCGCACCTCCCCTATCGTCTCCGGAAGAGAAGTTGTCACAGCCGCCAATACAGCACCTGATTTTTGATACGTTAAGATTTTTAAAACCAGTGCACTTCTTAAAATTTCTTTATTGTAATATTTATAGGAAGTCGTCCGTTCAGACCAGTCTAACCAATACGCATACGTCCTTTGATAATGTAAAATACAACGATTGATATGTTGAGGTAAGATCTTTTCATAATAACTCAATAAGAAAAAAGATTCTTCTGTAAGTGTAATTTCTTCCTGACTTAAAACAGCCTCATAATCCACATTAGAATATAAATACACGGAATCGTAGATTCCTTTCACCGTATGGCTTTTAATATAACCCTCTTTAACTCGGCTTATCGTTTCTTCTTTAGCATAAACCACTTTTGGGTCATAATTGACCTTAAACTTTGGTTTGCCTTTTAACGGAACCAGATAACGAATGATCACGATCGGCGCATGGAGCTTTCCTACATTATCGTAATAACGCGGCATAAAATCCCGGACTTCAAATGCGGCATCCGGACTTTCAAATCTGGTTACCAGAATATTGGTTTTGGCTAAATATTCTTGAGAAATGGTATACATTTCATCAACAATAAAAGAAAAACTCCCTCCTTTTTCATTGTCTAACATTTTAGCAAATACAGATGGCGAATCAAATTTAGGCAGGCAACACCAATCTATCGAACCCTCTTTAGAAACTAATGCTGCACTCATACAATTCCCTATGATTCCATAATCTAAGTTTTTCATTTATTCGGTAAATTTTACGGCTGTTTTAAAAAATATTTGTAAATTAAGAAATTATATTTTCATCTTAAAATTTTTTTTAATGAAAAACAAAACCATTATTGTCTCAAACAGACTGCCATTAAACGTTTCACTACCCGAAAATGAAGAAGAAAATGAAATAAAAATTTTACCCAGCGTTGGCGGCCTGGCGACAGGAATGAAATCAATCCATCAGAACTCAAATAGCCTATGGATCGGTTGGTCGGGAATAGCAGTAGACGATATCAATGAAAACACTCATAACAAAATAAATAAAGCCATTGAACAACAAAAATGTATTTCTGTTGACCTGACAAAAGCTGAAGTAGAAGATTTTTATTTTGGTTTCAGCAACGATCTTTTATGGCCCTTATTTCATTATTTCACAGAATACACTCATTATAAAGACGAGCACTGGGAAGCGTATAAAAAAGTCAACCAAAAGTTCGCTGAAAAAGTTTTGGAGCACCTAGAAGACGGCGATCAGGTTTGGGTTCACGACTATCAATTATTACTTTTACCTCAACTCATTAAAGAAGCAAAACCGAATGTTTCCATTGGTTTCTTTTTGCATATTCCTTTTCCTTCTTATGAAATTTTCAGGGTTTTGCCGAAACGGGAAGAGCTCTTAAAAGGCATGCTAGGCTCTGACCTCATCGGTTTTCATAACTACGATTACGAAAGACACTTTATCAGTTCCGTTAGTCGTATTCTACGTTATGATGTTAATTTCAACACGATTCAGGTAGGTCGGAGAAAAGTAAAAATTGATTCTTTCCCTATGGGGATTGACTATCAAAAGTTTAAAGAAGCTGCTATTGACAATACAAACAAACCCCAAGAAGAAAAAAGCCAGTTAAAAGTCAGACTAGAACAACATCTTCAGGTTTCTAATGATGCTAAACTGATCTTGTCCATCGATCGTTTGGATTATACCAAAGGAATTGCCCAACGCTTAAAAGCATTTGAATATTTTTTAACCAAATATCCTCAATTTCAGGAAAAAGCCCGACTGGTAATGCTAGCCGTTCCGTCACGGGAAAACGTTCCGCAATACCAACGGTTAAAACGAGAAATAGACGAATTGGTCGGACGTATCAACGGTAAATTTTCAACCGTTAGTTGGACTCCGGTTTGGTATTTTTACCGTTCCCTCCCTTTTGAACAACTGATAGATCTATACACTTCATGCGAAATAGCGCTTTTAACCCCAATACGCGACGGCATGAACCTGGTTGCCAAAGAATATATCGCTTCCCGAACTGACAGAACCGGAACCCTCATTTTAAGCGAAATGGCTGGAGCTGCTCAAGAAATGAGTGAAGCCTTGATCATAAATCCAAATGATTCTAATCAAATTGCCGAGGCTTTAAAAGTAGCTTTTGAAATGCCCGAAGAAGAACAGATCATGCGTAATAAGTTCATCCAAAAAAGAATCAAACGTTATGACGTGGAAAAATGGGCTTCGGAATTTATGAAATCCTTAGAAGCAACTAAAGACTTGCAGAAAGAAAAGAAAACCAAATGGCTTAATGAGCCTGAAATGAATGATGTTCTTACACAATACAAAACTGCTCAATCCAAAATTTTCTTTTTAGATTACGACGGAACCTTAGTCAATTTTCATCCGGATCCGCATTTGGCTTTACCTGATGCTAAACTGTATACCATTTTAGACCAACTTATTACGAACAATAACGATTTGGTTATTATCAGTGGAAGAGACAAAGATTTTCTGGAACAACAATTTGGACATCTACCGGTTACTTTAATTGCCGAACACGGTGTTTGGACTAAGAAAAGAGGAAAGGACTGGGTCATTAATCAAGCTTTGAATAACAACTGGATGGATTCTATCCGACCGATTATAGAGAACTTTGTAGATCGCACACCGGGTTCTTTCTTAGAAGAAAAAAATTATTCTTTAGTTTGGCATTATCGCAAAACAGACCCTGTATTAGGCGAAACAAGAGCCAACGAACTCTCAACAGTACTAACCGGATTTTTATCGAATCACAACATTGCTGTTTTAAAGGGCAATAAAGCCTTGGAAGTAAAAAATGGCACCGTCAATAAAGGAGCGGCTGCTAACCGGTTATTAAACAAAGCCTACGATTTCGTTTTTGCAATAGGCGACGACCGAACCGATGAATTTATGTTTCGTTTATTGCCTAAAGAAACCATAACCGTCAAAGTAGGTGAAGAAGATACCAGCGCCCGATTTTACATTGAAGATACCGATAAAGTCAGACAAATATTGCTTTCATTTACTGAGAATATTGAAGAATCAACTAAAAAATAACTCATTCTTTGAAACAAATATCAAAGACCTGTATTATGTAAAGGAGGCTTTTTTTATACCTTTGCGCTATGAAATTCAACTATCCGAAAAGCGAAAAATTAAAGAGCCAGACAACTATCAGTTTACTATTCAGTGAAGGTAAATCAGTTGCTAAATATCCATTGCGGATAGTGTATGTTGAAGTTCCTGAATCAGATATAAAGATTCAAATGGGAGTATCTGTTTCTAAAAAGTATTTCAAAAAAGCAGTTGATCGCAATCATTTCAAAAGATTGCTCCGTGAAGCTTACCGACTCAACAAGCATATTCTAAATGAAAATTTAGAAAAAAGGTATGCTATGATGTTCTTTTATCAAACCAAAGAAGAATTAAATTTCCACGAAATTCAGGAAAAAACTGTTGTTCTTTTTAAGAAATTAGTTGAGACAGAAGCCAATTCCTAATGCTTTTGATTCATTTTTTATTCAATAATAACTACATTCGTAGTATTAAATCTTTTTATATGAAAATTCATTTGCCTAAAAAAGTTGTAATTCCCGTTTTGGCTTCTGCTTTTTTATGGGTTGCCGTAAGTTTTAAAAACGATTTTTTTGAGATTGCCAAACAAATAGAGATCTTCACCAATACTTTTAAAACCGTTAACCAGAATTATGTTGATGAAACCAATCCGGGTGAGTTAATGGATGTGGCTTTAAAAAGTATGTTAAAAGAATTAGACCCTTATACGGTTTTTTTCAGCGAACAAGATGTTTTAAAATTCAAAATAAACAGTACCGGCGAATATACAGGAATCGGCGCCATGGTACAACGCAAAGAGGGTCATGTTTTCTTAAAAGAAATCTTTAAAGGATTTCCAGCTGATAAAGCAGGATTGAAAGCAGGAGATGAGATTATCCAAATAGGAGATATTAAATTAGCTGATTATAAAGATGATGCCTCCCAACTATTACGAGGTTCTAAGAATACCTCAATAGCTTTACAATTTTTGAGACAAGGACAAATGAAAAACACAACTCTTGTTTTAGATGAGGTTGAGCTCAAAGCCGTTCCTTATTATTCCCTACTAGCCGATAAAACTACAGGGTATATCGTTCTTTCAAAATTTACGGAAACTGCAAGCAAAGAAACAAAAGCGGCTCTATTAGAGTTAAAAGAACAGGGAGCAACTAAAATCATCTTAGACCTCAGAGGGAATCCCGGCGGATTATTACACGAAGCGGTTAACATCTGTAATCTTTTTGTTCCTAAAGGAGAAGTCATCGTAACTACAAAATCTAAAAATGCAAAGCATAACAATACTTATGCTACCCGAAACGAACCTTTAGACTTAGATATTCCTTTAGCAATCATTGTAAACGGAAAAAGTGCCTCAGCATCTGAAATTGTTTCCGGTGCTTTACAAGATTTAGACAGAGCCGTAATCATAGGAAGCAGAAGTTTTGGAAAAGGATTAGTTCAAAGACCATTGAACTTACCTTACGGAACTCAGGTAAAAGTAACTATTTCTCGTTATTATACACCTTCGGGACGTTGCATTCAAGCCTTAGATTATTCCAGAAAAGATGAAAACGGTAAAGCGGTTAAAAAGACTAAAGAAGAAATTAATGCTTTTAAAACTAAAGCCGGAAGAACGGTATACGATGGCGGGGGAATTTCACCTGATATTGCTGTAACCGAAACCAAAACAAGCTCTATAACAGACGCATTAACAGGAAATGATGCTATTTTTGATTTTGTTACGCAATTGTATTATAAAAACCCAAACGCATCCAAATATCCGACAATAAGTGATGCTGATTTTAGCGCCTTTAAAAGTTTTATAAAACAAGATCAATATAAGTTAGACACCGAAACTGAAATAGCATTAGAAAATGTATTGGAAAAAGCTAAAAAAGAACAAATAGAAAGTAGTATCACAGCTCAATATGAGCAATTAAGACAAGCTCTTAAAAAAAGTGAGGAAACAGAAGTTGAAAAATACAAAAACGAGATCAAACGTTTACTTCAGGAAGAACTTATCGTTCGTTACACTTATAAAGAAGGTCTCTATAAGTATTTTACCCAGAATGCTACTGAAATACAAAAAGCACAAGAAATCCTTAATTCAGTAACAGAATACAATAAAATACTAAAAAAATAATGACATGAAATGGGTTTATAGCTTTCTACTTCTTACTTTTTCCTCTTTGGCATTAGCACAAGAAGAAGAGGTTCACTCTATTTATTTTGAATTTGATAAATACAATTTAAAAGAGGAGCAAGCTGAAGCTGTAGTAAATTTTGTCAAAAGCTTAGATACCACTAAAGTTGAAACCATTGAAATATTCGGATATTGTGACGACAGAGGTAAAGATGAATACAATTATAAGCTTTCCACCAATAGAGCTAATACAGTAAAAGACAAATTAATTGAAAAAGGGATTAAAAGTAAAATCATCATCACGATTGAAGGCAAAGGACGTATTTTAATTGATGAAGATTTACAGGAAAATGTCCCTGAGATCCGTTCTAAAAACAGAAGAGTAGATGTTGTAGTTAACTACAAACCTATTACCGTGGAAGAACTAAAAATTCCCGGTGTTTACAATACTATTCCTAAAGAGCCTGTTGTTGGCGACCGCATTTACTTAGACAAACTTTTATTTGACCGAGGTAGCAGTGTTTTGAGTCATAATGCTAAAAAAGAACTGGAACGTGTAGCAAAACTACTTTTAAAACATAAAAATATAAAATTTGAAATACAGGGACACGTTTGTTGTACCCCTTCCTTTCACAAAGAAGCTATTGATCGCGGCACAAAAAAAAGGGAATTATCTACCAACAGAGCTAATGCTGTTTACAAATATCTAGTGTTAAAAAAAATAGCCAAAACCCGTATGACTTACAAAGGATATGGCAACACACAACCTTTAGGAAAAGGAGCACAATTTGACAGAAGAGTAGAATTGGTAATCACTAAGATTTAAGTTTTTAACAATAATTTAAGTTTTTTTATTATATTTTAGCCTTATGGCTTTTTTTACACACACACAAATCAATATTAAATTAAAAGTTTCATTCATATTAATGCTTTTAAATTATTTTGTTTCATTTAGTCAAAATGAAACAGATAATTGGTTTTTTGGTGAAAATGCCGGATTAAATTTTAGTAATGGCACAACAACTGTTCTAAATACCGGTCAAATGGATACACCTGCAGGGTGTTCAAGTATTTCAGATCAAAATGGTGATTTACTTTTCTATACAAATGGCCAGACTGTTTGGAATAAAAACCACCAAATTATGACCAACGGAACAGGTTTAGCCGGAGAAATTGAAAATGTCGAGACCGCATTAATTGTTCCTAATCCTAATGATGCCAATATATACTATATTTTTACAACTAGGGAAAATACTGATACTACTACGAATCCCTATACACATCCAGGTCTTTACTATTCAGAGATACATTTCAATGCTCAAAATCCTGACGGATTTATTTATCAAAAAAATTTTAGGCTCACAAATTATATAACAGGCAGAATATGTGGTATTTATCATTACGATTCTAATAGTTTTAGAGTTTTAGCTTTAGGAAGTCAAGATGGTAATTCTAATTCCTTGAAAAACACTTTCTATATATTCAAAGTTTCAGGAAATGGTGTCGAATCATCTGTAATAACATCAACTCAGCCAAAATCAATGCCTTCTTATGGCCAAATGAAAATATCTCCTAATGGAGAACAAATAGCTATAGCCGATTTTGAAGAAAGATATATTTATTTATACAAATTTGATAATGATAATATTAATGTAACTTTTGAAAGAACCATAAATGCTGACAAGTTTGGAACTGAAATCTCTCCTTATGGTGTTGAATTCTCTCAAAACTCTAAAATATTATATTATACATCAAAGATAAATTCAAACAACGTAAGCTATATAGTACAGTTTGACATGTATCCTACCGGCGGTTTTTTTGAAAAATATGATGTTATTTCTACTCGATCAAATGACCTAGGATCACTGCAACTAGGTAGAAATGGTAAAATATATGTATCGCAATTGAGAGATAGAGGAACCACATTATATGGTTGGCAAACAATTGGTGTAATTAATAAGCCTGAAAAAACAGGTTCAGAATGTGATTATGAAGATTCTATATTAGATCTAGAAAATGGAAAATCTCTAAAAGGCCTACCTATTTTTATAGCTTCTTCCTTAAGAAATAGAATCATAACCGATGACCAATGCGTGAATAATTCATTTAATTTTACGACAGATGCTTATGCACCTATTACCAATATCCAATGGGATTTTGGTGATGGTAATAATTCTAACAGTTTTAACCCTACTCACATATACTCATCTCCCGGAAATTATTTGGTAAAAGCAAATGTAACTTTAAATGGAGTTTCTACCGTTTTATACAAAGAAGTTATTGTTCATCCTCTTCCAAGTTTAGCTCCTAACACTACTATGCAACAGTGTGATGCTGAAAATGATGGAATTGCTTACTTTAATTTAAACAACATTAATGATAAAATAATTAATCAAAATTACGGATACTCTTTCACGTTCTACAATAATTCAAACGATGCTCAATTAGGTATCAATGAAATTCAGAACCCTGAACTTTATGAAAACACAACAAACCCTGAACAAATATTTGTAAAAATAGTGAGTGATGCCGGCTGTGAAAATATTGTTGATTTTTTCATTGAAGCTGTTCATAATGACATAGAACAAGTAAATAGCTATCCTTCTTGTGAAGATTCAGATGGAATTGAAAGAAATGGAGAAGCTTTATTTGATTTTGAATTCAAAAAACAAGATATTATTAACCAACTCAACTTACCTAGTACTTCAATAATCTCTTTTTACTACAATTATCAAGATGCTCTCACCAAAATTAATGATATAAATGGCACTATAATTTCTCCTTCTATGACTTTATGGGTAAGAGTTGATGACGAAAATTTTGATTGTAATGGTATTGGAACTTTTGACATTATTGTAAACACACCTGTTAACCTCAACATTAAAGATAAATATGTTATTTGTGGTAATGAAGAAGAAATTATTTTGGATGGCGGTTTATCCAATGATTATTGGGAATGGAAAAACTATATAACAGGAGAAATCTTGTCTAATACCAGAGAGTTTACAATTGCTTCGCCAGGTATATTTTCCGTAACTGTTTCAAAAAATGAAAATGGAATTATATGCTCTTTAAGTAAAACTTTTTCAGTAACTAAAGCAGGAATAATCAACCTAAATAAAATAGCTGCCGATAATGGTGAAATACATATTTTAGTAAATGGTTTTAGTATTTATGAGTTTTCACTAAACAACCTTAACTTTTATGGAAATGGAAATTCATATACTTTCACTAATTTAGAAGCAGGCCTTTATACTGTCTATGTAAAAGATATTGATGATTGTGAGCTTCCCATAAGCGTAGATGTTGTTTTATTAGGGTATCAGAATGTTTTTACTCCTAATGGGGATGGATACAACGATACTTGGAAGTTTAGCAAAATGAACGATTATTTTAAAGATATTAACGTTAATATTTTTAACCGATATGGAAAACTTTTAATAGCAATGAATAAGGAAGAAATAGAGAATGTCGGTTGGGACGGGACTTTTAATGGTAAAAAAATGCCTTCTTCGGATTATTGGTTTGTAGCAACCTTAACGGATCAGGAGGGTAATACTTCCAGTCAAAGAGGACATTTTACTTTAAAAAGATAATTGTTTATTTTTTAAACTTTTATTTCATTTTTCTTTCGCCAATCGACTTAATGTTTCTCTTGATAATCCTAAATAATGTGCTATCATTGTTTTAGAAACCCGTTGAAATAACTGTGGGTATTGACTTAATAACAACTCATATTTTTCTTTAGCGGAGTTTTTTAACATTGACAAAACTCTTTTTTGTAATGCTACATAACCGCTAAAAGATTTTTGGGCATGAAACTGATACATTTTAGGAACTAAATCACACATTTTTCCCTTATTTTCAAGGGAAAGCTCCAAAACGATACAAGGCTCTAATGCTTGTACACAAATTTCTCCGCTTTCTTGTTTAGAAAATGCCGGATAATCTGATATCCACCAGTTTTCCATAGCAAATTGAATGATATGCTCTTTCCCTGAATCATCAAACATAAAGGCTTTAAGTAATCCTTCAACAACCAAGAATTCAGAAATTACTTTTTGACCTCCTTTGATTAAAAAGTCTTTTTTAGTTACCTGTTTAGGGATAAAAAATGGTACAATCTGTGTAAACTCTTCATCTGTGAGCTGCACAATTTCTTCTATGTGTTTTCGTAAAAAGAAAGCATATTCCATGTTGTAAAAATACAAAATGAAAATATGCTTTTTTAGAACAATTAATTTATTATAAAATATAAGTTTACTTTTCTAAAAGTTCTTTTATGGCTTCTCCCACACCTTTAGCTGATTGCGGATTTTGACCTGTTACCAATCTTCCGTCAATTGTTACATGCACTTGCCAAGGCTCTGATTTTTCAAATATGCCACCATGTTCAATTAACTTGTCTTCTAATAAAAAAGGAACTACTTCTGTCAGTTTTACAATACTTTCTTCTTCGTTTGTAAATCCGTTTATTTTTTTTCCTTCTACCAAATATTTTCCATTATTCAATTTAACGTTTACTAAACCTGCCGGACCGTGACAAACCGCTGCTACAACTCCATTGTTTTCATAAACCGCCGCTGTAATCTTCTCAATTTCTTCATCTAAAGGCAAGTCCCACATAGCGCCATGTCCGCCTGCAAAGAAAATTGCTTTATATTCTGAAGGATTAACCGCTGAAGGCTTTAAACTATTTGAAATTTTATTGTGATAATAGGTGTCTTCCCAAAACTTTTTATTTGTTGCGTCTTCCAGATCAAAACCGTCTACTGGCGGATTTCCTCCTTTTGGACTTACAAAATCGATTTCATATCCTGCGTCTGTCAACACTTCCCACGGATGAGAAACTTCTCCTAAATAATAGCCTGTCTTTTCTCCGGTATTTCCTTTTTCATCGTGACTGGTTACCACAAATAATATTTTTTCTTTCATCACTTTTTCTTCTTTAGTTTCAACGGTTTCTTTCTTCGTGTTTTCTTTACAACCTGTAAATAGCATCGTTAAACACAATGCACTGAATCCTATTTTATTTTTCATTCTACCTCTATTTTATTATTATTTAAAATACTTTCTAAATGTGTTTGATATCTTTTTATATAATTTTCAATTCGCTCTATTGAACCATTCTTTTCTAAATCATGGAAATGAAAACTGTCCATTTTTTCCATCCCGATAAAAGCGTTCATTCTGTGAAAACCAAACATTACTCCTTCATCTACAGAATGTTGATTAAAAAACTCATTGGGCAATGTAAAAGCTGTTTCTGGAGCGTTCCAACTAGTAGTTAACAGATATTTTCTACCATGAAGAGAACCTCCGGTGCCGTAGTTAATTTCCGGGTTCTCATTTTTTCGTCCATCGCTATAATAAATACCTTTTCGATGTCCGGCTGTGAAAACTAAATCAATATACTCTTTAAACTTATAAGGCAAACCGAACCACCAAACAGGAGTGTGATAAATAACCACATCTGCCCATACAAATTTTGCAACTTCTTCTTCCGGATTATAAGGCTCATTAATATCGGTTACTTTTAATTCAAATCCTTTTTCTTGTGCAAAGAATGCTTTATCTGCGTCTGTTATTGTTTTATTGAATTTGCCTCCGGAATGGGCAAAATGCTGGCCGCCGTTGATTACAAATATTTTCTTCATTATTGTTCTTTTTGCAAAGTTCCGACATCTGACCCAAAAACATCTGTGACCTAAGTCACAAATTTATAGCAATAAAAAAAGCTGAATAAATTCAGCTTTTTCTCATTCGTATATGTGGAATATCGTCTTCCAGATACATTTCACTTATTTTTACAAAACCATGTGATTCATAAAATTTTTGCAAGTATTCCTGTGCTGAAATGGTTATGATTTCTTCTCCGTAAAAATCAGAAATTGCCCGAATGGAAACTTTCATTAATTCGTGACCAAATTTCTTATCACGATATTTCGGGCTAACCACCACACGGCCAATCGAACTTTCGTCAAAATAATATCCTTTATCAAAAAGACGGGAATAAGCTGCCAAATTGCCTTCATAATATCCTAAAACATGTAATGCTTCTTCATCTTTACCATCAACATCCTGATAAACGCAATTTTGCTCCACTACAAATACTTCTGAGCGCAATTGCAACGATTCGTGTAGTTCTGCTATAGAAAGTTCGTTAAATCGCTTTATTTTAAATTCTAAATCCATTCAAAAAATATCTAATACCAAAAATTGTCACTTCGACCAAAAGAGGAGTCTCATAATTTAAAAATGAGATTTAGCTAGGCTAAGATTTCTCCCTTCGCTCGAAATGACAATTATAATGCTGTTTATATTACTTCAAAAATTTTACTGATTTGATAATGGCTTCTAGTTCAAAAACCAAATCCCGTTTTGACTTAGAAGGATTATAGGTAAATCCTTCTAAAACCAGGTAACGATTGTTTTTTTCGTCGCGAATGGCATAATTGATAAATGGCCCGGCCATATAATCATTTTTCAATTCCCAAGTTCCTTTGGTTTCGTATGTTTTTCTACCCTGAATAGTCGTATTCATTAAATATGGAGCATAGGCCTCTTCCGTAATCATCCAAGTATTATCTAAAGTTCCATGAATGAACTGCTTTCCGATGGAATCACGCATGGCTATAATATTGCCTATAGTATTGCTGTCTTTGTCTATTTCATGTAGTGGCACATCATAAACCAAAATACTATTATAACCAGAAGAAAATTCTTTTCGTATCCATAAGAATTTATCTTTTACCATATCGTATTTGTAACCGTAACCGATATTAAGTTTAATTCCGAATCGATCCTGTATCTTTTTATCACTAATTAAAGATTTATTCAATCTTCGTTGGTTTTCGATAATTTCAGAAGTTTTAATACTCTTAATAATTTCAGGAGTTTTTTCTTCAATTAACTGTAAAAGTTCTTCGTTGTTTTTACCTACCAAATAAAAAACTTTCTGTGGTTTAGCAAACTCATTGTCTTTTTCCACAAAACCTGATTTATTTCCTTTATTAACAATAATAATATTTCGGCTTTTACGAATAATGCCTTCAAAAATCTTTATCGGATACTGATTTAAGTTAAACAGAGGCTCTTCTTGTGGCAAAGCGTCAACAGGTGCAGCAAATTTTTTACGAATAGAGTCTCCTATTTCACCACTCCACAAGTTTTCATCAATGACCACTGAAACATTATTAATCTTTCCGTTAGATTCCGGAAGAAGCGATTTTTGATCCTGTTTTTCTTCGCATGAAAATAAAAGGAATACACTCGCCACAATTACAAAAAACTTCTTCATTTTTTACAAGTTTACGGATTCAATATACTACCCGAAATTAACCGTTTATTTTCAGTTTCATTCCCGGTTGTATGTTATCACCGCTAATATCGTTCCACTTTTTCAAATTTTCGGCAGAAACTCCCGGAAATTTTCGAGCAATAGAGTATAACGAGTCTCCTCTTTGTACTGTATAATATTCACGACTGCCTTTATTTACAGTGGTTGAAGAAGATTCTGAACCTCCTGTATAAATTTTTAAAGTTTTTCCGGCTTGAATCACATTACTACGTAAATGATTCCATTTTTTAATATTAGAAACAGACGTATTGTATTTTTGCGCCACTAAACCAATACTTTCTCCGGAACGAATTTTGTGATAAATCAAACTTCCTCCAGAGCTAGAACTAGCCAATGCTGTGTTAGTAACCGAAATCTTTTCTTTTTGTTCATCCAAATACTCTATATAAGCATAAATCTTTTCTTCGTTTGATACAAAAACACCAATCTTGTTCTTAGGCAAACGTAAAAAATGAGGTTTTTCTGCTGAATACGGAATAACTTGGATTTTATAGATCGGATTTAAGAATTCGATCTGTTCCACTGAAATATCTAAAATGTCTGAAATTTGCTGAAATGTCATTTCCCTTTTAACGGCAATCGTATCGGTTTCAAAATAAGTTACAGTTGCTTTATTCGGTTTTATAGCATGTTCTTTTTGATACTCATAAATATACATAGTAGCCATAAAAGCAGGAACATAATTAGCTGTTTCTCTTGGTAAATTATGTCTTATATTCCAATAATTTTGATTTCCTCCCGAACGACGAATCGCTTTAGAAACATTACCCGGTCCGGCGTTATACGAAGCTAGTACTAAACTCCAATCCCCGAAAATTTCATATAGATTTGTTAAATATTGACATGCTGCTTCTGTAGCCTTTAACGGGTCGTAGCGCTCATCAACATACGAATTCACTTCTAAGTTATATTGTTTTCCGGTAGGATACATAAACTGCCATAAACCGGTAGCACCTACACGAGATCTCGCTTTCGGATTTAGTGCCGATTCTACAATGGCTAAATATTTAATTTCCAGCGGAACATTGTATTTCGCTAAATGTTCTTCGAACATCGGAAAATAATATTCTGAAATAGCCATTAACCGTTCAAAAGAACCTTTTCTGTTTTTTAAAAACGACTTAATGACATTTTCTAAAGCAGGCGTATATTCAATATTGAAAGGAGACTTTGCGTCTAATTTTTCTAAACGAGATTTCAGAACATCGGTTGGCAAATCAAATGTTACCGTAGAATCGATATCGGTAGTGGTTACATCCGTTAACATTTCTTCAAATATCTCATCATTAGACAGCTCCGCCATCCAACGTTCATCAATACACGTACTGGTATTATGATTGACAAAAGTATTCTTTAGCGAGTCTAAATACGACAGCTTAGGCAACTCTAAATTAGGTTCCGTCAATTCCTTCTCTTGTGAGAAAACATTTAGCGAAACCATCACTATTAAAGCTGATATTTTTATTGTTTTCATCGTTTGTATTGTTTAATTTGGAGCAAAACAAACTTACGGAATATTTTTCTATTCTAAAATAGCAGCAATTCCGGGTAATGTTTTACCTTCTAACATCTCTAACATAGCACCTCCTCCGGTAGACACATAACTCATCTTATCTTCTAAACCAAATTGTTTTACAGCAGCTACACTATCACCACCTCCAACAAGCGAGAATGCCCCGTTTTTAGTAGATTCTGCAATATCTTCACCTAATTGAATAGTTCCTTTAGCAAAAGATTCCATTTCAAAAACACCAAGAGGACCGTTCCACAAAATAGTTTTTGAATCTAAAATAATGCGTCTGAAAATCTCTAACGATTTTGGTCCGGCATCTAAACCTTGCCATCCGTCCGGAATTTGTTTTACATCTACTATTTGTGTATTTGCATCATTAGCAAAAGCATCCGCAGCTACAACATCAATAGGCAAATGAATCTGAACCCCTTTTTCTTTTGCTTTCTTTAAAATTTCGATAGCTAAATCTAATTTGTCATCTTCACAAATGGAATCACCTATTTTTCCACCTAAAGCTTTGACAAAAGTAAAAGTCATCCCACCACCAATAATCATGTGGTTTACTTTGTCTAAAATATTTTCGATAATGGTAATTTTTGATGAAACTTTACTTCCTCCTAAAATTGCCGTTACCGGTTTAACAGAATCATTTAATACTTTATTGATACTTTCAATTTCTTTTGCTAAAAGATAACCAAAGCATTTTTTATCGCTAAAAAATTGAGCAATAATTGTTGTAGAAGCATGCGCACGGTGCGCTGTACCAAAGGCGTCATTCACATAAATATCACCCAACTTGGCTAATTTCTCAGCAAAAGCCACATCTCCTTTTTCTTCTTCTGCATAAAAACGAAGGTTTTCCAATAAAATAATGTCACCTGATTGCATAGCAGCAACAGCGGCCTCTACTTTTTCACCAATACAATCGTCAACAAAAGTTACTTTTTTACCTAAAACTTCTTCTGTTTTAGCAACAATGTGTTTTAGTGAATATTTTTCTTCAACTCCTTTTGGTCTACCTAAGTGACTCATTAAAATTACACTTCCGCCATCATTCAATATTTTATCAATTGTAGGTTTAGCTGCCTCAATACGAGTAGCATCGGTTACATTAAAATTTTCATCTAAAGGAACGTTAAAGTCTACTCTGATAATTGCTTTCTTGTTATTGAAATTAAAGTCGTTAAGTGTTTTCATTTTATATTTATTTTTGGAATACCTGCAAATATAAAGTATTGTAACCTACAAATTTAATACAAATGTCACATTTGCCATTTTTTTTAACGGAATCGTTTTCGTATTTTCAAAAATTAAAATTTATGGTTTAGCATTTTTTGATTAGGTTTGTGATATGCTATTTCAAGACGTTTTAGGACAAGAACATATTAAAAATCACCTAATTAGAACTGCTAACTTAGGAAGAATTCCGCATGCTCAACTTTTTGTGGGACCCGAAGGCAGCGGAACTTTACCCATGGCTATTGCTTATGCGCAATATATTTTGTGCCAAAACAAAGGTGAAAACAACAATGGGAATGAAGCTTGCAATTTAAAATTCAATCAGCTGTCACATCCCGATTTGCATTTTGTGTATCCGGTGACCACGAGTGAAGAAGTTAAGAAAAATGCAACCAGTGCCAGTTACTTAACGCAATGGCGTTCCTTTGTGATGGAAAATCCTTATGGAAATCTCTTCGATTGGTTAACGTCAATTGGCGTACAAAACAAACAAGGGCAAATAGGAGTAGACGAAGCCACCGAAATCAACAAAGCCTTAGCACTTAAAGCTTATGAAGGCGGTTACAAAGTGATGATTATTTGGATGGCTGATAAAATGAATACTGCGGCTTCCAATAAATTACTAAAACTCATTGAAGAACCGCCTGCCAAAACCATCTTTTTGCTCATTACCGAAAATCAAGATGAGATTCTTCAAACCATACAATCGCGTTGTCAAGTCATTGATTTTTTAGCCGTTGACGAAAATTCGATTGCTCAATCATTAATAAAACACAAAGGTTGTGAAGAAAATTTGGCCTACAAAATTGCGCATCAATCCAACGGAAATTACAATAAAGCCTTGCATTTATTTAATCGTGATGCTGACGAATTTCCTTTTGAACAATGGTTTATCGATTGGGTTAGAAGTGCTTTTCGTGCCAAAGGAAATGCAGCCGCTATTTTAGGTTTAATTTCGTGGAGCGAAACCATAGCCGGACTTGGCCGCGAAGTTCAAAAGCAATTTTTGTACTATTGCATCGATTTTTTCAGACAGGCACTTTTACAAAATTACGGAGTTCAACCTTTGGTTTACCTGGAAACAAAAACAGAAAAATTTGAACTTCAAAAATTTGCGCCTTTTGTAGATGGTGGTAATATTTTACCCATTTTTAAAGAACTCGAAGATGCTATTTACCACATTGAACGCAACGGAAACAGCAAGATCATACTAACCGATTTATCTATTAAACTAACTCGACTTATTCATAAAAAACAATAACTATGATTCCTCAAGCAGCACCTATTTTAATTTTGATTTTACTAGCCGTAACCTTTTTACAATCGGGTTATGATAAAATAAAAGACTGGAAAGGCAATGTGGAATGGTTGAAAAGCCATTTTAACGGCACTTTTTTAGCCAATCAGGTTCCATTAGCACTATTCGTTATTTTAATTCTTGAAATTTGTTCGGGCGTGATGAGCGTTTCGGGCGTGATCGAGTTATTCAACACACCAAAAACGACTGTAGGCTATTATGGTGCCATTTTATCGTGTATCACGCTTTTGTTTTTACTTTTCGGACAACGCATTGCCAAAGATTATGACGGCGCACGAACTATTGTTATCTATTTCATTCCGGCAGTTTTAGTTGTGTATTGGTTAGGCTAACGAAGCTTTATATAAACGCAATTCGTCCCACGTAAATTGGTCACCATACGCTTCTTTGAGTTCGCTTAAACTTTCACTTTGATAGGTTTTAAAAGCCTTTTGCAATTCGGTAATTTTATCTTCCGGTAAAATATCGGAAAGTTGTACTTTTTCCATTTGTATCAATTTTGAAAAGTGATTCAAAATGGTTTGGTTGGTCAATTTACGTTGTTCAGCTATGTCTGAAATCGAAAGATTTTGTTGCCAAAGTTCAAATGTTTCTTCAATAGTTGATTTCTTTGGCGCTTTTGCTTTTTTCTTTTTCGGTTTTTCGTAATACGAAGTATCGTCGTCAAAATCTTCATCCAATAACGAAGCAAATTCTTTTCTAAATCGCTCGGCAACAGTAACCAATTTGTTGATTTTATAAACAGAAGCATCGGTTGTAACCCAATTTTCTTTTTTGATTTCTTTGCCTTCCGCCACAATTTCGATTAGCTTTTTCGCCTTTTTCAAATTTAAAACGGCTGTAATCTGAAGTTCTTCCAAATCCGTTAGCTCTTCGTAAAACGCTTTTACTTTTTTGGTTCGCTTTATTTCTTCAATTTTCAACAAAAGATCTTCTACAATTTCGTCCAAAGTCTTGAAAAAATAATCATACGCTGCATGGCAACGCTCTTGAATAAAAGCCAAATCAGGATGTTCTGCAGTAAAAAGTTTATACAACTGCGCCTGAAATTTTTGAGAAGGATTTTCCAAAGCTGTCATTTTTTCGAATGCCATTTTCGCCCACTGATCGTGTTTGGATTTTGGCGATCTCGGTGCTTCCGCTTTAAAACTGAACACCAAATTGCGCCATTCTTGTATTACTGCTTTGAAATTGAAATACTTGAGCATCGATTGCATCAAAAACTTTTTGGTTTCCTGTTGCAAGGATGCTGCTAAAACCTGTTCGGAAGATTTATTTTCAGCGTAACCCAACACTTGTTCGTCACTAGAAATCCCGTTCATACGGATAGGAGCAAGCAAAACAAGCCCTTTTAACGAACGCAAACGCGAAAGTGCAACGTAGGCTTGTCCGGGTGCAAAAGCTTGCGATACATCAAGCGCGGCTTTGTTAAACGTTAAGCCTTGACTCTTGTGTACGGTAATGGCCCAAGCCAACTTGATAGGGTAGTGGACAAAAGTTCCGATGACTTCTTCTTCCACTTCTTTGGTGTTTTCGTTGATTTTATAGCGAATGTTTTGCCATTCGTATTTTTCTACTTCTATAGTTTTATTTTCTTCGGGAAAGTGAACCAAAATTTCGTTTTCGGACAGCGAATGAATAACGCCCATTTTCCCGTTGAAATATTGCTTCTCAAAATTCAAATCGTTTTTCACAAACATGATTTGGGCACCTACTTTCAATTCTAATCTTCCTTCGAGAGGAAAAATCTTTTCGGGAAATTCGCCCACAAGTTCCGGAAAATAGGAATGTGATTTCCCTTTTAAGTCTTTCAACGACTGTTGGTTTATACTATCCGCTTTTGCATTGTGCGTGGTAAGCGTGATGTAACCTTTGTTCTTTTTGAGGTCAAAATCAGGTTGCACAAATTGGTTGAGCACTTGTAAATCGCTCGACGTAATTTTATTCTGGCGAAGATTATTCAGCACTTCGATAAATTCGCTATCGGTTTGTCGAAAAATCTTTTCCAACTCTATATACAACAACGGATGCTGCTGAATGACATGCGAATGAAAGAAAAACATGCCTTGGTAATATTTACACAACACTTGCCATTCTTCATTTTTTACTACCGGAGGCAACTGCAACAAATCGCCAATAAACAAGACCTGAACGCCACCAAAAGCTTGTTCGTTTTGGCGTACTTTTCGCAGCATAAAATCCATAGCATCTAAAACATCGGCGCGAAGCATAGAAACCTCATCAACGATAAGCAGTTCCATATTTCTGATAACGGAACGTTTGGTTGCATTCATCTTAAAATGACGCGTTAGCGTAGCGCGGCTTTCAAATTTTATGCTTCCCGAGAAATTGGAATTTTCCTCGTGATTGGGTAAAAAAGCGGCAAAGGGCAACTGAAACAACGAATGAACAGTTACTCCACCTGCATTAAGCGCAGCGATTCCGGTGGGCGCGACAACAACCGTGTTTTTATGTGTGGTGGCAATAATCTCTTTGAGTAAAGTGGTTTTTCCGGTTCCGGCTTTTCCGGTTAAGAAAAGAGAGGTATTGGTTTGATTGATAAACTGTAAGGTGTACTTGGCTTCGGCTGATAAAAATTCCATGGCTTGTATTTTGAATGACAAAGATATAAACTAAATTAAACAAAAAAATCCCGCCATTGCTGACGGGATTACTTTTTATTTGAATGAAGAATTATTTTTTCCCTTCTTCTTTGGTTTCAGTAGTTGCTGCTTTGTCTTCTGTTTTACCTTGAGTTCCTTTAAACTCGTCGTTTAACAATTTTAAAACAGCTTCTGTAATGTTATAGCTATCTTTAGCATATAAAACGGTTGCCGCATCGCCTGTACCATAGATGTAATCGTACCCTTCTTTTTTACCATATTCTTTGATATAGTCTTTTAACGATTTGATGATTCCTGTACGAATACTGTCGCTTTCAACTTGAATTTGACGTAATAAAGCATCTTGCTCCATTGCTAATTGTTGCTCACGTTGTTGTAACTCAGCCCCTTTTTGTTGTGCCCAAGCCATTCCTTTAATTTGAGCATTGCGTTGGAAGTTGTTTGCTTCGTCTTGAAAAGCTTGTAATTTTGCTTGCAACGGACGACCCATTTCTTGTGATTTTACTTTGAACTTTTCGTCTTCATCTTTAAACTTTTCATATTTTTCTAAAAGTTCAGCTGTGTCAATGTACGCTGTTTTATAAGCCGGTGCACTTTCTTGTTTGTTACAAGAAATCATAGCAATTGCAAGTCCTAAAATTAAAAATGCTTTTTTCATTTGTTGTTCTTCAAAATTTTATGGCGGTAAAAATAAGAATTCCTTATCAAGTTACCAACTTCTATTTTTTTAATTGAACGGAAGAAACCGATTTATACTTTTTCTAAAATTAAAGCATACCCTTGTCCTACGCCCACACACATAGTTGCCAAAGCATATTTTTTATTTTGTTCTTGCAGTTCTAAAGCCGCACTGTAAACGATTCGTGTTCCCGACATTCCCAGTGGGTGACCAATGGCAATAGCACCACCATTTGGATTAATTCGGGCATCGTCATCTGCTAAACCAAATTCTCTGATACACGCTAAACTTTGAGCAGCAAAAGCTTCGTTTAACTCAATAACATCAATATCTTTTAGTTCTAATCCAGCTCTTTTTAACGCTTTATGAGAAGCTCCCACCGGACCAATTCCCATAATTCTCGGTTCAACACCAACAACACCAGAACTCACAATTTTAGCTATCGGTTTTAAATTGTATTTTTTTACGGCTTCTTCAGAAGCTAAAAATACTGCCGCTGCACCATCATTTAAACCGGAAGCATTACCGGCTGTTACAGTTCCGTCTTTTTTGAAAGCTGGTCTTAACTTTGCTAATATTTCCGTTGTCGTATTTGGTCTGACGAACTCATCTTTTTCAAAAAGAACGGCATCGCCTTTGCGCTGTGGAATTTCGACTGTCATAATTTCTTTGGCTAACCTTCCGTTTTCTTGTGCTTTAGCCGCTTTCATTTGTGAATTATAAGAAAATAAATCCTGATCTTCCCTTGAAATATTGTATAACTCTACTAAGTTTTCAGCAGTGATTCCCATAGGATCAACACCATACATTTCTTTCATTTTTGGGTTTACAAAACGCCATCCAAAGCTTGAATCTTCCATTTTAGAGTCGGTTCCAAAAGCTTTTGACGGCTTAGAAACCACTAATGGTCCACGAGTCATGTGTTCTACCCCGCCGGCGATGTAAATATCACCATCACCACAAGCAATAGCTCGGGCTGCATTTACGATAGAAGACATCCCTGAAGAGCACAAACGGTTGATCGTTTCTCCCGGAATAGTATACGGTAAACCTGCTAATAATAAAGCCATACGCGCTACGTTTCGGTTGTCTTCTCCTGCTTGATTGTGACAACCTAAAATAACGTCTTCAATTTCTTCAACGGGAATCTCAGGATTTCGTCTAACCAATTCTTTGATCACAGTAGCTGCTAAATCATCTGTTCTTACTTGTGATAATCCGCCTCCAAAATTTCCTATAGGTGTGCGGATACCATCAATAATATATACGTTTTTATTCATTCTTTATATTTTTAAATCCTTCATCTTCGGGTAAATCCCATTTTTTTCGTAGAAAATTAATCCCGTATGAAGTAATTACTGTTATTGCTAACCCAATTAAACATCCTAAAGCAACACCAGAAAATCTTTCAATAGCACCCATCCAACTCATATTGTCCCTTTCGTAAATCAAAACAATAATCAATGCTACAATTGCTGTACGCACCACATTCATTAATTTGAAAACATAACAAAAGACAATGGATAAAACGATACCCGAAATAATAATCAAAAAGTTAGGTGTTCCCATTAAAAAACAAAGCAGTCCCATTCCAGAACCAATGAAATTGGCTTTAAAACGCTCTATTGCTAAGCGTTTAGAATCTTTTGCCTCTGGCGAAATCACTAAAACAATAGACAACAAAGCCCAATATAGCTGGTGTTCAATAAAATGAACATATAATTCATAACCAATCCAGAAACCTAAACAACATCTGAAAATATAGATGGCTAAATCGGAACCTATGCTATATTTGATTACTTTTTCCAGCATATTTTATCTTATTTATCTCGATTAAAATTAAGATAATTTTTCTATAAAATGTGCTTCTGTTTTTTGTTTAACTTCTTCTAGTGTTGCTCCCGGCATAACTTCAACCAAAGTTAATTGCCCATCAATATATTTAAATACCGCTAAATCAGTGATTACCATATCTATCGATTCAATTGCGGTTAATGGCAATTTACACGTAGGTACAATTTTAGATGAGCCATCCTTGTTCGTATGCGCCATAGTAATAATCAATTTTTTAGCTCCTGAAGCCAAATCCATAGCACCACCAACACCTAACAAAGGTTGTCCCGGAACAGCCCAGTTGGCTAAATTAGCGGTTTCATCTACTTCCAAACCGCCCATAACCGCTACATCGATATGTTTTCCTCGGATCATCGCAAACGAATCAGCACTGTCAAAATAACTACTTCCGGGTAAAGCCGTTACTGGAATTTTTCCTGCATTAACCGGATAATCTAAAGCGCCTCCACCATCTTTCGGAGCAGGACCAACGCCCAACATCCCGTTTTCAGTATGTAAAATAATACCATGTTCCGGTGTAATTAAATCGGCAACCAAAGTAGGTATACCAATTCCAAGATTTACAACATCACCTTTTTGAAGCTCTTGTAGTGCTCTTTTAGCCATGTTCATACGGCTCTCACTTACTTTTTTAGAAGAGCTTACAGAAGCTGAACTTCCTAAATCATCTAAATGTAAAGTAGCTTGCACCAAATAATCTACAAAACAGCCTGGTGTATGAATTTCGTTAGGATCAATAGCACCTTCCGGTACAATTTCTTCAACCTCAGCAATTACTAAATCGGCAGCAGTAGCCATAGCTCTGTTGAAATTTTGCTCGGTCATTCTATACACCAAATTTCCGGCAGTATCAGCTTTCCAAGCTCTGATAAAGGCAACATTTCCGCGAATTCCTTCTACAAAAACCTGTTGCACTCCCTTCAATATTTTGGTTTCTTTGCCTTCTGCGATAACCGTTCCGGCAGCCGTTGGTGTAAAAAAACCACCAATTCCGGCTCCACCAGCTCTTAACGCTTCGGCCAAAGTCCCTTGCGGAATTAATTCGTATTCTACTATTCCTTCCTGAGCTGCTTTAACCGCTTCGGGATTACTCGTAAAAAACGAGCCTATCATTTTTTTGATTTGTCCGTTACGCAATAGCAGACCACCACCTAAACCCGGTTCGCCTACATTATTCCCGATAAACGTTAAATCTTTCGTATCTGTTTTGGCTAAAGCATGCATTAAGTGCACCGGATTTCCTGTCATTCCGAATCCGCCTTGTAGCAACACATCGCCATTTTTCACCAATTTTGCGGCCTCTTCCAAAGAGATTTGTGGTGTTTTTTTCATTTTCTTAGTTCTTTTATTTTAAAAAATCCAAAAGCGCTTGATTAAACTCAGCGGCAGCTTCCACGTTAGAAAGGTGTGCTGCGTAAAACGCTTTTAATTGTGCATTTGGAATGTGTTCTTGCATAAATTTTCCATCTTCAACCGTTGTAACGGCATCTTCCGTTCCGCAAATTACTAGGGTAGAAGCTTCAATTTCATGTAATTGTGTTCTGAAATCGGCATCGCGCACCATAGCACAATTGGAACAATATCCAGCTACATCCGTCTTGGCGAATACATCTAAAATAGGTTGAATTTGATCGAAAGAAGACGCTCTGAATTTTTCGGTAAACCATCTTTCGGCAGTTGCCGGAACAATATTGGCTAATCCACTTTCGGAAACAGTTGCAATTCTTTGGTTCCAACCTTCTTGCGTTCCAATTTTAGCCGCTGTATTACAAATGATTAGTTTTTCAATTCGTCCTTTGGCATGAATTCCCAGCCATTGTCCGATTAATCCACCCATGGAAAGTCCGCAAAAAGCGAATTTTTCAATGTTCAAGAAATCGAGTAGTGCTAAGACATCCTTTCCTAATAGTTCCGCGGAATATTCGCCCGAAGTTACGTCGGTTTGTCCGTGACCACGAGTGTCCTGAAACAACAAGTTGTATTCTTGAGATAATGCTTCAATTTGAGGGTTCCACATGGAAAAATTGGTTCCTAAAGAATTAGAAAATACCAATGTTTTATCCTTGTCATTTTGCAAGTATTCGTAGTGGATTTTTGTGTTATTTACTATAGCAAAAGACATTTTTATTTCTTTTGAAGTTTTTCTTTAATTTGAGTAACTGTTTCACCAGCCATAGCAAAATTATCATCTGGATATTCATGAATTTTTACTACGAAATATTCTTTGGGAGTTCCAGTTACTTCAACCCCAACTTCTAATAGTTTTTGAAGCAATGCTCTCTTTTTTTCTTCGCTAATTTTTCCTGATTCAAATGTTATGATTGGCATAATTTTATTTTTTATAAAAGTGTTTCTCTAATAGCATTTGGGTGTTTGCAAAGCGCTTTCACTTTGATGTCCATGTATGGAAAAAGTGGTAAAGAGCTAATGATAGCATGCAATTCGTCTGGACTTTCTACTTCTAAAACGCTTACGTTGGAATATTGTCCGGCCACACGCCATAAATACTTCCACTTTCCTGATTTTTGCCATTTTTGAGAAGTTTCTTGTTCTCTCTTGATATAATCTTTCAATTTATCTTCATCCCAAGTGGTTGGAATGTTTACATCCATTTCGACTAAGAATACCATAGCTATATATTTTTATTATTTTCTTCTGTATTTTTCTAATTTATCCAAATCCAATTCTAATCCTAATCCAGGACCCGATGGAATTTTCATGGCAGAATTCGAGTATTCAATTCCTTTTTTAACAATATCATCCGTTAGCAATAAAGGTCCGAAAAGTTCAGTTCCCCAAGACATATTTTTTAGCGTACTAAAGGCATGAGCTGAAGCAACTGAACCGATAGTTCCCTCTAAAAGTGTACCTCCATACAAACTGATATCTGCTGCTTCGGCAACGGCTGCAGTTTTCAACACATTGTACAAACCACCTGATTTTCCGATTTTTAAAGCAAAAACATCGCCTCCACGTATTTTTGCCAATTTATACGCATCGGAAGCGTCATTCAACGCTTCGTCGGCCATGATGGGCACAATGAACATATTGGTTAAACGTGCTAAACCCTCAAAATTATCTTTCACAATGGGTTGTTCAATTAAGTCGATACCTGCATCTTGAAGTTTGGCAATTCCAATTTTAGCCGTACTTTCATCCCAAGCTTGGTTGACATCTACCGTGATTTTAATTTCTTCGCCTAAAGCCTTTTTAATAGCCGCTACGTGAGCAATAGAAATTTCAGGAGCTCTCCACCCAATTTTTAGTTTAAAAGTGTTGTGACGGTCTGTTTTAATCAATTCTTGAGCTTCTTCAATATCTTTTCCTGTATCACCACTAGCTAAAGTCCAAAGAACTGGTAAACTATCCGTATTGGCTCCGCCTAATAACGTACTAACAGAAACGCCTAATCTTTTACCTTGAGCATCTAACAAAGCTGTTTCGACCGCTGATTTTACAATACGGTTTCCGCGGATGCTTTTCTCCAACACATACATGATTTGGTGAATATTAGTTGCATCTTTACCGATTAAAAGTGGAGCAAAGTAGGTATCGAAGTTTAATTTCATACTTTCCGGAGATTCTTCTCCATAACTTAATCCTCCGATAGTTGTGGCTTCACCAATTCCTTCTATTCCATCACTACAGAAAAAACGTAAAATAACCATCGCTTGATTACGCATTACCGTCATGGATAAATGATGCGGTCTTATTGTAGGTAAATCTACGATGATAGCTTCTACTTTCTGAATGGTTATATTTGCCATATTATTTTATATTTTTTTGAAATCTTGTAAAATTACTAATTGATTTAGGTTCAAAAATTATACTTTTCTTATTTTTATTGGATGAATCTAATCCGAGTGATTAGTGCGCTTCTTTAAACTTTGACAGCCTGTGCAATGATAACACCACGACAATCAAATAGATAGCTGCCATACTCATTGCTATTACATATCCGTTGTAATTATTTCGAATGGCAAAGAAAAAAACACTTCCAATTACACTTATTCCTAATGCTGAAGAAAATTGCTGAACCGTTACATAAACACCACCAGCGGCAGCGGCATGTTCCACGGGAATCTTTTTTAAAGCATAATTCAAAATGGAAGGTAAAAGTGTTCCTTGTCCTAAACCATAAATAAACATAAAAAACGGAATCAAGAAAATATTTTCTTTACTGTCTAATGTAAGCAATTGTAACACAATGGAAAGAATCATTAAAATTCCGCCACCAATTAGGAGTTTAATTCCATATTTAGCTAAGAAACGAAACGCAATTAAAGACGAAATTAGAAAACCTACGCCATTAAATGAAAAATATCGACTTGCTGTTAAAGCATCGATATGTAATACCCTTTGGAACTGAATTGCACACATCAACAAATACGAATTATGTGCTCCCCAAAAAAACAAGGCTATTACTAAAATTAAATTGAAACTTCTGATTTTAAATAGGCTAGTAGTAAGCAACGGATTTAATTGCTGAATGGTTTTTTTGTGCTGATTTCTTCCGAAGAAAAACAAAAGTAAAAACGCAGACAACAACAAAGAAACCAAGCTTACTGAAAAACCGGTTTCGGGAATTGTGGTTAAACTATAAATTAATGCTGAAAGCGAAACGGTTAACAATAAAACCCCTGATAAATCAAATCGTTCTTCGCTTTTTTGCTTGGTTTCTTGTAAACTAAACCAAGCTAAAGCCAAAGTAATTATTCCTAAAGGCACATTGATTAAAAAAATCAAGCGCCAACTTTCTTCAATAAAGTTTGATGCTACAAAATAGCCCCCTAAAAATTGACCAATAATAGACGCTATTCCTAAAGTAACGCCATAATAGCCAAAAGCTCTAGCTCTTTCATTGGGTTCTCTAAATGCTACTTGAATCATGGTCAAGGTTTGTGGCACCATAAACGCAGCTGAAACTCCTTGTATAAACCTGAAAAAAATTAGCTGCCAAATGGTTCCTGCCAACCCACACATGGCCGAACTAACCGTAAAAGCCAACATGCTCCACAAGAACATTTTTTTCCTTCCAAAAAAATCACCTGCTCTTCCTCCAGTTATTAAAAAGACGCAGTATCCTACTAAATAAGAACTTATGACAAGTTCTGTATGACTATCGGTCGCTGTGTATTGCGCCCTGATTGCCGGTAAAGCCATATTTACAATGTAAACATCTACGACCGTTAATAAGGGCGACATTAATATCACAGCTAAAGAAATCCATTTATTTTGTAGCATCAAACTAAGTTTTAAAAATTAAATGTAGTTGCAAAAATTATTCTGGAATTTGCCACATCGCTCAAATTAGCAACGGCTCTTCCTCTGTTATCAGCATCTCCCCATTCAGCCATAGAATATTCGAACTCCAAACCGAATTTTAATTTATTCAGTACATATTCTACTCGTGGCGCTACGCGATAAATATAATTAATCGTTCTAGCTCCGGCTCCGGCTCCAATTCCACTAACAACTGCTGAAAAACCATAAGCTTGTGCAGTAACTGTTGGATCGCTATTGTATTTGTCAACACCATTGTTTTTGCTATATCCTGCAAAGAAACCTGGCACTATTTTTTTGTTTGTTTTAGCTGTAAAATCAATCCAGTATGCTTGTGTATTCATTGTTCTATAAGTTTCTAAACTACCATCTGGTTTAGTATACCCTACAAATCCTCCAAGCATAATAAAAGAAGCGGCATTTTGAGCTAAAGTCGCTTCTGCTTTTAGTGTAAATTTCTTTGTATCCCATCTTGAATACAACATTCCTGTCACACTATTTAATCTTTCATTAGAATACAAACTTAATGTCCCTGAACTTATTTTTGGACGAATGTTTTCATAATGTCCTGCTAAACCGATAGTAAAATTATCTGTTTTGTAATTGAATTGTAAATGTCCTGCCGGAACGCCACTATTAGTATACGGTTCAGTACTTGAAGTAAAATCGCGTTGTGAAATCGCCGCAACAATCATATTGAAATGATTTCCTAATTTTTGTGTTAAACGTACTTGCGGGTTTCTGTTATAAGGCATATATGGAGCACCTCCACTAAAGTTTACTGTGCCAGGGAACAATTCAGGTATGGTCAAAGGATGCCAAAACTGTCCTGCTCCAATTTGTGTTTTGCTCCAATTTAAGGTAATCCAAGCGTGGCGCAAACGAAATTCATTGATTCCTCCTTCGGCATTACCAAAGTAATCTCCTTCTAAAACTCCGTTTAATTTTGCGCCAAAAACATCAGGCCCTTTAATCTTTACACCCATTCTTGAAAGGATAGACAACATTTGAAATTGTGATGCCGAGTTAATATCTTCACCATTAGCATCATATTTTCTGTCTTTAGACCACATTACAACAGCAGCTTCACGCACATCGACCGTTTGTCTGGAGTCTAACATAGCATCATGTCTGATAAAACCATAAAATTTAAGGTTAACATCACGCTCTTTTAAATACGCATCTACTGCGTTTTGTATTTTTTTATTTTCAGCTAACGAATCTTGTTCTATGTTTTGTGAAAAGCAAAAGACTCCTGTGAACATTAACAAAGTGCTAATGCTCTTCAATATATTTTTTCTCATTTTGATTAGTTCTTTATTTATTTTTGATTATCCCAAGTCGCCTCCCGATACCGGAAGCGTAATTCCGGTGATATAAGAAGCTTCGTCAGAAGCTAAGAATAAAATAGCTCCAACTTGCTCATCAATAGTTCCATAGCGTTTCATCAAGGTAGAATCAACTGTTTGATCTATAATTTGCTGGTACCAATTTTTCTCATTTTCCGATTGTTCATTTGGATTACGCGGAATTATTCTTGGCGGAGCTTCAGTTCCTCCCGTGGCAATTCCGTTTACCCTAATGTTTTTGGTTGCATTTTCAAAAGCCAATGACGCTGTAACAGCATTCACTCCGCCTTTTGCTGCAGCATAAGGAACACGATTGATACTTCTCGTAGCTATAGAAGAAATATTGACAATAGCTCCAGAATTTTGTTCCAACATATATGGTAAGACCGCATGGCATCCCCAAAGTGTAGGAAATAAAGAACGTTTAATTTCTTTTTCAATTTCATCTACTTCGTAATGTTCGTAAGGTTTTGCCCAAATAGTACCTCCCACATTGTTGATTAAAACATCAATTTTATTGAAAGTAGCTTTAACCTCTTTGAATGTAGCAACAAAATTTTCATACACTTCTAAATCGGCAACAATTCCTATTGCTTCGCCACCTAAAGCCTTAATTTCATTAACGACTTCATGCACAATTTCGGAACGGTCCACCAGCGCTACTTGAGCTCCTTCTTGAGCCGCTCTAACAGCCACTCCTTTACCAATTCCTTGGCCTGCACCGGTTACTACAATAGTTTTATTCTGGAAACGATTGGGAAAAAATTTATTCATTTTTGTAAAAAATAGGTTCTGTATTTATCCTAATTTGGGTTCTGTTTGAAGTTCAACTTGTGGATTTACTTTGTGAACATACGCATATTTTAGACTTACAAAGCAAATAGCCAAAGCACCGATAGCTCCCGGAATAGCGAAAATCATGAAATTTGCTTCGAATGGTAATCCCATACTTAATAGTGCACCTCCAAGAATTGGCCCTGCCATTCCTCCAAGTCTACCTACACCTGAAGCCCAACCGATTCCTGTTGAACGAATGTCCATAGGATAGAATTGTGCTACATAAGCATATAATAAAATTTGTGTTCCAATTGTTGTAGCACCCGCCATTCCGATTAGTAAATAAAGAACAAAAGTATTGCTCTTGAACCCTAACAAACTCAACGAAATTGCAGCTAGCGATAAGAAGATGATTAAAACTTTTCTCAAGTGAAATTTATCTCCTAACCATCCGCCACCAATGGCTCCTACCATAGCACCAACATTTAAAGCTAATAAGAATGATAAACTAGATCCTAACGGATAACCTGCTTGGTTCATCAATTTTGGTAACCAAGAATTTAATCCGTAAACCATTAATAAACACATGAAAAATGCTATCCAAAACATTACTGTGCTGATTCCTCTATTGTTTTTGAAAAGTTGTACTAAACTTGCACCCGGAACTTTTTCAGGTGTTTCAAAAGTTACTTTTTCATTGGCAGCAATAGCATTTGGGTCAATTTTGGAAACGATTTTTGAAGCTTCTTCGTTTTTACCGCTTCTCACTAAAAACCCTAAAGAATCTGGGAGATATTTTAAAATAATAGGCAATAATACCAAAGGAATTGCACCTACATAGAATACAGATTGCCAGCCGAAACTCGGTAAAAGCAACATTCCTAATCCAGCAGAAAGCATTCCTCCTACTGCATAACCACTAAACATTATTGTTGTTAACAAAGAACGCATTTTTTTAGGCGCATATTCTGTGATTAACGCAACGGCATTTGGCATTAAACCACCTATTCCTAAGCCTGCTACAAATCGGCTTAATCCAAACTGGAATGGCTCAACTGCTAAAGTACTCACTAAAGTAAATACGCTAAAAAGAACCAAACAAATTATAATCGATTTTTTTCGGCCAATTTTATCGGCTAATGGTCCGAAAATAAGTGCCCCGAACATCATGCCAAATAAGGCATAACTTCCTAAAGTTCCTGCTTCCATCGGTGTTAAGTTCCATTCTTTCATCAAAATGGGTAAAACCACACCGTAAATGACTAAATCATACACATCAAAAATGATGATTAAAAAACACCAGAAAAGTACTTTCCAGTGAAAACTTCCAAATCGAGCATCGTCGATTACCTGTTGAATGTTAATAGTTCTCATGAGTTTTATTTAATTTTTGGTTGTTACGTTATTGGGTTAGTTTTTGGTTTTGGTTAGTTTTAAGTCGTGACCGTGTGGCCTGTTGGTAAAAATTTTTCTAAATAGAAATTGCTGTATTGAATTGCTTCCGCTGCTAATGAATCTTTAACCGCTTCCACCATTGGATTAGGTCCGCAGATATAGATATCATAATCGTTTTCAGTTAAGTTATCTTTAGTAATCCATTGGGTAACAAATCCTTTTGGAAAACGAGATGATTCTTGAGCAGAAACACAACATTCGAAGTTAAAGTTCAGCTTAGATTGAAATTCTTTTAATCGATCCATTTCCACTAAATTTTCTTCTGTTGTAGCTCCGTAGTATAGTGTAACTGGATTGGTATTTCCTTCAGCTGCCAAACTTTCTAGCATGGCTAAAAATGGTGCAATTCCTGTTCCACCGGCAAAAAATAAAGTTGGTTTTTCAATTTGACGCAAATAAAAACTTCCTAAAGGTCCAGTTACATTTAATGATGCACCAACTTTGGCTTCGTTTTTTAAATATTCGCTCATTAAACCATTGGGAACAATTCTAATTAAAAATTCTAATTCATTTTGAGCGCCTTTATTCGCAAAAGAATAAGAACGCGTTTGCCCACTTCCTGGAACTTCAATATTTACATATTGTCCTGCCAAAAATTCTAAGGTTGCATTATCGGACAATTGTACTTTTAACTGAACAATTTCGGGAGATAAATAGTTAACAGCTGAAATTGTCGTTGCAAAAGTTTGCGTTTCTACTTTACAAGCTGTTGAGCTGGCAAAAATTTCAATAATCATATCCGATTCTGGAGTCATTTGGCAAGCCAAACCAAAACCTTGAGCTGCTTCTTCATCAGTTAAGGCTTCATCAATGTAATCGCCTCCATCATAACTTCCTGATTTTACTTTGCACTTGCATGTTCCACAAGCTCCGTCTGCACAATCTAATGGAATGTTAATTCTATTACGGTATGCTGCATCGGATACTTTTTCATTCGGTAAACCTTCGATTATCTTGGTTACCCCATCTTCAAAATTTAAAGCAATTCTTGACATAATTTTAAATATGATAAACGTCTAAAACCTGACGTATGTAATCGTTTTTGACTACAACTTTTTTGTTAGTAATTAAATAGGATTCTTCTGTTTTTTGCAATGTGTAGTTACTAGTCCCGAAATAAATATCTGTTGTTTTGTATCGGAACGAGTAAGTATGCCAGTTAAAACGAACTTTTACTTCTTTATCGTTTTCTTCTAGAACTTCCACATTGGTTATGTTATGACATGTTCTAGGTTCCGGCATTGAGGCAGAAGAACGTTCTGTTTTGATTCGAAAAACACGGTCTTCCAATCCACCGCGATTAGGATAATAAATCAATGAAATCTCGGATTGAAAATCAGTAGTAGTTTCATCTTCATCAGTCCAAGCGGGCATCCAGTACATGGCATCTTCATGGTAACATTCTAACCAATTTTCCCACTCTCTATCATCTAAAAAACGAGCTTCTTTGTATAAAAAAGCAGTTATTTTTTCAAAATTTGTCATTTTAAATTCTAATTAATTAAACTAATTCTTCTTTAGAAACACCTTTAATCAAAGTTTCTTTCCAGTATTCGTGTTGCGATACAAACAAACCTTCGTCCTCTGATTTAATTCCGCTTATTACCGGGTTAATTCCCATTTTTTCGGCGTGATCATCTGGTCCGTAAACCCAATGTGTTGCTCCACGGCTCATGTCGTTATAAGGTAATTCAGTTGATTCGTAAGCGATTTGACACGAACGGAATTCTTCTAAATCATCAGGAGTTCCCATACCGGTTACGTTGAAGAAATCTTCGTATTGACGGATTCGAGTTGAACGCTCTTCTTTACTTTCGCCTTTTACGCCGAAGCAATAAATAGTAATTTCGGTTTCATTTACTGAAATTGGTCGAACTACACGAATTTGAGTAGAAAACTGATCCATAATAAACACATTAGGATAAACCCCTAAATTGCGTGTCATGGTTAGCATAAAACCTGCTTTTTCTTCACCGAATTCTGCTATTAAACGATCTTTTTGTTTGTAAATAGGACTTACTTCCGGATTTAATTTGGTTGTCCAAAGCAATATATGACCGTTTTTAAAGCCATATCCGCCCGCTCTAGGCGATTTACTCCATCCGTTGGCATCAACTGCCTTTGTGCCTTCTTTATCGTAATTACGGCGCGCCATAGTGGCTACATAATTCCAGTGCACTGAAGAAACGTGGTAACCATCGGCTCCGTTTTCCATTTGCAACTTCCAGTTTCCGTTGTAAATGTATTGGGATGAACCATTTAACACTTCTAAACCTTCCGGAGCTTGGTCTACAATATGATCGATAATTAAAGTAGCATCATTAAGATATTCTTTTAAAGAAACCACATCAGGATTAAGTGATCCAAAAATGAAACCTCTATACGATTCTAAACGAGCCACTTTCTTTAAATCGTGAGAACCTTCGCAGTTAAATTGTTCCGGATAACCCGCTTCTTTTGAATCTTTTACTTTAAGAAGTTTTCCTGAATTGTTAAATGTCCAACCGTGAAACGGACATGTAAAAGAGGATTTGTTTCCTTTTCTATAGCGGCACAATTGTGCTCCTTTGTGCGAACAAGAGTTGATAAGACCATGCAATTGACCTTCTTTATCGCGAGTAATAACTACAGATTGGCGACCAATAGTTGTGGTATAATAGTCATTTGCATTCGCTATTTGTGACTCGTGTGCTAAATACACCCAATTATTCTCGTAGATGTATTTCATTTCAAGTTCAAATAATTCAGGATCTGTAAAAGCTTTTCGATTGTGCTGATACTTTCCGTTTTCTTTATCGTGAATCAATAAAGAATCGATATAATTTACTGTGTTTTGTTCCATAATTACTTCGTTTTAGGCAATAGAAATCCTCCTCTGGAATCAGAGTTTTTTAAAAGATTTAAAATAATTTGGTGATTACTTGTTAAGAAGAGAAAAAACCGTGCTATAGAAAACACGGTTTTCATGTAGTTTTATTATGCTGTAACAATAGCTGCTCTGGTTCTGTGATTTTCACCCGGAGCTATTTTTTCAGAGTCGTGTACCATGTTAAAATCGAAATCGATAGAAGCAAAAGCTTCGTCTTTCCCTAATGCTTTAGCTTGATCAGCTGTATAGTGAGTTATAGGTGGTACTAATCCATCTTTATCTGCAAAAGCGAAATCCTGTCCTAATAACGGATCACCATCGATATTGATTTGAGTAGTCAATTTTCTGTAGTTAGGAGCCGTAATGAAGAAGTGAATATGTGCCGGACGAGAACCATGACGACCTAACCATTTCATTAAATTATCGGTACAACCATTCGGAGGACAGCTATATCCTACAGGTAAGAACGATTTGAACTGATATCTTCCGTCTTTTCCGGTGCGGATTGCTCTACGCAGGTTAAATTCAGACTGAGTGGTATCAAAATAAGAATACAATCCGTTTAAGTTACAATGCCAAACTTCTACTAAAGCACCTTCAATTGGATTTCCTTCTTCGTCAACTACTGTTCCTTGCATGTATAATGTTTCTTCTCCTTGGTTAGGCTCATTCTCTAATTCAGCATAGCTTAAAGATTCCGGAGAACCCGCTACATATAAAGGACCTTCAATTGTACGAGGTGTTTTTAAATGAACACCAGCCTGCTCATCTTCCCAATCCATTCTTTCATCAATAAAATGCTCAATACCTAAACCTGCAAATACAAGTCCCCATTCGTTGTTTTTACCCGTTTGAGTAAGCCAATCACACGCATGCCACATTTCTTCAGAAGTGATGTTTAAATCATCCATAGCATAAAATAAATCTCTCAACAAACGAGCTACAATTTCTTTTACACGTGGATTACCTTCTCCATTTTTTTCTTGAGATTGAATTCGGTTCAATACTTCATCGATTAACTCTCTAGTCATAATTTCTGATTTTTTTAATATTAGTAAGTTTTTATATAATAAAAGAGCGAATTATTAATTTGATAATATTCCTCAAATCTTAATATGTATTATTTATTTTTTTATACATATTTTTTAGTTATATGCAAATTTTATATTTATTTGGAGCAAAAAATTATGTTTTTAAATAAAAAATAGGACAAATCGAATTTTTTTACGCTTTAAATAAAAAAAAATAGCATTTTTTACGTTTTCAAACGTTATAGTAGGTTAAAAAAAAGGACTTTTGAATAGAACTGAAAAATATAAAAAAGTTTAAGAACACCTTAACGAATTGATGTCTATAGCTTTTAAAGAAAGAAAATGTTTAATAAAATACTGACAAGTAGTTATTTAGCTCCTATTGAAGCTCGGTATTCTTTTGGAGTCATCCCTGTTTTCTTTTTGAACAAACGCGTTAAATAACCCGGATCGTTTAATTCTATTTTATAGGCAACATCGGATATGGATAATTCGAAATCCGCCAACATTTTTTTGATTTCGTCAATGTAATATTCAATAATAATATCTTTAGGTGATTGACCGGAAACTTCCCTACAGATCTTATTTAAATAACCTGCAGAAATATCTAAAAGTGAAGCATATTCTTCTACACCAAACTTAAATGAATTTTTCTCTCTAATTAATTGCAGGAATCTTCTGTAAAATATAGTATATTTATTATCTAAAATTTGAATAGACTGTTTGGATGTAGTAGGAATGCGATATAAGCGTAATAATAACATTCCCACTAAGTATTGTAAAGCATGTTGTTTTGCCGGTAAATTGCTGCTATATTCATAAATACATTTATGCAATGTACTATAAGCATCACTAATTAGCTTATCTTCAGCATCATATTTAAAAATATGTACTTCATCCATTCTAATAATGATGTCAGCATCTAATTTCAGCATATTTTCCATACTCTTGTCATGAAGAGAAATAACCCAACCTTTAACATCGGGTCTCATTTTAAATCCATGCACGATATTCTTGGGAATGCTCATAAATGAAATTCCCTCTACCCATTGTGACTCATCATTTATGAGTAGTTCAACGGCTCCTTCTTCTAAAAGAAATATTTGAAAGAGATTACTGTGTACATGTGGTTTAATAAACCATTCATGTCGTTTTCCTGTAGCTTCGAAAGAACCAATATGGATTGTTTCACGAACCATGTTAATGGAATCGTCACCATATATACCCTTAAAAAAAAGTTTTTCTTCCGGAATCATAGTAAATCTCTCGTTTGGAACAAAAATAATCAAAAACTATTAAATTAACAAAAACATAGTTTTTGACTATAAAAACAAGCTTGTATAAATCAATTTTAAACGATTTTTGTTTTTTTTGAATGGTTTTGTATATTTTTAAACCTAAAACCACTCTAAAACTACTTAAAATAAGTTTTACTTATTCTTTAATATATAAATATGAGACGAAAATTCCTTTTTAAAAATTCCGTATACATTTGAAGCAAAACCTATACAAAAAGCTTTTATCGGATTCATTTTTCCATTTTTATATTTTTCAGACAATAAGCTCACATAAAAACTATCAAACCACATAGGTTTAATTTTTAATAACTCGATATTTTTCTCAGCAAATATTTTTCGGATCGATGTTGCCGAAAAATGCCAAAGGTGTCGAGGCACATCATAAGCGGCCCAAAATTCTCTGTAATATTTTGCATCATACGATTTGTAATTGGGAACTGCAATCACAATAATTCCTCCTGGCTTACAAATTCGTTTCAATTGATTTAATTGGTAGTCCAAATCCGGAACGTGTTCTAAAACATGCCACATGGTAATTACATCATAACTTTGATCAGGAATGGCTTCTAAATTTTCAGCAAACGAAATTCCTTTTCCAGCTGCAATAGTTCTCGCTTTAGTATTAGGTTCTAAACCTAAAACGTGCCAACCTTGTTTTTGAGCAGCTACTAAAAAATCTCCTGTTCCGGCACCAATATCTAACAAAGCGCCTTTAGTTGCAAATTTTGAAATTAATTGCACTTTGCTTTGAATAGCATACACTTTTACACTTTGATAGATTTTTTCAAAAAGTGTTCGCGTGCCATCTGTATGTGAAATATAATCTTCGCTTTCATAATACGAAGGCAATTGTTCAAACGATGGAGTAGGAGTGGTTTTTAAAATTCCATATTCCTTATTTTCTAACAAAGAAAAAGATTCTCCGGAAACCGAAAAATCTTTAACGTTACTATAAATATTATTTTCTTTGAATATCATTCTTTTATTCCTTTATGTGACTTCTCGTCTCTCGACTCCGCTCGAGATGACAGATCGAAGTGACAAAATTAAAATTGTACGATAAAATGTTTCACGTGAAACATTTTAGAAAAACAGAATCAAAAGAAATCTTAAAATATCTTTTCTCTTTCTTCTTTTCTCTCTAAAATTATCTTCCCATGTAAATCAACAACACAGAAATATCACTTGGCGATACACCGCTAATACGTGATGCTTGTGCGATTGTTTTTGGTCGAATTTTATTTAGTTTTTGTTTTGCTTCGATTGAAATGGATTTGATTTTATCGAAATTGAAATTATCAGGAATAACCACATCTTCTAAACGGTTCAATTTATCCGCATGACTTTTTTCTTTTTCAATATAGCCTGAATATTTCACTTGAATTTCTGCTTGTTCAACAATTTCATCATCCAATTGATGTTCATTGATATATTCACTTACTTTTTCAAATTTTTTAAAATCTTCTAAATCCAATTGCGGACGCGAAAATACTTTGAACATTTTATCAGGTTGTGACATAGGAGCAGAACCTTTGGCTTCTAAAATAGGATTGGCTTCTTCCGGTTTTACACTGGTTTCTCTAAAAAATTGAATAAATGCTTCCGATTTTACCATTTTTTCTTCCATACGTTCCATGCGTTCTTGTTTTGCTAAGCCAATTACATATCCTTTTGGTGTTAAACGTAAATCGGCATTATCCTGACGCAATAAGGTTCTGTATTCTGCGCGAGAGGTGAACATACGATACGGTTCTTCTGTTCCTTTAGTTATCAGGTCATCAATAAGAACACCAATATACGCTTCGTCTCGTTTCAAAATTAACGGCTCTTGCTCTTTCACTTTTAATGCTGCATTAATCCCAGCCATCAAACCTTGAGAAGCTGCTTCTTCATATCCTGTCGTTCCATTAATCTGTCCGGCGAAATATAAACCTTCTACTAATTTTGTTTCCAACGTATGTTTCAATTGCGTAGGAGGGAAGTAGTCGTATTCGATAGCATACCCCGGACGGAAGAATTTCACATTCTCAAATCCGGCAACTGAACGCAAAGCATTGAATTGAACATCTTCCGGCAACGAAGTAGAAAAACCATTTACATATACTTCAACTGTATGCCAACCTTCCGGTTCCACAAACAATTGGTGACGATCTTTATCTGCAAAACGATTGATCTTATCTTCAATCGATGGGCAATAACGTGGTCCGATACTTTTTATACGTCCGTTAAACATTGGACTACGGTCAAAACCTTCACGTAACAAATCATGTACTTCCGGTGAAGTATAGGTCATCCAACATGAACGCTGTTCTTTCAAAGGTTGTGTTTGATTAGAATACGAAAACTTTTGAGGATTTACATCTCCTGGTTGTTCTATCATTTTAGAATAATCTAAAGAGCGACCGTCCACACGCGGAGGCGTTCCTGTTTTCATTCGTCCAGATTCAAATCCTAAATTAACCAAATCTTCCGTAATTCCATAAGAAGCACTTTCACCGGCACGGCCACCACCAAATTGTTTTTCTCCGATATGAATTAAACCGTTCAAGAACGTTCCGTTAGTCAAGACAACTGTCTTCCCTTTTATCTCAATTCCTAATCCTGTTTTTACTCCAACTAACTTACCGTTCTCTGTCAAAATACCAGAAACCATTTCCTGATAAAAATCTAGGTTTGGTGTCTGTTCTAACATTAATCTCCATTCTTCCGAAAAACGCATTCTATCACTTTGACATCTTGGCGACCACATAGCAGGTCCTTTCGACACATTCAACATTTTAAATTGAATTGCCGTTTTATCTGAAACAATTCCTGAGTATCCACCCAAGGCATCAATTTCTCGAACGATTTGCCCTTTTGCAATTCCACCCATAGCAGGGTTACAAGACATTTGAGCAATGTTTTGCAAATTCATAGTAACCAATAAAGTTTTACAACCCATATTGGCGGCGGCAGCAGCAGCTTCACATCCAGCGTGACCAGCTCCCACAACTATAACATCATATTGATCTTGAAATAAACTCACTTTAAATATGAATTTTAATTATTTTTTTAGTTGTTCCACGTGGAACAACTAAAATTTAAACTTATTTTTTTCGCTAACGTTCCACGTGGAACGTTTAGAATTTTAAATCTTCTCTTTTGTTCCACGTGGAACAAAAGAGAATAAAGAAGTGGTTTAATGTTTCACATGGAACATCTGCATTTTCTCCTCTTCCTTTGATCTCATTAATTGCTCGTCGGCTTCAGATTTATCTTTATATCCACAGTAATGCAATACGCCGTGCGCCATTACTCTTTTTAATTCTGCATCAAACGGAACCTTAAAATCATTAGCATTATCTTGAACTCTTTCGATAGAAAGAAAAATATCTCCACTAATAATTTCTCCTTCTGTATAATCAAAACTAATAATATCAGTTAGCGTATCGTGATCTAAATATTGAACATTGATCTGATGTAGATATTCATCATCACAAAATATATAGTTGATTTCGCCTAAAATTTTACCTTCAGATTCTATAATAGATTCAATCCATTCGGTATATAACTCTTCGTTTTCTAAAGCAAAATCAATTTCGTAATTAAAACTAATCATGTTGGTTAAAATAATCTTGAACCTTTTTATTATAATTCGGCTGCAAAGGTAGTGTTTGTCTGTTTAAAATTTCAATACTATTCAAATAATCTTTTACCTCTTTAGGTAAGGGCTTAGATGTTCCGTTGAATTCTTCTTTATTAGTATTCGACTTCCTTTTATTATCTTCTCCTTGCTGCTGAATAGCCTTTTCTAATTTTAATAATTCGTGATTTAAATTCAACATTTTTTGTAAAGTTTCATTCTTGAAACCTTTATTTAACAACTGCTTTTCAATATCTTTCATTTTATCTAAAGCGGATTGACCAATACCTGAATTACCTTCTTTTTGCAAAGCTTGCTGTAAAGCATCACGCAATTGTTGTTGCTGTTTTAATATTTCTAAAATCTCACCGGCTTCACCTTCACTCGTTCCGTTTTTACCATTTTGCCGACCACTTTCTCCTTGACCTTGTTCCCCTTCTTTACCATTTTTCTCGCCTTTTTCTTTTCCCTTTTCCTTTCCTTTACCCATACCATCCTGCATTTGTCCGTTCAACTCTTGTTGCTTTTTAATGATATCTGGTAACTGCATTCCACCACCAGAACCTTTTCCGGGTTGTGGTTTTCCCTGTCCTTGACCCGACATTTGCATTTGCATCATCATATTACTTTGAATATTGCTGAGCAAATCTGCAAGGGTATTAGCAGCTGTTAAAGTATACTGCTGATGACCTTTTCCTTTGTAAAAATTATTATCGGCCAGGGTAGAAAGCGAATGGTCCAAATTATAATGAACATTTCCAACTTCGTTTAAAACCACTTCCGTAATCATAGGATTTCTTTTTGCAACTGCAAAAATACTATCGTCAATATGCTTAAACTGTATCTTCAAATTCTGTTGCTCTTTCAAAATTTTATTGAACTGTAGGGTAGAAGATTTAGCATTATCAGTAACATTCAACAGGTCTTCCTGATTGAAGGAAAAAGCTAATAAATTATCTAGAATCTGACGTAATGCTCTAACATCTTCCTGCATTTGCATCATATCACCACCATCCATTGAAGCCTTCATTTGTCCTCCCATTTCTTTCATTTTTTGGCCTGCAGATTTCTGACTTGGCTTCGCCTTTTGCTGATTGTTTTTCTCTAAAGCATCGGAAGCCTTATTCAAATCATTTTGAATATCCTTTTCATCACTTTCCGTATTTGGAATATCTAAAGGAGATTGCAATTCGTTATTATCTTTCTCTAATTGATCTAATTCTTTCTTAATTTGATCGAACTCCTTATTGATTTTATCTTGTTCCGCTTTGGTGTTTTTATCTTCATTTTGCTTTGACAAATCCTCTTGCTTTTCACCTAATTGTTCTAATTTATCAGCAATTTGTTTTGCCTTTTCTTCCGCATAATAACGTTTCGTTAGCTCTACTAATTGCTCTAAATTCATTTGTTGGTTCTTTGCATTTTGCTTCAGTTGATCCGCTTTATTGAACAATTCTTCTTTCTGTAACTTCTCAGTTAGTTTTTCTAACTCTTCTAAAAGCTTTTCATTTTTCTCAGATTCTTTTTGAAACTCATCTAAACGACGTTCTAATTCTTTGCTTTCCGGAGTATCTTCTTTTTTGAAATCTTTGATATTTTCTTCTAACTTTTTGGAAAACTCTTTCATCATTTCTTCTTGTCGCTGCTGTTTAGAAATGAAGTCTTTTATTTTCTTTTGATCTGAAAAATTTAGAGAAGATTTCTCTTTATTTAAACGTTCCAAATCATCCATCTTTTGCAATTGCTTTTCCTGTTCTTGCAATGATTTTTCTAAAGCATTGATGTTTTCCTGTTGGTTTTGCAATAAAACATCGTCTTTTTCATTAGCCGTCAACTCATAATGTTTAAAAACGGTAGATTTAGCACTTTTATTTCCATTAACTATATCATTATCAAATACTTCAAAGTAATATTCATACGAAATTCCAGGCTGCAAATCCAAACCAGCAGGAAAGGTATAAACAAAACGATCATACAGTCCTTTGTTTAAAGGTAAAGCTGCTTTTCGAACATTATCTTTATGGTCTTTGTCATAAAAAACCACTTGTAGCTTTGATAACCCATAATCATCCGAAACTTTTCCAACGATCATTTTAGCATTCGTCTTTAAACTATCCGGAACAAAATTAGCATTGATCGTTGGGAACTGATCTTTGACTACATCAATAGCATATCCCAATTTTTCGTAACCTTTCAATTCTTTGTTAGAAGTTATAATTTGATATTCGAATGGATTTCGAATTACTTTAGTAAATGAAAAAATAGCATCATTTAATTGGAATGGAGTAGTAGTTTCATCAATACTAAAATCAATAGCAGTAGTCGCTTTTGCATCAATTTTCCAGTTGATTTTTGTTCCTTCCGGCACTACAATATTTCCAGTTCCCGTAACCGTTTCATTCTTTCTATTCAAATAACTTGGGAATTTTAGTTCCATAGCAAAGTTTGAAATAGAAGGAACATTCATTACTTCCAAAAGATAATCTTGAGAAACCACTTCATTAGAACTCAACTGGAAGTTTACATCTTGCAAAACATTCGTCAAATTGTATACAAATTTACCAGGAGCAATATTCTCCATAAAATAGGTTTCGTTACCGATTTTTATCTTCACATTTTCCGGAATAATCTTTCCGTTAGTATTCACTTGCAACACAAAATTATCGTGTTGTTTTACCTTCAACTCTTTATTTAAAATCGTAAAATAAAATGGAGCAGGAGGAGCATAAGCTGTTTCATAATGAACCACACGATTTAAACTTTCACCAATTACCGAAGAATTTCCGGTAGCAAAAAACAATAACAAAACAATAATTGGAATTAATGCATAAGGCAAATACTTTTTGTTTTTAGAAAAATCAATAGCATTAGAAAATGGAATCGGTTGCAATGCATTTGCTTTTTGATCGATAGAAGCTAACACTAGTTCGGATGGATTGGCATCATTTGAAAGCTGTAAAAAATTCAATAACTTATCGTTTACTTCTGAAAAGTGATTTCCAATAATTTTAGAAGCTTCGGTATAATCAATTCCGCTTTGTAATTTGAACAACTTGAAAAGTGGTAGAGCAATAAATTTGGCCAACAAAAAAACTTCAACCAAAATAAAAAGCCAAAATAAAACCGTACGTCCTGAAGTTGAAAGCCATAAAAAATGTTCCACGAGCAACGTAAATAAAAAGTATAAAAGTCCTAAAGCCATAAAAAGTAAAGCTCCTTTTATGATTTCATTCGTGTAATACTTCTTAATAAAAGCCTCTAATTTGCTGTAAATGATTGATTTTGTTTCCAAGGTTCTTTTGCATTTGCATTTAACCAATAAAAGTACAATTTATTTTTACATAGGGCAATAGGTAAAATTTAAAGAGAAACTAGGCATAAGAGCCTAAATTTTAACTGTGTATCGTATCTTTGCACCGAAATTGAATCAAAAAAAGAATCAAATACTAAACTATGTCAAAACCAGTTAGAGTTCGTTTTGCTCCAAGTCCTACGGGTCCTTTACACATTGGAGGAGTTCGTACAGCTTTATTTAACTATTTATTTGCCAAAAAAAATGGCGGAACGTTTTACTTGAGAATTGAAGATACCGATCAAACCCGATTTGTTCCCGGTGCTGAAGCTTATATTTTTGAAGCTTTAGAATGGTTAGGAATTGCTCCTGATGAAACTGTTGGGAAAAACGAAAAATTTGGTCCGTACAGACAAAGTGAACGCAAAGCCATCTATAAAGAATATGCAGAACAATTAATTGCTAACGGTTGGGCATATTATGCTTTTGATTCTGCAGAAAAATTAGATGAATTAAGAAAACAAGCCGAAGCTGAAGGTAAAACTTTTATCTACAATCATACGGTTAGGGAACAATTGGATAATTCTTTGGCTTTATCTAAAGAGGAAGTTGACCAACGAATTGCTAACGGCGATGCTTTTGTCGTTCGTTTTAAAACACCAACTAATGAAGTTTTAGAATTAAATGATATCATTCGTGGAACGGTAAAATTTGATACCAACTTGTTAGATGATAAAGTATTGTACAAAAGCGATGGTATGCCAACATATCATTTGGCTAATATTGTAGACGATCATTTGATGGAAACCTCACACGTAATTCGTGGAGAAGAATGGTTGCCAAGTTTACCTTTACACCATTTATTATACAAAGCTTTCCAGTGGGAAGCACCAGAATTTGCCCATTTACCCTTGATTTTAAAACCTATTGGAAATGGAAAATTATCGAAAAGAGATGGTGATAAAATGGGATTCCCGGTATTTCCTTTAGAATGGAAAACAGAAGAATCAACCTCAATGGGTTACCGCGAACAAGGCTATTTTCCGGAAGCTGTGGTTAACTTCTTAGCTTTATTAGGTTGGAATGATGGAACTGAAAAAGAATTGTTCAGTTTAGACGAATTAGTAGCTTCTTTTGATTTAGCCAGAGTAAATAAATCGGGTGCTAAGTTTGATCCGGAAAAAAATAAATGGTTCAATCATCAATATTTAATTACCAAATCAGATGAAGAATTAGCTGTTCTTTTTGCTCCAATTGTTAAAGAAAAAGGAATTGCGACAACTTTAGACTATTTAACTAAAGTGATTGCTCAAGTAAAAGACAGAGCTAATTTTGTAACGGATTTATGGAATTTATCCGATTATTTCTTTGTTGCACCAACATCGTATGATGAAAAAGCAACGAAAAAGTGGAATGAAGAAACCAAAGGATTGCTTCAAAAAGTAATAGAACAATTGAATTTTTATGCTGATTTTACTTCGTTAACGATAGAAAACAGTTTAAAAGACTGGATGACAGCAAATGAAATTGGAATGGGAAAAGTAATGCAACCGCTTCGTTTAAGTTTAGTAGGCGAGTTGAAAGGTCCACATTTGTTTGATATCATTGAAATGATTGGTAAAGAAGAAACCATCAAACGTATTGAAAAAGCAATTGCAAAAGTATAAAAACAAAAAAAACCTCAGAAATTCTGAGGTTTTTTTAGTTTTTTCTACAATAATATGTCATAACTACACCACCAATCTCATCATCACACCTAGTAATTAAAAGAAAATCATAAAAAAAATTATTATGATATCCTTTTTCCTCTATAATCTGTAATTTATATTCTTTATTTTCACACTGATAAGTAATAAAATTATTACTATCAATTGTTATTTTTGCCTCTAAAAGAAATTTATCACAATCTAAAAAAAGAGAATTGTCTTTTATAATTAAAGTACCAGTAAAAGAATAATCAATATTCTTACCATTACCTTTATAATGAGCATCTAAAATTGTAAATTCTTGAGAAAAACAATTAAAAAAAACAAAAAAAAGTGCGGCTATTAAAAAAAAATTCAATTTCATATTAGTAAAATTTATTGGCATTTTTGAAAAAGTGGATTGTAAAAAAATGAATTTAGATTTTCATAATTGGTATTTTTACTAACTTCATTTGGTTTTCTCATTTTTTGAAGAAATTTAGATTTAAAAGTTATTACTGAATTATTATATTTATATCTATCTAATCTCCTTATTAGCTCTTCACAGTTTCCGAAATATTCCCTTATTTTTAAATCTACCCTAGCTCTATTCTTAAATTCTTTTCCTTTATACTTAAAACACTTTAAAGATAAATCTTCAATAATTTTTCCATCATTATCAATAATATAATGATGTGAAGAAACATTATTATTCCAAAAACCTATTAATTTATAATTTTTATTTTCACAAAAGATAAAATAAGGAAGTGCTTTTTTTGAATTAATTTTATATGATTGTATCTTATAATTTCCAAAAGATGCCTCTTTTACTTTTGAAAAATCTATGTTAAATTCTTCTCCATTTATTTCATAATATATAGTTATTGTAATAAATGTACTATAATTAGTAGAATGATTACTAGAGCTCATTTGAGAAGAACCATTATCAATTATAATTTTGTTACCTTTTTTATCAATTATATATTCACTTTGAGAATACATTTTGATACCGGATAAAAGAAACAAAATTAATAAAACTTTAATTTTTGTCATAGAATAATTTAATTATTAAAAAATAAAGCCCAAATATAAACTATTTAGGCTTTATAATGATAAATGAAAATAAATGTCTTACAAATAGAAGGTAATCATTCCACTGATCAATCCTATATTTCCTTTAAATTTTTGATTTCCATTTAATGCCACTAATTCATCTTTTTTATTCAAGTTATTCATAATGTTGTTTAAACCATATTGATAAGCAATATGTAAACGAACATTCTTTAGTCCGGCTGTAACACCTGCATAAATATTTCCGTTGATTTTTGTAATATCTATAATATCATTAGCAGTTAGTAACGGACTATCTTTTAAAAGTTTATATTCATCTTTACCATCAATCTTTAACTTACCATTGACTTGTAAAACCGGACCTATTTCAAGTGTTAAGTGATTTTCTACAACCATATAACTAGCTACCAAATATACCTGAACTGCACTTAATTTAAAATTAATATCTTCATTGGCAACAGATTGCAAAGAAAAATTACTGTCGGTAAAATGCATACCAAAAACTGCCTGCCAATTATTATAGTAATTTCCTCTAAGCGATAATCCGGCTGTCCAACCTGTTTGTGGACTAGCATTAAATTGATCTGAAAATAAACTTAGTTGTGTAATACCAGCTGATATTCCAATTCGATTACTATCACGATATCCATATTGCGCCATTGCACTAATGGATATTAAAACGGTTAATAAAACAATAATTTTCTTCATATAATCTGAGTTTTGTGCCAAAATTAGGGTTTAATATTAAATATTGTAACTTTTTTTCTAAAAAAGCGTATAATAAACGTAACCAATTAAAAATTAAAATATGTACATTGTTCTAGGAGTAATCGTTATTTTATTTCTTTCCTCTTTTTTTACCGTTAAACAACAAACTTCTGTAATTATAGAACGTTTCGGAAAGTTTAATAGTATACGTAATTCAGGTTTACAATTAAAAATTCCTGTAATTGACAGAGTAGCCGGAAGAGTTAACCTAAGAATTCAACAATTAGATGTTATCATTGAAACTAAAACTAAAGACAACGTATTCGTTAAACTAAAAGTTTCAGTTCAATTTAAAGTATTACAAGACAAAGTATACGAAGCTTTCTATAAATTAGAATATCCTCACGATCAAATTACTTCGTATGTTTTTGACGTAGTGCGTGCTGAAGTTCCTAAATTAAAATTAGACGATGTTTTTGAACGTAAAGATGATATCGCTATAGCTGTAAAAAGAGAATTAAATGAAGCTATGTCAACTTATGGATATGACATTATCAATACTCTAATTACTGATATTGATCCTGATATTCAGGTAAAAAATGCGATGAACCGTATTAACGCTGCTGATCGTGAAAAAACTGCTGCTGAATATGAAGCAGAAGCATCACGTATTAGAATTGTAGCCAAAGCCAAAGCGGAAGCAGAAAGTAAAAGATTGCAAGGTCAGGGTATTGCAGACCAACGTAGAGAAATTGCTCGTGGTTTAGTAGAATCTGTTGATGTACTGAATAAAGTAGGTATTAATTCTCAAGAAGCTTCTGCTCTAATTGTGGTAACCCAACATTATGACACACTACAATCTATTGGAAGTGATACTAACAGTAATCTAATTTTATTACCAAATTCACCACAAGCCGGTAGCGAAATGTTGAATAATATGGTTGCTAGTTTCACCGCAAGTAATCAAGTAGGTGAAGCCATGAAAAAAGCCGCTAAAAAGAAAAATGAAAATGACGATACTGAAGCGTAGTCAAAAATAATTCCTAAAAATAAAAAATCCATCAGTTGAAAAATTGATGGATTTTTATTTATAATAAAAATTTATT
>QKBC01000013.1 GCA_003246205.1 Flavobacterium haoranii | reverse complement strand
AGTAGTGGTTCCGATAGGGAAAGCCGTCAGTGCATCATTGGTAACTGTTGGGCTACCGCAATTATCCGTGGCTGTAGCGGTTCCTATGGATGCTGTAGCCGTACATTGACCCGCAGCTGCATTGAGCGTGATCGCTCCCGGACACGTAATGACCGGATCTTCGGCATCGGTCACTGTTACTACTTGCGTACAAGTTGCCGTGTTCCCTGCTCCGTCCGTAGCTGTCCAGGTTACAGTAGTGATTCCGATCGGATAAGCCGTCGGTGCATCATTGGTAACTGTTGGGCTACCGCAATTATCCGTGGCTGTAGCGGTTCCTATGGATGCTGTAGCCGTACATTGACCCGCAGCTGCATTGAGTGTAATCGCTCCCGGACACGTGATTACCGGGTCTTCAACATCGGTCACGGTTACTACTTGCGTACAAGTTGCTGTGTTCCCTGCTCCGTCTGTAGCCGTCCAGGTTACAGTAGTAATTCCGATCGGAAAAGCCGTCGGTGCATCATTGGTTACTGTTGGGATACCGCAATTATCCGTGGCTGTAGCGGTTCCTATGGATGCTGTAGCCGTACATTGACCTGCAGCTGCATTGAGTGTAACCGCTCCCGGACATGTAATTACCGGATCTTCAGCATCGGTCACTGTTATTATCTGTGTACAGTTACTTATATTCCCCTGTCCGTCATCTATAGTCCAGTTCACTGTTGTGTCTCCTATAGGATAAGTACCCGAAGCGTTGTTCGTTCCTGTATAATCATTTACCGCTGAGGCTCCGCATGTAATGGTACCGTTCGTCCAAACTGTCGAACTGTCCATATTATTCAAAGTACAATCATAACTGTTTCCGGTTGCATCAGCTGCGGTAAGGCTTCCGCTTGTTTCATCAAAATGATAATAAGCTATTAATCCGGTGCTTGTTTCAGGTATACAAGTATTCATTGAGCCTACAATCTCCGAATTACTTCTTAAGGTATCCCATATCCGGAATTCATCTATTTTTCCGTTAAAAACCTGCATCCCGTCACTTCGGCTACCTATCGTCATCCGATTGTTAGTTCCTAATGAACTTGAACCTCCTGAAATAGAAGGTGCAAGTGTTCCGTTTATCAGTACTTGAATAGCCTTTGTGGAAGCCACCCAGCGAAATGCAATATGTGTCCACTGATTTAGGGAAACTACTGTTTGCGTGTTTGTACTATAAACAGTAGAATTGTCCCGTACAAAAACATATACGACACCGGAGGAATTGATCAAGATCGTCATAAAATTGGATTGATCGTATTGTGCAAAGAACACACGTCTTGAAGATCCGTGAGACGACGGATTAACCCAGGTCTCTACTGTAAAATCAGTCGTTCCTATAGCAGCAAATGCTGTAGGCAGCGTGGCTGACAGATAATCGTCTGTTCCATCAAAGGCAATTGCATTACCCGAAACATCATAATCCGGAAGTACAACATTTGCCTGACATTGCCCCGCATCGTTATTCACCGTCACATTCCCGGGACAGGCTAAGTTTATCAAATTATAATTTTCCGCTCGGTCATGGATTTGCGAAGCGGTTGCATGAGTACTCATAGCGGGATGGGATTTGGTTTGAGCAACTACCATTACCTCCATAAGTGACACAAGGGTATACAACAATATTTTAATTTTCATGATTGGTTTTAAGTTTATCAATTAGTCTCATAATAAAATTTAAGTACGACTATTCCTTATCAGGTAATCTGTGGAATGGCCTTACTTTTCAAAAAACGTCAGACGTCAAAAGGAGCTGTTCTCTCGTAAAAGAGTTACTATTCGGGTCGTCCTACGGATCAAAAAACACCCCGAGCCGGTCGGCGGGCTGCTCTTAACTCAACTTCGTGTTGCCGCCTTATAAGTACAGGCAGGTCATACAGGATACTACGCAAACTATTTCTCATCATAAATAGGGTTTAATTTCAACTACAAGATTAAGACAATCAGGAATCGTAAAACATACGTGGAACGTGCAAATATTACGTAGGGTACTTAGTTAATTGTAACTTGAAAAGTCCGGAAAAAATACATTATCCATTTTTGCTATAACTTTTGTGGCAAAATTTTTGTTTGGAAAAAATGTGAGAATATTTCGTTCAAAAAATTTGTCAAATTATGAAAGATAGATCAAGCTTAAGCGGAACATTAGGGTTATCCCAACATGAGATAGCTTTGCTTTTAGGGATCAGCAGAAGTCAATGGTCAATGTTTGTGAGCGGAAAACGCAATTTACCTTTAACTGCTAAAAAAAAGCTTATGGCTATTCTTATTTATCTGCAACAGCTAAAAGACAAGGATATCTTCAATACCAAAAAATTATTGCAGACAGATCAAAGGAAGAATGGAAAATTAGTATTACAGCGAAAGTTGGAGAGACTAAGAAATGAACAACTGCTTCTGGAAAAGAAAATAGCGGTATCGGAACAAAAACGGGCTAAAAATCTGGCTGCTTTGCACGTTATCCGATTTTTAGAAATGCAGAAAAAAGATCCTGCCTCTTTATTAAAGAATATTCGGGACAAAGTGGAACGCAATCTGGCAACAGAAAATATCCGACGACTTGATCGCTTGCGACTTAGATTGGAAGCGGTGATAACGTTGCAGAATATCATTCAGGAAAAGATGTAATAAAAACTGTTTGCTGAATTAATGAGTATACTATATCAAAAAGTCCCGGAAATTTCCGGGACTTTTTTAACTTAACCAAATACATGACTTTTCAATAAAAAAATCTGATCGTTTTATACTGTATACAGTTCGTTACATCGCATTAGCGCAATCCATCAATTGTCCGTAAGGCATTTGTCCGTGTATGATTCCGCCAAATTGAGAACTTCCGTAACTGCTTCCGTTGTACTCCTGTTTGATCAAAAATCCTTGTAGCATACAATCTTTGTTTTTGTTCTTTTCGGTAAAGGATCCTTTTATCCAACGGTATAAAATATGCCCTGTATATTTATTCTTAACAATAGACCAGTCGCTAGATTCTATGTTCAGTTTTAACAATTGAGCACCGTCTTTAGCTATTGTTTCTTTTACTTTGGCTATGGCAAAGTTTTTCAACTCGCTATTTCCATTCATGGTTCCGGCTTTAGGCATTTTTATACTCGCCATACTCGCTTTTGCGGCTTTGTCGTAATTGGCTTTTAAAGTAGCTTCAAACTCTTTTACAATCGGTTTGGCTTTTTCTAGCCATTCCAAATGAAATTGTTGGTCACCTTTTCCCACGATATTCATAATGGTAATGTCGTCTTGATCCATATACGAAGGAACATTAAAAGCATGTCCTCCTTGATGCGAACCTGCATAGATGACAAATACATCTTCTGCTATCAGCATTCCTCTGGTTAAAACCGGCATTCCGGTTCCTAATTCCATAGTTTGAGATCTGTCAGCTCCTATTTTGGTAACATAAGAACCTGAAACCAATTCGTACCCGATATAACCATCCGGCGACATCATTTCTAATTCGGGAGTGGTCAAAAATCGCAGCCAGGCATACTCTGTATCTTGCTTAGGCAAAATATCGACATTATCTCCCCTATCGGTCATTTGTCGTCGTAATTTAACCTGGTCTACCGCATAGCTGTTAACTCCTGAAGACATCCCGAATGTATAGGAAAGATACAAGAAGCCTTCATCAGAATCAGCAGTATTAACGATAGCGTTTGACTTAGATTCTTTTGCTTTTTTCTCCAGGTATTTCTGATAGTACAAATCTTGCTTTGCTTGATCATTCGGATACTTTTTCTCTAATTCTTTTTTAAATTCTTCATCTGAATATTCTGCAGTAGAACGCTCTGCCATTCCTGCATTTGAAGACGAATCAGAACCGGACGAAGATGTTGTAGTATCCGCTGAATTTATTTTTTTCTCAACGGCTTTTTTTGCCTTGTCTTTTAACATCTTTCCAAATTGTGCCTGACCGGTCAATGAAGCAAAAGAAAAAAATAAAATGCTATAAAAAACTTTCATTTTTAAGGTTTTAAATTAGTCTATCGGACTAAATGTAAGATTTCCGTTGTAATACATTTCAAAAGGAAGCGCCGGAGTATCTGTTGATTCTCCTGAAACGTTAATTGTAGCAGTATCACCGTTTTTAGCAATAGAGAGACTAAATGTATCTAACACATAGTTTTCCGGAGCCGGAGCTCTACCATTACCTAAATTGTCAAAATCATATAATGGAAAAAAAACAATATCTACATCATCTGTTTGTGTGTAATTTCCGGAAAAATCTTGCGTCGGATGACTATCCATTTCTATTACAGCTAAACTACCTTGACCTGTAAACTCGTCATTTACCTCATCATAAGTAATTCCTTCCGAATAAATAAATAGTATAGATTCATAAGTACCATCATTATTTGTGTCAGTATAGTATAGACTAGTTTTTAAACTATAGCTTTCATCGTTAAGCTTAGCGTAGTTTTCTTTAGTGTTATCATCATCGCTACAAGAAGTAAACGATAGACTTGATAAAATTAAGAATACGAATAGAATTACTTTTTTCATGTTATGATATTTAAAATTTATTTTTTAATGATTTTTTGAACACCTACCCCGTTTTCTGAGTAAATTTTAACCAAATAAAGCCCTGCATTTAAAGAAGATATATTTACTTGAGTTTGATTCGTTTCCATAACTTTTGCTCCTGTTAAGTTATAAACCTCAACTTTTTCGATTGCCTCATTAGCATCTATTGTAAAGAAATCTGTTACCGGATTAGGATACAGTTTGAAATCGTTTGTAGAAAAACTTGAACTACTTAATGTTGCATTGTATTCATAAGCACCTAAATCAATTGTGGTATTGACAAATCTTGGGTTTCCTGAAGCATCTAACGTTCCGAATAAACCTGAGTTATAAAATGAATTAGTTCCTTGATCTATAACTGCTGTAGAAGCTGAAGTAGGTTTATAATCAGTATCTAAATTAGGATTTGCTGTACTGATATTAAAAGCATCTGCATCAATATTAGATGTATAAGGATAAATTGTAGGTGCAATACAATTATCAATATCTAAATCTCCGTAAATACCTTCTGAAATTTTAGAATTATCAAAAACCTTATCACTAACTATAGATGAACTGTAGTAATTATTATAGAATATTGAGTTATAAACATCTACATTATTCTCTAACGAACCTAAAGAACTTATATTAACTAAATGTTTAATTGTTGATGTTGAATAATCATTTGTATTGTTTACAAATGTTGAATTTACAATTGTTGTATTCATATTTGAAGTTCCGGTTTCTCTGAACCAAATAGCTCCAAAGTCAGAATTAAACTGATTATCACTAAACTCAAAATTCACAAAATTAAAATCGATAGGCGTATTACTACTTGAACTTTGGAACAAACAAATTCCGTTATTAACTAAATTGCCTTTGATGGCAACATTAATAAACTCAATAGTATCAGTAAAATATCTGTAATCCATTAATAAACCACTTGCAGCATAATTGTTTCTAATGATACTGTTTTTTAGCGTAAAATATGATGTGTTGCCTGTTACTGAAAAATAAATAATAGGATTACTACCACTAGGTTTATGAGCGTTTTCAAAAATAAAACCATCAATGGTTACTGAATTTGTATTAACCATCATTAATTGTGCTAAATTATCAGCTTTGTTTGAAGAAAAATCTCCTACAATATCATCGCCATTAACATCCCCTGAAATAATGGTAGCATTTGTCGTGTAAATCAACGACATATCTCTGTCATTTTCATCAGTCTCCGTACCATCAAAACCTCCGAAAATTTGAACAGAATCATCAGTTACCGTGAACCCTCCGGCTGTTGGGTAATACGTTCCTGCTTTTACAAATACTTTTCCTCCAGGTGTTAGACTCATAGAGTTTAAAGCATCATATAAAGAGTTATAAGCATCTGCCCAGCTTGTTCCATCATTATTACCTGTTGCACTCGCATCTACAAAAATATCTCCTGCCGGGGTTGGTGTTGATGAATTCGCAATATCTCCGGGTCCGTGAAACATTGCTGTATTGGCATGCTGTATAGCTCCTAAACCAATGATAGTTCCGCTAGAATACGTTCTTCCGTTTTGAAAACAATCAGTTGCTGGATAATTAGTTAAATCATAACCAGCTCCCATAGTTCCGTTTTGACGATAGGCTGCTAAGGGTTCAAAATTTCCTACAGCAATATCTATAAAAGGACTCGTTGGTAAAAATACAGAGTTTGGCACATCATAAACTTGTGATGAAAAATCTCTGGCATTAGTATTACCAGCAACAATACCAGCAGTTGAATAAGATATACTGCCTACATACTCAGTTGTTCCAATGTTATTGTAATAAATATTATTATACCAAAAGCCTTCAACATGATAACTAATACCAGAATCTTGTAAGCGAATACAGCTTGCAACTGAAGCCGCCACACCAGCACCTTCTTGATTTAATGCTAAAGTATTGTTTGAAAACCTAATTTTTAACAACTGACCATTACCCGTTTTAAGAAAACGTGCCACACTACCCGAAAAGCCAGCATCTTCAACTTTGTTAGCAATAAACAAGTTATTAGCAATGAAAATTTCATCAAAATATGCAAGTGTTCTGTATTCGAAAGCATACCCAACTTGCGACACATTTTCATCTACAATACTATTGAGCAAAGAAAAAGTTTTAATTGGATTTGAACTATCTCCTCCAAATATATTAGCCCAAATATCAAAGGCTGGTCTTGTAGACGCATAATTTCTAGAAAAACGACAATTTATAAGTGTTATTTCATTTTGCGTATAGTTAGTACCGCTAGCTGGGTGACTGTACAAAGCGCTTCCGCCGTAAGCCTTCACAAAATTGATACGATCAATAACAATGCTCTCATTTACATGATTTAAAGTTGCACCACCAAGAGTTGTTGGCTCGATTTGTAAAATACGTGTTGCATTATCACTTTTATTAACCGAACTAACACTTGGCACTTCATTTAAATCATCACCGTTGATATCTCCGGATAAATACACCGGATGTAACCATGGGTCAACATTACGATCAGCTTTTGTGTTTTCTGTTCCCACAAAACCACCATAGATATTAACTCCATACTGATTTAAAAAAGGTGTGGAAGCATTAATTGGTTTATAAGTTCCTTCGGCTACCCAAATTTCAGCACCGGCAATATTTGTATTGGTTAACGCATCGTGCAAAGAGTTGTAGGCATTAGCCCAACTGGTTCCGTCATTGTTTCCGGTAGCATCGGTATCAACATACACTACGGTTTGCGCCTTTAGACTAAAAACGAATAAACTAAGCGCTAAAAGTAAAATTTTCTTCATTTGTGTTTCTTTTTATTACAACAACAAAGAAAATTCATTAAGTAAAGTCAGCATTTTGTTATCTTATAAAGACTGCTGATTTACTTCTGAAACTGCTCGTTTTATTGCTAAAGGATTTTACCAAAAAGTATCTTTGATAACTGCCATAAATTCGTCTTTTTTAGATTTAGCGATCGGTATCGTTTTTTTGTTCTCGAGGATCAGGTAATCACCGTCGCTCTTAACAAGTTCTTTAACGTACATCAGGTTGACCAGAAAGCTTCGGTGGCATTTAAAAAAGATAGGTTTATTCTCTAATTGGTCACTAAAGAACTTCAAAGGTTTGCTGACCAGTTTGGTCTCATCGGTTTTTAAATGCACTTTGGTATACATGCCGTCTGCTTCAAAATATACAATATCGTCTAAGTTCATGAACAGGATTCCTTTGGGTACATCGAGTGCTATTTTAGTAACCGCAATTTGTTCTAAAGCTTCTTTTAAACTTTCAAGCTTCGTGCCTAGCTCATTTTTTTCAATTTCGGCAATGGCTTTTTGGGTAGCTTTAATAAGTTCCTGCTCATCAATAGGTTTCAACAAATAATCCAAAGCATTCAGCTTGAACGCATCAACTGCATATTGATGATACGCTGTGGTAAAGATGATCTTAAAGTTCATTGCTTCAGTATCAAAATGATTGATGATCTCTAAACCGCTTTCGCCGGGCATCTGAATATCAAGATACACTATATCTATCTTTTCTTTTTTCAAAAGAGCAACTCCTTCTTCTAAATTGGAAGCTTCAAAAAAAGAATCAAACTGCGCAAAGTTCTCTTTTACAAAGGTTTTTATTAAGCTTCTTGCGCTCTTCTCGTCATCTATTATAATGCAATTCATTTTAGTAATTGGATATTTGTATAATTACGGTTGTTCCTGTCGGACGACTGAATTCATCGTGTTTATCGACTATGGTAACCGAAATGTTTTTATTGTAATTCTTATTCAGTAATTCCACTCGCTTAGCAGTGGCTTTGGTGGCAAAGGACTTGTATTTGTTCTCTTTATTTTGGGTGGCCTGTCGCCCTACTCCGTTATCATCGATCATGATTTCGAAAAAAGAATCTTTTTCCTGAAAACTGACCTTTATCTTTTTTAGCCCTTTTTTATTGCTCAATCCGTGTTTTATGGCATTCTCTATAAATGGCTGTAACAATAAAGATGGAATTTTGAGATCAGAGCCTAATAAATTTTTATCGTACTGTATTTCGTATTCAAAATCGGTCTCAAATCGTATCTTTTCAAGGAACAAGTATAGCTCTAAAGTTTCTATTTCTTCTTTTAAAAAGACTTCACTTACCTGACTGTGTTCCAGATACAAACGCATTAAACGGGAGAACTTAACCAGATAGGAACTGGCTAATTTTCGTTCGTTGTGAACAATATAATCCTGTATAGAATTCATTGCGTTAAAGATAAAATGAGGGTTCATTTGGGAACGCAAATTTTCTAATTGCAATGCGGTTATCTTTTTATCCACGAGTAATTGTGAGATCTCCCGGTTCTTTTTTTCGATTTTTATTTTGTTGGAAATCGTTACGATCCCATATAAAATTAAGACTAGCAGTACACTTATCATAAAAACAAAACCTTTGGTTTTCCAGAAAGGTTCATTGACAACCACTTCAATGGAAACTATTTTATTATTGGTCCGGGCTACTTCATCAATATAGAACGGAAAAACTTCAAAGACATAATTTCCGGGCGGAATGGATAAGTATTTTACGGAGCGCTCTGCCTCTTCAATTTCCCGCCACGTATTGTCGTAATTTTTCAGTCGGTATTTGTATGATATATTTTCTGCATTATTAAAAGCATTGGTATTAAATGAAAATTTAATATTGTTCTTTTCGTGTGTTAATTCAATTTTTTTGCTAATATCAATTTCCTTATCTAAAACGGTCACTGCTGTAAAATATGCATCAGGAATTTTTGTTTTTTTTGTACTTAAAAGTTCCTTTTTTATAGAAAATATTTCTTTATTACTGGTGTAAATGATCTTATCCTTAAAAACTTCCAGAGAAACTATAGAACCGCTGATACCACTGTTCCGTGTATTGTAAAGGGTTTCCTTGAATTTGTCACTCCGGTCGATCATTAGCAACCCTTTTTCAGAAACTATCCAAAGTTCATTCTTATAGGCTTTTAGGAATTTAATTTCTTTGGGTTCAAAATCTTTAAAGCGATAATTAAAAACTTCATTGTTTTTTAAGTAGTATAGCTTGTTCTGAACTCCGGAAAACCAAATGGTACCGTCATCCGTTTCTGCGATCGAAGTAGCGTTAAATATCTCATTCTTAAATTGCAATAGCTTTTTTTTGCCACTGCTAAACTTATATACACCACTGGCTGTCGCTATAAAAAAGTCTTGAGTTGTTTTACTGACATGGGCTGTATACGCCCGGGAATCATCTACTGTATCTTCCTGAATACGGTTGTACTTTTCGGTATATAAAACCGATTTGTTATACGTTAAATACAATACTTTATCGTCGACAACCTGAATATCTTTGGCTACATTGAACAGCGACGTTTTTTGAAATGTATGTTTTTTAAGATCATATATAAAGCTCTCGTTATTATTTACACCGATGTAAACAATATCTTTCTTCGGATCCACTTCTATGGCTGAAAGAATATTCTTTGTGGGTACTTTTAAAACTTTGGTAATGCCTTTTATTACATCAAAAAACAGCAAATAACCTGAATCCGTGTAAAAAATAAGTTCTCGGTCATTTTTAGCTTTAGAGCCAACAATATATCCATAGCTTTCATAATTAAAATTATTAGAAAGCAGGTTGATATTGGGCACTACTTTTATTCCGTCTTTTAGCGTTGCAAACCAATAGTTGTCTTCTGAATCTTTAAAAAGATGGCTTACTTTATTCTCTTTAAAAAAAGTATTTCTGTAAACAAAAGAATCTTCTTTATACTCGTATACCTGTGTTCCGTTGTACGTAAATACAAAAACCTTATGATCCACTACCTTTACATTGATCAACCGCTCAAAAGCTATATCTTCGGGACTATTGATCTTTAAATGACCGGAATCGGTAATCTTAAAGAATTGTCCTTTTGATCTGTTTTCAGCAAATAAAAAACAAGTTGCATCTAAAACAAAGAAAACAGGTTTTGAAGAGGAGTTCTCTATTTCTAATTGCGATAGTTGTGTGATCTTATCCGTAGAAAAATCAATTGTAAAGATTCGGCTTTCATTGTCAATAAAATATCCTTTTTCTCCCGTATAACAAGACGTTAATACTTTTGTGTCACTTATTTTCCGGATGGTCTCTGCATCTGATCTGTAAATTCCTTTAGACGAAAACAAATAAACGATATCTTCGCCTTTAACAATAAACTGACTCAACCCTCCTTTCAGAACAGAATTGAAATCCTTATAGAACTGAATACTATCGTTCTTTACATAAAAAAACTGTCCGTACAGGTTGTTGAACCATAACTTTCCTTTTTTATCGATTTGAAGATTGAAAACAGTATTTCCTTTTTGTTCCTCGTTTCTTACTTTTTCAAACTTTCTGCCATCATATTTTAAAAGACCATTCTCAGAAGATATCCATTTTGTTCCGTTCGGAGTCTCAATGATGTCATAAAACTCATTACTATATTTATTTAACTCATCGCCAAAGTCAAAAACAACCGGATTTTGAGCCGAACCATAAACGCAGAAAAATATAAATAGTATTCTGATGTAAACATTCATATTCGGTAAAAATACAAATAATAGAAGAATGGCAGATTTTAACTTCTGAAATGAAGTCAAAAACTTCTAAATGAATTAACTTTACCGTTCTATTCCTGATTTGAAATGAAAGATCTGTTCAGACAACTGGGGGAATCTCCCAAAACCAAACAAAAAGAACAATTCAATACTTTTTCCAATTATGCCAACGGAAAGTTTCAGAATATCACAACAACTCCGGCACTCCGGGAAGGTGAAAGCATGCTAAAGGTATTATGGGAATTCTTTAAAAAACATCCGGAAACCGAACCGAAATTTCCGATCCCTTCCGTTCGTACCGATCTGAAAGCAATTTCTAAAAGCGACGAGGTTTTAGTGTGGTTCGGTCACAGTTCGTATTTCTTTCAGACACATGGAAAAACCTTTTTGGTCGATCCGGTTTTCAGTGGTAATGCTTCGCCCATCCCCGGCTCAGTAAAAGCTTTTAAAGGTGCTGATGATTACAATGCGGAAGATATGCCGGATATTGATTTTCTACTTATTTCACACGATCATTGGGACCATTTGGATTATCATACGATTCAAAAATTGCAAACCAAAGTAAGCACTGTGATCTGCGGAATGGGTGTTAAACAGCATTTTGAATACTGGGGCTGGGATCGTAATACGATACATGAAAAAAATTGGTACGAATCCGTTAATCTCGAAAACGGATTTTCCATAACCTTAACTCCGGCACGTCATTTTTCAGGGAGGTTATTCACACGGAATATCTCTTTATGGACCTCTTTTGTATTGGAAACACCTTCTCAAAAACTATTCTTAGGTGGCGACAGTGGCTACGGTCCGCATTTTGATGAGATCGGAGCACAATTCGGTCCTTTTGATCTGGCAATTCTCGAATGCGGACAGTATAACGAAAAATGGCCATACATTCATTCCCTTCCGAAAGAGATCATAACGGAAACCAAAGCCTTAAAAGCTCAGTTCATTTTACCGGTTCATCATTCCAAATTCAAGTTGGCACAACATCCTTGGTACGAACCGCTGCAACGGGTTACTGAATTAGCCGAAAAAGAAAACTATCCGGTTATTACACCAAAGATAGGCGAAAAGGTAATTTTGGATCAATTGAGTACCGTTTGGGAAAAATGGTGGGAACAACTATTATAATTCATACAATAACAACAACTTAACACTATTGCCATACCCTATAAATTCTACTCAAAAATAAAAACAGGTATTTCTGCCTGTATTCATCTTGTAGCGATTTTCTACTTTTACTATTGAGTATTAGTACCGATACGTACTGCTTACTTTAGTCACTGTTATTACCTAAACCGATTTGTGTAACCTTTTACGTCATGTAAAACTTTACCTGAGATACAACTCTTAAAACTCAATATTATGACAATGACTAAATTTGACACTCCGGCGTATCAGGGAGAAAAAGATTTCCAAAACCAACCTGATAAACTAAAAGAGCAATTTTTAGCTTCCTGGAGCAATTATGTTAACTATTGCACCATTAATTCTCAAATGGGAAATCCCTGGACCAGCCTTTACGACCATCCCAGAAGTTGGTATTACGACCCGCTGGTAACTCCTGTTATTCCGGCTTCCAGTAATACTGTTCCGATCCAATGGACTGCCTTTCCGAATCGGATCAATCATTATTTCCAAGGGCTTTTCAGTCATACTTTCGGAGAAGATGCTACTGATAAACTTCATGAACTGGCCGATATAGGTCCGGATGCTTTTAGTCAAAAATACAATATCACTCTTGATGTTCCCGCTAATCCATGCGATCCGAACAATACTCAAACGAAATCCTTTGGTCCTAAAGGACCGAGAGGCTGGCAGGACGAATACTGCGAATGGTCGGTAACACGCGATAAAAACGGCAACATCACAGCTGTAGACTTTACGCATGAAAATCCGGAATATTGGTTCCATTTATGGCGAGTATCTCCTGACCTAGTATTGTCTCTGTACCAAGAGATCTTAAACCAACCGAATGTTAAACTGGAAGATCTTTACCTGTATGATGCCAACAATAATCCGGTGATCGTACGCGAAACCGGAAAACCGGCCTATAATCCTATCAACAAATGGAACAGCGGTTCGGCTACCACAGGTTTAAGCGGTGGTGCTATTCACCTTACCAGTCCGCCGAATTCTTTAGGTGCGGAAATTTATCTGGGGGCTGCTGCCACTATTTTGAGACAAGTGAACGGAACCATTCTCAAAGATGCCAACCAACTTATCTGTGCTTCTCAATACGGGCAAATTTACCGCAACAGTGATCCGCGCATCGGGCAATCGGTAAATTTATTGGTACAAGACCATAATCTATTGATTACACTTACTAACCCTATTGCTTTATACGGGCAAAAACCAGATCTAAGTATGTTTGAGATGCCGGCCAATGCCAATAAAACAATTCAAGATTGTTATACGATCGTCAGAGGATTAGAAAGTAATTCCGGCAAGGCCTATTATCCGAATAATATGATCTTACATTCCCGATTTTTTGTACCGGAAGGTGCCAACTTTACTTTAAGCGATATTAAAATAAACGGAGTACCTATGAAATGGGGTTCCCAAATTGCGGATACATTCCAAGTACAATTAGCCGGAACCGGCATACCGGCAAGCAGCACTCAAAAACCGGAAATATTCCCTCCGGTTGCCAATGCTACTGTTCTTTTACCTAATATACAGTACGTTTTAGATTACGACGTTTTATCGGCTAGTTTATACAATAAGCTTAACACACTTTCTAATCTGACTTCCTGCATTACTCAGGTAGAAGTGGGTAAAACAACTGATAATATTGCCATTCTTACTTATAATGCTACAAAGGATACCCAGTTTGATTTTGGTTCCGGTATTTCAACTACGATCAGTTCATATCAAGATCTAGGGGACAACGGCCAATTATTTGTAGTAAGTCTGGAAGTGGACAGTTCTGCTTCAACCGGACAAAAACCATTGGCTTTGTACAATACGTCAGGCGACCCGAAATATCCCACTACCGGAGTATTAGAAGTGGTTCCTGCCGGAACTTTACCTTCAGTAAACACAAAAAAGAATACTTCCGCTCTTTCAGAAGCACAAGTTGAACACTTAAAAGCTATTCTGTAATATGGGAAAAATACTTTTATGGGGATTGAGTTTGTTTTTCTTACTGACCTCATGTAAAAAAGAAAAAAATACGGAAGAAATAACTGAAGTTGCTGCAACACAAAAAACAGAACAGGAAACCATAGATTGCGGCGCTTTCTGCAATCCTCCGGAAGTTACCTATGTGTTGCCGGACGATGCCTGTAATCTGAGTTCGCAAAAAACAATGAACTGTTTTGCCTGGAGCAGCTTTTTAGCACTTAACTGGAAAGCGGGCGGACAAGGAGTTCCGGATAGTACCGCAACGGCTTTAGCCTACGGAACACCTGGCGATTTCAGTCCGACAGTATGGGAAAGCTGTCCTAGTGTTGATGATATTTTTTCGACACAAGGAAAAAGCTTAAAAGCATTGAACCCGCTAACTTCTATTAAACGCATCAATAAGCTAAGTAAAATCGGTCTGCTACTAAGCAAAGTAAACAAAAAATCGCTTAAAGCATCTAAAGACAGTAAGCTTGAAGAAATCTTTCAGGCAAAAGGAACCTGGCTTACCGATCAGGGAGGAAATCTGGTATGGTATGAAGTGCGTGTTGATATGACTGAAGCTGATTTTATCAATGCAAACCAATTGTATACAACTGCTAACCTGAAAAATTATGCTTCCCAACACAATGGTGTCTGGCTGCCGACAGGTTCTATTGAATTTAAAGCGGCCTGGAAAGTGGTTCCTGAAAAAGAGGTAGATTCTGTACAGAAGTATTATAAAATGTCTCAGGCTCTAGTTCCTACTGTAACTGGTTTTGACGCTGACAATCAGCCTATTTACGGAAAATATACACAACAATATTTAGCTTTGGTAGGTTTGCATATTATTCGTAAAACGTCTTTAGCTTCGCAATTCGTCTGGATGACATTTGAACATATCCATAATGCGCCAACAGCCGGTCAGGTAGATGATTCCGTGAGTTATAGCTTTTTTAACCCAAGCAGTACAGCTATTCCCAACCGATCGCCTGTGCCGAATAAAGATAGTCTTTCTACTCCTGTACAGGTAGTCCGAATCGCTAATAATGCTTTAACTACCGATATTCAAACATTGAATGCACAAGTACAAGATCTGATTCGCCAAAGCAATCCGCAATCGGTATGGCAATATTATCAACTGGTTAATGTGCAATGGCCTCAAAATCCGGTACAGGATGGAAACAACAATAAGCAGATCCCACTTCAAATGGGAGGTATAACTCCTTCCAATATCGCTAATACAACTATGGAAACCTACGCTCAAAGTACGCAATGTATGTCGTGTCATCAATACGGCAGCATTAACGGTACGCAATACCCTACCGACTATAGTTTTGTGTTCTTACAGGTAAAACAGTAGCACACAGGCTATATTAAAACAGGCCATAATAGAGGTTTATACTGACTCCTATTAAAAAAGGTTGTCTCCTATTGAGACAACCTTTTTATTTTAGTCATTATCTCCGTAAAATTTTATTGTATTACAACTTTTTCTCCTAAAAACTTGGGTTTTACGTTACATAGAAAATCGATAAAAACTTTATCTCTTGCTAAAAATTCTCTCAACTGTGTCTTAAATCCTGCATAAGCATTCACATCTTCTGCATTAAAAGCGATGGCTTTTATTCCATAACGTTCCGCAATATAAATGGCTCTTTCATTGTGAAATTGTTGAGACACAATGACAATTTGATCCTGCCCGAAGATCTCTTTGCATCTTACTACTGAATCCAATGTTCTAAACCCTGCAAAATCCAGATAGATACGTTCTTCCGGAATTCCCTTCTTCATCAGTTCCTGCTTCATATCTTCCGGTTCGTTATAATTTGTACGGCTGTTGTCTCCGCTTATGATCACATTCTTAATTTTTCCAGCGTTATACAAAGCAACAACGGCTTCTATCCTATTGAAGAAATAAGCATTTGGTTTCCCATTCTTTAATGTTTTACCAGTTCCCAATAACAAAGCTGTTTTTGTTTTCGGAACTTCCGAAACGGAATGGTACACTTTATTAGCTGCTGCTCTTTGAATCGTTTTATGAGCTACTACGGTACAAATTATAAATAGTAATACTAAAAAAGCTAAATATCGTTTCTTTGCTTTGATCTTTTTACCGAACATTGATTGTTTATTTAATGAGTATACAAATTAACCTAATTTTTGTCTATTTGTAAACCAATAAGTATCTTTATTCGCTCAATTTATAAACAATACATATATGTCAAAAGCGATTCAAGACTTATATCCTGATAATTTAGCCCATTGTTACGGTTGCGGTAAAAATAACCCTGACGGCTATCAGCTTAAAACCTATTTAGTAGGCAATGAGACCATTGCTCATTTTACTCCGGAAGAAAAATATACTTCTATTCCCGGAAACGTTTATGGCGGACTGATCGCCTCGCTATTGGATTGTCACGGCACCGGATCGGCAGCTGCTTTTGCCTGTCAGGCAGAAGGCATTTCTTTAGAAGAAGCTCCTATACCGGTTCGTTGTGTAACAGCTTCTTTAAAAGTTGATTTTAAAGCATTGACTCCTATGGGTGTTGAATTAGAACTGAAAGGTAAACTCCGAAGTATAGAAGGAAGAAAAATCTGGGTCGATATGACGCTGAGTGCCAATGGTACGGTTTGCGCAACAGGGGAAATTCTGGCTATCCGATTAAAAGATTAGTAATACAACCGGAATCCTAAGCTTTTGCACAAGGCATAACGCTGTTGGAACAATTCTTCCACTAATTCCGTAACCTCATCATATTCCTGATGCAGTGCAAAGAACAAATTATCCAGCACTGTACTCAGTATAGGAACAGCATTGCCATAGCCGGAAATGGCTTTGGCTCCGGTTACGTCTAAGAAATATTGGAAGGATTCTTCTTCTAGATCTAATTGCATAGTGTTGGCAAAATGGACGATCTTCCCGGTGAGCTTTCCTTCGAAAAATTCGGCGATCTCTTCCAGTGTATAATAGTAATTGTCTAACGTAATTTGGTTGCCTCTTCCTTCAAACACGAGATACAGAATAGAATAGTCTTTAAAATGACGGTCTTCGTATAACAGGGTGCTTAAACTTTCTTCTAATCCCTCTAAACTGTCGCACGTCTTATAGACATTGGTTACGCCGTAATGTGACGCTAAATATTCTAATGACGGTAAAATTAAACTCTTATTAGGCGCTGAAACATCGGCAACGCCTTCGAGGCAGTAGAGGTAGTGGTTGTCGTTCATAAAAAACTTCTCAGGAAATTAATTGGCTATTCAAACATACATAAAACATTTGTTTTTTACTATTTCAATTGGATTTCCTCTTCTTTTTTAACAATGATCTCAGGAGAGCCTTTGTATAGTTTTACTTTTCCCGTTACACATATTTCCTTATTCTTGAGAAAAGTTTCCGGAACATAGCTAAAGTTCGTCAAATTCTGAGCAAAGATAACTACAGTAAAAGTTTGTTCCGGATAGGGTTTACCGAAATTCAACATAATCGTATTGTTCTTTGTTTTAAATGTGCCCTGCACTTTTGCACATATTGTTACGGTTTGCCCTTCGTATTGAATTACACTATCAAGCGGGATTACATTTTGTGCTTGGAGGTTTAGCCCTATTACGAATACGATCAAACAATATATTTTTGCCATATTACTTAACATCATATTAATTTGTTTCCACTAACGAACTATCAGGTAAAAAATTTATTTTATTAATTATTAATATTAAATAAATCATTTAACCGCTCTAAAAAATTTTCTTCTTTATTAAATTCTATCAATGTAACGAACTTTCGCTTAGTAAATTCGTCCATAATTGCTAAGGGAATTTCTATAGAATGAATAACTACCATACTAATCCTATCTTTATTTTGATTCTCATCAATACTCTTTAAATTACCTAATAAAAAACCATTCAAACGAGTAAAATGGTGAATTTGGTATAACCTGTCATTAAATTCAATCATTTTGAGGTTTAGAACAGATAACTTATCACTACCGGGAAGTACTTTAAATTTATTTTTTCGAATAAAATCATCCGTTACATTGATCTGTTTAATCATTTTCATTCCTAACCAAATATTGTCATAATGAAGTTTAATGATTTCTTTATAATACTGTAAAATCAATATTAATATTGCACCTAATATTATCAAAATAATTATAACTTTTGTTATGAGAATAGGTCTATTAATGTTAGTAAACATGAAATAGACAATAGCAAATAATAAGAACGTCTTATATATTTCTGACAATAAAGAATGTTTTATATTTTGGATTTCTGTCAGAAGGATTTCTTTATCATAACCCGAAAGAAAATTATAGAAATAATCAAAGTTTTTCCCAGGTAAAACTTTTTTTGACTCTTTATCAAATCTGACTACTGAAAAAAAACTAAGTATGTCAGGTATCTCTTTCTTATCTATTAAATTTACAGATTTTTTTTCTACACGCCAGATTATTATTGCATCCATACCTAATAATAAGGATTCCAAAAGAAAATCGCTCGCTTTTTTCACAAATACAAAAAGGAACAAAACAATTATAAATCTTCCTGTGATAAGAAATTGATAAACATCTTCCCAAAAAGTTGCACTTTGAAAAAGGATTAGTCCATATTTTCCAAACCAGTTCTCATACAATCTTGATGTTATAATTATGGCTAAAAGAGAATTTACAAAAAACAAAAAATATCTTTTTGTCTTCTCTGGTTCGTTGATTAGTTCTTTTATAGTTTCTATCAAAATACTATTTTTTATATTTATATATCCTAAGCTTTTCTTTTTAAAAAAATTCTTTTTCCAAACCCACAACCTCCAAACCTAACAAAACATACAAATCTTACAATACCTAATTTTAGGTATTTTTAATACATTTTTGATGAAAATTAAAAAATACCAACACTTATTTTTACGGTTTCCCATAATTCTCAATAAAAAAGGCTGCCTTTCGGCAACCTTTTAACTATTACAATAAAAATCACTTGACTTTCTCACAAAAAGCATTCTTCACCATACGGGCGACAACCAACCGATGAAAAGGTTGTATCACCTTCATATACCATTTCCCTTTTGCGTTGTTAAAATGGACTAAAGTGGTGACTTTGATATTATACTGATCAGCATAATCGTTTGCCACAACAGCTCTAAAGTTCAGATGCGAATCATCGGCACCCAATACAACCTCATTTGCTGTAACGGAAAATATCTTAAAGAATTTGATATAACCTCCCACTTCAAACCGGCTATGGTAACCGGAAGGTAAATTGGATCGCAAACCGATCAGTTTTACCAACTTATTCCTGATCTTAAAAAGTGCGTCCACCCACCGGGAAGAAGAGTTGAAAACGAGCTGGGTGATCTCTTCCATTGAATGAAAGTGGTTAGTGGTAGAAAAAGTATCATAAAAATCAACTGTTGCTAAAAGTTCCTGCATAGCCGGCGTTGGCTGAATCTTTTCCTCTTTTACTTTTTTCATAGTGTTTCTATTAGTTTGAAAAAATAAGCTTATCAAGTCTTTATTTTACTAATCAGCAAGAATATGCTGCTGATAATTTTAAATAAAGATAGCCAATCTTCTGTTTAGTTTGTCCATTTATTTTAACGAATCAAAACTACCTTTAAACACCATCCTGATTTATCGATCTAAGGTATAGGTCAGATTTACTATTTTATTTATTTTTGGTATATGAATAAAATAAAAACCAAAGACCGGATCTTAATAACAGCACTAAACCTTTTTAACGACAAAGGCTTATCACAAGTTACTTTGAGAACGATTGCTCAGGAAATGGGAATAAGCCAAGGAAATTTGAACTACCATTTTAAAAAAAGAGAAGAAATTATCGAAACTTTGTACTTTCAACTGGTAGAACATATTGACAAAGGAATTGTCGAACAACAAGATGAAAACAGCTTGTCTTCATTTTTTAAAGTATTCCGGGTCATTATGGATAATTTTTATCAGTATCGTTTCTTTTTACTTGATTTTGTTCAGATCATGAGAGAAAATAAAAAGATCAAAACGCATTATGCTCAACTAAACACTATCCGGACTGAACAATTCCAAAACTTATTTGTAGCTTTAATAGCTAACGATTTCATTAGAAAAGAGGAATTGCCACACGAATACGAATATTTATACAAGCGATTGCAGATCTTAATTAATTTCTGGATCTCCAATAGTGCCACGGCAAAAGAAACACTATCTAAAAAGTCCATTACTTACTATTATGACGTTATCGGTCAGTCGCTCTATCCTTATTTAACGCCACAAGGAAAAGCAGAATATCTACTGTATATAAACGCGAAAAAGGCCTAACAAAATATTGTTAAGCCCTTTTCTACCTATGAAAAATCAAAATCTTATAATGCTGCTTTCAAGACTACAGCTAAAGGCGTCGTAGATCTGCTAATCAATTTTGACAATTCTTTGCTATCATCAAACAAATCTCCTTTTTCGGTTCCAATATGTGTTCCCGCTAAAAATTGGGCTATTCCTTCCGGTAAGCCTACACTTACTAACACTTTAGCGTAATCCTCAACCGGTAAATTTTGGTATTTTACTTCTTTTCCGGCTACTTCCGATACTATTTTTGCAAAATCGGCTAAAGTATAAGTTTCGTCTCCGGCTAATTCGTATATTTTTCCTTCGTGACCTTCTGTAACCAAAACAGCTACATCGGCGTCTGCAAAATCTGCTCTTGAAGCCGAAGAAATCTTTCCTTCACCTGCACTGCCATACAACGTTCCGTGAGCAACAACATCACTCAAACCACCTACATAGTTTTCAGTATACCAACCGTGACGTAAAATCACATAGGGAATTCCGGATGCTTTCAACAATTTTTCTGTTTCCAAATGTTCACCTGCTAACACTAATGAGGATCTATCGGTATGCAATAAACTGGTATATGCAATTAGCTTTACACCGGCTTTTTTAGCTGCTTCAATAACATTAGCATGTTGCTCTACTCGTTTTCCGATTTCACTTCCTGAGATCAATAATAATTTATCAATTCCTTTTAAAGATTCTGCTAAAGTCTCTGGTTGGTTGTAATCAAAAACTCTGGCTTCTACTCCTAGATCAGCTGCTTTTTTAGGATCTCTGACCAATGCTACAATGGTTGCTCCTGTGTTTTTCTCTTTTAATTTTTGAACTACCAAATGCCCTAATTGACCTGTAGCTCCTGTGATACCTATTGTCATAACTTATTTTTTTAAAATGATTAATTGCTAACTAAAAGTTTTTTACTTACTTTTGGTAACCAAAGTTACTTATTAAAAATAAGTTACACAAGAAGTTACCTCAAAATCAACTACTTACCACAAGGTTAGTAACACTAATTTTCAATTAGTTATGGAAACAAAAAAAAATGATAAATTTTCAAATGTGGAAGATTGCCCCATCCGAAACATTATTGACCGTATAGGTGACAAATGGTCGGTACTCGTTTTATTAGTTCTGGAAGAAGAAGGGACTTTGCGTTTCAATGAAATACACAAAACGATACAATCCATTTCTCAAAAAATGTTAGCCGTTACTTTAAAAGCCTTAGAAGCAGACGGATTGGTGAAACGAACGGTTTACCCGCAAATTCCACCAAAAGTAGAATACGAACTTACCGAAAGAGGTAGTTCTCTGTTGCCCCATTTACATGGCTTGGTGAGTTGGGCTGTAGGAAATATGGAAGCTATTCAAACTTCACGCCGTGAATTTGAAGTCAGTTAACAGTAGTATATTGTAACTTTTTGTTCATTTACACTACTTATTAATACATCAAAAAACGAATCAGTATGCGCTATGTTATTGCTTTTTTCTTTCCGTGGTTAAGTCTAATGCTGCAGGGCAAAATCTTATCCGGAATTATTTGTTTGCTATTACAGATCACCATCATTGGTTGGATTCCTGCTTTTTTATGGGCAGTAACTTCTTTAAATCGAATGTATGCCGACAGAAGAACCAATAAGATCATTAAAGAAATGAAATCGAAACACGTTTAGTTAATGGCAAGATTTTCTGTTGTTATCCAACCCTGCGATTTGTGCATTGTACAAGTTCAGCAAATGAAAGAAGAACTAGCGTCTGAAATCGGTTGGTACAACAGCAAGAATTCATTGGCACACATTACCGTAAATGAGTTTGAAAAAGACGAAAAAGAACTTGAACAAATTAAACACAAGCTTTCCGACATTGCAAAATTTTTAAAAGCACAACCCGTCAAATTTGATCATTTCAATACGTTTCCTAACGGTGCATTCTTTTTGGCTCCCAATGACGATTCGAAACGGTATTTAAAAGAAATTATGCTTGCTGTTCATCAACAGTTTCCCTACCCTATAAAAATAAAAAGCAACGAACCACATCTTTCCATTGGGCGACGAATTACTCCTGAAAATCTTGCAAAAGCCGAAGCATTATTTCAGGAAAAACCAAACGTTAGTTTCCTTTGTAACAAAATAGCGTTGCGTGTTTTTAATGAAGAACGAAAACAGTTTGATATTTTGGAAACCTTTCCTTTTTTGAACGAAAAAAAATCGCAATTCATTCAAGGTAGCTTATTTTAAGCACTAATTAAAAATGCGTAGTTTTGCAACTTCAAAAAACAATTTAAAATGAGTACAACCCAACCCGAAATGGAATTTCAGCCGAATAATACTAACTTGTTAACCTATATTAAAGTTTTTCGCGAAAACCAAAATCAAGATACTTTTATGGCGGTTTTGAACGAATTGCAAGGAAATAATGCTTTTTTATTGATTCCAACTACCGAACCTATTGTTGGAAAAGACAGAAACGAAGAAGGTTGGTCTACTATCGAAAAGGGAACTCAAATGTCGTTTACTTCTGTTTTTGAAGTGGAAGGGCAAAAAGTATTGGGCGCTTTTACTTCGCAAGAAAAATTAATGCAATGGGCAAATGATACTAAACCTTTCGCTTCCCTTCCTGCAAAAGATATATTGGAAATTGCCGTGCAAAATAACATCGAACGCATCGTGATTGACAGCAATCAAGATACGATGTTTGTTTTAGGCAGAAGTATTGCTAAATAAACTACCCTTTTAGCAAATTAATGCTAACTGTTGCATAGTCGGCTTCCGGAAATTTTTTGAAATACAAAGAATCGGGTTGCAAACCGGCTTCGACTGCAATTTTGTGTAAAACGTCAATTTCAACAATAAATTGATCTGAAAAACCATGCGTAGCATCATACGCCGTTGCTGCTGTTTTTCCGCTATTTTGTGCGGTTAATTGTGGTGCAATGGTATGCAATTCTATGATTAAAAGTCCGAACTTTTCCACATAAGGCGACCATTTTTTAAAGTGTTCAAACAGGTTTTCTTCTACCAAATTATTGGAAATTCGGGCGCCGCGATGTGCAAAAGCTCCGGTTGAAGTAGAAACCCGACTCGGATTGCTATTTTTCGGGTTTTCCCAAATGCGATTATGGTCTAAAAAGGTACGAACGTTCAGCAAATCGGCTAAATCAATGGTGTAATTTTCTTTTAAATCTTTGGCTAACAAATCGGGTTGACCAATATCACCCCAAACCACTTTTGCCCAAATATCAGCTTTAATTAAATTGGCACGAGTTACTTTCAAAGCCGCCTGATTGTAATCGGCACCTACTAAAAACAACGGGTAATCGTCTAGCAGTTTGCCGCGTAAGGTTTGGCGTTCAATCACTTCAAAAATATGTTCCAAAAAAGCACCGTTTCCACATCCCATATCCAAAATACCTTTGGGCTGCTCCTGTATCGGTTTGTTGAACAACTCGATAATAATATCGTCAATCACTTTAAAATACGTAGAATGCGCTCCTCCACTACCCCAAACGTTCATTTCCCGATTCACGTGCTTTTCTTCTTCATAAACCGCTATTTCCCGTAAAACCGATGCATTGCCAAACAACATTTGGTTCAGGTTCTTAAACATGGGCAAATACGAAACCGTCACTCCGTAAGCCGTTGCTCTTTTAGCAAAAAACAAACCGGTTTCCGTAAATTGATAATTTCCATTTTTTCGGCTAAACCAATCCAACGAAACAAAGAAATCCAAGATCACTTTGAACGCTTCCGGTTCTTTGTGGAATTCCGCTGCACTGAAAGACGTTTCCATAAAATATTTGTGAAACATTCCCGTCATTCCTAAACTTACCGCAATGGGCGCCACCAAATAGCCTTCTAAATGTTTGACAATTTGTTTTTGAATCTCTGTTTGTGCCAAAGCCTTCTTTTGATGATAATCGTCAAATAAATTTTGCAATCGGAATAAATGCTCACTGGTAATTTTCACCGAAGTAAAAAAATCGGTTTCTTCCAACATTTTAACCGTAGCTTCGTACCAATGAAAATGAGCAAACGCTTCTTTAGAATTGGCATTCAAACTAATCGAAATCGCTTCTTTTACTGTATCCAAATGGTAATCAAAAAAACCTTGGGAAGCCAAAACCCGCAAAGCCACATTCAGATACCCTTCGTTAGCGTTGAATTTTTGGGTAAGTTCTTGTAAATCGACAGTAGTTTGATCGAGCAGTTCTTGTAAAACACCACTTTGCCATAAATAATACGCTGTTGGTGCAGTTACCAAACCATCTAAATGCAGAAAAATATGTTGGCGCAAGTCAGTTTTATGGACAATCATAGCGTGCTTTTTCTCAAAGTTAGTAATTTTTTAATTCCCTTTTCAGATTTTTTATCTAATAAAAAAAGCTGCCCGTTTCCACAGACAGCTTATCGTATTGTATCGTTCAAAAAATTACAAACTACTGTTATTTAGCAACTGTAAATCTTCTGTATCCAATAGTAATTCGGGTGCATCAAACAAGGTTTGTAGTTGATTTTGACTCGTTGCACTAACAATCGGTGCGGTAATTGATGGTTGAGCCAATAGCCAAGCTAAAGCTACTGTTGCAGGTTGGCTGTTGTATTTCGCTGAAATGGCATCCAATGCTTTTAGAACGGCTAAACCTTTGTCGTCCATATATTTTCGAACACCTTCACCTCTGACACTTTTACCGAAATCGGCTTCTGTTCTGTATTTTCCGGTTAAGAATCCTGCGGCTAATGCCCAATACGGAAAAACACTCAAATTGAATTCTTTGACCAAAGACTCATATTCGGTTTCAAATTTTTGGCGTTCTACTAAATTATAATGCGGTTGTAAGGCTACATATTTGGGAAAACCATTTTTTTCGGCTACGTCAAACGATTCGCGTAACCGTTCCGGTGAAACATTAGACGCCGCTATGTAACGAACTTTTCCGGCTTTTACAATTTCGGCATAGGCTTCCATCGTTTCTTCAACCGGTGTTGTGTCATCATCAAAATGTGTATAATACAAATCAATGTGGTCAGTTTGTAAACGCTGTAACGATTCATCTACCGATTCTAAAATGTGTTTTTTACTGATATCGAATCCATGTTCTTTGGTTTGCGAACCTACTTTAGTCGCAATGACCATTTCGTTGCGATTTCCACGTTGTTTCATCCAATTTCCGATGATGGTTTCCGATTGGCCTCCTTTTCCGTTTACCCACCAAGAATAGGTATCCGCTGTATCAATAAAATTGAAAGCTTTATTGTGAAAAGCGTCTAAAATGTCAAAAGATTGCTTTTCGTCGAGTGTCCAACCGAATACATTTCCACCAAAATTAATGGGAGCAATTTCTAAATCGGTGTTTTTAATTATTACTTTTTTCATGTGATATATAAAACTTTGATTATTCTATTTTTAAAGATTTTAAGCGTAGCGAATTGGTAATTACCGAAACCGAACTAAAACTCATGGCTACAGCAGCTAACATGGGCGACAATAAAATACCGAATACCGGAAACAACACGCCAGCCGCTACCGGAACACCTAATAAATTGTAGAAAAAGGCAAAAAACAGATTTTGTTTGATGTTTTTCATCACGGCATTACTCAATTGGTGTGCTTTTACAATATTTTTCAAATCACCGTTGACCAAAGTCACATCGGCGCTGTTAATAGCCACGTCGGTTCCGGTTCCCATCGCGATTCCTATTTGGGCTTGTGCCAAAGCCGGTGAATCGTTAATACCATCGCCTGCCATGGCCACAATTTTCCCTTCTTTTTGATATTCTTGAATGACTTGAAGTTTATCTTGCGGTAAACATTCGGCTTTGTATTCGTCCAAACCTAATTCGTCAGCGACTGCTTTAGCCGTAATCGGATTGTCACCGGTTAACATCACGAGTTTTATGCCTTGCTCTTTGAAATATTGTAAGGCTTCTTTACTCGTTGATTTTATCGCATCGGCAATGACTACAAATCCCCAAAATGTTCCGGCAACAGCCAAAAAAGAAACGGTTTTACCTTGCACTTGTTTTTCTTTTACTTTTTGCAAAACCTCATCGGTAACTAAAATTTTGAATTCTTGAAGCAAGCCAATATTTCCGATTAAAACTTCTTGATGGTTCCAAATGGCCTTTACTCCTTTTCCGGTAACCGATTCAAATTGGTCTACCGAATCTAATACTATATTTTTTTGTTTAGCGAAAGTTACCGTAGCATTCGCCAAAGGATGTTCGCTATTTTGGTTTACCGAAGCTAAGACTTTTGTGAATTCTTTTTCATCAGTTCCGTTTATCACTTCAATGCTTTCTACAGAAGGTTTTCCTTCCGTTAGTGTTCCGGTTTTATCGACCAAAACCACATCAACTTTATGTAAGGTTTCTAAGGCTTCCGCATTTTTTATCAAAACTCCCAATTGGGCACCTTTTCCAATTCCCACCACAACCGACATTGGCGTAGCCAAACCTAAAGCGCAAGGACAAGCGATAATCAATACCGCAATAGCATTTACAAAAGCGTACACCATAGCGGGTTGCGGTCCAAAAATAACCCAAACAACAAACGTGATAATGGAAACACCAACTATTATGGGCACAAAATATTTAGAAATAGTATCGGCTAATTTTTGAATAGGCGCTTTGGAACGTCCGGCTTGGTTTACCAATTCAATGATTTGAGATAACAAGGTTTCTGCACCCACTTTTTCGGCCTTCATTAAAAACGATTGGTTGGTATTCAATGTTCCCCCGATTAACTTATCACCTTCTTTTTTGTCAACTGGTAAAGGTTCTCCGGAAATCATAGATTCGTCAATCGAAGCATTGCCTTCAGTTAACATACCATCCACCGGAATTTTTTCGCCCGGTTTAACTCTCAAAATGTTTCCCTCCACAATTTTATCGATAGCGACCCTTTTCTCGGTTCCGTTTTCCCAAAGTGTGGCTTCGGATGGCGCTAATTTCAACAATTCTTTTAAAGCCGTATGGGTTTGTGTATGCGCTCTGGCTTCTAACAATTGTCCGAGTAAAACCAAAGTCAAAATAACAGCCGTAGCTTCAAAATACAAATGAACACTGCCGTCGTGCGCTTTTAATTCGTTAGGAAAAATAGTTGGAAAGAACAAACCGATGAGACTGAATACAAATGCGGCTCCGGCTCCGATTCCTATTAAAGTGAACATGTTTAAATTCCAAGTAATAATGGATTTCCATGCTCGGGTAAAAAACATCCAGCAAGTGTAAAACACAACAGGTAAAGTAAGTAAAAACTGAACGTAATTCCAATACGTTACATCCAAAATATTATACAACGGATTATGCGGCAACATACCACTCATGGAAATAATAAAAACGGGAATGGTAAAACACAGCGACAATATAAATTTACGTCTTAAGGAATTGTAAACCGTATTTTCCTCTTCATCTTTAGGTTGTTGTAACACCAAATCCATTCCGCAGATGCTACAACTTCCCGGTTCGTCTGAAACAATTTCGGGATGCATAGGACAAGCATATAAAGCCTTCGGTTTAGCAGCAGGTTGTTCGACCAAATCCATTCCACAAACCGGACAACTTCCGGGTTTATCGTATACTTTATCCTCTTCGCAAAACATAGGGCAATAATACACTCCGTTGCCTTTTTCTTTGGGCTGTTGTAGTTGGTGATGATGATGCGGCATAGCATGCTCATGGTATTCTGAAATGGAATAATGCAAACCATCACGCAAAAAAGCATCTTGCAATTGCTTAATGGTGATATGAGAGGACATTTCGATTTCGGTTTTACCCGTGGCAAGATCAATAGTGATATTTTGTATTTCCGGAAAAGACTGCAAGGTTTTTTCCACGCTTGCCTGACATCCTTTACAGGACACTCCGGTGACTTGATATAGATGTTTCATGATTAGCTTTTTACTTTTTTCGTTCTAAAAACGAAATAATTTTGGGTTAAAACTAGACTATCAAAGTTACCAAAAATGAAACGGGCTGACAAAAAATTAGCGTTCCGTTAAGATTATGAACTTAAAAAAATATTTCAAAAGTATATCATTGTCTATTCTAAATTATCTAATCCAGAGGAATAATATAACTTTTGAAACAGCTCTTTGATTTTTTATTGAAAAAGATTTTTCTTGACTAAAACTAATGAATTGGCACTATTGAGTAACTGTTCAATAAATAAAACTCTACTTTTTTCTATATCTTCAACATCCAAATATTTTGCCCAATCGTCTTGTTGTAAAATGCTTTTGATTTCTTTAATTCGTTTGGCTGTTTCTGAAGCTGTTCGCAGGAATTGTCCATTGAAATTTGGAGCACCTTTGTGTTGGTAGCTTACTTTTTTTTCAGTCCAATCGACAACGATAAAAAACAAAGCATCAGTTTCATTATTCGGATAAAAATCAGTCCAATGAGCAAAGCCACACACTACATTTTGGTTCTTATAATCGGTTGTTTCTGTTAAAATCCAACGGCAATTAGCAGCTCTTCCCCAGTGGCTCGATCTGCGATACACACCTTGATCAGTAAAACAATATTCGCTACTTGATTTGCTTTTATAGGTAAAAATTAAGCCTGCTGTTTCTTCCACAGGAATCTGTTTGAAAATGCAAAATGTATGTTTATGAAAATTGCTTCGGTTGTAGTATTTCATACAAAAGTTTAACTGGTTTTGATCTTCAGCAAATCTTCCAAACCTAGTTCTTTTATTGAAATTTCGCGCATTTCTACTTTTCTGATCTTTCCAGTGATGGTCATTGGAAAACTGTCTACAAATTTCCAGAATTTAGGCACTTTATAATGCGCTATTTGGTCTTTACAGAACAACATTAATTCTTCCTGAGAAAGTTCAGCATTGGTTTTTAATTTAATCCAAGCCATAATCTCCTCACCGTATTTTTCATGTGGGATTCCAATGATTTGCACATCTTCAATCAAATCATGGGTATACAAAAATTCTTCTATTTCTCTTGGCGAAATATTCTCACCTCCTCTAATAATCACATCTTTAATCCTTCCGGCGATATTAATATAGCCTTCTTTATCCATTACTGCCAGATCTCCGGTATGCATCCATCCGGCATCATCCAGAACCTGATGGGTCGCTTCCGGGTTTTCCCAATATTTCAGCATTACCGAATAGCCTCGGGTACACAATTCACCAGCTTCACCACGTTGCATGATTTCTCCGGTTTCCGGATCAATGATCTTGATTTCTAAATGATCTTGTACGGTTCCTACTGTACTTACTTGTTTTTCTAATGGTGCTCCGATAACTGTTTGTGTTGAAACCGGAGACGTTTCTGTCATTCCGTAGCAAATAGAAACTTCTTTCATATACATCTTAGACTGTACTTGTTTCATTACTTCCACCGGACAAGGAGATCCTGCCATTACCCCAGTTCGCAAACTCGTTAAGTCGAATGAATCAAAATCAGTTAATTGCAATTCCGCAATAAACATAGTTGGTACACCATAAAGTGAAGTACATTGCTCTTTTTCTACAGCTTCCAAAGTTAATTTCGGATCAAAGCTCTCCGCAGGAATCACCATAGCAGCTCCTGAAGTAGTACAGGCTAAATTTCCGATCACCATTCCGAAACAATGGTAAAAAGGTACAGGAATACACACTTTATCTTTTTCGGTATAATACAAACGCTTTCCGATAAAATAACCGTTATTTAAAATGTTGTGATGCGAAAGTGTCACGCCTTTCGGGAAACCTGTTGTCCCTGAAGTATATTGAATATTCACCGGATCATCAAACTGAACTCGAGCCTCTACCTGAGCCAAAGTATCATCAGAAACAGAAGAAGCTAATGCCAGCATTTTTTCCCAATCCTGATCCAGATAAAACGTTTGTTCCAGTTTTTTACAGTATTTCTCTGATTTCTTAACTATCTTTTTATAATCACTGGTTTTGAATTGGAGTGCAGATATTAAAAGTTTTGTCCCTGACTGGTTTAAAACATAAATCAGTTCGCTGGAACGATATGCCGGATTGATATTTACTAAAATAACACCTATACGAGCCGTTGCATATTGCATTAAAACCCATTCATAACGATTAGGCGACCAAATTCCTACTCTATCCCCTTGTTGAATTCCCAGGGCCAATAACGATTTTGCCAATTCTGTAGTTTGCTCCCAAAATTCTTTATAAGTAACGCTATACTCTTGTTGAAGTGATACCAGTGCAATATTATGGGGGAATTTTTCTACTGTTCTTTTTAGGTTTTGTCCAATGGTTTCTCCCAATAACGGAATATCAGATGGTCCGCTTACGTATGCTATTGATGTCATCCTGTTTTTTTATTTTTAAGGATAACAAATTTATAGTTATTTAACTAAAAATTACAATTATTAACAGTTTTTATTGTTTTATAACAGGGAATAAATACTATTATAATTCAAAACTATTAAAAATATTTTGCCCTACTCCACTGTTTTTCAATAAATAAAAATGCGATTTTACAGCTTCAACCGCAGGATAACAAGTATATGGTAAATTGTACTCTGCTGCATATTTTTTTATGATTGGAGTGATATAAGGGTAATAGGTGTGCCCAACAGTTGGAAACAAATGGTGCGCCACATGATGTGTAAAACCTCCATACAAAAAATCGGCAATCGGATTTCCGGCACTAAAATCTTTAGTTACCGTCAATTGATGTTCAGCCCAAGTTAAATCAAATTTACCGTCTTCCGGTGGCATCGGAAAAACAGCATGTTCATCTACATGGGTTGATATCAAGGCTACTACTCCCAAAATACTGGAAAGCAAGTGCATAATAAACCAAGCCAAAAAGATAGTTGAAAACTGTTGGTTCAAAACTAAATAAGGGATAACTAACATGTAGAACAGATTGAATATTTTAGCCGCAAAAAGCTTTACATATTCAATTTTAGGAATGGTGTAAATTCTTTTTAAGTAATTATCTTTAGTCCCGAAAAAATCTTTAAAATCTCTGCTAAATAGCCAAATTATAGTATAAAAAGGATATAAAAACCACATGTAAATATGTTGGAATTTATGAAATTTATACCATTTGCTATTGGGAAACAAGCGTACTAAATTGCTTTGCTTAATATCACAATCCCAATTTTGCACATTAGGATAAGGATGGTGCAATAAAATATGCCGCTTAATCCAAATTTCACTATTACTACCAAATAATTCCAAAACATGGCAAAACAAACGATTTTGTTTTTTGGTAAGGAAAACAGCATCATGGGCCGCATCATGAAAAGAATTCACAAAAAGAATAATCATGCTAAATCCCATTAAAATATAGAAAATAAATAATGCCGTAGTGTTGTTCCCAAATAATAAAATACAGCTATAAAAAGCACAAAATAAGAATAACAAAAAAAGTGCCTTAAAGATATTTTTACGCTGTATACGTTTATCCTGAAGCACTTGTTCTTGTACCTCTTTAATCATTTTTTTAAAAAAATCGTCCTTAGCTGGTCTCTTATAGGTTGGCCTTATCAGGTTTTCCATAAAAAAAGATTGTTTTTACAAAATTAAAAAATTCAGAAAACTATTCTATAATTTTATAGTAACTTTTGTTACACTTTAATTGTTTTAATAATTGTAGTTTTACGCTAAACTGACCTTAAACTCGATAAAAATGAAACACCAAATTCTAATTGTAGGTGGTGGTACCGGCGGCATTATGACCGCTGCCCAGCTACTCAAACAAAACTCTTCCTTAGACATTGCAATTATTGAACCTTCTGACATTCATTATTACCAACCGGCCTGGACTTTAGTCGGTGCAGGAACTTTTAATTTTGACAAGACAAAAAAGCCAATGGCTAGTGTTATGCCAAAAGGAGTTAAATGGATTAAAGATAAAGTAATTTCCCTTGAACCTGAACAAAATAGTCTTACCACAGATAAAAACGGAGTTATTCAATATGACTATTTGGTTTTATCTCCCGGTTTAGTCTACAATCTGGACGGAATAGAAGGACTAAAAGAAAGTTTAGGCAAAAATGGCGTATGCAGCAACTACACTGACCCTAAGTATACTTGGGAATGTATAAAAAACTTTAAAGGGGGTAATGCTGTCTTTACACAACCCACAACTCCTATAAAATGTGGTGGAGCTCCTCAAAAAATTGCATATCTGGCTGCTGATTATTTTAGAAAAAAAAGGATTAAAGCTGAAGTTGTTTTTGCTACTCCCGGCTCTGTTATTTTCGGAGTGAAAGAGTTTGCCAATACCTTAATGAATGTTATCTTTAGATACGGAATTCACTTCAAGCCTCATTATGCGCCTGTAAAAATTGACGGTGAAAAAAAATTAGTCTATTTCAAAAGTGTTGCTCCTGAAGAAAACCAATGTGTTATTAATGAAGGAAATGTTCTAAATGAAGAATTTCACGGCGAAAGCGAAATAGTAATGCCTTTTGATATTTTACACTTAGCTCCGCCACAAATGGCACCTGATTTCATTAGAAATTCCAGTCTGGCAAATGCCCAAAAATGGCTGGATGTCGACATTACAACATTACAACATTTAAAATACAAAAATATTTTCGGTCTAGGTGACGTGGCAGCACTACCTACAGCAAAAACAGGTGCTGCAATACGAAAACAAGCTCCTGTAGTTGTTGAAAATATTTTAAATATGATTAAAGAAAATAAATTAGGGCATTCGATATATCAAGGGTATTCATCCTGCCCATTAGTTACAGGCTACGGAAAAATGGTTCTGGCAGAATTTAAATATGATAATGTCAGAGATTCAGACCCTTTTCTTTCTAAATTTATTGATACCACTAAAGAAAACTGGAGCATGTGGATTTTAAAGAAATATGGTCTTCCTTACTTGTATTGGAAAAAAATGTTAAAAGGTAAAATGTAAAATTCCTCATCTTAAATTAATACCTTTACAGAAAAAAAATGAAAGATTTACTACAACAAGCCTATGGCTATATATTTGAAGAAGAATTAATTGACGAAATCAGTAAAGTTGCTATCTATAGAGAATTTAAAGCCGATGATTATTTGATTGAAATAGGCGATTATATCAAAACCATGCCCTTACTTCTAAATGGCGCTATCAAAATCTTAAGAGAAGATGATAATGGTGACGAATTATTACTTTATTTCTTAGAACGAGGTGATACTTGTGCTATGACACTAACGTGCTGCATGGGACAAGCTAAAAGTAAAATAAGAGCCGTTGCCGAAACTGACGGAGCCTTAATAATGATTCCTGTTGAAAAAATGGAAGAATGGCTGACTAAATATAAAACATGGCGCAACTTTGTTTTTGATAGTTACAACATTCGCTTAAAAGAAATGCTGGAAGCAATTGATACTCTAGCCTTTATGAATTTAGACGAACGCTTGTACAAATACTTAACAGATAAAGCAAAAGTTTTAGGTAATACAGAAATTAATACTACTCATCAGGAAATTGCCTATGAAATGCATACATCAAGAGTAGTTGTCTCCAGACTTTTAAAAAGCTTAGAACTGAAAGGCAAAATAAAGCTAAACCGAAACAAAATTGAAATTTTAGAACTTTAATGGAATTATTTGGCTATTTAGGAGCATTACTTATTGGATTAGTTTTAGGATTAACAGGAGGAGGCGGTTCTATGCTAACGGTTCCTGTCTTAACATATCTGTTACACATTAATCCGGTAACTGCAACTGCTTACTCCTTATTTATTGTAGGAACAACCTCTATTTTCGGAGCGGTACATAATTACCAAAAAAAGTTAGTCGATGTCAAAAACGGATTCATTTTTGCCATTCCTTCTTTTGTGGGAGTTTACCTGACCAGAAAATTTCTGGTTCCTCTTTTACCTGATGTTATCTTTCAAAATACCAGCTTTACATTAAGTAAAGGATCATTTTTAATGATCTTATTTGCAATTATCATGTTATTGGCTTCTTACTCCATGCTAAAGAGCAAAAAGGAAACAACTGAAACAAAAGACACGTCACTTATACTATTGTTATTCCAAACTTTTTTTATTGGAATTTTGATTGGTTTTGTAGGTGCCGGCGGTGGTTTTTTAATTATTCCGACTTTAGTGCTATTTGCTCATCTTTCTATGAAAAAAGCAATCGGGACATCACTTTTTGTTATTTCTATGAATTCCTTGATCGGATTTTTAGGTGATGTACAGAATCTGAGTATCGATTGGAAATTCCTTTTAGGTTTCACCTTTATTTCCATCATCGGAATCTTTCTGGGATCCTATTTGAGCAAGTATATTAATGACAAACAATTGAAAAAAGGTTTTGCCTATTTCGTTTTAGGAATGGCAATCTTTATATTATTTAAAGAGCTTTTCTAGTGTAACACAAGTTACTCGTTTTTGAGAAAAGTTCCCTAACTTTACATTTAGAAAACTAAAAAAACGAATTATGAAAGTAGAACAAATTTATACCGGATGTATAGCACATGCCGCTTATTATATTGAAAGTAATGGCGAAGCAGCAGTGTTTGATCCGTTACGAGAAGTACAACCTTATATTGATAGAGCCGAAAAAGATAATGCTAAAATTAAATATATTTTTGAAACACATTTTCATGCTGATTTTGTTTCAGGACATTTAGATTTAGCGAAAAAAACCGGAGCTCAGATTGTTTACGGACCTACGGCTAAGCCTAGTTTTGATGCTATTATTGCTGAGGACGGACAAGAATTTAAAATCGGTAACTATACTATAAAAGCAATTCATACTCCCGGACATACACTGGAAAGTACTTGTTATCTATTAACCGATGAAAACGGCAAACAACAAGGAATCATTACCGGTGATACTTTATTTATCGGTGATGTGGGACGTCCGGATTTAGCTCAAAAATTAGTAGAAAATCTCACTCAGGAAGTTTTAGCCGAAAAATTATACCATTCACTTCGCGATAAAATCATGCCTTTATCAGATGATTTGATTGTCTATCCAAATCATGGTGCCGGAAGTGCTTGCGGTAAAAACATGAGTAAGGAAACTACAGACACTTTAGGCAACCAAAAGAAAACAAATTATGCTTTAAGAGCCGATATGACCGTAGAGGAATTTAAAAAAGAATTATTAGAAGGTTTAACGCCTCCTCCGGCCTATTTCCCTCAAAATGTATTACTGAACATTCAAGGATACGAAAGTCTAGAAAATGTAATGCAAAAAGCAAACAAGCCTCTTTCTCCTGCTGAATTTGAAGCTGTAGCGAATCAAACAGAAGCTATTGTGCTAGATGTGAGACACGAAGATGACTTTGTTAAAGAACACGTTCCGGGGTCTGTTTTTATAGGTTTACATGGACAATTTGCACCTTGGGTAGGAGCCCTAATTAAAGATGTTAAACAACCTATTCTATTAATTACACCAGAAGGTAAAGAAGAAGAAACTGTAACGCGTTTATCAAGAGTTGGGTTCGACAATACCTTAGGATATTTAAAAGGCGGAATCAAAGCTTGGAAAGAAGCCGGTTTTGAAACAGATTCGTTACAATCTGTAAGTCCTGAAGAATTTGCTAAACATTACAAAAATACTATTGTAATTGATGCCAGAAGACCGGGAGAATACACCGCAGAGCATATTGTTAATGCTAAAAGTATTCCACTGGATTACTTAAATGACCATTTAGCAGAAATCCCGAAAGAAGAACCTTTCTATGTACACTGTGCAGGAGGTTATCGTTCCGTAATCTGGAGCTCTATTATGAAAGCCAGAGGGTATCACAATATGATTAATGTAGAGAAAGGTATGGGAGGTATTCGAAATACAGACGTTGCTTTAACACAATATGTTTGTCCTTCCACTTTAAAATAAAAAAATATCATTTTCGATAAGAAATCAGGCACTTGCCTGATTTTTTTATGAAAAAATTAATACCATTAATAGGATTAAAACCATCGAAAATGGATAATTTTGCTAAAATCTTAACACACAAACCATTTATGAAAAGACTGGCTTTACTAGCAGCTGCAACCTTAACTTTTGTTTCTTGTCAAAAAGATGCTGAAAGTGGTTACACTATTTCAGGAAATACAAAAGGAATTGACAACGGTACAAAAGTTTATTTACAAGTTCAAGGCGAAAGCCAATTAGTTCCGAAAGATACAGTTACTGTTGAAAACGGAAAATTTGAGTTCAAAGGAACTTCTGATTTACCCGAACTTGGTTTCTTAACTATTGAAGGTAGTAACGGAATTCCATTCGTTTTAGAAAATGGAAATATTGAAATTACATTTGACAAAGATTCTCTTCAAAATAATAAAATCAGCGGAACTGTAGAAAACGAAATTTTCCAAGATTTCACTACTAAAAACAATACGATTTATGACAAAATCATGTCATATCAACACGCTAATCAGGAAAAATACATGACTGCTCAAGCATCAAATGATACTGCTACAGTAAATAGTTTGATTAAAGACTTAGAAAACATTAAAACAGAATTATCAGAGGTACCGGTTCAGGTAATTAACAATAACCCAAAAAGTTTTGTTGGAGTATTGTTAACTGAAAATCAATTACTACGACAAGAAATTTCAGTTGATGAAGCGCAAAAACGTTTGGATAATTTTGAAAAGAAATTACTAGATACGCGTGCTGCTAAAAATATCAAAAAGATAATTGATGCTGCTAATTCTGTAGAAATAGGTAAAAAAGCGCCTGATTTTTCAGCTCCGTCACCGGAAGGTAAAGAAATTTCTTTAAAAGAATCATTAGGAAAAGTTACCATTATTGATTTCTGGGCTTCTTGGTGTGGACCTTGCCGCATGGAAAACCCTCATGTAGTAGAACTTTACAAACAATACCATGACAAAGGTTTAAACATCATCGGTGTTTCTTTAGATAAAGACGGTGATAAATGGAAAGAAGCTATTGCCAAAGACGGTTTAACATGGAATCATATCTCTAATTTAAAATTTTGGGAAGATCCTATTGCTGAAAAATACAATGTAAAAGCTATTCCGGCAACTTTTATTGTAGACGCAAATGGTGTTATTGTTGCCAAAGATTTAAGAGGTGCTGAATTAGACGCTAAAATTAAAGAACTTTTAGGAGAATAATCCCTCTAAAAACTATAGATAAAAAAAATCTCCCTAATAGGAGATTTTTTTATATTTCTAATTTACAACTGATTAGAAATTATTTTAAAATTAATCACATTTTGTATTTGTAAGTTTTAAAAACAATACTATATTTGCAACCGCTTACAAGATAAGTAAAGGCTGGGGAGATACTCAAGCGGCCAACGAGGGCAGACTGTAAATCTGCTGACTATGTCTTCGCAGGTTCGAATCCTGCTCTCCCCACAAAATAAAAAAACGCTCAAGAAATTCTTGAGCGTTTTTTTATTGCTAAAAATGGATGCTTCATAAAGTTTTAAACACTATGATCTCATATAATCACTATATTTGAGAAAAAAGGTATGAGAAAAAAATTAGAAGAATATCGATTAGAAATTCTATTGATAGTAATTTATAGCGTTTTAGGTTCTTTATTATGGTATTTGATTTTTATTATCTAATTACTCTGGTGAATAAAGCCAATAGTTCTTCCGATTTATCCGTCGATACAGGAATTTCAATTTGATTTTGTAAAGTAACCGTTCCTCCTTCCGATTTACTATAACTTTCAATATATTCTGTATTAATGATGTAGGATTTATGACATCTAAAAAACTGAGTATATTCTTTTAAACTATCTTCAAAATTCTTTAAAAATCGACTGGTGACCATCTTTTTTCCCGAAGTTAATACAATTTGTGTGTAGCTATTATCGGCTTTTAAATATAAAATCTCTGACGGAGCAATCATAACCAAATTATTACCATCTGGAATAGCAATTTTAGATTCTTTTTTTAATTGTTCCGAAACTTGAATGATTCCGTTAAAAGCATTGGTATGTTTTTTGTTAAATCGCTCAATAGCCGCTTTTAATTCATCGGGATCAATAGGTTTAAGTAAATAGTCAATAGCAGAGGTTTTGAATGCTTGTATGGCATATTGATTGTAAGCGGTTGTGAAAATGATAGCAAAGTTCATTTCGTTTTCATCAAAGAAATTCACTATTTCTAAACCGTTGTATTTTGGCATTTCTATGTCTAAGAAAACTAGACTCGGTTTATGCTTTCGAATCGCAATAACACCTGAAGGCAAATCGTCACAAACAGCAACAATTTCTACTTGTGGTGCTACCATTTCTAAAACACCTTTTAAATAAATTTGGGCTCTGTTTTCGTCTTCAATAATAATCGCTTTTATAGTTTCCATTACAGTTCTATTTTTATGGTTACCTGCGTGCCGTTACTTTCCCCATCTTCAGTGTATAAATCGGCGTACGCAACAGTAATTTTATATTGGTCTTTGTTTAGTAATTGTATGCGTTCTAAATTGGCTTTTGTGGCAAAAGATTTGGGTTTATTGGTATTTAAATTGTTCAGTTCATCCGATTTTACTCTGCCAATTCCATTATCTTTTATGATTCCAATGAGTATATTTTGGTTTTCCAATGAAAAATTAATCGTTAATTCTTTATATTTCAAACTATGGCTCAAACCGTGTAAAATAGCGTTTTCTACATAAGGTTGGTACATCATCGTCGGAATTTTAATTTGTTCCCAATTTTGAATATTATGCGAATTGATAGTAAAATGCAAATCTTTAAAACGCATTTGTTGTAATTCCAAATAGAGTTGAAGCGATTCTATTTCTTCTTTTAAACTAATGGTGTCAACATCTGAAAATTCTAAAATTTTACGAGTTAGTTTAGAAAATTTGGATAAATATTGAGAAGCTTCTTTGGTTTCATTCGTAAAAATATAGGATTGAATATTATTAATGGCATTGAAAAAGAAATGCGGATTCATTTGTGATTTAATCAATTGTAAGCGCGATTCTTTTAAGTTGTTTTCTAAAGTCAATTGGGCAACTTTAGCTTTATTCTTCTTCGTAATTTGGTACAATTTAATTCGGTAAATACAATATACGAGAACCAAAATGAAAACTACAATTAAGCTAACAAACCACCATCTTTTCCAAAATGGAAGCAATATTTTAAAATGCTCGGCTTCAGATGAAAAAATGGGTAAATTGGTTTTTCGGTCAAAAATTTTGAATCCAATGATATAATCATCAGATTGTAATTCAGGTAAAAGAATAGATTCAGTATTGGCATCAAAACGGAAAGCTTTTCCATTAATGTAATAATAAAAATCATATTCATTTATAATATCAAAATTTATAATATCAAAATGAATGGTAACTGAATTGTAATTATATGGAATTGTTTTGAAAGACGATTTTGGAAAAATCTCGTCATTAAATGCAACCGAATTAATATTGATTTTAGGTAATTCCTTGAACTGAATGTGATTTTCTAAAGGAATTTGAATTAGTTTTTTATTGGTTACCAAAAACAATTGATTTTCAACAATTTCAAAATCAATAATATTGTGAAAAGAACTTATACTGTTAAGCTTCTGAAGTTTGTCTTTATTTAATTTAAAAATTGCATTTTTTGAAGCTAAATAGAAGCGATTTTGATGGACTTTAACCTTCTTGAAGATTTCGTTATCCTTTAAAAAATTAATAGTGTTGTTAGTTCTATAAAATGCCTTTCCGTTATTGGTAATTCCCCACAAAGTATCGTTTGCAAAAGCAATTCTTTTAGCAAAAATATCGTTATTTTCATACTGTATTTCTTGTATTGTATTTTGTTTGTCAATACTAAATAAACCTTTGTTGGTTGCAGCAAAGAGTGTTTGATCTTTAGACGAATAAGTACATGATTTTGCTCTTAAATTTTCGATGGTATTGTTTCGGTTAACTTCTTCTTTTATAATGGTTTGTAAATCTACTTTTCCAGCGTAACCAGTCGATGCAATTCCAACTAAAGTATCATTAATTTTCACAATATCTTTTACCGAAGTATAATTGCGATACATTTTATTTTTTGAAATATCTTGTGCATAAAATCCGTTTCCGGTAAAGAAATTCCAATTGGGAAATGAATTAAAATCGAGAAATAAAATATGATTATTTTCTTTGGTGTCAAAAAAGAGTTTGGCATCAAGAGTAGGCGAATGTTTATAGATTTTTCCGCTGTTAGTTCCGGTATAAATGATTCCGTTCTTTTGAGAAATACTGGAAAATTCATCATTTGGTAACGAAAATTCTTTGCTTAATAAATCTTTAATGACGTAAATTCCATTGGTTGGCGAACCTATCCAAATAAAATTATTAGAATCTTTAGTATAACTCGAAACATTTTTATCGATTAAAAAATGAAAATCGGCTTTAGGTTGCAATTCATAATCTAATCGATAAATGCCATTTTTGGTTAAACACCAAATTTCATCCTTTTGTAAATACACATTTTGAAGCGTTTCTGGCAAAGCCAAAATATTTTGAGTAACAATTCCCGAAGTGTTTAAAAGAATAAAAGGAGTTTTAGGCTGACTTCTATCGGCTATAGCAATACACTTATCATTAGCAAAAGTAATCAGTGATTTAAAATTGTTTTGAAGACTGATGATCTTTTCGGTAGTTTTATTTTTAAGATGATAACGATAAATAGTTTTGTCACCATAGTACAACCAATCGTCTAAAATTTGACAAAAAACAAAAGAACTTCCTTTAATTAGAATATTCTGTTTCAGTGTTTTTAAGTCAATTTGCTCAATTCCTTGGTCTACAACTCTAAACAAAGAATTTTTGTTCATAGCGTAGGATTTAAAACCCGAACTTTCTGTGGAAGCCAATTGTTTTAGGCTGTTATTTTCGGTATAAAAGAAATAGCCATCAAAAGTTTGGTACCAAATTCTCCCAAAAGAATCTTCTTTCATATACGATCCAGACTTTGAAAGACTGCAATCGTTATCAAATAACTTAAAAGATTTTCCATTGAATCGAAGTAAACCTATTTCAGAAGTACACCAAATATAACCTTTGGAATCTTTATAAATATCATAAATGTTTTCGGAAGGTAAACCCGATTGCGAATTGATATTTTCAAAGAAAACGCTTTGAGCCTTTAGAGAAATGCAAATAAAAAGGACAATGATTTTGAAAATGTAATTTTTCACAAATAAGGTTTTTGCAAATGTACTTGATAAAGTTAGTTTTAAAATAGTATTTCACAAACTGAAATACGGTTTTCACATAATTTGCATCTCTTCTTTTGTATGAAAACCATCACTTTTGTCTCGTTAAGTGATAATTATAAAAATAAATTAAGATGAAGTTAAAAGTGTTTTTAGCAGTTGCTTTACTAGCAAGTGGCTTACAATCTCAAGCTCAATTGGGAGATTTGTTGAAAAATAAACTAGCAAAAAAGAAAGAGAAGACAGAGAATTCTTCTGATTCTAAAGAATCTAAATCCGATTCTAAATCAAAAAAAAGTAAAAGTCCATTAACGGTTCAGGTTCAAGAAGCTTTAGAAGAGTTCAATTACGACGGAACTTTAACGGTAAAAAATGCAGACTGGACTAAGAATGAAGAAGTAAAAGATGCCAAAAAAATTTCAGGATATTATTATATGTATTCGCCAGTTTTTAATACGGTTGAAAAAGTATTTGTTCGTTGGAACGATTACACGTATAAAAGTGAATCAAGGACTTTTCCGGGAATGAATGTGGTAACTTCTATTTGGACAAAGGAAAGTGCTGATAAATCCTATATGCGTTACGATTTATATCCTTACGAAAGTAATTTGTTAAGCGCTCACGGTTTATTGTATCAAATCACACCGGGTAAAATTTTAAGTCCAGAACAAGATATGTTTGTGTTAAATTATCCAAGAAATATGCGTGATGATAAAGGTTGGATTAAAAATAATTATGACTTAAATACACAAGAACCTTTTCCTGATAGTCGATTGTCATATGACATGGCAAACGAAGTAAACGGATTTTTAAAAGAGCCTAAAAAAACGTTGTTGATTTTAGTTAAAGATATAAAACAACTAGAAGGTTTAACAGGTAAAAAGTTGATAGAAACTATTGAGAAAAAATACATTCCAAAAGAATATTTTTCAATGGCTGCAGCAGCAAGAGCTGGAAATCAAGCGAAACCAAAAGGAACAACTTCTGGCGAATTTTACACGACTAAAGAATGGTACAATACTGCTAAATCTGGTATGACAAATGATTTATCAGCTGGAAAAACAATTAAGTATGGGTATGCGCCAAATGCAGGTTGGTTTACAACAGTTCATGCTATTACAGGTGTTCCATTATATCAATCAGCTACGTATTGGTTTGTTGTAGAGCGTTCTCCAGAAGCTATGAAAAAGGATGTAAGAGGAAAGTATTATTTAATAGGAGCTAATTTAAGAAGAAAATATAACGGATCAGGTTACGATAAGCCTTATTATAACGGTTATTCTTTTGCTGACCAAGATTTAACCGATACAGAATTTGCAGAGTTTAAAAAAATGGCGGTAAAGTAATTCTAAGCTGAGTTTTGACAAAAATGGAAGTCAAATGACTTCTGTTTTTGTTTTCACAAACTCAAACAAGGGTTTCACCATATTTCAAAAGAATTTCATCGCATAAAACAAGACTTTTGCTTAAAAATAAATCCATTTATTATGAAGAAAATTTTACTTTTTTTAGTGTTAACTAGCTTAAATTTAGTTGCACAAACACCTATTTATCAGTATACATTCAATGGTACTTTAAATGAAGTAACAAACATTACTGGTGCCGAATTTTATTCACTTAACTCAACAATAGGAGCAACTTATCTTACAGATAGGCATGGTACAGCAAATGGTGCGCTTGCAAAAATAGGCAATACGCATAATTATAGAGCTGCCTTACCAGCCTTACCAGTAGGAACTTCGCCTAGAACAGTTTCTGTATGGGTAAAATACAATCACATCATCTCTACTAATCATACTTTTGGTTTATTTTTTTATGGAACTGAGAATGCAGGAAGAGGGTTTGGTTTACAGCAAAGAAATAATTATATGACTTCTTATTCATACGGTTATGATTATTCATCAGCGACCAATGAAAGAAATTATATTAAATTGTCTACAGATCCACTAGACGGGTGGTATCATTATGTAATGACATTTGATGGAACTACTGTTAAAACGTATAGAAATGGTAAATTAGTAATTGATGCCGTTACTTCTGGTTGGACTACACTTTCAAATCTTTTTTATCTAGGAAAGCATTGTGCAGGGATGAATCAATATGATACTTATTTATTTGATGACTTAAAAATATATAATGTAGCTTTAACTGAAACGCAAGTATTAAATAATTATATTCAGGAAAGTCCTTTAAATACAACTGATTTAGTGGCTTATTTTCCTTTTGATTCTTCATTAAGTTCTCACGATAATGCACATAGTTTTACAAATATTCCAGGAGTGTCAATTGGTGGTGATTATAATGGTGGTTATAGAGGGCTTGCACTTACATTAACAGGTGGATTTGTAAACCAAACGTTAGACCAAGTAATTAATGATGATGATTTTACGGTTGCATTTTGGCAAAGAAGAGATGCTACCTTAACTAATTCTTATGAAACAAGTATCGAATTGTTCAATTCAATGTATGTAAGACAGCGTTTTTATGGATCTACACCAAAAGACAATTTCGGGTTATTTTACAGCAGTACTAGTGGAGTTTCAGATTTTGAAGATTATGCTTTTTATGCTCAACAAGATGGTTGGAATCATCATGCATTAGTGTTTAAAAATGTAGGAGGAACAAGAAGATTAACGTATTATATTAATGGTGATTATGCAGGAATACTTTATTTAGGAGCGGGTGATGTTTTGTATAAAATTTCGGATCAAATTTATTTAGGAACAGGTTTTGATAACCCTGCAAATGGAATGCCGATGTCTTCTAAAACTTCAGCAATAACTATGGACGAACTTTATTTCTTTAATAGAGCTTTAACTCAACAAGAAATTATAGGTTTAAAGTATCAAGCACCAGCTGCCTTATCAAATGCTAACTTCGAATTAAAAGAAATCAGTTTGTATCCAAATCCAACCAATTCAATGTTTACAGTAGAAGTTCCAAATGATACGGTAAAAACAATTTCAGTCGTAGATGTTATGGGTAAAATTGTAGTAACTTCAAATGTAGCAATAGTTGATGTGTCAAATTTAGCTTCAGGTATTTATGTAGTTAAAGTAGAAACTGTATCAGGTAAAATAGGAACTCAAAAATTAATAAGAAAGTAATGTTTGCTACTTTGTAGCGCTTTATATTTTAAATTTGGTAAACAGAAAAGGTGGATAATACCCACCTTTTCGCTTATTTTTTCTTTTTCTCTTTCGATTTATTTTTAGCCTTTTTCCCGGTTTTATATTTAGAAACATGAGCAGCATTGTATTGTTGCGGATCATTTCCGTAATAATCTAATTGAACCTGTTTAGTTGTTCCTAGATTAACAGAACCAAAAACAGTAGGTAAATTTACATTAACTTGCCAGTTCCCATTATCATAATAGATATAAACACCTTTTTGCAAGTCATAATACATATTTTGTTCAGGAAAATAAATATGTCTGGTTTTAGCTCTATAACCGTGAGCCGGAGCCCATGGTGGCGGACCTTGAGAAAAGATATCCTGTGTGAAGAATACAGTAAAAATTAATGTCAATATAACTAAGAATGCTTTCGATTTTATAGATTTCATAATTTATATTTTTAAATTTCTAATAATTAAATACAAGAGTTGTGCCAAAAAGGACTTCTTTATTTTGGAAACTCATCAAAATTAACCATCCAGTTTACACCGAATTTATCAGTAAACATACCAAAATAAGCTCCCCAGAAAGTATTTGCCATAGGCATAATAACTTTTCCGCCATTTGATAATCCCTGAAATAATCGATCCGCTTCTTCACGATTTTCAGCATTAATGGAAACTGAAAAATTGTTTCCAAAAGTAACGTCGCCGCTAAAAGATGTACTATCGCTTCCCATTAAAATAGTTTCTTTGCTAATAGGTAAGCTTACGTGCATGATCCTTTCAGCTTCTTCAGGACTTGGTGAAGGATAATCTTCACTTGGAGGCATGTCTTTGAATTTACCGATATAATCAAATTCACCTCCGAATACTGATTTGTAGAAATTAAACGCTTCTTCTGTATTACCATTAAAGGTCAAATACACATTTACTGTTGCCATAGTTTTATTAGTTTAGTTTTTATTTATGAACAATATTTTTTAAAGTTATTTAAAATACTCTGCCAGCCATCGCGTTGCATAAAAACAGAATGAGTACTCTCCGGTTCAAAACTCCCGGAAACCAATGTTTGACCGTTAAAGGACACAAACTCGGTCCATACTTTTCTACCGTCTTCTAAACAGAATGCAATGATCTTATAAGGAACAACTTTTGTATAGTTTCCTTTCAGGTCAAAGCTCATACTTCCGTCTTTAGAGCTCATTGTATATGAAAATTGTCCGCCGGTTTTTAAATCGTTTGTAGCAGCAGGACAATGCCAATCATCAGAAGCAAAATTCCAATTGACAATATGTTCCGGTTGCGTATACTTATTCCAAACTTCTTCCAATGGTTTATCAATTAAAGTTTGTACCGTAATATTTTTTACAGTTCCGTTCTCTGCATCTGATTTTATCTTTTCTAAAGCTTTCGGAAAAGTAGAATCAAAAAAAGATTCCCATTTTTCATCAATAGTTGCGATAGCTTTTAATGTAGTAACCCCATTTTCTTCATTAAGGAAATAACTTTCATCAGAGTCGGTCCACTCATTTTTAACTTCCTGCTCTTCAAAGTTTTTAATTTCACCTTTATGATGAAAACTCATTTGCTGATTGGGAATCATCTCTGTTATAATAGAAAACATTCCGTCTCCTTTTGGCATCAAGAAATAGATCTTACTTCCTTTGTTCCAATCAGAAAGCGCATAAGAGCCTTCTGAAAAAACACTAGTCCAATTCTCGTAATTAGCTCTGTTCCATAAACAAAACCAAACTTTTTCCGCCGGAGCATTAATCGTTGTTGAAAATGTGATTTGCTTCATACTTTATCTGCAATTAGATCGTTTAAAGCTACAATTATTTTTTTGAATTATGAGCTGCAACTTAACATAGAACAACCAATTTTTGTTCGTGCCCAATCAGGTCTTTTAGCAAACCACTTTTCATATTCCGGTTGTTCGTCATACGGATGTTTTAAAAGTTCCGCTAATTCACTGACTAATGAATAATCCTCTTTTTCAGCTGCCTCAATAGCCAGTTGTGCCATATAATTGCGTAACACATATTTAGGATTTATCTTATTCATCTTCTGCTTACGTTCAGAATCATTTGTGGTTTCTTTCTTTAAGTTATTGAGATATAAGGAAAGCCAAAAATGCCATGTTTCTTGTACAGCATTTTTTATTTCTGTTTCTTGGTAAAAGGCAAACTTTATTTTTGACAAGGCTTCAGTTTCAGTGTCTTCTTTAGAGATATTCGCTAACAAACGATAAAAAATAGTCATGTCTGTTTCCGTCTCCTGCAACGTAATTAATAATTGATGAATAAGATTTTCATTTTCTGCATTACGTTCAGTAAGTCCTAATTTATCCAGCATCATATCATTAAAATCAGATTGAAACTCACTATTAAAGTTCTCTAAAATCTGTTCCAAAGCTTTTACATCTTCAATTAACGGATATAAAGCATTAGCTAACTGCAGTAAGTTCCAAAGAGCAATATGCGGCTGATTTCCGAAACGGTAACGTTTGCCTTCTGCATCTGTAGTATTGGGCGTCCAATGCGGATCGTAACCTTCCAGCCAACCATACGGACCGTAATCTATTGTAATGCCGTGAATTGACATATTATCGGTATTCATAACACCATGAACAAAACCCACACGTTGCCAGTGAATGAGTAACTCTTTAGTACTTGTTGCTATTTCCTGAAAAAAAGCAATATATTTTTCCTTTCCGGTTACTATAATTGACGGAAAATAGGTTTCAATACAAAAATCAGCTAATAGTTTAAGATTTTTTAGATCTTGTCGCGCTGCGAAAATTTCAAAATTTCCAAAACGGATGAAACTAGGTGCTATACGGCAAACAACGGCTCCCTTTTCGTAAGCTGCATTACCATTATATAAAATATCTCGCAATACCTTTTCACCGGTTTCCATGACGCTGAGCGACCGTGTAGTAGGAACTCCTAAATGATACATAGCCTCGCTACACAAATGTTCACGAATAGAAGACCGTAACACTGCTAAGCCATCTCCTCTGCGGGAATAGGGAGTTTTTCCGGCACCTTTGAGTTGAACCATCAAGTTTTGTCCTTGATTCTCTATTTCAAATAAATTAATAGCTCTACCGTCACCCAATTGTCCTGCCCAGTTTCCGAATTGGTGTCCACCATAACACATAGCAAAAGGTTTAGTTCCTTCTACAACTTTTTTCCCAGAGAAAACAGCAATAAAATCATCAGAACCTACAGATTCTCCAGATAACCCGATCAAATCGGCCACTTCAGTTGAAGCATGAACTAGTTTAGGGCTTAAAGGAACTTTCGGAGTCACATAAGAAAACATGGCTTCATAAACCTGTCGGATTTCATTAGTTGTATCAGGATCGGCAGGAAGCTTTTCTGTGAAAATAGTATTTACGGAAAGTTGCATAGCTTTTTGTCAAAGTTACAAAATTGGCACTAGGATCACTTTAAAATCTTCAAAAAAATGTATCTTTGGAGACAAATTTTTTTAGGAATGGCAACAACAACACAATCGCAACTGGAAACGTATTTTGAAACTTTTCGAAAAGAAATTGTCGGAGCAGATCAAACATTTTCCTCTCCTTTCGGTCAAAAGAAAATCATTTATACCGATTGGACAGCCAGCGGACGTTTGTACAGACCTATTGAAGAAAAAATGCTACACGATTTCGGTCCATTTGTTGCCAATACTCATACCGAGACTTCTATTACCGGAACGGCTATGACCTTAGCCTACCACAAAGCACGCCATATTATCAAAGAGCATGTTCATGCAAATGAAGATGATGTTTTAATAACACACGGAACCGGAATGACCGGTGTCGTAAATAAGTTACAACGAATTCTGGGGCTACGTGTTCCTGAAAACTTAAGGGAGTTTGCACATATTCCTCAGGCAGTGAAACCTATCGTGTTTATTTCACACATGGAACACCATTCCAATCAAACATCATGGATAGAAACTATTGCTGATGTTGTGGTTGTACCGGCAAATGAGGAAGGCTTATTTTGCTTGGAAAATTTTAAACAGTTACTAGAAAAATATAAAGACAGAAGTTTTAAAATTGCGTCAATTACTTCATGTTCTAATGTTACAGGGATTAAAACACCTTATTATGAGGTAGCAAAATTAATGCACCAATACAATGGCGTTTGTTTTGTTGACTTTGCCTGTTCGGGGCCTTATGTGGAAATCAACATGCACCCTGAAGATCAAGAATCGTATCTGGATGCTATTTTCTTTTCGCCGCATAAATTTTTAGGAGGTCCCGGAACTTGCGGTGTCATGGTTTTTAATAAAAATCTATACAAGAATAACGTCCCGGATTGCCCGGGCGGAGGAACAGTAAAATGGACCAATCCATGGGGAGAACACCAGTATATTGACAGTATTGAAGATAGAGAAGATGGCGGGACTCCTGGTTTTTTACAGGTTATTAAAACGGCTTTGGCTATTGAGTTAAAAGATAAAATGGGAGTGGATAAAATCTTAGAACGCGAGCATGAACTGGTAGCCTATATTTTCAGCCGTTTACAAAATATTCCGAACATTAATATCTTAGCACCCCAACATCAGGATAGATTAGGTGTAATATCGTTCTACATTGACGATCTGCATTACAATCTAGGGGTAAAATTATTAAACGACCGATTTGGTATCCAAACTCGTGGTGGCTGCAGTTGTGCTGGAACATACGGCCATTATTTATTGCATGTTGACCAAGAGACTTCCCATGATATTGTATGCCAGATTTCAGCCGGAGATCTAGAACACAAACCAGGTTGGATTCGCATGTCGATTCACCCTACAACTACTAATGCCGAGATTGAATATGTTTGTGATTGCATTATTGCATTGGCCGAACATCACAAAGAATGGGCTAAAGATTACTCCTACAACTGTAAAACTAATGAATTTACTCATAAAGAAGCCCAAGACAATATTCACGAAACAATAGAAAATTGGTTCACTCTATAAAAGTAAAAAGGATGGTACAAAACCATCCTTTTTTGCTTAATCCTTTTTAAATTTCCAACGTTTGTGAGTCCAGAAATAATATTCCGGAGCTTCGTAAATTTGTTTTTCCACTTCTCTGATAAAGCGTCGGCTTACTTCAAATTCCGGTAATGTTTCGATATTATTATCTGTTATCGGAATAAAAGTGGCTTCATAATAACCGCGTTTCAACTTCTTCACTTTCATATAAAGAACATTCATATCCAGATGTCTTGCCAACATTTCTCCTCCAATATGAATAGGTACTTCCTGTCCTAAAAAAGTATCCCAATATTTAGCTTTACTGCCACTTCCGGGTGTTTGGTCACTAATGAACCCATAAACGCCCTGAATTCCTTTGTTTTGATTTTCTGTTACTTCTTTTACGGTATGTTTGGTATCTACCAAAGTGGCATCAAAACGAGAACGAATACTTCTCATCAAATGATCAAAATACGGATTCTTAATTCTTTTGTAAATACCGTATCCTTTAAACCTTATATAAGTTCCCAAAGTTACAGACCATTCCCAACTGGCATAATGTGCATAAAAAAGAATAATACTTTTGCCTTTATCTTCATATTCTTTAAATAAATCCAGATTAGTAAAGGTAAAACGTTTTTGAATTTCTTTTTTAGAAATGGTCATGGTTTTAACCATTTCCATAAACATATCACATAAATGACGGTATGACTTTTTTTCAATAGCTAATCTTTCTTTTTTGCTCAAATCCGGAAAAGCCAGTTTTATATTAGATCTAACTGTTCTTTTACGATAACCTATAATGTTATAAACAAGTACTTTTATACAATCAGAAACGAAATAAAATATTGGAAAAGGAAGTATAGAAACTAGCCATAATAACGGATAAGCAAGATAATAGGCAATACGCTGCATGTATTTAAAACTTTTTACAAAAATACTTTTTTTAAAGTAGTTTTAAAATAAATTAACTATTAGTAATTTTACGGAAAAAAGAATCAATGGATATTTTCTTACTGGTTATTATAGGAATCAATGTTTTAGTGAGTTTTAAAGGGTTTAATGATCCTGAATTCTTCAGAAAATATGAGTTTCACGTGGGAAGCGTTAAAGCAGGCGAACAGATCAGGATACTAACCAGCGGCTTTTTGCATGTTGATATTATGCATCTTGCATTTAATATGCTGACCTTGTATTTTTTCGCTCCGGTTGTTACCCAAACTTTAGGGAATATGTATTTTCTGTACATTTATTTCGGAAGCTTAATTGCCGGAAATTTACTGACTTTATATTTACATAAAGACGAATATTATTACCGGGCAGTTGGTGCTTCCGGAGCAGTAACCGGAATAATTTACAGCTCTATACTGCTATACCCGAATATGACTTTAGGTTTATTTTTTGTCATTCCTATTCCAGGGTATCTTTTCGGAATTGGTTATTTGTTATATTCTATTTACGGAATGCGTGCTAAAAATGATAATATCGGGCACACAGCTCACTTTGGAGGAGCAATTGCAGGATATTTGTTAACCTTATTGAAAGAACCATCTATGTTAGTGACTAATACTAAAATGGTGATTTTGTTGACAATACCTATTATTATACTTTTTTATTTGCATAAAAACAATAAGCTATAAGGTTTTGGCATGACAATTGGATAAATTATCTAAAAAAACAAATACAGTATGAAAAAATTAGTTTTAATCTTAACATTAGTTACAACAAGTATGATGGCTCAAAATCAAGTTCAGGAACCGATTCCTCAAATCTCAGTTAGCGGAGAAGGTAAAATAAAAGTAGCACCGGATCAGGCTGTCATTACTCTAGGTGTTGAAAATACAGGAAAAGATGCTACAGAAGTAAAAAAGAAAAATGATGATACAGTAGATGCCATCATTAAAACTATTAAGAAAAACGGTATTGCAGCCAATGATTATCAAACGCAAAACGTTTCTTTGCGCAAAAATTATGACTACAATCAAAAAAAATATAATTATGTAGCCAGTCAAACCATTACCATACATCTGAAAGATCTTAAAAAATATGATGCTTTGATGATGAGTTTAGTAGATGCCGGAGTGAATACTATTCAGGGAGTGGAATTCAAATCGTCTAAAATAGAACAATACCAATCAGAAGCTCGTATAAAAGCAATGTTAGATGCTAAGAAGAAAGCAGAAGATTATGTTTCTGTTTTGAATCAAAAGGTAGGCAAAGCTTTGCAAATAAGCGATAATTCTCAAGTTAACTATCCTCGACCGGTTTATAAAACGTATGCTGTAGCTGAAATGGCTGATGCAGCTCCAAACGAAACTTTAGCAATCGGAGAAATTGAAGTTACAGCAAATGTTTCAGTGAGTTTTGAGTTGAAATAAAATGAATTTAAAATATGAAATAAAAAACCACTTGTAATTAACAAGTGGTTTTTTGTTTTATTCAATTCAATAACTTTATTCTACATTTTCAACATTAGCTTCTGCTATTTGTTTGTAAGTTCCGTTAGTTAACTTTTCACGGATAGCTTCAAATGCTGCTAACGTTTCTTCAATATCTTGTAAAGTATGTGAAGCTGTAGGAATCATACGTAATAAGATAATTCCTTTAGGAATTACAGGATATACAACAATAGACAAGAAAATACCGTAATTTTCACGTAAATCGTTTACCATTACCATTGCTTCCGGAATAGATCCTTCTAAATACACAGGAGTTACACAAGTATTGGTATCTCCGATATTGAAACCTCTTTCTTTTAAACCGTTTTGTAAAGCATTTACATTTTCCCAAAGTTTTGCTTTCAATTCCGGCATTGTACGCAACATTTCCAAACGTCTTAATGCTCCGATCGTCTGAATCATCGGCAATGACTTAGCAAACATTTGCGAACGTAAATTGTACTTCAAGTAATCAATGATATCTTTATCACCGGCAATAAATGCACCGATACTAGCCATTGATTTAGCAAAAGTCGAAAAATACACGTCAATTCCATCCTGACAACCTTGCTCCTCACCTGCTCCGGCACCTGTTTTACCTAACGTACCAAAACCGTGAGCGTCATCTACTAACAAACGAAAGTTGTATTTTTCTTTTAAAGCAACAATCTCTTTTAGTTTACCTTGTTGCCCACGCATACCGAAAACACCTTCTGTGATGAATAAAATTCCTCCTCCGGTCTCTTCTGCCATTTTAGTAGCACGTTTTAAATTTTTCTCGATACTTTCTAAATCGTTATGCTTGTACGTAAAACGTTTACCCATGTGCAAACGTACACCGTCAATAATGCAAGCATGTGAATCTACATCGTATACGATCACATCGTTTTTCGTTACCAAAGCATCAATTGTAGATACCATTCCCTGATAACCGAAGTTTAACAAATAAGCCGCTTCTTTTCCTACGAATTCGGCTAATTCATTTTGTAATTGTTCATGAATAGTTGTGTGACCACTCATCATTCTGGCTCCCATAGGGTAAGCCGCTCCCCATTCTGCAGCTGCCTGAGCATCTACTTTACGAACTTCAGGATGGTTAGCTAATCCTAAATAGTCATTCAAACTCCAATTTAAAATCTCTTTTCCGTGAAACTTCATGTGAGGTCCTAACTCACCTTCTAACTTAGGGAACACATAATATCCTTCTGCTTGTGAAGCCCACTTTCCTAAAGGACCTTTATTTTGTTGAATTCTTTCAAATAAATCTTTTACCATGATCTGAATCGGTATTAAAAAATCGGGACAAAAGTAACTATTTCTACCTAACTTTTATACAATAATGGGTATTTTTTAATCCCCTTATATTTTCTTTTCCCTACTGTTCTAAAATTTTACGTTTCTATTTATTGGGATTCTCTTAAAAATCTTCCTAACTAACTTTCCACAATTTGCTTCATTCGTTTCTTCCTTTAATTTATTTGTAATACTCTTTTAGACAGCTCAATATCTTCTTGCTTTCCTGTGTGTTTATGAGGCTCATCTGATAATTTTATCACACCTGTCCAACTTTTATCTTCAGGTAAAGCCTGAATCATTTTGATTACAATATTCATCGGTTTCAATCCGACATCATTCGTCAAACTAGTTCCGATGCCAAAAGAAAGCCCGATTCTTCCTTTAAAATATTCGGCAATCCGCTCTACTTTTTCATAATTGAGTCCATCCGAAAAAATAATGGTTTTGGTCAACGGATCAATTCCTAATTTTTTATAATGTGCTATTGTTTTTTCTCCGAATTCTATCGCATCTCCGGAATCATGCCGAACACCGTCAAATAATTTGGCAAACTTTTTATCAAACTGGTCAAAGAAAACCTCTGTGGTAAACGTATCAGTCAATGCAATTCCCAGATCGCCTCGATAAACATCTACCCAATGTTCCAGCCCCATGATATTTGCCATCTTGTATCCGTATTTAGCCGCATGAAACATAAACCATTCGTGGGCATGCGTCCCGATTGGTTTTGTATCGTATTTCATAGCCAAATACACATTACTTGTTCCGATAAAAGTTCCTTTACCCTTTTCCTGTAATGTTTTCACCACCAGATCCTGTACTGCCGAAGAATGGCGGCGGCGGGTTCCGAAATCCGCAAACTGAATACCCAATCCTTTATATTTCGAAATTTTAGCATTCACCCTTTCAATAACTTTGACATCATTCTCTCGCTCCTGCCCCGTCAATTGATAGTACAATTCACTGATGAGAGCCATAACGGGGACTTCCCACAAGATCGTTCTGTACCAATAGCCTTCAATAGTGACCGACACATCGGTTCCGTTTTGTTCGATAACCACTTCAGCAGGATCGTATCGGTAGCCTTGAAGAAAATCGAGATATGTAGGATCTAAATAAGGGCAATTCTCCTGTAAAAAATCTTTTTCCTTCTGACTCAATTGTAAAGTAGTCATCTGGTCAATAGCCTGCCGTAAATGAATAGCAAACCTTTCAGGAAAAGGATGTTGCCCGCGATTTATGAAATTGTATTGAGCTTTAGCATACGGAAATAGTTTGATAACCGCATTTTGCATGGTAAATTTATAGAAATCATTATCGAGTATAGAAGGTAAAACCGTAGTGTTGAAACTCATGTTTTTGTTTTAAAAATACAAATAAATCACAAAAAAGCCTATTTGTTTTTTTATAATGATCCCTAGAACTGCTCTAAAATAAAAAAAAGCGAGTTGCCCCGCTTTGAATGTTTTCACAACGGAATAATCCTTATTGTGAATTGCTTTAAAGTTCTATGGCAAATATAGTAAAAAGTTTTTAACGATGTTTTACGGAAAAACGTAAGAATTATAAAAAACTTATTTATAATATGCGATGATTCTTAAAGCATTGTGTCTTTAGTAAAGAATTTTATTATTTTTAACATATTAAAAAGAGAGACATATTATGAAAAAAATATTAGGATTGGATTTGGGGACTAACTCTATTGGTTGGGCTTTAGTAAAACAAGATTTTGAAAATAAACAAGGGGAAATTCTTGGGATGGGAAGCAGAATTATTCCTATGACACAAGATGTTTTAGATAATTTTGGAGCAGGAAAACCATCAAAAACACAGACTTCAGAAAGAACAGGATATAGAGGGACTCGTAGATTACGAGAAAGACATTTACTTCGTAGAGAAAGGCTACATAGAGTGTTAAATATTATGAATTTTTTACCTGAACATTATGCAAATCAAATTGATTTTGAGAAAAGATTTGGACAATTCAAGTCGGAATTAGAACCAAAATTAGTTTATAATAACAGAGAGTTTATTTTTAAAAAATCTTTTGAAGAGATGTTGGACAATTTCAAGAAACATCAACCACAATTATTGACAGGAGAAAAAGGAAAAGATAAATTAGTTCCTTATGATTGGACAATTTATTATTTACGTAAAAAAGCATTAACTCAAAAAATAGACAAACAAGAACTTGCTTGGATACTGTTAAACTTCAATCAAAAAAGAGGATATTATCAATTAAGAGGAGAAGAAGAGGAAGAAACCCCAAATAAATTAGTTGAATTTTATTCATTAAAAATTACAGATGTAATTCCTGATGAAAAACCTAACAATAAAGGAGAAACTTGGTATTCTTTAATATTAGAAAATGGCTGGATATACAGACGTTCCAGCAAAACATCTTTAGGTGATTGGAAAAATAAAACAAGAGATTTTATTGTCACAACTGATTTGAATGATGATGGCTCTATAAAAACAGATAAAGAAGGTAATGAAAAACGTAGCTTTAGAGCACCGAGTGAAAACGATTGGGGGTTAGTTAAGAAAAAAACAGAACAGGAAATTGACCAATCACATAAAACAATTGGAACATATATTTACGATTCATTACTTCAAAATCCAAAACAAAAAATTAAAGGGAAATTAGTTCGTACTATTGAACGTAAGTTTTATAAAGAGGAACTAAAAACAATTTTACAAAAACAAATAGAATTACAACCTGAATTATTCAATGAAGATTTATATAATGATTGCATCAGAGAATTATACCGAAATAACCAATCTCACCAACTAACTTTAAGTAAAAAGGATTTTCTTCATTTATTTTTGGAGGATATTATTTTCTATCAAAGACCTTTACGAAGTCAAAAATCATCCATTGGAAACTGTTGTTTAGAATATAGAAAATACAAAATTGACGGAATTGAAAAAAAAGAATATTTAAAAGCCATCCCGAAATCAAATCCGTATTATCAAGAATTTAGAGTTTGGCAGTGGTTGTACAATCTGAAAATCTACAAAAAAGAAGATGACACTGATATAACATCCGAATTTATAAAAACCCAAGAAGATCTAGAAAATCTCTTTGATTTTTTAATGAGTCAAAAGGAAGTTGACCATAAGGATATTTTGAAATATTTTTTCAAAAATTTGAAAGGAAAGGCACAAAATGAAGAAATCTCTAAATATCGTTGGAACTATGTTTATGATTCTGATAAAGATGAATCAAAGAAATTCCCGATGAATGAGACGGGATATGAAATCAATAGGAGGTTAAATAAAATAAGTAATATCCCATCTAATTTTTTGACTAGAGAAATTGAACAACAGTTATGGCATCTTATTTATTCTGTAACAGATAAAAAAGAATATGAAAAAGCAATAAAATCATTCGCAGAAAAACATCATTTAGACATCTCGTCTTTTGTGGAAAATTTCAAAAAATTTCCTCCTTTTAAAAGTGAATATGGTACATTTTCAGAGAAAGCAATTAAAAAACTACTTCCGTTATTAAGAATTGGAAAATATTGGAATTGGAACATTATTGATGAAAAAACAAAATCACGAATTGAAAAACTTTTAACAGGAGAATTTGATGAACAAATCAAGATAATTGTTCGCGAAAAAGCAGAAAAGAACAAGTTAGAAAAAGAAACAGATTTTCAAGGATTACCTCTTTGGTTAGCTCAGTATGTCGTTTATGATAGACATTCAGAAGCAGATATTGCAGGAAAGTGGAATTCGGTAAATGATTTGGAAAAATATTTGAATGATTTTAAACAACATTCTTTAAGAAATCCGATTGTAGAACAAATTGTAACGGAGACACTTCGTGTTGTTAAGGATATTTGGCAACAATATGGCAATGGTGAAAAAGATTTCTTTGACGAAATCCATATTGAATTGGCTCGAGAAATGAAAAATACAGCCGATGAACGCAAACGACTAACAAATATTGTTACCGAAAACGAAAACACAAACCTCAGAATCAAAGCCCTGCTAATAGAAATGATGAACGATTCAGAAGTTGAAAATGTTCGCCCATACTCTCCAATACAACAGGAAATCTTGAAAATCTACGAAGATGGAGTTTTAAATTCAAATGTGGAAGTTGAAGAAGAAATATTAAAAATCAGTAAAAAGGCAGAGCCAACAAAATCGGAATTACAACGCTACAAATTATGGTTAGAACAGAAATACCGTTCGCCTTATACAGGACAAACAATTCCTTTAAATAAACTGTTTACGCACGAATACGAAATAGAACACATTATTCCTCAAAGTCGATTTTTTGATGATAGTTTCAGTAATAAAGTAATTTGTGAATCGGCTGTTAATAAATTAAAAGACAATCAGCTTGGTTTGGAATTCATTAAAAATCATTACGGACAAAAAGTTTCTGTAGAGCTTGGAAAAGAAGTTCAAATTTTCACTGAAGACCAATATAGAGATTTCATCAAAGAGAATTATTCAAAAAACAGAAATAAGCGAAACAAACTTTTATTGGAAGAAATTCCTGAAAAAATGATTGAACGGCAACTGAACGACACGAGATACATCAGTAAGTTTATTTCTAATGTTTTGTCAAACATTGTTAGAAACGAAAAAGACGATGACGGAGTAAATTCCAAAAATGTAATTCCGTTGAATGGAAAAATAACTTCTGAATTAAAACAAGATTGGGGATTAAACGATGTTTGGAATAACTTAATATTACCTCGATTTGAACGAATGAATCAAATCACAAATAGTAATTTATATACTACATATAACGAAAAACATCAAAAATATTTACCAACCGTACCTTTTGAATATAGTAAAGGCTTCCAAAAGAAGAGAATTGACCATCGTCATCACGCTTTAGATGCTTTAATAATTGCCTGTGCAACGAGAGACCATGTTAATTTATTAAATAATCAATCAGCTAAATCAGAAATAAAGCGATATGATTTACAACATAAATTACGTCATACCGAAAAATGGAAAGATAAAGACGGTAAAGAACGAGATAAGTTTACGGAGTTCAAAAAGCCTTGGAATACATTTACAGAAGACACAAGAAACTCATTGGAAACAATTGTAATAAGTTTTAAACAAAATTTTCGTGTTATTAATAAAGCAACCAATAAATATGAAAAATGGGTTGAAAAAAACGAAGAAAAGAAAAAGGAATTGGTAGAACAAAAAGGATTGAATTGGGCTATAAGAAAACCAATACACAAGGAAACTGTTTCAGGAAAAGTTGATTTACCAAGAATTAAAGTTCCAAAGGGAAAAATACTTACAGCAACAAGAAAAAGTATTGATACTTCCTTTAATCTGAAAACCATAGAGTCTATAACAGATACAGGAATTCAGAAAATTCTTCAAAATTACTTATTGAGTAAAAACGGAAATTCAGAGTTAGCGTTTTCTCCCGAAGGAATTGAAGACATGAACAAAAACATCGAAAAATATAATGATGGTAAACCACATCAACCTATTTATAAAGTCAGAATTTTTGAAATGGGAAGTAAGTTTCCTTTAGGGCAAACAGGAAATAAAAAAGATAAATATGTAGAAACAGCTAAAGGAACCAATTTGTTTTTTGCTGTTTATGAGCGAAAAGAGACGAAAACAAGAATGTATGATACAATTCCGTTAAATGAAGTTATTGAACACCAAAAACTACAAGTTTTACAAAATGTGCCTAATATCAGTAGAACCGAAATTCCAATAAAAAAAACTTTAGAATATAAAGGTAAAGAGGTTGAAGTAAGCTTTTTATTTTCACTTTCTCCAAATGATTTAGTTTATATCCCAAATGGGGATGAAAATACCCCTTCAATTGATTTTAAGAATTTGAACAAAGAGCAAACGGAAAGAATTTATAAAATGGTTAGTAGTACAGGAAGTGAATGCCATTTTACTCAATCATCAATATCATCTTTAATAAAAAATTATGACGCTAAAAGTAAAATAGGAGAATTTGGAAGTCTAAACAAACAAGAAACAACATTAGATAATCTCATTAGAATAAAAGAAAGATGTATTAAACTTAAAGTCGATAGATTAGGTAACATTTCAAAAACATAAGCCATGATCAAACGGACCCTCTTTTTCGGTAATCCGGCCTATCTCAGTACCAAAAACGAACAATTAGTGGTCAATTATCCCGATGAGGAACAAGCTACTAAAACCGTTCCTATTGAAGACATCGGGGTTATCGTCATGGAAAACCAACAGATAACCGTGACCAATGGATTATTAGAGAAGCTGACTTATAATAATATAGCGCTTATTAATTGTAACCAACAGCACTTGCCCATCGGATTACTAATGCCACTAAACGGTCACAGTGAACAGTCAGAACGTTTTCGTACGCAAATCGGAGTCTCATTGCCTTTAAAAAAGAATTTGTGGCAACAGACCGTTACAGCTAAAATCCTAAATCAGGCAGGTGTATTACACGAAAAAGGAATTCCTGTTAAAAATATGCAGCATTGGGCAAAAAGTGTAACTTCGGGAGATACACAGAACCACGAAGCCCGGGCAGCCGCTTATTACTGGCAAAATTTGTTTCCTATAGAAGGTTTTAACCGTCAACAAAATGGTATCCCTCCTAACAATCTGCTAAATTATGGTTATGCTATTTTAAGGGGAATTACAGCCCGCGCCTTGGTCAGCTCCGGAATGCACCCTACTTTCGGAATCTTCCACCGCAACAAATACAATGCTTATTGTCTGGCAGATGATATTATGGAACCTTATCGTCCGTATGTCGATTGGATCGTAACGGATATTGTGAACCAACACGGAATCCCGGAACAACTGACTACCGAAATTAAAAAACAATTATTAGGAATCATTACCATTGATGTTCAATTAGATGGTAAGCGAAGCCCGTTAATGGTAGCCATGAGTCGAACGACTAATTCCCTTTACGAATGTTTCAGTGGTTCGGCACGAAAAATTTTATATCCCGAATATGTATGAAGACCGATTTTCACGACTTAATCAATACCGTAGTTTGTGGATCCTAGTTTTTTTTGATTTGCCTACAGAAACCAAAAAAGACCGGCAAATTGCAACTCGTTTCCGAAAACATCTTTTAGATGACGGATTTGCTATGTTCCAATTTTCAATTTATATGCGTTTTTGTGCCAGTAAAGAAAATGCCGAAGTACATGTCAAACGATTAAAGAACCATTTACCACCACATGGAAAAATAGGTTTTATGCAGGTCACCGACAAACAATTTGGGATGATGGAAATCTTTTACGGCAAAAAATCTGTAGAACCAGATCAACCCAACCAGCAATTAGAATTATTTTAGAATTAGAAAAGACGAAATTCAGGTTACTAACTTCCTGAAAACCAACTCTATTTTTTATTTCTAAAAAACACCATAACTCACAACATACCAACACTTTAACAAAGGGTATGTTGTAAATCATAGTAAAATTAGAACTTTTGAAAGCAATTCACAACATCCGGAGCATACATCACTATCGGCTTGGGTTGTAAATCATAGTAAAATTAGAACTTTTGAAAGCAATTCACAACTAGTTGCTGTGGTGTCTTCATGTTAGTTGTGTTGTAAATCATAGTAAAATTAGAACTTTTGAAAGCAATTCACAACCTTCTGACGATGCCTGATTAGCTTCGTTTTGTTGTAAATCATAGTAAAATTAGAACTTTTGAAAGCAATTCACAACTTAACAGATGTTCATTGGAATATTGGAGAGTTGTAAATCATAGTAAAATTAGAACTTTTGAAAGCAATTCACAACCTACCTTAGCAACATTACTATCATAATTTGGTTGTAAATCATAGTAAAATTAGAACTTTTGAAAGCAATTCACAACATTTATCTGAATCAAGTAAACAATTTAGAAGTTGTAAATCATAGTAAAATTAGAACTTTTGAAAGCAATTCACAACTTACTGGAAGTTCTGATACGGGAATTTCTTGTTGTAAATCATAGTAAAATTAGAACTTTTGAAAGCAATTCACAACATCAAGTAGACGCTAAGAGTGACGATGTTGGTTGTAAATCATAGTAAAATTAGAACTTTTGAAAGCAATTCACAACCGTACCTCCTTGTTAACACCATGAAGTTTTGTTGTAAATCATAGTAAAATTAGAACTTTTGAAAGCAATTCACAACGAACGGATTTGACAAGTGAAGATAATCTTAGTTGTAAATCATAGTAAAATTAGAACTTTTGAAAGCAATTCACAACACTTCGTTCTCAGTTCCTTTCAGCACATTGGTTGTAAATCATAGTAAAATTAGAACTTTTGAAAGCAATTCACAACGGAATGTTATGCCTTTATATTTTGCCATTTGTTGTAAATCATAGTAAAATTAGAACTTTTGAAAGCAATTCACAACTATGAATGGGTTCAAGCGTTCCCTCAATACGTTGTAAATCATAGTAAAATTAGAACTTTTGAATTAAAAACTGTTCGGTCAAAAAAGTAAAATGTTCAATTCAACTGCTTCAAATCAAAAAACATCCTCTACAAACCTACTTTTGATACCCATAAAACAATTATTGGTAATCAAATAATGTATAAAATAAAATTTCGCTCTACCATTATTATAACGTCGTTTCTTCTTATTACTAGCTCATTAAAAATTAGTGGACAAGAAAAACGTATACTCATTTTAGATGACAAAACTGTTGAAATATATGCTTTTTCTAATACAACTCAACAGATTTCAAACATTAGTGCTAATTTCATCATTCTGCCTGAAAATGTTTCTTTAGAAGAGGAAGCAAACAACGATATTATAAAAAATGAAAAAATAGAATTTGCAACAGACTACAGTGTTTATTATTATTTGAAACTTCCTGTAAATATATATAGTGAAAAACAAACCGTTCTTTTTTTGGAATCTATTGTAAAAGAAACTTTTAACTCTGATTTCTTCAATAGAAATAAAGTTCATCTATATCTAAAAGACCAAAAGATACTTTTTACCTGCGAATATTTAGAACAATTAAACAACTACTTTGCCAGTATTTGGACTACTCGGAATAATCCTAATTACGAATGTGATAAAAATTTTATTTGCGATATTAACAACTCTAATTTAAGAGCTAAAAAAAGAAATAGTAATACTGCTGTCCATTATGAAACGGTTAAAGCGAATAAAGCTCTGGAAGCTAAAGAAGATAAAGAATTTGAAAACTCTTTAGAAGAATTAGATAAAAAATTTCAAATCTCTTTCGCTGTCGGTTATAACACTATCAATAAAAAATACAGAACAGAATTTGACCAGGAAACATTAATCGACTTTAGTCAACTCAACACACTATGGAACATTAATGCAAACTACATGTTCACCAAAAGATGGGGTGGTTTACTCAATTTCGGACTTATTTACAAAAAAGAAAGTAAAAGTCAGGAATATAAAAGTACTTATAATGGCGTAATAATCTCCGGTAACGGAAGCGGTGCCGGAATGTTTAAATTAGGATTAGGAATACGGTACATTCCTTACAGTTATAAAAGATGGAACATTGCTACCGATCTGTCATACGGTATATTAAATGCTAAGGCTGGAGGCGGAACTGGTAATATAACGGTTTATAGTGGCGGAACCTATAGTGATATTGAACGTGTAGAAAAAGAAGAAAAGACAAATTACGTGGATCTAACTGCTAATGTCAATTATAAACTCGGAAAAATAGTTTTTTTATACAGCAGTTTCAACTATTCCTTTTCTAAATTTGATAACGAAATAGGCTCTGTTAAAGGCTTTACAGGATATACAATATCCCTCGGATTAGGATTTAATTTTAATTAATTACATAAAATAGTATTTTTTAGATAAAAAACATTTAGTAAAATTAAACTTATACTAATGTAAAATTTACAAAACAATATTCTTAATTAAATTTCTTTATCTTAATATTACTTTTAAATAACTCCCAGTTGTTTTTCATTCAATAGTTTAGCCTCATTTAATTCCTAAACTATACTACATGAAAACAAAAATTACACAACTATTTTTACTCTTATTTACCAGTGCTTTTTATGGACAAATTACACAAGCCGGAGACATTGCTTTTGTTGGTTTTAATGCTGATGCAAATGATGACTTAGCAATTGTTACTTTTCAAGACATTCAACCCAATACAACTATTATTTTCTGTGACTCAGAATGGAATGGCTCTTCTTTTGGAACTGATGAAGGTGATTTCACTTGGGATTCAGGTACAAGTATTATTCCTGCCGGAACGATCATTACATTTAATGATATCAGTTCTGCTTTAACTCCTTCTATGGGTAGTATTACAGTAAATAATGCAAGTGGAATCAGCAGTTCAAGTGAAGCAATATTTGCTTTTTTAGGTACTTCTCCACGTACGGTAAGCACTATGCTAGCAGCCATTGCAAACGACAGTGCCGCTTTCGGTACTCTAGACAATAGCGGACTTACATTAGGAACTAGCGCCATCGTTTTACCAAACGGAATTGATATCGCAGCATACAATGGCCCGAGAACAGGATTAACTCAGGCTTCTTTCCTGGCAGCTCTTAATAATATGAACTATTGGATTTCTGAAGACGGAAGCGGTGACCAATCTAGCAATGGTTCTGCTCCTGATCTACCTTTTGATATGACTGCTTTTACATTAGGCACTATTTCCTATCCGGTTGTTAATTTTGATAACTCTCTTTCAATTACTCAAGAAAATGCCGGTACAGTAACTATTTCTATTTCACTATCAGAAGCAGCTATTCAAGATAGTTCAATAGACATTGAACTTAACTCTGGTAGTAATGCAACTAATGGTAACGAATTTAATTTTTCATCTCAAACGGTAACTTTCCTTACAGGCGAATCTCAAAAAGACATTACAATTTCCTTAAATGATAATGCTGTGTCAAATATTGACACATTCTTTGCTATTTCACTCAGTAATCCTAATAATATCACTTTAGGAAGTACCATCCAACATTTAGTTTATATTTTGGACGATGAAATTGCTGCCCCGACAGCCCCTAATACTCTAGGATTATCTTACTTAGGAAGTTATTTAGTTGATGCTTCAGGTTCTGCAGAAATTGTAGCACACGATCCTGCTACTCAACGTCTGTTTGTTTTAAATGCTACAGCAGCAAGAGTAGAGATTTTAGACTTTTCCAATCCGGCTTCCATTACAAACATTAGTTCTGTTGATATGACAGCTTATGGAATCGGAGCTACCAGCGTAGCTGTAAAAAACGGTATGGTTGCTGCAACTGTAGAAGCTGCATCACAAGCCAACGGCAAAGTTGTGTTTATGGATACTAATGGTACTATTACCGATGTGGTAACAGTGGGCATTTTACCTGATATGGTTACTTTTACTCATGACGGAACAAGAGTACTGACGGCTAACGAAGGAGAACCAAATGATGATTATACAGTTGATCCGGAAGGAACAATTTCAATCATTGATGTTTCAGGAGGTTTAAACAATATTCTACAAACGAATGTAACTACTTTAAATTTTAATGCTTTTGACAGCCAAATTGCCATCTTAAAAGCAAATGGCATTCGAATTTTCGGACCGGGATCTTCTGTTTCTCAAGATTTGGAACCGGAATACATTACGATTTCAGATGATGACACAACTGCTTGGGTAACCTTACAGGAAAATAATGCATTAGCTGTCGTTAATTTAACAACCAATCAAATTACAGATATTATTCCATTAGGAACCAAAGACCATTCCTTAGCAATAAATGCTTTTGATGCTTCTGATAATTTAAGTACTATTTTTATGAGTACTTGGCCTGTAAAAGGCTTATACATGCCTGATGCTATTGCTCATTATAGCGTTAGCGGAACTACTTATTTAGTTACGGCAAATGAAGGTGATTCCAGAGATTATAGCGGTTACTCAGAAGAGATTCGTGTAAAAAGTAATAGTTATGTTTTAGACCCTACTGCTTTTCCGGACGCTGATTTACTGAAAAAAGACGGTAATTTAGGAAGGCTAACCGTAACAACAGCCTCAGGTGATACAGATAATGATGGTGATTTTGATGAAATTCACGTTTATGGAGGACGTTCTTTTAGTATATGGAATGCCGCAACCGGAACATTAGTATATGATAGTGGTAGTCAATTTGAAAATATAACACAAGAAGATGCTACTTTTGGTGATTTATTCAATGCCAGCAATGACAATAATAGCTTTAAAAACCGTAGTGACAACAAAGGTCCGGAACCCGAAGGTGTAACTGTAGCTGAAATCAATGGCAATCACTATGCTTTTATTACATTAGAAAGAACCGGAGGCCTAATGGTTTATAATATTACGAATCCTAATAACCCGATTTTTGAAACGTATCAAAACAGCAGAAGTACTACTTCTTTGGGAGGCGATTTAGGTCCCGAAGGAATTATTTACATTGCTCCGGCTGATAACTCAAGTAACAAAGGCTTAATTGTTATGGCTAATGAAGTAAGTGCTACTCTAAGTATTTACGAAATGAATAATGTTACCTTAAATACTCCTGATTTCTCTACTACCGGAGATCAATGGAGAGCTTATCCTAATCCTGTTAAGAACGGAACAGTTTTCTTTAACAAAACAGCTCAAAAACTAACTGTTTTTGATACTAATGGAAGAAAAGTATTAGAAAAAGAAAACACTGATTTTATCAGTTTAGAAACCTTATCCAAAGGGTTTTACATTGTAACAAATGAAAATATGGAGGCTTTGAAAATCTATAAAGAATAGAATTAGTTAGTAACCCTCTGCAGCTCCTTTCTTGTTTCATATAAGAAAGGAGTTTTCTTTTTTTGACAAAATAAGTCTCAATCTTTGTATTTTTACTTCCTAAAAACCAACTAATATGAAACTTGTATTTGCCTCAAATAATAAAAATAAAATTGCCGAAATCAAACAAATGCTGCCTGCTGAAATTGAATTGTTCAGTTTACAGGATATTGGCTGTACCGAAGATATTCCAGAAACAGCAGATACAATTGAAGGAAATGCTATTTTAAAAGCCAATTATGTAACTGAAAAATACGGTTACAATTGTTTTGCAGACGACACAGGATTAGAAGTAGAAGCATTGAATGGCGCACCGGGAGTTTATTCTGCCCGTTATGCAGGCGAACAAAAAAGCGATAAAGACAATATCCAAAAATTACTGAACGAATTAAGCCAAAGCACAAATCGAAATGCCCAATTCAAAACGGTTATTGCACTTAACCTAAACGGAGAACAACATCTTTTTCCCGGAATTGCTAAAGGCTCAATTATTTTTGAAGAGCAAGGCGAAAAAGGTTTTGGCTATGATCCGGTTTTTCAACCTGAAGGACTGAATGTAACTTTTGCCCAACTTTCAATGGAAGAAAAAGCAAAACTAAGCCATAGAGGAATTGCTACCCGAAAACTAATTACATTCTTAAAAAATATTACCCTTTAATCGATAATACAGGTAAGCTCCAGTTAAAGCGGACCGCCATTAAACGGAAAATGATAATAAACAAAGAAGTAACCAATTCGTTTACAGAATCGTCCAATCTTAAAAAACGCAGTACAAAAAACAGAATTCCGCCTACAATACAAATCGTAGCATAAATAGTGCCTTTTCTCAACAAAAGCGGAATCTCGTTACATAGAATATCCCGGATCAAGCCTCCGAAACTTGCTGTAATAGTTCCGAGTGCTATACAAATTGTCGGATGCAAGCCATATTCTAAACCCTTCTCAATGCCTATTAGAGTATAAACTCCTAAACCAATCGTATCAAACAAGAATAAAGAAACCCTGAGTTTATTCAAATAATTTCTAAACAGTATTGCAACTACACATCCCCAAATAATGATATAAACATAACTTAGATCTTGCATCCATCCTACCGGCATTCTTCCTATCAAAACATCTCGCAAAGTTCCACCTCCCAAAGCCGTTACAAACGCAATGATAAATACACCAAACAAATCCAGTTTTTTGTTGATTGCTGCTAAAACCCCGGAAATTGCAAATACAAAAACCCCTATTATATCTAAGATTTCTATCATTATTTATTTTTTTGCAAATGTACAAGATTTCTATTTTTCTGTCTTTTTATATCCCTGAAAACATATTTTCCAATTACCCTAAATACGTCTCAAACATAATTATCTAAAAATCAATGACTAACAAATTAGATTATCTGATTAATTAAACGTACCTTTGCACCCAATTTTAAATACATACATGAATAAATTTGAACAATTAGGTCTTAATGAATCGCTACTGCTGGCGATAAAAGACCTTGGATTTGAAAATCCATCGGAAGTACAGGAAAAAGCGATTCCCATTTTATTGGAAAAAGACACTGATATTGTTGCTTTAGCACAAACAGGTACAGGTAAAACAGCTGCATTTGGTTTTCCTCTTATTCAGAAAATCGATGCTGAAGACAGAACTACTCAAGCTTTAGTTCTTTCTCCTACCCGCGAACTTTGTTTGCAGATTACAAATGAAATCAAGTTATATTCCAAATACGTAAAAGGTTTACATACCGTAGCTGTTTATGGTGGAGCCAATATTAATGAGCAAGCTAAAGAAGTTAAGCGAGGTGCTCAAATTATTGTAGCGACTCCGGGTAGAATGCAGGATATGATTAACCGAGGAATGGTAAACATTAAAAATATCAACTATTGTGTTTTAGATGAAGCCGATGAAATGTTAAACATGGGATTCTATGATGACATTACCTCTATTTTATCTGACACACCAGATGAAAAATCAACTTGGTTATTCTCCGCTACAATGCCACAGGAAGTAGCAAGAATTGCACGCGAATTCATGCGTAAACCACTTGAAATCACTGTTGGACACAAAAACTCAGGTTCTCAAAATGTATCACACGAATTTTACTTAGTAAACGCTCGTGACCGTTATGCAGCCTTAAAACGTTTAGCAGACGCAAATCCTGATATTTTCTCAGTTGTTTTCTGTAGAACTAAAAGAGACACTCAAGCAGTTGCAGAAAAATTGATCGAAGACGGATATAATGCTGCTGCTTTACACGGAGATTTATCGCAAGCACAACGCGATGCTGTAATGAAATCATTCCGTGGAAGACAAATTCAGATGTTGGTTGCAACTGATGTTGCCGCTCGTGGAATTGATGTTGATGATATTACGCACGTAATCAACTACCAATTACCGGATGAAGTAGAAACCTATACACACCGTTCAGGTCGTACAGGCCGTGCCGGAAAATCAGGAACTTCAATGGTAATTATAACCAAAAGCGAGTTGCGCAAAATCAGCCAAATTGAAAAGATCATTAAAACAAAATTCGAAGAAAAACCGATTCCTTCCGGAATTGAGATCTGCGAAATTCAGTTGTTCCATTTAGCCAACAAGATCAAAGATGTGGAAATTGACCACGAAATTGATTCCTATTTACCTGCAATTGAAGAAGTTTTAAGCGAGCTTTCAAAAGAAGAATTAATCAAACGTATTGTTTCTGTTGAATTCAACCGTTTCTTGGCTTACTACAAAAAATCAAGAGATATCAGTACTGATACAGCAGGAAATAAAAGAGGTGAAATACCAACTAACGGAGCTGTACGTTATTTTATCAATATTGGTTCCAGAGATAATTTTGATTGGATGTCTCTTAAAGATTTCTTACGCGATACTCTAGAATTAGGTCGTGATGACATCTTTAAAGTAGATGTAAAAGAAGGCTTCTCTTTCTTCAATACAGATGTAGAGCATGCTGAACGCGTGATGGACACCATGAACAATATCCATTTAGAAGGCCGTAAAATAAATGTGGAAATTTCCAAAAATGACGGAAGCCGAAATCAAGGTCGTAGAGATCATGGTGGAAGAGACCGTAAAAGTTCCGGTAATCGTGAAAGAAGAGGAAATTCTGATCGCAAATTTGAAGGACGCAGAGATGGAAGATCATCCGGAGAACAAAAAGGAAGAAGAAGTAGTAATCCTAATAACGAAAAAGGCTTTTTTGACAAAGCAAAACGCTCCAGAAGAAGCTAGGTTTCGTTAATTTTAAGATAAAAAACTAAGAAACTATAAAATATCTCAGTTTGATTCGTATTTTTGAATCAAGATTTACCCAACGATGAGATATTTTATAGTTTTTTTATTAGCTATATTTTCCAATTTTGCTGTTGCGCAAAATGATACCTTGGTAGCCAACCTACAAGGAACTGTTATTAACAGCCAAACCCGTTTACCCATGAATAACGTTCACGTTATCAACACTTCGTTGATAAAAGGTACTGTAACCGACGGAAACGGTTTTTTTGAATTACCGGCTCGTGTAAACGACACGTTGTTATTTTCTTATTTAGGTTTTGAAACCATTAAAGTAAGAGTAACCCATGACTGGATCAAAAACAAATCATCTAAAGTTGTCTTAACAGAGAAGGCTTATGCTCTTGAAGAAGTAGTTGTTGCGCGTTATAACTTAACCGGTTATGTGGAAGTTGATACTGACCTTATCCCTGTACGTGAAGACAATTATCGTTACAGTATTTCAGGCCTAAATGCCGGATATGAAGCCGGAGATAAATCTCCTGGTGCTGTTACTAAAGTTCTACAGTCTATTTTTAACCCGGCTGATTTCTTGTATAATACTTTTGGCAAGCGCCCTCGCCAAATGGATAAACTAAAGAAGATGAAACAAGATGATACTGTTAGGGAACTTTTAGCCACTAAATATGACCGTCAGACTCTTGCTGCTTTGCTAGAAGTCGACAAAGATGATATTCCGTTGATTTTACAAAACTGTAACTATTCAGAATACTTTATCAAAACAGCAAATGATCTTCAAATTCTGGATGCTATCAGTGCTTGTTATGAAGAATATAAGATTTTGAAGAAAAATAAATAAAATATTTAAGTAAGCAAAAGTTATTTTTATGCATGTTTAATCTCCATTAAAATAAAACTCATCAATTATTGATTCATCATTTGATAAATTATTTTTAAAATTATACCAACCTAGTAACCCAAATTCTGATTTTATTAAAATACTTTCAAGCTCATTATATTTTCCTTCTGTCTTACCTAAAATTATTTCAATCTCATAACCTTTAGGCAGGTCAGCTATCTTTTGTAAAAAATTTTCAGACTTATATAAGCTAATTGGGTAATTTAATTTGCCTTTTATTCCAATATAATAATAAGGTTGTTTAATTTCTTTAAATTCTTTATTCTCAAATACATATTTACGTTTTATATCAAAATAAGAATTAGCATTTCCTTCAACATAAAGAGTAAGACCTTTGATATGGAAAATATTACCAAAAGACTCAAGTACAACTTCATCGTTTAAAACGACAACAATTTGAGGATCATCACTTGAACCTTCTGAAAAATAGAATTCTAAATACTCATCTTTATTTATTTCCCATTTCCCCAATAACCAAAGATGATCTCCGAAATCATAGCATTCATTATTTAATTTATCACAATCCTCATTAATTAATTCAAATTTTTGATTTTTAGGATAACCAAACTCAGCTCCTAAATAACTCTTTATTTCTATATAATCTAAATCACTAAATCTATATTGTCCATTAGCTAAAAGAGAAATCAAAAACAATGAAACTAAAATATAGTACCTCATAAAACTATTTTTCACTATTATCCTCATAAAATTTCTTCTCTATAAAATCGATATCACGAATAGATTTTCGGGTCCAGTCGAGTTGCTTTTCAAAAAGTTCTTTTTCTGTTAATTTCCAATCAATTGAAGAACGTCGTAATCGAGCCGTTATATCCTGAATAATAATTGCTGCCGAAACGGAAATATTTAAGCTTTCTGTAAAACCTACCATCGGAATTTTTAAATAACCATCCGCTTGTTGCATCACTTCTTCTGAAAGCCCTAATTTTTCAGTTCCGAAAAAAATAGCCGAAGGCTTACTAATATCAAAATCCTGTAACAAACAAGAATCATTATGAGGCGTAGTCGCTATAATTTGATAGCCTTTACCTCTCAGATCATCTATACAGTTCTGAATGGAAGCAAAACGATTGACATCTACCCATTTTTGAGCTCCCATTGCTATTTCTTTATCAATACGCTTTCCGAAACGCTGTTCGATCACATTCAGCTCCTGAATTCCGAATACCTCACAACTGCGCATTACCGCACTGGTATTATGCAATTGATACACGTCTTCTATTGCTATGGTAAAATGTTTAGTTCGGTTCTCTAAAACCTTTTTAAAACCTTCTTTTCTGTTTTCGGTAATAAATCCTTCTAAATATTCTAAAAGTGCTTTTCTATCCTTTTTCATTTATCATTATCTTTACCACAAAGAAACAAAATTTTACTAAAAAACAATTTTTAAGCAAAAACAGATACTTTTCCATGAAGAAAAAAATTGTTGTTTTAACCGGTGCAGGAATGAGTGCCGAAAGCGGTATCAGCACCTTCAGAGATTCAAATGGTTTATGGGAAAACCATGATATCACGGAAGTCGCTTCTCCGGAAGGTTGGCATAAAAACCCGGAATTAGTTTTAAACTTTTACAATAAAAGAAGAGCTCAGCTAAAAGAAGTCATTCCCAACAAAGGGCATCATATTTTGGCTGAATTAGAACAGAATTTTGAAGTTCATATTATAACCCAAAACGTAGATGATCTCCACGAAAGAGCCGGAAGCTCTAAAATTATTCACCTGCACGGCGAATTAACTAAAGTTCGCGGAGAATGTTCAGAAAATGAAAAAATCCACTGGACAGAAGACATCAAGTTAGGTGATTTGAATGCAAAAGGCGAACAATTACGTCCGGCTATTGTTTGGTTCGGCGAAGCCGTACCGGAAATTGAACGTGCACTTCCCATCGTAGAACTAGCCGATATTCTGGTAGTTATAGGAACATCCATGCAAGTATATCCTGCTGCCGGATTAGTACACTACACTCAATCTCATATTCCGGTATTTTATATCGATCCTAAACCGGCAACGATTTACGATTTAGCTAATCCGCTTGAAGTATTTGCACTTTCAGCAACGGAAGGAATGGAGAAGCTTCGTGATTTGTTGCTTCTGTAATTTGTGAATCCAAATAAAAAAGGTTCTCGAATCAGTCAGAGCCGACAAAAAAACTAATGCCTAATTACGAATTACTTATCACTAATTATTAAATTTGCATTTCTTTTAAAAAAAATTAAACAACACAACCATGCAACAACTAACAGAACTGAATGCTATTTCACCGGTAGATGGTCGTTACAGGAGTAAAACACAAAGTTTAGCACCTTATTTTTCTGAAGAGGCTTTAATCAAATATCGAGTTTTAGTTGAAGTTGAATATTTTATTTCACTTTGTGAAATTCCTTTACCACAGCTAGCCGATTTCGACAAAAAACTTTTTGTGGAGTTGCGCAAAATGTATCAGGATTTCAGTACGGAAGATGCCTTGTGGATCAAAAACACTGAAAAAACGACTAACCATGATGTTAAAGCGGTTGAATATTTTATCAAAAACAAATTTGACCAATTAGGTTTAGAAACTTACAAAGAGTTTATCCATTTTGGATTAACTTCTCAAGATATCAACAATACGGCTATTCCGCTTTCTACGAAAGAAGCTTTTGAAAACGTATACATGCCAACACTTATTTCGGTTCTTCAAAAATTAAAAGAACTTTGTGTAGAATGGCAAGGTATTCCAATGTTGGCCCGTACTCACGGACAACCGGCTTCCCCTACCCGCTTAGGTAAAGAAATTTTAGTTTTTGTAGAGCGAATTGAAGAGCAAATGCGTTTGTTATTTAATGTTCCGTTTGCGGCTAAATTCGGTGGTGCTACCGGAAACTACAATGCGCATAAAATTGCATATCCGGCTATCGATTGGAAAGAATTCGGAACTAAATTTGTAGAAGACAGTTTAGGTTTACAACACTCATTCCCTACAACTCAAATTGAGCATTACGATCATTTTGCTGCTTTCTTTGATGCTTTAAAACGAATCAATACTATTATTATTGATTTAGATCGTGATATTTGGACGTATGTTTCCATGGACTATTTCAAACAAAAAATTAAAGCCGGAGAAGTGGGTTCAAGTGCAATGCCACATAAAGTAAACCCTATAGACTTTGAAAACAGTGAAGGAAATTTAGGAATTGCCAATGCTATTTTTGAGCATTTATCCGCGAAATTACCAATTTCCCGTTTGCAACGTGATTTAACAGACAGTACTGTTTTACGAAATGTTGGCGTTCCGTTCGGGCACACGATCATTGCCTTTGAAGCTACATTAAAAGGGTTAAACAAACTATTGTTGAACGAAAATAAATTAGCCGAAGATTTAGAAAAAAACTGGGCTGTAGTAGCCGAGGCTATTCAAACGATTTTACGTCGTGAAGGGTATCCAAATCCTTACGAAGCGCTGAAAGATTTAACGAGAACCAACTCGGTTATCAATAAAGAATCTATTCATGCGTTTATTGAAACTTTGAATATCTCTAATGACATTAAAAACGAATTAAAACAAATTACACCAAGTAATTATTTGGGAATTTAATATTTCTCAATCATAAATACACATAAAATCCCGCTAAAAAGACGGGATTTTTTATATCTTCAGCTTTTGCCCAAACCAACGCTTTTAACTATCTTTAAAACATAAATTCACATTCAATGAAAAAAATAAGTATTCTATTCTTTTTTATATTATTCCTTTCCTGTAAAAGTTCTAAAGAAACGAATATTCCGGCACAGGATCTCAGCAAAACTCAAACACAGCCTGAAAGCATGGAATTTATGACTGATTATTTTTCAGGCAGTGGAACAGAACCTTTTTGGGGAATAAGCTTCTCAACGAAAAGTATTTCATTCCTATCCCTTAACGATACAATCTCGATTCCATATACAGAACCTAAAACATCTGAAAATGCTTCTGTTTATTTCTTTAAAGACAAGGAACTTACTTTTAAAGCAACAATAACGAATGAAACCTGCATTAACCAGATGTCCGGAAAAGAATTTCCGAATTCAATAGCGATTGAATACCAGAAAAACGGAAAATCTAAACAATCTTTAAACGGTTGCGGACGCTATATCATGGATTACAAACTTTTAGGAACATGGAAACTTCAAAAAATGAACGATCAAATCCTAACGGAAAATGATTTTGAAAGTTTCCCGCAATTGGAGATTAAAAACGATGAGAATTACTTTTACGGAAGTACAGGTTGTAATAGAATGAACGGAGCGATGCTATATGAAAATCAAAGATTATCCTTTAAAAATATTATTACGACTCGCAAAATGTGTCTGAAAAATACAGAAAATGAAACTACTTTCTTAACTTTATTACAAAAAGTAGATGAGTATTCCATCTCGGAAGCCACTTTGAATTTAAAATCAAACGGAAAAATCATTTTAAGTTTCACTAAATCTTAAACATACACATTATGAAAAAAATCATGTTTTTAACTGCTATCGGATTGTTCTGGATAAGTTGCAAAAAAACAGAAGAAAAACCGGCGACAGAAGACAAAACTTCTTCTTCTACAGAACAAGTTGTTGAAGCAGAAGAAGCAAAACCACTTTTAACTGCCGGATGTTATACTTATGAAGTAAACGATGAAAACATCACACTCAAAATTGATGCTGTAGGGAAAACCGTTTCCGGAGAATTAAGCTATTTACTCGCTGAAAAAGACTTTAATTCCGGCACATTTGAAGGGACACTACACGGCGATACTTTAATCGGTGTTTATGATTATCATTCCGAAGGTGGCATGGGGACACGTGAAGTTGCATTCATCATAAAAGACAATCAATTAATTGAAGGTTATGGAGAATTAAACGATGAGGGAACAGCATTTAAAGATAAATCCCAAATTCATTTTACCTCAACTATGCCTTTGAAAAAAGCAAATTGTTCTGCAGAATAAAAATGCACCAAAATTTAAGACAAAATATTGAGCGCAAAATTAACACCGCTTTATCAGATACTGATTTTGCGCTTTTTCTAAGCTTTTTAGAACCTGTTACTTTTCCCAAAAAAACAATTGTTTTGGAGGCAGAACACTTTTGTTCCAACATTTATTACATCGAAAAAGGCTTATTAATTTCGCTTCTAACGGACGAAAAAGGAGAAAAACACGTGGTACAATTTGCCTTTGAAGATCACTGGATTTCTGACTTGTATAGTTTTTTCAGTCAAAAACCGGCTATCATTACCATTGAAACTTTAGAAGACACTATGGCTTTGGCAATTACCAAAGAAAACTTTGAATTGGCCATGCAAAAATTACCCCAATTCGAACGCTTTTTCCGTATTCTTATTCAAAACGCTTACATTCATTCGCAACAACGAATTGCTAAAACCTTTACCGATGACGCAGAACAACGCTACAAAGATTTAATTTGTACCAATCCTAATTTTTTACAACGCGTTCCGCAATATCTCATTGCTTCTTTTTTAGGCATTAAACCGCAATCATTGAGTCGCATTCGTCAAAATATGCATAAAAAATAATTTTCTTTCTTAACCTATGTGAATGAATTTCAATCTATAAAATCTGAAATTTGCTTGGTAATTTGAGATGATTATGGATCGAAAGGATTTTTTAAAACTCATGGCAATTAGTCCGTTAGTGACATCAGGCTTAAATCTTACTGAATTTGAAAAGGTAAGTTTGTCTTTTCCTAAATCGAAGAAAATGCCTATGTTGTTCTTAGGACACGGAACTCCTATGAATGCCTTGTTTGACAATTCGTTTACCCAAACCTTGAAAACTTTGGGAACCAAAATAGAGCGTCCTAATGCCATTATGATGATTTCGGCACATTGGGAAACTCGCGGTACTTATGTTTCGGTTAACCCAACACCACATACTATTTATGATTTTGGTGGTTTTGACGAACGATTGAGCCAAATTAAATACGAACCCAAAGGCCATCCCGAATTAGCAAAAGAAGTTAGTGCATTAGCACCTCAATTTCTGATTAATGAAGACCATTCTATGGGATTAGATCACGGTGCATGGACTGTTTTGAAATATATTTTTCCAAAAGCTGATATTCCGGTTTTCCAATTGAGTTTAGATTACACGCAACCTTCCAGTTATCACTTTCAATTGGCACAAGCTATCAAAAGAATCAGAGAACGCGGCGTTTTAGTCATTGGAAGCGGAAATATTGTGCACAACCTAAACAAAGTTAATTGGTTCAATATTGATGCTAAACCAACCGATTGGGCAGTAGAATTTGACGAATTGGTGAAACAAAAGATCAATCAATACGATTTTAATACATTGGTTGACTATAAAAAATTGGGGACAATTGCGCAACTTTCTATTCCAACAAACGATCATTATTTACCGATGCTTTATGTTTTAGCTATGACTGAAAAAAACGAAAGGATTCAATATATTTATGAAGGTTATCAATATGCTAGCCTGAGTATGAGATGTTTCCAAGTTTCTTAAATCACAAATACATGAAATTTTATCTATTAATTGTAACAATTATTATGAGTACAACATCACAATATAATTATGCCAAAGGCGATACCATGCTTTTGCATTATTTGGTTAGAGAACCAAAAATTAAAACCGAAAATCCGCCATTATTACTCCTTTTACATGGTGTAGGTAGTAATGAGAAAGATTTATTTTCTCGCGCTGACCAATTTCCGGATGAATTTTTAGTAATTTCAGCACGTGCGCCCTTTACTATTTCAGAAGGACATTATCGTTGGTTTGCCGTTGATTTTAGTTCTGGAAAACCTGTAATCAATGCCGAAGAAGCAGAAAAAAGCCGAACTATTCTTATTCAATTTATCAACCAATTGAAAGAAAAGCATCATTTTGATTCCAATGCGACTTACATGGGCGGTTTTAGTCAAGGTGCAATTATGTCATTTAGCGTTGGATTAACACAACCTCAAAAATTAAAAGGAATCATTGCTTTAAGCGGGAGAATTTTACCCGAAATTAAACCTATTATAGCTTCAAAAGAAAAATTAAAAAAGTTGAACGCTTTAATCATACACGGTACGCAAGACAATATGCTTTCTATTGAATATGGTAGACAAAGCAAATCTATAGTTGATGAATTAGGCGTTCCTAATACGTATGTGGAATTTAATTATGCCCACACGGTAACTCCCGAAACTATACAAACCATCAACGAATGGTTGCGTAAACACTAATATAAAAAAATAGCCAAAACTATAAGGTTTTGGCTATGGCTCTTAACTCGAACTTTTGTACTTTCCCAGTAGATGTTTTGGGTAAATCCATAAAGTAGAAATATTTAGGTACTTTAAATCCGGCTAACTCTTTACGGCAGTGTTCCACTATTTGTTCGTTCGTTATATTTTCTCCTTCTTTCAATTTAATAAATGCACAAACTACTTCACCCCACTTTTCATCCGGTTTTGCGACACAAGCTACTTCCTCTACTTCCGGAATCCGATAAATAACACCTTCCACTTCTATGGTCGAAATATTCTCACCGCCTGAAATCACAATATCTTTAGAACGATCTTTAATTTGTACGTAGCCGTCAGGATATTTAACAGCTAAATCTCCTGTATGAAACCACCCATCTTTAAAAGCTTCTTCTGTAGCCGAAGGATTTTTTAAATAACCTTTCATTACATTGTGTCCTTTCATCATTATTTCACCTATAGTTACACCGTCTGCCGGTACCGGTTCCATTGTTTTTGGATTTAACACATCCAATTCGTCTAAAAGCAAATAACGAACGCCTTGTCTCGATTTCAATTCAGCACGTTCTTCTAATGGTAAATCATCCCATTCTTCTTTCCATTCACAAATTACAGACGGACCATACGTTTCTGTTAAACCATAAACGTGTGTAATTTCAAAACCTTCTTTTTCTATATTTTCAATTACCGAAGCCGGAGGTGCAGCACCGGCAACCATAGCTTTTACTTTATGTTCCAATGCTTTTTTATCCTCGGGATGGGCGTTAATCATGGTTTGTAAAACTATTGGCGCACCACAAAAATGATCTACTTTTTCATCTGCTATTGCTTTGTAAATATCTTTGGCTACCACTTTACGCAAACAAACACTAGTCGCGGAAGCTGCCGCTAATGCCCAAGGAAAACACCAACCGTTACAATGAAACATGGGTAAAGTCCATAAATAGACTGCTGAATTTGACATTTTCCAAACCAATAAATCATTGATTGCGTTTAGTGCAGCTCCTCGGTGATGATACACTACTCCCTTAGGATTTCCGGTCGTTCCCGAAGTGTAATTGAGTGCAATAGCATCCCATTCATTTTCCGGCTTGATCCAATTAAAATCACTATCTCCTGTTTCCAAAAAAGCTTCGTATTCTGTTTTACCTATAGAAAAACCTGTCGAAACATTCTCATCATCAATATCAATCACATAAATAGAATGTTCAATCTGATTCAAAGCTTTTGCTATAACTTCCGAAAATTCTTTGTCTACTAATAAAACTTTAGCATCAGAATGTTGGAGCATAAAAGCCAAAGTATCAGCCGAAAGTCTCACATTCAGCGTATTGAGAACAGCTCCAGACATAGGTACACCAAAATGAGCTTCATACATAGCCGGAGTATTGGCTGCAATAATGGAAACGGTATCGTTTTTTGAAATTCCGATTTTAGTCAATGCTGATGCTAGTTTTTTACATCTGTCATAGGTTTCTTTCCATGTATATTTTTTTGTTCCGTACACGATGGAAGTCTTTTCAGGAAAAATAGTAGCGGATCTTTCAATAAAAGTTAATGGCGTGAGTTGGGTAAAGTTGGCCGGATTTTTATCCAAACCGATATCATATATGTTCATTTTTGATGTTTTTTATTTTATCTAAAATTAAGGAAAATTCTACATCGTTTAAATGATTCTCAAAAATGGAAAAATAAAACTATAATTAACTTCTACATTTTTTTTATTCTAAACGGGTAAATAAATATTTTCAATAAAGAAAACAGACTATTTTAAGCGAATTACCAATAATTTTCAAACGTTTTTGTAAATCTAATATATAGTATTTTAGCAAAAAAGTCTTAATTGAAATATTAGTCAAAAAAATATAACAACTTACTTTTAATATACTTTCGTTTTTATATTTTTACTAAGATTTTATCCAAACCTATTTTGACTAATCTAAAACATATTGAAACAAAATATCTCCTATGAAAAAAACATTACTTATTATTTCTTTCTTCATTTTAAATCTGGCTTTTTCTCAGAATCCAATTACTGTCAGTGGAAGTTGTTATGATCCTAATAGTTTAGGAATTTATGAATATAATGGTTTAATTAACGGAAAAAACAGCTATTTAAAAGGTCAAGAATATCAAGGTTGTTCTCAAATTACAGATGAAATAAACTGTAGTTCTTACAGTAGTTATTTTAAAATTTATTGGGATGGTACGAATTGGATATGGAAAAAATATCTATATGATTGTATATGGCTAATAGAAGAGTGTGTTCCTAGTGCTGATGAACAAAATTTAATTGTAACTTTGGCTACAAATTCAGAAGATACTCCTCTACCTCCTTGTACAGGTTGGTCTGGTGATTGTACTCCTAGCTTTTCGGAGTGTACTACTTTAAGTTTAAATAGTAATACTTTAGAAAGCTTTAATAGTTATCCTAATCCTACAAAAAATATTTTTAATATTGAATTCAAAGAAATGTTTACTTCTTTAAAATTAAGTCTACTAAATATTTATGGTCAAGTTTTACTAAATGAAACCTATACAAATTCTCAATTAATTCAATTAAATATCACACAACCAAATGGTGTATATTTTATAAAATTAACTTCAAGTAATAACGAAGAAACTTATATTAAATTGATTAAAGAATAAATTCAAAAGTCATAATAACTAAAAAATCCATTAGCTTTCACTAATGGATTTTTTAGTTATAAGATTTCTACAGCATGATAAACTGTAAATTAAAATTATCTTGAATAATTAGGTGCTTCTTTAGTAATGGTTACGTTATGAGGATGGCTTTCACCTATTCCACTTGCTGTTAAACGCACAAAACGAGAAGTTTCTTGTAGCACTGTAATATCTTTGGCTCCACAATATCCCATACCGGCACGCAAACCACCGATAAATTGTAACATACTTTCCGCTAATTCTCCTTTGTAAGGAACGCGACCTACAATTCCTTCCGGAACTAATTTTTTCACATCATCTTCTACATCCTGAAAATAACGATCTTTAGAACCTTCTTTCATCGCTTCTACAGAACCCATTCCGCGGTATGATTTGAATTTTCTTCCTTCAAAAATAATAGTTTCTCCCGGAGATTCTTTAGTTCCTGCTAATAATGAACCCAACATTACACAGTCGGCTCCTGCAGCTAAAGCTTTAGGAATATCTCCAGTATAACGAATACCACCGTCTGCAATAACCGGTACACCACTGCCTTTAATAGCGGCTGCTACTTCCAAAACAGCTGAAAACTGAGGAAAACCAACACCTGCAACTACACGCGTAGTACAAATAGATCCCGGACCGATTCCTACTTTTACACCATCAGCTCCTGCTTCTACTAAATATTGTGCCGCTTCCGGAGTGGCTATATTACCCACTACAACATCCAACTGAGAAAATTCTGCCTTAACTTTCTTTAAAACATCTACTACACCTTTTGTATGTCCGTGAGCGGTATCAATTATAACAGCATCAACTCCTGCATTTACTAAAGCTCTGGCACGTTCTACTGCATCAGCTGTAACGCCCAAAGCTGCAGCAACACGCAAACGGCCATACTGATCTTTGTTAGCCATTGGCTTTAAAGTCAGTTTCGTAATATCTCTAAATGTAATTAAACCAATTAACTTAAAGTCTTCACTAACAACAGGTAATTTCTCAATTTTATTTTCTTGTAGAATTTCTTCGGCTTGAGCCAAAGTTGTTCCTTGTTTAGCTGTAACCAGATTTTCAGATGTCATTACTTCCGTAATGGCTCTTTTATTGTCTTTTTCGAAACGTAAATCTCTATTGGTCACAATCCCTTTTAAAGTCATATCAGCATCAACTACCGGAATTCCTCCGATACTGAATTCTTTCATTACGCGCTTAGCATCACCTACATTTGCATCTAAAGATAACGTAACCGGATCAATGATCATTCCCGACTCAGCACGTTTTACTTTTCTTACTTCAGCCGCCTGACGCTCAATTGACATATTTTTATGCAAAACACCGATTCCTCCTTCTCTCGCCATTGCAATTGCCATATCACTTTCGGTAACAGTATCCATCGCCGCTGAAATAATTGGCACATTTAAAGAAATATTTCTGGAAAATTTACTTGAAATACTTACTTCACGAGGAAGCACTTGGGAATAATTAGGGATTAAAAGGACGTCATCATAGGTTAGACCTTCACCTACGATTTTTGAGTTGTGTGCTTTCATTGCAATCTGTTGTAGTTGTTAAATTGCATGCAAATATATAAATTTACTTCCATATTCTAAAACTTTAACGCCAGTTTATCATGCAAAGTCTGTTACTTCATATTTTAGAAATCCTATTGGTTGTATTTATAATCTTAGGGATGCACTTTTATAAAAAAAGAGTCGGAATTGGAACACTTTACGTTTTTATCGGTACAATTCAATTCTTTCAGACGTTACTAGTCTCTAATGTATATGATAACTATTTAGGTGATTACAGATTTTCTCCGGGTTCTACTATATTTTATACTTCAACATTGTTCTCTATCCTACTGTTTTTTCATGCTGAAAATCTTATCAAAACCAAAGGTCTGATTTATGGTATTCTGATTGCTAATATATCCATTACTTTCTTTTCCCAATTTTTATTGGTCCAAAATCACAGCATTGAACAATCAAGCGGATTACTCTTAGAAGAAATCTTAAGTTTTGAATTGACTATTTTCCTGATCGGAACAAGTTTACTCTATTTAGAAGCTATGTTTATTATACTGTTTTATGACTTCTTAAATTATAAATTCAAAAACAAAGGTACTTTTCTTAAGATTTTCAGTACTATGTCTCTTGTTTGTCTGTTTGATTCAGTTGCTTTTTATACTTTTTTCTATTTTACCCATGACAATTTTAAAGATCTGATCATTGGAAATATCATTGGAAAACAGATTACAGTTACGCTATTTTCTATTTGTCTTTATCTTTATTTTAAATACAATAAAAACATCAAGCCGAAACGAACTCCAAGTAACTTTAAAGAAATATTGAAAATCTTTACTTTTTAGTGGTAATAATTAAAAACTTTTAAAGCTTCATTATAAGCACTTTCAAAACTAATAGCGTGGCAATTTGTATCCGCTTTTTGCGCTGCGAAATACGAAATCAATTTTTCGGTTGGCATATTTCCGGTCAAGTCATCTTTAGCCATCGGGCAACCGCCATAACCTTTGATAGCACCGTCAAAACGTTTACAACCTGCTTTATAAGCTGCATCTACTTTTTCATGCCAAGAATCCGGTGTCGTGTGCAAATGTGCTCCGAATTCGATATGAGGATATTTAGGGATCAAGTTGGAAAACAGATAATCAATAACTTCGGGAGTAGAACTTCCAACAGTATCTGAAAGAGAAAGAATTTTTATGCCCATATTCGCCAACTTTTCCGTCCATTCGCCCACGATATCAACATTCCACGGGTCTCCATACGGATTTCCGAAACCCATAGACAAATAGGCTACCACTTCTTTATTCGTTTCATTGGCAATAGCCAAAATCTCTTGTAATGTCACAAAAGATTCTGCAATGGTTTTATGTGTATTTCGCATTTGGAAATTTTCCGAAATAGAAAACGGAAATCCTAAATACTGAATTTCAGGATGTATCGAAGCCAATTCAGCTCCTTTCGTATTAGCCACAATAGCTAACAACTTGCTTTGTGTTTTCGACAAATCCAATTGGGCTAATACTTCAGCCGTATCTTGCATTTGCGGAATAGCTTTAGGCGAAACAAAACTTCCAAAATCAATGGTATCAAAACCTACTCGCAACAAGGATTGAATGTACTGAACTTTTTTTTCAGTCGGAATAAAAGCCTTGATTCCTTGCATGGCATCGCGCGGACATTCTATAATCTTCACCGGAGTAGTATTCATAAAATTGACAAATTAATTTTGGTTTAAGAGTCTTTTGTTAATGTTTTTTACCAAAGCTGGCCCTTCATAAATAAAGCCCGTGTATAATTGTACTAAACTCGCTCCGGCTTCTAATTTTTCTAAAGCATCTTCAGCCGAATGAATTCCGCCTACACCAATAATAGGAAAGGCTTTGTTGCTTTTTTCCGAAAGAAAACGAATCACTTCTGTAGCGCGTTTTGTTAATGGTTTACCCGATAAACCTCCGGTTTCCTTTTGATTTTCTGATTGTAAACCTTCTCTTGAAATGGTGGTATTCGTCGCTATGACTCCTGCTATTTTCGTTTCTTTTACAATATCAATAATGTCCAACAATTGTTCGTCAGTTAAATCAGGAGCGATTTTTAAAAGAATTGGTTTTTGTTTAGGCTTTTCGTTATTTAGATTTTGTAACGTTTGTAATAACTTCGTCAACGGTTCTTTGTCTTGCAATTCTCGTAAATTAGGCGTATTAGGCGAACTTACATTCACTACGAAATAATCGACATAAGGAAACAAAGCTTCAAAACAGATTTTGTAATCTTCAACCGCTTCTTCATTTGGTGTCACTTTATTTTTACCAATATTTCCACCAATCAAAACGCCTTTGTTCTTTTTTAAACGTTCTACTGCTTCTTCTACTCCACCATTATTAAATCCCATTCGATTGATAATTCCCGAATCTTCTTTTAAACGAAACAAACGCTTTTTAGGATTTCCGGGCTGCGCTTTTGGCGTTAAAGTTCCAATTTCAATAAACCCGAAACCTAAATTTGATAATTCCTGATACAATTTAGCATCTTTATCAAAACCGGCAGCCAGACCCACAGGATTTTTAAATTTTAAACCAAAAACTTCTCGTTCTAAACGCTTATCCTCAATACAATACAATCCTTTAAAAACAGAAGAAAAACCCATTTTATTTAGAAAACGAATCAGCGAAAAAGTAAAATGATGCACTACTTCAGGATCAAAACAAAATAAAATAGGCCTGATAAATAATTTATACATAATAATTGTTGTGTTGTCTTGCAAAAATAAGAATTCGTCAGTATTTATGATGAAATAAACATAATAATTTATGATTCTTCAAAATTAAAGCATAAGTAGTATCTTTGTGAAAAATTAAAAAAGAGCATCATGCAAGATATTATCAATCGTTTTGTTAGTTATGTGACTATCGATACCGAATCTGATCCAAATTCTAATACAACACCCAGTACGGCAAAACAATGGGATTTAGCCAATAAACTAGTTGAAGAACTGAAAGCTATGGGAATGCAGGACGTTACCATTGACGAAAATGCCTATATTATGGCTACGTTACCAAGCAATGTTGACCATGAAGTTCCTACTATTGGTTTTGTAGCGCATTTTGATACAACTCCCGATTTTACAGGAGCTAACGTAAAACCACAAATTGTTGAAAATTATGATGGTGGCGATATTATTTTAAACGCTGAACAAAATATTGTTCTTTCTCCTAGTTATTTTGAAGATTTATTACAATATAAAGGACAAACCATCATTACAACTGACGGAACTACGCTTTTAGGTGCTGATGACAAAGCCGGAATTACCGAAATTATGACGGCTATGGAATACTTAATCAACCACCCTGAAATTAAGCATGGAAAAATCAGAGTTGGTTTTACACCAGATGAAGAAATTGGTCGCGGTGCTCACAAATTTGATGTAGAAAAATTTGGTGCAGAATGGGCTTACACTATGGATGGAAGTCAAATTGGCGAATTAGAATATGAAAACTTTAATGCTGCCGGAGCTAAAATTACGTTCCAAGGAAAAAGCGTTCACCCGGGTTATGCCAAAGGAAAAATGATCAATTCGATGCTATTGGCTAACCAATTCATTTCGGAACTACCAGCAAACGAAGTTCCGGAAAGAACAACAGGTTACGAAGGTTTCTTCCACTTGCATGACATTCACGGAAGTATTGAAGAGACTATAGTGGAATTAATTATCCGCGATCACGATAGAGATCATTTTGAAGCTCGAAAAGAATTGATCCATACAATTGCTGCAAAAATCAATGCGGCTTATGAAAAACAATTTGGCGGACCAATTTGCGAAGCGGTAGTCAAAGATCAATATTTCAACATGCGCGAAAAAGTAGAACCTGTTTTCCATATTGTAGAAATTGCCGAAAAAGCAATGAAAGAATTAGGCATTGTTCCTATCATCAAGCCTATTCGTGGAGGAACTGACGGTGCACAATTATCATTCAAAGGGTTACCGTGTCCAAATATTTTTGCCGGCGGTCATAATTTCCACGGAAAATACGAATACGTTCCGGTAGAAAGTATGCAGAAAGCAACTGATGTAATTATCAAAATAGCGGAACTTACCGCTCAAAAATAAAATGAAAGAGAGCTTTTTTAAAGCTCTTTTTTTATATTTGATTTTTAAAATAAATCTAAATAGAAACAACTTACATGACAAAATCTATAATTTTATTCCTACTCACTTCTCTTTTTTATCATACTGGTTTTGCTCAAGAAAGCAATTTAAAAAATCTAAGACAACTTACTTTTGGCGGAGATAATGCCGAAGCCTATTTTAGTCCGGACGGAAAAAATCTAACATTACAAATCACTAATCCGCAGTTTGGTATTGAATGCGACCAAATTTATTTGTTAGATCTACAAAAAGAGAACCATTCCCCTGAAGATTTAAAACTTATCTCTACCGGATATGGACGAACTACTTGTTCTTTCTTTATGCCTGACGGAAAACACATTTTATATGCTTCCACTCACGAAGGCGGACACGCTTGTCCTGCTCCTCCAAAATCGACCGATGGAAAATATCTTTGGGCTATTTATCCGGAATTTGATATTTATGTAGCTGATCTAAACGGGAATGTTGTGAAGCAACTTACTAATTCTCCGGGTTACGATGCCGAAGCTGTCGTTTCTCCTGATGGAAAGAAAATTGTTTTTACCAGTACACGAAGCGGTGACTTAGAACTTTGGATAATGGACGTTGATGGTTCTAATTTGAAGCAATTAACTAATGGTTTGGGTTATGATGGCGGTGCTTTCTTTTCTCACGATAGCAAAAAACTAGTATTTCGTTCGTCTCGACCAAAGACAGAAGAAGCGATCAAAGAATATAAAGATTTATTGAGTAAAAACTTAGTAGCGCCAACAGAAATGGAAATTTATACCATTAATATTGACGGCAGCGATTTAAAACAAGTTACTCACTTAGGTAAAGCCAATTGGGCGCCTTACTTCCATCCTTCTGATAAAAAAATCATTTTTTCATCTAATCATCATTCTACCAGAGGATATGATTTTCAATTATTTACAATTGATACCGACGGAACCAATTTACGCCAAATTACTTGGGAAAGTGAATTCAACGCTTTTCCGATGTTCTCGCCCGATGGAAAAAAATTGGTTTTCTCTAGTAACCGAATGCAAAGTAAACCCAGAGAAACCAATGTTTTTATTGCCGATTGGGTAGATAATGATGAAGCCGAAATTGTAAATGATAAAAACTTAAAGCAACACATTTCATACTTAGCTTCAGATGAATTACAAGGCCGATTAACCGGTTCTAAAGGTGAAGAAAAAGCAGCTGATTATTTAGCCGGCGAATTCAAAAAACTAGGATTAAAACCTTATAACAAGAAAAGTTATTTCCAAAAATTCGACTATAAAATCCGTTTGAATCCACACGATAGCACAAGTGTTCAAGCCAATCATGGAACCAATGTTATAGCTGTTTTAGACAACAAAGCCGACAGAACTATTGTCATTGGTGCACACTATGATCACATTGGTTTAAACGAACATCACAATTCTACTAAACCCAATTCGGAAGGAGAAATTCACAACGGAGCTGACGATAATGCTTCAGGTGTAGCAGGAGTTTTAGAATTGGCAAGAATGCTATCTCAAAATAAAACCAAAGAAAAGGTAAACTATGTTTTTGCTTTATTTTCGGGAGAAGAAGACGGTTTAATCGGTTCTAAATTCATGGCTGAAACGTTAAAAGAAAAATTTCCTAAAGTGATTACTATGATCAATATGGATATGATTGGTCGCTTAAATGAAAACAAAGCATTAGTTGTTGGCGGCGTGGGAACTTGTCCAGATTTTTCTAAAATAATTGAAAAGAACAAACCTGCAGGTTTCAATGTAACGGAAGAAAATACCGGAATTGGACCGTCGGATCATACTTCATTTTACTTAAAAGATATTCCTGTTTTGTTTTTGTTTACCGGAACTCATACCGATTATCATAAACCGAGTGATGATGAAGATAAAATCAATTATTATGGTGTAAGAGCAATTGTGAACTATGTTTTCCGTTTGACTCATGATATTTCAGAACTAGACACTGTAACTTTTACTAAAACCAAAGTGGAAGCCGGTAAAAAAGTTCCTGCTTACAAAGTAACTTTGGGCATCATGCCGGATTATACCGATTATGGTGACGGATTACACATTGATGGTGTTACGGAAGGTCGACCAGCAGATAAAGCCGGAATTCTATCAGGAGACGTTCTGACTCAAATTGGTGAATGTAAAATTAAAGAAGTTTACAGTTATATGGATTGTTTATCGAAATTGAAATCGGGTGATGAAAAAGAAGTGACTGTTATTCGTCAAGGACAAGAATTGAAACTAAAAGTTGTTTTTTAATAAAAAAGGAAGTCAATTGACTTCCTTTTTTATTTTATTACGTACATAATACTGTTAACTAAAGGTGTTTTTTTTTACTTAAAATCATATTTTGTTATTTTTGACAAAAAATTTTACTCATGACAAAAAATTTACTTTTAGGAATCTCTATAATTTTACATTCCCTTAGTTCTTTTGGACAATCTACTACTATCGGACTTCAAAAATACGAAGCCGGAACATACGAAGGTTATACTCTTTTCACTCCTTCTTTAAATAATAGTGTGTTTTTAGTTAATAATTGCGGAGAAAAAATAAATGAATGGTTATTTACAGAACAACCCGGAGCAACTTGCTATTTATTAGAAAACGGGAATTTATTAAGAGCCGGAAAAGATAACATTGAAATTCGTGACTGGAATAATAATGTAGTTTGGTCTTACCCAACAACAGCTAACGGAATTTTACAACACCATGATATTGAACCTTTACCTAATGGAAATATTTTATGTATTGTAGCGGATAGTTATACCTTATCTGAAATAGAAAATGAAGGAAGAAATCCTGCTATTACAGCTGCCGATTTTAAATTAGATAAGATAATTGAGCTACAGCCCATAGGTACAAACAGTGCCAATATTGTTTGGGAATGGAAATTCATTGACCATTTTATTCAAGACTTTGATAATACAAAATCAAACTACGGAACGGTTGGCGATCATTCTGAACTTATTGACCTTAATTTTGATAATGGATTTGATAATGATTGGACACACGTTAATGGCATAGACTACAATTCTTCTCTTGACCAAATCTTATTTTCGGCACGACACTTAAGTGAAATTTACATCATAGACCATAGTACGACAACAATAGAAGCTGCCGGACATAGTGGTGGAAATGCTAACAAAGGCGGAGACATTTTATGGCGATGGGGAAATCCTCAGGTTTATAGACAAGGCACTAGCAGCAATCAAAAATTATTCTGGCAACATGATCCTAAATGGGTGGAACAAGGCTATCTTGATGAGGGAAAAATTACTATTTTTAATAATGGTGGAGATGGAAGTTTTACCTTTAGTTCTGTTCATTTAATTGAACCTGAAATTATTTCGAACCAATATACGCTTACAAATAATACTTTCAATCCTCAGAATTTTGATTGGTCATGGAACGGAAGTTTTTTTGGAAATACGATGTTTGAAAATAAAAAATCAGGATGCCATAGTTTACCTAACGGAAATGTTATTATATGTGAAACCACATTAGGTCGGATATCTGAAATAGATAAAAGCGGTACACATCTATGGTCATATAGAAACCCATCAGGAACAGCTCCATTATATCAAGGACAGACAAGCGGACTAAATAATAGTCTTTTCAGAGGAGAAAAATATCCGGCCAATTATATTGGTTTTAACAGTTTAACATTAACCCCAAATGGAATCATTGAAGACACAAATAGTATTTCAGATGCTTGTATAGCAAGTTTATCAAGTGCTGAATTTGATTTTTTTAATGATTTTATAATACTTACTCCAAGTAGCAGTACTGAATTAGTATTCAATAAAAATATTATTTGTGATGAAATCTATATTTTTGATTCAACTGGAAAATTAATTAAAAAAATCAACTCTTTCAACGGTGACCAATTGCCTATAAATCTTACTAAAGGTTTCTACTTCATACAATTCATCATTGAAAATGAAACTGAAACAAGAAAAATTATTGTTCAATAATTAAACTTTTATGCCTGAAAAATCACCTTGGAATAAAACCAATCAGTGGGCTGAAGAATTAGAAATACTTCATAACATTATCCGTAAAACCAATTTAGTTGAAACTACCAAATGGGGTGGTCCGGTATATACGCATAATAAAAAAAATGTGGTAGGAATCGGTGGCTTTAAATCTTATTTTGGAATTTGGTTCTTTAATGGTGTTTTTTTGAAAGATGAAAATAAACTGTTAATCAATGCTCAGGAAGGCACTACAAAATCGCTTCGGCAAATGCGATTTCAATCGAAAGAAGAAATTAACGAGAAGACGATTTTAGCCTATATCCGGGAAGCAATTACGATTGAAGAAAAAGGTTTATCTATTAAGCCGCAAAAAAAGGAAATTATACATTCTACTTTTTTTGAAATTTTTTTAAGTGAAAATCCTATATTGAAAATAAAATTTGAAAGCCTGACTCCTTATAAACAAAGAGAGTACTTAGAATTTATTGAAACAGCAAAACAAGATAAAACCAAACTAGCTCGTTTGGAAAAAATAAAACCTCTGCTTTTAGAAGGCAAAGGTCTTAATGATCGATATCAATAAAAAAATCCCAATCTATTCGATTGGGATTTTTTTATTTCTTTTCATTTAGTTTAGCTGTCATTTCCATTGACAAGGCTGATTTTTCCATTTTAATTTTACCGGCCATTGTTTCTATCACAACAGTATCTTCGTTTAACTCGGCAATCTTACCGTGAATTCCGGCCTTTGTGATCACTTTATCTCCTACTTTTAAAGTAGCTTCAAATGATTTTTCTTTTTTTGCTTTTTGTTGTTGCGGGCGAATTAATAAAAAATAAAAAATTACGGCCATTAACAACAACTGCATTATTATCGTTGTATTCATTGATTTCTTTTATTTAGTTAGAACGTTAGCTTTAATTGAAAATGTTTCTTTACCGTTCTCTGTATTAGTTGTTAGTGTAACGGTTTTATTTTGCATTCCAGATTTTCCTGAAGAATTAAATGATACTTTAATCGGTGCAGATTCTCCTGGTTTTACCGGTTGTTTCGGATAATCAGGAACTGTACAACCACAAGAAGCTTTGGCATCAGAAATAACTAAATCAGATTCACCTGTATTGGTTACTGTAAATTCTGTTTCTACTACATCACCAGCATTAATGGTTCCGAAATCATGTTCTGTTTTATCAAAACTTACTTTAGGCAATTTTCCAGCCATAGCTTTCTCTGCCTCAACAGTAGCCATATCTGCATCTGTAATTTTACCTTGAACATTATCTTTACATGAAACAGTCATTAGAGCAATTGCAACTGTTGCTAAGTAAATCATTTTTTTCATAATACTTGTTTTTAGTTTTATAATAATCCTCTACCCGCTTTTTGCATGCGGTTGTCTTTTTGAAAATCTTTTACCAGATTATCTAGAATTCCATTGATAAAAATACTACTTTTTGGAGTGGAATACTCTTTCGCTATTTCTAAATATTCGTTAATTGTTACTTTTACCGGGATTGACGGGAACTTCAACAATTCGCAAATAGCCATTTTTAGGATAATAGTATCCAATTCGGCAATTCTGTCGGCATCCCAGTTTGGTGTTTTATCGATGTATTCTTTTGATAACTCTATTTCGTTCAGAACTGTTTTTCTAAATAAATTTCGAACAAATTCTTTATCGTCTTCATCTCTATAGAGCTTTGATAAACGAAGGTTATCATTTTCGTTCTTTAATCCTTTAATTTGCTTTAAAACAAGAGTATTTACTACAGGCAAATCGTCTAACCATGTTAGTTTATAATCTTCCAAGTAGTCATATAGGCTTTCGTTTGGCGCTATTATCTGACTGAAAATATCTGATATAAAATATTTATCTTCTTCAAAAGTTGCTGCTGGTTTACTCATATAAGCTGTATACAAGTCACTTGCTTTAATTTCCTGAATCAAATGTAATATTAAATCATCATTATTTTTCCAGTTTTTGATGCTTCTATCTTCTAAAGCTTCTTGTAAACTTTCATTTTCTGATAATTGTACTAAAACTTTATTCGAAATAAATTTGCGGTTGGGATTTCGTTCTTCTTTAGTTGCCAAATGTTTTTTGGAAGCCACATCAAGATATTCTTCCTCTTTTTCTCTGATCTCAACAAGTGCTGAAAGTAACAACAAGTATAAATCTTGCATGTTTTCAATACTTTGATAAAGGAATCTTTCTTCCTTGTCAAGAACATCAGATTGGTGTTGATGCATTGCATAAATAGTCTGCATCACTTTAATACGGATATGTCTTCTGTTTAACATATTTTAGTTAAGAACTTTTTAAAATTAAGAAAGCGAAAGAGAATTCTTTCGCTTTGCAAAAATACAATAATATTTAAAAATTACTTATTTTGTAATTCTTTTTTTCTATCATCAATACGCTTCTGAGCAATTGATAAAGCTGCTTGATGTGTTGTAATATTGTTTTTATCAGCAAAATCAAAAATCTCTAAAGAGGTATTATAAATATTTTCTGTTTTTTCTAAAACTTGCTCTCTTGTTAAGTTAGCTAATTCTGAATATACATTGATAACGCCACCTGCATTAATTAAGAAATCCGGTGCATATAAAATACCTTTTTCTTTTAAGATTTTGCCGTGTGTTACCTCATTTGCTAATTGGTTGTTTGCAGCACCTGCAATCACTTTAGCTTTTAATTTACTTATTGTTTCATCATTTACAGTCGCTCCTAAAGCACATGGTGCATAAATATCAACATCTGCTGTGTATAAATCAGCTCCTGTAAAAATTTTAGCACCATATTTAGCGCCTACCTGATGTAATCTGTCTTCGTTGATATCTGTAATAGTTACTATTGCTCCATTTTCTGTTAAGTGTTTTACTAAAACTTCACCAACATGGCCAATACCTTGCACTAAAACTTTTTTTCCTTCTAAGTTATCGGAACCAAACTGATATTTAGCAGCTGCTTTTAATCCCATGAAAACTCCGTAAGCTGTAATAGGCGATGGATTTCCTGAACCACCTTTTTCTACAGAAATTCCGGCTACGTGCTTTGTAACTTCACTTACAATATCCATATCTTTAGTTTCCATCCCAACATCTTCCGCTGTGATATATCTTCCGGATAAAGAATCTACATACTCCCCAAATTTACGCATCAATTCAGGTGTTTTCTCCGTTTTGGCATCACCAATAATAACGGCTTTACCACCACCTAAATTTAATCCCGAAATAGAATTCTTAAATGTCATACCACGTGATAAACGTAATACATCATTTAATGCTTCCCATTCATTAGCATACTTCCACATTCTTGTTCCTCCCAAAGCCGGACCTAAAACTGTGTTATGAATACCAATAATTGCTTTTAAACCTGTATCTTTGTCATGGCAAAAAACAACTTGTTCGTGACCGTCAAAAGAAATTTGCCCAAAAACAGGTGCAACCTTTTGAAGTTCTTTTGCATTTAATACGTCTGCTATCATTTGAATTGAGTTGAAAATTATTCAATATTTTATGGCAATATTACACAAAAATTTGAAATGATTCAAAAATTTAGCTTTTTTTTATTAAATCAACAACAAATAGTTGGTTTCAAAAGAAAAAATAAATTTTAAAAAAAATAATATTTAAACTGTTTTTAATTAAAATAAAAGCTTTTTTCTATTTTTAAATGAAAGAATTACAATATTTAAATAAATTTTTTATCAAATATAAATATCGATTCCTACTTGGAATCGTTATTACGTTTGCAGCCCAAATCTTCTCATTATTTACACCTCAATTAGTTGGTGACTCCATTAAATCTATAGAAGAATATACTCGTAACACTCAAGAAATCAGTATTGGAACAGCTAAATCGTTATTGGTCAAAAATATCATTCTAATCTTGGTTACTACGCTTATTTCCGGATTTTTTACTTTCTTAATGCGCCAAACCTTAATTGTAATGTCGCGCTATGTAGAATTTGACCTAAAGAATGAAATTTACAATCACTATCAAATCCTAAGTCAAAGTTTCTATAAACAAAATCGGACAGGAGATTTAATGAATCGTATTAGTGAAGATGTCAGTAAAGTAAGAATGTATGTTGGACCGGCGGTAATGTATTCATTGAATACTTTGGTTCGTTTTACTATGGTAATTATTTATATGTATAACATTTCACCGAAACTTACTTTATATTCTTTACTGCCTTTACCGTTACTTTCCTACGGAATCTTTAAGATAAGCTCAGAAATCAATAAAAGAAGTGGTATTTTTCAGGCTAACCTTTCTACTCTATCTTCTTTTGCTCAGGAAATGTTTTCAGGTATCAGAGTGATAAAAGCTTATGCTATAGAGAAACAAAAAGAAAAAGAGTTTACTGATTTAACAGAAGACAGCCGCAATAAATTTATGAATCTGGCAATCGTCAATTCCTTATTCGGACCATTAATGATATTACTAATCGGATTGAGTAATCTTGTTGTAATTTATGTTGGAGGTATGATGTACATCAATGGTGATATTCCAGACATTGGTATCATTGCTCAATTCATTTTATATATTAACATGCTGACGTGGCCGGTTGCTTCTTTAGGTTGGGTATCATCATTAGTTCAGGAAGCAGAAGCTTCGCAAAAAAGAATTAATGAATTTTTACATACAGAACCTGAAATCACTAATAAAACCAATCAACATTTTGATATTAAAGGTAATATCCATTTTGAAAATGTAAGCTTTATTTATCCGGATACTCAAATTAGAGCCTTAAATAATGTCAGCTTTCAAATTAAACCCGGAGAAACTTTAGCCATTTTAGGAAAAACCGGTTCGGGAAAATCGACACTTCTATCTCTCATTAGCCGTTTGTATGACATTGAAACCGGAAAAATTTCAATTGATAATGTTCGTATTGACCAAATCAACCTCAACGACTTACGTAATGCTATCAGTGTCGTGCCACAAGATGCTTTTCTGTTTTCAGATAGTATAGAAAATAATATCAAATTCGGAAATGAAAATGCAACAGAAGAAGAAGTAATCCAAGCAGCGAAATTAGCAGCAGTACATGAAAATATACTCCATTTTAAAAACGGTTACCAAACTATTTTAGGAGAAAGAGGAATTACACTGTCGGGCGGACAAAAACAACGTGTTTCTATTGCCAGAGCATTGATTAAAAAAGCACCTATCTTACTGTTAGACGATTGTTTAAGCGCTGTTGATACAGAAACCGAAGAACAAATTTTAGGAAACCTGAATACTTTTTCGCAAGACCTTACTACAATCATTGTAAGTCATAGAGTATCTTCTGCTAAAAATGCTTCTCAAATTATTATTCTGGATGAAGGCAAAATTATTCAGCAAGGCACACATAATCAACTATTAGCAGTAGAAGGTTACTACAAGGACTTATATTTTAAACAGCTTGCGGAAAAAGAAATTATATAAACTATTGCTTAATACATTTTTTTTTTAGACTTTTGGAAAACTTAAAACCATTTAATTGATAGATTGGACTATGAGAGAAAATGAAATGTTAGAACAAGAAGATATCTTTTCTAAAGTATTAAGAGCAGGTAGAAGAACATATTTCTTTGATGTGAGAGCTACTAAAGCAGACGATTACTACATTACTATCACAGAAAGTAAAAAATTTACAGAAGAAGACGGTTCTTACCACTTCAAAAAACACAAAATCTATCTTTACAAAGAAGATTTTGCAGCCTTCAAAGATATACTTGATGAAATGACTGCCTTTGTTGTTGATAAAAAAGGAGAGGAAGTAATTTCAGAAAGACATCAAAAAGATTTTAAAAGAGAGTCTTTTTCTTCTGATGACACTGAAGAAGAAGTTTCTGCTAAAAGCTTTACTAATGTTGACTTTGACGACATTTAAAAATATTACACTTATCAAAAAAGCCGAACTTTTTAGTTCGGCTTTTTTATTATGCTAAACGCAATCCGTTTTTGACTTTAAAATCAGGTGATAAGAGTGTGATCTCTTTTTCTTTACCAACCAATCCTAAAACTAAACATTCGCTCATAAACTTTCCGATTTGTTTCTTCGGAAAATTCACTACACTTATAATTTGTTTACCTATTAAATCTTCTTTTTGGTACAATTTCGTTATCTGAGCAGATGATTTTTTGATACCGATTTTTTCTCCGAAATCAATCGTTAATTGATAAGCTGGATTTCTGGCTTCCGGAAAATCATTTACCGCTATAATAGTTCCTACTCTAATGTCTACTTTTTCGAAATCACTCCAAGAAATATGATTATTTTCCATTAAAAATTGAATGTATAACCCAAGCCGGGCCGATTAATAAAAATTGTAAATCTTTAAAAAAAGAAGGTTTCTTACCCTCTACTTTATGTCCGTAAAATTGCCCGATCCAAGCTATCGTAAAAATCAACAATGAAACCTTCCAAAGTGTTGCATATTGACCTATATAGTAATTCAATAATAAACATCCCAATGAAAACAGTACTATCTGAAATCCCATTTTTACTGATAGCCTGAAATAAAATATAGAAACTAACAATAAAGCTACAAAAGCCCAATTGGCTAAAAATGCCGGTAAAAAATGTAATATTCCACTAGGAATACTCATCAACAACCCTACAATAGATAGAAAAATTGCCGGCACACAAATATAGTGAATTGCTTTATTGGTTTTGTTCTGGTGGCTTTGGCTATACTCGCCAAACCAATTCTGTAATGTTCTCATAATTGTTCTTATTTATTTTGTTTTTGGTGTAACTAATTTAAAAATTATAGCGTATAATAAAAAGATGAATTTCAAATTTTCATCAAACCAACAAACTATAAATATCTTAAAATGGCTCGAACACCTTCTAACATGCTTCCTTTAGGCACGAAAGCACCTGATTTTAATTTACCGGCAACTAATTTTAATGATAATTTTAACTATTCCTCCGTCAAAGGTTCAAAAGGCACTTTAGTTATTTTCATTTGTAATCATTGCCCGTATGTGTTGCATGTAATTGATGAAATTGTAATGATCGCTAATGATTACAGAGTTCAAGGAATTGGTGTAGTAGCTATTTCAAGTAATAATGTTATCAATTATCCACAGGATGCTCCTGATAAAATGGCTGATTTTGCTTTGGAAAACAGAATTGATTTCCCTTATCTATATGACGAAACACAAGAAGTAGCCAAAGCCTATGATGCTGCTTGCACACCTGATTTTTACTTATTCGACAACCAAGATAAATTGGTTTATCGCGGCCAACTGGATGATTCTCGTCCGGGAAACAGCATTCCGGTAAGTGGTAGTGATTTACGAGCTGCTATTGATGCTATCTTATATAACCGAAAAATTGACGAAGATCAAAAACCAAGTATGGGCTGTAATATTAAGTGGAAATAATTCCTTTAAAATCAGCTTAATGCAAAAAAATATAAATTTATATAGTTAACTATATAGTTAATTACTTTTTTTATTTAAGTTTGCATAAAAATATAATCTATATGTTTAATGATATCATAAAAGAACTTGGCTACAAAGCGTTAGACAGCCGTTTTAAAAGAATCAGCGATAGAATATCACATGATGTAAGAAAGCTATATAAAGAACTGGATATAGATATAGAACCTCACTGGTATCTTATTTTTATGCTTCTGGAAAAAAAGGAGGAAGTTTCAATATCATATATCGCAGAATATCTAGGTTATACACATCCTTCAGCTGTTATTATTGTCAAAAAAATGAGTCAAAAAGGGTATTTAAATGCAATACAAGATGACTCAGATAAAAGGAAACAAATCATTTCATTATCTGATAAAGCAAAAGAAGCTATGCCTAAATTTAAATTGCTTTGGGAAAGTTGCGAAAATGCAATCTTAAATCTGATTAATGAGGATTTAAGTATCCTTAAATACCTAGACAATATTGACTCTGAGCTGCAACAAACATCCTTTCATAACAGATTTAAACAAGAATATTTAAAACTATCAAAACCATAACAACTATGAAAAAGACTTTTTTAATCCTCACTTTATTATTTACTTACTTAACTACATTTGCTACAGAAACTAAAATCATTGTAAGAGCTAAAGCCAAAGACGCAAAATTTATCGGCAGTTCACTTGGCGGAGCGTATATTATCATTAGGAATAATACCAACAATCAAATTTTAGCAGAAGGAAAAACAAGTGGCAGCACCGGTAATACCGATCTGATTATGAAGGTTCCGAAAGAAAGAGGAAATACTATCGTTGACGAACAAACAGCAAAGTTTTTGGCTACAATTGATATTAATGAACCTACTTTTATCTCTATTGAAGCCATTTCTCCTTTTAACAACAAACAAGCTCAAGCCAAAGTTACAACTGAATTATGGCTAATACCCGGCAAGCATATTTTAGGAGAAGGAATAATTTTAGAAATTCCCGGATTTATTATTGATATACTAAAACCCAGAACCCATCATTATATTTCTTTGGATTCAGTAAAGAACAAAAATTTTCAAATTTTAGCCAACATTGTAATGATGTGTGGCTGTGTCATAAATGAAGGAGGAATATGGGACTCAAAAGAGATAGAAGTGAAAGGAATCTTAAAGAAAAATGATGAATTCTTTAAAGAAATTGACATGCAGCTTATAGAAACCAACTTATTTGAAGGCAACGTGCTTTTAAATTCTGCCGGAAATTATGAACTCATAATTTATGCTTATAACCCTAAAACTGGAAATACTGGTATTGATAAAGTTAATTATGTTATTTACCAATAATTTTTACTTTATATTCATCATTATAAAATTTTGAATATTTGTACTACTATTATCAATACTCATATTTATTGCTGTAATTCTAACTTATTTTCTGATCAAATTTTTAATTTTAAGAAAATATACGAATACTACTAAAAAAATACCCTTTTAAAATTTCAAATCATTGAAAAGCATGACTCAAACAGAACTAATTCTCTTAAACTTAACAGAGATCAGACGAAGAAGCATCAAACTCTGGAAAGCGCTACCCGAAGAATATTACCATTGGCAACCGGATAATGAAGCCATGACCGTCATTCAAATGATACGGCATGTTCTGGAAGCCGATTACGGTTGGAATATTATTATCAATCAAGGAGATATGACGCATTATACAACACCATGGGAAAACCGTCCGTATCTGAATGTAAATGATGAACTTGAATTTGCTCAACCATATCGGGAGCAATTTTTGGACAGCATCAGAAAGTTTACTACAAAAGAATTATCTGAGAGCCAAATTATTCATCCCGGAAACGGCGAAAAGAAAATACTTGGTGATTATCTCTTACGAATCGGTTATCACGAAGCCGTTCATGCCGGTAACTTTTTGTCTTATTTAAGAGCTATGGGAGTTGACCGACCTAATATTTGGGATTAATCAATTTTAATACTTCCCGCTTCTAAAAATGGAATATGCCAAACGTAATCCTAACAATCCTGATATTACAAAACCTAAAAAGCCTAAAAACGGAACATTATAAATTTTAGGTGGCATATCGGCAAAAACCAATATGGACGAACCGATAGATAAGGCTGCAATAATGATGGCTAAAACCAAACGGTTGCTAGCTTTTTGAATGGTATCTTGTATTTCGTTTAAACCATTGATCTCATGCTTAATTTTTAATTCCCCTCGTTTGGTTTTTTCTAAAATTTCTTTGATATCTGAAGGTAAATTGTCTACTAGATCATAAACTTCTTCAAAGCGTTTCACTATTTTATTAAAAATTCGCTTCGGGCTAAAACGACGGCTAATAATAGTATTAATATAAGGTTCTACATTTGACATTAAACTGTATTCCGGATCCAGTTTAAAACCGATGGCATCGATAATCAATAAAGCACGCATTAACATATATAAATAATGCGGCAGCACTACTCTGTTTTCTGTCAAGATTTCTTTGAATTTTCCTATACCTTCATCCAGCTTAATATCTTGCAAGGTCATAGAATCGGCTTCACCTAACAATTTATTCAATTCGTATTCTACCTTTTTACGATCGGCTATTTCGCATTTTACAGCTATCTTTTCAATGGTACTAATGATCTTTTTGGTGTCTTTTCGAACGAAATATAAAATCAAATCTTCTAACAATTCTCGCTCTGAAGTCAAGATTCTTCCCATCATTCCGAAATCAATAAAGCAAATTTGTTCTTCATCAGGTAAGAAAAAAAGATTGCCCGGATGTGGATCGGCATGAAAAAAACCAAACTCTAACACTTGTTTCAAATACAAATCAACTCCAATTTTAGCCAATGCTTTTCGATCAACACCCAAATCATCTAAAGCACTAATATTATTAATTTTAATACCATTGATATATTCCATACAAATGATACGGCGATTTGAAAGCGAATGATATGCTTTGGGAACATGCAAATAAGGTTCGTTCTCAAAATTTTTAGCAAAACGTTCCAAATTATTCAATTCATGGGTAAAATCGAGTTCCTCTAAAATACTTTCTTCAAAGGTTTCCACCATATTAACAGGTTGGAAAGACTGCACTGTGCTACTATAATTTTCTAAGGTTTTAGCCAAAGATTTCATGATTACAATATCCGCTTCAATGACTTCTTTAATATTAGGACGCTGCACTTTTAAAATAACCCTTTCGCCGGTTTTCAAAACAGCTCTGTACACTTGTGCCATAGAAGCAGCTGCCAAAGGTTCTGTTTCTATTTGCAAAAAGTAATCATCTACATTGATTTTAAATTCTGTTTCCAATAAAACCCGAACATCAATATCATCTCGAACCGGAACTTTATCTTGTAATTTTGATAATTCGTTCAGCAATTGTTTAGGTAATAAATCCTCTCTATTGCTAAAAATTTGTCCAAATTTCACATAAGTTGGCCCTAATTCCTCTAACACCATGCGTATTCTTTCGTAAGTAGAATGTTCCAGATTTTGTTTTAAACTCTGATGTTTTTCTAAATACGATTTAGGCAAATATCGATATAAGCCTGAAGCTGATATTACATCTTCAAAACCGTATTGGGTTAACACCATTGCCAGTTTTTTATAACGGCCTGCCTCCTTTTTATCTAAAATACTCATGGTTTTCAGAAATTAAATGATTTATCACTTTTCCAATACAACATCAATAGGCTTATTGCTTCTTGGACCAAAGGAACGCGCCTGACGTTCATTTTCTGCTGAACATAAAATATAAAGGTTGAAACTTTGCAACGGAATAATTTGTGTTTTATACACACCGTTCGGATCTTCGATTTTGATACTGAATTGTTCAGCCGAAAAAGTATTAGTTACTGAAATAAAATATTGATCCTTAGCATACGGAAAAAAGTAACGCTCTTTTTCTCCTTCTTTGCTTACCAAATAATTTTGGGTAAAAATCATAGGTAAATTGGCTTTATTCCAGCTATAAGAATTATTCACATTAATCACCTCAGTTCCTTTTTCATCTACTATCGAAATTTTTAGCTCTTTTACATTTTCTGTCTTGCCATTTTCATGTGCATCTACTACCAGATAGGACGTAAAATCGTAACCACAATGTTGAATTTGACCAAAAAAAACGAAAGAATTAAGGAAAATGAAAAGCGAAAAGATATGTTTCATATTTACAAATTTACTCTGTAAAAATACAAAACATTTTCCTACTTAAAAGCAATCTGTTTGTTGAATAAAACAACTTATTTTTCCATCTATTTAATCCGGTATTTCGTCTATAAAATATTCTATTCTGTCTATTTAATACTTCATCATGCCTTTTTATCAGTATATTTGATATAAGTTTTAAATTTAATCAACTAAAATTTAAACCAATATGAAAGCAATAAAAAAAATAGGATTGACAGCTTTATTAATAGCTGCATTCGTAGGAACAAATGCTCAGAATAGAAAACCGTCTAATCCATCCAATCCTCAGAAGACTGAAAGTAGAACACAACAACCTAGGACTACTTCTGTTAATAATCAACCTAAGCCTTATAATGTAGATAGAGAACAGGTAACCTATAAAAGAAATGAACCAAAAGTAGTAGTTGTACGAGATGACAACAATCGTGACATGCACAAGATCGTACATCAAAATAACGAATATTACTTTAATGGAGGGTTCTATTATAAAAGAGTAAACAACAACTATGTACGTACAGCTCCTCCGATTGGTTTACACATTAACATTCTACCTGTCGGGTACATTATTGTAACGATCAATACCGGAACCTATTTCTATTATGAAGGAACTTATTACATAAGCTCGGGAAATGAATATACTGTTGTGAACCCTCCTATCGGAGCTATTGTATATGCAATTCCTGTTGATTATGAAAAAGTAATTGTTGACGGTAATACTTATTACGAATATAATGGCATTTTATACAGTAAAATATACTATAACGGAGAACGTGCTTATCAGGTTATAGGTTATGTGAATTAGTTAATACATTAGATTTAAATTAGCACACCAAAACCCGAAAAATCCCGAAATAAACTTTTATAGAAAAGTCTTCGGGATTTTTTATTATGCTTTTTAATTAAGATGTATCGTCTAAAAACTATTTTACATCCATTAATTCTACATCAAATACTAATGTTGCATTTGGCGGAATAACTCCACCTGCTCCACGGCTTCCGTAGCCTAAATAAGAAGGGATTACAAAACGAGCTTTATCACCCACTTGCAACAAAGCAATTCCTTCATCCCATCCTTCAATTACCTGACCAACTCCTAATGTAAAATCAATGGGTTGTTTTCTTTTATATGAAGAATCGAAAACCATTCCGTTATCTAAAGCTCCTTGATAATGAACCGATACTTTACTTCCTTTCTGTGCTTTTTTACCGTTTCCTTTTTGAATAATTTGGTAACGCAATCCACTTTCTGTTTTTTGAAAACCGGCAGCTAATTTTTCAAGGGCTTCTTCTGCTCTTTGCTTTTCTTCAGCTAAACGTTTTGCACGAGAACCTTCAAAAGTTCTAAAAGCCTCAATTGCATTCCATTTTTTAGCTTCTTCTCCTACTCTAATGATTTCTACCGAATCAATTCTGTCACCTTGAGCAATAGCATCTACCACATCTTGCCCTTCTACAACATGACCAAAAACAGTGTGTTTTTTATCTAACCAAGGCGTTGGAACGTGAGTAATGAAAAATTGAGAACCATTAGTTCCGGGACCTGCATTTGCCATAGACAATACTCCGGGACCATCGTGAACCAAATCCGGATGAAACTCATCGTCAAACTGATAACCTGGTCCGCCTACTCCGGTTCCTTGCGGGCAACCACCTTGAATCATAAAATCAGGAATCACACGGTGAAATGTTAATCCGTCATAATAAGGTTTTCCCATTGGCAACACATTATTTTCTAAATGTCCTTCGGCTAAACCTACAAAATTTCCAACCGTTCCCGGTGTTTTATCGTGAGTTAACTTAACCAAAATGCTTCCTTTTGGCGTATTAAATTTTGCGTAAATTCCGTCTTGCATTACTTTATTTTTTAGTTGAGTGGCAAAAATACTAATATTTTTTGACTATTTTTGAACGTAAACAGCATCTTTTAAACAATACAATATGTGTAAATTTTCATTCGAATAAGATTCTTTATCAAAATTTATTACAGTCTTGATACAAAATAATTTGAATGAAGAATCAAATTATACACTTTATAATTGTTGTAATAAAAAAAGTAGCATTTAAAAAAGTAAAATATTTAGAAATCAGCACTTAGACAATAAAACTCCTGTGGTATATGTCTTAATTGTAAAAAAACAATTAAGATTAAAAATTTAACTTTTTTTTAAGGATTTTTTTTACTAATTTTCACTCGGTAAGAAATAGAATTAGACTCTATTACCTCTTATAATATTCTATTATAAGTTGAACTCCCCCTTCTGAAGACTGTTATTGTATTTATTGTTTAACCTCAAAAAGGTCAAGTGTATGAAAAGTATTTTTAACACCCTTGATAACAAACAGATTGTTATGAGAATACATCTGTTAGACGAAAATTCAAAAGCAGCCAACGGTAAGTTTACGGCTGAAATGCTGTTTCGTCAATCTCTTTTAGAGTTAGATATTGCTTTTGGTAAACAAGATGTGCAGGTAGATCATGTAAAAAAGATGATGTGCCGATTTTTTAAAGATCAATTTATAAAATCTTTGATTTATGAAGAATCACAAAGTTTTTACAAACGTAAATATCCGAAAGAATCAAACAAATCGCAACTTAAAGAAGAATTGATTCAAAAAATAAACCGAATTGGTAAACAAGGAAAACATGCTATTATGCGCATGCACCATCCTTTTTGGGGTAGAATGACTTATAATGACTGGAATTATCTGGTTTGGAATTATATTGACAATCATTTAAGTGACTTAGGAGTATAATCTTTTTCACATAAATTCCGCTTTAAAGTTTTACCTTTGCGCCAGTAAAAGAATTTTCCATGCGCATTGATATCATTACCGTTTTACCTGATTTACTTCGTAGTCCGTTTGAAGGTTCCATTATGAAACGTGCTATTCAAAAAGACTTAGTTGAAGTTCATTTTCATAATTTAAGAGATTATAGCACTAATAAACATAAAAATGTAGATGATTATCAATTTGGTGGCGGAGCCGGTATGGTTATGATGGTAGAACCAATTGATTTGTGTATCTCTAAACTAAAGAGTGAACGTCATTATGATGAAATTATCTATATGACTCCCGACGGAGAAACACTCAATCAAAAAATGGCCAATTCCATGTCAATGCTGGAAAATATCATTATACTATGCGGACATTACAAAGGTGTTGACCAAAGGGTTCGTGACCTGCACATTACAAAAGAAATTTCTATAGGTGATTATGTATTAAGCGGTGGCGAAATAGGAGCTATTGTGCTATGTGATTCTATTATTCGCTTAATTCCCGGTGTTTTAAGTGATGAAACTTCGGCATTAACAGATAGTTTTCAGGACAATTTATTATCACACCCTATTTACACACGTCCGGCTGAATATAAAGGATTAAAAGTTCCGGATATTCTATTAAGTGGTAATTTTCCTGAAATTGAAAAATGGCGCGAACAAAAAGCATGGGAACATACAAAAGAAAGAAGGCCTGATTTATTAGAAGAATAAAATACTAAATAATGTAAAAACAAAAAAATCCCGATTTTTCAATCGGGATTTTTTGTTACTCATTCGAAATAATAATTTTAATTGCTTTTTCTTTTGCTCCATCCAAAAAGACTTGGTATGCATGCTCAAGCTCAGTCAATTTAAAATGGTGAGTGATCATTTTTTTAAGTGGCAATTTATTAGTTGCAGCTGCTTTAATCAACATTGGTGTTGTATTTGTATTTACTAAACCTGTAGTAATAGTTAGATTTTTTATCCATAATTTTTCAATTTCAAAATCTACCTTTTTACCATGTACACCCACATTAGCAATATGTCCACCTGGTTTCACAATTTTTTGGCAAATATCCCAAGTAGGAGGAATACCTACTGCTTCAATCGCTACATCTACACCATCTTCTTCTACTATTTTTTTGATAACCTCTTCTACATTTTCACTTCCGGAATTGATCGTATGCGTTGCTCCTAATTCTTTTGCCATTTCCAAACGATTTTCATCCAGATCTATCATTATAATTTTAGAAGGCGAATAAAACTGAGCGGTTAATAAGGCTGACATTCCAACAGGTCCTGCTCCTACTATGGCAATTTCATCACCTGGCTTAACATTTCCGTATTGCACTCCGATTTCATGTCCGGTAGGTAAAATATCACTTAATAAAACAGCTGTTTCATCATCAATAGTAGCCGGAATTTTATGTAAACTGTTATCTGCATGAGGAATACGAGCATATTCTGCTTGAACTCCATCAATCATATACCCTAAAATCCATCCGCCATCTTTACAATGCGAATACATTTGTTTTTTACAATAAGAACACGATCCGCATGCTGAAATACACGAAATAAGTACTTTGTCTCCTACTTTAAATTGACTTACACTACTTCCTACTTCTTCAATAATTCCTACTCCTTCATGCCCTAAAATTCGACCACTAGCTATTTCCGGATTTTTACCTTTGTAAATTCCTAAATCTGTACCACAAATAGTTGTTTTTAAAATTTTTACAATAACGTCCGTTGGTTTTTGGATCGTTGGTTTTGGCTTTTCTTCTAACTTAATGTTATGATCGCCATAATATACCATTGCTTTCATAAGAATATTTTTTTCATTTACGTAAAAATATCATTAACTTTAGAGAATAATTTGAAGTATTCTACTAAAATGTATAACAATTCTATCATTTTTATATTTTTTTCTATTTTAGACTTTAATTACGAGCTTAACTTTCGCTTTCTATGAACATTACAGACAAAATATATCAAAATCGAAAATTGGAAACTTGGGTCGAAAATAGAACTTCGCATACCTTAAATAGTGCCGAAATGCACATATTTGAAACCCATCAAGCCGAAAAAAATTTTTTATTAAAATTTAGACATCCGGTTTTAGCCAGTATGTTTGAGGGAAAAAAAGTAATGCACCTTAAAGGGATGGATTCTTTTGATTTTTTACCCGGAGAATCATTAATTCTACCTGCAAATGAACTAATGACTGTCGATTTTCCTGAAGCGAGTTTAAATACACCAACAAAATGCTTAGCAATGACTATTTCCGAAGAAATGATTCGGAAGACTATTGACGATATGAATGAAAAAAGGGCTAAAATAGACGGCGAATGGGAATTAAAAGATTATAATTTTCATTTCACCAATGATATGGCTATCCATCAAATCATTGAGCGATTGTTATTCCTTTTTACCGAAAATCATCCTTCTAAAGATATTTTTGCAGATTTTATGCTGCGAGAATTAATCATCAGAATTTTACAGACAGAAACTAAAAGCCAATTAATCAAAGACTCTAAATCGTTGGCAGCAAATAACCGGTTAGCCTTTATTATTAACTATATCCAACAAAATTTAGACAAAAACCTAACGATTAAAGAATTGAGTGACAAAGCCTATATGAGTGAATCACATTTTTATCGGGTTTTCAAAAATGAATTAAATCTTTCTCCTATCGATTTTATTAATAATGAACGTATAAAATTAGCTACCGAATTATTAAAAGACCCAAAAAAACAAATCAAAGAAATTTACATGGAATGTGGATTTAACAGTCTTTCATACTTTAATAGAATTTTTAAACGAGTAGAATTAATTTCACCAAGAGAATACAAAATGCGCTTTATTAAAGAATAGTCTTAAATATTTATTTCCCTTTAAAAAGAATCGATTTTGAATTTAAAATTGCAAACTGAAGCAAAAAATTCTAAATCCTGAATTCAATATTCAAAATTTTTTATATATTTGCACCCACATTTGGATTAACCTCTGGCGAAAGACGTGGTATGTTACTCTGAATCAAACTTTTATATCAAAGAAAATGGCTAATTTAGTTGATTTCGTACAAAGCGAATTTGTAGCAAAAAAAGATTTCCCTGAATTTAACTCAGGAGACACAATTACTGTGTATTACGAAATTAAAGAGGGTGAAAAAACAAGAACTCAGTTCTTCAAAGGAGTTGTTATCCAAAAAAGAGGTGCTGGTTTAACTGAAACTTTCACTATCCGTAAAATGTCTGGTTCTGTAGGTGTTGAGCGTATCTTCCCTTTAAACATGCCAGCTTTACAAAAAATTGAAGTGAACCAAAGAGGTAAAGTTCGTAGAGCTCGTATCTTCTACTTCAGAGAACTTACCGGTAAAAAAGCAAAAATTAAAGAAAGAAGAAGATAATCTGTTCTTTTCTTTCACAACTTATAAAAAAGTCTCAACAATGTTGAGACTTTTTTATTTTACCTATTTAAAAACCTGTTTAAATTAAGGATTTAAAAAAATATCATCCTTAAATTATCATATTCTCAATTCAATCGTTTTCGATTTGTCATTCCCCGGTAATTCACTTCAAAATTATTATATTTGCGAGATTTTCTTTTGAAATTTCAAAACAAACAAACTTAAAAATAAATTTTCATGTCAAATCAACCAAAAATTATCTATACGATTACTGATGAGGCACCTATGTTGGCCACTCATTCATTTTTACCAATTGTACAAGCTTTTTCAAAACCTGCTAATATTACTTTAGAAACAAGAAACATCTCTTTAGCAGGAAGAATATTAGCTAATTTTCCTGAATTTCTAAAAGACGACCAAAAGGTTAATGATGCTCTAAGTGAATTAGGGCAATTGGCTACAACTCCTGAAGCTAATATCATCAAATTACCGAATATTTCAGCTTCAGTTCCTCAATTAAAAGCTGCTATTGCAGAATTACAATCACAAGGTTATGCTGTTCCAAGTTATCCGGAAGAGCCTAAAAATGATGAAGAAAAAGCAATTAAAGCTAAATATGCTAAAGTATTAGGTTCAGCAGTTAATCCTGTATTACGTGAAGGAAACTCTGACCGTCGTGCCCCTAAAGCCGTTAAAAATTATGCTAAAGCTCATCCGCACTCTATGGGAGCTTGGTCAAAAGATTCTAAATCACATGTTTCTCACATGGAAGAAGGTGATTTTTATGGTTCTGAAAAATCAGTTACTGTTAATGGAGCTAACAGCTTTGCTATTGAGTTTACTGATGAAAACGGAACTACTACAACTTTAAAACCTGCTGCTCCTTTAAAAGCAGGAGAAGTTATTGATTCTGCTGTGATGAGTATGAAAGCTTTGAAAAAATTTATTTCTGAGCAAGTAGAAGATGCAAAAGCAAAAGGTGTTTTATTTTCTGTTCACCTAAAAGCTACAATGATGAAAGTATCTGATCCTATTATGTTTGGTGCTTTTGTTGAAGTATATTTCAAAGATGTTTTTGCCAAATATGGTGATTTATTTGAAGAATTAGGTGTTGATACTCGCAACGGTTTAGGTGATGTATATGCTAAAATTGCCGGACATCCTAAAGAAGAAGAAATCAAAGCTGCTATAAATGAGGCTATTGAAAATGGTCCTGATTTGGCGATGGTAAATTCTGATAAAGGAATTACCAACTTAAACGTTCCTTCTGATGTAATTGTAGACGCTTCAATGCCGGCTATGATTCGTAATTCAGGCCAAATGTGGAATAAAGAAGGTAAAGCACAAGATACAAAAGCCAACATCCCGGACAGATGTTATGCAGGTATTTACCAAGCAACTATTGATTTTTGTAAAGAAAACGGTGCTTTAGACCCTAGAACCATGGGAAGCGTACCAAACGTAGGTTTGATGGCTCAAAAAGCAGAAGAATACGGTTCTCACGACAAAACATTCCAAATGACTGCTAACGGTACTGTAACTGTAAAAGATGCAGAAGGAAATACTTTAATGGAACAAAAAGTTGAGGCTGGTGATATTTTCAGAATGTGCCAGACTAAAGATGCTCCTATTCAAGACTGGGTTAAATTAGCCGTAAACAGAGCTAAAGCAACTGGTGTTCCTGCCATTTTCTGGTTAGATGAAAACAGAGCACACGACAGAGAACTAATTAAAAAAGTAAATACTTATTTAAAAGATTACGATACAACCGGATTAGACATCCGTATTATGAACCCTGTTGATGCTACTAAATTTTCTTTAGAAAGAATCGTTAAAGGTTTAGACACTATTTCTGTTACCGGAAATGTATTGCGTGATTATTTAACAGACTTATTCCCTATTTTAGAAGTTGGTACTTCTGCTAAAATGCTTTCTATTGTACCATTAATGAATGGTGGAGGTTTATTTGAAACAGGTGCAGGTGGGTCTGCTCCAAAACATATTGAACAATTCTTACAAGAAGGCTATTTGCGTTGGGATTCACTAGGAGAATTTTTAGCTCTTGGTGTTTCTTACGAACATTTAGGTAATTTGTACAACAATGCTAAAGCTTTAGTGCTTTCAGAAACTTTAGACGAAGCAACTGAAAAATTCTTAGAAAATGACAAATCTCCTGCTCGTAAAATTGGAAGTATTGACAATAGAGGTTCCCATTTCTATTTAGCTTTATATTGGGCAAACGCTTTGGCTAACCAAGATAAAGATGCTGAATTAAAAGCTAAATTTGCTCCTATAGCAGCAGAATTAAATGCTAATGAAGCTAAGATCAACGAAGAATTGATCGCTGCTCAAGGTAAAGCACAGAATATTGGCGGTTACTATCATCCAAATGAAGAATTAACCACTAAGGCTATGCGTCCGAGTGAAACATTCAACACTATTTTAGCGAAATTGAATTAATTCAATTTCCTTTATCATAAAAAAAGCGACTCAAAAGAGTCGCTTTTTTTATGATTTCAAAATTTCATTTACAAAAAATTATTCGCTCATCGGCTTAACATATTCTATTGTAAACTTAGCAGAAACGCCTGTTTTAAGATTCCAATCGTTAGCAGTAATCAGATTCTCATTTGCATCATAAATAGCAAAATTGGCTGTATTAGGACCTGCCAATCCCTGGTTAAGTGCCATAATATCGACTAAATTATCGCCTTCTCTTAAATTGATAATATACGTATTATAATGTCCTTCTAAAAGTTCATTCGAATACATGGTCTCTGCATTCAATAAAATTTTAACTCTGTCACCATCCGGATCCATATAATCTCTCATCTTTACAATAATAGACGAAGTATGCACTACAAATTTACCGAAGAAAACATCTTCCCAATTCCCATCCCTATTGATCTCTCCGTTCAATTTGTCTTTTATCTCATCGCCCGGATTCTTAAAATCAGTAGTATTATCAAATACGCTTTTGGTTTCTTCCTTTTTATTCAAAATAGAATAACGCTTCAATAGATTGTCATCATTATTATCAAAAGGGCTTTTATAATCCAAGCTAGGCAAAGAAGAACCATTAAAAGAATTGGTATTATTGCTTGGTAACTTAAGTTCCAGCTTTAAAGGTTCTCTTTTAGTATCGATTTGGGCAAAAACCGAAACGGTGGCTAAAAAAAATATGAATACTAATTGATTTTTCATCAATATCTATTTTTTAAACAAATCTATTGAAAAGTGTATAAATCCTATATAAATTAACCTATGGTTAACAATTTTTTTGAAACAAATAACAATATTAATCGTCAAATTTGTAAATCAAAAAACGTACCATGTTAATAAACTTTAGGCAAGTTAGTATTTTTTTATTTTTTTTAATTGGATTTATCAGTTATTCTCAAGAAAAATTTACAATTAGCGGAACAGTAAAAGACAGCCTGTCAGGAGAAACGCTCATTGGAGTTACAATCGCCATAGCTGAGTTAAAAACCGGAACTACCACAAACGAATACGGTTTCTATTCCTTAACCTTACCTAAAGGAGCATACACATTGTGGGTTAGTTATATCGGATTTGGCGATTTTACTCAAAAAATTGAACTGAATAAAAATATAAAGATCAATATTGATCTGAAAGAATCCTTACAGAACCTGCAAGAAATTATTGTAATCGAAAATTCTAATAAAGTTGATATTCAAAAACCGGAAATGAGTACGCATAAAATAACCGCTGCCACCATTAAAAAAATGCCGGTTGTTTTAGGAGAAACAGATGTTTTAAAATCCATATTGACACTTCCGGGTGTTACCAATGCCGGTGAAGGACAATCCGGATTCAATGTACGCGGTGGTGCAGCCGATCAAAATTTAATTTTACTGGACGAAGCTACTTTATATAATTCCTCTCATCTGTTCGGTTTCTTTTCTGTTTTTAATACAGATGCCATAAAAGACATCAAGCTATACAAAGGAGGAATTCCTGCGCGTTTCGGCGGACGAGTTGCTTCTGTTTTGGAAATTTACCAAAAAGATGGAAACAGTTCTGATTTTCACATGAATGGCGGAATCGGACTGATCTCTAGCCGATTATTAGCAGAAGGTCCTATCGTTAAAGACAAAGGTTCGTTTTTGTTTGCCGGCAGAAGTTCATACGCACATCTGTTCCTTAAAATGACAGGCAATGATAACTCCGCTTATTTTTATGACTTAAATACCAAACTGAGCTATCAATTAAATGACAACAATAGTTTATTTGTTTCCGGATATTTCGGCAGAGATGTATTCAGTCTCAATGACCGATTCAAAAATACCTACGGTAATTCTGTTTTTAACTTAAGATGGAATCATTTATTCTCCGAAAAATTATTCTCTAACCTATCAGTTATTTACAGTGATTATTATTATGGTTTAACTTTAGATTTTATAGGATTCAATTGGGATAGCGGCATTAAGAATTACAATCTGAAATACGATTTCAAGCACTATCTTTCCGATAAAATCAAATTATTCTACGGTGCTAATGCTATTTACTATGATTTCAATCCCGGAAAAATAGAGCCTACCGGTACTGATTCAGGAATCAATCCGGATCAATTGGCTAAAAAATATGCCTTTGAACCTTCGATTTATGCAGATATCGAACAAAAAATATCAAAAAAACTAACCGTAAACTACGGTCTTCGTTATAGTAAATTCTATCGCTTAGGTGATGAAGAAATTAATTTGTATGCAAACAATGAAGCTGTTACCTTCAATGAAACCTATCAAATTTATGAGAAGGCAACTCCCATTGGCACTCAAAAATATGGCAAAAATGATATTATTTCGCAATTCGGATATTTAGAACCGCGTTTCTCATTGGCTTATACATTAAACGAAAACAGTTCTATTAAAACCAGTTACAACCGAATGACACAATATTTACATCTGATCTCTAATACACAATCTCCTACTCCACTGGATGTTTGGGCGCCAAGTGACGATTACCTGAAACCTCAGATTTTAGATCAAGTGGCATTAGGATATTTCCGAAATATTAAAAACGGAGATTATACTTTAGAAATAGAAACTTTCTATAAAAAAGTAAAAAACAGATTGGATTATATTGACGGAGCCGACCTGATTGCAAATGACGATATAGAGCAAGTTGTTTTAAAAGGCGAAGCCAGAGCCTACGGATTGGAATTGTTAGCCCGAAAAAACAACGGCAACCTGACAGGCTGGATTTCGTACACATTGTCTCGCTCTGAACAACGGACGCCGGGAAGAACAGCTAATGAAACCGGAATCAATAACGGAGAATGGTATAAAACCGGTTGGGACAAGCTACACAATCTTTCTGTTACAGCTATGTATCAACTAAACAACAAATGGAGTTTCAGCAGTATCTTTACACTACAAAGCGGACAACCTGTTACTTATCCTAACGGACAATATCAATATCAAGGTATTACTGTTCCGACTTATGGTTTACGAAATGAGAACCGTTTACCTGCTTATCACCGTTTAGACGTTTCGGCGACTTTGGTTCCCAAAAAAAATAAAAACAGAAATTGGTACGGCGAATGGGTATTCGGGATTTACAATTTATACAGCAGAAAAAATGCGGCTTCCATCAACTTCAGGCAAAATCAGGATTCCGGACAAAACGAAGCTGTTCGATTATCTATTTTTGGTATTGTTCCTAGTGTAACCTATAATTTTAAATTTTAATTATGGTCAAAATTATTTATAAAATAGTAAGCTTTTTTCTTCCGCTTTTACTGATACTTTTCAGTTTAATCAGTTGTGAAGATATTGTTAATGTTGATTTAGATACAGCAGAACCTAAATTAGTCGTTGATGCTTCTATTAAATGGCAAAAAGGAACTTCGGGAAACGAACAAATAATTTACGTAACTACTACAGGAGATTACTACAACACAGACGTTCCTAATGTTTCCGGAGCAACTGTTTACATTACAGATGAAAACAGTAATCAATTTAACTTTACAGAAAATCCGGGAACGGGACAATATATTTGTGACAATTTTATTCCGGTAATCAATGGTGTTTATACACTAACTGTACAATATAACGGGGAAAATTATACTGCTACAGAAACCTTAAAAGCTGTTCCGACCATTGATAGTGTTTCTCAAAACAACGATGGCGGTTTTACCGGAGATGAGATTGAGCTTAAATTTTTCTTTCAGGATAACGGAAATGAAGACAATTTTTACCTGATTCAATTTAATACCAGTTTTGCATCTTTACCGGAATATGCTGTTGTTGACGATGAATTTTTCCAAGGAAACCAAATGTTCGGTCTTTACATAAATGAAGATATGCAAACGGATGATACTGTGACGTGTACGCTTCAAGGTATTTCTGAGACTTACTATAATTACATGAACATTTTGTTGAACGTTGCCGGAGATAACAGCGGAAATCCTTTTCAAACACCACCGGCTACCGTAAGAGGCAATCTTGTAAACCAAACAAATTTTGACAATTATGCTTTAGGTTTCTTTAGATTATCAGAAATTGATACTGTGAATTACATAGTTGAATAATTATTGTTAATTTCGCAATTCTAAACTGATAATTCTAATTTCTTAAATGTCTTCACATCATATTGTACGCGACGATCAGGAACCGGCATTAATCATTGCCAACGGAGCTTCTTGCAGTATTGAACTAATGGGGCAACTGCTGGAATGGTCTCCTTATGTGATTGTTCTTGATTCTGCCATGGACAGAGTTTTAGATTTAGGTGTAAAAGTGGATGTTTTATTAGGTGATTTTGACCGTGATTTTGATCCGGATTCTTACAAAGATTCTCAGTTTCCTTTAGAAATAATCCACACGCCTGATCAAGATAAAACCGATCTGGAAAAAGCATTTGATTTTCTTATCGAAAAAGGACATAAAGCTGTAAATGTTATTTGGGCTACCGGAAAAAGAGCCGATCATACAATTACAAACATTACCAATATTGTTCGTTACCGTAATGCCTTAAAAATAGTCATTTTAGATGACCATTCTAAGATTTTTCTTCTTCCTCAGAAATTTCAAAAATGGTATCCGAAAAATACGCCGCTTTCTTTAATTCCTATTGGAAAAGTAAGTGGTATACATTCTCAAAACCTTTTTTATCCTTTAAAAGACGATGAATTAACTATAGGATACAGAACCGGAAGCAGCAACCATGCTACTGAAGATGGAATTGTAGTTATTGAACACCAGCAAGGCGATCTTTTATTGATGGAATGTTGGGATTAACCTTAACTATTTTATGAAGCAAAACTACAATCTTACACTCATATTGTTTTTTATCTTACTTAATTTAAGTAATGTGCGCTCGCAAATTGTAATTAACGGAGAATATGGAATAGGAAGAACTTCGCCTGCAAACAGCTTTTTCCCAGACTTAAAAGCAAACCAAACGGCTAGCCTTTCCATAGGAAAAAAACACAATTCAAATCTTGCCTGGGCTCAAGAATTAAATCATCCGGAAACAGGACTTACTTTTGAATATAGTAATTACGGTAATACTCAAATTATCGGCTCTTCTTATTCTCTTTTACCTTATCTTGAATTACCTTTTTCTAAAATCAAAGGATTGGCTTTAAATACCGCTATGGGTGTTTCCTATTTCGATAAAACTTATGATGACGGAGCCAATTGGACAAACAAAGCGGTTTCGACACATTTTACATGGTCATACCGATTGTTTTTATATTATTCTCTATTTTCAAATTCCAATTTAAAAACAAGAATCAGCTTAGGCTATACTCATCATTCCAACGGGCATGTAAAATGGCCTAATAACGGTTTAAATACTTTTCTTTTAGGGCTAAATCTTAAATTTCAGAAGGAAAAAATAAATCCTGAAAAAGATTCTATTATCAGTTCTCAACCTGTAACGTTCTTTTCTGTGAAAACCGGAATCGGACAACATTCTTTATCGCGATTAGAAAACAAAAATAAAGAAGTATATTCTGTAGCTTTTTCTTATGGGAAAATTTATAAAAACACTTATAAAATCGGATTAGGGTTATATTACAGATTTTATGAAAGCTATTATGATTATATCAAATCAGAAGGTTATTTAATTAATGAAGAATATCCTGAATTGAAGGAAAATGTCTTTTATAATTCTTCTACTTACGGAATGTTTATCAATAGTGAAATCTTAATGAATCATATTGCTATTGAAGCTGAACTAGGTTTTAATATAGATAAGCCTTTTTACAAAGTAGACTATCGTTTAAACGACGAAAAATATATTCCTGAAACCAATTCTTATGAAGTTGGAACACTTGGTGGCTATTACAATATAAAGCGATTCATTGCCGGAAAATTAGGCTTGAAATATTATTTATTGAATACAAAGAATTCACCCAAACATAATATCGCCATCGGAGCTTCTATTTGTAGTAATTTGGGTCAAGCAGATTATAGTGAATTAGCTTTAAGTTATACTTATCGTTTAAAATAACTCCGACACCTAATACTATTGTACCAAAAAAGTTCTCAAAAACAAATCATTCGATTGGCTTTTTCCTATATATTAATAGTATGTATAGCTAAAAATCTAGCTAATAGATAGTAAACTATTCCTTCTTCATTCCTACATTTAATCCCCACTTCATTTTTTGTTTAGAATAAAACAACAATTCATTTTTCTTCTTAACATCAAAACGGGCAGTAACAGTTGTCATATCAATTTCATTTTTTTTACCTGTTAACTCCGGAATAAAAATGATTTTACTCTTTTCCTGTGTCCAAGTCCCAATTCCCTCAAAATATTCGTCTTCACTATTCCCTCTATTTAAATTTCTATGGATCAAAATTTTATAGGTATTATTTTCATTTAATTCCAAAGTATATACAAACAATTCACCCGCCTGAGCTTCAATCTTTCGATAATACTTTCCGGTAAAATCTTGTGCCAAAATAAAATTGGAAACAAACATAAATACGATAATGTATAAGAATTTCATAATCACTTAAATTGAGTTTCTGCTTAAATCGCAACAAACGTGCCAAATAAACTAAATATCTATTTCAAACTTCGTAACTTTATAGCTTCATATAATTGTAATTATTTTAAATGAAATTTCAAGTCGTATCTGAATACCAACCCACAGGAGATCAGCCTCAAGCCATAAAAAAACTTTCCGATGGAATCATTAACGGAGAAAGATACCAAACTCTTTTAGGGGTTACCGGTTCCGGAAAAACATTTACTATGGCTAATGTTGTTCAAGAAGTACAACGTCCGACTTTAGTTTTAGCTCATAACAAAACTTTAGCGGCTCAATTATATTCAGAATTCAAACAATTCTTCCCGAATAATGCCGTGGAGTACTTTGTATCCTATTACGACTATTACCAACCCGAAGCTTACATTCCGGTTACCGGAACCTATATTGAAAAAGACCTTTCCATTAATGACGAACTGGAAAAAATGCGTCTAAGTACTACTTCTGCCTTGCTTTCGGGACGCAGAGATGTTTTAGTAGTAGCATCCGTTTCTTGTTTATACGGTATCGGTAACCCGGTAGAATTTCAGAAAAATGTAATTTCTATTGAGAACGGACAAGAGATTTCCAGAACTAAATTATTACACCGATTGGTTCAAAGTTTGTATGCCCGAACCGAAGCCGAATTTACTCCCGGAACTTTTCGTATTAAAGGAGATACTGTTGAAGTTTTTCCGAGCTATGCTGACGAACCGTTCCGTATTCACTTTTTTGGTGATGAAATTGAAGAGATCGAGGCCTTTGATGCCAAAACGTCTCAAGTACTTGAACGTTACGAAAAACTGAATATTTATCCGGCTAATATGTTTGTGACCTCTCCGGATGTTTTACAAAAAGCCATTTGGGAGATCCAACAGGATTTAGTTAAACAAGTTGATTATTTTAAAGAAATAGGCAAACATTTAGAAGCGAAACGATTAGAAGAACGAACCAATTTTGATCTGGAAATGATTCGCGAATTAGGTTATTGTTCCGGAATTGAAAACTATTCTCGTTATTTGGACGGAAGAGCTCCGGGAACTCGACCTTTCTGTCTATTGGATTATTTCCCAGATGATTTTTTAATGGTTATTGATGAAAGTCACGTAACCATTTCTCAGGTTCATGCTATGTATGGCGGTGACCGAAGCCGTAAAGAAAACTTAGTAGAATATGGTTTCCGATTACCGGCCGCTATGGATAACCGCCCCTTAAAGTTTGAAGAATTTGAAAGCTTACAAAATCAAGTGGTATATGTTTCGGCAACTCCCGCAGATTATGAATTGAAAAAATCCGAAGGCATCTATGTGGAACAAGTCATTCGGCCTACAGGCCTATTGGACCCGATAATTGAAGTTCGCCCAAGCACCAACCAAATTGATGATTTGATCGAAGAAATTCAACAACGTTGTGAAGCTGATGAAAGGGTTTTAGTTACTACTTTAACCAAACGTATGGCAGAGGAATTGGCTAAATATTTAACCAAAGTTGCCATTCGTTGTCGTTATGTACATAGCGATATAGACACTTTAGAACGTGTAGAGATCATGCAAGATTTACGTAAAGGTTTATTCGATGTTTTAATTGGTGTTAACTTATTACGTGAAGGTTTGGATTTACCCGAAGTTTCTTTGGTTGCCATTTTAGATGCCGATAAAGAAGGATTCTTACGTAGCCATCGTTCGTTAACACAAACTGTTGGTCGTGCCGCTCGTAATGTTAACGGAAAAGCCATTATGTATGCCGATAAAATTACAGATTCCATGCAGCGAACGATTGACGAAACCAATTACCGTCGCGAAAAACAAATGAATTACAACCAAAAACATAATCTGACTCCTAAAGCGTTGAACAAATCCATCGAAAATCCGTTGATGAAAAACAATTATGTGGAATCAGATTTTGTAATCAAATCTAATCAAGCTGCAGAAAAAGAAACTGAATACCTTTCTAAAACAGAAATTGAAAAACGTATTCGGGAAAAACGAAAAGCTATGGAAAAAGCTGCTAAAGATTTAGATTTTATGCAAGCCGCCAAGCTTAGAGACGAAATAAAAGCATTACAAGAAAAAATATAATCTCCATTTTTTCAACCAATTAGTTTTTAGTTTTACGAAAAAATGTAACTTTAATTTGTTACAAAATTACTACAGATACTTTTTAAATAATTGTAGTATTGTATAAACTAAAAGTATAATGAAAATACTATTCTTTTTATTTTTCTCTTTAATGGCTTTTTCACAAAATGAAAAAACCAGTAACAGCGATTCCATTATTTCCTCCATAGGTAAAAATACTATCTCGGAAAGTGATTTTGAAAAATACGAATCAAAGATTAAATCAATCTATTTAGAAAACAAAACAACGGCTGAAATTTACATCACTACCTTATTAAAAACAGCTGAAAAACAAAAGAATAATGCTTTAATGGCGCGAAGTCATTATTTGTTAGGAGAACATTTTTATAAAGATAAAAAAGATGATCTTGCTAATCTTCATTTTAAAGTTTGCGATTCGATTTTAGAAAAAAATAAGATTATTGATCAATATCTTGTCAAATCAAAAATGTATCAATCGCAAATTTCAAAGTTCACTTATACAGATGAAGGGTTAAAAATTGCAAAAGATTATCTGGATGAAATGCTAAAATTATCCCGGCAAATTCAGGATTCTAATTTAGTTGCTCTCTCTAATGTTTATTTAGGTCATTGGCACGCCACTTCTGCAGATATTGAAGATGAAGAGTTGAATCTTTCAAAAGCTAATGCTTATTATCAAAAAGCCTTTGATTATTATAATCAAGAAAATCAAGTAAAGGATGTTTCTAAAGTGCTTTGGAGCATGTCTTCAATTGATATGAGAAAAGGGCAATTTGACAAGGCTGAAAATAAACTCTTAAATAGAATAAAAATTGTAAAACGAGCTAATGACAGCATCGAATTGGCTAATGCTTATACAACAATCGGCGGATTGAATTATAGATATACCAAAAATTTTGAGAAAGCTATAAAATACTACGATTCCGCTATGGCTATCTATAAAAAGACCAATTTTGAAAACGCCGATTATAAATTAAAAATCCTAAATGGTATTGCTTTATCTAACGCTGAATTAAAAAATTATAAAGAAGCATTTTCTTTTTTAGATCAGGCTTACCTTCTGAAAGATTCCATAGACCGAAATCTAAGCCGACAAGCAACCATTGAACTTGAAACCAAATACCAAAGCGAAAAGAAAGAACATGAAATTGAATTACTAACAGCTCAAAATGAAGCGTCTGAAAAACAAAAATACATTTACATTGCAATTGCTTGTTTGTTGTTAATTAGCGGTTTATTTCTGTTTTTGGGCTATCGGAATAAAATTAAAACCGCACAAAAACTGAATGAACTTAATGAATTGAAATCTCGTTTTTTTGCAAACATCTCGCATGAGTTCAGAACGCCACTTACATTAATTAAAAGTCCTGTTCAACAATTACAAACTTCTGCTTCTGATAAAGAGCAAATAAAACAATTGAATCTTATCGATTCTAATGCGAATCGCATGTTGGAACTAGTTGACCAATTATTAGAATTATCAAAAATAGACAGTGGTAAGCTGCAAATTATACTAAAAAAAGAAAAACTATCCGGTTTTCTGAATAGCCTTGTCGAACCTTTTGAATTCAAAGCCCAACAAAATAAAATAGATTTCAAAGCAATTATTAAATCTGATCAGGAACACCATTACTTTGATAAAGATATTATCACTAAAATAGTTTCAAATTTAATCGATAACGCTTTTAAATACAGTGATGAAAACAAACCTATACATTTCAAAGCTGTAACCAATAACAGCTTTTTAGATTTTACCATTTCCAATTACAACCACAACCTTTCATCCTCTGAAATCAAAAATTTATTTGAACGTTTTTATCAAAAAAGCAACTCTGCTAATGGTTTCGGAATAGGATTGGCTTTAGTCAAAGATTTAGTACAACTCTATGAAGGTACTATCCAAACATTTTATGAGGATGGAAAAATTACTTTTAAAGTTTCACTACCTCTTCATACACATCTGAAACATGCTGTGGTAATAGAATCTAAAGAAGAAATTGAGAAACCTCAACTAGAAGAAACCATTCCAACTTCTGATGATTTACCTTTATTATTGATTGTAGATGATAATTCTTCTATTCGGGAAATTTTGACTGATATCTTTAAAGATCATTACAAAATTATTGAAGCTAAAGATGGTAAAAAAGCTTTAGCTTTAGCTCAAAAAGAAATTCCGGATTGCATTATTTCAGACGTTATGATGCCGGAATTGGATGGTTTTGAATTAAGTAAAAAACTAAAAAACAACGAATTAACTTCTTTTATTCCGATCATACTTCTTACTGCTAAAACATCGGATGAAGCTCATTTACAAGCTTTACAAAGTACTGCAGATGCTTTCTTGACCAAACCTTTTAACCATGAAGTTGTCAAAGCTACTGTATTTCAACAGATTCAAGAACGAAAAAAATTGCAGGAACGCTACAGTCAGGAACTCATCTTAAAACCTGTAGGCATTGTTATCAACTCAGTAGACGAAAAATTTATTGCTAAGTTGGAAACAATAGTAGATGCGGCTATTTCTAATCCGGATTTTACTACGGAACATTTTGCTGAACAAATGAATATGAGCCGTATGCAATTGCATCGAAAATTGAAATCTCTATTTGGAATTTCTGCTACAGAATTCATTAGAAATGAACGATTGAAAACCGCTGCCGATTTACTAAAGAACAAAAAACTTTCTATCTCTGAAATTGCTTACACAGTAGGTTTTAATGATCTAGGATATTTTTCGAAATGTTTCAAAGAAATGTATCATTTATCACCATCCGATTACCAAAAAAAGTAACATTCAGCCTATAAAGAATCTCTGTAAAGCCTCTATTTTTAGAGGCTTTTTATTTATGTTACATATTTCCAAGTATTGGTTACATCTCTCCTATTCCTTTTTTTAGTCTACCCATAACTTTGCCTTATCAAAATGAAATAAAATGCCTGCGAAAAAGAAATTTAATTATGAAGCTCATTTAGAAAAACCTCCTTCGCAAAAAATTTTACTCAATATTAATCATTTAGAAAAAGGAGAATATGAACTCAATATCATTCACAAAAATAAAATCATAAAAAAAACAAAATTTAAAAAATAACACTTATGAAAACTAGTAAAAAAATTCTATTACTAATAACAGTCTTTACAAATCTAATTTGTATGGCTTCAAATTTAGAAGGTGGTTTACTAATAAAAGAAATTAAAGTAACCAAATTCCCTTTTGAAATAGCTGGTAAAAAAATTGATAAAGACGGAAATCCTGATTTGTATTTCAAGTTCTTTGAAAACAATAAAGAAAAAGGCGAAAGTGAAACTATTAAAAACTGCCAAAAAAATACAACATATACTTTTTCAGGTAAAAACTTGCCTTTTAGAGTAACAAAAGAAAGTGACTACATATTACAATTAATGGATTGGGATAGTGACAAAGGTATAGGGAAAAACAAAGATGAAGTAATTTCAAAATTAGCATTGACCTATTCTAGCTTAATTACGCAGTTTGGTGTTAGAAATTCTTATTCACTAACCGATTCCGCTACAGGTGTTGCAGTTACAATTTATGTAGAACACGTAGATGAAGAAACTGCTGCCGGGGAAAAAATTTATATCAAATATGTAAAACCAATTGACCAAAGATTTGTGGCTCCAAAAAATAAGGTAATGGAAGGCTGCGGACCAATTGCTGCTGCTATGATTATGGGATATTGGCAAACTGAACACGGATATAATATTATGAATCCGAATGATCATTTTGACGGAACTGAACATCCTACACAAACTATCTTAGATTTTAGGGATAAAGCAGATACAAAGGCTTGGGGCGATCAAGAACAGAGTGCTACACGAAAAATGAAAATGGAAGATGCATTAGCTCATTTTGCTAAAAAAGCTAACGAAGCCACTCCTAACAAAGCAAAACTAAAAGTAGACATGATGTGGAGTATTAGAAGATGGGATGAAAAAAAATCTAAGTTAAAAAAAGAACTACGCGAAGGCAGTCCGGTAATCTTATTACTAAAAAAAATGCCACCATGTTTAACAGGAAAATGGGTAAACGCTACAAAAGTTTTTGGAGACCATTACATTGTTGTTGTAGGATTTGACGATGCTAAAAAAACATATTATGTAATGCCGGGTTGGAAAGAAGCTAATAAATCTACTTCTTACGGACCGGAAGCGCATGCCGAACGCGATTTAGCACACTGCGAATGCAGCTATAATGAAATTAAAGAAGCTGACCCAAGCTTAATTTGGATAAAAAGATAATTTATAAATATTAATCGATAATAACAGATGAACACAAAGCAATTTTTTACAATACTATTGATTTCAGTTTGTACTTTTTCAAATGCTCAACTATTTGATAAATTAAAAAAGAAAGCAGGAGATGCAGCTGAAAAAACGCTAGAACGTAAGGTTGAAGAAAAAACAGAACAAAAAACAGGACAAGCTGTTGATAGTGTTTTTGACGCTCCTAAAAAAATAAAAAAAAGTAAGAAAAAAAACAAAAAAAGTAACACTAGTGATTCTTCAAATGAATCTAATTCAAGTACCATAACAACAAGTAACGATGAAGAATTAAATTACACTGGTGAAATCGTATTTCAAGATGATTTTGATGCAACAAAAACAGGCAGTTTCCCTGGAAAATTTACAAGTAGCTCAGGAGGTGAAATTGTAGAAATTAATGGTTCTAAAGGATTAAAATTCTATCCCAATAGTAATGTCTTATTGAACTTAAAATCGTTACCTGAAAACTTTGCTTTGGAATTTGATCTTACGCTAAATAATGTTCCTGCCAGTTTATACAATACTTTCTTTAACGTATATGTCCAAGAATTAAATGTATTAAAACACAACGATTCAAAAAACAAATATGGAGCAGTTGGTTTTAGTCTATGGGGCGATGCTAAAAAACATCAAATCGATGTCTTTAATAAAAAAGCGACTTTCGAAATAAATGAAAAAGTGCCTTATGATATTAATACCAATCTTATCGATAAAACCTCAAAGTTTGTAGTATTAGTCAATAAAAGCAGGTTGCGTTTATTCATCAACGGAGAAAAAATTGTTGACTCTCCTAACCTTTTACAAGGTGTAAAATCAAATTATATCAACTTTCGCTTAAATGGCACAAAAAAAGAAGAAGGTCACACTTTTGCTCTTAGTAATGTAAAAGTTACGGCAACCAAAGACGATTTAAGAACACAACTTATCGAAGAAGGAAAGTTTAGTACAAATGCTATTTTATTCAATTCCGGTTCCGATAAAATAAAAGACAGTTCTTATACTATACTTAATCAGATTTTTAAAGTAATGAATGAAAGTGATAATAGTTTTACCATCATTGGGCATACCGATAGCGATGGCGACGAAAACAGCAACTTATCATTATCACTAAAAAGAGCAGAAAGCGTAAAAAGATATTTGATATCCAAAGGAATTTCTGCAAGCAAATTAACTACTGATGGAAAAGGCGAAAATGAGCCTGTAGCCGATAATACTTCTGCTGCAGGAAAAGCTAAAAACCGCCGCGTCGAATTTCAACTTAACAAATGAATAAGATGAAACTAGCCGTAAAAATAGCAATTGGATTAGCTTCTGTAACCGCATTAGGCATGGTTACAGGAGTACTTCCGAATCCGTTTAACCTAAACAATGATGTTCCACTTCATTTACAACACGAAATGAAGATTTCATGGCACTTTAATGGAAAACCACAAGATATTCCTATTCTTGAACAAGGAGCATTTTTTGACGATTCAAAATACTTTGATGCCAAACCCACTATTAAAGCCAATCCGACAAATCCTCATGGCATCTTTATGTTTGATTACGAAATTGAACAGTTTGCAAAAGTTGGCGAACATTCCGGAAATTTTTTATACAAAGTCAATAGCAACGATAATTCAATCTATATGAGTGGCTTTGATATAAGACGAAATCCGCTATTTGCTTCGCTAAGAAGTAATCCTTACTTAGCCAAATATGATATCGATTTTTTAATTCGAAATGCTCAAAACGATTGGTATGTATACTTAAATCATCAAACAGAAGGAAAAATTTGCCTTCAAATTCCAATCGGAATGAATTTCTCTGAAGTTATTACAGCAGCACATCTTAAAAATCTAGAAGTCTTAAACTCGGCTAAGGCCAACTCTAATTATACGTTTACCAACAATAATTTAGAACCCTATACCGGAAATTTTATCAATGAAAAAGGAATTGAAAAAACAATAACGTTTTGGTTTGCCAAAGAAGAAGCACAAATACCAACTACTGTTCCTATCATGGGATTAGGAGTTGGCATATTTAAAAATGTATTAGAGAAAAAACAGCAATTTCTAGCTGTAACTGAAATTGACAATACTATTTTAAAATTAATTGACCTTCAAACAATTGATGAATGGGGGCTCAATGCAAATGATTATAAAGTTATTAAAATGGATTACCATTTACCAAGTGGTCAAAATCGTGTAAATGACATTGTAAGTTGGCTAAAAGACAAGCAAAATGAAATTACGTTATTAAGAGAAAAACGGAAGCAATGTCCGCCACATCAAGCGGGTTCTGCCTGTAGAAAAGAATATGAACTACAAATAAAAGAAATTGAAGAAGAAATAGAGAGAAAAGCCCAATATCTATCCAAAGAAATGATGCTTCCTGTTAACTAACTTAAATTTAAAGAATCATGCGAAAGTTTTTCATTTTATTTGCCTCCTCCATAATTACAATTCATGCCCAAGTTGGCATCAATACGACCACTCCGAATGCTGCATTAGAAATCAACTCAAATAATTCCGGGATTTTAATTCCGAGAGTTACCTTACTTTCTACTTTAGACACTACTACTGTAACAAACCCAACAGGTAACCCTTTAACAGAAGGAACTTTAATTTACAATAATACCAACGCTGGTTCAGGAACTACAGCTGTTGTCCCAGGGTTTTATTATTGGAACGGAACTACATGGACATCAATTGTGGGCAGTAAAGGATGGGAACTTACCGGTAATACCGGTACAAGTACTTCAAATTTCATTGGTACTACAGATGCCACTCCTATTCACTTAGCTACTAATGGAAATACATGGCTTACTATAACACATGATACGGACCAGTACTACAATGGGTCTGTAATTGTAAATCCTTCTGCAATGCCTATAAGCAGCTATAGATTTACAGTCGCTGAAGATGTACTGGATAGATTTGCCCTAGGCAGTACTATTACAAACGATACTTCTCAAGGAGTATGTATAGAGACCTATCATGCCAATTATAATGGTGGAGCCGGTATAATGAGTAATGCTTATTATGGTATCATTTCATCAGGTTCTTATTATGCCGGGCTTTTTTCAGGTGATGTAAATATTACAAATGATTTAACTGTAAACGGAACGCTTTTTACTCCTTCTGATAAAAGAATAAAATCAAACATTAGAACAATCAATAATGCTTTAGAAAAAATATTATTACTAAAACCTTCTCTTTACCATAAAAATCTCAATCTAATTAACCAAAATCTGAAAAATGTCAAACTGAATCAAGAATCTTTAAACCATATAAATACCGAAAGTAAATCAATTACCGAATTTGGGTTAATTGCTCAGGAATTAGAATTAGTTTTCCCGGAATTAGTTCATGAATCTAAAAATACTCTAAAAGACAATTCATCTCCTTTAAAAAGTGTAAACTATATAGGTTTAATTCCGATTTTAATTAAAGCCATTCAAGAGCAACAAACTGAAATGGAATCTCTTAAAAATGAGAACAAAGAACTTAAAGAAAAAGTAGAATATATTTTAAATACAATTAATAAATAAAAACTATGGTTATGAAAAAAAACGTATCATTCACTATTGTACTTTTATTTAGTCTGTTTTCTTCTGCTCAGGTTGGTATTAATACAACAACTCCAAATGCAGCATTAGAAGTTAATTCCAATGATTCAGGAATTTTAATTCCAAGAGTTACCTTACTTTCTACTTTAGATGCTACTACTGTAATCAATCCTAGTGGAAATCCATTAACTGAATCAACTTTAATATATAATACTGTTACAAATAGTACCGGAACCACAACTGTTACACCTGGATATTACTATTGGAACGGTTCCAAATGGGTTAAATTAGCCTTAGATGGAAATTATTGGTCTACAACAGGAAATTCAGGAATAAATATGAATACCAATTTCATTGGTACAACAGATGGAAACAGCTTAATGTTCAGAACCAATAATACCAATAGGATTAGAATTACACCTGCCGGATATGTAGGCATTGGTAATGGCACTATAAATCCTACTGAACTGCTGCATGTTAACGGAACAGTCCGAATATCTGATGGTACGGAAGGGAACAACAAAGTATTAACATCAAATGCTAATGGTGTAGCATCTTGGCAATCTACTTCAATTACCAATGTTACAGGAATATTAGGGAGCGGCGTAAATATATATTATTCTTATACTGGCAGTACCAACTGGAGATATACAAATTCCAGGATTATACTTCCACCCGGAAAGTGGGCTGTAAACGTAACTATGTTAATGGCTCCGCATACTACCGGAAGCCCTTGGGTAACACCCGACAATTCGTTCTTTTGGTTACGTTCAACTTTTTCCAATTCAGCTACTACTTTGGCTCCTTCAAGTGATATAATTCTTCCTAATATTTACGTTAGTGGCAACTTAGCCGGACATAGTCGGTTTGCTATTTTAACAGGAACTATAATTATTAACAATACTTCTTCTACCAATAAAGTATATTATTATATTGCCGGATATGTAGAATCTGACAACATTTCCACTTATTGCGGTTATTTCGGAGGTTCAGTTTGGGGAGAAAATAGTATTATTGCTTATAAAATTAATTAAGTCTAATGCTTTTAATTGTGTTGTTCACTAAAAACCGATAAAAGAACTTCTCCGTCTACCATTCGGGTCGGAGATTCTTTCATCAAATGCAATACACGTTTCATCGCATAAGGATTTAGCCCCATATTAATACCTATCTCATTTATTTTTATTTGCTCCCTTTCATGTAATACTCCATCACAATGCATTAACAAGGCTAAACGGTAAAATTGACAAACTCTGTTAAATTCATCCTTTATCACTACTCTTTCTTGCTCTTTATTAAACAGCTTGAAAACCGTTTCTTTATCTACCTCTAATTCACTGGCAACCATCATAATAAAATCACACTCACGATCATGAAGTTCGCCATCAACAAGAGAAAAAGCAATCATTTCTTGTAGCAATCCTATCTTTTCTTGATAAGTACTGTCCATATTTCAAAAGATTTTTAACTAAAATAATAATTTTTTTAATTTCAACAATTATTTCCGGCAGTTAATCGATAAAATGAAATCACTTCTTTAACAAAATTGTAGCTTTACTATAGTTCTTTAACAAAATGTAATCGGTAACAAATAAATAAATTTTCTATGAAGCATTTAATTACTCTAGTTACCATACTGGGTATTAGCTTTGGCTATGCTCAAGTTGGTATTGGTACTACGTCCCCAAATGCTCTTTTAGAAATCGCTGCTTCAGACCCTGCTAATCCCACCAATAGCGAAGGTTTGATCATTCCGAGATTAACTAGCTTACCTACTGCGAACCCTACTGTAAATCAACATGGTATGTTGATTCAGTTGTTAAACACAAGTGGTGCAAAAACACCTGGCTTCTATTATTGGGACAATAATGTTCCTGACTGGATTCCATTTGTAACAAGTACCTCCATAGGAGGGTATCAAGATGCTGACTGGTTTGAAGAGGGAACCACAACAGCACCGAATGATATCAATGATGCTATGTTTCATATTGGTAATACTGCTATTGGTAAAAATACTGCTACAGCCCAATTAGACATTTTAGAAACCACGAACACTAACAGTTCCACTTTACTAATTACGAGAACCAACACTAATTCCACTGCTGCATCCGCTATTAAAACAGCATTTACAGTAGCCGGTAATACAACGTATGGACTTGAAAATAACTTAACAGGAACAGCCAATGCAAGCATTGTAGGTGGTGTTCACAATATTTTCAACTATTCCGGCTCAGGTGAAAAAAGAGGGATATACAATGAATTCTTAGCCGGAAATGGCCCTCTTACAGGAGTTTATAATCTGATAAGTGCTCCATCTACAGGAACACAAAACGGACTGTTTACTCGTTTTGCTGGTACTAATAGCGCTGCGCATTATGGTATCAATATTGAGTTCAGAGGTACCGGTAACGGAAATAATACCGGAGTTTATATTGATAATTCTAAAAATGGTTCCGGAGTTTTTCATGGCGCCTTATTTGAAATAGGTGGAAACGGAAATAATGCCAAATATGGTGTTCAAAACATGATTTCCGGTTCGGGTTCAGGTGATAAATACGGAACTTACAATTATGTAGACAGTAGTGCAGGTGGTATACACTACGGTATTTACTCCGCAGCTTTAAAATCAACCGGTTATGCTGGTTATTTCTTAGGAAGAGTTTCTGTTGGTACAACTAGTACTAATAATTACATTTTACCTCTAACTCGAGGTACTAACGGACAAATTATGGTCACTGACGGTAGTGGCAATGTAAACTGGACCAATGCAAGCAGCGTTAGCTCAGTTCAAAATATTAGCACTGCCAGTTCAAGTACATATAATGTTACAGCAAATGATTATACGTTACGTATCAGTAATTCTGTTTCCTCAATAGTTTTACCTGATCCGGCAACTGTTAACGGAAAAATACTGGTTCTAATAGGTATTTCCGGTATAACTTCAAAAACTATTACTTGTTTGAGCGGAAGCGTGTATGATGATGTTACCAATAGCACTGTCACAACACTAGCATCCGGAGAACGTTACATGATTCAAAGCAATGGAGCTGATTGGTATGTAATCGGAAATTAACAGCCAATTGCTTCATACTACAACTGTTGAACAACACTTAGAGAACATTTTCATTCAATAACCATAACAACACTTTCTTTGAGGCGTTCAACAGTTGTTTTTTTAGATTTCATTTAAAAATATACTTACCTTTGCCAAAATAAAATCTTGTGGTGTTTATCCATCATTGCTAAAAAAGCCTGTATGAACAATAATGACGTTTTTAAAAAACTAAGAGTAGCTCTACAACTACGTGATGACCAAATTGTAGAAATTTTAAAATTAGTTGACTTTAGAATGTCAAAAGGTGAATTAGGTAATTTTTTTAGAGATGAAAAACACCCGAAATATGTAGATTGCGGCGATCAGGTACTTCGCAACTTTTTAAATGGTTTAGTCATTTATTTACGAGGAACTAAAGAAAATCCTAAAAATCCAACGGATGTTTTAGCTGAAGTAAAACAAAATAAACAAAAAACGCCGGAGCCGCAGCAACCTAAAAAAACGGTCAAAAAGACAACCACTCCAAAATTTAAACCTGTAGTTCAAAACGTTAAGTTTAAAAATGGTAAAAAGAAGAATAATCCTGAATAAATGTTTATTCTGGTATTCATTAGTCTTTTCCCCGTAATTGCTTTATTCTTTGACGGATATAGTAAAGGAAAATTAAAAACAGGAATTCAATACATCTTATCCTTTTTACTGTTTTTAACTACTATTGGCTTTACCCTTTTCTTTTTCAAAATATACAGCATTTTTATTTTCCCACTAGAACTAGTCTGTTTTGTAACTATCAAATATTTAGAAAGCAAGAAAAATCGCAACTGAGTTTAATGGATTTTTATAACAATTATACCCCTTATTAAGCATTCGTTTCATTTCTTTTCGTATTTTTGACAATTAAATTTTTTTAGTGAAAAACTAGGTAAATGCAATTCAAACATCCTGAAATTCTATACTTCCTTTTTCTTTTGGTGATACCAATTTTAGTGCATTTATTTCAACTTAGAAGATTTAAAAAAGAATATTTTACCAATGTTAAGCTTTTAAAAGAGCTACAATCACAAACACGAAAAAGCAGCACTATCAAAAAATGGCTTTTGCTAACTACTCGCTTATTACTATTGGCCGCTTTAATTCTAGCCTTTGCCCAACCTTTTCTAACCGCAAAAAATGCGGATGCTAAGAACAACGAATTAATGATATTGGTTGATAATTCTTTCTCTATGCAAGCCAAAGGTTCAGAGGGAGAATTACTAAAAAAAAGTATTCAAGACATTCTGGAGAACATTCCGGAAGAGCAAATCGTCTCTATTGTCACTCCTACAGAAAGTTTTTGGGACGTTAATCCCAAAAGTATTTTTAAAGAATTACAAAATTTAAAGTACACTTTTTACGCTTTTCAACCGGATTATTTACTCTCTCAAATTGAAAATAAAAAACCGAATACTGCAAAAGATTATATTTTTATAACTGACGGCGTACAAGTAATATCAAAAAAAGTTCCGGAACTTTCCCAAAAATCAACACTTTACGGAATTTTCCCAAAAACAGAAAGTACAGCTAATTGTAGTATTGATAACATTACCGTTTCTAATACTTCTGACAATTTCTACGAAGTTACCTTTTCCATTTCTAAAACCGGAACAGTTACAAATAACCTCTTATTTTCAATAGTCAGCGATGCGAATGAAACCGTAGCAAAATCTACAATTACATTTGGAGAAGATGAAAAGAAAAAAGATATTAAAATCAATATTCCCAAAAAAGCTTTTAAAGGTAAAGCCATTATCGAAGATAATAGTTTGCCTTACGATAATACTTTTTACTTTAGCTTGGACAAACCCAAAAAATTGAATGTCCTGATTATCGGTTCTCCCGAAAAAAATAATTTTATCCATAAAATAATCACTCCGGAAGAATTCCAAATAGCCGAAACAACTCTTGAGCAACTGGATTTCAGTAGTATTGAGCAACAACACACCATTATTATAAATGAAATTGAAAATATAACGCCTTCATTGATTAACACTTTAATTGGTTTTTATGAAAAAGGCGGTAATTTAATTATTATTCCTAGCGAAAAGAATAAAGTTCAGAATCTGAATACGTTGTTCAGCAAATTAAGTAACTTGAAAGTTTCTGAATTACAACAAAATGAAAAATTAATTACAGAAATTCATTTTGAACATCCACTATATAAAAGTGTTTTTGAAAAAAAAATCAGCAGTTTTCAATATCCTAATGTTCAGCAATATTTCCCTATTTCCGGTAGTATTTCCAATATTTTATCTTTTGAAGATCAATCACCGTTTTTAGGTTGGGTAACCAATAAAAAAGGAAATGCCTTTATCTTTTCGGCGCCTATCAATAAAAAATTATCCAATTTTCAGAATTCACCATTAATTGTGCCTACATTTTACAATATGGCACAATATAATTCAGGTACGGCTCAAACTTATTATACCATAGGAAAAAATGAACAATTATTTATTGATACCAACATAGGAAAAGACCAAGTATTATCCGTACAAAACGATTCTTATCGTTTTATTCCGTTTCAGCAAATTTTAAATTCCAAAGTAAAGATCAGCTTTGGTGATTACCCTGAACAAGCCGGAAATTATGTTATTGTACACAATCAGGATACGGTAGCAAATGTAAGTTTCAACTATCCTAGAACGGAGAGTAACTTACAAGAAATCAATTCTTCTTTTTTTGATAATTTTACCAAAATAAATTCGGTAACAACAGCACTTGACGAATTTCATTCGGAAAGAAACGATACCGGTTTATGGAAATGGTTTATTATAGCAACACTACTTCTTTTATTTATTGAACTACTAATCCAAAAATTCGTAAAATGACAACTGTTTTAATAAAAAACGTCACCATCATCGATCCTGAAAGTTCTTTTCACAATCAAAAGATCGATCTGAAAATTAAAGACGGGATCTTTACTGAAATAGGCAACAATCTTTCTGCCGAGAATGACAGTATTGAAGTTAATATTCCGAATCTGCACGCATCACAAGGTTGGTTCGATTCTTCTGTTTCTTTTGGCGAACCTGGTTATGAAGAACGTGAAACCATAGCCAACGGATTAAAAACTGCTGCTTTAAGCGGTTTTACTGCTGTTGCATTACAACCGAACAGCCATCCTGTGATTGACAATCAAGCTTTAGTAAAATTTGTATTGGATAAAGCACAGCATAAAGCGACCTCTCTTTTCCCTATCGGTTCTTTAACCATTAACAGCGAAGGTTCAGATTTAGCAGAGTTATATGATATGAAAAATGCCGGAGCTATTGCCTTCGGAGACTATCAAAAAGCAATTCAAAATGCTAATGTTCAAAAAATTGCTTTACAATATGTACAGGATTTTGATAGTTTAGTGATAAGTTTTTGCCAAGACAATTCTGTTAAAGGAAAAGGTATTGTTCATGAAGGAATCATCTCAACAAAATTAGGATTAAAAGGCATTCCTGCTTTAGCAGAAGCCCTGCATGTTGCCCGTAATTTATATTTATTAGAATATACCGGCGGAAAGATGCATATTCCGACCATTTCAACACAAGAATCCATTCAATTGATTAAAGAAGCTAAAGCTAAAGGATTAAATGTAAGTTGCAGTGTAGCCATTCATAACTTAGTTCTTAATGATGATGTCTTAACCGGATTTGATTCCCGCTATAAGGTTTTACCTCCGCTACGAGACGAAGCAACCCGAAAAGCATTGCTTGAAGCCGTTTTAGACGGCACTATAGATTGTATCACTTCCGATCACAATCCATTAGATATTGAACATAAAAAATTAGAATTTGATTTAGCCAAAGACGGAACTATCGGATTAGAAAGTGCTTTTGGAGCCCTATTGACCATACTTCCTTTAGAAATTGTCATTTCTAAACTAACTGCCGGGAAAAAAGTATTTGGTTTGTCACAAAACATCATTGCTAAAGGAAATAAAGCAGAAATCAGCTTATTTACCCCAACGGGAAATTGGACTTTTGAAAAAGAAAACAGTCTTTCTAAGTCTAAAAACTCGGCTTTTCTGGGACAAAAAATGAAAGGTAAAGCCATTGGTATTTACAACAACGGAAAACTGGAAATCAATTCACTTACATAATTTTACACTAAAAAAACAGAAATATGAATGATATTGAAAAAGGAAAAAATGCAGCAATAATCAGCTACATTACTATCATAGGAAGTGTAGTTGCTATTTTTATGAACCAAGACGAAAACAAAAGCGATTTTGCCAGCTTTCACATTCGTCAGGCTCTAGGAATTTTCCTGACTTTCTTTTTGTTAGGCTATCCTATCGGTTACTTTGACAGTTGGATGGTTTCATCTGCTTTCTGGTTATTCATCTTCATTCTTTGGGTTTATGGATTTTTAGGCTGCTTAAATAACGAAAAAAGAATAGTTCCTATAGTTGGCGAATTTTATCAAAAATTCTTCAAAAATTTATAATCGGAAATCTTTCATCAAATCATTTAAAATGAACTTACACTATTTACTACGCGAACCTAAAGAAAAAAAAGAGAAAAACCCAGCATTAATTTTATTACACGGCTATGGCAGCAATGAAGAAGATCTGTTCTCTTTTGCCGGCGAATTACCGGATGAGTATTACATTTTTTCCGTAAGAGCTCCTTATGATTTACAACCTTTCGGACATGCTTGGTATGCTATTTATTTTGATGATGATGAAAACAAATTTTCTGATGATGAACAAGCACGTCAATCCAGAGATCTGATTATCCAATTCATAGCGCAAATTTCCGACAAATATCCTTTAGATTCTAAAAGTATCACCTTAATCGGATTTAGCCAAGGTGCAATTTTAAGTTATGCTACTGCCCTATCCTATCCTGATAAAATAGCCCGGGTAGTTGCTTTAAGCGGTTATATGAATGAACACATCTTGTCAGAAAACTATACGAACCTGAATAACAAACACCTACAATTTTTCATTTCTCACGGAACAGTTGACCAAGTGATTCCTGTTGATTGGGCCAGAAAAGCCAAACCGTTTCTTGAAAACTTAGGATTGTCTGTAACCTACAAAGAATACCCTGTTGGCCACGGAGTAGCTCCTCAAAATTTCTACGATTTCAAAAACTGGTTAGAAGCAACAAAATAAATTAGAAGGATTGCAGTAATGAAAATTAATTTAATATTAAGGAAACAAATATTTCTTAATTTATTAATTTTGCCCTCTAATAATTTTATACATGGCAACAATCACTCTAAAAGGAAATCCTGTACATACCAATGGTGAATTACCAGAAGTCGGTTCTAAATTAGCAGACTTTTCCTTAATGAAAAATGATTTATCAATGGCCTCTTTGGCTGATTTCAACGGAAGTAAACTCATTTTTAATATTTTTCCCAGTATTGATACCGGAACTTGCGCTACATCTGTAAGACAATTTAATGCAAAAGCCAGTACATTGGCAAACACAACTGTTCTATGTGTTTCTCGTGATTTACCTTTTGCCCAAAAACGTTTTTGTGGTGCCGAAGGATTAGACAATGTAGTAACTCTTTCTGACTTTAAAGATGGTTCATTTGGTAAAACAAACGGATTAGAAATAGTTAACGGCCCATTAACAGGATTAAATTCACGTGCTATTATTATTGTAGACGAAAACGGCATTGTAAAATATACAGAACAAGTTAGTGAAATAGCAAACGAACCTAATTACGAATCTGCTTTAGCAGCACTATAAGATATGGAATTTAAAAAAGACGAAACTTTTTTCACCGGAAGATTAAAAAGTATAACATTTGCAGCCAAAGGAGCTTTTAAACTAATCACTACAGAACATAGTGTAATGGTACAATCTTCTGTTGCTGTACTTATTACTCTTGCCGGTTTTTATTTTGGAATTAGCAAATCAGAATGGTTAATACAAACTCTGGCTATTGGTCTAGTTTTAGGTATTGAAGGACTAAATACAGCTGTAGAAAAAATTGCTGATTTTATTCATCCTGAATTTCACGAACGCATTGGTTTTATAAAAGATATTGCTGCCGGAGCTGTATTCTTCGCTGCTTTAACAGCAATTGCTGTTGCTGCCATAATTTATATTCCGTATTTAGCATAAATTCTCTATTTTTGTAAAATAGAGTAAGTCTAAAAATGGCAAAAAAAGAAAAGCAAAAAGAACAACCTACCGCATCTCTTAAAGAAAAATTATCTTGGCAACCCACTAAGCAACAAAAGTTTGCTATAGGTGTGTTGCTAATTTTATTATCGGTAGCACTATTACTATCCTTTATTTCTTATTTTGTTACCGGAAATTATGATCAAAGTCAGGTCAATGATGTCTTTAACAGAGAGGTTAAAGTAACAAACTGGTTAGGAAAATTCGGTGCTTTTCTATCCGATTTTTTCCTATATAAAGGTTTTGGAGTGGCTTCATTTATTTTTGTCAGAATGCTTTCTCTAACCGGAATATACCTTATTTTGGATTTATCCATAACCAAACTGAAAAAGATATTCTTTTGGGATTTATATTTAATCATCATACTCTCAATTCTTTTCGGTTTCTTTTGGGATTTTTTACCACAACTATCCGGAATTATCGGTTTTGAAATGAACTTGTTCATTCAAGATTACATTGGTAAAATCGGTACTCTATTAGCGCTTCTTTTCGGCGTTGTGATCTTTTTAGTTTTCCGAATTAAGATTTCAGTTGAAAATGTAAAGACCTTTTTTGAAAAACCGGCTAAAATATTACAAGAAGAAGCTGAATTTAATTCTTCAAATACGACAAGCCCAATTGCTGAAACAGAAAACGAATATTCAGTAGAAGATACTTCTATTCCAGTTGAAAACATCAGAAAAGAAGATGATTTTGTACTACATGAAGATGATGAAGAACTGGCAAAGATTGAATTAAAACCAACTTCTGTTTTTGAAATCAACAAAGAAGATTTAAAGCCAACTATCTCAAATGCTTCTGAACTAATTTTAAATAGTACACCAAAAGAAGAAGAAAATAATATTGAAACAGTCAATGATCAAGTAAACGAATCTTTTAAAGAAGAAACAGCTCCTGAAAATGATTTTGTAATTGAAAAATTGGAAGAAGAAGAATCCGTTACTGAAAATCTGGCTGCAAAATTAGTTCAGGATTTTGGAGAGTTCGACCCAACACTAGAGCTTTCTAACTATCAATTTCCGCCTATTGATTTATTAAAGGAATATTCAACCGGAGGAATCACCATTGATCAAAATGAATTAGAAGACAATAAGAATCGTATTGTTGATACGCTTAAAAATTACAACATTGGTATTTCGCAAATTAAAGCTACTGTTGGTCCGACTGTAACTTTATATGAAATTGTTCCGGAAGCCGGAATCCGAATTTCTAAGATTAAAAATTTAGAAGATGATATTGCTTTATCATTATCAGCATTAGGAATTCGTATTATTGCGCCTATTCCGGGTAAAGGTACTATCGGTATTGAAGTTCCGAACAATAAACCGACAATGGTTGCAATGAAATCGGTTATTGCTTCGCCAAAGTTCCAACAAGCCGAAATGGAATTACCTATTGCTTTAGGTAAAAATATCTCAAACGAAACCTTTGTTGTCGATTTAGCAAAAATGCCGCACTTATTAATGGCAGGTGCAACCGGGCAAGGAAAATCCGTTGGTTTAAATGCCATTTTGGCATCATTATTATACAAAAAACATCCTGCCGAAGTTAAGTTTGTTTTGGTTGACCCGAAAAAAGTAGAACTTACGCTTTTCAACAAAATTGAACGCCATTATCTGGCAAAATTACCGGATACGGAAGAAGCCATTATAACCGATAATACTAAAGTAATCAACACTTTAAACTCGTTATGTATTGAAATGGACAACCGTTACTCTTTATTAAAAGATGCTATGGTTCGTAACATTAAAGAATACAACGATAAATTTAAACAACGTAAGTTAAATCCTGAAAACGGCCACCGTTTTTTACCTTATATTGTTTTAGTTGTTGATGAGTTTGCCGATTTAATTATGACTGCCGGTAAAGAAGTAGAAACGCCTATTGCTCGTTTGGCTCAGTTGGCTCGTGCTATTGGTATTCACTTGATTATTGCTACACAAAGGCCTTCGGTTAATGTAATTACAGGTATTATTAAAGCCAATTTTCCGGCACGAATCGCTTTCCGGGTAACTTCAAAAATTGACTCCAGAACTATCTTGGACAATCAAGGCGCTGATCAATTAATCGGACGCGGAGATTTGCTATATACCCAGGGTAATGACCTGACAAGGGTGCAATGTGCCTTTGTAGACACTCCGGAAGTTGAAAAAATATGTGACTTTATAGGTAATCAAAAAGCTTATCCGGATGCTTATTTACTTCCGGAATATGTTGGAGAAGAAAGTGGCATAAGTCTTGATATAGATATTTCCGATCGAGATTCTTTATTCAGAGAGGCTGCTGAAGTTATTGTTACAGCACAACAAGGAAGCGCTTCTTTGATTCAAAGAAAATTAAAATTAGGTTACAACAGGGCTGGTAGAATCATTGACCAGTTAGAGGCTGCAGGAATTGTTGGTCCTTTTGAAGGAAGTAAAGCCCGTTCTGTGTTAATCCCTGATTTAGTAGCCTTAGATGAATTTTTAAACAATGAACAAAACCATAATTAAAATGACTAAATTCTTAAAAGTAACATTACTTTTTTTATTAAGTATTATAACTTTACAAGCGCAAAACGCGCAAAAAGCTAAAGCCTTATTAGACGAGGTTTCTGCTAAAATCAAAACATACGAAAATATAACTATCGACTTCAAATATTCATTAAATAACCCTAAAGAAAACATCAATCAGGAAAGTAAAGGAAATGTAGTACTTAAAGGCAACCTTTACACTCTGAATTTTATGGGAGTTACTAAAATTTTTGATGGCAAAAAAGTGTACACTATTGTACCGGAAGACGAAGAAATTACCATTTCAAAATTTGACGAAACAGATAAAGATGCTATTACACCTAATAAAATGCTGACTTTTTTCAATTCAGGTTTTAAATACAATTGGGATCAACTATTAAACATTAAAGGACGAAAAATACAATTTGTAAAATTAGTTCCTATAAGTTCAAAAGATCAACGCAAAGAAATCTTAGTTGGTATCGACATACAAACTAAAAACATTTATAATTTGATTGAAATTGGTAAAAATGGTACCAGAACAACATTAACTGTTAATTCTTTTAAAACAAATCAGCCTTTATCAAAAAATCATTTTACCTTTACCGAGTCGAAATACCCTAATTACTATATTAACAGATTGGATTAATTTTTTTCGGTGAAGATCTTAGATAAATATATTATTAAATCTTTCATGATTACATTCGCTTCTGTGTTTGTAATCTTGTTTTTTATATTCGTATTACAAGGAATCTGGCTTTTTATTTCTGAATTAGCCGGTAAAGACCTAGATACCTTTACCGTTTTTAAATTCTTATCGTTCTATGCACCTACAATTGTTCCTTTAGTACTTCCATTATCGGTTTTACTGGCTTCCATCATGACTTTCGGTAGTTTTGCCGAAAACTATGAGTTCGCAGCTATGAAATCATCCGGTATTTCGCTTCAACGTTCTATGCGAATGCTGACGATCAGTATCTTTATTCTAAGTTTAGTTTCCTTTGTTTTTGCTAACAACGTTATACCTGAAGCACAATATCGTTTTATTAATCTACGAAAAGACATTGTTCAACAAAGTCCGGCTATGGCTATTGGTGAAGGGCAATTTAACAGTATTGGGAACATCAATATTAAAGTTGAAAAAAAATCAGGCAATAATGGAGAAGTGTTGGAAGATGTAATCATGCATGTTAAAAATTCAACACGCGGACTCGGTGCTAATACCGTGATTAAAGCTAAAAGTGGCCTATTGGAAAGTCAAGAAGGTTCTAATTATCTCCAACTTCAATTATTTGACGGAAACTATTATGAAAATATTATTCCTTCGGAATACAAGGAAAGAAAAAAGCTCCCTTTCGCTAAAAGCAGTTTCAAAAAATACATTATAAATATTGATTTAACCAAACTGAATACTATTGATAATAATGATGGAGATATTACTTCAGAAAAAATGCTGAATCTAAGTGAGTTGAGCTATACTGTAGATTCACTCCAACGTAACTATGACAAAGATGTTATTTCTATGGCAGATAACATGGTACAACGTCAAGAAGTAATTCTCAATAAAAAATCAACGTCAACTACTAGTAAAAAAGATCTGGGAATCGATGATTTATTAGGTCTATACAATAAAAATGACCAAAAAAGAATCTTAACTGTTGTTAAAAACAACATTACCAGTACAGAATTCAGTATTCATAATAGCAAAACGGATTTAGAAAACAAAAAGAAAAAAATCAACGATCACTGGATTGTAATCCATGAGAAATTTATGATCGCCTATTCTTGTTTGTTGATGTTTTTTATAGGAGCACCATTAGGAGCTATTATTAGAAAAGGCGGAATCGGGTTGCCAATTGTATTTGCTATTATCATTTTTATTGCTTTCCACTTTATTAATACATTCGGAAGAAAATTAGCTCAAGAAGATTCTATTCCTCCGTTTCTCGGCACTTGGATGGCCTCTATCCTATTAACACCACTTGCTGTGGTATTAACTTATAGAGCGACCAATGATATCGGACTTATGGGTAGTCTTAATTTTGACTGGCTAACCAAACCTTTTAAACGATTATTCAACGACAAAAACAAAGAAAATAACAACTAAACATATCATGTCAAACAACATACAACTAAGTACAATAGAAGAAGCGATTGAAGACATTCGCCAAGGAAAAATCATTATCGTAGTAGATGATGAAGATCGTGAAAATGAAGGTGATTTCTTGGCTGCTGCCGAAAAATGTACCCCGGAAATGATCAACTTTATGGCAACTCACGGACGTGGACTAATCTGTGCTCCGCTTACTGAAAGCCGTTGTAAGGAACTTGATCTACATGCCATGGTTACTAATAATACTGATACTATGGAAACGGCTTTTACTGTTTCTGTAGACCTAAGAGGCAAAGGAGTTACCACTGGTATATCAGCAGGAGACAGAGCAAAAACCATACAAGCATTGATTGACCATGAAACCAAACCGTTTGAATTAGGACGGCCTGGGCATATTTTCCCATTAATTGCAAAACAAGGAGGCGTACTACGCAGAACCGGGCACACAGAAGCGGCTATTGACTTCGCTCGCTTGGCCGGATTCAAACCAGCTGGTGTTATCTGTGAGATTATGAATGAAGACGGAACAATGGCTCGTTTACCTCAATTAGTTGAAGTTGCTAAAAAATTTGATTTGAAATTAGTTTCTATTGAAGATTTAGTAGCTTATCGTATGCAACACGATAGCCTGATTCAAAAGAAAGAAGATTTTGAAATCGAAACCCGTTTTGGCACGTTTAGATTGAGAGCATATTTACAAACTACCAATAAACAAGTCCATCTAGCACTAACAAAAGGAAACTGGACAAAAGGAGAGGAAATAGTAACACGTATCAACTCTACATTGGTTAATAATGACATTTTAGGTACTTTAACCAACAATGTTGACAAAAAATTGGACGATATGTTCAATAAGATCAATGCAGAAGGCAAAGGCGCTATTATTTTTATCAATCAAGAGTTGCAGTCCAGTGATTTACTTCCGCGTTTAGTAGAACTAAAAGAACTACAAGAAAAAGGAATAATGAAAGCTCCGCAAATCAAAATGGATGCTAAAGATTTTGGAATCGGTGCTCAAATTCTTCATGACTTAGATATTTCCAAACTTCGTTTCCTAAGCAATACCGAAGAACATCAAAAACGAGTAGGAATGATTGGCTACGGCTTAGAAATCACAGAATACGTAAACTACTAAAAGGTTTAAAAAAACCAAAGTTTTATAGCTAAAGACGATACGGTTATCACTAAAAATATCTTGATAACTCTATCGTCTTTTTTTACGGACCAACGGCTTCCTACCCAAGCACCGGAAGTATTTCCTAAAGCTAAAATTCCGGCTACAACATAATTTATTTTATGTTCTATAGCAAAAACAATAACTGCACTTATCGTATACAAAGCCACTACAAAAACTTTCGTAACATTAGCCTGTAAAAGTGTTAAACCGTTAATATAAGGCAATATTACCAACATTAAGAAACCTATTCCGGCATTAATAAAGCCACCGTAAATCCCTAAAAAGAAAAAAATAATCGTAGTAATCCATAGCGGCTTTCCTGTCACTTTAGCCACATAATCCTTATTATATTTAACCGGATTGAAGATTGTGGTCAATAAAACCATGATCATTATGACCGCTAAAATTTTATTGAACACTACTCCACTGATATCCGCAGCCAATTTAGCTCCTATAAACGCTCCTAAAAATGCAGAAATGCCGAGATACAAACTAAAAGGATACATCGAAACCCCTTTGCTTTTGAATCCTCTTACAGCAGCAGTGGTTTGTGCTAAAATAGCAATCCTGTTCGTTCCATTGGCAACCGAAGCAGGAAGTCCCAAAAAAATCAAGGCAGGCAATGTTAATAAAGTTCCGCCTCCAGCTATTGTATTCAAAAAGCCGGCAATAAAACCAATGGGAATTAAGATCAAGTAAGAAAATTCGAAATGCATAATCTGTTCAGAAGAATAACAAAGGTACAGAAATACCGATTACAATAACTCGTTTTACTAATTTGTTTTTTTATTCAGAAATCATAAAAACTGATTATCAAACATTTAAAAAAAAGATTAAAAAAAAGTTAGTTTTTTTATCCTAAAACATTTTGAAACTAAAAAAAGCTTACTATATTTGCACTCGCAATCAGGAAATGATAGCAACTTACTGGAGAAATGGCAGAGTGGTCGAATGCGGCAGTCTTGAAAACTGTTGACTGTAACAGGTCCGGGGGTTCGAATCCCTCTTTCTCCGCGAAAAGTAAAATCCTCACAGAAATGTGGGGATTTTTTATTTGTACTTCACTTTAACTACTTTAGTTTTAGTAATAAACATCTAAAAGTAAGCCTACTTTTTTTATTTGACCCGGATTCCTTTTGATATCTCTCTTGTTTCAGACCTTTTCTATAAAGCTCAAAAAATAGATAGTTTCTGTATTTTAGTTAAATTTTTTTGTAATACATATTGGTATTTTTCACAATTCCTACAAAATTAAAAATAGTACACTTGACCTAATTTAATTTATTTTAGTACATTTGACCTAATCAAATCAATTCTAAATGAAAAAAATCACCATTATAGGAGCAGGTATTGCAGGTTTAACTACTGCTATCGCTTTAAAACAAAGAGGTTTTGAAGTTGAAATTTTTGAAGCTGCTCCAAAATTCAAAAAAGCAGGCTCAGGAATCAATTTGGCTATGAATGCTATGCAAGTGTATCAAAAACTGGGTGTTTATGATGCTATTTTAAAACATGCTAATTATACCAGTTCTATGGAATCAACTAATAAAAAGCTAAAAACTTTAACTAGTGTGGACTTTACAGAACTGGAATCTGAATTCGGAGTAAAAAATGTAGCTATCCACCGTGCCGAGCTTCATAAAATACTAATCAATCATTTAGGAGATACGCCTATATACCTAAACAAAAAGTTGGAATTTCTAACTCAAGAGCATTCTAATATCACATTGCATTTTACCGATGGAACTGAGCATAACACATCAATTTTAATAGGTGCTGACGGCATTCATTCGGAAGTTAGAAAATCCACATTTAAAGATTTTTCATTAAGAGATGCAAACCAATTATGCTGGCGGGGCATTGCCAAAATTACGCTGGACTCAAAATACAATAATCAATTAAAAGAAGCTTGGGGTAAGGGCAATCGGTTCGGTTTTGTACATATTTCTAAGGATGAAGTGTATTGGTACGCCTTAATCAATAAAAATTCAGCTCTTCAAAATCCTAATCTGAAAGAAATTTTTGCTGATTACTATCCTGTTATTTCAAAAATCATTGATCACACTAAGCAAGAAGACGTTCTACTCAATGAAATTTGGGATTTAGAACCAATGAATAAATGGTACAACAAAAATATATGCCTTATTGGCGACGCGGCTCATGCGACTACTCCCAATATGGGACAAGGCGCCTGCCAAGCTATAGAAAGTGCCTTGGTTCTAAGTAATTGCCTAAAGGAAGAAAACACTGTTGAAAGCGCTTTTGCAAAATATCAAAACATTCGAATAAAAAAGGCTCATTATGTTACCAATACCAGTTGGAAACTAGGCAAATTGGCTCAAACTGACAATCCTATTATGGTATTTTTACGAAATCTGATAACGCCTTTAATTCCCAAATCAGCTACCCGAAAACAAAATATAAAACTATTTACCCTTCAATCATAATTCATCACTATGAGATATAAATACGAAATACAAAACGGTTGGTTTCTCTTATTAATCCCGATAGCTATTGTTATATCCTTCCAATTTTCAGATCTACCATGGATTAACCAGATTAGAACATTAATTCCGGTTTTAGCAGTAGGATTAATTCTAATTAGTTCTTTTTCAAAAAGATTGAGATCAAAAAAACTCAAACAATCGGGTATTTCCGCCTCTGCCGAAATTTTAGAGGCAAAAGAAACCGGAATGTATGATAACCGTTATAATCCCCAAATAAAATTATATCTCAGAATTATGTCAGAACATATTCCTGTTTATGAAACACAGTTTTCAGGATATTTTTCCAAGATGGAATTACACAAGCTACAAAAAGGAAATATTATATGGATAAAGTACGATCCTAATAATCCTAAAAAAGTAATTGTAGATTCTGACTAGAAGTAATGGTACAACAAGAAAGGCTAATGAATTTTGAAGATTGATGAATAAACAATTAATTTTACATTAAAGGTTTAAAACAAATTTTGAAAGTTCTTTAGCATAAGCCTCATTATAAAAATAAATCACTTTTTCTTTATTTTTTAATGACGGATTTATTCTGTATTCATAAAATGAAATCACAAAAATTAAAGGTAAATGTTCTTTTTCATATAAATTTTCATTCAAAATTTCATTAATATATTTTGTAGTATTCAGTTTAGCCTGAAGCATTTTTGTAAATCTATTTTTTAGTGAAATAGAAGTCTCTACATTAATTTCTTTAGGTAGAATATTTATACCTACAATTTGTTCCAGCTTAATTCTAAGATCTTTCTCTTCATCAGAAGTCTTATCGTATTTAAAAAGGAGTATGAGTAAAAAAGCTAATGCTGTTAAAATCATTAATACTTTATAAGAGACATCTATTCTTATGAATTCAGGGATAAAGAGTAACAGACAAAATAATAAAAAGAAAATAGTTGAATAAATCTTAACTACATGAGCACTATGAATTCCTATTTCTACATTTTGTAAGGGTAAATTATCATTAAAAAAATAGCTATTAACAGGAAACAAAGGAATTCCCAGAACAAAAAATTGAGTTCCTATATATTGCTTATTTAACTTTTTGTAAGGCTTTATTGTTACCAATCCTAAAACCATATCGCTGTAATTAATATTTATAAATTCTATAAAAAACTATTCCTCGATTATTTTCTCCCAAAAACATCTTATCCAAAATGTAATTATCTTTTTTATATCGGGCACTAACCCCATTTCCCTCTTCATCTACTTTTATATAATTGCCTTTTCTTAAATTATGTTCTAAAAATATATATGTTTCTTTTCTAGGAAAGAACAAAATCTCAGCTCCTTGTTTCCTTATTGCACAATCTTTGCTTAAGTTAATCCATGACTTTCTACTTTCGTCATATTTCCATCCGTAAGCAATCTTTTTTAGTTTATTTGTTATCTGATCCTTATCATCATCGATAAAACCAATTAAATCATCAAAAACTACTTCTCTCTCTTCTGTTTTAAAAACAGATTGTATTTTTTCCTTTGAATTCAACAACATCATATTATTAGGGTTGTCGCTTGAATAAATTAAATCTACATTCTGACCTTTGTAAAAATGATTAAACTGAGAAGGCGTTATTTCAACAGTTCTCGTTATTATTTTTTTATCCTTAGTTCTAAATTTTACCGTAATCTCCGCATCATCCGGGCGCTTTCTTCTTAAACCTATAGATTCATAATAAGTTCCTGCTATAACTACGCCGGTAGCTTCAACTTTTGTTTCCAATAAAATCTTCTCTGCACCGCTTTCAATACAATATTGGATTATAAAATAAAAAATAACAATCGGTACACTCGCCAGAGCAATAAAAGGTAAAAAGAAACTTCCGATATTAAAATCTAATGTGGGTTTCTGAGGGATATTTTCAGGATACCATGAATGATAAAACACAAAAATCAGGTAAATTGATAAACATAGTAAAAAAGCACCTAAAGCCGATAATATTCCAACATTATCTACAATATTTTGAGACGGTAGGTAAAAGAAGAAAAAAAGCGGTAAAAAAATTACTAAACCAACTCCTATATAAAACCATATTTTATTCCTTTTTTTAAGAAATTCCACTATATAATCATGATACATTCTTGAAGCTTCACTTTTTATACTTTCTTTCTCTTCTAATGTCAGATCTTTTGCGTCTAAATACTTATCAATTCGATACGTTAATTCCCTTTTTTTAAGCATCTCAAGTACCTTCTGTACTAAACCTGATTTATCGTTCATTTTATATATATTATTTCCTTGTACTTATAAATTTGATTAAATATTAAAACAATCTTTTTACTACTTCTTAATCTATCAAAAAATTAACAATATTGTTTCATCGCCTCAAACTTAACTATTTCCAATAATTCCCACAATACCTAATTTTAGGTATCACCTACTACTCTTTTCAAAAATTCTGTTTATCGGTACTAAACTGTTAAACATTGTATAACGGAAATACAATCATTTAAAACGATTAGTTTATCCAAAAAAAGAGGAAATCAATTGATTTCCTCTTTTTTCTTATTTCAAACTCATCTCCATAGTATGGTCATATTGACAACATCCCGGTAAATTGTCATACGCTTCCGTACTTCCATTTAATTTATCGGTATCATACCCTGAATCAGCAATTGCTTTGTGAATAGCCTCTAAATTAGTTTTTGAAGCATCGAAAGATACACTAATTTGTTTTTTAGATACATCCCAATCGGCTTTAGAAATTCCTTCCAATTTATTTACAGCTTCTTCGATTGTACTTTTACACATTTCACAATTTCCACGTACTCCGAATGTAGCGTCTGCTAATTGTCCTTTAGCTGCATTTTCAGTTTGTTCAGCCACAGCCATTTCCGTTTCGTTTTTAGCTTCGTTTTTACATCCGGTAACACTCAATGCTGCAAGCATTAAACCACTTAAGATTACTTTTTTCATACTATTTATATTAAATTATTTGTTATTAATTTTCTCTTTTACTTCGCCACACTTTAGCATTTTCTCCCCGAAATAGGGATTTAAAACTTTTTCTTCATTGCTTAACCAGTAAGCTCCGCTATCACTATCTGCCATCGGGCAATATAGTTTGTACGTAGTTTTGTTAATTCCAAAATTTTCAACAGCTAAAATCAATTGGTTTGACATTTTTTTGAAGGCTTTTCGCTGATTTTCAATATCTGAAGATTTTGAAATAGCAGTTGCACTTTCTTCTATGGCACGATCAATTAACATCCATTGCTTATGAGTCGCTTCGTTTGGCATTAATTTCATGTCTACTGATTTAATCCCTTTCTCTATTTTGGAAGCCAATTGATTTGCCTGTTTTGAGTCGCTATTAACCAAAGCGTCTTTTAATTCAATATAGGTATCATAAATACCTTGTAATTGATCCTTAAATGCTATAGGAATCTTAATTTCTCCTGTTTTTTTGGTTTCCCTGTTCATCATTGATTTTTTGCCCTGCAATTGAGCAGACGCATCAATCGTAAAAACGCCGTTGGTTACAATTTCTTCTCCGGCTTGTAAACCTCCTTTTATTTCATATTCTTCACCTAATTTTTCACCCAATAATACTTCCCGCATTTCAAAAACCGGTTCGTCAGGCTTCGGTTTTATATAAACAATTGAACGTTTTCCGGTCCATAATACTGCTGTCGCCGGTACAGTTAAAGTCTCTTTTGAATTGCTAATTCTATCGGTTTTTCCTTTAACAAACATCGACGGTTTCAATTTTCGATCTTTATTATTAATCTCTGCACGCATTTTTACCACTCGTGTATTCGGGTTCAGAATCGGGTCAATAAAAGCTATTTTGGCTTTAAAAACCTCATTAGGATACGCTTCTGTAGTGATGACTATGGCTTGTCCTACTTTAAAATTGCTTATTTGATTTTCGTAGATATCAAAATTAGCCCAAACGGAATTTAAGTTTGAAATCTTAAACAAAGGTTGTCCCTGCTTCACATAGTCGCCCTGCTCTACCATTTTTTCGTAAACCGTTCCGCTCACAGTTGCATAAATAGGAAAATATTCCTTTACCTTTCCTGAGCTTTCTATCTGATTGATCTGAGAGTCTGACAACTTTAATAATTTCAGCTTATTTCTTACCGCTTTATAAAGTTCTGGTTGAGTACTTTTTAAAGAAGCCGCCGTTATCAGCTCTTGCTGTGCTTTGACTAGTTCCGGCGAATAGATTGTTGCTAATAATTGGCCTGCCCTAGCCTCTTCTCCGGTAAAATTGATATATAATTGTTCTATTCTCCCTGAAAAATAACTAGCCTGAACAGCATTTGCTTCTTCATTTTCAGATATTTTTCCTGAAACAATCAAAACATTGCCATCTCCATTGCCATTGCCTACTATGGTTGTCTGAACATCTGCCAGAGCTAAAGCATTCTCTGTCAATTTAAACTGATCTTTTGATAAACCTCCCTGATGATCATGATCTACCGGAATAAGATCCATACCACAAATCGGGCATTTTCCGGGTTCTGTCTTCATAATCTGAGGATGCATAGAACACGTCCACATTTGTTTTTTCGTTTCCTGAGTTGTTACAGGACTTTCTTCTTTTTTTGTTTCTTTATTCCCGAAGAGTAACCATCCGAGAACCAATCCGACAGCTACTAATGCTATATATATACTATTTTTTTTCATCTTTTTTCCCTTTATTTAATTAAATAATTAATTATGGTACTTTGTATGTAATAATCAACCACTGAAGTAATCTTATTGATTTGAAATTTCAATTCCAGTTCTTGAATATCAAGTACATCATTAAAATCAATCGTACCTGTTTCGTAGCTTTTGATTAAAATTTGTTCTGCACTTTTTGCCTGCTCCAAATTTTTGACTTGAGTATCATGGCTTATTCTTGTAGCATTTCTATTAGAAATTGCTTTTTGCAAACTTGTTTCCAAAAAGTTAAGCCTGTTTTGTTTTTGTGCTTTTATTTCCTCTTGTTTTAACTCATTTTGCTTGCTGACAGATTTATATTTTTTATTAAAAACCGGAATCGAAAAAGTTACCATTGGCATCAGAGCATCTTTACCGTTATCGCTGAAATCCATATCCGGTCTTTTTTCGACATTGATATAATCAAGACCAAAGCCTATCATCGGTTTCTTTTCTTTTTGATTTAACAATTCAGACCTTTCAACCGAATTAAATAATTTATCATACTTAACAAGTTCCGGGTGAATCTCCAAGTTCTCAAATGATACTTGCTCTTTCTCATTCGGAATTTTCAAATCGGTAATTAAGTCAACCGGTATTTCAGAATCTCTGTTGAGAAGTTTGTTCAATACTGTTTGTTCCGCGTTAAATTGCTCTTTCAATACACTTTGCAATTGTGCCAACTCATTTTGCCTTATCTGTAATTTCAGGACATCTACTAAAGAAGCTTTTCCGACTTCAACCGAAGTCAACGCTAATTTTTCGTATGTTTTTAAAAGCGTTATATTTTCTCCCAATACGTCAATTTTTGCTTTAATCTCATATAGTTTGTAATAAGACTGGGAAACCGTACTGATTAATTTTCTCTTAATAACCACTAAATCCTGATATTTAGCTTCTGATAGTGATGTAGCATAATTCTCTCTAGCTGTTATTGTTCCGAACCAAGGAATCATTTGACGAGCCGAAACTTTAAATGTTTGGGCTCCGGTTCTTGTTTCAGGTGTAATGACAAACACTCCTATACCTAATTCTGTATTGGGCAATACATTTACTTCATTCTCTTTCTCTTTAGTAATTTTGTATTGCGATTCTATTTCTTGTACTTCCGGATTATTACGTAAGGCTTCATCCAGAATAGTATTAAGATCCTGAGCTTTAGTCTGAATCGAAAAAATAATTAATAGCCCAACTACATTTAATTTAAAGATTTGCATTTTCATAGCTTTCCGATTTTCTTTTTAATACTAATTCTTCTCTCCAACTATACAATACCGGAACTATAAAATAGGACGTGATATCTATAATCATTCCTCCGAAACTCGGAATTGCCATAGGAATCATAATATCACTTCCTCGGCCTGTTGAGGTCAATACTGGTAAAAGTGCCAAGATTGTAGTTGCCGTAGTCATTAAACAAGCTCTGATTCTTTTATTTCCGGCATGTACAACAGCTGTTCGAATGTCTTCAACGGTTTTTGGCTTTTCTTTAGAAAAAAACTGATTCAAATAAGTTGCCATGACTACTCCGTCATCCGTAGCAATTCCGAAAAGTGCTATAAATCCGACCCAAACAGCAACACTCAGGTTGATGGTATGCATCTGAAACAGATCTCGTAAATTTTCTCCGAATAGACTGAAATTCAGAAACCATTCCTGTCCATACAACCACATCATAATAAACCCTCCTGCAAAAGCAACAGCTATACCGGTAAATACCATAAATGATGTTGTTACCGAACGAAATTGAAAATAAAGAATTAGAAATATTATAATCAATGCTAAAGGAACAACTAAAGACAAGGTTTTTTCGGCTCTTATCTGATTTTCGTATGTTCCTGTAAATTGATATGAAATCCCTTTCGGTACAATCAGTTCGCCACTCTCTATTTTTTGATTAATTACACTTTGAGCTTTCTCGACAACGTTGACTTCTGCAAAATCGGGTAATTTATCAAATAACACATACCCTATCAAAAAGGTATCTTCACTCTTTATTACCTGTGGTCCTTGTTCATAACGAATTGTAGCCAGAGTGCTTAAAGGCACTGGCTTACCGTTTTCTGTCGGAATATAGATATTCTCCAGATCTGTAGGGTCTGAACGCAATTCTCTTGGATAACGAACCCGTATTCCGTACCGTTCCCTTCCTTCTACAGTTTGGGTAAGCGGCATACCGCCCACAGCTACTTTCAAAACATCTTGTACTTTTTGAATTGATATGCCGTAATTGGCTATTTTTTCTCTATCAATATCAATCAACATATAAGGTTTACCTACAATTCTGTCTGCAAATACGGCTTCTCTTTTTACGCCTTCTACATTTTTCAGGATTTCTTCTAACTGTATTCCGAAATCTTCAATTTGTTTCAGGTTCTGTCCTTTTACTTTGATTCCCATGGGGGCACGCATACCAGTTTGTAACATTACCAGCCTTGTCTCTATAGGTTGCAACTTAGGTGCTGACGTAATTCCAGGTAACTTGGTCACTTTTACAATCTCATTCCATATATCGTTTTCCGTTTTTATAAAAGGTCTCCAGTTTCTGAACAGCTCTCCTCTATTATCTTCAATTAAATCATTCTTTGTAACTTTATAGAATCTTTCATCTATTGAATCATTCTTGACATTATTGGGATTAAAAACTGTTTTTCCGTTCTTCAGTACAAAAGCTCCTTTATCGTTTATTTTATAGCGTTGACGCTTTCCCTTTTTGTTTAATGCGTATTCCGGTTTATACAAAATAATATTTTCATACATCGATAAGGGAGCAGGATCCAATGCCGATTCCACTCTTCCTGATTTTCCGACAACGGTTTCTATCTCCGGAATATTGGCCACAGCCATATCCAACTGTTGTAAGACATGTTTATTTTCTTCTACTCCGGAATGCGGCATTGAAGTTGGCATCAATAAGAATGCTCCTTCGTTCAAGGATGGCATAAATTCTTTTCCGGTATTTTTAAAAATTAACATTCCACAAATAAACACAGTAGTAGGAATCGTTAAAAAAAGTAATTTATGATGCAATGCCCATTTTAAAATGTGTGTATAATACTTTTGAAAAAGAGAAAAAATACCTAATAACCCTAAACATATAATACTTACAAATAACAGATTAACAAACAAGCTTTTGTCAACACCTAAAGGGCGCCAATATTCTGACAACAGACCTATTATAGTTCCTGATGCTATAACAATGTTTATACTATTCCTGTTCTTATTTATAATTGTATTTCTAGTAGACAAGAAGTGTAATGCCCTAAATAAAATCAGGACAACCCCTAGCCAATATCCATAGAATAGCCCTACAATACCAATAAGAATAAATATTATATGAATCAGTGCCGTTACTTTGTTAGTAAATGACTTTCTTTTAAATACAAATGCTGCAAAAGGCGGAATAATAAATAAGGCCACAATTATCGAAGCAATTAGTGCAAATGTCTTTGTAAATGCTAATGGTCTGAAAAGTTTTCCTTCTGCTCCGATCATTGTAAAAACAGGAATAAAACTTATAACTGTAGTCATTACTGCTGTCACTATAGCTCCTGAAACTTCTGAAGTAGCATTGTATACAACCGTATTTATGGGTAACTTTTTGGAATCACTTTCTAAATGCCTTATGATATTTTCAGATAAGATCACACCTACATCTACCATAGTTCCTATGGCAATGGCTATCCCGGAAAGAGCAACTATGTTAGCATCCACATTGAATGCTTTCATAGCTATAAAGACCATCAGAACGGCAACCGGTAACAAGCCTGAGATGAGAATTGAGGCTCTTAAATTAAGAACCATCACTACAATTACTAAGATTGTAATCAGGATTTCAAGAGTTAAAGCTTCGTTTAATGTACCTAAGGTTTCTTGAATCAGTTCTGTTCGATCATAAAAAGGAACTATTGTCAATTGAGATACTCTTCCGTCCTTTAATTTTTTACTAGGCAAACCGGGACTAACTTCCTTAATCTTTTCTTTTACATTATTAATGACTTCCAGAGGATTGGCTCCGTATCTTGCTACTACAACACCTCCTGCCACTTCAGCGCCTTCTTTATCTAATATCCCTCTTCTGGTCATTGCCCCTAATGATACTTTGGCAACATCTTTTATCTTTACCGGAGTGAAATCTTTTGACGTTACTACTGCATTTTCAATATCTTTCAATGATTTCACATAACCGAGTCCCCTAACCAAATATTCTACCTGATTTATTTCTATAGTCTGTGCTCCGATATCCTGATTGCTTTCTTTTACAGCCTTTACTATTTGTTGAAGGTTGATATTATATTGCCGCATCAGCTCAGGATCAATATCGATCTGATATTCCTGAACATATCCGCCTATCGATGCCACTTCAGAAACACCGCTAGCAGAGGAAAGGGCATATTTCACATAATAATCCTGTATGCTGCGAAGCTCATTCAGGTCCCAACCACCTGTCACTTTTCCGTTTTCATCCCTTCCTTCTAATGTATACCAAAATATTTGCCCTAAAGCCGTAGCATCCGGTCCCAATGAAGGACTAACTCCGTCAGGAAGCAATCCGTTAGGTAATGAATTTAATTTCTCTAAAATTCTGGAACGGCTCCAATAAAACTCTACATTTTCTTCAAAAATGATATAAATACTGGAAAAACCAAACATGGAAGAACTCCGAATGGTCTTAACACCGGGAATCCCTAACAATGAAGTTGTTAACGGATAAGTGATTTGGTCTTCAATATCTTGAGGAGAACGCCCATCCCACTTTGTAAATACTATTTGTTGATTTTCACCTATATCCGGTATCGCATCAACAGGAACTGGATAATTGGGTAAAATTTTGGTATCCCAATTAAACGGAGCATTAATAATTCCCCATCCTATAAACAATAGCAATAATAAAACTGATACTAATTTATTCTCAATTAAAAATTTAATGATTTTATTAAGCATAATTATTTAATTTAATCATTTGACAAAAAAGTTTTGTCCAAAACAGAACTTAGTCTATTTCGGATATTAAAACCTATGTCAAATAATCAAATTAAATATACTTCATCAAGTATATGAATATCCTTGACAATTAAAGGAGGTGCATAATCTTTAAAGTTATTTTCTTTTAAATCATTCTCTTGGAACAAATTAAAATAAGTATAACAAAAAGTCGTAAAGAATAATTGATGTTCAAAGCTCAGTTTATCAAAAGAAGAAAGCTTCATTTCTTCCTGTCCCTTAATAACTAGATGTTCATCTGAGCAACAGGATTTTTTGGTAATCGAACACTCTGAATTAGTTGAAGCTTGCAATTTATTCATTCCACAAGTCTTTGCTTCATGAAATATAGCTGTATCTACTAATTTATCTCCACAATAGTGCTTACTTATTGTAAACGATAACGTGGAAAATAATACCACGAATACCATTACAACAGCTATACCTTTATGGAGTTTCTTATAATTCATAAAGACAAAATTACAGTTATTTTTTTAAATTCTTATATTTTAACAGACTTTTAATCAATAAAATAAAAAAGAAAGAGTTGTTCTTTATAAGAACAACTCTTTACATAACCATAACAAATAATAATTAATAATTATCAATTATCTTTTCAGTGAAAAATGTGATTTAAATTCTTTAACTACACCATTTTCTACATATTGTAAACTAAACCAATAATCTGTTGACGGTAATTGATGACCATTATAAGTTCCATCCCAACCATGATGGTCATTTAGAGTACTTAATTGTTTTAACAATTTACCGTATCTATCAAAAATATATAATTTAGCATCAGCTTGATTTAAACCAATAATATTCCAAGTATCATTAATTCCGTCTCCATTAGGTGTAAAATACTTCGGATAATCTATAACCATTACTGTTTCTTGTAAGAACGTACATCCTTGAGTATCCACGACTGTCACTATATGTTCTCCAGGGCTCACATTCATAAATACATTATCTTCTTGTAAAGATCCTTCGTCTAATTGATAAAGGTACACTCCATTTATTCCTCCGGAAATATTTACAGTCACAGTTGCATTATCTGAAAATGCATCTGTCACAGAAGTTGTAATTACTGTAGCAGGAACTGTTTCACTAACAACAACAGTATTAGAAACTCCTGTACATGTTGTTGTTAAATTAGTTACAACGACATAGTATTCACCTGGCTCATCAATTTCAATAGTCGAATTATTATTAATTGCAGCAATTAAAATATCTCCGGCGGGATCAACTTTATACCATCTGAACTGATAATTACCCCCGCTAAAATCTCCTGCATTTAAAATAGTGGTTTGAAAAACAGTACCTCCAATTTGTTCCACACAAATTGCTGAATCTTCTAATTCCGGTTCCGGAAGTGGGTTAACATAAAATGTGATATATTGATCTTCTCCTCTACAATCTGCAAAAGTTGTCCAAAATTTATAGATAACATAACCTTGCTCGTTTGTATCGATTACTTCTAATAAATCCATAATATCAGCTGGATAATTAGTTGTTTGATACTCTATTGTTAAATCAGCCCCGGTAACGTTATAAATATCTTGCGCTTGCCAATGTACAATAGTTCCCGGTGCATAATTTGATTCCAATAAAATATGAAACCCACTAGTAGCTATAACATCTCCACTACATATTTCATAAGCTCCGTTATTAGCCATTAAAACTCTAACAGGATTAGGATTTACATTTATTATTACTGGCGGTAAAGGATCTCCTGTACAATTTCCTAAAACAGGTATTATATTAAATTGAACTGTTCCGGGACTATTCGAGCTGATTGTTTCAACTTCCAATGTGATATTTTGAGATGTAATTCCAGAAGTAGCGCCCGTAGTAGTCACTCCATTCAAATTTACAGTCCATTGAAACTCCATACCAGAAGGTATCCCAAAAACATCTAACACAATGTTATTGCCGGAACAAACTGTTGTTTCTTGAACATCAACTGAAATATTACTTGCTATAGGACGAGGGTTAACCTTAATTGACGTTGGCAAATTATAAACAGGTCCTGTACAACCATTTGCTTCCGGCAAAATAGATAAAAAGATTTCTCCAACTAAACTTTGATTTACCAAATTAACTATCTGTAAAAGATTAGTTTCATCTCCACTTAAATTGAAATTAGTATCATCTATGTTTAGTACTGTTGCTGTCCAAGTATAAGTCAAATCATTCATATTTGTGTTTGGACTTGAGATAACAATATCCATTAATTGTCCGTCACAAATTGGATTATAACTTGCCATAACTATTGGCAAAGGCTTAATTTCCATCTGAGTAGTTACAAAATAAGGTTCACAAGCCCCATTTCCTGGCACTTCATAACTTACTGTATAAACTCCGACATTACTTAAAGTTGTATTAATTTCTCCAGTTTGAGAATTAATATATAATCCTACTGGAGTTGATGAGTAAGTTCCATCTACTCCCGTACCACTAAAATTAACATTTACTAGCCCATAATCCTCACAATATGCTACATTAGGGTAACTAATTGATGCCGTAAAAGGTTGGTTAACAAATACAGTTGAAGATACATTAGGATATGAACTACAATTGTTTGAATTTTTAACTTCATCAACTACAATTAATTGATCAGTAGTCACTGAATTCATTGTAATATTTGCTTCCCCAAAAGAATCTAAATTTATAGAAAATTGAGTTCCATTATAGGTATAATAAACTTGGGCATTAGGTGTTCCTGTAATTAAAAATTGAGCATCTTCACCATTACATATAGGCCCATTATTACTAATTTGATTTAAAATAGGAGTTACCAACATTGCATCATTACTGAATAAAGATGATGCTATCGAAGTACACGTTGCATTGCTCGCTGTTACCGTATAACCCGTGCCTACCGTCATTCCGCTGATTACTCCGCCTGCTACACTTGGGCCTGACGGACTAAAAGTATACGTCAATGTATTATCGTAATTGCTGATCGTGCTGATCTCTTCTGAACTACAACTTGCTACTGTACTACCGATCGTCGGCTGGGTTGGTACGCTCAACTGTGCTGTATTGCTAAAGCTCGCTGAAGCTATCGAAGTACACGTTGCATTGCTGGCTGTTACCGTATAACCTGTTCCTACTGTCATTCCGCTGATTACTCCGCCTGCTCCTACACTTGGGCCTGACGGACTAAAAGTATACGTCAATGTATTATCGTAATTACTGATCGTACTGCTACCCTCTACACTACAGGTTGCTGCCGTACTACTGATCGTCGGCTGAGCCGGGGTTACCAACATCGCTGCATTACTAAAGCTCGCTGAAGCTATTGAACTACAACTGCTATTACTTGCCGTTACCGTATAACTCGTGCCTACTGTCATTCCGCTGATTACTCCGCCTGCTCCTACACTTGGACCTGACGGATTAAAAGTATACGTCAGTGTATTGTCGTAATTGCTGATCGTGCTGATCTCTTCTGAACTACAACTTGCTGCTGTACTGCTGATCGTCGGTTGCACCGGTACGCTCAACTGTGCTGCATTGCTAAAGCTCGCTGAAGCTATCGAAGTACACGTTGCATTGCTCGCTGTTACTGTATAACCCGTGCCTACTGTCATTCCGCTGATTACTCCGCCTGCTCCCACACTTGGGCCTGACGGATTAAAAGTATATGTCAGTGTATTATCGTAATTGCTGATCGTACTGCTACCCTCTGCACTACAGGTTGCTGCCGTACTGCTGATCGTCGGCTGGGCCGGGGTTACCAACATCGCTGCATTGCTAAAGCTCGCTGAAGCTATTGAACTACAACTGCTATTACTTGCTGTTACCGTATAACTCGTGCCTACCGTCATTCCGCTGATTACTCCACCTGCTCCTACACTTGGGCCTGACGGACTAAAAGTATATGTCAATGTATTGTCGTAATTACTGATCGTGCTGATCTCTTCTGAACTACAACTTGCTGCCGTACTGCTGATCGTCGGTTGCACTGGTACGCTCAACTGTGCTGCATTGCTTAAGCTCGCTGAAGCTACAGAAGTACACGTTGCATTGCTCGCTGTTACCGTATAACTCGTGCCTACTGTCATTCCGCTGATTACTCCGCCTGCTCCTACACTTGGGCCTGACGGACTAAAAGTATATGTCAGTGTATTATCGTAA
>QKBC01000023.1 GCA_003246205.1 Flavobacterium haoranii | reverse complement strand
CTTGGATACTTTCTCGCTCTTGCAGTGCCTCAAGAACTACTTTTGTTTTAAATCCTGAACTGTAGGTTTTTCTTTTTTTCATAGCAACAAGTTTATTAAAAATTCAAATGATACTTGTTGTCTAGTTTCAGGGGCTAATTATAATGGATCATCTTCAGGTATCTGTAAATCAGAGACTAGTTGCTGTTTATTTGTAGATGAACTACCATCAACATAATGAATTTTTTCAATCAAATAGGAAAGTTGCTTGTCATTATACCCAAGCACCTTATTAACTAAATCTTGGATACCTTCAGGAGTAGTATTCCCAGCTAACCTAATTTCATTCACTAATTCTTTAATTATATCTTTATCAGTGGCTTTACCTATCCTGCTTACCAAATCATTTGTATTACCTATTTTATTGGTAACCATATAAAATGAATGCTCAAGATTCTTTCGGATTTCTCCCGAACTTAGGCCACTGAGCCATATATTTAAAGTATTCCAAAAATCTTTTCTGTTAATGCTAAATGGAAAAGTTGAAGAAGTAGAACTTTTATCTTGCTCATAAATTGATTCGCCGTTTAGCAGCTTAACAACCACATCATCTTCTGTTTCAATACCAACGACAGAGCCTATAGGAGATTTTGCCAACCATGACATAGCTCTTTCTAATTGAAAGAAATAACCTAAAGCCTGACCAGATGCTGTATGTTTCTGCAAACCATCCATCAATAAAACTTTTGATGTAGAGGTGAAAAACAAAGTAGAATAAAGGAATCTATCTTTGAAATAACACCTAGCACAATAAACATTGCAAATTAGTTATAATTAACAATCTTTGTAATTACACAAAATCTTTAATATAATGCTTTTATTATAAAGAATGACCGTGATTATGTGATTTTTTATATCCTCTATCAAGGATTTGCTCTATCTCTATTTTTCTTGATAAGTCTCTACTTAGAGCCAAATCCATCATATAAACCATCTCTAATTCATTGTGGAAACTATAAAATGTTAATTCGCCTTCTTGGCTAAAATTAAACACCAATCCTGAATTAGTTATTTCTTGTTCTGCGTTAAGCTTATTTTTACCCCCAGAAGAGGTACTAGAATCTGCATCTGTATAGCACTTGTTCAACACTTTCATATATTTACTTAATTCCACATAATTAACCCCCAATCCTTCCCTCTCAATCACATGATTTATGAAATCAATCAGACGAATCGCTTTGCGATTCTGTTTTTGAAGGTTTAAACTGGAATAATTCATTAACAACATTTCATCTTCATGAGGAAAGCCTAAAAAATGAATTCTATCAGATAATTCCTTTAATTCCGGATTGTTATTAATTTGGTTTAATAGATCAACCCTTTGTGGCTTCGCAAGCTCTGTCTCAACTAATTTATATTCTCTTTTAAATTCAAGAATAAGGTTCTTTCCACCCAAACTCGCAAATAGATCACAAAGTGGTTTATCTTTTGGAGTTTGTTGATATAAACTAAAAGCAGCAGGTGAATCAAAGTTCTTTTTACCCGCTATATAACCAAAGCTATATATGAAAGAGCTTATATAGATGTTTTCATATTGATAGTTAAAATGGTTTGATTTTCCCATGAATATTAAATTAGTTTGTTTCTCGATACAATGTACTAATTATCTTCTAGCGTAGTGTCAATGTTAAATTGATATATTTTCTTTTAATTCAAGAATAAGCTTTAAGGTTTAGGTATCGGAGAAATATCAGAATTTTATGAAAAAGCTAAGAGATAGTAAGAGGGTTTTATATGGGTATTAATACTCCCTATTATATTTATTGAATGAATCCTTTATTCAAAATCTTCAAAACACAATAAACAATAATAGTATTATATAATTATTCGGAATTATTGGGGGAACACTAATCTTCCCATAAGATACTTAGAGTTGAATTATAATTTTTTGAAGTGAAACAGTGTTCGAAGATGAGTTTCTCTTTATCAATTTTTTTATCATCAAGCCACTCAAACGCTTCAATATCCTGCAAATCATCGGCTTTATAAGTCGTCCCATCATTGAAAAACTCAGCAGCCACTGAACCAGATGGAACTTTTAATTGTGTTAATTCCCTGCACCAATATGGGAAATTCTCACTTGGATGAAACCATTGTACAATACCGTCTATGCAATAAAATATACAAACTGGGAAAATATTGAGGTCAGCATATCGAATTGCTGTTGCTATTAAACTTGTTTTGAAATAATCAGATAGTGCTTCAATGATTTTTGGATTAAAATTTGAATCACATTGACCACGAAAGATGTTTTCAGGCATTAGGAATTCAGCAGCAAACTGATTTGCCTCACTTTCCTGAGAACCTTTTTTAAACCATTCATGTAGGGTTTTATTGTTGTCGCTATAAAGTTTCGCTCTGTCTCTATGTAGCTCGAAATGACCCAATTCATGAGCTAAAATAAAATTTAATCTCGGCTGGTAATTTATTTTATCACTTACAGTAATCATTGCTGAATTATCTGAAAAAAGAATACGGCCTTCAGCACCCTTAATAATCCCTCTTTTTACATTTGCACCTCTTGCTAAAACAACATCTTCTAATGGAATATCAAAGGGCGTTATCATACCACAAAAATCATATACTTTCTTTGCGGCTAGTTGTCCTTTATTCATTGTTTAAATCAGATTCTTTTTTGAGTTTGTCGAGAATATTAAGTAGTTCAACATCATCTATCATAGATTGTAAATCCGATTCGGAGACTTTATCTAGTTTATTAAATAAAGGAACTACTGCTGCGAATTCAGGTTTCTTAAGTAGATTTTGGATTTTTTCTTTGGTTTGATTCTTTATTTCTGCGAGAATGTTTAATGCATGCTGAAAATTTTCTCTTCTTATCTTAGCCATAAGCTGAGTCTTTAACCTTCTTATATGAAGTTCGGCCTTTGTTGATTCAGATTCTATATCGAGGCCGGAATCACTTAAAATTTCCTGTGCGAGTTCATTATCATTTTCTATTTGTTTGATAATTGACTCATAATAATTGTTTAAAATATTATCCTGATTTTCAGTTTCCATGTTTCTTAGTCTAATGAATGTTTAATTTCATTTATTTTCCTGTTTACCCTTTTAACAGCATTGTAAACCTCTTTGATATTCTCCCCCAGATCGTCACTAATCTCTCTGGGCTTACCACCATCTGCTATCGCCTCAAAGACTAGTGCAGCCAGAGCATCATCTTTGAAAGATTTCATGATTTTATCCTTTAAATCTAAGGCGATAAAATTGCTTTCAAAGGATGATTCGTCCTTCATTGTTTCTTCACTCAAGCCAACATTCTTGGCCTTACTTATTTTTTTGTAAAAATTCGATCTTAAACTGTCAACAGCTCCTTTTAAAAAAGAATAAACATCGGGATAGTAATTTATGTTCCATTTTCTTTCTTCTGTCCAAAGTTGGCCGATTGCATCATTAGCCATATCAACTGCAATCTTGATTAGTTCATCAGTTACAATTTTACTGTGTTGCTTAATTCTTAATAATGAATACGCCTTAAGTTTAAGTGTGACATCCTTCCAGTCAACCTTTTCTAATCTTAATAATAGCTCTTCACTTGATAAATATTTTTCGCCTGATTCCATTTTGTTTGGTGGCTTCACAATTAATTATGCTACAAATTATAAAAAATTTGCCATCGCGTGGCAAATTTTTATCAGCTAGGAGCATATATGGGGATAAACTAAAAATTATACATAATGGCAAAAGATTCAGAAGGTCGTAAGTATAACAGAATCCCCGGTTATACTAAACAAGTGGGTGGAAAAACTATAAAAGTAAAGCCCCATGTACGCAGCAATAGGAAAGATTCCTCTGGGGAGAATTAAAATTAGGTTTCATTTAAATTTTTTATCATGTACAGAACAGGCGAAAAGCCCGGAAAGGGTCAGTACAGATGTACTCAATGCGGTGAAGTAATTAGGCTGGACGATAGCTCAGATACATTACCACCATGTCCTAGGTGTAATAATACTTATTGGACAAAACTAGGGTAAAAGGGGATTTCCCCTTTTACCATATTTTTAATTTAACAATAAACGAAAAATGGCAAAAAGAAAATCACAATCAGACCACGATAAACTGGTTAAAAAAATAGCGGATTTTTTCATTGAAAAGAAAGAACCGAATGTAAAAGCAGATATCACTGGATATCCATCTCCAAAGGAAATAATGTGGAAAGGTAATCCTCATGGTCACATCCCGGATGTAACAAGTAATAATGAGAAGCAATATAAATATATTGTAGAAGTTGAAACAGATGATTCTATAAATGACTCACATACGTCAGACCAATGGAAGCTTTTTTCTGCATTTGCAAAAGAAAACAGTGCTAAATTTATTATTGTAGTACCGAAAGGGTCTAAAGTAAAAGCAGAGGAGAGAGCTAAGGAGCTAAGTGTCACTGGAGAGGTTGCTGAATTATGAAAAATCTATTATTAATCATCTACCATTCCATTCTAAACTCTAAATCATCGTAACTTGTATCTCGGAATCTGAGTGCTTCGTACTGCGCTAATCCCATGTTCCATGCTTTTTGAGCTGCCACTAGGTTGTTAAAGCCAAAGTGCTTTTCGCCGGAAAAGCCTTTAATGGCTGGTTCAACCTCAGTGTGCCAGTTCTGGAAAACACCGGTTGAACGACCCCGGAAAACAACGTAAAAAGGAAAGTGTTTCATGTTTGTTGTGTTTAAAAAGTTAAAAAAGGAGGCTTGGAGCTGGTTTCAGGTTAAATACTCCCCTTCTTTAGACAACGATATTTCAAAGATAAGTTAGATTTCCCTTACCGCCCAATTGGGCGGTAAGGGAAATCTACGCGGCCGATCGGAACACCGCCTCTGGTCTTTTATAACCTAAAGACTGATGCCCTCT
>QKBC01000006.1 GCA_003246205.1 Flavobacterium haoranii | reverse complement strand
TTGGAAGGTTTAAAGAATCAAGGAAATTAATTTCGTCTGGTCTAATTTGGAATTTCAATATCAAACTAATTTTTGTACTTGTTTTCATTTCCATATTTGATTAATAGTAATTATGTCTTTTTTTTTAGCCTTACCGCTAACGACCGAGGCTATGGGCAGTAGCCGATTTGCGGGTGTATTCATTGTCGCACTACGATGACGTTAATGCGGGCGATGAACTTCCTAAATCGCAGGAAATAGGCTATTGCACATAGGCGTGTGTTACCAGCATGGCCGTTGATTCCACCAGCATTTTTTTAGTTTTTTTAGTTACTTTCTTTTATGTAATTTGCAATCTGTCTGAGTTTTACTTACAGTCGTGTTAAAATACTGAGACCTATTTCTTCCCATATTATAAGTTGCTCTATGTACTTTGTAAATTGCTCTATACCTTTTGTAAATAGCTATAAGTCTTTTATAAATCGCTCTATGTCATTTGTCCGGAGCTTCATGTCAAATGTAAATTGATTTATTTCTTTTGTAAATTGGTATATATCATTTATCCGAAGCTATATGTCTTTTGTAAGTTGGTCTAAACCTTTTGTATGTTGCTTTATATCTAAAGTAAGTAGGTATATATATTTTTTATGTGATTTTATGCAAAACTGTGGTTGCTGATTAGGCAACCACAGTTTGAATTTCTGAATTATAATTAGTGCTTTGCAAAACGTAGTTTGGAAACTAACTTATATTGTGTGCTTGTTACGCCAAATACGGATTTAATGTACGATTTTACATCGGAAGAAATATCTATCAAGCCAGAAATCGGTTTGTAAAGCACATCATTTCGTACACCACGAGAAGTTTCTAATACAAGATAGGTTTTCATTACTTCGCTGTTTTTGGTTTTCAAATCACTTAAAAGTGCTTGTAATGTTTCAATTTTCAATTCCTCTTCGTTGGGATTGTACTCTGGAATTGTTTGAAGTAAAGCAATCAGTTTTTCGAAGTTGTCCACTCTTTCATCGTAGCCCATTTGAGAAGCAGAAATTTGATTAACCTCTTTCCCTTCGGCTTCCATTGTTTTCTTTTCTTCATCAGTTAGTTTTACACTGGCTCTTTTACCCTGTAATTTACGAAAAATAGTTCTAGCAGTTTCATCTGCTTGTACAGAAGAACCTGATGCTTTTAAGGCATTACTTATTTTCGTAAACAAACTGCCGGTAGGTTTAAATGTCAATTCTCGCACATCAATTGCTGTGGAATTTGCAGACTCAGCAGATTTTAATGAAATCAAAGATTCGTTAGCGGCTGAAAGCAGTGCTTGTAAAGCGGAAAGTTTAATACTGTCTTTTGAAGGATTGTAAGCAGCCCCAATAGTAATAACAGCAGAAATTAAAGAATCGAAGTTTGTCACATTTTTTGCGTGACTGTTGTCAGAAACACTTGCCATAATAAGTTGGTTTTTAGATTTATAAAAGGAAATAATTATGTTGCAAATATAGTTAAATAAGGCGTATTTAAGATATATTTTGTAGGTAATTTACAAACAATTTTCATTTTTTTATCTGTAAAAATTAACTTGCAAAATATTGCGAAGCAATCAACACTCTACAGTTCATTGTTTTTTTGTTTCAAAATGCAAAGAACTCCTTTAATCAGCTAAAAAACAATGTACTGTAACCGCTCTGCCTATTATCAAAAAGCTATAAAAGCCACTGCAAGACAACTTATAATAAACATGCGCTTGCAGTGGCTTTTTTTGCTTTTTGGGCGATTAGACTTTATAAATATTGAACAAACGCTACCACTAGTTTTCAACGAGTGGTAACGTTTCTCAATTCAATTACTTACATTTTGATATCACCTACATATTATCTTTTGATCTTCGGGAGTATGCCCTGTACGCCTGGGTGATTGATCAGGTTGATAAATAATTGGTATATAAGAATAGTTTAACTCACGTATCCTATCCAAACTAAAGAATTTCTGAATGTAATCGTTCAATTCATAAATATCTTTTTCAATTACGCGGTAAATGTATATTTTTCCGTTTTTTATATACATAAATCCATTATTATCATGAAATCCACACAAAGCATTACTATAAAGGATTATTTCAGGCTTTTGCTTATTGATATTCTTTATTATATGTTTAAATTTCACTTTTTCGCAGAAATTTTTAAATGAAGGATCATCCTCAAATTCATAATAACCAATAGCCCAATAAAAAAAATTAGCAAATGCATACACATTCATTTTTTTATCAACACAAGCAAGGGTGAATACAATAGAACTATCAATAGCTATATAGTTATAGATGTCATCATTGTAATTGTATGAGTCAGTATTTACAAATTGAATTGTTAGCATGGGGACTATTTCTTCTTTGTGTAATTCAATTCTTGGCGGAAGAATACCATATTTATCTCGACCCCAAATTTTATTGTCTAAAATAAAATAGTCATTTACATTTTTTTGAATTTTAGCCATGTAACAATCCATATCTGCATTTTTATAGAATTGTTTTAATTGCTCTGTAATATGTTGTGCATAAATATTATAGCAAAAAAACAATCCAAACCCAATTAACACGAAAAATTTTGTTTTCATAATGTTCTTATTTTAAAAAAAACGGAAAATATTCAAAATCTTTACACCTTTACCAGATGATGTGAAATTATAACTTCCTTGTCGAAATGTAAGGGTATTCTTATACGGTGCACGTGTAAACACTTGCAAACTTCTAACATTATCAGCGTGTCCCAGAAAATGAACAGATATAACCTCGTTGTTGTTTGCAGCATTTTGCATATAATTTGCATCAAATAATTTATGATAATCTCTTCCTGAAAGTGTTTCAACATTATTAAATGAATCATGGACTAGTTTATCATAACCATCTTTACTCGTTGTTACACCGACTCCATCTTTGTAGTTTGTACTATTTTTAAAGTCCTCATAGGTACGTGAACCTCCTCTTTTTGTTTCAATTTCAGCAAAAGTAGTCGGGACACAATCGTTTTCTGCTTGAGAACCAACATTTGGAATATTAAAACCAATTTCAAAATCAGGTTTATCTGTATTAAAAAATGACCATGCATTTCTATTATAAGCAATTTTAGAACCCCACCAATAGTTCAGCCCATTTTCTTTCGCCAACTCATAACCTGGTATAATTCCTGAAACGAAACCCATTCCGGCAGCAAAATACCATCCCTGAAAAAAATTGTTCCCGTCTATTAAATTGCCTATACCATTTATTCCCACTTGCATCCCTGCTTGCAGAGCTCCATTGGCAAGTATACCCGGCACCTGAGGTAAAACAGGGATGCCTACCATTCCTAAACCACCCATCGCTCCTGAGGCAATTCCAATATACGTTTTCCCACTGCTCCAATTCCAATCAGCAGGATTCATTGGATTATCGGCTGTAAAAAAGTTGGCTTGTACACCACCCATATACATCATGGCAAGTATAACTATCGCATCATCCACCCCAAATACCTCTCCTGTCGGATCTGTATATTTAAACGGGTTGTTAATGCAATAACTATATCTATTATAATTCAGCCAATTTCCCGGTGCTTGTACATACGTATCAGGCGAGAAAAACTGTGCCGTCAGCGGATCATAAACACGCCCGTTCATGTTGATAGTACCGAAAGCATCCAAATGCTCGTGACTGGTGTAACCACGATTCACTATCCAAGAAGTCCTCGCATCTTTTTGTGTCCAGTTATCCGGATTCCGCCTTGCTCCCCACGGATCAAAAGCGTAACGCTCAACGACACTTCCCGACTCGTCAGTAAGAGCAAGCAATGAACCTTGATAATCAGCATAGGTGTAATAGAAATTATTCGTGCCATTGCTACGCTCAATGTAAATTGCACCACTAAGGTAGTGGATTTTTTCAGTAATGCCTGTTGTGTTATTTATCTTTTCTTCATAGCTTCCTAAATAATACCTTGTTTCTTTGGTTACCCCATTTTCTTTATACACCGACTTACGCCGCTGGTCGTCGACTCCGTAAGTAAGTTCATAATACTTACTGCCTTCGGTCAGAGTTTTTACTTTCTTAAAGTCGGTATACGTTATGAATAGATCTGTTTGTGGAAACGGATTAACCGGAACGCCCGAAATGGAAGTCAGTGCATGAGGTCCTTGGAGAGTTCCATTAGCAACTCCCATTTTAGTACCAGGGATTCCAGTTCCATCTTCTGTTTCACCTCCATACTTTAGCGTAAAATTACCTAAATCCGATTTCTGTTTAATATTACCATTGTCATCAAAACTCATCGTGTTATTGAAAGTATTACCGTTGCGAGTAACATCCCAATTCGTAAGACGGTTTTGAGTATCGTAGATGAAATGTTCGCTTTGCGCACCATCCGAACGCCATTCCAAGTTATTGGCATGATTTGTACCGTCGGCAGTATAATATCCATACGAATAATCTAACACACCGGCAGTATAAATGGAAGTTGTCTGATGGTTTACAGGGTCATAATCATAGGTTGTTTCTTTTGCACCTTTAAAGATACTGGTGGCTTGTCCTAGTGAATTTTTAGTATTAACTTTCCATATCGACCGGTCTGCCTTATCTTTCACCTCAGTAAGATTTCCATATTGGTCGTAGCTATTAACAGTATAGTATCCCGAAGGATAAATTTCTTTTTTTACACGTCCCAGGGCATCGTAAGTAGTTCCATGGTTGTAGGTTCGTCCATCTATTTCTTCTTTTACATTAGTTACCCGGCTGAAAGCATCGTAGATAAAGGATTGCTTGTGCTGCTGTCCGTTTATAGCAATGGATTTTATGCGGTTTTTATATCCTAAATCACTATCGTAGACATAGGTTGTTGTTTCTGTTGTATTATTTATTTTATCTTCACGTACAATGTTTTGTAATATACCGTAGTTATCATAATTATTCGTTGTTTTTAACCAATCGGTTGTTCCGTCACTTTTCTTTTGAATTTCCGAAATAAGTTCTCCAAAACCGTTATATTTACTTTCCACAACACCAGCATCAGGATCAGTCAGTTTAGTACGGTTTCCCTGTAAATCATACTCCATAGTAAGAGGGGTTTGCCCTCCTTCGGGAGTAGAACTCTTGGTTAAACCGGAAGCATAATAGTCAAACGCAACCGTTTTACCATTCGTGATTACGTTTTCGATCATACCCGAATTATTTAATGTGGTGGTTTTGCTTCCTTCAGGCGTAGTTATGGTAGTAGATAACCCATTAAAAGAAGTGGAGGTTGTTCCGATAGGGGTTTGAATTGATGTCGCTCCCCTGCCATACGGGT
>QKBC01000008.1 GCA_003246205.1 Flavobacterium haoranii | reverse complement strand
AACGACTAAAATTATAGGAACAAAATTATCTTTTTTGTAGTATGCTTCTCTAACGTATTCATTATTAAATTTATAGTTTACTAAGTAGGTCGTGTTCTTCATGAGTATTCCCGAATATTCAAAGCATTCAAAATAACATTTTTTTTCTCTAGTTGTAAAGTCTTTTTCATTTTCTATGAGAGAAATTATTCTTTTTTTATCATTTTTACTTATTCTTAAAATTGTTTTTTGAAATCTTTCTGGCATTCCAGTAACTTTGTTATTAAGAACTTTAAAATCCTCTAAAAGTTCTATTTGAGCATATTTTAAATCTTCTTTAACATCATTTTTGGATTGAAAAATTGCATCAAATGAGTTCATAAAAATCAGATAAATACAAAATACAAAAAAAGGAAGGCTAATTATTAAACCAATTTTGGTTTTATTTTTTCTTTTGAAGAAAATAAATATAGAAATTGAAAAAATAAATAATATAATTAACGTAAACATTCCAATTAAAATTCCTACGCCCATATTTATAAGTAATTTGTTTTGAAACAGTTTGGTCAAAATTGTATACAACGATCCTCGGCTATAAAATTGTGGCGAAAAGCACAAACCGAGCCATTCCAAATATAAGATTAAATTTCTAATTTTCGGAGAAAATTCGGAAAATATGCGCAAACCTAGCCATAATTTATAGCCGATGTTGTATGCAGTTTTTTATTTGTCCAATTTTTGTAAAAGACCTTTTGTATCAGCTTTGTAAAGGTCAAAATCTACTTCTGTTCCAGTTTTGGCTAAAAATTCAATTGTTCTTCTATTTATTCCAAAATAAGGTGTTGAAGCTTCTGGATTTATATCTACATCAATTACAAATTGAATTCTTGTAGTTAAATTATATTTACTTTTCAGTTCGTTTATGATTTCAATTTTAGGTTCAAATTTGTCAATCAATTTTTCAAGAAAACTTTCCAAATCAATTTTATCTCCAGCATTAATTTGGTATTTCCACGCAGTAGATTTTGGAACAGGTTCTTTTTTAATCATAACTGAAGACGGTTCAATATTCAATTCTTCCGTTACTTTTTTTGTATCGAAATATTCCGCGTCAAAAGAGAAATACAAATAGTTATTGCATTCATTTCCACTATATGTTAATTTCGCGCACATAATTTATTTAAGTCCATGTTCAACGGCGTGTTTATAATCCAAAAGTTTTTTAGCCACTTTTAAATTATGCTTTTTATTTGACGTTAGACCCATTGAGTCTGTTTCTATTTTGCTCAATTGATTTGCTATTTGATTTAAATCTTCTTTTAGAACGTATTTCAATATTGTCATTGTGTAAGAGCTGTATTCTGCTCTTGCACAAGGTTCGCCAGATACTCCAATCGGATCCCATTCATAATAGAGAATTTCATCAATCCGCTGATTTAGTTCTTTTATTTTCCCTTTATCTGTCATTTTGTTCAATTGCACACAACGGTCCTCGGCTAGCTGATGTTGTGGTATTTTATTACTAGCCAAACCAAATATACAAATACTTTTGGATTTTCGGAGACACAAACAAAGTGAACCGAAAATGATTTTAATAATACAAAACTTTTAATTAATATGTCATATCTTATACAATTATTGATATGAAATATAAGCAGGTTTTCCTACTTGGTAATCTGAAAGCCTTAAATCTGTATTTTCCAACGAATTGGTTTTTAGAATGTTGTCTCCTTCATAAGGAATAGTAGGATAGTAAGAAAAGGAAATTTGAAAACTGTTGAAAACCAAATAGTCATTGTTGATTAAAACACCTAAACTGAATTTGGGATAGATTCTGCTTTGAAATAAGTCTCTGGAATTATCAGCCAAAGCTCCCAAAGTTATGTTGGCATACGGACTAAAGTGAAAGCCATACCAGTCTTTAGGAACGTAAGTCTGCATTTGCATAGCTAAAAGCCATCTTTGCGTTCCGGTAATACCATCGGTAAAATCTTGAAGACTATTTTTATTGTTTAGTGTTAATTGATCTTTTACAGAAGTATTACGATTGTTTCCCCAAGTGTAACTGGGCTTAATGAATTGCCGATATCTCCAGGATCCGATACTCCACAGCGGACTAATATATTGAAATCCGATAGTCAAGGCTGTTTGTTCTGTTTTTCCGTCATTGATAAAAGTACCCCATTCGGTTGTAGCTGTCAAGTAACCAAACGGATAGCGCTTTCCTTTGGCGAATTTAGCTCCCAAATAAGAACGATTGTCTCCGTTTTTAGTTTGTTTCCCGAAAACTAATGCATAAATACTACCAAACGGGACGTCTTCCGGAATACCATAATTGAAAAGGTAAGTATCTTTATAATATTTTTGCGCAGTAAAAGCGAGTTGCCCGATAACATTATTTTCAGATGAAAAAAAAGAAGTAGGATCTAAAAAAGGGTCAGGTGTTTGGGTATAAATTTTTTTATTGAAAGTTATAGCGGCTATCAGGTTGGTTGTTTTACCCAAATAGGTGTTGGGGTTTAGAATTTTAAAAGAACGGCCATACCAGTATTCCTGATATTCTGTTTTTATGGTTTGAACATACGTTGTATCCGGAAAAAAATATGATTCGGATCCTTCCCGATTTTCAAAATAAATACCGCCTGCATTTTTAGTTAACGGAGAAAAGAATTTTCGTGTTAACCCAATGCTTCTGGAGCTATTACTATTGTAATCTTTTTGGTAGGTCAGGTCGAATGAAATATAACTGTTTTTAATATTATTAATAGTATACTGGGCATAATTAGCATTGCGTTTAGTACCAAATTCTTCCTTATAGCTTCCGGAAATCTTATGTCCGTAGCCTAAAATATTTCGTTCTGTCAATTTACCTTCCCAATCATTGGATGTTATATTGCCGGTAGGAATTAAACTCCATGAGTCTAATAGTGTGACGTAAACATCAATAGAATCTTGACTCTGAGTAGGTTGTGGAAGTACGGTAACTTGGCGCACATAGCGTTGGCTACGGATTAAACGTTCCGATTCTTGTAGTTTTAAAGTATCGCAACGGTCATATTGCTTAAATAATAGAAGGTTCTTTACCGTAAAATTATTGGTTTTAACATGAACGGAATTGCCAAACCGTTCAAAACCGGAACGGGGAACCCGGGTAGTGTCCTTTAATGAATATCCGAATGGATCTAAGGTTTTGATATAGATATTTCTGATTATTTTACCATTGGAAGAAGTATTGGCTTGTTGGAGTTTTTGAACGTTTTTTTGATGTTCTTTTTCTTTCTCTTTGTCAACCAATGTTGATGTTGATAAACTAGAAGGACGAAAAAATAACCGATACATAAATTTTGAAAATTTTCCTTTTTTAGAATAATTGTAAATATCATGATAAATTGTTGTAGAATCTTTGCGTTGAACTGTAATTTGGGCGCTCAATTTTTCACAACTTAAAAAAACAATTATTAAAAAAAATATGTATAGATATGGTATTTTCACTCTTTTTGTTTAACGTCCTAAAATACTATTTATTTTACAAGCAATAAAGAAAAATAAGAAAAAGAGACGTGAAAATCTTTTTTGGAAATTGTAAATTTTATTTTATTTCAATCTTATTGAAAGTTATTAAAATTCCATTTTCAATTGAATACCGATAATTAATAGGTTTTTTGTTTTGATTTAAATCATAATCAATTAATGCTAATTGTAATTGATTAGCATCTTCAAAGGAAATAAGTATCTCTACTATTTTGCTAACGTTTTGGGAAGTCTCAAAATCAACAGACTCATTAAACTCTTTAATCTTAAAATGAATGTCTATTATTTGTTTGCCTATTAAATTAAAAATTTGTGGAATTTCATCTTGATTTAACTCAAATTCATTTTCGTTAAAATAAGTCTCACAAAACTTTCTTGAAGTAAAAATATACTGTTCAGATTCAGAAGAAAAAGCTATTGTTAAAACTCCTTTATTAGTGAAAATTTCGAGTCCTCCGTCTATTAAATATTGATTTTCAGATTGTATATCATAAAAAGGCTCATTTATTTGAAAAACTCTAATTGAGGTTATTCGCTCTAAAATAAAGTTGTTTTTTATTTGATTGACTTCTTCTTGACTAAATTGATGTACATTTTGGTTACGTGAACTTTTTATACTATTAAATTTTGGAGATTTAATGTAATTTCTTTCGTCATATCTTAATTTTAGAATAAGACCAACGAAAATTATAATAGCTAAATAAAAAATATATTGATCATTTCCCATTATTTAATAAATAAAAAAATCCGTACGTAAATATACAAACGGATTTTTTTAGTCTATGCTCTTTTTTATTTTCTCTCAATAAAAAAATTACAAGTGAATCACTTCTCCGTAAGCATCAGCTACAGCTTCCATAACTGCTTCACTCATAGTAGGGTGAGGGTGAACTGCTTTTAAGATTTCGTGACCTGTAGTTTCTAATTTACGGGCTACAACAGCTTCAGCTATCATATCGGTAACGCCGGCACCAATCATGTGGCAGCCTAACCATTCTCCATATTTAGCATCAAAAATTACTTTTACAAATCCATCAGGTGTTCCGGCTGCTTTTGCTTTACCTGAAGCAGAGAACGGGAATTTACCTACTTTAATTTCATATCCTGCTTCTTTAGCTTTTTTCTCAGTTAAACCAACAGACGCAATTTCAGGAGTTGCATAGGTACAACCCGGAATATTACCATAATCTAATGGTTCAACGTGCATTCCTTTGATTTTTTCAACACATAAAATACCTTCAGCAGAAGCAACGTGTGCTAAAGCTTGTCCCGGAACTACGTCACCAATAGCGTAATAACCCGGAACATTAGTTTGGTAATAAGCATTTACTAAGATTTTATCTCTGTCAGTAGCAATACCAACTTCTTCTAATCCGATGTTTTCGATGTTTGATTTAATACCAACGGCTGAAAGAACGATGTCTGCTTCTAAAATTTCTTCTCCTTTAGGTGTTTTAACAGTTGCTTTTACACCGGCACCGCTTGTATCAACTTTTTCTACAGAAGAATTTGTCATAATGTTGATACCTGCTTTTTTCAATGAACGTTCAAATTGTTTTGACACGTCTTCATCTTCTACCGGAACGATGTTTGGCATAAATTCAACAATAGTAACTTCTGTTCCCATTGCATTGTAAAAGTGTGCAAATTCAACTCCGATAGCTCCGGAACCTACAACAATCATTTTCTTTGGTTGTTCCGGTAAAGTCATAGCTTGGCGATAACCAATTACTTTTTTACCATCTTGAGGCAAGTTTGGCAATTCGCGAGAACGAGCACCTGTAGCAATAATGATATGGTCAGCACTATATTCTGTTACTTTTCCATCAGCAGCAGTAACGTCAACTTTCTTTCCTGGTTTTATTTTTCCGAAACCATCAATAACGTCAATCTTATTTTTTTTCATTAAGAATTGAACACCTTTGCTCATTCCTTCTGCAACTGAACGCGAACGTGCAATTACAGCATTAAAATCTTTATCGAAATTTTCAACTTTTAATCCGTAATCACCAGCATGTTTTAAATAATCAAAAACCTGAGCTGATTTTAACAACGCTTTTGTTGGGATACATCCCCAATTTAAGCAAATTCCACCCAAATTTTCTTTTTCTATAACGGCTACTTTAAAACCTAATTGTGAGGCTCTAATGGCAGTAACATAACCACCCGGACCACTTCCTAAAACGATGATGTCGTATTTCATTGTAATTCAGTTATTTGTTTTTAAATTTTAAAATGAAATTCAGCAGAACTCTTTTCATTTTAAAACATTTTTGGTTTGTTTATTATTGTTTGCGAATTTAAGCATTTATTTTGAATCCATTATTATCTGAAATTTAAGTTCAGTATTGATTAGATTCCTTTCAGTTTTGGAACTAAATATAGTTGAGTTCAATCTATGTTTTTCAACTAACGGCAAATTGTGCTTCGTATAATCCTTTATAAATACCATCAGCAATTTTGAGCAATTCTTGATGTGTACCTTGTTCTACAATTTGTCCTTTGTCCATGACAATAATTCTATCGGCGTTAATAATTGTAGCCAAACGGTGAGCAATAACAATAGACGTTCTGCCTCTAGTAATTTTTTCTGTAGCTTGTTGAATCAATTCTTCCGAATAAGTGTCAATAGAAGATGTAGCTTCGTCTAATATTAGAATACTAGGATTGGAAACATAAGCTCTTAAGAAAGCAATCAATTGGCGTTGGCCTGAAGAAAGCATCACACCTCGCTCTTTTACATTATAATCATAATTGTTCGGTAAGCTCATAATGAAATCATGTACTCCGATTTTTTGAGCTGCGGCAATCACATCTTCTCTTGTAATAGCATTATTGTATAGCGTAATGTTATTCAAAATAGTATCGGCAAATAAGAAAACATCTTGTAATACTACACTGATTTGTTTTCTTAAGCTTTCAATGGTATATTCTTGGATAGGAACGGAATCAATAGTAATTTCACCTGAATCAATTTCATAAAAACGATTTAATAAATTAATTATGGTTGATTTTCCGGCTCCCGTACTTCCTACAATAGCAATGGTTTCTCCCGGTTTTACTTTCAGATTAATCCCTTTAAGTATTTCTTCTCCTTTAATATAACTGAAACGAACTTCTTTAAAGCTGATGTCTCCTTTAAAATGGCTAGCTTCAACAGTACCGACATTTTGAATATGGCTTTCGGTCTCTAAAATTTCAAAAACTCTTTCGGCTGCAATAATCCCCATTTGCATGACATTGAATTTATCTGCAATTTGTCGTAAAGGATTAAAAAGCATAGTGATTAACATGGTGTAAGCAAATAAGTCACCAAAAGAAGTGCTGGCATCGCCTTGCAGAATTTCTTTTCCGCCGTACCAAATGATAACAGCCAATGTAAAAGATGAAACAATATCGGCAATAGGGAAGAAGATAGAGTTGTACAGAATATTTTTTAACCAAGCTTTGTTGTGCTTGGCATTAATTACTTTAAATTTTTCGTATTCGATTTGTTCTCTGTTGAATAATTGAACAATTTTCATTCCGGTTAAACGTTCTTGAACAAATGTATTCAAATTAGCCACTTGATTTCGTACTTCATTGAAAGCTACTTTCATTTTTTGCTGGAAAATATGCGTAGCATAGACTAAAATCGGCATAGCCAAAAGAACGATTAAAGTGAGTTGCCAATTCATGTAAAACATAATTCCGATAATGACAATCATTTTCAGTACGTCACTCACTATCATAAATAAACCTTGGCTGAAAATACTGGCAATGGATTCAATATCCGAAACGGTTCGCGTAACGAGCTTTCCAACAGGTTCTTTATCAAAATATTGTAAACGGAAAGAAGTGATATGTTTAAACAGTTTATCCCGTATGTCTTTTATAATATCTTGTCCTAACCAGTTGGCCCAATAGGTAAAATAAAATTGAGCAGTTACTTCAAAAAGCAGAACTACTGCCATGATGATAACATAAATTAATAAGCCTGATTTATCATGAGTATTCAGGTATTTATCAACAGTTTGTTTTAATAAATATGGTCGAGCAGCTGCAAAAACAGAAAGTAAGATGGCCCATACAATAACCCAATTAAACCTTTTTTTGTATGGTTGGGCATATTGCATTACTTTTTTTAAAGAAGAGGACCTTAATGGATTCATTGTTATTTTTTAATTTTCAGTTTTTAAATAGGGATATTCTACTTTTACCAAATATAAACCATGAGCAGGAACAGAAAATCCGGCTTTGCTACGGTTTTTACTTTCTATAATATTTTTAAAATCATCAATTGAAATTTTACCTAGACCAATATTAACCATTGTTCCCACAATAGCGCGAACCATATTACGTAAGAAACGGTCTGCTGAAATCGTAAAAATCAATTGGTTTCCGTTTTGTTGCCAATGTGCCTCATGAATTTTACAATTAAAAGTATGTACGTCTGTATTCACTTTTGAAAAACACTCAAAATCAATATATTCAAATAAGGTTTTGCAGGCGCGATTCATTTGTTCCACATCTAATAACTGATAATGATACCAGCTTAAATCGGAAATAAAAGCATCTTTAAACGTATGAATGTAATATTCGTATGTACGTTTCGTCGCATCAAAACGGGCATGTGCATCATCATGAACTTTTATAATATCGTAGATTACAATATCTTTCGGTAAAAAAGAATTTAGTTTTTTTACCAGAACAGGAACATTGATTTCCTCGTCAAGGTCAAAATGAGCATACATTTCTTTGGCATGAACACCACTATCTGTTCTGCCGGCTCCTACAATTTCAATAGAATTTTTTATCAATAAACTCAATGCTTTTTCCAATGTTTCTTGTACGGAAACAGCATTGGGTTGTATTTGGTAACCAAAGTAATTTTTTCCGTTATAAGCAAACTTGATGAAATATCTCAATTGGCGGCAATTTTTCAGAAAAGCAAATTTAAGAAGAAAATATGGTTTGGCTACTTTTTTTAAGTTTTGTTTACCAAATGAAAAACAAAGAACATTCGCATGGTTTAAAAAAACAGATTTGAAACCTGTATGTTGTTATTGTACTCCAAACAAATTGTACATTTGCAACATGAAAAAAATTCTTCTTCTATCAGATACACATGGTTATATTGATGATGCAATTTTAAAATATGTAAAGCAAGCAGATGAAGTTTGGCATGCCGGTGATATAGGTGATTTAGCAGTGACTGATACTATAAAAAAGTTAAAACCTTTACGTGCCGTTTACGGAAATATTGACGATGCTAAGGCAAGATTAGAATTTCCTTTGAACAATAGGTTTATGTGTGAAGAGGTAGATGTTTGGATTACGCATATCGGAGGTTATCCGGATAAGTATAGTCCTGGTATTAGAGAAGAAATTCGAAAAAATCCGCCTAATTTATTTATTTGCGGTCATTCTCATATTTTAAAAGTTCAATATGACCGTAAATTGAATCTTTTACACATGAATCCGGGAGCAGCAGGAAAACACGGATTTCATCATGTGCGAACCATGCTGCGTTTTGAGATTGACGGGAAAAAAATTGAAAAATTAGAAGTTATTGAACTGGGACTTAGAGCGTCCATTAATTAGTTAAAAACTGAATTAACGTTTCAATTACTTTTTTATCGCCCAAAATTTTACGATGTCCTAAACCTTCGGTTAAATATAAGCTGCCTTTTTGTAGATGCTTTACAATGTTTTCAGAAGCTGTATAAGGAACATCTTCATCATCTTTGTCGTGCATGACTAAAACCGGAATAGTAACACTTTCAGCTGCTACATAACCCGAATAAGATTCCATATCATCTTGAAGTTCTTTTTCGAAAGCACTTTTCAGTTTTTCAACATAAGTTGGCTTTAAATTTAATTTACTTACAAAGTCTTTTAAAATAGCTGTTACACTATCGCCACTACCAATGATTACTGCTTTTTTAACTTGTAATCCTTGTTTTATAGCATTAAGAACAGTCATGCCTCCTAGAGAGTGACCAATAGCAAATTCAAACGGACCATAATGTTTTTCAATTTCCATTACTGAAGCAATAAAATCAGTCATTAGGGTTGTATTACCACTTGATTTTCCATGTGCCGGAGCATCAAAGCTTATTGTTTGATATCCTAAAGCGACTAAATCTTCTGCAATTTTAACCAATTGAGTGCCTCTGCCGGACCAACCATGAACTAACAATACTTTTTTATCACCATTACCGTATTCATATACCATTACTTCTTTGCCTATTTTCGGAATTTCTAACAATTTTTGTATGGTATTTTCTTCCATTTCAAATTCTCTTTTCGGAAGTTTATGCTTCAAAGGAGTTGCAAACAATTTTTGAGCAAACTTTACCGTTAAGTCAGAAGAAAGATTTTGTAGAACTTTAGCAGTTAACAAAATACTTTTCGGAATATTTGTATTGGCACTTTTTTTGTTGTGTTTCATTTTGTTCAGTACTATTTGGTCAAGACAAAAATACAATTAAAAAGAAGTATAATAATTGTATTAAGATTTTTTTATGAACTCCTTTTGTAGGATTAGTAAAGCTTCTTTAAATTTGTACAGAAATTTAATGATTAAAAAAGACTCTAAATAAAATTCTATGAATCTAAAAGTAAGATTAGTTTTAGTGGTACTACTAGGTTTAGTACTGGCTTGCTCTAAAAATCCGTTTACAGGGAAAAATTCTTTGGCTTTGGTTCCAAATAGCCAAATTTTACCGATGTCATTTCAGCAATACGATCAGTTTTTGTCTGAAAATAAAGTAATTACAGGAACAACAGATGCAAAACGTGTTGAGAATGTTGGCCGTAAGATAAAAACGGCAGCAGAAAGATGGTTGAATGCACATGGCTATACGGGGTATTTGGATGGTTATGAGTGGGATTATAAATTAGTAGATAGCAAAGAGGTTAATGCTTGGTGTATGCCAGGTGGAAAAATTGTAGTTTATACAGGGATTTTGCCGATTTGTAAAGACGATGCCGGTTTGGCAACTGTTTTAGGACATGAAGTAGCGCATGCTTTGGCAAATCATGGTCAACAAAGAATGAGTGCCGGGGTTTTACAACAGGCTGGTGCTGCTGGAGTTGCTATTGCAACAGGTGGTAAGAGTGCAGAGGAACAACAATTATGGATGACAGCTTATGGAGCAGGGAGCCAATATGGAGCTATGTTGCCTTTTAGCCGTTCCCACGAAAGCGAAGCAGATATGATTGGATTAACTTTAATGGCAATTGCCGGATATAATCCTGATACAGCTGTTACTTTTTGGGAAAGAATGGCAGCACAGTCAAGTGGTTCTTCAACTCCGGAGTTTATGAGTACGCACCCGAGTAATCAAACTCGTATTGATAATATTAAGAGTTTAATTCCGGAAGCAAAGAAAGAAGCTGCTGCATTTGGTGTTACTTTTAAATAATAATTTCATAAATTGAATTAAATCCCGATATTAGTCGGGATTTTTTATTGCTACACATGAGAACACTAGAAAAAGGAAGTCCGAAGTTATTAAATGCTTGGGCATTTTACGATTGGGCCAATTCTGTTTATGCCTTGGTAATTTCATCATCTATTTTTCCGCTATATTATGGAGCATTGTTTCGTATAAAGGGAATTGAAGAAATTTCTATTTTTAATCAAGTAGTTAGAAGCGAATCTTTGATTAGCTATACCACAGCTATCGGATTTATTATTATTGCTATTATTTCGCCTTTGCTTTCAGGAATAGCAGATTATTTAGGAAATAAAAAATTCTTTTTAAAACTTTTCTGTTATATGGGATCTATTTCCTGTATGCTGTTGTATTTCTTTTCGTTAGATAATATTGTATTAGGACTTTTTATTTATATGTTAGCACTAATAGGTTTCTGGGGAAGTTTAGTTTTTTACAATTCTTATTTGCCCGATATTGCTTATGTAGAGCAACAAGATAGAATCAGTGCGAAAGGTTTTGGAATGGGGTACATAGGGAGTGTTATTTTGTTGATTCTTAATTTAATCATGGTAATGAATGTACCTGATGAGGAGAGTATACAAATGATGCGGTATTCTTTTGTTTTAGTCGGACTTTGGTGGATAGGATTCAGTCAGTATACTTATTATTATTTACCTAATGGGAAAAACAGTAATAAACTTCATCGAAATGCATTTTTTAATGGGTTTAGAGAGTTATTTAAAGTATGGCAACAATTAAAAGAAATTAGACCTTTAAAACGATATTTAGGAGCATTTTTTGTCTATAGTATGGCTGTCCAAACCGTTATGATTATAGCGGCTTATTTTGGTGAAAAAGAAGTAGAGTGGGGAGGAGATGGCGAAAGAAGGCAAGGTTTAATTGTAAGTATATTACTGATTCAGCTTATAGCAGTTCTCGGTGCTTGGCTAACGTCAAAAGCATCTAAGGCATTCGGTAATATTATTACTCTGATTGGAATTAATTTTTTATGGATTTTGATCTGTGCGTATGCTTATTTTGTAATTACACCTAATGATTTTTATATTGCAGCGGCTTCTGTTGGTTTAGTTATGGGCGGAATCCAATCTCTTTCGCGTTCTACATATTCAAAACTAATTCCGGAAGATACAGTCGATACAACTTCTTTTTTCAGTTTTTATGATGTGGCTGAAAAAATAGGAATTGTAATAGGAATGTTCATCTACGGTTATGTGACCGATATTACGGGAAAAGCCCAAAATGCCATTTTGTTTTTAATTCTGTTTTTTATTGTAGGATTAATTTTATTGACTAGAATACCCAGAAAATAGAAAAAAAAATTATATTTGAAACGTTTAAAAATTAACCCTAAAATGAAAAAAATAAAATTATTTACTTTTTTAATCGGATTGTTTGCTTTAACTATTTTGTATTCTTGTGATACGGAACCAATTGATCCGGCTGTTTTACAATCAATTGATAATGGTTCTGAAGATACAGGAGATACAGGCGGAACAACTGGTGGTGGATCTTCAACTGGAGATGGTTCAGGAAGTGGAAGCTCAACTTGTGAGTCACCAATTAATCTTAGTGCAGAACGTAATGCGATTCCTACTAAAGCAGAAATAAGTTGGCAACCTATAGGAAATGAGGCAACTTGGGAAATTCAATACGGGGTTACAGGCTTCTCTTTAGGTACAGGTACAATTATTAGTGAAAACTATTTTACAGCAATAATTAATGGCTTGACGTCATCAGGATATGATTTCTACGTGAGATCAAATTGTTCTGCTACAGAAAATAGTTCTTGGACAGGACCTATTTCAATTCCTGCATATGCTATAGACAATAGCCCGGCTTTAATGACAGCTAATATAGATGGCACACAATATGATCACATGCAACCATATTTGTATTCTTATACCAATAATGATGTTATAGTTGAAAATGATGGTGCACCAGTTGGGGATATGAGATATTTAAAAATTCAAGGTGATACTAGTGATGTTTTGGAATCACTTTTTGAAATTAATTTACATATTCCAGAAGACAAATGGACACCGGGAACTTATGATTTATTTGAGACTTTTGATTTGAGCGGACCATCATATTGTCAGGCTAATCTAGTTTTACCATATGTAGGAGGTTTTCCTGACGGACAAGTTGTCTCTACCGGTTCAATTACAATAACTGAATTTAATTTGACTACTAGAAGAATAAAAGGAACTTTTAGTATAACTTATCATAAATCTTCAACTAATTTGGATTATCAAATAACAAATGGAACTTTTAATTATGCTCTAGATGATAGTTATTTTGATTAGTTTAAAATTTAATAATTTAATAAAGGCCTCGAAGCAACGCTTCGGGGTTTTTTATTGGCATAAATCTTGACATATCAAGTGTAAAAGAAGAAGTGTTATATGTAAACTACTGTAAATGTAAGTTTTAAATAGGAAGGGAAGTTTCGTAATAACATTTTATAACTGACAAAATGACTTAATTACTATTATGCCAAATACAAAAATATTATCACTAGACAATTTGTCACTTCAGGACATGCAAACTGATGCCGAATTAATTCCTTTATTGACTCCGGAAGATGAGGAGGAAATGAACAATGAATTATTGCCGAATGATTTGCCTATTTTACCGCTTCGTAATACCGTTTTATTCCCGGGAGTAGTTATTCCTATTACTGCCGGAAGAGATAAATCGATAAAACTGATTAACGATGCAAATGCAACCGGAAAAGTAATCGGAGTAGTAGCTCAGAAGGATGAAGTTGTTGAAGAACCGACACCCAATGATATCTATCACATAGGTACAGTTGCACGCATTATCAGAGTTTTGAAAATGCCCGACGGCAATACTACTGTAATCTTACAAGGGAAAAAACGTTTTGAAATAGATGCTTTTACACAGGAAGAACCTTATTTAAAAGCTACCATAAAAGAAGTGCCGGAAGTTCGTCCGGGAAAAGAAGATCAGGAATTTTCCACAATTATAGATTCTATTAAAGAATTAGCAATTGAAATTATAAAAGAAAGTCCTAATATTCCAACAGAAGCTACTTTTGCTATTAGAAATATAGAAAGTAATCCATTCTTAGTGAATTTTGTGTCATCTAACATGAATCTATCTGTTGTAGATAAACAAAATCTACTTTCTGTTCATAATTTAAAAGATAGAGCATTAGAAACGCTGCGCTTTATGAACATGGAACTTCAAAAATTGGAATTAAAAAATGATATTCAGTCAAAAGTCCGTTTTGATTTAGACCAGCAGCAACGTGAATATTTTTTGCAACAGCAAATGAAAACCATCCAGGAAGAATTAGGAGGAGTTTCACATGAAGCTGAAATTGAAGAAATGCGTGAAAAAGCAAAATCTAAAAAATGGGATGAAAAAATAGCAAAACACTTCGAAAAAGAAGTTTCGAAATTACAGCGTTCAAATCCGAATTCTCCCGATTTTAGTATTCAAAGAAATTATTTAGAGGTACTGTTAGATTTACCTTGGAATGAATATACCAAAGATAATTTTGACTTAAAACGAGCAGAAAAAATATTAGATAGAGACCATTACGGTTTAGAAGATGTAAAAAGACGTATTATTGAACATTTGGCTGTCTTAAAATTGCGTAATGATATGAAATCACCGATTTTATGTTTGTACGGACCTCCGGGAGTCGGTAAAACATCTATTGGAAAATCAATTGCGGAAGCTCTAGGAAGAGAATATGTTCGTATGTCTTTAGGAGGTTTGCGGGATGAAGCTGAAATTCGCGGACATAGAAAAACGTATATCGGGGCTATGCCAGGAAGAATTATTCAATCAATCAAAAAAGCCAAAACATCTAATCCTGTATTTGTATTAGATGAAATAGATAAATTATCATCAAGCCATAACGGAGATCCTTCATCTGCTTTATTGGAAGTTTTAGATCCGGAGCAAAATACCGATTTCCATGATAATTTCTTAGAAATTGGTTATGATTTATCAAAAGTATTGTTTATTGCTACTTCAAATAGTTTATCGACAATTCAACCGGCACTTAGAGACAGAATGGAAATTATTGAAATGTCGGGTTATACAATTGAAGAAAAAGTAGAGATAGCCAAAAATCACTTGTTGCCTAAACAATTGAAAGAACATGGATTAACGGAAAAAGATTTACAAATCGGAAAAAAACAATTGGAAAAAATTATTGTCGGTTATACACGTGAATCCGGTGTTCGTGGTTTAGAAAAGAAAATAGCACAAATGGTTCGACATGCAGCTAAATCTATTGCAATGGAGGAACCTTACAACATAAAAGTTACAGACGAAGATATTATTGAAGTATTAAAAGCTCCTCGTTTAGAACGAGATAAATATGAAAATAATGAAACGGCAGGTGTGGTTACCGGTTTAGCTTGGACTTCTGTAGGTGGAGATATTTTGTTTATTGAATCAACTATTTCCAAAGGAAAAGGAAGTATGACCATGACCGGAAATCTAGGAACTGTAATGAAAGAATCGGTTACGATTGCTATGGAATATATTAAATCTAATGCAGAAGAATTAGGCATTTCTCCTGATATCTTAGAAAAGTATAATATTCACATTCACGTTCCGGAAGGTGCAACACCAAAAGACGGGCCAAGTGCCGGTATCGCAATGTTAACCTCAATGGTATCCAGTTTTACACAGAAACGTGTGAAAAAAAGTTTGGCCATGACCGGCGAAATTACATTGAGAGGCAAAGTATTACCGGTTGGAGGTATTAAAGAAAAAATTCTGGCTGCAAAAAGAGCAAATATTAAAGAAATTATTTTATGTTCTGAAAATAAACGTGATATTGATGAAATTAAACCGGAATATTTAAAAGGCTTAACATTCCACTATGTGGATACAATGAAAGAAGTTATTGATTTAGCTATAACCGATCAAAAGGCTAAAAACGCTAAAAAGCTTTAATTTTATATCTTTAAGAAAATAAAAATCCGATTAAACTTAATCGGATTTTTATTTTTTATGTGTTGATATAATTTTATCTTCGCATTTGCGTTGTGCCATTATAGCTTTGCAAGATGTATAAAAAATTCTACTTATTACTTTTTATTACGTTTTCTACATATAGTCAAATAGGTGGCAAATACGTATATCAATTTTTAAACTTATCCCAATCGCCACGTCAGGCTGCTTTAGGAGGAAAAACAGTAACGGTAGTTGATTATGATGTAAATCAAGCTGTTTATAATCCCGCAACTATTAATCCTGAAATGCATAATCATTTAGCCGTAAATTATGGAAGTTATTATGGAGAAGTTTCTTATGGAACAGCTGCTTATGCGTATACTTGGGACAGACACGTTCAAACGTTTCATGCCAGTGCAACGTATATAAATTACGGTACTTTTGAAGGTAGGGATGAAATGGGAAATTTAACAGGAGATTTTACAGGTAGTGAAGCAGCCCTTTCTTTTGGATATGCTTATAATATTCCATGGACGGATATGTATATAGGAACCAATGTAAAATTGATCTCTTCAACTTTAGAGAGTTATAATTCTTGGGGAGCGGCAACAGATTTAGGCTTTTTATATATTGATGAAAAAAATGATATCAATTACGGTATAGCTGTTCGTAACTTAGGATTTCAGATTAAGCCTTATGCAGATACTAATGAAAAGCTTCCATTAGCTATTGATGCCGGAATTTCACAATTAATGGAACATGTACCTATCCGTTGGCATGTTACTATGGAGAATTTACAGGAATGGAACATCGCTTTCTCTAATCCTAACCGTGCAGAAACAACTTTGGATGGCGAAACTCAGGAAGAAAAAGTTTCTTTCTTTAATAATGCACTCCGCCACTTAATTTTAGGGGCTGAACTTTTTCCGGAAAAAGGATTCAATCTTCGTTTAGGATATAATTTTAGAAGAGGAGAGGAATTACGGATTGTAGATCAAAGAAACTTCTCCGGTATTTCTGTAGGAGTCGGAATCCGCTTCGGAAAGATAAAATTTGATTATTCTTATTCTCGCTATACTTTGGCAGCCAATACAAGTCTGTTTGGTTTAATGATCAATTTAGATAACGAATAAATTTTACAACATGTCAGATTTAAGTAATTACCGTAAATCGTACGAAAAGAGCGAATTACTGGAAAGCAATATACCAGAAGATCCTATTAATTTATTTCACCGTTGGTTTTATGAGGTAGAGGAATTCGGTGGAGTTGATGAAGTAAATGCAATGACGGTTTCAACTATTGGATTGGATGGTTTTCCAAAGGCTAGAGTAGTCCTTTTGAAAAAATTTAATGAAGAAGGCTTTGTCTTTTATACAAACTATAATTCAGAAAAAGGAAAAGCTATTCAGCAAAATCCTCATATATGTATTTCTTTTTTCTGGCACTCTATGGAGCGGCAGGTTATTATAAAAGGAATAGCAGAAAAGACTTCTAAAATAGATTCTGATAATTATTTTGCTTCCAGACCTGACGGAAGTAAGCTGGGAGCTATTGTTTCTCCTCAAAGTGAAGTAATTCCTAGTCGACAATTTCTGGAAGATAAATTAAAAGAATTGGAAAAAAAATTTGAAGGGAAAGAGATTCCAAGACCTGAAAATTGGGGTGGCTTTTTAGTAAGACCGGTTGAAGTCGAATTTTGGCAGGGACGTCCAAATCGTTTACATGACAGAATACGATATCAATTACTTGAAAATTATGAATGGAAAATAGATAGATTATCTTCTTAATCGTTATAGTGTTAATTAAATGTTAAAATATTAGGTATTTCATCGATTTTATTTGCTGGATATCGATTGCTTAGTATCTTTGTCTTGAAAATCAGTCATTTAATCGATTAAATGCTGTTTTTGATAACGACAATTGAGTAACATTTAATAACGTAAATGATGAAAATGAAGAGAAATGTTATTAACCTTTTTGCCCTCCTATTAACAATTGTTTTGACCTCCTGTAGTGCTGAGAGTGTAGAGGAAAGTGTAACAGCAACTACGGAAACTCAAAAAAGTTACAGCCATTCTGATGAAGAATTAGAAGTGCTGGACTTAATTAATACTTATCGAGTTAACCAAGGGTTAACTCCTTTAAGTATTATAGAACATATTTCCTATAAATCTAATGAGCATAACAATTACATGGTTTCAACCAATTCTGTGAATCACGACGGTTTTGAAGACAGAAAAGTAAACTTTGAAAATGTATTGGGAGCTTATAGAGTAGGAGAGAATGTAGCATTCGGATATTCAACACCACAATCTGTTGTGAATGCTTGGATAGCTAGTTCCGGACATCTCACAAATATTGAAGGAGATTATACACATTTTGGTATTTCGATTACTCTAGACGCTGAAGGTAGAAAATATTATACTAATATGTTCGTAAAAAAATAACCCCTACTGCAAATAGGGGTTATCCAATGAATTAGAGTGTAGAGGTTAGAATATAACTAATTCATTTTGGTAACAATAAATTCACTTCTTCTGTTTTTTTGGTGCTCTTCTTCACTACAAGGAACACCATCTGAGCAACCGTTAACTAATTCTGTTTCACCATAACCTTTTGCGGTTAACCTACTTCTTTCAATTCCGTTTTTAACCATAAATTCCAGAGTAGATTTCGCTCTTTTTTCACTTAAAATTTCATTGTAGCGATGAGTTTGTCTACTATCAGTGTGAGAGCGAATGGCAACTTCCATATTAGGATATTGCTTCATAACCTCTACTATTTTCTGTAGATCTTTAGCAGCATCAGGTCGAATATTCCATTTATCCAGATCAAAGTAAATAATACTGATGTCAAATATTTTAGCCAAGTCAGTTCCTTCATCTACAGGGAATATATTTCTTTTCAAAGCAAAGTTAGCTTCTGTTTTACCATCTTTTTCAGCAGTAGTAATCATTCTTTCAGAAGTTTCATATTCATCTTTTGATACTCTTACATTATATTTTGTTTGGCAGTCCAGATTGGTAAACTCATAATATGCTTTGTCATTTGCTGTTGTTTCCGACAGTTTATTCATATTCTCATCAAAGATTATAATATTTGATCCCGGAAGCAGTTCATCTGTATCGATGTCTGTTATTACACCATAAATAGTTTGTTGACAATAAGCAAAGGAGTAGATATCATCATAACCTTTACCACTTTCCCGGTTTGAAGTAAAATATCCTTTTTTATCTTTGTCAATTATGAAAGCAAAATCATCCATAGAACTGTTAATAGGTTTTGCCAGATTGACCGGGCTTTGGTATTCTCCGTCTTTCCATTTTGATTCGAAGATATCCAGGCCACCCAAACCTAATTGTCCGTCTGATGCAAAGAACAAATCATTGTTTTCATCAACAAACGGGAAGCTTTCGCGCCCTTCAGTATTGATTGTTTTACCTAAATTTTCCGGTTTACCAAAGGTATTACCATTGATACTTACTTTATAGATATCTGAGTTTCCAAAGCCTCCCGGCATATCTGAAGCAAAAAACAATGTTTTTTCGTCTTTGCTTAAAGCGGGATGTGCAGTACTGTAGTTATCACTATTAAAAGGTAGCTCTTCTATGTTTTTCCATTCTCCGTCTTCAAAAGTAGCTTTGTAAATTTTAACCAGTGTGCTTTTATCTTCATCCTTTCCTTTTTTACCATTATTAAAGTTATTTCGGGTAAAATACATAGTTTTTCCATCTTTAGTAAAGGTTGGAGATGCTTCATTAAATTTGGTGTTTACTTCTTTAGAAAAATTTTCAGGAGAAGAGAAACTTCCGTCTTCATTTCTGGAAACCGAATATAAATCTGTGAAATTCTGATTGGTCCAATCGTGAATTTTATGATAAAGAGCTCCGTCAGTTCTGGCTGAAGTGAAAACGAATTTTTTACCGAAAGGAACCAAACCATAATCTGAATATTCAGAGTTTAGATTAGTCGTATCAATGGTATATTTTCCGGAATTTTGTTCAATTTCATTCAAGTAATCTTTATTCTTAGCGTAGCGTTTTCCTCTGGAATCAACTGTTTTTTCATTAAAAAGTTCCAAGTATTTATTTGCTTTTTTATAATCGCCATTAGCTTTTAAAGCTTGAGAATATCTGAAATAATATTCCGGTTCAAGATCTTTTTCACCTAGAGCAAATAATTCGCCATACCATTTAGCAGCTTGGTCTAGCTCGCCGTTGAAGTAATAGGAATTACCAAGTTTTTTAAACAACTCAGGAGATTTGTATCCTTTATTAGCTACTTTTTCGTAAATGTCAATAGCATCTACGTATGAATAATTTTTATACTTCTTGTCTGCTGTGTTTAACTTTGAGATCTGTGCCTGTCCGGTTAAAAAGCAACTCATTATAAATAATGTGATATATAGTGTTTTCATAATCAATCAGTTTAGAAGAATCTCGGCGAAGTGATTCGGTTATTTTTAAAGATTTCAAATCGTAGAAAAATTTCGTGCGAACCGGAGTTATAGTTCGACAATTTTGTAGTCTCTCTATCGTATCCGTAACCGGCAAAGATTGAATTAGTAATTTGAAAACCTACAAGTCCGCTTATAGCTGAATCCCAACGATAAGCAGCTCCGATAGTAAATTTATCATACAATAAAAAGTTAGCAGTAATATCCAATTGAAAAGGAGCACCCTCTACAAGTTTGGTTAAAACAGCCGGTTTGAATTTTAAATTCGCATTGAGATCAAAAACGTGTCCGGCTATGGCATAAAAGTGCATTTTTTCTTTATTTACAGTAACGTTATTATCATTATAACGATTGGTTTCAAAAAAGTTAGGAACAGATAAACCCAAATAAGTTTTGTCGGAAAATAAATATAATCCGGCTCCTAAGTTCGGTGAAACCGAATTGTTGAAATTTTGAAACTGAGGATCTGTTTGATGATAAATGTCTAATTTATTCACATCTAAATTGAAGAAATCAGCAGTTCCACTTAATCCTACAGAAAGTTTGTAATTTTCCGAAATTTGGATAAAATAAGCCAAACTGGCTGTAATAGCATTTTCATCTGTAGGACCAATTCGGTCATTGACAAATGATAATCCCAAACCAAAGTTTGAATCTCCAAGTGGAGTATGAGCAGAAGCATTATTAGTTACAGGAGCTCCGTCTAATCCAACCCATTGTGTACGGTGTAACAGAAACATGGTTAATGATTCTCTTGAACCGGCATAAGCAGGGTTTACATTCAATGTATTGTACATATACTGTGTATATTGCGAATCTTGTTGGCCTAAACACAAAACAGGTAACAATACAGATAATATGATGATATATAGTGTTTTCATGATAATTTCTTTTTTTGTTAATTATATATGTTCAGGTTAGCGGGTTAAATATAAATACCCGGATAAATCATTAGTTTGGTTTTGCTCATCTTTATATTTGATGATATAAAAATAAGTTCCGTCCGGTAAAAGTTCATTTTTGTTAAATGTTCCTCTTCCTTCAGAATAGCCTCTAAAAGCAGTTACTTGGTTATCATAACCACTGGCTTCATAAACTAAGATTCCCCAACGGTTATAAATTTGAACCGTATTATCAGGGTAGCAGTTTAAACCATCAATTAAGAATACATCATTGTATCCGTCATTGTTTGGTGAAACAGCATTATAAACCTTAACCGAACATGCCGGTAATACCACACAATCATCATGTACATGCATGTAAATTTCAAAAATCATCGGACAATTATTATCTTCGAGTTCCACAACATATTGTAGAGTATAATATCCTACAGCTACATTTGTTGGATCAAAATAAGACCCGGATAGTCCGCCTGAATTTGTTACTTCAATCCATTCTCCGTTTGTTGGTATTGAGCTATCTAATATAGTAAATAAATCGATAGGTTCTTCTTCGATACAAATTGAATAAGGAATTGCATCAAAAGGCTCACCTACAGAAACATTGATAGTTTGTGTAAAATTATCACTATTGCCACAATCATCATAATATGTCCATTCTCTTACAATTATATATTCATATATTGAAACTATAGTTGTTGTTTCGTTATAAATAACATCAGCTACGTTGGAACAATTATCATTGAATTCTAATTGAGGAACTTCTGGAACTTCATCACAATTAACTGATAGTTCACTATCTACTTCTGTTACTAAAACTGGAGGTGTATTATCAAATACAGTAATAGTCTGACTGTAAGAAGTTTCATTACCACAATCGTCTGTAGCAGTCCAAGTTCTGATTAAAGTATATTCGCCGGCACAATCGCCATTTGAAATAACTTCTTCATTTAGAGTTACTGTGGCTGTAGCCGAACAATTGTCTGTAGCCGAAATAGTTTCTGCTATAGGTACTTCATCACATTCAACAGTTATATTTGAAGGTAAGGTAGAGCTAAATGTCGGAGCAGTAGTATCCTGAATGGTGAAAGTAGCCGAAGTAGTAGCACTGTTACCACAATCATCAGTAGCGGTGAAAGTCACCAGAACCGAACCTGTAGCACCACATTGAGTGGATAAAGCGGTATAATCGTTAGACCAGGTTACATTGGAACAATCATCGGAAGACGAAGCACCACCGTTAGCAGCCAACCAGTTTTGTAATTGAGTAGTGTTTCCATTGCCGTCACATTCCACGGTCATATCGTTAGCTGTCACATCGATAGCCGGAGCAGTAGTATCCTGAATGGTGAAAGTAGCGGAAGTAGTAGTACTGTTACCACAATCATCAGTAGCGGTGAAAGTTACCAGAACCGAACCAGTAGCACCACATTGAGTGGATAAAGCGGAATAATCGTTAGACCAGCTTACATTGGAACAATCATCAGAAGACGAAGCGTCGCCATTAGAAGCCAACCAGTTTTGTAACTGAGCAGTGTTT
>QKBC01000005.1 GCA_003246205.1 Flavobacterium haoranii | reverse complement strand
CTATTTTCTTTGAGTTCAACAAGAGCAATATTACGGCTCAAGGAGCAGAAGAGTTGGATAAGTTAGTGGAAGTAATGAAGGAGCATGCAGATATGGTGATCTTTGTAAAATCACACACCGATAGCAGAGGTAGTGATAAATACAATTTAGATTTATCGGACAGAAGAGCAAAAGCTACGGTACAATATGTGATTTCGAAAGGAATAGGAAAAGAAAGAATTACAGGACAAGGCTTCGGAGAATCAGAACCGAAAGTAGAGTGTAAGAAATGTACAGACGAAGAATATGCTCAAAACAGACGTTCTGAGTTTATGATCGTGAAAAAATAAATTTTGGACAAGATTATAAAAAAGCCCCTTAAAAAGGGGCTTTTTTTTATGATAACAAGCATTTTATTGATTATCTATAGCAAACCATTCTGCAAAGGATGTTTCAGTTTCCTGTAAGCGAAGAGAAAACAATTTAATTTCAGCAGGAAGTCTTTTTCTAATCTTTTCTGCAAAATCAATTACCATATTTTCACTTGTAGGCTGGTAATCTACTAAAATGACATGGTGCCCTCTTTTTTTAAGTTCGTTTGCCAATTCTATATGCGGCGTATTCTGGTTAAAAACAGTGGCATGATCAAAAATGTCTACAATTTCTTCTTTAACGATCTTTTTAAGGTCACCGAAATCGATTACCATTCCATATTTAACATTAGATGTATCTTGAATTGGTTCGCCAATAACAGTTACAGATAATTTATAGCTGTGACCATGAACATTTTTACACTTTCCGTCATATCCATATAGAGCGTGACCGGTTTCAAATGTAAATTGTTTAGTGATTCTAATTTTACTCATTTTCTTAAAAAATTATGATGCAAAATTAATAAATTATTTCACGTGAATTTTGTATTGTTTTTCATGCTATATTTGCTCACTTTTTTTGATATATATGAATGGACTAATCGAAAATCCAAAGTATGAAAAGATTATTGAGGATCTTTTAAATCAGCAATATAGCGTTGTTGATGATTTTTTTACGGATGAGGAGGTAAGTGGTTTACGAAATAGTCTTTTGAATAAATATGAAGAAGAAGATTTCAAAAAATCAGCAATTGGGGACCAATTTAATGAACAGGTTATAAAATCTATTCGTGGTGATTTTATTTCCTGGATAGATGAAAGTCAGTTGAATGAGACGGAAAATGGGTTCTTCTTAAAAATGGATGATTTTACAAACTATTTAAACAGGACGTGTTTCTTAGGAATTCAAGATCGTGAATTTCATTATGCCTTGTATCCTATAGGAACTTTTTATAAAAGGCATTTAGATATTTTTCAAAATGATGATAGTCGAAAGCTATCAGTAGTGTGTTACCTGAATGACGAAAATTGGCTACCGGAATACGGAGGAGAATTAGTAATTTATAAGGAACAGGATGAAATAAAAATTTATCCTATGAAAGGACGTGTTGTCGTTTTTGAAAGTCAAATTTTAGAGCATGAAGTTTTACCTGTAAAAAGAGAACGCTTGAGCATAACAGGATGGTTAAAGACCAGAAAATTATGAGCGTGTTCGATTTTTTTCTTTTTGTTTAGCTCTGTAATATAGCAAATAAGCGATTCCGACTAAAATAAGAAAAGGTAAAAAAGTTCCGATAACCACTCCAATTTCGTATTGTTTATCAGGAGCATTTTTTATTTTTTCTTCGATATTTACCTGTTGAATTAAGCTAAACCAACTCATAATCATTTATTTTTAAATTTTGACAAAGCATTTTTAGTGAAATCAGATAAAACCAGCCGTCCTGAAATAGCAGCTCTTTCAAATAACAGATGATCCCAATCACTAACTCCTTCCCATAATACTTTTTTAAGTTCTATTAAAGCTTCCGGATTATAACCTGATAATTCTTGAACATAATTTCTTAATGCATCTCTCATCTCATCATTTGAATCAAAAACATGATTGAATAAACCATTTTCTTTTGCCCAGACGGCATCTTTCCAGACGGTGGGCTGCAAAGACATTTCTCCTGTTGCAATTTTTCCTATTTTTCTGGTAACAGCAGGTTCTATAACGAACGGACCAATACCGATCGCTAATTCCGATAATTTTATCGATGCATTGACTGATGCGAAAACGTAATCGCAACTGGCAATCAATCCTACTCCGCCACCAACAGCTTTTCCTTGTACTTCTCCAATTATAATTTTTTCACATTTTCGCATAGTGTTGATCACATGGGCAAAACCGGAAAAAAATTTAGTTCCTTCTTCAAAATTGGTAATGCTTAATAGTTCGTCAAAAGAAGCACCGGCACAAAAAGTTTTTTCGCCTATGCTTTTTAATACTATTAGCCGGATGTCATGATTTTTACCCAAATCATAAAAAGCCAGAGCCAACTGATTCAATAGATCACTGGGCAAAGAATTTCCTGCTTTATTATAAAATGAGACTGTTGCAATCGCATTATTTATATCTGTATTAACAAAGGCATCCATATATTATCTTTTTAAACTAAAGTGTGCTTTAAATTCTTGAGAAGTGCCATTGATAATGTAATCAACTTTAAACCAGTAATCAGTTGAAGGTAAAGGATGTCCGTTATAGGTTCCGTCCCAACCTTCTCCATTTGTACTAATTTGTTTTATCAGCTTCCCATAGCGATCAAAAATATAAATTTTAGCCTTATATTCATAAGGCAGGTTGGTAATGTTCCATGTATCATTATATCCGTCACCATTAGGTGTAAAATAATTAGGATAGGTTATTACATATAAATTATTAATAGAAAGTATTCCGCATCCCTGAATATCTCTTACGTAAACAGTATAATTTCCATTCGATAAATCTGTAAAAGTTGGACTAGATTGCCAATTGATCATATCTAAACTGTATTCATAAATTCCATAACCTCCTGTTGCATTTCCGACAATTGTTGTTGTTTCTGGCGAGAAAGGCGGCGTTGTCACTTCAGCTGTAAAACTAACAGGTTCAGATGAATAAGTAGCTGTTATCTCATCAGTATAACGACAAGAAGTAATTGTATTAGTTACCACGACACTATAAGTACCTGCTTGTGTTACAACATACTGGGCACTAGTTTCATTTGTTAAGTCTAATCCCGGAATATTTGTACTCCATTGATATGTATAGTTGCCGGATGTCGCCGGAGTTGCATCAATAGTTTGTGATCCTAAACCGGTCTGCGGGTCAACACAAAGAAAGAAATTATCTCCTAGATCAGTATCTGGTAATGGGTTAACGTTTAATTTAAGAAAAGGGCCCAAGGCAGCACATTCATAAAGATTACTCTCCATGCGAACCCATATTTCTTGATAATAAGGTACTGTATTTCTAAAATTAGTAATATCCTGAATACTATTTTGTTCTGTTAAGGCATCTATTTCATTTTCATAATATGAAAAAGTATATGATTGATTAGATGGAAACTGGCTAATAAGGGTGTTTTCTATTTGTGTTAAATCAAAATAATCGATTCCGTCATCATCAGGATCATTGGAATTTAAATAATCATCGCATTCCTCTAAAGGAAAACTAAAGTTCTGAGCTATTGTAGTGGCTGAAACAACTAAATTTACTTTTGCCGTTCTATAACATCCTTTATCCGTCTCAATGCGACCCCAGACTATACTTCCATTAGAAGCACTGTGATTTATATCATCCGGAACTAAATTAGTGTTATTTTGAGCGCCGGATAACGAATAATGGTAAGTGAAAGTTAAATTAGAATCGGTTGAAATTAAAGAGTTAGCCTCAGTCAGATTAAAATTAGTTATTGCATCAGTATCAGTATCACACTGTTTTAGAGTTACTTGAGGGATTGAGTTTGGCAGCGGATTTACAATTAAGTCAAGGCTTCCGGTTACATAGCATCCACTTGTATTCTCCATTCGATAATAAATAGTTTTACTGTTTGAATAATATGAATTTGGAAGAGCTGTAGAAGACGTATTTGCTTCAGCATCAGGTAGTAATTCAAAATATTTAATGGATGTAATATCTGTTTGATTATCTATAATTGTATTATTATTAGTATCTAATGTAAAAGTTGCAATCCCATTTGCATCATCTCCATCATCATTAGTATCACAAATTTCATAGGGAACAAGCGGAATGGCATGAGGAGAATTGTTTACTGTGATAGTTATGGTAGCAACTGCAGGGTCACAAACTCCATTGGGATCAATAAGTGTGTAGGTATAATCTCCGGAAAGGTCAACTGCAGGATCAAATAGACCGGTATTGACTTGGCGTGGTTGTCCGTTGTAAGTCCATTGACCGTCAGGTGTTATATTTGTTCCTAATACGTTTATTAAGTCAACTGCAGTATCCGTATTACAAAAGGATTGGCTAGAAGAAATTCCGACATTAAGACCAGGTACAATATTAGCAACGGTAACTTTAATAATAATTTCTTGGTTAGGTTGTCCGGGACAACTTTTGCTAAATTTATAATAGTAATCACCTGTGCCATCTAAATTAGGATCAAAAATACCATCATTAATTCTTACAGGAGCATTAGGATCGCCATAATGCCAAGTTCCTCCAGATTCAGGATTTCCAGGAATTTTTTCAAATAAATCAATAATTGAGCTTGAACACACATCAATTGTAACATCTTTAGGTGTAGCTCCGAAACCGGAAAAATAACCTCCGAAACCGGCATTATTGTTAACTCCGAAAACACCTACCGCTAAAGGTCCTGTAGATTCCACTTTTACGTTTCCGGTTAAATTGCTAATGCGGTAAGATTCCCAATTAGGGTTTCCGGTTACAGTTAATGGTACGGCGGTTGTTACAACATCATTAATTTTAACGACAGCATTAGATTCAGTTGCTATAATAAGATCACTGCTATAAGTATCCCATCCAATTCTGTTAATGTTAGGAATTAAGTCTACACTTTTTTGCCAATAGCAGTTTAGCGGTGGAATAAAGTAAAAACCATTTGTGGCATCATTAAAAGGGTCTCCTGCAACAATTTGATAAAGAAAAATAGGTTTGTCTACACTATTTAAATACATATTTTGGTTTGTTCCGCTACCTTGAAAATAGCTAGAAGGGACTAAAAAGTATTCTCCTGCATTAAGAACAGCAGCCGGTGTTGTACTGCCGTTTATATAAATTTCGGTATTATCTTCATGAGCTATTGCTAAAGGTATTTCAGTGTCGCTAGAACCATTTCCTTTCATAATTACATATTCTGTTCCTACTTGTTCTAGTGGTACAATTTGATCAAGATTGAAATCTTGTTTTGAATTTCCGAATAAGGAAGGTTCCGTTCCGCCGGCGAGATTTCCGGTATTAACAACAATTGGTTTGTCAGATGTTAGTAAGGCTCCGATAAAACCTGTAAAATTTGCAGACAAAGCGGGGGAATCGCAATTTCCCGATATTACTACACTTTGTCCTTTATTTAAGAAAAAACTTTGATTGCCGGAAGAGGTTGTTTCAACACCGTTTATAATAAATTGTACATTAGTATTATAATCAGATAGGTTAACTGTAGTACCATCTTCTGTTGCCATAAAACTGGATACAAAATTTCTGATAGGACTATCATAGTATTGAGGAAGGCTGCCTAATCTAAAGACTGTTCCGGCCCCTGTTTTTCCTTTTGACGATAAAAATTCTGCATGAGCTTGTGCTCTCACTCTAAAACTTACATAAAAGTCATATAACCCTTCTAGAATCAGTCCTTTTCCTGAAATAACATTCCCAACATTTGCTTTGCTGACAAACATAACTGATGGTTGACTATTACCAATAAGGATTTCAACCGGATTTCCTTGAGAGATTGTAAATGGTGAGCCGTTTATCGGATTGTTTGAGCCGTCAGTAACAGTAACCTCAAAGGGTGTTGGCTCAGGAGTGGAAAGATAAATATAATGATCTTGAATTAACCCTGTGGAATTATCTTCATTAGCATGCAGTGGTGGTATCCAATGCTTATTGCTAAGTTGACTAAATGAATGTGTTGTGAAAAGAAGTATTAATAATAAAGGAATTATTCGTCTCATTTTTAATAAAAAAATTATAGAGGGAGGTAAATTTAGTCACTTTAGCCGAAATCAATGCAATTTTAACTAAAAAAAGGCTCTTAATTGTATACTTCCGGTGTGGATTGTTTTGCTTGTTTCTGATTTTCTTCCTTGATAATTAATATTAATATCAAGGTATTGTGTGATATTTTTTTGTAATAGCAATTGCCAAACTGAATTTTTTCCTGCTTGTAAACCTTGTAACATTTGAAAAGAAACCGGAGATAAAGCATCACCTGTAAGTTGGTTGTTATAGAAAGAATAAGAAGCATTTAGAGTAAATCCTTTTTCGGAATTCAATGTAACCCCGGTTCCTAATTGATTTTGTTCTAACATTTCCATTAAGTTAATAGTGTTTTTTTGATGTTTATATTCATAAAAAACGTCCCAGCTGGCATTTTTTGAAAAGATATAAGAAACCTTAGGGGAAATGGAGTAGTTGTCAATCTCATAATCTCTGGAACTGTAATTTTCAGAAAAATTTTTGGTATTTCCTGTTTGAGATAACAATTTAAAAAGCCATGTTTTTGCTACCAAATGTGCATATTGAATTTGGTGTGCAAAAGATTTGCTTTCCAGACTTCCTACATTTAAAAGGCTTTGAGAATGATTGTTAATATAAGTATAAGTTATAGAGTGATTTTGTTTTCCTTTATTGTAAAACAAACTATTTCGGAAATTGTTGTTTAGCCCTAAAATATTGTCGTTTTTAGAAAAAGGATTCAAATCAAAATTACTATTCTCTTTTTCAATTTTTCGTTCTACTAAAAATGAAAATTGGTTATAAAATTTAGATAAAAATTTCTTTAAGCCAACTTCATTTTGCCAAGCCAAACCATTAAAAATAATAGACTGTGAAAACCTGTTTTGATGTGTTTTAATATAAACCTGATTGGGCAGATAAACTCTGACATATTTTGCTTGATCCGGGAATGGAGCAATCTCAAATTCTTGAATTTCCTGAATTCCATTATTGTTATAATCGTTCCACATATAAACTCCTTGTCCCGGATCTACCTCTAAATAAGTAAATTCCTGTTGCGGAATAGTTCCGGAAGTAGTTTCGTAAATGGTAGAACTTTGGATTAAGTTAGAAAAAAAAGAATTAGTATACAAAAGTCTGGAGTTTAGCGAGGTTTCTTTTGGTTTTTGTTCATCCTCAAACTTTAAATTTCGATAATTGAAATAAAGACTCAAGTTACTTTTTTCAGTTTTAATCAATTGCGATTTTAAATAGTATGAATTTGATTGATTTACTCGTGCTATCCTATTGTTAACCAAACTATCATTGCTTCTGTTTTTATAGCCAATTTCTACGTAAACACTGGTAGAATCTCCTCTGCCGGTAAAAAAGCCATATTCTGTAAAACGTTGACTTAACGCTGTAAATTCATTAGTGGCGGTGTTTTTCTGTTGATTGTTCTCCAAATTAAGAGCAATACCAGCCCAATTTTTATTGCCAATATGTTGTAGAATTTTACTCTGATTACGAATGAATTGCGAATTATATTCTTCATTTTGACTGTTCATCGCACTAAAGTTGGTCGCCAAAGCTGTTTTATTGAATTTCAAACTGGATTCAATCAAATGACGATTTCCTGAAAAATTTTTAGAAAAGTCTAATTTTTCAAACTGATAATGAGCATATCCTTTTTGAAAAAAGTTAAAATTTAAACCGGATTGTAATAGCGATTGGTTGCCCAAAGTAGTACTGATATTCCAATCTCGGTTAAATTCAATATTATACAACCGCTCAATAGTTTTAAAATCCTGTTGAACAAAATCATATTTTGTTGTTAAATCTAAATTGAACTTTCCGGTGTATAATCTTTTTTTACCATTAATTTTTGCCGCAACTCCTTTATTGTTATTGTCATCAATAGTTGAATAGAGATTTTGATCGTTATTGCTAACAGCTACTTCAAAATCTATTTTCGTTTTTTCGGAAGGTTCGTAACTTCCTAAGACCGTTGCAATTTGAATTTTTGTGGGCGCAATTAATTTCACAATTGGTTCATAATCTCCTTGTAAAACGCCATTTACGGGTGCAACATATTCATAAATTTTACCAATAGCATTACTGTTGCCTATCACGTAGTTTCCTTGGCTTTCGCCTACATAGGTAAAGCGAACGTTATACAACTCTTCATTAGGATCGTTGGAGAATTCATAAATCTCTTCAGTGCCAATGAGAATTTTACGGTATAATATTTTATTCTCAGAATAAGTGTCTATGTAAGCAGAAGGTGCATTCATTAAGTTTAAATCATCTCCTGCATTTTGTAAAATGGCTACTTGCTCTTCTGATAAATTCTGCTGTAAAGGTTGGTTTTTTACATCATTTTCCGAATAAAGAAATGTCCCGATTTTAAAATTTTCTCTTTCATGTGTTACACCACCATAAGTTACAATACGAGTGTAATTTCTGTCTGTATATTGATATTCCACATTAATCCGCATTTCGGAAGTAATGGGGAATAATGAAGTAAAAATGATTTCGCCTGCATTGTAATCAATTATATAGTCGTTGTTTTCTCCTCGTTCCAATAAAATCCCGTTGACATAAACTCGCTCTGAGCCTGAAATGACTAAGACATATAATTCATCATTGTTCCCTTTTAGTTTATAAGGTCCCTGATTACCTTCTTGTCCGGTAAATGTACTGCGGGCGTATTGTCCGCGAACAATAGCTGCAGCTGTATAAATGTCTGTTTTACTGTCAGTATTTCCAAAAGAAAAATGAGTAGAAAGACCTTGAACTTTTTTATTGAAATTTAAAAATTGAGATTGTCGGTTTTCTAAAAAGAGGTCTCCTGCTCTGATGTTCCATTTGTCAGAAAACAATTCAATGAAAATTTGATCAAATTCATCCAACTTTTGAGAATAACCGCCATCTTGTAAAGGAATATTGCTATCTTGAATGGAAGCTCTTAAACTAACTTTTTCTGAAATTTTTCCGGTAATCTGCAAGTCTAAATTAGAATTGACAACGGTATTCTGATTGTTTCCGATAGTAATTCCTCTTGAAATACTTCCCGAAGTATTCAAGCCGTCAAAAGGTTTAAATTTAGAGATTGTTTCCCTTTTTATGCTATATAGATTTCCTGCTGCAGCATTGGGTACCACTTTGCTGTCATCATAAATAGCATATTCTTTAGTAATATAATCCGGAAATGTTAAATATTTAATTTCTACGCTATCCGGAATGATCGTGTTAGCAGAAAATATAATTTTTCCTTTTTGAAAATCAACATGGTAGAAAGTGGAGTCAATTTCATTTCCGGCTAAATCTTTAACTTTAAAAAAAGCTTTATTGATGCTTACTTTTTCTAATGAAATAGTATCTTTTGTAACGGCTATTTTTTTGGATTTATATGGCGTTTCAATTTCCTGAGCTGTAAGCCCCGAAAACAAAAATAGAAACAACAATATAATTCCTTTTTTTATCATTAATAGAATAACTCTGAAAATCCAAAAGTAGTATTTATTAATGTAAAAATAGAAAGTATGATTTTTAGAGGTTGCTAAAATAAAAACCTTTGCCAAAACAGATTTATTTTTGACAAAGGTTAAGTAGTATAAAGTTATTCTTTAGTCACAATTTGCAGTGTTTCTCTTGAAATTTGTTTTAAAAGAACTTTTTTGTCCGCTTCAACGGTAGCAGCAGACTTGTCATCAAAATGTCTGATTGTATACAGTGATACATTTTCGTTGTATGACACTTTAAATTTTTTAGCCAGAATATTTTTCAGTTCATTAAAGTTGTTAAACTTATCTTCAATGCAAACAGAGAAACTAATGGCTGAGTTTTGGATCAGATTTACTTTTATTTTGTATTGATGGAACAAGGCAAAGATTTCACTGATATTTTCTTCCATCATAAAAGAGAAATCCAATGATGATAAAGAAAGCAACAATTGGTTTTTCTTAACAATAAAACATGACACTTGCGGTTCTAAATCTGCTCCTTTTGAAACGCTGGTTCCTGGTAATAACGGATTAACAAAAGATTTTACATATAGAGGAATTTCTTTTCGTTGTAACGGTTGCAATGTTTTAGGGTGAATTACTGTGGCTCCGTAAAAAGCTAATTCAATAGCTTCGCGATAGGAAATCTGATTCAGTAAAACGGCATTTTCAAAATAACGAGGATCGGCATTCAAAACTCCCGGAACATCTTTCCAAATAGAAACGCTTTCAGCATTCAAACAGTAGGCAAAAATAGCAGCTGTATAATCAGAGCCTTCTCTGCCCAATGTTGTGGTAAAATTATTGGAATCAGAACCTAAAAATCCTTGTGTGATGTATAATTTATTTTTGTCGATTCCGGCCTGAATTAATTTTTGTGTTGCTTCCCAATCTACATTAGCGTCACGGTAAGTAACATCTGTTTTAATAAAATTACGAACATCAAGCCAGTTATTAGTTAAACCGATTTCATTAAAATAATAGCTCACAATAGTCGTTGAAACAATCTCACCAAAACTTACGACTTGGTCATAAACAAAGTTATAATTTGGCGATTTGTTACTTCTTATAAAATATTCCAGATCATTAAAAAGACTGTTGATCGCAAAGAAGGCATCATGCTCTTCATTTTCAAATAAATCCAGTAAAATTTGATTATGGTATTTACGAACTTCCTGAAGAGAAGCATTTAACTCTCCTGAATGTTCAAAATAATTTTTAATAACAACTTCAAGAGAATTTGTAGTTTTTCCCATAGCAGAAATAACCAAAAGTATATTTTGGTGTCCGACTTTTTCCAATACTGAGGCTACATTTTTAACTCCTTCTGCATCTTTAACAGATGCTCCTCCAAATTTGAATATTCTCATATAATTAGTTCGATATTTCTAGTCGCAAATTAAATTAGCGTTGCTGTAAATTGTTTGATACCTTCTTCATCCATATGTACAACACGCCAGTCCGGTAAAATTTTGGCACCGGATTTTTCGTAAAAGTTGATAGCATTGATATTCCAATCCAAAACATTCCATTCTATTCTCCTTACGCCTTCTTTTTGCCCTTGTTCCATTATTTTTTGATATAGGGCTGACCCGGCTCCGGTTCCGCGCATATTTTCTTTAACAATCAGATCTTCTAAATGAATTGTTTTCCCTTTCCAGGTAGAATAACGGTAATAGTATAAAGCCATCCCTATGATTTCTCCTTCAACCTCTGCAAAGAATGTATAAAATAACGGATTTTCTGAAAATCCATCTCGAATTAAATCTTCTGCTGTAATCACAACTGCTTCCGGTTCTTTTTCAAATACAGCTAATTCTTTGATTAATTCCAAAGCTGCAGGCATATCTTCTTTTGTTCCTTTACGTATAATCATTTTTTATTAATTCTATAATTTTAGGAAAAACGGAAGTGCAAAAATAACAGCTTGAAAAACAAGTTCGCAATTTTTTTAATCATATCACAAAAAAACCGATATTTGTGCCATAAACACAACTACATCGATTTCGCTATGGAAGAAAGAAATACTACTTTAGGTGAATTTATCATTGAAAATCAGAACTCATTTCAGTATTCAACCGGTGAATTATCTCGAATTATTAACTCAATTCGCTTAGCTGCCAAAGTTGTAAACTATAAGGTAAATAAAGCAGGATTAGTTGATATAGTAGGGGCAGCCGGTGAACAGAACATACAGGGCGAGGATCAGCAAAAATTAGATGTGTTTGCCAATGAAACTTTTATCCAAACCTTAATTAATAGAGAAATCGTATGTGGTATTGCCTCGGAAGAAAATGACGATTTCATTACAGTTGCCGGCGCTGACAACAGTCATAGTAATAAATATGTGGTTTTAATGGATCCGCTAGACGGTTCCTCTAACATTGATGTCAACGTTTCTGTCGGAACTATCTTTTCTGTTTTTAGAAGAATTACGCCTGTTGGAACTCCTGTTCAGGCAGAAGATTTTTTGCAGCCGGGTATTAATCAGGTTGCAGCCGGATATGTTATTTATGGAACTTCTACAATGCTAGTGTATACAACCGGTCACGGTGTAAACGGATTTACACTAAATCCGGCTATTGGAACATTTTATCTTTCGCATCCTAATATGACATATTCAGAAGACGGAAAGATTTATTCTATAAATGAAGGAAACTATGTTCACTTTCCGCAAGGTGTAAAAGATTATATTAAATATTGTCAAAAAGAAGAAGGTGACCGTCCGTATACTTCGCGTTACATCGGAAGTTTAGTTTCTGATTTTCATCGCAATATAATTAAAGGCGGTATTTATATTTATCCGACGAGTTCTAAAGCTCCGAAAGGGAAACTTCGTTTATTGTATGAATGTAATCCAATGGCCTTTTTGGCAGAACAAGCCGGTGGTAAAGCTTCAGACGGTTTTAAACGAATTATGGAAATTCAACCAACAGAATTACACCAAAGAGTTCCTTTTTTCTGTGGAAGTAAAAAAATGGTGGAAAAAGCAGAAGAATTCATGCAAGATGCACAATAATACAAAAGCTCCGAATTTCGGAGCTTTTATTTTTTATCGATTCATATTTTGCATTTCGTAAATAAAAGTGTCTAAATCTACGTTTAATTGCACCAGAGATAAAGCTTTATCAACAATATACTGAATATTTCCCGGTGTAAAACCTAAAGCCACACCAAAACGTCTTAGTAACTCGTGTTGGCTCTCTCCCAATTCGTGATCTGCATATACCATTCTAGCCAAATCATACAAACGCTCTAACCTTCTGGTATGTAGTAACGGAGGGTTTACAGGATATTTTGTAGGGTTTTCTAAAATCTCTTCGTATTCTTGTTCAGAGATTTCTAATTTAATTGCTAATTTATCCAAGAATTTTTGTTCTTCATCTGAAATTTTTCCATCCGCAAGAGCTACTCTTACAATGGCAGAAAAATGACCTTTGTTTCTGTTGCGGAATCCACTATCGAATAAATCTGAAATTGACATCTGTTAAATTTTTTAGTTTCGCAAACATACGTAAATTTACGATTTTTATAAAATAAATACTATTCTTTTGCTAAAAGAAAAACAGCTTTTCCTTTACTCAGGTTCTCATTATTTTAAGGAGAAAACATTAACTAAAAAGCTATATATAATTTTTAATCCGTTTGTGTATCTTTACAACTTATAAAAGTTTATTTTTTCTAATAAATAGTTCAATATGTCAGAATTTTGGCTGTATTTCAAAATAGGGCTTAATCATGTGCTAAATATACATGCCTATGATCATGTATTGTTTTTAACCGCATTAATGATTCCTTATACTTTTAAAGACTGGAAACGAGTGTTAACCTTAGTTACTTTATTTACCTTAGGGCATACTCTTTCTCTTTTTCTGGCTGTATTCGGTATTGTTAGTGTAAATCCGATATATGTAGAGTTTTTAATTCCTATAACTATTTTAACAACGGCACTTTTTCATTTATTTACGGCCGGAAAATCTGCTAAAGTAGAAAGCATTTCTTTTGTAGCTATAGTGACTTTGTTTTTCGGAATTATTCATGGTTTAGGTTTTTCTAATTATTTTAAAAATATTTTACCGGGAAGCACGACTGATAAATTATTACCTTTATTAGAATTTGCTTTAGGTATTGAATCGGCACAAATTATTGTTGTGCTAATAGTTTTAATTTTAGCCTATATTGTTCAAACCTTTTTCCGCTTTTCAAAAAGAGACTGGGCATTAGTAATGTCGGCCTTTATTATTGGTGTTGTTGTACCTATGATTATTGAAAATGAAATTTGGAAAAGATAAAAATAGATATGTCTCAAAAAAAATCTAAATACGATAAAGCCTACCTCCGAATTGCTAAAGAATGGGGACAATTATCCTATTGCAAAAGAAAACAAGTTGGTGCTATTATTGTAAAAGACCGAATGATTATTTCTGACGGTTATAATGGCACTCCTTCAGGTTTTGAAAATTGTTGTGAGGATGAAGGAGGTTTAACCAAATGGTATGTGCTGCATGCCGAAGCAAATGCTATTTTAAAAGTAGCCCGCTCTACTCAATCTTGTGAAGGAGCTACGCTTTATATTACGCTTTCACCATGTAAAGACTGTAGTAAGCTTATCCATCAAGCCGGTATCAAAAGAGTTGTATACCATCAGCAATATAAAGACTGTTCCGGAATAGATTTTCTTAAAAAAGCCGGAGTGGAAGTAGAATTAATAGAAGAACTTTCTTAAAAAATAAAAGCATTGAAACCTAATAAAATTTACTTTCCGTTATTTTTATCTGCAGCAGTGGCTCTTGGTTTACTGCTAGGAAGTAAATTATCCACGTTTTCCGATTATCAGGTTAATAATAAGAAAGCTAAACTAAATAGGTTAATTGATTTAATTGACCGTGATTATGTGGATGATATCAATACAGATTCAATTGTTGATTTAACCGTAGATAAAATTCTGGAAAATCTGGATCCGCATTCGGTTTATATTAACCCAAAAGAGATGGTTGCCGTGAATGAAAGTATGCGTGGTGACTTTGTAGGGATTGGTGTGAATTTTTATATGTATCACGATACAGTCGCTGTAATTAAACCAGTTAAAGGCGGACCATCTGAAAAAGCCGGTATAAAAGCCGGCGATCGTATCTTAGCTGCTGATAATTATATTCTATATGGTAAAAAGCTGCCTAATGATTCTTTATTTGATAAATTAAAAGGGCCGGAAGGTTCTATTGTCAACTTAACTGTTTATAGAAAAACAGAAAAAAAAGAGTTTAAGATTAAAGTTCCTCGCGATATTATTCCACTAAAAAGTGTTGATGTTTCTTTAATGGTAGACCGTGTAACCGGATATATCAAAGTGAACCGCTTTTCGGAAACGACCTATAAAGAATTTTATGACGCCTTATTGAAATTAAAAGCAGAAGGCATGTCGCGATTGATGATTGATCTACGAGGAAATGGTGGTGGTTATTTAGAAATGGCTGTAGCTATAGCAGATGAACTTTTGCCTAAAGACGATGTGATCGTAAAGGTAAAAAATAAAAAAGGGAAAGTAGATACAACCTATGCTACTGAAAAAGGAGATTTTGAAACGGAAGAACTTTATATACTAATTGACGAAAATTCAGCTTCTGCCAGTGAAATCTTGGCTGGTGCTATTCAGGATAACGATAGAGGGACTATTGTTGGACGTCGCTCTTTTGGTAAAGGATTAGTCCAACGCGAAATGCCTCTAGGTGACGGTTCAGCAGTGCGTTTAACAGTTGCTCGTTATTATACTCCTTCCGGACGATCTATACAAAAACCTTATGGAGATAAAGGTGAAGGATATTTTAATGAATTTGAAAAACGTTTTGCTAATGGTGAGTTATATGAAGCCGATAGTATTAAAGTGGCCGATAGTTTAAAATACAAAACAAAAGAAGGAAGAACAGTTTATGGCGGCGGCGGAATTATTCCTGATGTTTTTGTTCCTTTTGAAGCCAATCATGGTGAAGAAGCTACTATTATGATAATGCAATCCGGCTTAGTCAATTATTTTGTTTTTGAACAAATTGATAAAGACCGGGAATATTTTGATAAGCTTAATTTAGCAGCGCTAAAAGAAGAAATCTTTTCTAATGAAAAATACTTGAATGCCTTTAAGGAATATATTTCAACAAGTGGTATTTTACTTAGCTTCCATCAAAAAGATAAAATTCTAACCTATTTATATGCAGAATTTGTCAGACAACTTAAAACAGATTTAAATTATTACGAAATTCTGTTGAAGGAAGACAATATGGCTCAAAAAGTTCTTGATTTGGAGAAAAAAGAATAAATAAAAAAAAAAAGGATTCCAATCGGAATCCTTTTTTTTTTATTTATTAATAGCATCATGTACCATAGTATGATTGCCGTCATTCCAAAGTGTCAAGATATCAGTGCCAACAGCTGCACCGCTACCGGCAGCAATAGAAAGTTGGCTTCTGTGTCCTGCTAAAATTCCGGTAACATACAAACCCTTCTTTACCAAATGGTCATCGTTTTTAAGTTGAATTCTGTTCTTTACAGCCGGAATCTTTTGATGAGGTTCAATATAAGCATCTAAACCTTCTAAAGAAATAGGATTTCCGGCTCCGATGGCTACAACAACAACTTTTGATTGGTATTGGTTTTTATTGGTTACAATCGTGTAGAAATCATTATTTTCTTTGATTTCCATTACTTTTTCTCCAAAAATTTGTTCCACATGCGGATAGGTTTGGCTCAAGTGTTCTAAGCTTTCCGATAAAATCTCAGATCCTAATTTTCCGGCAGGAATTCCGTATGCGTTGTTAAAAACCGCAGTCTGTAAAGAGGAAGCTTTTTGATGAGCAATGATTCCTATTTTTTTGTCGGAAGCAAAAGGTTTATTTTTTGCCGAACCTAAAATTAAAGCGCAAGAAACCCCTGAAACTCCGGCGCCGATAATTAATACATCAAACATAATTTATTTTACTTTTTCATCAATTTTTCTCGCTGCTCTAAAAATTAATAAGAGAACAATAGCGCATAAACCGGCAACAACGCCAATTACGGCAATGGTGCTATCGCCTTGAAGAGGGTTAGAAAAATCTACCTGAGTCAGATTAAAAATTATTAGGGCTATGGCAACAGCCATAATAACATAAGTTAAGATTTTCATTTTATGATTTTTAATTCAATAATCCTTTTACATTGGCTGCAAATAATTTCACAGCAATAGCCAATAATATAACCCCGAAGATTTTTCGTATTACACCTAAACCGTTGGAACCTAATAGCTTTTCTATTTTTCCTGATAATTTTAAAACAATGTATACTAAAATGATGTTGATTAATATGGCTACAATAATATTAATTTTTTCATATTCTGCACGTAACGAAAGTAACGTTGTCATAGTTCCGGCTCCTGCAATAAGAGGAAATGCAATAGGAACGATTGATGCTGTACTCGGATTGTCTTCTTTGTACAGGCGAATGCCTAAGATCATTTCTAAAGCTAAAAAGAATAAAACAAATGCTCCGGCAACGGCAAAAGAATTAGCATCAATACCAATTAAGTTTAAAATTTCTTCTCCTACAAATAAAAAAGAGATCATTATAATTGCTGCTACAATGGTTGCTTTTTCGGATTGAATATGCCCCATTTTACTGCGAAGATCTACAATAATAGGAATACTGCCTATAATATCTATTACGGCGAACAAAATCATAGTGATGGTAAAAGTCTCTTTCCAGTTGAACATTGTTAAAATTTTATGCAAATATAGATAATACTTAAAAACTAGGGCTTAACTTTAACGATACCTTATCAAAATAGTACTTTTATCAAGTCTGGATTATAAATTCTAAATTTTAAAGTATCTTTGTCGTTTAAATATATCCTAAAAATGTTTCAGTTAGATAAAACCATAATTTCAGAAGAAATTTTTGAAAAAAGATTTGTATGCGATTTAAAGGCATGCAATGGGGCTTGTTGTGTTGATGGAGATGCCGGAGCACCTTTAGAGGAGGAAGAAACTAAAATTATGGCCGAAATTTACCCTAAAGTAAAGCCTTTTCTCAGACCGGAAGGAATAAAAGCTATTGAAGAACAAGGAACTCATGTGGTTTCAGGTTTCGGAGAGTTAGAAACACCTTTGATTGATGGTAAGGACTGTGCTTATGTAATATTTGACGGAAAAACAGCTTTATGTGGAATCGAACAAGCATATAATCAAGGAGTGGTAGATTGGAAAAAACCGGTTTCTTGTCATTTATATCCAATCCGTATCAAAGAATATTCTGATTTTGCTGCCGTAAACTATCATAAATGGCATATTTGTTCTGATGCATGTGCGTTGGGAGAAGAATTAGGAGTTCCGGTTTATAAATTTGTAAAAGAAGCTTTAATTCGAAAATTTGGTCAGCAATGGTATGACGAATTGGAAAAAGTTGCAGAGGAGTTCGAAAAGTAGCATTAGAGATTTGACTAAGATTATGTGAGATATGAGCCTGTAAAATTTTTGCTTTTACAGGTTTTTTTATTATTCTTAATTTCGAAAAGATCTTGTTTCTAATTGCTTCTTAGCGCCTGTTTTTTCACTTGCTAACAGCGATTTTGTTTGATTTTTTTAAATTTTAAATATTTGTAAATCAGTATTTTATAACTTGTAAAAAAACAATTGTTATTTTTTAAAGTTGTTAAAAACTTCCCTTAATTGTGAATAAGTTTGACTTTTATTTTTCAATTCAAATGACAAACTTTGTAGTCCCCTTATCATTCAAACTAATCATTTAATAACGCAGTAAAAATCAAACCACTATGTCAGTAGTCGAACCTATTTTGCAAGAAAACAAAGATCGATTCGTAATTTTCCCTATCAAACACCACGATATTTGGGAACAATATAAGAAACAAGAAGCATGTTTTTGGACAGCAGAAGAGATCGATTTACATCAAGATCTTAACGATTGGAACAACAAGCTAAACGAGGATGAAAAATATTTTATCAAACACATTTTAGCGTTCTTCGCGGCATCAGATGGTATTGTAAACGAAAATTTAGCAGAAAACTTCGTAAGCGAAGTACAGTATGCTGAAGCTAAATTTTTCTACGGTTTTCAGTTAATGATGGAAAACATTCATTCTGAAACTTATTCGTTATTAATTGATACCTATGTAAAAGACGAAAAAGAAAAAAATATACTTTTCACCGCACTTGAAAACTTCCCCGCTATTGCTAAAAAAGCACAATGGGCTCTTAAATGGGTCGAGTCGCCAAGCTTTGCTGAACGATTAATTGCTTTTGCAGCAGTGGAAGGAATTTTCTTCTCAGGTGCGTTTTGTTCTATCTTTTGGTTAAAGAAAAGAGGTGTTATGCCAGGTTTGACGTTCTCAAACGAATTGATTTCGCGTGACGAAGGTTTGCATTGCGATTTTGCAGTGCACTTGCACAACCACCACTTGGTAAACAAAGTGTCAAAAGAAAGAATTACTGAGATTTTAACAAATGCCCTAGACATAGAACGCGAGTTCATAACCGAAAGTTTACCGGTAAGTTTAATCGGTATGAATGCTAAACTGATGACGCAATACCTAGAGTTCGTAACCGATCGTTTGTTGGTAGAACTAGGTTGTCCTAAAGTTTACAATGTAACCAATCCGTTTGATTTTATGGACATGATTTCGTTACAAGGAAAAACTAATTTCTTTGAAAAACGAGTGTCTGACTATCAAAAAGCAGGAGTTTTAAACAACGATACCAGCGGTAACAAAATCAGTTTCGACGCCGATTTTTAACTTTTTATAGCGAAACTTCAGGAATTCTAGCAATCTATTTTCCTGTTGTACGTTATATTTTTAGAAAATGCGATACGCTTTTAGTGATTCGTAAAGGGGATTTTTGTCTCTATCGCAATTTCTAAAAAATCTACTTCCGTCAGGGCTAGGAAGCAAAACAAAAGCACTTTTGTAACGATTAACCAATTTGGATTTGAGTAAGTTTTCTTATTCGTGTTCAAACTTCATAATTCAATAAGTATGTACGTAGTAAAAAGAGATGGCCGTAGAGAGCCGGTAATGTTCGACAAGATTACCGACCGCATTAGAATGATGTGTTATGAATTAAACGACTTAGTAGATCCTGTAAAGGTCGCTATGCGTGTAATTGAAGGTTTGTATGATGGTGTAACCACTTCTGAATTGGATAACCTTGCTGCGGAAACAGCTGCGTCAATGACAGTTTCGCATCCTGATTATGCACAGTTAGCAGCTCGTATAGCAGTTTCTAACTTACACAAAAATACAAAAAAGTCATTCTCAGAAACGATGACCGATTTGCATACGTATGTAAATCCGCGTACAGGTAAAGAAGCACCTATGATTTCTGATGAGGTACATCAAGTAATCATGGAAAATGCAGAACGTTTAGATTCTACTATTATCTATAACCGAGATTTTAACTACGATTATTTTGGTTTCAAAACATTAGAGCGCTCATATTTATTAAAGATAAACGGCAAAATTGCGGAACGTCCGCAACACATGTTAATGCGTGTTTCAGTGGGTATTCACTTAGATGATATTGAGTCGGCTATTGAGACATACGAATTAATGTCGAAAAAATACTTTACACATGCTACGCCAACATTGTTCAATGCCGGTACACCAAAACCGCAAATGTCTTCTTGTTTCTTGTTGACAATGCAAGATGATAGTATTGATGGGATTTATGATACGTTAAAACAAACGGCAAAAATTTCACAATCTGCCGGAGGAATCGGGTTGTCTATTCACAATGTAAGAGCTACAGGTTCTTACATTCGTGGAACAAACGGAACTTCAAACGGAATTGTTCCTATGTTGCGCGTATTTAATGATACAGCTCGTTATGTTGACCAAGGTGGTGGAAAACGAAAAGGAAGTTTTGCTATTTATGTAGAGCCTTGGCATGCTGATATTTTTGAGTTTTTGGATTTAAAGAAAAACCATGGAAAAGAAGAAATGCGTGCGCGCGATTTATTCTATGCGATGTGGATTCCGGATTTGTTTATGAAACGAGTGGAAGCTGATGCTGATTGGACATTAATGTGTCCAAATGAATGTCCGGGATTGTATGATACGCATAGTGAAGATTTTGAAAGAATGTATCATGAGTACGAAGCAGCCGGAAAAGGTAGAAAAACGATCAAAGCACGTGAACTTTGGGAAAAAATATTAGAATCTCAAATTGAAACGGGTACGCCATATATGTTGTATAAAGATGCAGCGAACAGAAAATCGAACCAAAAGAATTTGGGAACTATTCGTTCGTCTAATTTATGTACCGAAATTTTAGAATATACATCAGAAGATGAAATTGCGGTTTGTAATTTAGCTTCTATTTCGTTGCCAATGTTTGTGGAAGACGGACAGTTCAATCACCAATATTTGTTTGATGTAACTAAACGTATTACGCGAAACTTGAATAAAGTCATCGATAGAAATTACTATCCGGTAGAAGAAGCTCGCAATTCAAACATGCGCCACCGTCCGGTTGGTTTAGGTGTGCAAGGTTTAGCAGATGCTTTTATTTTATTAAGATTGCCTTTTACAAGTGACGAAGCTAAAAAGTTGAATCAAGAAATTTTTGAAACCATTTATTTTGCAGCGGTGACCGCTTCTATGGAAATGGCTAAAGAAGAAGGTGCTTATTCTACATTCGAAGGTTCACCAATTTCTCAAGGGGAATTTCAATACAACCTTTGGGGATTAAATGACAGTGATTTATCTGGACGTTGGGATTGGACTTCATTGCGAAAAGAAGTAATGGAAAATGGTGTGCGTAATTCATTGTTATTGGCACCAATGCCAACAGCTTCAACATCTCAAATTTTAGGAAACAACGAAGCTTTTGAACCATATACTTCAAATATTTATACTCGTAGAGTATTATCGGGTGAGTTCATTGTGGTAAACAAACACTTATTGAAAGATTTAGTAGATTTAGGTTTATGGAATGAGAATCTGAAACAAGAGGTGATGCGTAATAATGGTTCAATTCAAGATATTGATGTGATTCCACAAGATATCAAAGAACTATACAAAACGGTTTGGGAAATGAGTATGAAAGACATCATTGATATGTCTCGCCAAAGAGGTTATTTCATTGATCAATCACAATCGTTGAACTTGTTTATGGAAGGTGCTACTTATGCTAAATTGACTTCGATGCATTTTTATGCTTGGAAAAGCGGCTTAAAAACAGGAATGTATTATTTGAGAACTAAGTCGGCAGTTGATGCTATCAAATTTACATTGGACAATGAGAAAAAAGCACAGCCAAAACCAGAGGTTGAAGTAAAATCTGTAAATGTAGAAGCAGAAGCTATGAGTACAGAAGAGTTTAGGGCCATGTTGCAACGTTCACAAAATTCTGGGCCGGAAGATTGTGAAATGTGTGGGTCTTAATTTCTTAAGAGAATAGCATAAAGAACAAAGAGAATAGACTAATGTCATTTCGAGCGGAGTCGAGAAATCTTTTTTAAGATTTACTTCTGTTTGAAATGGCATTTTTTTATAGATTCAATTTAAGTACCTTTGAATAACTAATAATAAATAAAAAACTTCTGTTTTATGATGCAGTGGGAACAATTACTTTCGTTAAAAAGACAAGGCGATACAACCAAAAGATTACGTTCGGAACAAGATGATACGCGTTTAGGTTTTGAAGTGGATTATGATCGAATTATTTTTTCAACTGCTTTTAGAAGTTTACAAGATAAAACACAGGTAATTCCGCTGTCTAAAACCGATTTTGTACATAATAGATTGACACATAGTTTGGAGGTCTCGGTCGTGGGACGATCGCTTGGTCGTTTGGTAGGAAAGAAAATTATAGAGAAATATCCGCATTTGCAATCCGTTCATGGGTATCAAATGAATGATTTTGGTGCTATAGTGGCTGCAGCGGCTTTGATGCACGATATTGGAAATCCTCCGTTTGGACATTCTGGCGAAAAGGCAATTGGTGAATATTTTAAAACCGGAGCCGGAACGAAATTTCAAAGCGAAATGACGCCAAAAGAATGGCAGGATTTAATTGATTTTGAAGGTAATGCCAATGGTTTTTCGGTGGTTTCAACTTCTAGAGAAGGAGTAGAAGGTTCCATTCGATTGACGTATGCTACTTTAGGCGCTTTTATGAAATACCCGAAGGAGAGTTTGCCTAAAAAACCAACTTCAAAGATCTGTGATAAAAAGTATGGATTTTTTCAACAAGATAAGGTATTTTTTAAAGAAGTAGCCGAAGAGTTAGGTTTGATTGCTAATAAAAACGGTGAAGATATTGGGTACGAAAGGCATCCGTTAGCTTTCTTAGTTGAAGCAGCTGATGACATTTGTTATACGATCATTGATTTTGAAGACGGAATTAATTTAGGTTTGATTGACGAAGATTATGCGTTAGAATTTTTAGTAAAATTAGTCCAGAATTCTATTGATAGAAGAAAGTATAATGAACTTAAAACAAAAGAAGATAGAATTAGTTATTTGAGAGCTTTGGCAATTGGGAGCTTAATTAATGATGCAGTTCACGTGTTTTTAGCCAATGAAGAAAAGATTCTAAAAGGAGAATTTTCAACTTCCTTGATGGATAAAAGCAAATACAAAGCTCAAATGGATGATATAATAGAGATAAGTGTTAAAAAAGTATACCAAAGTAAAGAAGTAGTTGAAAAAGAAATAGTGGGTTATAATGTGATTAATGGATTATTGACTGCTTTCTGTGAGGCTTATTACAATAAGATGAACGGAAATGAATCTAATTATCACAAACTTATTTTGAGATTGCTGCCTGAAAAATTTCAAGTAGAAAAAGGAACTACTTATGAACAACTCCTTCATATTTGTCACTTTGTATCTTTATTGACAGATGGGAAAGTGATACAATATTTTAAAGTTGTCCGGGGAGAACTTGGCTAAATGCTTAAAAATGAGAAAAATATTTGTATTTTACAGCTAAAGTTTTACTTTTGTTCAACTTAACTTAACTATAAATTTACAATGAAAAAAACATTACAATTTTTTGTTTTGTTTTCGATTGGGTTGGTCGGTTTTGCCCAAGACTACAATTCGAAAGTTCAAGATTATTTGAACTCAAACAGACAAAAATTAGGATTAAGCCAATCTGATGTAAGCGATTGGTTTGTTGAAAGTACTGCAAACAGTAAAGCTACTGGTATTACCAATTACTACGTAAAACAAAATTATCAAGGTGTTGAAGTTTTTAATTCTGTTTCTAATTTTTGGATTAAAAATAATGCGGTAATAAATGCAGACGTGAAGTTTGTTCCGAATGTAAGCTCAAAAATAAATACAGTTACCCCTATAGTAGATGTCTTAGGAGCATTTAATTATGCACATCAAAATCTAAATGAAGATGTTATTTCTCATCAAGTGATTGATTATAATAATGGTAGAATGGTGCTTTCTAATGGAGATATGGAAGATTCGGCTACAGCTAAGATAGTTTACATTTCAGTAAATAGTTCTTTACGTTTAGCATGGGATTTGACTTACTATTCTCAGGATCATAAGCATTTATGGAGTGTGAGAGTTGATGCTGTAAGCGGAGATTTATTAGAAAAACAAGATTGGGTTATTTCATGTAATTTTAATGGATGTAGTGCTACTGATCATCATCATATTACTAATGCTACTGATTTTTTTTCATACAAAAAATTATTTAATATTCCGGTGACTACTTTGTTAAGTGAGTCAAGTACATATAATGTTTTACCTTTTGAAACGGAAAGCCCTAATCATGGTCCTAGACAATTATTATCTAGTCCGTATGATTTAGTGTCTTCTCCCTATGGTTGGCATGATATAAACGGAATAGATGGTGCGGAATATACATATACAAGAGGGAATAATGTTTTTGCCCAAGAAGATCAAAATGGTAATAATGGAAACGGAAGTTACCCGGATGGAGGAGCTAGTTTAACTTTTGATTTCCCTTATGGAGGTACTGGAGTTGCAGCTACTACTTATACGGATGCCGCAATAACCAATTTGTTCTATATGAATAACATTATGCATGATGTTTGGTATCATTATGGATTTGATGAGCCAAATGGAAATTTTCAAAAAAATAATTATGGCAATGGAGGAGTGACTTCCTTTTTTGGAGATTTCGTTTATGCCGATGCACAAGATGGCAGCGGAATAGATAATGCTAATTTTGCTACACCTATTGATGGAACAAATCCAAGAATGCAGATGTTTTTATGGGATTATGGACCTGTTCCATATTATTTGACGATTAATACTCCAACTTCTATAGCGGGGGATTACTATGCGGCAGATAATGCTTTTGATCCTGGTCATATTGATTTACCGGCACTTCCAGGTTTGACTACTGATTTGGTTCTATATCAAGATGCTACACCTGATAACTCAGATGCATGTGAAACTGCCATAAACGCAGCTCAATTATCTGGTAAAATAGTGGTTATAAGAAGAGGAACATGTAATTTCACAGTTAAAGTTTTAAATGCTCAGAATGCTGGTGCCGCAGCTGTTATCGTTGTCAATAATGATACAGCTAATCCTAATCAATATGTAAGTATGTCAGGCGCAGATTCAGGAATAACAATTCCGGCTGTTTTTGTGACTTATAATATTGGAGAAGCATTAATAGCAGAGATGTCTTCAGGGACAGTAAATGCAACCTTGAAAAATGATGATATCACTTTTGTTAATTCTGACGGGGATTTTGATAATGGAGTAATAGCACACGAGTATACACACGGTATCTCAACTCGATTGACAGGAGGAGCATCTAACTCTTCATGTTTACAGAGCTCTGAACAAATGGGAGAAGGTTGGTCTGATTGGGCGGCTCTTATGATGCAAGTTCAGACAGGAGATCAACCTGAAGATGTTAAAGGAATTGGAACATTTGTTGCTAATCAGTCTACAGATGGGAGAGGTATTAGACAATATCCTTATTCTACAGATATGTCAGTTGATCCATTAACTTTCGGAGATACAAATGATATGTGGTATACTTATAATGGAGTGGATTATATCGATATACATTCTGTTGGTACAGTATGGGCAAGTATGCTTTGGGATTTGGCATGGGCATATATTAATAAATATGGATTTGATTCTGATAAGTATAATGGAACGGGAGGAAATAATAAGGTAATGCAGTTGGTTTTAGATGCAATGAAATTACAGCCTTGTAATCCTTCTTTTGTTACAGGTAGAGATGCTATCATTGCTGCCGATCAAGCAACTACAGGGGGAGAAAATTATTGTATGATTTGGGAAGTATTTGCCCGAAGAGGATTAGGGGTAAATGCATCATCTGGAACTAATTCAGGTGTGCAAGGTATTCAAGATCAAACAGAAGATTTTACAGAACCTGCACCAGGACCAAATTGTACATTGTCTGTAAATTATTTTAATAATACAGATGCATTTAAAGTATATCCGAATCCGGCTAATAATAGTCTAAACATATCTATTCTTAATTATTCAGGTAAATTGAATATTCAGTTATTTGATGTGAATGGTAGAACTGTTTTAGAACAGAAGGTAGACAGTTTTAATTTAGAAAGTACAATCAATATTCAGTCCTTACAAGCGGGTATATATATGTTGAAAGTTCAAGGAGATAATTTGAACTACACACAGAAAATTATTAAGAAATAATATTAATAATATTTTTGAGATAATAATAAAAAATGGAAGGTTTAACCTTCCATTTTTTATTATAAAACCATTTCATTGTAATTCAGGACGGTATTGAATCCTTTAGAATGAAAATAATCTGTTGGGTCTTCTTTGCTAATTGCCATAACAAAATCACCTCCCCAAGCTCCTAAACTTTTAATAACTCCTTTAAAATCCGGAAATAATTTTTCACGTACGGTCTCTGTTTCCAGAATATCACTCATTAAAACTTGATGTTTTTCCATTAAATGAGCAAAATCGCGACCATCCTGACAATCTAATGCTTCATAAGTGATCTTGTTAATTTTGGCAATGGTTTTATCAGTGCTGTGTTCTTTTGAAAAGTAATGAGCAATAGCAGCTGTACTGCTTTGTTTTTTGTTGAGATACACAAAGTGTATATTTTCCTTGAATGGAGGATTAAAATTCACTTTTTTGAAATGAGGTTCATTATTTACTAAATGGTAAATAATAGGAGAATCAGTTTGTGCACAAGCAACGTCATATCCACTTCCACCAAAACTTTCTCTTAATAATTCAAAAGCATCTATTTTTAACCATTGTGCTATATTGTTTATTAGAGTAGAAGAAGTACCAAGTCCCCAAATTCTGGGAAATGTTAAGTGAGTTTCAATGAAGTATCCTGTGGCTTTGTTTATATAATCAGGATTTTGTTTATAAGCTTGATGTAAAATCTCAATGAGTTTGTTTTTTACGTTAGAATAATCGTCAGATTTATTTTTTTGAATAATATCCTCAAATATAATTGTATCCTGAAACCAAATACTTTTGTCTGCGTCATAGCTGGTCCATTGGATTTGCTTCCCGGCAGCAGGTGTTATTTCTAAGGTTTGTCCGTATTTTGTAGGTACAGCTAATGCTTTTGCTCCGTCAAGTACTAAATATTCGCCTGTAAAGAGCAATTTACCGTTGCTATAAAATTTCTGTGTTTCCATATTCGTTGACTAATCTCTACTATGCGTTGTCTATGTGAAACAGATAGTAAGAAATAGTGTTTTATTTTCGTAAATTTTCTAAATAATCAACTACCAGGCTATGTGAAATAGTAGTGTCTTTAAAATATTCTAAAACTTGTTGTTTTTCTTCTTTAGTGGCATGGTGTTGGTTCAAAATATTCATAATGTGCATTTTCATATGTCCTTTTTGAATTCCTGTAGTAGTTAAAGAACGAACCGCGGCAAAATTTTGGGCTAGACCAGCTGCAGCTACAATTTGCATTAATTCTTCAGCAGATGGTTTTCCGAGCATTTCTAATGAAAATTTTACTAATGGGTGCAAAGCAGTTAAGCCTCCGATAGTTCCTAATGCTAGAGGAATATCCATCCAAAAGGTAAAAATCCCATTAGCAATTGACACATGAGATAAACTGGAATATTGTCCTTTTTTACCGGCAAAAGCATGAACGCCGGCTTCTACAGCTCTAAAATCATTTCCTGTAGCAATAACAACTGCGTCAATACCATTCATGATACCTTTGTTATGAGTAACGGCTCTATAAGGTTCTATTTCGGCAATTTTTACAGCAGTAGCAAACTTTTCGGCAAATTCTTTTCCATCGATACTTTTATCATCACTCATATTATCTACAGGGCATGCCACTTCAACACGAACCAGGCAATTAGGAACATAATTGCTTAAGATACTCATAACAACCTGAACAGAATGGTTATTTTCTTGGAACGGAGCATATTGTTGTGCTTCATTTTCAAGTGTTTTTGCAAATTGTTCCAGACAAGTATTGATAAAATTGGCACCCATACTGTCTTTAGTATTAAAAGAAGCATGAAGTTGATAGTAATTTTCTAATTCGTTGGTTTTATTTATCAATTCGATGTTGACAATTCCTCCGCCGCGTTTTTGCATGTTTTTGGTGAAGTTATCAGTATCGATCCAAAATTTAGGTTTGATACAATTGAAAAAGGTTTCTAATTCGTTAGGTTCACCGTCAAATAAGAAATGTACTTGCCCTATTTTTTCGGTATTAATAATAGTTGTTTTAAAACCTCCTCTTTCACTCCAAAATTTTGCTGCTTTTGAGGCCGCAGCAACTACTGAACTCTCTTCAATTGCCATAGGAATAGTATAACTTTTTCCATTGATAAGAAAGTTAGGAGCAACTCCATAAGGCAAATAAAAATTGGTTAAGGTATTCTCTATAAATTCATCGTGAAGTTTCTGTAGTTCATCGTCATTGTTCCAATATTGCGTGATTACTGTTTTAGCCTCCGCAGGATTGGTAAAATAAGCTTGAGTAATCCAATCGATCTTTTCCTCTTTTGTAAGTTTAGAAAAGCCTTTTATGTTTTGGGTCATTTTGCATTTTATTTTAGAAATGCAAAGATAGGAAATATTAACGTTCTAAAGTTTTAAGCCATTTTTGAAGTGTGTTTTTGAATATTTTTTTATCTATAGGTTTTATGATAAAATCTTTCATTCCTATATCCATACATTTTTCTTTTTCTCCGGCTATAATTCCGGCGGTGAGAGCTATAATTATTGCGTGAGGATTTATTTTTTTTATTTCAATAGTTGCTTCGTAACCATTCATAACTGGCATTTGAATATCCATTAAAATTACTTTTGGGTTAATTTGTTTGAATTTTTTAATGGCTTCTAATCCGTTATGTGCTTCGTGTAGGGTAATGTTCGGAAAACTTTTGCTTATGAGTGTTTTAGTCAATAAAAGATTGATTTTGTTATCTTCAACAATTAACAAATCTATTGTACTGTTGGATTTGTTCTTTTCTTCTGAGACCGGGATGATAACAGGCTCTTCTTCATTATTTATTTTGTTTAAATAATTTTGAAGGATATTTACCTTTATAGGTTTTATTATTGAAGATCCGTTTTTAAAATTTTTGATCTCGGGGAAATTCGTAGTAGCATTGTGCATTACAATACATTCAATATTCGGGTTTTCTTTGATGATTTTTGCGGTTAGTTTGTCTCCTAGATATTCATAATCTAATAATACTAAATCACAATCGGAATTAGTTATAGTTTCCGGGAGTGTATACTTATCGGTTTCAACAATGTTTTTGATTTCAAAGGAATTAAAAATACGTTGAATAATAGCTGCAGCTCTTGGGTTGTCTTCAATAATTAATGCGTTTTTGAATTGGTTGTTAACTAGGACATAATGCGTTTTGCATTTTTCTGATTTTACATTGAGAATAAAACTGAAGGTACTTCCTTTATTAGGTTGACTTTCAATAATAAGTTCGCTATCCATTAATTTTAATAGATTGTTAGTAATTGAAAGCCCGAGCCCTGTTCCTCCGAAATTTCGAGTTGTGGAAGTGTCTTCTTGTGAAAAAGCTTCTAATATTTTGGCTTTATTCTCCGGTTTTATTCCTATTCCGGTGTCTTTAATGCTAAATTTTATTTTGGAATATTCATAATCGGGACGTTCTTCCATATTTGAAATTTCGATTTCAACTTCGCCTTTTAGCGTAAATTTAATAGCATTGCTGAGTAGATTCTGTAAAATTTGTTTTAGTCTGATTTCGTCCGTCCAAATATTACATTTTATGTTTTCGTGAATATTAATCAATATTTCTAAACCTTTTTGATGCGCATTAAATTTGAGCATATCAACAGATTCATTGACGATGGAATAAAGATCAACTTTACTGTTTTCAAGCAGCAATTTTCCAGCTTCTATTTTTGAGATGTCTAAAATGTCATTTACAACATTCAAAAGTGTCTCAGCAGATTGGTTTACTGTTTCTAAATATTGCTTTTGGACTTCGGTAGTTTCAGTATTCAACAATAATTTACTAAATCCTATAATTCCGTTAAGTGGTGTACGAATCTCATGGCTCATGTTGGCTAAAAACTCTGATTTAGCTTTATTCGATTTTTCGGCAACTTCTTTGGCTAAAATGGCTTCTTCAATATTTTTCCTTTCCGTAATGTCTAAAACAACACCTTCTATATATTCAATATTTCCGTCAATAAAGATAGCTTCACCGAATTCTTCAATCCAGATAATGCTGTTGTCTTTCTTTATAATTCTGCTGGTAATATGAAACGGTGTTTTGTTTTTAACACTTAAACTGATCTCTTCTAATGCCGCTTCTTTATCCTCAGGATGGTATAAATCCGAAAGTTTTATCTTGTTGTTTAAAAAATCTTCCTTACTGTAGCCAGTCAGTCTTTCAATTTCATTGTTTAAATAAATTTTAGAGCGATTTTCATCAAATCGTACTAAATAAACACCTGCCGGAATATTATTGGCTAATAATTTGAATTTATCTTCATTTTCTTTTATAATCCTTTCATTGTTGATACGCGCAATAGTAGCCGATATATTATTGGCTAATGTTCTAAGGATGCTCATTTCTTCCGAAGACCATTTTCTTTCCACATAGCAATCATCGAAGCCTAGAAACCCAAAGAAAGTGTTTTTATAAAAAAGCGGAATAATTAAAATAGATTTAATCTTTTGAGCTACGAGAATTTTTTTTAGGTTGCTGGGCTTTAATTCCTGAATGATAGCTTCAAAATTTTCATTTTTTAAAAGTTTGTTCATTAATGTCGGAAAAGTGTCATGCGGAACGTTCTGCAAATCCGGATTATTCATTTCAGCAAGTTCCGGAGAAGAAACCCATTCAAATTTCTGACTCAGCAGATCGCTATTTAAATCATTCTCAAAATAATATAAACGATTTACTTTTAATGCTTTTGCAATGGCTTCAACAGAAGAATCTAAAATTTGATTGTATTCCTTTTTAACGAGAAGTTTGCTGGTTACTTCTGCAATTGCCGTTAAAATTTCGTTTTTATAAATGATTTGGTTTTCAGCATCTTTTCGTTTAAAGGTTTGAATGGCCAACGCAATAATTTCGGATACAGTTTTGGCAAAATTAATATCCTCATGTGTCCAGTTTCTGATGTTTTCGGTCGCCTCAAAACATAAGATAGCCGTTAGTTTACCGGAAATATATATTGGAATGTCTAAAAGAGACATAATATTATAATTCTTAAAATAAGATTCATAAAATTCGCGGGTAAATGGATTTTTAGAAGCATCAGAAGCAATTACTATAGGATTGGTTTCAATGGATTTGAAATAATTCGGGAATTTATCTTTATATAGCTTAAGATCAGTAGAATGTTTTTTTTCTTTGTGAATGTATAGGTTTTCTAAGTTGATGTGATCATTAAAGTTTTCCCAAAGACTTACACGTTCAATTTCCAAACCTATAGAAGCTTCTTTAGTGATATGTTTTAAAAGATCATGTAAACTTTTAAACTTTAGAAAATCCAGTGTTGATAAGTTGTTTGAGATTTGATTGAGATGAGAAATGCTGTCTAAACGTCTTTTTTCTTCAATTTCAACAGATTTTTTAAAAGTGATATCTCGCATTATAGCAGAATATCCGGTAATTTTTCCATATTCATCTCTGTGAATTGAAATTTTCTGAGAAACCCAAATACTGTTTCCGTTTTTAGCAACAATAGGAAACTCAAGAATTTCCATTTGGGCATTTTCTACGCCGTTGTTGAGATAATAATTTTCAATAGTTTTTTTATAGTCATCTCGGATAAAAACACTATAGTGTTTACCAATTAGTTCATCGGATTCATATCCCGAAAGTTGAAGTGTGAAGTCATTACAATACGTTAAAACGCCATATTTATCTGTTTCATAAATGATGTCACGTGCATTTTTGACTAATTCATAATATTTATTTTCGATAACAACCTTGGAAGTAATGTCTTGTCCGCTAGCAACAAAAAGATTGTCATTGTATTTAAAGTCAGACCATTGAATGTGTTTGAGATCTCCGTTTTTACATCTCAATTTTCGGTTATAAATAGTATTAGGTTTGAACTTTTGATTGTAATCAATGCCCTCAAAGTCGTTATCTTGAGTTAATTTCCAGAAGTTATCTCCCATTACCTCTTCCGGGCTATAGCCTAAAATTTTAGAGATAGAATCGTTACAATAAACTAAGTTTCCGAATTTATCTGTAGCAATGATCAATGAATTAGCATTATTGATAATCTCATTTGATAGAAATAACTTTTCATTCGTATGAATAATATTAAGTCTGCGGGCAAAATTGATAACTAATATGATAAATATTGAATTGATTAAAGCGATAACAGGAGTTGTCTCGTTCGGTTTAAAATACAAAAGCCCTAATAAAATCAGGAATGATATAGAAATGAATAAAAAGTAGATTTTAATCTGCTTAAAAACATTAAAAGAAAAAAAGAGTAATAAAAGGTATTCAGAGAAAACTATAAAATCGATTTTCTGAAAACCTAAATTATAAATAGTATTGAGATAATAGCTTAAGAAACAGATCGTAAAAAGTATCTGTGAATATTTTATGAATTGTTTTTTTGATGTAAGATAAAAAAAGAACAGGCAAATTCCACCTAGAATAAAAGAAACAAGAAGTTTAGAATGATCTATTATTCCGAAAATCTGGTGAAAAATCTCAATCGAAGGAAATATAAGGCTCAAATACAGAAAATAGGTGTTGAACTCTTGAGCATCATGAGTTTCCAGCAAAATGCTGTTCTTGAATTTAAATTTTGTTGATTTACCCCAAATTCTGGCGAAGAAAATAGAAATTACGATAAAAGAGAATAAATAAATAATTAAATATCTGTAAAAAGTGCTTAATTCTGCAAAAGCAAAAAGATTAAAATCAACACATGGAGGAGTGCGAAGAAACAAAATTTTCACTTCGGGTGTAAGGTTAAAAAGCAGAAAGCAGTTTTGCGTCATTTAGTATGAAAAAAATATGTTTTAAAGTTAAAAAAAAATTATTTGTTTGATTAAAATAGGTTAAAATTTATGGCTGTCTCATATATTTTCACTAAAATTGGACGTTTTTTACATATTTTATAAAATGAAGACTCTTAAATTTCTGACGATACTATTTCTATCCGCTTCTCTTTCAGCCATTGCTCAACAAAAATTAACTTTAGAAGAGATTTGGTCCGGAGCATTTAGAACTCAAGGTATGGACGAATTGCATGCCATGAAAAACACCAACCAATATACCGTGTTGAACTTTGACAGAGCAAGTCGAACAATGCAGATTGATCTATTTGATTTTGCGACTTTAGAAAAAGTAAAAACATTGTTTGATACAAAAAACTTTTCAGAAATACAGTATGTAGATGCTTATACATTTGATGCCGGCGAAAAAAAGATGCTGATTGCAACCAATTCAAAATCAATTTTCAGACATTCTTTTACTGCAGAATATTATGTGTTGGATATAGCCGCTCAAAAACTACAGAAATTAACCGATAAAGAAATTCAGGAACCTGTTTTTTCACCTGACGGAACTAAAGTAGCCTTCGCATATCAAAACAATTTATACATTAAAGATTTAACTTCAGGCAAAGAAGAGCAGATTACAAATGATGGCAAAAAAAATCATGTCATTAATGGTATTACAGATTGGGTTTATGAAGAAGAATTTGCATTTGTAAGAGCATTTGATTGGAATGCCGCCGGAGATAAATTGGCTTATATTCGTTTTGATGAATCACAAGTGCCGGAATTCTCAATGGATATTTACAATCAAGGATTATATCCCACTCAAGAAGTGTTCAAATATCCGAAAGCAGGAGAAAAAAATTCAGAAGTTTCATTACATATTTTCGATGTAAAGTCTAAAAATACAAAAGAAGTCAACTTAAGTCAGTATAGTGATTTTTATATTGCGAGAATCAATTGGACAAAAGAGGCTGATGTTTTAAGTGCACAGATTCTGAATCGTCACCAAAACAATTTGGATTTATTATTTATTAACGGAACAACTGCTGCTTCTAAAGTGGTTTTAAATGAAAAAGACAAAGCTTATGTTGATGTTACTGATGATTTAACTTTTTTAAGCGATAATAGTTTTATCTGGACTTCCGAAAAAAGCGGATACAATCATATTTATCATTATGATAAAAACGGAAAACTAAAAAAACAAGTAACCAATGGAAACTGGGAAGTTACAGCATATTACGGTTATGATGAAAACAACAAAACAGTATACTATCAATCCGTTGAAAACGGTTCTGTCAATCGTGATATTTACGCTGTAAAAATTGACGGGAAAGGCAAAAAAAGATTGTCTGGACAAACCGGTACAAATGAGGCTACTTTTAGCCCTAACTTCCAATACTATATCAATAGTTTTTCTAATGTAACAACAGCACCGATTTATACTTTGAACAGTTCCAAAGAAGGAAAAGTATTGAAGACGATTGTTGAGAATAAAGACTTAGAAAATAAATTAGTTCAATATGATGTGGCTCCAAAAGAGTTTTTTACACTTACAACTGAAAAAGGGCATGAATTAAATGCTTGGATAATCAAACCGAAAAATTTTGATGTGTCAAAGAAATATCCGGTTTTTATGTACCAATATTCCGGACCGGGATCGCAAGAAGTAGCTAATAGATGGAATGGAATTAATGATTATTGGTTTATGATGCTAGCACAGCAAGGTTACCTTGTCGTTTGTGTTGATGGAAGAGGAACCGGATTTAAAGGAGCTGAATTCAAAAAGTGTACGTATAAAGAATTAGGTAAGTTCGAAGTTATTGACCAAATAGATGCTGCAAAAGTTATTGGTAAATACAGTTATGTGGATGCCTCCAGAATTGGAATCTTTGGTTGGAGTTATGGAGGTTTTATGGCTTCTAATTGTATTTTTCAAGGAGCTGATGTGTTTAAAACAGCTATTGCAGTAGCTCCGGTAACAAGTTGGAGATATTATGACAGTATTTATACAGAACGTTATATGCAAACGCCACAAGAAAACCCGGAAGGATACGATAATAATTCACCTATCTCTCATGTGCAAAAATTAGAAGGAAACTTTTTATTAGTTCACGGAACAGCCGATGATAATGTACATGTTCAAAATTCTATGAAAATGATAGAAGCTTTAGTTCAGGCAAACAAACAATTTGATTGGGCTATTTATCCGGATAAAAACCACGGAATTTACGGAGGTAAAACACGCCTTCAATTGTATACTAAAATGACCAACTTTATAAAAGAGAAACTGTAATATGAGCGATACGGTACTACAAGAAAAGACTTTCTTAGGACACCCAAGAGGTTTATTTATTTTATTTTTTACTGAAATGTGGGAGCGTTTTTCCTTTTATGGAATGAAGGCTCTTTTAATATTTTACCTAACTAAATATCATTTGTTTTCAGATTCAGCCGGAAATTTAATAATCGGAAGTTACGCTGCTTTAGTTTATGCGGTTCCGGTTATAGGCGGATTCATAGCAGATAAATATTTAGGGTTTAGGAAAGCAATTATTTTTGGAGGAATTATGCTCGTTTTAGGGCATTTAGGAATGGCTTTCGAAGGAAATGCAGCTACACGGTCAGTTACTGGGGAAATTACGCGAGACGAATTTGCACTTCAGGTATTCTACTTTTCACTGTCATTAATTGTTTTAGGAGTAGGTTTTCTTAAAGCTAATATTTCTTCCTTAGTAGGGGAATTGTATACTGTTGGCGATAAACGTCGCGATTCTGGTTTTACCTTGTTCTATATGGGAATTAATTTAGGGTCATTCTTAGCAACAATTGTTTGTGTATGGTTAGGTGAAAAATTTGGTTGGAGTTATGGTTTCGGTGCTGCTGGAGTAGGGATGTTATTTGGATTAGCGACTTTTATTTCGGGTAAAAAACTATTAATGGGTAAAGGAGAATCTTCAAATCCGGAGTTTCTGGAGAAAAAATCACTTGGATTAAAAAACGAATGGATTGTATACATCTTAAGTGTTTTGTCAACCTTGATTTTTTGGCAAATGGTTCAAAGACATGAAGCCGTTTCAACAGCTTTAATGGTTGCCGGAGGAGCTTCGCTTATATATATTATTTACTATGCCATAACGCAATTAGACGGAAAAGAAAGAGAACAATTGATTGCATTGACAATACTGATTGTTTTCACTATTATTTTCTGGGCATTGTTTGAACAAGCTTATACATCATTAAATTTATTTGCAGACAGAATATTAGACCGTGGAGATATTCCCGCAGGGACATTTTTAAGTTTAAATGCTTTATTTATCATTTTACTGGCACCGGTTTTTGCCTGGTTATGGATAAAAATGGGTAAATATAATCCGAATACAGCTGTTAAGTTTAGTATTGCACTATTGTTAGTAGGATTAGGATTTGGCTCATTAGTATTTGGTATTAATATTTCGGGAACCGGTAAAGTAGCTATAATTTGGTTGGTTCTTACATATTTGTTGCACACCAGTGGGGAGCTATGTTTATCTCCAGTTGGTTTATCGGCTGTTACCAAATTATCTCCGGCTAAGATTGTTGGTTTTATGATGGGAGTTTGGTTTTTAGCGACTGCAAGCTCAGAGTTTATTGCTTCGGTATTAGCTAATGTTGCCTCTGTAGATACTTCAAACGGAACAGCACCCGATTTGAATTTAGCAAAGCAAAGTTATCTTACTCTATTTGAGTATTTATTCTATACAGGTATTGGTTTTGGAGTATTACTTTTAATCCTTTCGCCAATAATCAAAAAATTAATGCACGGAGTAGATAAAGAATTAAATAACTAAGTAATTATTATGAGTCAACAAACTAAAGATCATTTTTTTAGCAGTAGTGTTTTAGGCCATCCGGCAGGATTATTTGTATTGTTTTTTACTGAAATGTGGGAGCGTTTTTCATACTATGGAATGAGAGCTCTTTTAGTACTATTTTTAACATCTGAATTAGCTAAAGGAGGCTGGGCTTGGTCAACTGAAGATGCTTTGTCCTTATATGGAACTTATACAATGGCTGTTTATTTTACTCCTGTAATCGGAGGGCTTTTAGCTGATAGACTTTTGGGATATCGTTGGGCAGTTGTTATAGGTGCTTTTATTATGACTCTTGGACACGCAGCGATGGCAGTTGAAACACCTCTGTTTCTATATATTGGTATAGGTTGTTTGATTGTAGGGAATGGTTTGTTTAAACCTAATATGACCTCAATTATTTCTAATGCGTATGCTAGTCATCCGGAAAAGAAAGACGGTGCCTATTCTATTTTTTATATGGGAGTAAATGCCGGAGCTTTTTTAGGAATTATGCTGTGTGGTTATATCGGTGAAAAAATATCTTGGAGCTGGGGATTCGGTTTAGCCGGGATTTTTATGTTCTTCGGAATGTTACAGTTCTATTTTACTCAAAATATTTTTGGAAATATTGGATTAACTCCAAAAAAGACAAGAGAACTAGCTAAAGAAGACGAGGAAGTAAGCGCAATTGTTGAAGAAGTACCTTCAAACATAGTTTTTGACAGAATTGTAGCGGTACTAATTTTTTCTGTTTTTACTGTATTCTTTTGGGCTGCTTTTGAACAAGCAGGAGGCTCAATGACCATTTTTGCGGATAAATACACGCAAAGACAATTATTTGGTGGAGCAGGAACAACTTTTAAAATAGCAGATGCTTTACTAACATTAGTTCCGCTAGGTATTATTACGTATGTATTATTAAAATTATTTAGCCAAACTTTTAAAAAATATACATTAGGAAACCTTATTTTATCCTTTAGTTTCATTATTATTTGGGCTATTGTATTATGGAAGGTTTTTAGAGAATTTACTGCCGCAGAAACAGAAGTTCCGGCTACATGGTTTGGAATTTTAAATTCATTGTTTATTATTATTTTTGCACCGGTTTTTTCTAAATGGTGGGAGAGCAAATACAATTTGTCAGGACCATTTAAGTTTGCTGTAGGATTAACTTTCTTAGGATTAGGTTTCGGGTTTTTAGCTTTCGGAAGTATGGGCTTGGAAACAGATTCAGTAGTTAAGGTTAGCATGTTTTGGTTAATCGCAGCTTATTTATTCCATACTTTAGGAGAATTGTGTATTTCTCCGGTAGGATTATCGTATGTAAGTAAATTAGTTCCAGCTTCTTGGATTGGAATTATGTTCGGAGTGTATTATTTATTCATTGCAATGGGGAATAAATTAGCAGGAACAACGGGAGGTATGATTGATGAGATTACACAAAAATACAGTTTGTCAACCTTCTTTTTGATATTTACAATTGTGCCAATAGCAGCAGCTCTTATCATGGTTGTTCTTAGTCCGCTAGTTAAAAAACTAATGCACGGTGTAAAGTAAGTTACATAACTTGGCACTCTTTTTGTTAATTTTATAGAAAAGAACTCAAATGAAAAAAGCTATTGTATTATCATTTTTATTTTTAGCGGTTTGGACAACTCAGGCACAAGAACTGAAGTGGCATACCGATATCTCAGATGCGGCTAAAGAGTCACTGGAGACTAAAAAACCACTAATGCTTTTCTTTACCGGATCGGATTGGTGTGGATGGTGTAAACGTTTACAGAAAGAGGTTTTCCAGACGCCTGAATTTGAAAAATGGGCTAAGAAAAATGTTGTTTTAGTAGAATTAGATTTTCCTAAAAGAACGCCTCAAGACGAAGCTCTAAAAGAACAGAATTTTAATTTACAGCAAATGTTCGGCGTTACAGGCTATCCTACAATATGGTTTGTACAACCGGAAAAGAAAGAAGGGAAAAAGGTAAATCTGGACGCATTAGGAAATACAGGTTATGTGGCAGGTGGTCCAAGTAAATGGTTAGAGGTTGCTAATGGACTTCTTAAAAGAAAATAAATTAGAATTAAAACTTATAAAATCCCTTTTCAGAAGTTACGTGAAAAGGGATTTTTTCTTTTCTGCAAGTTAACTTCCAATGCTTAATTAAAAAATAACTGTTGCTTCCGTCTGCAATGATTCTTTCAGGATGTGTTTCTTTGATAAGCCTTTCCAGATTAATTTTTGAGTTTTGTGTTAGTACAACGATATCTGGCTTTAAAGAGGTTTTATAGATGCCGGAACTATCAACGATTAGACAACGCTTCTTTTGAATAAAGAATGTGTTTGGCAGAGGCTTGATATTCATGTTTTCGGTAAATGTTCCTTTTTGATAATCAATGATGATTTTACTGTTTTCTTCGGGGTTATTGGTAAAAACAGTTGCATCATGCTGGTTATATCTTTGTACTAAAATTGAGTTACGACTGTTAAAAATAATGAAATCTTCTTGTTTATCCTGATATACAATAGTACCGAAATATCCTAACTGAAAAATCAGTAAAGAGGCTAAAAACCATTTGAAATTTTTAAAATTTTGGTGATAGCACCATAACAGAAAACCGAAAATGGATAAGTAACTCAATAGGCATAATAATGGATTAAAAGCAATATTCTGTATGATAAAATGTTGCCATTGAGCTAGCCAGCCGATAAATGAATTTAAAAAATCAACTAAATACGCTACGATGATAGCAAATAAATTTGACAAAGAGGGGATTATGAAATAGAATATAAGGATTGATAAACTTAAAATTAGAGCTAATGTTATTAAAGGAATTACAACAATATTTGCTAATAAGAATAACGTTGGAAACTGATTGAAATAAAGAATACTTAGAGGTAAGACACCGATCTGAGCCGCTAAGGATACTAAAACAATATCTATAAAATACTTTATAATTTTATTAGAGCTGAATTGAAAATATTTGAAAAAAGGATTAAAAAGTAAAATACTGAGAACAGCAGCATAACTCAATTGAAATCCCACATCAAATAATGCATTAGGGTTGAGTAGTAATAGTAGAAGAGCAGAAGCTGCGACCAAGTTGTAAATAGAATACGTTCTGTTAAGTAATTTTCCTGAAGCGACTAAACTAAACAGAGTAACAGATCTACTAACAGACGGAGAGAAACCGGTTAATAAGGCAAAGCTCCATAATAAAAATAAAGTAATGATGAATTGTAGTATTACCCCTTGTTTTAGCCTTTTCAGAGGATTTGTTATAAAAGCAATGATAAAATATAGAATTCCAACGTGTAATCCGGAAATAGCTAAAATATGCACGACACCGGCATTTTGATAATTCTTGACGGTTTGTTCGTCCAATAGAAAACGATTCCCTAAAATGAGTGCTTCAACTACTGCTGTTGTCTGTTGATTCCAATCAAAACTTTCAAAAACGGAAAGTAGTTTTCTCCTAATCTGATAAAGGTAAAAAGAAAGCTTTTTTACATTACCGTTGTAAAGAATAGATTGATCATTTAGAAAGATTGAACTGTAAATCTGCTGATTCTTTAAATAATTTCCGTAATCAAATTGATAAGGATTAAGGTTCTGCGGCAAAGGAGCTAACAGGCTTTGAAAGGTAATTTGGTCATCGGGAATAAAATGTTGTTTGTACTCTTTCGGAATGTAAAGTAAAGCCTTCCCGAAAGTAGTTTTTTTATCGATGGAAGTAATATCTATGATATATTTATATTGCTTTTTGGATGCTTTTACTTCATTTCTTATACTGCCGGTAATGAGATGTAAATTGTGGTCTTGGTAATGAGAATAATGGTTTTTATATTGGTTTTCAATATGAATTGCGTGGAGAGTAATACCTAAAAGAACACTTAAGACCATTGAATTTACCCCGAAGAAAACATTAGGGATAAGTTTTTGTTTGGTTTGCAAAAAAGCATACAACCACAAGCAAAAGGTTATGACAACCATAATGCCTATGAAAAGGTATGAAAACCTTAAAAAATGATGTAGCGCAATGCCAAATGTTACACTAAGTGTGTAAACAATTAGCGGATAAGGAAAAAATTTCAATTAGTTATGAAATACTTACTTTAAACCAATAATAATGTTACTCAATTAATCGGTTAATTTGCGCAAAAGTCTCAGCATAATAGCGCTCAGCAGTTGAAGATACAATAACTCCGCTACTAGTGGAAGCATGTATAAATTTTATTTCATTATCATTTACTTCGGTAATAATACCAACGTGGTTAATAGATTTTTTTCCGTTAGTTTTAAAAAAGATCAGGTCTCCAGGCAATGCCCTGTTTTTAGAAACCTTTTTTCCTTGTAGTGCTAAACTACCGGAAGTTCGGGGAACACTTATGTCAAAGCTCTTAAAAGTGGTGTATACTAAACCGGAACAATCCATTCCCGAACTGGTTGTGCCACCGGTTCTATAACGAACACCTTCATAATCCATAGCTTTATCCACAATTTCGTAAGCAATACCCGTTTTAGCAGTATGGTTTTTTTTAGAAGAAGAGGATTTAACAGAAACTCTATCCTTTTTCGATGATTCGTTGTAGCTGTAAATTCCCTTAGATTTTGCTTCTTCTTTAGAGGTTACAATTGATGATTGCGTTTTACAGCTTATTACTAATAGACTCAATCCTAAAATGTATACCAGTTGTTTCAATTGCTTACTTTTTTGCTAATGTAAGATTATTTCTTAAAACTGTCAATAATTAATTCAGCCGTTTTTTCACTTGCTCCCAATCCACCGAGTTTAGTTTCTAATAAATTGAAATCTTCAATCATTTTGGCACGGCCCTCTTGATTCAATATTTTTTCTAATTCTTTCTTTAAGTTAGCAGTATTCAATTCGTTTTGAATCAATTCAGTAACAACCTCTCGATCCATGATTAAATTGACTAAAGAGATATATTTTAAAGTAATGACGCGTTTAGCGATTTGATACGAAATCCAGTTTCCTTTATAACAAACAACTTCAGGAACTTTAAAAAGGGCTGTTTCTAAAGTTGCAGTACCCGAAGTTACCAAAGCGGCATGAGCGATACTCAACAAATCATAAGTTTTATTAGTGATAAAATGAATGTTCTGATTGGTTAAAAAAGGCTGGTAAAAAGTATCATCTTGCCCAGGTGCACCAGCTATTACAAATTGGTAATCCGGAAAATGCTTTACAACTGAAAGCATAATGGGCAGTTTGGTTTTGATTTCCTGTTTACGGCTTCCGGGTAATAAAGCAATAATAGGCTTGTCGCTTAACCCGTGAGCTTTGATAAAAGCATCTTTATTAACTGCAGGTCTGTTTTCTATTGCATCAATAAGCGGATGCCCTACGAAGTGAACATTGAACTGATGCTTATTCTCGTAGAACTCTTTTTCAAAAGGAAGAATAACATACATGTGGTCAATATCGCGTTTTATAGCGTTAACTCTCTTTTCTTTCCAAGCCCAGATTTGCGGAGAAATATAGTAGTGGGTTGGAATCCCTTGTTCTTTTGCCCATTTAGCAATACGCATATTGAAACCCGGATAATCAATAAAGATCAAAGCGTCCGGCTGAAAAGCCAGAATATCTTTTTTACAAAAAGAAATATTGTTTAAAATAGTTTTAAGATTCATTACTACTTCGGCAAAGCCCATAAAAGCTAAATCGCGATAGTGTTTTACCAGAGTTCCGCCAACTTTTTGCATCAGGTCTCCTCCCCAAAAACGAATATCAGCTTCGGGATCTTTTTCGAAAAGGGCTTTCATTAAATTGGAACCGTGTAAATCACCGGAAGCTTCACCTGCAATAATGTAATATTTCATGTTAGAGAATTAAAGTTAAAACCGTTAAAAAGAACATAGCCAGAATAATACCTCTAGCCATTAACTCTTTGTTTTTATTCAGTAAAATAAAAAACAAAATTAAGTTTAATACAGCTCCTAACGTAATGACTTTACCAATCATCCCTGCCTGACGCATAGCACTAAATCCGTTTACAAAACCTACTTCTGTAAAAAATTGCAGTACAATAAAACATCCTATGAAGCCTCCTAAAAGGCCCAACAAGAATCCGATAAAAATATCTTTTTTATTCTTCATATTATAAATCCCAATTGTTTAAAGTTTGAATAGCATGATGAGCCGTAAGATCAAATTGTACCGGAACTATAGAGACATAACCGTTTTCCAGTGCATATTCATCCGTGTCTTGACCTTTGTCCTGATTGATAAACTCTCCTGTTAACCAATAATATTCTTTTCCTTGCGGATTAACACGTTTGTCAAATTCTTCTACCCACATAGCCTTAGCTTGTCGGCATACTTTCATACCTTTAATTTCTCCTTTGTCAGCTTTAGGGAAGTTGACATTTAAAACTATACCGTCCGGTAGTCCATTGTGTAATACTTCTAAGGCTATTTTCTTAACGTATTTTTTAACCGGTTCAAAATCGGTATCCCAACCATAATCCAAATGAGAGAAACCGATTGCAGGTATTCCTTCAATTCCGGCTTCTACGGCTGCCGACATAGTTCCGGAGTAGATAACATTAATGGAGGAATTAGAGCCGTGATTAATTCCGGAAACACACAAGTCCGGTTTTCTTTTTAAAATTTCGTGAACCGCCATTTTGACACAGTCTACCGGTGTTCCGGAACAACTGTATTCGTATTCTAAATCCTTGTCAAGCTGAACTTTGTCTAAGTGTAATGTGTTGTTAATAGTGATGGCATGTCCCATTCCGCTTTGCGGGCTATCCGGGGCAACCACAGCAACATGGCCTATTTCTTTCATTACGTCTATAAGAGTTCGAATACCTGGTGAAACAATACTGTCGTCGTTTGTAACTAAGATTAAGGGTTTAGCCATAATTTTTTTTTTGCTAAAGTAATTAAAATTCGTTCAATAATGGTGCTCACGCTCCATTTGTAGGGAGGCTTTAACAAAAAATTATCGTACCTTGCAGTGTAGTGGCATGGTTTTTTATGTAACTTAGTTAAAAATTTTCAATGAAAAGAATTTTTGAATTTATGAAGAGAAATTATAAGATTATTTTGTTTGTTACGGTAATTTCAGCCGTTCTATGGAGTTTTATGCCTTCTAAAAAAGTAGAAGACCCTGAAAAAGATAAGCTTTTACTGGAATTATTGTCATTTATTTTAGAAAAAGGACATTATAGTCCGATTGCTATGGATGATAATTTTTCGAAAGATGTATATACTAAATATATTGAAGGAATAGATCCGACTAAAAGATTCTTTTTACAGTCAGATATGGATGAATTTTCGAAATATCAGGATAAAATAGATGATTTAATTCGCGATAGAGATTTGACTTTTTTTGACCTGACTAATAGCCGTTTGTTAAAAAGAATTGATGAATCAAGAGCTATATATGATGAAATATTAAGTAAGCCTTTCGATTTTTCAAAAGAAGAAACTATCAATGTAGATTATGACCATTTGCCTTATGCTAAAAATGAGAAAGAATTAAAAGACAGATGGAGAAAACAATTGAAACTTTCTGTTTTATCAACAGTAACCGATAAAGAAAAACTGGAAGAAGAAAAATTCAAAAAGGACAGCACCTACGAAAAGAAATCGTTTAAAGTTTTAGAAAAAGAAGCCAGAGAAAGCTCTGAGAAATCTTTAAATGATTATTTCGACTTCATCCAAAAAGAATTAGATAGAAGCGATTGGTTCTCTATTTTTCTAAATTCAATAGTGGAGCGTTTTGACCCGCATACATTTTATTTCTCACCTGATGATAAAGATAAGTTTGACATCAGTATGAGTGGAAAATTTGAAGGAATCGGAGCTCGCTTACAAAAGAAGAATGATGCTGTTGAGGTTTCGGAATTAATTTCAGGTGGACCGGCATGGAGAGGAAAAGAACTAGAAGCCGGTGATGTTATTCTTAAAGTAGGGCAAGGAGATGAAGAACCTCTTGATATTGCCGGAATGCGTCTGGATGACGTGGTGAAAAAGATAAAAGGACCAAAAGGTACGGAAGTACGTTTAACCGTTAAAAAAGTAGATGGAACCATTGAAGTAATTTCGATTATAAGAGACGAAGTAGAAACGGAAGAAACGTTTGCTAAATCATCTACCGTGGAAAAAGACGGAAAAAAATTCGGAATTATCTATTTACCTAAATTCTATATTAGTTTTGATAATAAAGCAGAAAGAGATGCCTTTAAGGATGTTGCTTTAGAAATAGAGCGTTTGAAAGAACAAGGAGTTCAAGGTATTATCATGGATTTAAGAGGTAATGGCGGTGGTTCTCTTGAAACTGTTGTAAATATGACCGGATTATTTATTAAAGACGGACCGGTTGTTCAGGTAAAATCAGCGAATAGAAAACAAGATGTTTTATTCGATAAAGATCCTAAAATACAATGGGATGGACCTTTGGTTGTAATGGTGGATAATTTTTCAGCATCAGCGTCAGAAATCTTTGCCGCAGCAATTCAGGATTATAAGCGAGGAATTATTATCGGTAGTAAACATACCTATGGTAAAGGAACCGTACAAAATATTATTGACCTGAATCAGTTTGTCAGAGGAAATTCGTATGGCGATTTAGGAGCATTAAAAACAACTACTCAAAAATTCTATAGAATTAATGGCGGTTCTACGCAACGAGAAGGAGTTTTGAGCGATATTGTATTACCGGATAGATTTGCTTATCTGGATATGGGTGAGCGTGATGAAAAATATGCGTTACCTTGGGATAAAATTGATCCTGCTGAGTATCAAATTGTATCTAATGGCTTTGGATCGATTATTGCTAAAAGTAATGCGAGAATAAGCGAAAATGAACAATTTAAATTGATTGATGAAAACGCTAAATGGATCTTTGAGCGTAAAGATGATAATGAGTTTGATTTGAATTTGAAAAAATATGAAAAAGAGGAAGAAAAAACAGATGCAATTTTGAAAAAATTTAAACCAATATCAAGTTATACAAATCATTTAGAGTTTGAGTCTTTGCCTTACGAAATTGAAGCTGTAGCTAAAGATACCATACTTCAGGAAAAACGCAATCGTTGGCATGAAGAAATGCAAAAAGATGTTTATATAGATGAAGCATTGAATGTGTTGAATGATATAAAAACAAATTTATACAATCAAAAAACAGCTAGTGTAAACCAAAAAAAAGATAAGTTTTCAAGAGTTGATTAAAAGAAAATAATAAATAATTTAAAAAGGAGCTTTTGGCTCCTTTTTTTGTTGCTTGTTTTTGCTGTATAAGATATGTTTTTTAATCTGAGTAAAAGGAGAGATAGATTGTTGTGAAAAAGCTTTAGAATTGGCTTATTTTCTATTGAAAATAGCTTGATAGTGTTTTGTAAAGGATAATAAATTAATTCATATATGGAGAAAGAGGGATAAAACTAAGATTACAATGAAATGTAAAGATTCAGGGTTTTATGTAGAAGAATTTATTGGTTAGAAGCAGTTCTTTTTTCTTGGGTGAAATCTTGTCGTTGATTAAAAAAGAAAGCATAAAAAAAGGAATCGAATATTCGATTCCTTTTTTTATTATATAAAATAAAGTAAGATAGATATTAGAATCTTGCTCTATCGTCTTTAATATTAGCTTTGTCTTTAAGCGCTTGGTAAGCTCTCATTTGAGCAGCATTTTGTTGTTGCGTAAGTTCTGATTCTACGTAAGAGTTAACGTTTGTAGATTCAGGAGCATTGTTTATTGCTTTGGTTCTGATCATGAAAACACCTGTGTTGCCATCAATCAATTTAGAAGTTTTACCAGCTTCTAAATCAAATGCTGTTCCGATAACTTTAGGTTCGCTTCCTACATTTGGAATAAATGGACTAGCTGTTGCAACACCAGAAGCTAAAATAACTGATGAACCAGTAGCTTTTGAAACTTCTTCTAGAGTAGCACCTGACATTTTTTTCTTAATTACTTCGGCTTTTTTCTTATTCATTAAGATGTTTCCAACTGATTGTCTTGCTACATCAAGAGATAATAAACCTGTTTCATTTTTATCTTTTAAAACGGCAATAACATAACCTTGTGGTACATCAAAACGTTTCACATCTCCTTTGCTTGTATCATCGTTAAATGCCCAACGAACGATTTCTCTTTGTGCTCCTAAACCGGAAACATATTCGTCAGAAGCTTTTAAGTTAGAAGCAGGAACAACAGTAGCTTCTAATTCTTTAGCAGCTTCATCAAATTTCTTTTCATTAGCTAAAGCTTCAAATTTACTAGCTTTTGTATAAACAGCATCAATTGTTGCTTCAGATGGTTCTATACTTTGAGCTACGGTTGCTAATAAAACAGCATCGTATTTGTCTAATACTCTAATTACGTGGAAACCGAAATCAGTTTCAACTACACCAGTAGTACCAACAGGATTGTTGAAAACAAAATCATTGAAAGTAGGAACCATTTGTCCCGGCATAATGTTGTCATAAACACCACCGTTACTTTTAGAACCTGGATCGTCACTATTAGCAGCAGCTAAAGAAGCAAATTCATTTGGATTAGCTTTTACTTTTGCCAATAATTCGTTAGCTAATGCTTGTGCCTCTTCTTTAGTTCTGGTTGAAGTTGAACGTTCAGCTCCTTCAAAACTGATTAGGATATGGCTTGCTTTTGCGCTTGCATTAGGTTTTCTGTCTAACATTCTTGAAACATATTGATGATTGTTAAACAAATAAGGACCAAAAACCTCTCCTTTTTCTAAATTGAATAATTGTTCTTGGTAATCTAATGGTAAATCTTTTTTCGCTACATAAGTAGAGTCAAATTTAATATCAGAATATTTATTTACAAACTCAGCAATGTTTTTAACGTCTTTGAAAGCAGGAATAGTGTCGTTAGTTTGCGTTTTATCATTATATTCTACTTTTCCGTATAAAACGTCGTTAATAGCTTTTCCTACACGATCTTCGTCTTCTTTAGAAGCTTTGTTTTCAAACAAAACATAATCAATAGCTCTTGTAGCATCAGATTTGTATTGTTTAGGGTGTTCTTTCATGTAAGCAATGATTTCATCATCTGAAACTTTTGCTTCATCATCATTGATAGTATTGTAAGGTACAGTTACATATTCAAAATCGGCTTTTTTGTTTTCAGCTACATATTTGAATTTTCCTTCTGCTTTAGTTGTATAAATACTTCCTTTGATCAAGTTGAAATATAATTGCTCTACAGCTGACTTTTCTACTTCTTTTTCAAAATTTTGCCATTCTGCCCAACGGTCTTGGTTCGGATCGTTTTTAATAGATTTAACGAATTCTTTAAATTTTGCTTCGTCAAATTGTCCGGCAGTATTTAAAAATTGAGGATTTTGTGAAAAGTAAGGATTGGTTTTAATAACATTGATTAATTGGTCATCTGCAATGCCAAGACCTAATTTTTCAATTTGATCACCTACGATGATACCTCTTAATTCTTGTTCCCAAACGCTATTCATAGCTTGAGTGTTGCTCATGTTTTGGCTTTGCTTTTCTACCTGAGCTACTTTACGCATAAAAGTTTGCGCATCAATATCTGTTCCGTTTACAGAACCTATATTGTTTGCATTAGAACCAAAAAAACCATTTTCTAAAGCTCCTTGAACTACAAAGATGATTAGCGCAAGTGCTATTAAGAATATAAGTAGTCCTGTTTTTTGTCTAATTTTACCTAAAACTGCCATTTTATATCAATTTACTTTTTTTCAGAGGGCGAAAATACAATTATCTATTTAATAATAAAAAAGAAAAAATAATATTTCAATTAAATTTTTTATAATTTTTCTTCTTTAATGGAAAAACGAACCAATTCAATTTTTTTGTTACTGGCGGAATGAATGGTTATTTCAAAATTCTCGATTTGGATTTTTTCTTCATTTTGTGGTATTTCTTTAGTGTTGTGAACAATAAAACCACCTAATGTACTATATGAGTCTGATTCCGGAATGTTAAGATTATATTTTTCATTAAGCAATTCCACTTCTAAACGAGCAGAAAATAAATAAGCATTTTCTTCCAGTTGTTCTTCTATCAATTCTTCATCTAAGTCATGTTCGTCTTCAATTTCGCCAAAAAGTTCTTCAATAATATCTTCAACTGTTACAATACCGGAAGTACCGCCATATTCGTCCAGAATAATAGCCATACTTTTTCGTTTTTTCGTTAAAATATTAAGTAAGTCTTTGATATATATAGTTTCCGGGACAAACTCCATAGGAATCATAACGGATTTTATGGTTTTAGGTTTTTTGAATAGTTCAAATGAATGGACATAACCTAAAATATCATCAATAGAATTTTGGTAGACTACAATTTTAGAATAACCGGTTTCTATGAATAATTGACGTAAATCCTCAACTGAATCTAAGATATCTACACCTGCAATCTCAGTTCGGGGTGTCATAATATCTCTGGCTTTTAGATCAGAAAACTCTAAAGCATTCTGAAAAATTTGGATTTCAGAGTCAATTTCGTCTTCATCGCTAACGCCGTTCATTTGTTCTGAAATGAAATTACCTAATTCAACTTTACTGAAATAATCCTGAACCTGATCTCCTTCTGTTTTAAAGAATTTTTTTAATACAAAATCAGAAATCCAAATGATAAATCGGGATACCCAATAGAAAAGTTGGTAAAAGAGATAAGACGGAAAAGCAAAAAGCTTCATGAAATTATTAGCATAAATCTGAAAAAAGACTTTTGGTAAAAATTCCGCTGTAATTAAGATGACAGCTGTTGAAATTAATGTTTGCAGCAAAAGGCTGGAAAAAGAAGAAAATCCTATTGAAAAGGAATTCAGCCAATCCATGATTAAATCACCGGTATAAATACCATAAATTACTAAAACCACATTGTTTCCTACAAGCATTGAGGTGATAAACTGTGAAGGCTTTTCTGTTATTTTGGCTAAAATTTGAGCATTAAAATTGTTTTGTTTTTTTTCCAGAGAAAGGAAAACCTTATTAGAAGAAACATAAGCAATTTCCATACCTGAAAAAAAAGCAGAAAGTATTAAACAAACGATAATTATGGCAATTTCCATGTGTGTTATTTATCGCGGTTTTGGTATTTGTTGTAAAAATGTCTTCTGAATAAAAACATTCCGATTGCTACTAAAGCAATGATAATGCTTAGCCAAGGACTTTTGTGTTCCTGTATTTTCATATAAGCATCATAAAGAAAGAAGCCTGCGAAAACAAGGTAAATAAAATAAAAAACTTTATAGAATGTCATGATTGGTTTTTTTACCAAATGTAGTTAAATATTTTTACAAAGTAAAGGAAGCTTAGTCTACAGTTGTAACTTCTCCACTACTGTTTTGCATGTTGAAGATTTTAAAATCACGGCTGAAGTCTACACCGGGACCTTGAAGATAACCACCTTCTCCGTCGGAGTACTTGAAGAATTTTTCAGTGAAGAACCATTCGTTCTTTTGGTCAAAATACAATTGGGAAGTTTCCATTTTTTTGCCGTCATGAGAAGTGATGACTACATTTCCTTGTAAATCGATAATGTCTGTCATTTTATAACGAATAGCATAATCAGATTTAATTGTGGTAATGTTGTTTTGGTTGTCGTAAACAGTAACCAAAACGCCTTTTGGAAATTCAGTGAAAGGGTTGTCAATTTGACTATAGTCTAACATTTTAGGGCTACGCAAAGTAGATTTTATTTTGCCGGAATCCGTATATTTCAGGTTGATAGTATCTGCTTCGCTAATTGGTAAAAAAGAGGACTTGCTAAATTTTTGCTTGTCTTTTAAAGTCGTTTCACACGAAAAAAACATAGTCACGATAAATGCTATCGTGACCATGTTAAATATATTATTTCTAAAAGATAATTTCATATTATAAACTTGGAACTAAAACGCTTTCACCAACCCAACAGTTGAAAGAAATTCGTTGTCCCGCTTTTCCGGATTGGAAAATTTCAGTTCTTGTAGGAGCAGCAGCTCTGTAACCGGAAGCCATTTTGTTAGCTATACTTTTTAAAGATGGATCAACTGCAGCTGCTTTATCAGCATATTGAGCTGCTAACCAATACATCGCTCTTTTTTCAAATTGGTCGTTTCCACATTCATTGATGCTGTTTCCGTAAATCTGAGCAATCAATAAATAAGCTTTACCATAAGAAGGTTTTACTTGTAGAGCTTTTCTGGCGTAGTTTCTAGCTTGACTCTTATTTGATTTAGAATACATAGAAGCTATTTTGTAATACACAGCAGCTTTTTTAGTATTATCCGTGTACATATCAGCCGCTTTGTTGAAATATTCCAAAGCTTTAGAAGTATTTTTCTTTTGACTTTCTACAACTCCTAATTTATAAGCTGCGTCAGCACTTGGGTTCAATTGGTATAAAGCTTCAGATATTTTAGAGAATAAAGGATCTGAATCGCATTCTTTTGCTTCTAAACGGTCAGCGGCACGTTTTAACCATTGTTCGTTAGATTTGTTAGCTTCGAAACCTTTTTGGTAGAAAGGAATTAACTTATCACAAGTAGAAAGTTCTACGATAATAGCATCCATACTTGAAGTAACGATTCCGATATCTTCAATGTTACCTTCTAATTTGTTTTTAGCTTTTACTTCTTTATTGTCAAGAGTTTGACCTGCTTCTTCTTTTTCTAGTAATTTGTCTAAAGCATTAGTGTCTTCTTCTTTTAACTGGCTTAATTTATCAGAAACATCGTCGTATTTGTCAAATACTTGTTGAAGTGTAATGCCTTTGTTTGCTTTGTGGTTATTAACCAAAATTTCGAAATAAGCATATAAAGCTTTTGTGTTATCAAAATTTGCCAGATCATTTTTAAAAGCTTTGTCTAGATAGTTAAAGACCTCTTCTTTAGTACCAACTTCATAGTTGAAAAGATCTAATCCTTTCTTCATGTCAACACCACTGATTTTTTCTGGAAAGTATTGTTGGTATTCGTCATACAATTTTAATAGATCACGAACATACTTTTCTTTTTCTGTGTTGTTTGCAGCGTTTTCGATTTTTTGCTTGATAGCAAATATACCATAAGCGTAAGTTCTGTAGTCATAAGTAGGACACTCTTTTCTCAGACTGTTTAAATAATCATAAGCTGTTGCATCCTTAGCTTTAACAGAAGTTGCCATAAGACTTAAAGTTTCAGCACAATCAACATTTTGTGCGAATGAAAACACGCTTAAAGCAAGGGCTAATAAAGTCAATTTAGTTCTCATTTTCATTAATTTTCTTTACGTAATATTAGTCGATTAAAGTTTTTCTAAACCATTTGTCTGCTATGGAGAATCCTACACTGATGTTAAAATAGTTTTCTTGAACTAACCCTGAACTTGTTGTTCCGGTTTTTCCAAATTCAAAACCAACATCTACTTTAGAAGCTCCTAGCGGTAAACCAAGACCAAAATTCATGCCATAATCATTTATGCTTTGCCCGTTTAAGATAAGTCCGGTTTTGTTATAACGGAAACCGGCTCTGTAAACTACTCGGCTAAAGTAACTTGAAAAGGAATCGTATTTTGGAATATAATAACCACCAATAGTATATGTTTGTGCATTTTCAAAATCTCCGTTAGTGTTAGCACTTGATAAATTGATTAATTTGCTGTTGTTTTGCAGTGTTACTTGAGCTCCGATTAACCATCTGTTTTGTTTTCCTATTCCTGCACCAAAACTATATTTGCTAGGAACAGTTATTTTATAATTCGGTATTTCTATATCTTGGCTGTCGTTTACATATTCTGTTCCCGAACTTTGTGAATAAACAGTTGTAGCTATATTTCGTTCATTGGCTACATTTAACTTCGATTCCGGACTGAATGTAAAACTACCATGCAGATTTAATCCTTTGCTTAATTTTTTCTTATAGAGTAAACCAAAGTTATAGGTCATTCCTTTTATTTGAGCAGTGTTTCTTTCTCTGGAACTTAACTGTAAATCACTATGTGATTCGATTAATTCATTTTCTATAGTTCCGAAATTATATTCTAATTGGGCACCAACACTAAAGTTCTGGTTAATAGTATACGAAGCACCTCCGAAAAAGCGATTTATATTTCCGTCTCCTGTGAATTTTTTAGTGTTTTCAATTCCATTGATGTCTGTTTCAGTATTTTGGAATTTATATCCTACAGATGAATAAGGCATAAGACCTATTGCAGCACCGAATTTTCCCATTGGAATACCCACTGCTAAATAATCAATCGTAGTTCGTTTTGCTTTTTCGCTGTCACTTTCGTTTTTTAAAGTAGTGAAATTTGTAGTTCCACCTACGGCAAAAGCAGTTAATCTTAAGTGTGAGTAAGAAGCAGGGTTAACAAGGTTCAAAGCCGTACTATCTCCTTCAATAGCTAAACCTCCCATGGCTCTTTGGTCTTGTGTACCTCTGAAACGATCTTTACCTAAACCGAAATATGAATAAGGGGAAGAAGTTCCTTCTTGTGCAAAAGAATGTAGACCAAATAATAAACCTGCTGATAAAATTATCTTTTTAATCATTATCTATACAATGTGTAAAAATTAAATTCAAACTTTCCAGAAGAAAATTTGAATTGGCAAATATGGTGCTTTTTAAGCTTTTAGCCAAAAATTCTGCGTCGCCACCTGTTAAAATAATTGTTAAATCTTTATATTTAAGAAAATATTGGGAAATGAACCCCTCAATTTCATAGATAATTCCGTTCATAACTCCTGAGTGAATAGCGTTTTTTGTGCTGTCACCAATAAAGTCTTCCGGGATTTCTTTTTCTAATAACGGAAGTTTTGAAGTATAATTGTTTAAGCTTTTGTATCGCATCTGAATTCCGGGAGAAATAGCGCCTCCTAAATATTCATTTTTCGAATTGACAAAATCGTATGTGATACAAGTTCCGGCTCCGATGACTAGTTTGTTTTCATTTGGATGAAGCAGACTGGCGCCGGCTGATAAAACCATCCGGTCAATACCTAAAGTGGTCGGAGTTGTGTATAGATTTTGAAACGGAAACGAAAATTGGTGATCGATTTGAAATAGTTGCGAGTGTTTTTTGAGTATTTCTACTAGTTGCGAATCTCCGATTATTACCGAAGAATAGATAGAATGGGTTATTTTAGGATACTGAGAAAAAATTTTTTGGATTTTTTTTTCAGCATCGGAAAAAGAGAAAGTAAATTTTTCTAACATTCTATCGTTCTCAAAAACAGCGCATTTGATGAACGTGTTTCCGGCATCAAGTGTTAAAAGCATATTGGATTATTTGTGTTTGCAAATATACGAATTGATTTTTTTTGAAATTTGTTTTGGAAAATATAAAATTGGTTCTATATTTGCACCCGCAATCAACAAGCAGTAATGCTTTAATTGTTAAAGGTACCTTAGCTCAGTTGGTAGAGCAACGGACTGAAAATCCGTGTGTCCCTGGTTCGATTCCTGGAGGTACCACTTTAAAAAAGCCAGACATTGTCTGGCTTTTTTGTTTTTATATCTTTAGTCCAAAGGTCTCAATTTATGGCTAAACGTAATTTTATACTTAGCACTGGTTCCGCTTCCTTCAATCATTATATAAACAAACTTATATTCTTTAGCTTCTTTAACGGGGATTGTAACCTGTTTCTTCAAAAAATTATCTTCAATTATTAAATTACTCGCATTGCTAAAGCTAAAACTATCAGCATATTTAGTCTTTAAATTACTGATGGGATATTGTTTGTAAATGGTTTTGCTATTTTGGATGGCTGTAACTTGTTCGCCTTTAAAGCCTTGTGTTAAAATGACAACTGATTTGCTGTCGCTTGTGGCCGACTTGCTTTTCAAAAATGCTTGTGTTTCTTTTTCGTTCAACGATTTAAAATCATCGCGATAGTTAAAAGAGCTTGTACTGGTACAACGAACCAAAAATAAAGTGAGTGTCAATAGAATTAATGTCTTTTTCATGTTTTCCGATTTTATTCTTTGCAAAATTAAACGAACAAAAACCGAAACTATTATATCTTTGTCGGAATGTTTTATATAATTGGACACCGAGGCGCTTCGGGACATATAGCCGAAAATACATTAGAATCTATTCAAAAAGCAATAGATTTAAAGGTACATGCTATTGAAATAGATGTGCATGTTTGCGAATCGGGAGAAGTAGTCGTTTTTCATGATTTTACCTTAGATAGATTGACGAATACTATCGGGGCGATTTCTAATTTCAGTTTAGATGAATTGAAAAACATTAAAATTAAAGATGAATTTCAAATTCCTACTTTAGAAGAAGTACTGAATTTAGTCGATAGAAAATGTTGGATTAATATTGAACTAAAAGGTGAACACACTGCACTTCCGGTTTTTGAGATTCTGAAGAAATATATTTCTGAGAAGCATTGGCAAACCAATGATTTTATCATTTCCAGTTTTCAATATTCCGAATTAAAGGCATTTTCCCAATTGAATTCTGAAATTCCAATTGCGGTTTTAACACAAGCGAGTATTGACCAAGCGATTGAGTTGGGAGTTGAATTTAAAGCTTCGGCGATTCATCCGCATTTTTCGTTATTGACTAAAGAGAGTTGTGATAAAGCCAAAGAGATGGGATTCAAAATAAATACGTGGACTGTTAATAATCCCGAAGATATAGAACATATTAAGCGATTTCCGATAGATGGTATAATAACCGATTTTCCTGATAGAATATGAATGCCAATTACGATGTGATAATTATAGGAGGTGGCGCTGCCGGATTTTTTACTGCTATTAATAGTGTAGAAAATAATCCGAAGTTAAAAGTGGCTATTCTAGAAAGAGGAAAGGAAGTCTTGTCAAAAGTGAAAATTTCGGGTGGCGGACGTTGTAATGTGACTCATGCTTGTTTTGTGCCTAATGAATTAGTGAAATTTTATCCCAGAGGCGAAAGAGAATTAAAAGGACCATTTCATCAATTTTGTTCAGGTGATACCATAGAATGGTTCGAAAAACACGGTGTCAATTTAAAAATTGAAGAAGATGGACGTATGTTTCCTGATACCGATTCGTCTCAAACTATTATAGATTGTTTTCTAAAAGCTACCCAGCAATTAGGAATTGCTATTTTAACTCAACAAAGTGTTCAATCATTATATAAAACCGAAGATTTTTGGAAAGTAGAAACAACTAAAGAAACTTTTGCTGTAGAAAATGTGGTTATTGCCACCGGAAGTAATCCTAAAATTTGGGAAATGTTGGTCGAATTGGGTCACCAAATTGTCGCTCCGGTTCCCTCGCTTTTTACCTTTAATATTAAGGACGAACGCATTAAAAATTTAATGGGTGTTGCGGCGCAAGCTAGTGTAAAAGTACAAGGGAGTAAGTTGAAAGCTTCTGGTCCTTTGTTGATTACGCATTGGGGAATGAGTGGTCCGGCTATTTTGCGTTTGTCGGCGTGGGGTGCTCGCGAATTAGCCAATGTAAATTATCGGTTTACAATTCAGGTCAATTGGTTAAAAGATCAAAATTTCGAAGAAACCTTGGAACAATTGAACGAGCTGAAATTGGAAAATGCGAAAAAGAATACCGATAAATTTTGTCCGTTTGATTTTCCAAAACGACTGTGGGAAAGTATTTTGAAAGCTTCCGAAATTCAGCCGGAAACCAAATGGGCTGATGTGAATAAAAAGCAGATGACGACTTTGGCAAACCAATTAACAAATGCTGTTTTTCAGGTTAACGGGAAAAGTACATTTAAGGAAGAATTTGTGACGGCTGGCGGTGTCGATCTAAAAGAAATCAATTTTAAAACCATGGAAAGTAAAATTTTGCCCAACCTTTATTTGGCGGGCGAAGTGCTGAATATTGATGCTATTACCGGAGGTTTTAATTTTCAAAATGCTTGGACAGGTGGTTTTATTGCTGCCCAAGCTATAGCGTTTAGCGATTCAACCAAAAAATAGAAGCCGTTAAAACTGTAGCAAACAGAACCCAAGCCAAATACGGAATTAAAAGCCAAGCTGCTCTGGGTTTGATTTCTTTAAACAAATGAATCGTTTCGTAAATAATCAGTGTCAATAAGATAATTTCGATTAAAGCAACAAGAATATTGTTAAGTCCGAAGAAAAGATAACTCCACAACGCATTTAAAAGTAGCTGAACGGTGAAGAACAACAGTGCTTTTTTAACTTTTTCAGGATTGCTTTCATACGTTGTCCAAATCATTCCACCAGCAATTCCCATTAAAATATAAAGTAGTGTCCAAACTGGAGCAAAAAGCCAATTAGGCGGATTGAAAAATGGCTTTTCTAAAGTAGGATACCAAGTTTCGACAGAACTTTGTGTAACAAGCGATGATAAGTAACCAATGGCTAAACAAATAACCACTACATAGATAATGCGTAAATAGGAATTCATATTTTTAATTTGTTTGGCAAAGTAACGAATAAACAGTCAAAAGTGGTATTTTTGCAGCAAAAAACAATATGTTTTCAAATCAGGATTTTGTAGCAGCCAACTATGGAAGTGTTGAAAAAGCGGCATTTTCTTGGAGTGCACCAAGTAATATTGCATTGGTAAAATATTGGGGCAAAAAAGAAACAGGAGATCAAATTCCGGCTAATCCTTCCATTAGTTTTACCTTGAGTAATTGTAAAACGATTACGTCTCTAAACGTTAGTGCCAAACAAAATCCATCCGATGATTTTTCTTTTGATTTGCTTTTTGAAGGAAAACCAAAAGAAGATTTCAAACCGAAAATTCAAAAGTTTTTGGAACGAATAGAAAACTATTGTCCGTATTTGAAATTCTACCATTTAGAAATCGATACCCAAAATACATTTCCTCATAGTTCCGGAATTGCATCTTCTGCGTCAGGTATGGCTGCGTTGGCTGTAAATATTATGAGTTTGGAAAAAATGCTAAAACCAGAAATTTCCGAAGACTATTTTAATCAAAAAGCTTCGTTTTTAGCCCGTTTAGGAAGCGGAAGTGCTTGCCGAAGTGTGAAAGGGGAAGTGGTGATTTGGGGAAAACATCAAGATACAACTGAAAGCTCTGATTTGTTTGGAGTTGAATTTTCAGCGGTTCATGAAAACTTCAAAAATTTTCAAGACACTATTTTATTGGTAGACAAAGGCGAAAAACAAGTGTCGAGTACTGTTGGGCATAACTTAATGCATAATCATCCTTATGCTACCCAACGTTTTGACCAAGCACAACACAATTTAACGGCAATAAAACAGATTCTTTCCGAAGGGAATTTGGAAAAGTTTGTAGAATTGGTCGAAAGTGAAGCCTTGACCTTACATGCTATGATGATGACTTCAATGCCTTATTTTATTTTGATGAAGCCTAATACATTGGAAATCATTAATAAGATTTGGAAGTTTAGAAAGGAAACACAAGTTCCGGTTTGTTTTACGCTCGATGCCGGTGCTAATGTGCATGTGTTGTATCCGGAAAGGGCAAAAGAAAAAGTTTTACAGTTTATTCAAAATGAATTAGTTGGATATTGTCAAAATGGTCAGTACATTTGCGACCAAATTGGTGAAGGTGTAAAAAACCTATTATAATTTTTTGTACATTTACTAAAACTAAAGAATAGCTACTAAATACATGAAAGGACCATTATTTTACTCGAAGATTTTGCTTTTTGGTGAATATGGAATCATCCAGGATTCAAAAGGACTCTCTATTCCGTATAACTTCTACAAAGGAGCTTTGAAAAAAGCAGAGGATAACCCGTCTTTAGAGATGAAAAAGTCTAATGAAAGTTTAAAAGGATTTGCGCAATATTTAGCCGGATTACAACAGGATCAGCCTAATTTAGTTACGTTTAATTTAGAGGAATTAAATCAGGATGTGGCTAACGGAATGTATTTTGATTCGAGTATTCCGCAAGGATACGGAGTGGGAAGCAGCGGAGCTTTAGTGGCGGCTATTTATGACAAATATGCTAGCGATAAAATTACAGTTTTAGAAAATCTTACACGTGAAAAATTATTGCAATTAAAAGCAGTTTTTTCGCAAATGGAATCTTTCTTTCATGGCAAAAGTTCCGGATTAGATCCGTTGAACAGTTATTTAAGTTTGCCTATTTTGATCAATTCCAAAGATAATATTGAGCCAACCGGAATTCCTAGCCAATCTACTAATGGCAAAGGAGCTGTTTTTCTGATTGATTCCGGAATTGTTGGTGAAACAGCACCAATGGTAAATATTTTTATGGAAAACCTAAAAGATCAGGGATTCCGCAACATGTTGAAATCACAATTCATTAAGTATACCGATGCTTGTGTGGAAAACTTCTTGCATGGCGATGTAAAAGCATTGTTTGAAAATACCAAAAAACTTTCCGGAGTGGTTTTAAATCATTTTAAACCTATGATTCCGGAGCAATTCCACCAAGTTTGGCAAAAAGGAATTGAAACGAACGATTATTACCTGAAATTATGCGGATCAGGTGGTGGAGGCTATATTTTAGGATTCACTCAAGATTTAGAAAAAGCTAAAGAAGCGTTAAAAGATTATAAATTAGAAGTAGTATACAATTTTTAGGTGTAAATTCGATTTTTATAGATTCCTTTAAGAGTTCAAAATCTTTTAAATTAACCTGATAAATTGAGAATGTTTTCCAGAAAATTCAAATTATTACTGACCAAAATCTTCAGCTTTTTTTCAGTTGTAAGAGGTTATAATATTTGGGTAATTGCCCTAGCGCAATACTTATCAGCCATTTTTATATTAGCACCCGAAGAAAGCGCTCTTCATATACTAATGGATTGGCGTTTGTTTCTTATTGTGCTGGCTTCTTCTCTCAGTATCGCTTCGGGTTATATTATCAATAATTTTTATGATGCTAAAAAAGACCTGATTAATCGTCCTAAAAAAGTCATGATAGACCGTTTGGTTAGTCAAAGTACAAAACTTAAAGTGTATTTTACTGTTAATTTTATCGTAGTTTTTTTAGTGAGTTTTATCTCTTGGCGCGCAGTGCTGTTCTTTTCCGGATATATTTTTTTACTTTGGTTCTATTCTCATAAATTAAAACGTTATCCTATAATCGGGAATTTGACAGCGGCTTTTCTAGCGGTTTTGCCTTTTTTTGGAGTATTGATGCATTTTAAAAATTTCTATTACGTCATTTTTGCACATGCTACATTTTTGTTTTTATTGATTTTAATTAGAGAATTAGTCAAAGATTTAGAGAATATCGAAGGAGATTTGGCTAACAATTATCAAACAGTTTCCGTTCGTTTTGGGGAGTCGGTTGCTAAAAGTATTATAACGGTTTTAACCATTATAAGTGTAATTCCGGTTTATTTCTTAACAGAAGTGTATAATGTAGGCTATATGGAAATCTATTTTTACATAAGCTATTTGTTGCTCATCTTTTTTTTAATCCAACTTTGGAAAGCCAATCAAAAAGCAGCTTATTTGAAACTTCATTTTTTACTGAAAGTAATTATTGTAAGTGGTGTTTTCTGCATCGTTTTAATAAAACCTAGTGTTTTAGTACACGGGAAAAAATTACTTTCCATTTATTAGTATATCTTTGCAAAAAAATATAATATATGTCACGTCATCAAGGGAATGATAGAAAGAATCCTGGTTCAGGAAGACAAGGAGGATTTAGAAAGGAACGAAGTTCGAGAGGGAATGACAAATTTGCAAGTGGTCAGCCTAAGTTTTTTAAACCTGAGGCAAAGCCAAAACCAAAGCCTGCAGCATCAAATTCAGACGAAATTCGTTTGAATCGCTACATCGCTAATTCCGGTATGTGTAGCCGAAGAGAAGCAGATATTTACATTCAAAGCGGAAACGTAAAAGTTAATGGAGAAGTAGTAACTGAAATGGGGCATAAAGTTAAGCCGGGCGATACTGTTCAGTTTGACGGTGCGACAATTACTCCGGAAAAGAAAGAATATGTATTGTTGAATAAACCGAAGAATTTTTCAACATCACATGATGAAGAGAAAAACACACCTAGTGTTTTAGATTTGGTACGAAATGCTACTCGAGCTAAACTACAACCGGTAGGTAGAATGGATAAAACCACAACAGGATTGCTGTTGTTTACAAATGATACAGATTTGATTAAAAAGTTTACGAGTCCTAATCAGCGTTCTACAAAATTGTATCAGGTAAGTTTAGACAGAAATCTGAAATTTGAAGATTTAGAAAAGATACAAGGAGGTGTAACTATTGACGGGCACAAAGTTTTTGTAGAAGAGGTCACGTATATCGATAATGAACCTAAAAGTGAGATCGGTGTAAAAATGAAAACCGCTAATATTAAGATTGTGCGTAAGATCTTTGAACAATTGAAATATGATGTAATTAAACTGGATCGCGTGATGTTTGCCGGATTAACTAAAAAGAATTTACCTCGTGGAAACTGGAGATTTTTAACCGAACAGGAAATTATCAATTTGAAGAATATATAGCAAAAAAGCCAAACTTAAGTTTGGCTTTTTTGTTTATAAAGGAGTAATTATATAATCGTGATAAGCATCAGCTATTTCGTCAAAAATTTTTAGAATTTCATTGTGTCCGTCTGTTGTGACTAATTTTTGTTTGTATTCTTTAAATCCGTGAATGCCTTTGAAATAGTTGGTATAGTGACGGCGCATTTCTACAATTCCTACGCGTTCCCCTTTCCATTCCATAGACCAAATTAAATGGTTTCTTGCAGCTTCAATTCGGTCTTTCATGGTTGGAGTATCAAGATGCTCTCCTGTTTCGAAGAAATGTTTGATTTCATTAAAAATCCAAGGATAACCTATGGCAGCACGGCCTATCATAATACCGTCAATTCCATATTTATTTTTATATTCTAAAGCTTTCTCCGGGTTGTCAATATCTCCATTTCCGAAAATCGGCATGGTAATTCTTGGATTGTCTTTGATACGTGCAATGTGTGACCAATCCGAATGCCCTTTATACATCTGAGACCTCGTTCTCGCGTGAATCGTTAAAGCTTGTACGCCAATATCCTGTAAGCGCTCAGCTACCTCATCGATGTTAATGGATTCTTCATCCCAGCCTAAACGGGTCTTTACGGTAACAGGTAAACTAGTACTTTTTATTACAGCTTGTGTCAGGCGAACCATTAAATCGACATCTTTTAATACTCCTGCTCCTGCTCCTTTAGAAACTACTTTTTTCACAGGACAGCCAAAGTTAATGTCAACCAAGTCAGGTTGTACAGTTTCTACGATTTTGGCACTCATGGCCATTGCTTCTTCATCACCACCGAAAATCTGAATACCAACCGGGCGTTCGTAATCGAAAATGTCCAGTTTTTGACGACTTTTAATAGCATCGCGAATCAAGCCTTCAGAAGAAATGAATTCAGAATACATCAGATCAGCGCCGTGCATTTTACACAAACGTCTGAATGGCGGGTCGCTTACATCTTCCATAGGTGCTAACAGAAGCGGAAAATCAGGTAATTGTATGTTGCCAATCTTGGGCATAGCGTAAATTTTTGGCAAAAATACAACTTTTATATGTTATTAACTTCACAGACTGTTTTTTAATGAAAACTTTGGTTTATATTTGCGGATTAAATCCCTGTTATATTTAGGGAAAACGACAGATTTGAAGATGAAGAATATTAGAAACTTTTGCATTATTGCGCACATTGATCACGGTAAGAGTACACTGGCTGATAGGCTTCTGGCAGCTACACAAACCGTAACTGCTCGTGAGGAAAAAGCTCAGTTGCTTGATAATATGGATTTAGAACGTGAACGTGGGATTACAATTAAGAGTCACGCGATTCAAATGGAATATGTACATAAAGGAGAAAAATATATTTTAAACCTGATTGACACTCCGGGTCACGTTGACTTTTCGTATGAAGTGTCGCGCTCTATTGCGGCTTGTGAAGGAGCTTTGTTGATTGTAGATGCAGCCCAAAGTATTCAAGCGCAAACTATTTCTAACTTGTATCTAGCTTTAGAAAATGACTTGGAAATTATTCCGGTTTTAAATAAAGTCGATTTACCAAGTGCTAATCCTGAAGAAGTTAGTGACGATATCATTGATTTGTTAGGATGTGATTTAGAAGATATCATCCACGCATCAGGTAAAACTGGTTTTGGAGTTGATAAAATTTTAGAAGCAATTATTGAAAAAGTTCCGGCTCCTAAAGGTGACCCGAATGAGCCTTTACAGGCTTTGATCTTCGATTCGCATTACAATCCGTTTAGAGGGATTGAAGTAATTTTCCGGGTTATTAACGGAGAAATTTCTAAAGGTCAAAAAATTAAGTTCATGGCTACCGGCAAAGAGTATTTTGCCGATGAAGTAGGGACATTAAAGTTAAATCAAGTTCCGAAAGATAAAATTTCGAGTGGAGATGTTGGTTATTTAGTTTCGGGTATTAAAGAAGCTAAAGAAGTAAAAGTAGGAGATACAATTACAGATGCCAAAAATCCGACTACGAATATGATTACCGGTTTTGAGAACGTGAAACCAATGGTTTTTGCCGGAATTTATCCAGTAGATACAGAAGATTTTGAGGATTTGCGTGCGTCAATGGAAAAACTTCAGTTGAATGATGCTTCCTTAGTATTTGCTGCTGAAAGTTCGGCTGCGCTTGGTTTTGGTTTCCGTTGTGGATTCTTAGGAATGTTGCACTTGGAAATCATTCAAGAACGTTTAGAGCGTGAGTTCGATATGACGGTAATTACTACGGTTCCCAACGTTTCGTATTTGGCCTATACCAAAAAAGATCCGGAAACAGCTATTGTGGTTAACAATCCTTCTGATTTACCAGAGCCTTCAAAATTAGATAGAGTAGAAGAGCCTTTTATTAAAGCGACAATTATTACCAAATCTGATTTCGTAGGAAATGTGATGAGTTTGTGCATTGAAAAACGCGGACAAATTACAAACCAAACCTATTTGACTCCAGAACGTGTGGAGTTGAACTTTGATATGCCATTAGCGGAAATTGTTTTCGATTTTTATGATCGTTTAAAGACGGTTTCAAAAGGATATGCATCTTTCGATTATCACCCAATAGGAATGCGTCAATCGAAACTAGTTAAGCTAGATGTTTTATTAAATGCAAATCAGGTAGATGCTTTATCAGCATTGATTCACGAAGATAACGCTTATACTATTGGTAAAAAAATGTGTGAAAAGCTACGTGAGTTAATCCCGAGACAACAGTTTGATATTCCAATTCAGGCGGCTATTGGTGCTAAAATTATTTCTCGCGAAACGATTAAAGCGTTACGTAAAGACGTTACTGCAAAATGTTATGGAGGCGATATTTCTCGTAAACGTAAATTGTTAGAGAAACAGAAAAAAGGTAAAAAACGTATGCGTCAGGTAGGGAATGTTGAAATTCCTCAAGAAGCATTTATGGCGGTATTGAAATTAAATGATTAAATAAAAAAAATCGGTTTGGAATTTCTTGACCGATTTTTTTATATGCTATTGCGTTTTTTTAGTAATTTTATACTGATATAAATAAACGTTATATCAAAAAAAATACTTATAAAGAAAAATATGTTTATGAAAAGCTTGTTTTTGAAAATAGCTTTGTTTTTTAGTTTAGTTTGTTTTTCACAAACAGTTTCCATTGATAATACAACATATTCAGCAGATGGTTTAGTAGAGGTTTTGCTTAATGGCTCTTGTATTGATTTTGAAAATGCCTCATTGTCTTCTAATCAATCTGTTGCTTATTTTTCTAGAAATAATTCAAATTTTCCTATAGAGGAAGGAATTGTAATACGAAGTGGTAATATACTGGATACTCAAGGGATTTATACTGGGAATAATTTGGGTTCTACTACTGTAAACGGAGGAAATGATTCTTTTTTACAAAGTTTAAGTGATTCAAGTAGTGGAACGAATGAAGCTATTACAGATTTGGCTTATTTGCAATTTGATTTTACCTCAATTTCAGATTCATTTAATTTCAATTTTCTTTTTGCCTCCAATGAATATGGACAGTACCAATGTTTATCTAATGATATTTTTGCATTTGAATTGATTGATTTGACAACAAATTCGATAACAAACTTGGCTGTTATTCCGGATACTTCTATTCCTGTTTCAGTAAAAACAATTAAAAGTTCAACATATAATAATACTTGTAGTTCAACAAATCCAAGTTTATTCGGTGTTTATAATGTAAATAATCCAGCCTCATCAGTTATCAATATGAGGGGATATACTATTAAACTTTCGGTAGCTTCACAAATTATTCCAAATCATTCTTATAAATTGCGAATGGTTGTTGCTGATTACTTTAGTACAAATTACGATTCAGCAGTTTTTATTGAGGCTGGTAGTTTTACAACAAACTTTGATTTAGGTGATGATCGGGTTATTTGTGCCGGAGATGAATTTTTGTTAGATACTGAATTAGATAATACTTACACTTTCCAATGGTTTAAAAACAATGTGTTAATCCAAGGAGAATCATCAGCTTCTTATACTGTTACTGAGCCGGGAGTTTATAAAGTTATTATAGATAAAGGGACTTGTCATATTGAAGATACAGTGATTTTTTCTCCTCTAGCGGTAAATTCTCCTAAAAACCTCTATCAGTGTAATTCTGGAGCAACGGAATATTCATTTGATTTAACTCAAAATGATGTTGGTTATTTAGGTTTGGATGAAGACTTATATCAAGTGTTTTATTATGATTCACAGCAAAATGCGGAACAGAATAATCCTATCGATCAAAATGAACTAGATAACTATTTGAGTGATGGACAGACGATTTATATTAAGGTTTTTGATGTTTCAAATGACTTGTTCTGTGAAACAATTTATTCTTTTAATTTAATAATCAATGATGTTATTGTAGCCGGTACAGATATTACAGATGATACTTGTGAAGATCAAGACGGAATTTCTTATGATTTATCGCAGAATAATGATGCTGTAATTGATGGTCAAACAGGGAGTTATCTTATTACGTATTATACCTCTGAAGCAAATGCTATAAGCGGAACAAATTCTATAAGTCAAAATGTAACTATAGCGAGTGGGACTCAAACGATAACCTATTGGATAAGAATTGAAGATACTACAAATCCAAGTTGTTTTGATGTTACTTCTGTGGAAATAACAATAAATCCTCAGCCTATCGTAGATTCTATAGATGATATTGTAGAGTGTACTGAAGCTTATCTGCCTGAAATTGTTAATGGTTATTATTATACTGGCCCCGATGGAACGGGAACAAATTTAGGACAAGGAGGTTCAGGAACTTATGTTGATGAGGAAGGTGTTTATTACATTTTTGCAGGTCCCGATGAAAACGGCTGTACTAATGAGACAACTTTTACCGTTACTCTTTTGGATAAATATGAACCGGCGAATGATTATTGTGGACGATTCACTGTGCCGGGAGCTCCAATGGGAATAGGAGGGTTCTACACTGATTTTGGAGGACCAAATGGTAATGGAACTCCTATATTACCAGGAACTGTCTTTACAAATACTACAAATACAACTATAATTCAGCCTATTTATTATTATTCTGAAATAGAAGGTGTAGTTTGTACAGATAAGCAATTTGATATTTTGATTCATCCAACGCCAATTGTTGATAATTTACCAGATGTGACTTATTGTGATAGTTATGTTTTAGAACCTATTGCTAACGGAAGTTATTATACAGGACCAAATGGTACAGGTAGTCAACTTGCAGCTGGAACTGCTATTACTTCAACAAGAACAATTTATATTTATAATCAAATTAGTCATGTAAATTCAAATGGATCGACAGGAACTTGTTCAAATCAAAGTTACTTTAGAGTTAATATTGTAAATGTAAATCAGTTTACTGATAAATATAGCTGTGAAAGTTATATGTTGCCTTATATTTATTTTGGAGGTTATTTTGATCAACCTGGAGGACAAGGGAATCCAATTAATCCTGCAATTCCTATAACGACATCACAAATAGTGTATTATTATGCACAAACAACTGAAATGCCAAATTGTACGGAAACGCTAAACTATAATATTACTATTTTTGATAAACCGGATGTGGATGAAATTCCGGATGGAAATTATTGTGGGGAATTCATATTGCCTGAACTTACAAATGGAAGGTATTATAAATTGCCGGGAGGGCCTAATGTTTTTGGGCAACAAGAAGTTGTTTCGCCTGATAATGTAATTGAGATTGGAGGGGAGAATCCGCCAGGGACGTATTATGTTTATAATCAGGAAGTCCATACGCTTTCCACCGGAGGACAAATAGTATGTAGTAATGAGCATGCCTTCACCATTACGATTCAGCCTTTTCCTGGTTTAGATCAAGCAATCAATATAAATGAATGTGGTCCGTATTCATTACCACAACCGACTTTAGGAAATTATTATACGGCTCCTGACGGCCCTTATGGTACAGGTCAAATCGTTGATCCTAATACGGTATATTCGACTACAGAAACTTTTTATTTGTACTATGTTGATCCTAATACAGGATGTACTATAGATAAGGAATTTCAAAGATTATATAAAGGGATAAATTTGCCGGATTTTCCGGATGTAACGCGTTGTGATAGCTACATGCTTCCAGCATTGACTAATCCAACGCCAAATCCAGAAGTTATCAATTATGTGAAATATTATTTTAATTCTGGAGGGGATCCGGTAGATGAAATTGATTTTGCTAATTATGTGTTTACGCCTAATAATACGCCACAGACCGTTTATGTATATGGTATTAATAAAGACAATCACTTGGCATTATGTGTTGAGGAAAAGTCATTTGTGGTAACAGTTTTAGAAACTCCTGATTTGTCGGTTTATAATTATGGAGATTTAGATGGTCAAAATTATTGTGGAGATTTTACATTACCAACTCTTCCATCAGGTAATTTTAATATAAACTACTATTCGCAACAAGGAGGGAATCAAGCTGATTTGATAAATCCTAATGATTATCTTTTTGCTGTCGCACCAGATACACAATCTGAAACTTACAATATTTGGGTATATGCCGAAGCTTCTGGCTATGATGAATCAACTGATACCGTGACAAAGTGTACAGATGAAACATCTTTTCAATTTAGTGTCTTTCCTAGACCAACATTTGAGGTTGAAGGTGGAATTATTTGTGTAGACCCAGAAACGGATCAAACCATAAGAAGTCTAATGTTACAGGCTGATTTAGATCCAAATGAATATAATATTGAATGGTATCTTAATGATGTTCTAATGGGAACAGGCTTGTCGTATGAGGCTACTGAAGCAGGGACATATATTGCTATGCCTGTTAAATTTTCAACCGAATTACCACCCGATTGTAATTATGAACCAGAAGAGGTTGTTGTGGAGCAATCTAGTAAAGCTTTTGCTCATGTAGAGGTTACGTTTCCTTTTGAAAATATAGCAAACGCAGTAGTAATTATTGATGGTGGTTATGGGAATTATATTTATCAGCTAGATGACGGAGATTTTCAAGATAGTAATCAGTTCGATAATCTGAGTTCTGGAGATCATATTGTTACTATAATAGATACTTTTGGATACTGTGGAAATTATGTGTTGACTTTTACTGTAATTAAGTATCCTAATTATTTTACCCCTAACGACGATGGTTATAATGATACATGGAATATTTGGGATTTAAGATCAGAACATCCGGAATCCATCATTTCAATTTTTGATCGATATGGTAAATTTTTAAAACAGATATCTCCTTTGGGTAAAGGCTGGGACGGAACTTATAATGGGAAAAAGTTACCTTCTACAGATTATTGGTTTACTGTTGAATACAATTATAAAGGAGAACAAAGAACATTCAGATCTCACTTTACTTTAAAAAGGTGATTTTGAATAATAAAAAGGCTGGTACTTAAACCAGCCTTTTTATTAAATCTCATATTTAGCTCTAAGAAACTCTTCTTTATATTTAGCTTTTTGAATTTCTTTTCTTCTACTCACTGATTTTTTAGTATAGTGTTGTCTGTCGCGTAACTCTTCTTTTACTTTAGTATCTCTGAATTTTCGCTTTAATTTTTTTAAGGCTCTTTCGATGTTTTCACCTTGCTTAATTTCTATTTTTAACATATTTTAATATTTAGTTATTTACATTGTATTTTTAAAAGCTCTAATCTTGCTATCTGTCTTTGTAAATTATATAATAGACAACTTATAATAATTTATAAGGTGCTTGTTTTACCTAATAAATTAGTATTAAACGCTTTTATAAAAAGCTTTTTGAATTTTAGAGAAAAATGATGTATAAAGTTTTCATTTTCGAGATGAATTCTTAATACAAAAAATGATACTTAGAATCTTTAGAAGTTAAAGTATGATTGCGGAGGAATAAATTTATTTGATTGTACTCTAAAAACGGAGTACTTAAAAGAATATATCCTAGGATTTTTTATTTCTCTGGTTTTTAAAATCATAAGCGGTGCGAAGATACGAAATTATCCTGAAGGATGCAATTGAGTAGAATACAAACAAAAAAACCTGAACAATTGTTCAGGTTTTTTGTATTGGTGCGGGTGATAGGACTCGAACCTACACACCTTGCGGCACCAGATCCTAAGTCTGGCGTGTCTACCAATTTCACCACACCCGCGTGTGTTTAAATGTGGGTGCAAATATAGCTAATTGTACTATATAAACAAATAGTTTTGAAAATAATTTTTAGGTTGTCTTAAAACGTATAGGTAACACCAACGCCTAAAATTTGTTTTAATTGAACTTTAGGTCCCACTGTGATCTGTTCTCCGTTAACTTCTTCTTTTGCTTTGATGTCATCATCGTAAATAAGATGAGAACCAATATTGGCTTTTACATACTGGTTTACAGTCATATCAAGTTGTAATTGCCAGTCAACATCAATGTTGCCAAACTTATTGATATAATCTGTATACAAACTTAGACGATGTTCTAAATTAATATTTTTATAAACTTCTTTTTGCCACTGATTGGTCACTAGAATACCAACTTCAGTTCTGCTTTTATTTCCATGTCTGATTAATTCACCGGTTACTTCATCATAAACAGCGGCATCAACACCAAAAGCTCCTTGGTCTGCTAGCCTTTTGTCCAAAACTAAAGTTGTTTTTTGGGTTAAAGGCGATAGGTATAAATTTAAATTAATATCTTTTCTAACATATTCCGCACCAATACCTAGGAAAACGTATGCAGGAGCAAAAAATTTCGAGATAGGCTCGTCCGTATTCGGATAGTTGTAACCATTAGCAAATTGTGTATTAAAAGTGAACTTTCCTCCATAATACCAATTAGAAGTACTATCTTTTCTAAAACCGGCAGTTGAGTTAACTTGAATCTGATCATCTGTTTTTCGCAATTCTTGCCCTTCTTGTTTGTTAATACCGTAGCGAAGAATCAATTCATTATTCCATGAAAAATTCTTTCTTTCATATTTTCTAATAGCTTGTCCTTTTACTAATCCTGAAACGGAATTGTTACCACCGGCATTCCAGTTAACAAAAGTAATTTGCGAAATATCCAAACCTACTTTATTGGTTTTGGTCCAGTAAGTTGTAGAATCAGGTAGTTTAGTAACAATGACTTGTGAAAAACTGTATTGGATGAAAAGAGCTAAAACCCCCAGAAAAAAGGTCTTTTTCATGTTGTAATAATGGTATTTAATAGGTTAATAATGCTTTTAATATCTAAATTACAGATTTGTTGGAGCTCTGAAACTTTGCCATGTTCTATAAACGTATCAGGAACTCCTAAATTGTGTATGGTATTTTTAAAATCATTTTTTGCTTTCCATTGATTGATTAAACTTCCAAATCCTCCAATAATTGTACTATCTTCAATTGTTATAATGGTTTTATGATTTTCAAAAATTTCTTTTAGAATTTTTTCGTCTAATGGCTTTACAAAAGGGAAATGGTAATGAGCAATTTCTTCAGGGTTAACACACTCGTTAATTGCTTTAGATACATTAGTGCCAATTGTTCCGGTTGAAAGAATAGCTGTTTCGTTTCCTTTTCGTAAAGAAATGGCTTTTCCAATTTCAATTTCCTTAAATTCTTGTTGCCAATCCAACAGTTCACCACGACCTCTGGGATAGCGGATAGCAATAGGATATTCCAAGCCTTTTTGGGCAGTATACATTATATTGCGGAGCTCTATTTCGTTTAAAGGAGCTGTAATAATAAGGTTAGGAATACAACTTAAATAAGCGATATCAAAAACTCCGTGATGCGTAGCGCCATCTTCACCTACAAGTCCCGCACGGTCCAAACAAAAGATTACGGGCAGCTTTTGTAACGCTACATCATGGATTACTTGGTCATAAGCACGTTGTAAAAAAGTGGAATAGATATTACAAAATACAACCATACCTTGAGTGGCCATTCCGGCAGCAAGCGTTACCGCATGTTGTTCGGCAATACCAACATCAAAAGCACGTTCCGGAAAGGTATCCATCATGAATTTCATAGAGCTTCCGGTAGGCATGGCTGGCGTTATTCCAATTATTTTTTCATTTTTTTTAGCTAATTCAACTAAAGTTAAGCCAAAAACATCCTGAAATTTAGGAGGTAAATTGGATTCGTCTTGAGGAATGATTTTCCCTGTTTTAGGTTCAAATTTTCCAGGAGCATGATATTTTACCTGATTTTCTTCTGCTAATTGAAGTCCTTTTCCCTTCGTTGTGATAACGTGTAAAAATTTTGGACCCTTAATTTTTTTTAAACGATTTAATTCTTTAATCAGAAGAGGAAGATTATGCCCGTCGATAGGTCCGGTATAATTAAAATTGAGAGACTTAATCATATTGTTTTGTCTCGGATTTTTTCCTTCTTTGACCTGTGTCAGATAATTTTTTAAGGCACCAACACTCGGATCGATTCCAATGGCATTATCATTTAGAATTACCAAAAGATTGGCATCGGTAACACCGGCATGGTTTAACCCTTCAAAAGCCATTCCGCTGGCAATAGAGGCGTCGCCAATAACAGCGATATGTTGTTTTTCGAAATCTCCTTTAAGTTGTGAAGCCAAAGCCATTCCGAGAGCTGCTGAGATTGAGGTAGAAGAATGCCCGACTCCGAAGGCGTCATATTCGCTTTCGCTTCTTTTCGGAAAACCGGAAATTCCGTTGAGTTCTCGGTTAGTATGAAACTGTGCTCTTCGTCCGGTTAAGATTTTGTGTCCGTAAGCCTGATGTCCGACATCCCAAATCAACAGGTCTTCGGGTGTGTTAAAAACATAGTGCAGGGCAATGGTTAATTCTACAACTCCTAAACTGGCACCTAAGTGGCCTCCTTTTTGAGACACAACATCAATAATAAAAGTTCTTAATTCATCTGCAAGTTGAAGCAACTGATTTGAATTGAGATTTCTTACCTGATTCGGATCCTGGATGCTATTTAGTAGTGTGTAATCCATGTTTAAAATGCAAAAATACTATTTCTATAGGATAAAATCAGTGCTTTAACAGTTGTTTTTTAATCCGGAATTAAAAATCAGAGAAAGCTTTTTGTTCTCAATATTCTTCTCACGTTGTATTTCTTGCATTTCACGACATTTTTTTGCGTAAGCCCTTTATTCATGGGAATTTTGATAAAAAATAGCGGATGCCGAAAAGCTGATAGAGTAGGTGTTTTTTAACTACAATAAATGATGAAAACAAGATTACTATTCATGATTTTACTACTTTATGTAGGAGTCGGTAGAGCACAAAGTATAGAAACTAAGGAATTAGAAATCCATCCTTTTGGAAAAGATTGTATTCCGCAAAAAATAAAAAAAGGAGATTATATAAAAACTATGATATATAATGTTAATGTTTTTAAAGTGAAAGGTTATACTACCGCTAAAGGCTCCGATATTACTTATGAAATACCGGAATCAGTTATTAGTTTACTTGAATCTGCTAAAGAAAAGGAAACAGATAGTGTAGTAAAAAAGGGAGTGAATAAAGAGATTTATTTTGATGATACAATAGATTTCACCACAGTTTATAAATCCTTTATAGAAAAATATAGAGACCTGCTTTACTACCAGAATCTGGAAAACAGACTGCAAATGAATTTAGGAGATTCAGTTTTTATCAAGAATATAATTTTAGTCAAAGAAAATGCAGCGAATGATTATAAATTGATCTACAACGATTCTGATGCCTTAAGTGCTAAAAATGATGTTAAGAAGAAGATAAATGGATTAATGGAAGACTATTTCAAATTAACTCAATTATATGAAGGCTTAAATAAAGATGTAAAATCCGGAACACTTACCTTTTCCGGAAATCTAACTTCAAAAGAGAAGGAAAAGATTAAGATAACGGATGGCATCATAAAATATGCAGATGCTAAGAGGTTTGAAAAAGAATTTGAATATGCTAAAAAGATAGGAGAAACTGTTGAATACAAGTCCGATAGCATCGTTAATAAAGCTTTTGCCGGAATAGATCTGTATTATCGAATAAAAGAAGAGGATTTTGTTTATACAACTGATGCGCAACAAGTGAGTAATGATATTGTAGCCATTACTCCTGAACTAAAATCAGCAGATGGTAAAGTGAAGCACACTTTCAACTCTTATACATTGCGAACAAGTGGAAGTATTAAGGTAGATTTTAGTACAGGATATTTGTTGAGTTTTGATGGAAATGAAAATTATAGTTCGTTCACAAATACTGATGGAGATAAAGAAATTAAGAAATCCAAAACAGATGAAATAACTCAGGCATTAGGAGTTTTAATGAATGTGTATTGGAATCGTTCCAATATGGCATTACCCCAATATGGGTTTTCTTTCGGAGCCAGCGTTTCAGAAGATACTAATATAGGTTTCTACGGAGGTCTTTCTGCTTTATTTCTTGAAAAAAATCGCTTAGTGCTTACAGCAGGATTATCCTTTGTGAAAATCGATCAGTTGAATACGGCTAATTTAATCAGTGTTGGTGATAGCGGTGCTTATACGTTCACAAATAGTGCAGATACAGAAATACGTTATGATAATGTTTATAAGCCTGCATTTTTCGTAGGAGTGACATTTAATATTTCCAAGTCAGAAGATTGATAAATATCCGATTAAAAGAGTTAAAAAAGTGTATCATAAAATTTAAAATACTATGAGCAAAAACAAACACATTTTAATATTGTTATTGATGACAGCTCTAACCAGCTGTAAGAGTTATAAAGAAATAACAAAAAAACCAGATCGTTTACACGATGCTATTGAAATGCCTTCTTTTGAAAGTAAATTCACTATCGGACTAAAAGCAGATTTGTCTACTTTAGAAAATCAGATAAACGAGGCTTTAAAAAATGGATATGACGATCAAGGAGATGGGACTTTTCAGTATGAATCATGGATAAAAACGAAGGATCCTTTATATGATCCTAATGAAGTTATAGTGACGAAAAATCCGTTGTACAATCCTAATAAATGGATAAAAACAAAAGATCCTTTATATAATCCTAAAAAGTGGATAAAAGTTGGTCCCATAAAAACAAAAAATCCATTATATCGTCCGAATAAATGGATTGAAACAAAAAATCCGGCTTATGACCCCAATGAATGGATAAAAACCAATAATCCGTTGTACCATCCGAATGAGTGGATTGAAACTAAAGGCCCGGCAGTAGCTGTAGGCTATCAATACAAATATGCCTTAAGACTGAAAGATAAGGTTAAGCTTTCCTATTTTGATAATAATACTATAAAAGTGTCTGTTCCGATTGCATTTAAAGGAAAAGCAGGGCTAAAAGGGGATATACCGGCCGGATTAGATTTAGATGAAAAGAACTTTGACGGAGAAATTAACTTTTACATTAATACAAGAGTTTCGATGACTCCGGACTGGTGTCCTAAAGTAGAGGCAGATGTAACTCATTCATGGATAAGCAATCCTCAATTAGAAATAATAGATAATGTTTATATTTCATTAACAAATCTTGCAGATAAATACATAAAAAAGATTGAAGGTAATATAGATGAAATAATCTATGATAAAATTGACTGCAACCTTTTTAGAAATACTATTGAAGAGAGATGGAAACATTATAACTTTTCATTACCGACTTTAGTAAATGATAAACAATATCAATTGAATATTAATCCGACCGGAGCAGCATTATCCGGATTGAAAGTCTATAAAGATTCAGTAGCATTATTTGTGGGAGTAAGAGGAAATATAAGTATTGATGACAATATCATAAATACGACAGCAGCTTTGCCTTTATTGGAAGAACAGGTAGAAACTCCGAGTGAAGTAAGATCATTTTTACCGCTTATTCTTAAATATGAAGATATATCAGGTACAGCAAATAAATATTTAAAGGAGAAGCATGTGGAACTACAACCGGAATTGATTCTCAAAAAGAAAGCCCATATAAAACTGAAAAAAATGGATATATATCCAAATGGAGATGAGGTTGTAGTAGGAGTGAAATTAAAGGCTAAACTTCCGGGGAATTTATTTCCGGTTTCAGGATGGATTTATTTAATAGGAAAGCCAACAATGGTTAATAATAAAAAATTTGAGTTAAAAAATCTGGATTTTAGCATGGATGTGGATAACAAATTTTATCCGGTCATATCTTCATTGTTTAAGCCTTTGATTATAAAAGAGGTTAACAAGCAAACAACAAGAGATTTTTCAGAAACTATTGAAATTCTCAAAAAAAAGCTGCTCGAAGAAGCGAATACCTACCAGCATGATAAGATTGGATTTGTAATTAATGATTTAGATTTTGGAGTATACGATATTGTGTTAGGAAAAGACGATATTGGAATTATTACAGAATTAAATTCAACGTTTGACGTGTTTTTAAAAGAATAATTAATTAAATTCCCATTTTGTAGGAATAAGCTATAATTTATTGTAAAACAAGAGAAATAAAAAACGAGATTTATGAAAATTAATTTAGAAGCATTAAGAGAAAGAGGGAAAACTAATGTTGAAATTACAATTGATTTCCAAACTGACACAAAGCAGAATTTTGAATGTTATGGCACAGATGTTTTGAACATTGATAGTGATATAGCAGTTATTTTTCGTTTTGGAAATATGAAAAAAGAAGCAATTAATCTGAAAGATGGAGGAACAGAACATTTTTCAATAACAAAAACATTTGATCTTCCGTCTAATCCAAAAGAAATTAGAGTTTTTTACTGGAATAATAGCGATGTTCTTTCTGAATTAACTTGCGCTAAAAAAGATTTTATTTCGATGTTTAATAATATCCGATTGGATGAAAGCCGCTTGCAGAGAGGTGATTTTCTTATAACTTCCTGTGAAGGGAATAAAGAGCCTCGTCAGGGAGGTAATGGAGGAGTTGTTGGGGTTTTAGAAATAGATCCAATTACGACATTGTAAATGATGAAAAGTTATATTGCATACTTTTTTATATTCTGTTCTTCTGTTTTGTTTTCACAAATAGACAAAGACTCTATTTCATACAACTATTTCTATAAAAAAGAGATACAGGAAATTGTTGCCTTAAAGAAGCAGGTTACAACTGCTTCTTCGGCATCAATTCAACAGTTACTAAAAATAGCTGAGTTGTACAGAGATATCAATATAGAAGATTCAGCGTATGCTAATTATTATAAAGTTTACGAAAAAGAGCAAATCAACAAAACAATAAGTGAGGAAGAGTACAAGCAATTGCTGTATGATATCCATTATGTGGAATCCTCTAAAAATTACTATCATAAAGACAGACGTTTTTTTCTGAATCAACTGTATACACTTTCTCAGGAAGATGAAAGCGATAAGTGGAGATCCTATTGTTATTTAGAATTTGCCAAAGATCACCTGGTTGATAGTCTTCAATTTCCGGAAGCGGAAAAAGAATTTGAAAAAATATTCCAAACGGAGTATTACCAAAAGCAAGAAAACTTTCAGGCAAAAACACTATTAGCTTATGGCTATTTAAAAAATCAGGAAAAAAAGTATAAAGAGGCTACTGAAGTTTTTCAAAAATCACTCTATTTATCCGGTAAAACAGCTGATGTACAAAATCAATTTTACAATTACCTGAATTTAGCAGTAAATGATGTGGATCAATCCAAATATTCAGAAGCATTGGAATATTTAGCCAAAGCGGAAGTATTACCGATATCAAAATACAAAGTAAAATCATATCGTTTGTTGTATTTTAAGCGAAAAGAAATCTATTCCAAATTAGGAGATAGTACTCAGTTTCGTAAAAGTGAACTCATTTTTACCAAACTGGATTCCTTATTGGATGATTTCAGGAAGAACAGCAACTTCTATGAAATAGATTCAAAATTCCAACTCAAAGAAAAACAAAGAGAATTAACTTCGTTAGAAACAAAGTTCAATAAGAATAGAGTAATTTATAGTATCTTATTGTTTTTGGTATTCTTATTAGCATTTTATTCCTTCCTCCGTTGGAAAAAAGTAGATGAGAAAAAAAGAAAAATTCTTCAAGAAAAAGCAACAATAGAACATCAGCATACAACTACAGTTCAAGAACTGGAAAAAGTAAAACAATTGGTTATAGAAGATCATATTACACTTAAAAATAAGGCAAAAGTATACCTGAATGAATTGATGTATATAAAATCAGAAGACCATTATTTACAACTGGTTACAACAGGTAAAAACCAATTTGTAAGAGGGAAATTATCAGAGATTATGGAGCAATTACCGCCAAACTTTGTAAAATGCCATCGTTCCTATATCATCAATAAAAACTTTATCAGTCAAATGAATAAAACCTCAGTAATAATGACTGATAAAACAGAAATTCCGTTTTCCCGAAATTTCAAATTGTAAACAATTTGTAATAGGAATAAAACAATAAAGAAACAGTACATTTTTGAAAAAAATGTACTTTTGTGAGCATGGAAAACATTTTCACCGACGAATATTTTATGAAAAAAGCCTTACTAGAGGCTGAAATAGCATTTGAAAAAGGTGAAATTCCTGTCGGAGCTGTTATTGTGATCGATAACAAAGTAATAGCCCGAAGTCATAACCTTACCGAATTGCTTCATGATGTTACAGCTCATGCCGAAATGCAGGCTATAACAAGTGCTGCAAACTATTTGGGAGGAAAATATCTTAAAGATTGCACTTTATACGTTACGTTAGAACCTTGTCAAATGTGTGCCGGAGCTTTGTATTGGAGTCAAATTTCAAAAATTGTGTATGGTGCTGCTGATGAAAACAGAGGTTTTACAAAATTAGGAACACAGTTACATCCTAAAACTAAAGTGATTAGCGGAGTTTTAGAAAAAGAATGTGCTCTATTAATGCGAGCTTTTTTTAGAACTAAAAGATAAACTGTCGTATTTTTAGTAAAAAAATAATATCTTTAAGGTGATTTTTGCATCATTTTTGCTAGTACAAAAAAAACATCTATAATCCATCCAATCATGACTAAAACCAAAACTCTTTTAGGAGGGCTTTTAACATTAGCCTTTTTGCTAATAGTTTCTTGTTCTAAATCAACTAAAGAATTTAATTCCAATTATGAATTGTTCAAAGAATATATCCGGAATTTCAGTTCAGGATTAATATCAGCCCATGATGATATTCGCGTCGTTCTCGCATTTGACATACCCGATTGGACACCTGAAACAAAGTTAGATAGTAAATTATTTACTCTGGAACCGGCAGTTGAAGGAAAAGTAGTAGCCTTGTCAAGCAATACCGTTGCTTTTATGCCGACTTCGCCATTAAAGAACAATCAGGAGTATAAAGTGAGTTTTCATCTGTCAAAGCTAAAAGATGTTTCGGATGAATTAGAAACTTTTAATTTTACAGTAAAAACCATTAAGCAAGATTTTGTAGTTAATTTTCAAGATTTACAGTCATACGATAAAGATTATTTCTATTTAAACGGAGTACTGAATACCAGCGATAATTTTCCGATGGAAAAAGCAAATCAGTTAATTTCTGTATTGCAAAAGGACAAAAAATTATCCGTTAAAATAGATAAAGAATTTAGCACTGCACGCGAATTCAAATTCGTGATTGATAGCATCCAAAGATTTGAAGAAGATTCTAAAATAAAAGTTTCTTGGGACGGAAAAGATTTTAATATCGAACAAAAAGGAGAAACAGAAATTGACATTCCCGGAAAAAATATTTTTTCGGTTTTAAGTGCAGAAGTAGAAGAAGGAAACACACAGGTTCTATTACTTAATTTCTCTGATCCTTTAAAGAAAAATCAAGATTTTAATGGTTTGGTTCAAGTAGAATCAGCTAACCAATTGAAATTTGCGACAGCCGGAAATCTACTAAAAGTATTTTTTAACGAACCTTTGAAAGGCGAATTATTAGTTGAGGTTTTTCAAGGAATTGAAAGTGAAGATGGTTACAAATTGAAGCAAAACTTTTCGCAAAAAATAGCTTTCGAGCAATTGAAGCCTAGTGTTCGTTTTGTAAAAAGCGGAACGATTTTGCCGAGCTCTAATAATTTGAAGATTAATTTTGAAGCGGTTAATTTAAGCGCTGTTGATGTTAAAGTTTATAAGATTTATAAAAACAACGTATTGCAATTTTTGCAGGATAATCAACTGAATGGAAATTACAACCTTAGAAAAGTAGCCGGACCAATTGCCAAACAAAAAGTGACTTTGAAGAAAAGTAATTTGGTTAATTATAGCAAATGGAATGCTTATGCTTTAGACTTGTCAAAAATCATTAATCCGGAACCGGGAGCTATTTATAGAGTCGAATTAAATTTCAATAAAAAATATTCACTTTATAAGTGTGCTTCGACAGAAGAAGACGAAACAACAGATGAACCGGAAGATGATAATGAAGAAGTAAGAAGCAATAATGGTAATTACTATTATTACGAAGACGATTATTATTATGATGATTACGAATGGTCAGAAAGAGAAGATCCGTGTACCAATTCCTATTATTATCGAAAAACAATTGCAACTAATGTAGCGGCAACCGATTTAGGTGTTATTGCCAAAAGAGGCGAAAATGGTTCTTACTTCTTTGCAGTAAACAATATTGTAACAACCGAACCGGTTCTGGGAGCGACTGTTGATTTGTATAATTTCCAACAACAAAAACTGGGAACAGTACAAACAGATGATAAAGGTTGGGCAACTATCGATTTAGAAAAATATGCTTTTTTTGCTGTAGTTACACAAAACAACAATACTACCTATGTTCGTTTAGATGAAGGGCAATCGCTTTCAGTGAGTAATTTTGATGTGAGCGGAGAAACCTTGCAAAAAGGATTGAAAGGCTATATTTATGGCGAACGAGGTGTTTGGCGCCCGGGCGACACACTGCATATTGCATTTATGTTGAATGATAACGAAAGTAAATTAGCCGGAAAGCATCCGATTAAATTCCGTTTATCCGATCCAAAAGGAAAGTTAACTTATCAAGCGGTTCAAAAATATAAAGAGAGTAATCATTATTTATTTAATGTGGCTACTAAATCTACTGATTTAACCGGAAATTGGGAAGCTAAAGTTAGTGTGGGCGGAGCTAATTTCTACAAATCTATTAAAATTGAGACAATTAAACCGAATCGTTTAAAAATCAAGAATAGTTTTAACGATGCACAAATTTCGGGGAACCAACCTAATAAAGGAACGGTTCAGGTCAATTGGCTGCACGGTGCTCCGGCTAAGAATCTGAAAGTAGAAATGCAGGCAAAATTCATGAAAGAGAATACTACTTTTAAAGGATATGCAGCCTACGATTTTGATGATGAAGTTCGCAATTTTTATACAGAAGAAGTCAATGTGTATTCAGGTAAAGTAGATGAAACAGGTTTCGCTAATATTACGTTGCAGCCTAAAGTAAACCGTCAATCGCCAGGGAAATTAAAAGTAGTTTTCCAAACCAAAGCCTATGAAAATGGTGGTGATTTTAGTACGGATGTAGTTACAGCTCATTTTTCTCCTTATGAAACGTATGTAGGGTTAAAAAGTCCGGAAACCAATAAATATGGCATGCTAGAAACTGGAAAAGTGAATCGTTTTGAAGTAGTAACACTTTCTGAAAATGGCAAACCGAAAGCAGTTAAAAATTTAGAGGTTCGAGTGTATAAAGTAGATTGGCGTTGGTGGTGGAATTCGTCAAATGATGATTTAGCGAAATACAATTCGGATTATAGTACAACTGCGTATCAAAATTTCGTGTTAAATACCGATGCAAAAGGAAAAGCGTCATTTCAGTTTGAAGTTCCGGAAAATGATTGGGGACGTTACTTAATTCGTGTGGTGGATGAAAACGGCGGTCATGCAACTAGTACAACTCAAATTATCGATTGGCCAATTTGGTCTGGAAAATCAAAATCAGGAACTGGAGAAACAGCAAATATGTTGGTTTTTACTTCCGATAAAGAAAAATATCAGGTAGGCGAAAAAGCGATTATTTCATTTCCTTCCAGCGAAGGCGGACGTGCTTTGTTGTCTTTCGAAAACGGTTCAAAAGTAGTGCAAACACTTTGGGCAAACACCACTAAAGGCGAAACTAAAGTTGAGGTAGAAATAACTCCGGAAATGGCGCCAAATGTGTATGCCAACATTTCGTTGCTCAAACCGCACGCGTCTACGTTGAACGATGCTCCGATTAGAATGTATGGAATCTTACCGATTGAAGTTATCGATAAAAATACCGTTCTAAAACCTCAAATTGAAATGGCTGAAGTGTTGCGTCCTGAAAAAGAAGCTACAATTAAAGTGAGCGAACAATCAGGCAAAGAAATGACGTATACGATTGCTATTGTTGATGAAGGTTTGTTGGATTTAACCCGATTTAAAACACCGAATGCGTGGGATAAATTTTATGCGAAACAAGCACTTGGCGTTCGTACTTGGGATATTTATGATGATGTTATTGGGGCGTATGGCGGAAAGATCAATCAGATATTCAGTATTGGTGGAGATGAAGATTTAGGAGGAGGAAAAGCTAAAAAAGCCAACCGTTTCAAACCGGTTATTATTTATAAAGGACCTTATAAATTAGAAAAAGGACAAAAAGCAGCACATCGTTTTACGATGCCTAATTATGTAGGTTCGGTTAGAGCGATGGTAGTAGCCGGAAATGCGAATACGAACGCTTACGGAAGCACAGAAAAGACAGCTCCGGTTAAAAATCCGTTGATGGTATTGGCTTCCATGCCGAGAAAAATTTCTCCATCAGAGAAAATTACGTTGCCCATCACGGTTTTTGCTATGGAAAATCAAGTGAAAAATGTTTCGGTTCAAATCAAAACCAATAGCTTCTTAAAAGTGCAAGGAGCTTCTCAGCAAAGTATTTCGTTTGCTTCGCCAGATGAAAAAATGGTGTATTTTGATTTAGAAGCCGCAGATAAAATTGGCATTGCCAAATTGGAAGTCATCGCAACATCAGGTAATCAAAAAGCAACGTATGAAGTAGAGTTGGATGTAGAAAATCCGAATCCGATGACGAATGATTTTGTGGATGTTGTTTTGGGACCAAATGAAAGTAAAGATATCAATTGGACTACATTTGGTGTTGCGGGAACGAATAAAGCAGGAGTTGAAGTTTCTTCTTTTCCAACTATTGATTTTGGACGAAGATTACAATATTTAATTCAATATCCGCACGGTTGTGTAGAACAAACTACGTCAAGTGTTTTTCCGCAATTGTATTTAACTGATGTAGTAGCGATAAATGACAGCCAAAAACAAAAAATCCAGCAAAATATCAATGAAGGAATTCAGCGTTTAGGCCGTTTTCAGTTGGCAAGTGGCGGATTATCGTATTGGCAAGGTAACAGCACCGCCGACGATTGGGGAACTTCTTATGCCGGTCAGTTTATGATGGAAGCAGAGAAAAAAGGGTATGTTTTACCAATTGGCTTCAAGCAAAAATGGATTTCGTTCCAGCAGAAGCAAGCCAAACAGTGGCGTTATAATTCCGATTTTCATAATGATTTTGCTCAGGCATATCGTTTGTACACTTTAGCTGTAGCCGGACAAGCCGATATGGCTTCTATGAACCGATTGCGAGAAACAGTTGGTATATCAACTGATTCTAAGTTGCGTCTGGCAGCAGCCTATGCTTTAGCTGGCCAAAAAGCAACGGCACAAAAAATTATGACTTCGGTAAATTGGAATACTGTGAATGATGAAAATCGTTACTATTATTACTATTACGGTTCAGAAGACAGAAATAGAGCCATGTTATTGGAAACCTACTTGTTGTTAGATGATAAAACAAAAGCGTTCCAAACGGCGAATACATTAGCAAAACGTTTGTCGGGAGAATATTATATGAGTACACAAACAACTGCCTATTCGTTGTATGCGATGTCAAAATTTGCAATTAAAAACGGAAGTAAAGGTGTTAATTGTAATCTGACTTTCAACGGAAAATCTGAAAAATTGACCACAACAAAATCGGTATTGGAAAAAGAATTAGTGGTGAATCAAGGTAATTATAACGTAAATCTGAAAAACACAGGAAACGCTACTTTATATGTTCGTGTACTAAATTCGGGTGTGTTGCCGATGGGACAAGAGCGCGAAATGATGAAAAATTTATCGGCGCAAGTTTCTTATAAAACACGAAATGGAGCTGCGGTAAGTTTATCGAATGTGAAACAAGGAACCGAAATTGTAGCGCAGGTAACTGTGAGAAATAATGCAACGGAACCTATTCAAAATGTAGCCTTGACCCAAATTTTCCCTTCCGGATTTGAAATTGTGAATTCACGTTTTACCGATTTTGGAAGTTTTGCCGAAAACAAAGCGGATTATATCGATATTCGTGATGATAGAACACAATTTTATTTTGGTCTGAATCGCGGAGAAAGTAAAACATTTACCGTGTTGTTGAATGCATCGTATTTGGGAAGCTATTATTTGCCTGGCATTCAATGTGAAGCCATGTATGATGATAATTATATTTTTAGAAACAAAGGACAATGGATTGCTATTGTTAAGGAATAAAATCAGCTGATGCAAAATAAAGTTTTTGCGTATTTCAAACGAAACAAAATTAAAACTACCATAGGAATTTTTCTTGTGGTAGTTTATTATTTTTCGTTGCCACGAAATTTATTCAATGATTCGTATGCTACAGTCCTAGAAAGTAATACCGGACAGTTTTTGGGAGCCAAAATTGCAAAAGATGGCCAATGGCGTTTTCCGGAAAGTGATAGTGTTCCGTATAAATTTCAAAAGTGTATTGTTGCTTTTGAAGACCAATATTTTTACAAACATTTTGGGTTTAATCCAGTGGCAATGCTTCATGCTTTCCAACAAAACAGAGCGGCTGGAAAAGTAGTTCGCGGTGGAAGTACGTTAACCCAACAAGTCATTCGTTTGCATCGAAAAAATGCTGAAAGAAGCTATTTTGAAAAACTTTTGGAAGTCATTTTGGCAACTCGTTTAGAGTTTCGCTATGCCAAAGATGATATTTTGAATTTATATGCTTCGCATGCACCATTTGGTGGAAATGTAGTAGGATTAGAAATGGCTTCTTGGCGTTATTTTGGTTTACAACCGCATCAATTATCATGGGCAGAAGCTGCTACTTTGGCTGTTTTACCCAATGCGCCACGATTGATTTATCCCGGAAAAAATCAGGAAATATTACTGCAAAAACGCAATCGGTTACTGAAGAAACTTTGGCAACAAAAGACAATTGATAAAGAAACCTACGATTTAGCTTTGTTAGAATTGCTTCCGCAAAAGCCGTATGCGATTCCTAAAATTGCTTCTCATTTAACGGAAAAAATCAATACAGAAAAACAAGGACAGAAAATAACCACGACTATTGATTATACGTTGCAAGAGCGAGTAAATGGAATTGTAGCGCAATATCATAATACATTTCGCCAGAATAAAGTGTACAATATGGCGGTTTTAGTGGTTGATGTGAAATCAAGAAAAGTGCTTTCGTATGTTGGAAATACACCAACAGATAAAGAGCATCAAAAAGATGTCGATGTGATTCAAGCACCAAGAAGTACGGGTAGTATTTTGAAACCCTTTTTATATGCTGCCATGCTCGATGAAGGCGAATTACTTCCGAATACTTTGGTTCCTGATATTCCAACACAAATTAGTGGTTATTCGCCGCAGAATTATAACTATACGTTCGATGGCGCTGTTCCTGCCAGTAGAGCATTGGCGCGCTCTTTGAATATTCCTGCTGTTTTGATGCTGAAAGAGTATTCTGTAAACCGATTGTATGAAAAGCTTCAAAAATTAAAACAGCATCATATTAATCGTCATCCGTCACATTATGGTTTGTCGTTGATTTTAGGTGGCGCAGAATCTAGTTTGTGGGATTTATGCAGTGCTTATGCGTATATGGCTTCTACTTTGAATCATTTTACGACAACAGAAGATTTGTACAGGAATAATGAAATGGCTTCGCTTCAATACATCACAAATGAACCGATTGATTTTGGAATAGAAAAAAACGAGAAAAATATTTATGGAGCTGGTGCTATTTGGCAAACATTTAATGCCATGAAAGAAGTCAATCGACCGGAAGGTGACGAGGCCTGGCGTTTTTATGATTCGTCGTTGGAAATTGCTTGGAAAACAGGAACTAGTTTTGGAGGAAGAGATGCTTGGGCTATTGGCGTAAATCCCGATTATGTTGTGGGTGTTTGGGTAGGAAATGCTACAGGGGAAGGTCGTCCGTTATTGACTGGTGTGGAAAGTGCAGCACCCATTTTGTTTGATGTTTTTAGAACGTTGCCAAAAGGGAAATGGTTTGCCCAACCGTATAACGATATGGAAAAAGTAAAGGTTTGTGAACAATCAGGGTATTTGGCACAAGAAAATTGTCCGACTGTTGAGCAATGGATTTCTAAAACGTCTAAAAAAACAGAGACATGCCCGTATCATAAAATCATTCATTTGGATAAAAACCTTCAATTTACCGTAAACAGCAGTTGCGAAAGTATCGATACTATGGTTTCCAAATCATGGTTTATTTTACCTCCGGTTATGGAATGGTATTATAAAAGCAAACATGTAGATTATGTTCCGGTGCCACCATTGCGGGAAGATTGCAAAGATGCCAATGCAAAACCGAGAATGGCATTTATTTATCCTAATGAGTTTACCAAAATTATCTTGACGAAAGATTTTAACGGAATAGAACAACCTGTGATTTTAAAAGTTGCACATTCTAATCCGGAAGCTGAACTTTTTTGGTACGTTGATGACCAATTTTTAGGGACAACTAAGACATTCCATGAACAATCATTAATAACTGCAAATGGGCAGCATTTGATTACGGTTGTGGATGAAGATGGAAATGAAATTAAGCAGAGGATTAGTGTTGAAAGAAGCCGATAATCAATGTGTATTTTGCAGTTTTATCCATTCTGCTATGCTTTTTGAAATTTTTCCCCCTGATGTTTTATATAAATGATTTCCGTCAATAAAAGTACAATTGGCATTAATTGGAGTTAAGTCGAGATAAGCATCAGCTAAAGGGACTAAAGAATTCATCTTAGCATTAAAATCTGGAATTAATTTTTGATCCAATTCCATCATTTTCGGATGGACAGGGACTCTTACTAAATATACTTTTCCGTGTTTTTTTAAAAATTGAATTGTTTCTTTTAAATAGTTTAATCTCAAGTTTGAAAATTGAAATTGCGGTAAAATATTGTTTTTATAATTTTCAATATGATGAGTTACACGTTTGTTAAGTTCAACAGAATCCATTGGAACAAAAAGTTCGAGCCAGCCATCTTCATGTAAAAAAGCTTTAGGTTTATCCTTTCCTAGGACTTTATAGAAAACTTTATTAGTGAAAATAGTGTAAAATTGGCCTTGAAGATTTTTTAATAAATATTCATAGTTGGGATTTTGATTTATATTTTGGGTATTACCCAAACAAAGAGTAAGTTCTCTAAAATGGATACTGTCATTAGGATTTTTAGTTTTTGAAGCAATACTCCAAGGATCAACTGAAAGGATAAAAATTCCGTTTTTAGTGTTAGGGGCTAGTTTTTTTTGAATACTGTGTAAATATGTTGGTCCATAAGGACTCTGTTCAATGGTAAAAGCAAAATTATAAAGGGATGTATTCAAAATGCTGTCAAAAACTTTAGGTTGTAAACCTTGTGCTGCTCTGGAAGTTCCTAAAATGAAGCTGTCTTGCTTTGGATTGGTAAATTTTAAATAAGAAGCATCTGTTGTACCATCGGCAAAGGAAATACAAAGGAAGAAAGCAAAAAGTAACAAACAGACAAAAAATAATATTTTCAGAATGAATTTTTTCATGCGAATTAAAATTGAAAATAGATAAATTCTTGTTTAGAACCACTAAAAAGCAGAATAATGGTTCCAAGTAAAAGATAAAACGCCCAACGAATCAATCGATTCCATTTCAAACCTGTTTTCTCCAAGGCAAAAGTTTCCTTTCTACCTATCCATTCTATTAAAATAAACAAAAAAAGAAAAATAGCTATAACTAAAGATTCTCTTTTTTTGTCGAAAAAAGGTATCTGGAAAAAGGAACGAGAAAATATACCATTTAGGTAAGTTAAAGCTTGATGGATGTCTTTTGCACGGAAGAAAATCCATGTAAGAACAACAATTCCAAATGTAAATAACATTTGGACACATTCTTTTAAACTGGGAAAAAATGAATTCTCGGCAACAGTGTTTAGGTAAGTTCTGTTTGTTTTGGAGAGCAACAGCGGTAAAAAGAATAAAGCATGTAAACATCCCCAAACAATAAATGTCCAATTGGCTCCGTGCCAAAATCCGCTTACGACAAAAATGATAAAAGTATTTCTTATCTTATTAACCGTATTTCCGCGGCTTCCGCCAAGGGGAATATAAAGATAATCTCTGAACCAAGTAGACAAAGAAATATGCCATCTGCGCCAAAACTCTGCAATGTTTCTCGAAAAATAAGGAAAGTTGAAATTTTGCATCAGATCAAAGCCAAAAAGACGAGAAGTTCCAATGGCAATATCTGAATATCCTGAAAAGTCACCATAAATTTGAAATGTAAAAAACAAGGCTCCTAAGAATAGGGTACTTCCGTTAAAGGCTGCCGGATTTTCAAAAATTTGATTAGCATAGTCGGCACAACTATCAGCAATTACTACTTTCTTAAATAAACCCCATAAAATTTGACGACAACCAGTAATAGCTTTTTCGTAGTTGAATTTTCGTTTTTGATAAAATTGAGGCAATAAATGTGTTGCTCGTTCAATAGGTCCTGCAACAAGCTGGGGGAAAAAGCTAACAAATGCTGAAAAAGCTATAAAATCGTGAGTTGGTTTTAGCCTTTTACGGTAGATATCTATGGTATAACTTAATGTTTGGAAAGTATAAAAACTAATTCCGACAGGTAAAATAATGTTTAGAGAATTGGCTTTTAAAGGATAACCAAACAGAGAAAAGACCGTAATAAAGTTTTCGATGAAGAAATTGAAATATTTAAAAAAAGCCAACATTCCCAGATTCGTCAAAATGCTGATCCAAAGAAATATTTTTCGTTTAGATTCTCTATTTTCTTTTTCTAGTAGTAAGCCAATGTTATAGTCAATTCCTGTACTAAAAAAAATAAGAAATAAGAAATGCCAATCCCACCAACCATAGAAAATATAACTAGCAACGACAATTAAAAAATTTTGAAGCTTTATGTTTTTAGCAAAAACAAACCAGTACAAAACAAAAACTATAGGCAAAAAGAAAGCAAAGTCAATGGAATCGAAAAGCATTTGTAGTACTGATTAAGTTTTTTTTTAGATTTTAAAAATAAAGATTTTATATGAATGAGTGTTAGAATGTGTTCAATAAAAAAATCCGTTACTCAATGAAGAATAACGGATTTTAAGTTATTTAATTTCATTTCCTTCTTTGTCAAAGAAATGATATTCTAAATACGTGTAAGCGTCACGAGGTATAACTTTCACCCAACGTTTGTGTTCAAAATACCATTTTGAACGAACGGATGGAAAACCTTTTGTAAGGTATGCTGCCACAAATGGATGTGAGTTCAAAACAATCTTTTTGTGGTCTTTACTAATTCTTTCTAGGTCAGCCTCTATTTTGTCAATCAATAAAATCGGAGCTTCAATTTCCCCGTTTTCGTTCGGGTCTTCTTCTCTTGTTTTAATGTGAACTTCCGGTCTGACTCTTTGTCTAGTAATTTGTATTAAACCAAATTTACTAGGAGGCAAGATTTTGTGTTTGGCCTTATCGTCACTCATTTCTTCTTTTAAGAAGTCATATAGTTTCTTTCTATTATCAGCATTTTGCATATCAATAAAATCAACAACAATAATTCCGCCCATGTCTCGAAGTCTTAATTGGCGTGCAATTTCAGCTGCTGCAATTAAATTTACTTCTAATGCTGTTTCTTCCTGGCTTTGAGCTTTGTTAGAACGGTTGCCGCTATTTACATCAATAACGTGTAAAGCTTCGGTATGTTCAATAATGAGGTATGCTCCTTTGCTCATGGAAACAGTACGACCAAAAGACGTTTTAATCTGTCGCTCTATATGATATTTCTCAAAAAGCGGTAATTCTTTTGACTGATAGTGTTTTACGATAGACACTTTATCCGGAGCTATCTCTTGCAAATAGTCCTTCGTTTGTAAATACAATTCTTCATCGTCAACATGGATTCCGGTGAAAGTATCATTAAAAACATCTCTTAAAATGGAAGATGCTTTGTTGAGTTCACCTAATACTTTTGACGGGTGATGAGCCGTTTGCAATCTTTTGCACATAGCAGACCAACGATCCATAAGATTTTGCAAATCACGATCAAGTTCAGCTACTTTTTTGCCTTCGGCTACCGTACGGACAATTACGCCGAATCCTTTTGGTTTAATGGATTGAACCAATCGTTTTAAACGCTCTTTTTCTTCTTTGGAAACGATTTTTTGTGAAACCGAAACACGATCTGAAAAAGGAACTAAAACGACATATCTTCCGGCTAAAGAAATTTCAGAACTAATTCTGGGACCTTTAGTCGAAATAGGTTCTTTTACAATTTGTACTAAAACTGATTGATTGGCACTTAGCACATCTGCAATGGCGCCATTTTTATCAATTTCAGGTTCAAAAGGAAAATTTTTGAGTGAATAGTCTTTTGTTTTACCTGCGCTTACAAGTTTAATGAATTTCATTAAAGAAGTTAAATTGGGGCCTAAATCATGATAATGTAAAAAGGCATCTTTTTCGTAGCCTACATTAACAAAAGCAGCATTTAAGCCGGGAACAGGTTTTCTTATTTTAGCAATAAAAATATCGCCAACCTGAAAATTAGTTCCTTTTTCTTCTTCTTTATGTAATTCTATTAGTTTTCCATCTTTTAATAAGGCAAAATCTACGGCACCAGAACTGGAACGAATAATTAATTCTTTGTTCATGCAGTACATTTTTATCCATACTAATAAAGTTAGAAGTTAGGAAATTCTAAATTCTGAATTCTACTCGTACAGATGGATTAAACATTTTTTTACAGGTATTTTACCCGAGAACCGATAGTTAATCGATTCATTTCAAAGAACTTTTAAAAAAAGAAAAGTAGTATTATACTACTTTTTCTTTTTGTGACGGTTAGCTCTCGCTCTTTTTTTACGCTTGTGAGTTGCTACCTTATGTCTTTTTCTCTTTTTACCACTTGGCATAACTTTGTTGGTTTAGATTAATAAATAATTATACGGTTACTTCAGTTTTTGTCTTTACACCTTCAACAAATACTTTAGCTGGTTTAAATGCAGGAATGTTGTGTGCAGGAATTTTAATTGTAGTGTTTTTAGAAATGTTTCTACCTGTTTTTTCAGCTCTTGTTTTGATGATGAAGCTTCCAAAACCTCTTAAGTAAACATTGTCTCCAGTTTCTAATGAGTTTTTCACTTCTTCCATGAAAGACTCTACTGTTGCTTGAACATCTGCTTTTTCAAGACCTAGTTTTTCAGAAATTTTCGCTACGATATCTGCTTTCGTCATTTTCTTTCGTATTAATATTTTGTGTTCATTTTTAGAGTGTGCAAATATACAAATTAAAAAAACAATAAATCAATCTTAATTGATTAAATTTTAATTGTTAAAGTTTTAATTTTGTTTTTCAATTGTAAAAAATGAATTTTTCTAACTGTTTAATTAATTGGTATTTACAAAACAAGCGTGATTTGCCTTGGCGGAAAACTCAAAATCCGTATCATATTTGGCTCTCTGAAATCATGTTGCAACAAACAAGAGTAGCACAAGGTTTACCTTATTACTTAGCTTTTGTAGAGACTTTTCCAACGGTTCATAATTTAGCAGATGCAAGTGAAGAGCAGGTGTTGAAGCTTTGGCAGGGATTAGGTTATTATTCCAGAGCTCGCAATCTTCATGCAACGGCCAAGTATATTAGTCAAGAACTCAAAGGTAATTTTCCTGATACTTATAAAACGTTATTACAATTAAAAGGAGTGGGGGAATATACGGCCGCAGCTATTGCTTCTATTTCATTTAATGAAGATGTAGCAGTTGTAGACGGAAATGTATTCCGGGTATTGGCTCGTTATTTTGGAATAGAATCAGATATTGCACAACCTAAGACTAAAAAGGAGTTTCAGGAATTGGCTGACGATTTGTTGCCCGAAGGGAAAGGAGCGGTGTTTAATCAGGCAGTTATGGAATTTGGAGCGATACAATGTGTGCCTAAAAATCCGGATTGTACAGTATGTCCGTTAAATGAAAGTTGCTTTGCTTTACAAAAGAAAAGAGTAGATGAGTTGCCTGTAAAATCTAAGAAAATAAAAATAAAGGATCGATACTTTAATTATTTAGTAGTAATAGATAAAAATGAAAACTTTCTGTTAGAAAAGAGAACTTCTAAAGGGATCTGGCATAATTTATACCAATTTCCGCTGTTGGAAACAGAAACAGAAATTCCGATAGCAGAAGTAAAAAATAAAATAGAGGAAAGATATAAGGGATCAACTTTAGAATTTTATGAAGAGGCTTCGGTAGTTCATAAATTATCGCATCAGCATTTGAATATTCGTTTTTTTCAGGTACAGTTAAATGTAAAAGCTGAAAATGCGATCGGATTGGATGAGCTTTTAAAATTGCCATTTCCTATAGTGTTACATAATTTTATTACGGCAAACCTTATTACGGTATTCTAAAAAATACTATATTTGATATTTATACTAAGCTATACACGCCATGAACGGAACAGTTAATAAAGTACTTTTGATAGGACATTTAGGAGACGAAGTAAAGATGCATTATTTTGACGGAGGAAATTGCATTGGTAGATTTCCATTGGCAACAAACGAAGTTTATATCAATAAAACTACGGGAGAAAAAATTACATCTACAGAATGGCATAATATTGTAGTGCGTAATAAAGCTGCCGAAATATGTGAAAAATATCTTTCTAAAGGAGATAAGATTTACATAGAAGGTCGTATTAAGTCAAGACAATGGCAAGCTGAAGATGGCAATACTAAATATACCACAGAGATTCAGGTTACAGAGTTTACTTTTTTAACCACTAAGAAAGATCCTGATGCTAATAACAGGCAAAACTTAAGGCCTAATGAAGCAGAATCTCCAAAAAATAGTAATTTTGACGACGAAAATTTAGGTAATGACGATTTACCTTTTTAATGTTTAACTAATACGTACTAATTTGGACTCGGACCCTTCCAGTTTTTTTTCTACTATTGATTTTGAAATGCTAACCGGAATGTTAGCCGTTTTTGTCCTGCTTATCTGCTCAGCTTTTATTTCAGGTTCTGAAGTAGCTCTTTTTTCACTTTCACAAAAAGATATCGACGATTTAGAACATGAAGATTCAAATAAAGGAAACCTGATTTCAAAATTATTGAACAGACCCAAACAATTGTTGGCTACAATTTTAGTGGCTAATAATTTTATTAATATCGGGGTTGTTATTATTTTTTCTTCTTTTAGCGAAAGGCTTTTCGGAAGTGTCCATTCAGCCTTGATTCGCTTTGTTTTAGAAGTTGTGGTAGTCACTTTTTTGATTTTACTTTTCGGCGAAGTATTGCCGAAAATTTATGCCAACAGAAATAATGTAACATTTGCTAAAGTAGTTCTGATACCAATTTCACTGTTGTTCAAAGTTTTGGCGCCTATAACTATTCCGATGCGAAATATCACACTGTATATAGAAAAGAAATTCAGTGTACAAAAAACTAACTTCTCGGTAGACCAACTTTCACAGGCATTGGAACTGACCAATCAGGAGGAAACAACAAAAGAAGAACAAAAGTTGCTTGAAGGAATTGTCTCTTTCGGGAATACAGAAGTTCGCCAGGTAATGAGTCCTCGTATTGATATTTTTGCTCTGGATATTGAAGCAACTTTTGATGAAGTGTTGCCAAAAATCATTGATAAAGGATATTCACGTATCCCGGTATATAGGGAAAGTATCGACCAGATTGAAGGAGTCTTGTTTATAAAAGACTTGATTCCGTATATAGACGAAAAGAAAGATTTTAATTGGCAAAACTTAATTCGGGAACCGTTTTTTATTCCTGAAAATAAGAAACTGGATAATCTTTTAAAAGAGTTCCAAGGAATGAAAAACCATTTAGCTATTGTGGTAGATGAATATGGAGGGACTTCGGGCTTAATTTCTCTGGAAGATATTCTGGAAGAGATTGTAGGGGATATCAGTGATGAATTTGATGATGAAAATTTAGTATATTCTCAAATAGATGATAAAAATTATGTATTTGATGGAAAAATAGGATTGAAAGACTTTTTTAGAATTGTAGAAGTAGACGAAGGAGTGTTTGAACAAGCAAAAGGAGAAGCTGAAACATTAGCTGGGTTTATCTTGGAAATATCAGGAAACTTCCCTAAAAAAGGTCAAAAAATCCCTTTTGAATCTTATATGTTTACCATTGAAAGTTTGGACAAACGAAGAATAAAACAGATTAAAGTTACGTTATTGTAATGTACAAAAAGATTATCATGAGAAAAATTATAGCAGCTCTACTTTTTTTAAGCTTACAATCCTGTGGTGATGAAACATTGCCAAAACCACAAGGACAATTGAGATTAGAATATTCTAATCCGACTTATGGAAAATTGGAGGGAACTTGTCCTTTTACTTTTGATATCAATAATGAGACAAAAATAAAAGGAAATGAGAATTGCTCTTTTGAATTGCATTATCCTAAAATGAAGGCTACCGTGTATGTTACCTATAAGAAAGTGGAAGGTAATATTGAAGAATTACTCAGAGATGCTCAAAAGTTGACTTATGAACATGCTATCAAAGCGGATGAAATCAGTACACAGCCTTATATAAATTCGAAAAAGAAAGTGTATGGAATGTTCTCAGAAGTCGGAGGGAATGCTGCTACCAATGCTCAGTTTTATGTAACAGATAGTACGAAGAACTTTTTGGTGGGGAGCATGTATTTTTATGCAAAACCTAATTTCGATTCTATTTTACCGGCAGCTAGTTATGTAAAAGATGATATTAGGAGAATAATGGAATCAGTTGAATGGAAATAAAAAAAGCCGCTTAAAGTGTAAGCAGCTTTTTCTTTAATAAATAATCTTGTTTATTATGCTTTCGGAGTTACTTGTATATCACTTACTGTGTAAGTATCACCTCCGGCAACACCTTCAACAGTTGCTTTTAAACTTTCAGCAGACTGTTTGTTAGCGTCAAAAATAACAGTAGCTTTTTTCTCTTCAAAGTTTACTTTAGCATCTTCTACACCTTCCAAATCGGAAAGTTTGCTTTCAATTGTTTTAGCACAGCCTATTTCACAAGTCATGCCGTCAATGGTAAAGCTGGCAGTTTCTACTTTAGCCGGAGCATCACTTTTTGTTTCTAAAGCTGCTGTCTCAGTAGTATTAATTTCGGCAGTTTTTTCAGTTTCTTTTTTACAGCTTGTTAAAGCTATAGCAGAAAGAATTATTAGGGAGAAAACTTTTAATTTTTTCATAACAAATTGAGGTTTAATGTAAATTATCAACAAAAATACGAAATTAAAACCCGTAATTGAAAATAAAGTTGGATTTTTGAATTTTGAAATTTTAGTATGGGTAAAAATAATTTAAAGTGGTATTTATTAGCTTTCTTGGGTTGTGTTTGGGGAAGCTCGTTTATTTTAATGCAATTAGGTTTAAAAGGAGTTAATTCGATTCAACTAGGTTCTTTGCGTATTATTTTTGCGGGATTATTTCTGTTGATAATCGGTTTTAAGCATTTAAAAAAGATTCCGTCTTACAAATGGAAATATATTGCTTTAACAGCTTTGTGCGGAACATTTGTGCCGGTTTTTTTGTTTGCAACAGCATTGTCAAAAATTGATGGTTCTATAAGTTCTATATTAAATTCATTAACGCCTTTGAATACGCTTTTAGTCGGGTTGCTCTTTTTTAAAATCCCAGTGGAAAGAAGACAGTTTTTTGGAGTTGGTTTGGGGTTTTTAGGATGTGTTTTATTGGTGCTATTTGGGAATGGGCATGGCTCAACTGAAAACTACTTGTATGCTGTTTTAATTGTCATTGCATCATTATTCTATGGAACCAATGTGAATTTGATAAAAAAATATTTATCAGATTTACATCCGTTAACCATTAGCGTAGGGAATTTTTCTATTATGATGATACCGGCTATACTGGTATTGTATTTTTCAGATTTCTTTTCAATTGCGCATCAACCGGAAGTACAAACCTCATTATTCTTTATCGGGATCTTAGGAATGATTGGTACCGGAATATCGAATATGATATTCTTTAAATTGATTCAGATTTCTTCTCCGGTTTTTGCGTCTTCAGTTACTTATATTATTCCTGTTGTGGCTATTTTTTTAGGTACCGTTTTTATGGGAGAAAGTATGAATGTGATGCAGATATTTGGAGCATTAGTCGTTTTAATAGGGGTTTATTTTTCCAGTAGAAAATAAAAAAAGGGTTTCCACTGGAAACCCTTTTTTTATTTGATAGATATAATTTTATTCAAAATCTGAATCAGAAACCCCTTCATTGATTTTTACATCAGAAGTTGTGAATTCAAGATCCATTCCTACGCTTAGAGTAGTGTTATATGGGAATTTAATACCTTTTACATCAACATAATTGTCATAATATGTAAACTGTGTCATTTTTTGTCCCATTTGCTCTTTTTCTTTGGCTTCAGCAACTTTTAAACCTGATTTTACATCATAGTAATATGTTGTTTCTCCTTTTTGAATAGCATAAGCGTCTGCATCTTTAATGGTTTCAATACCTTTTAATGTGATAGACGGATTATCTAATAATTTCAATTCTTTAAATGTTCCGGCAGCATCTTGAAGTTCTTTTAAGTCGTCACCGGTAAGATCCATTTTTTGCCCTTGATTAATAACATAACCCATTTTAGGAGTTACAACTGTTTTTGAAACAGCCATTCCCATCATGCTGATTTCGGCTGAGAATTTATCTTTGGTAGATTTAGTTGTCATATCAAGTGTTTGTCCTTGAATTGTAGCTTTTGAAAAAGTAGCAATTGTTTTTACTTTATTCAAAGCGTCTAAACCACCGATTGCTTGTATATGTTTTTCAATTATAGATTTAGCAGTTACACCGGCAGGAATAGGTTTTTTGATAACAGGTTTTTCTGTTGGATTACCGTATTTGTCAAAATAGAAAATAGGTAATTTAGCTGATTTGCTTAAATCTTCAAGACCTGGTAAAACATCTGCTGCTTTCCCAACGATAATTACTCTTGTATTGTCTGCTAAGAAATATTTTTGAGCGGCATTTAAAACATCTTGTGCTGTAACGGCATTGATGTTTTGCATGTATTTTTCATAAAAATCATCCGGTAGATTTTGTGTTTCTTTGTTTAATGCATAACGAGCAATGGTTGCCGGTTTTTCAATTTGCATTACAAAGTTGCCGATATATTTTGCTTTTGCATTTTTTAATTCTTCGTCAGAAACTAATTCTGTTCTGATTTTTTTCAATTCGTTAAAAACTTCTACAACAGCACTGTCAGTTACGGTGTTACGTACTGAAGCACTTGATCTGAATTTGTTGATGTATTTTCCTGAACCGATTGATGAATAAGAACCATAAGTCCAACCGTGTTTTTCACGTAAGTTTAAGAATAAACGGCCTTCACCACCACCACCTAAAATTTGATTTGCCATTAAAACAGCGAAGTAATCTTTGTCTGTCATTTTTAAGTTAGACAAGTTTACCAATGAGATTTCAGATTGAACAGCATTTGGTGCATCAATAAAGTTTATTTGACTATATTGAACATCTTTAGGGTCATTATAAGCAATTTGTGGAGCAGTTGCCTTTCTCCATTTTCCAAAAAGTTTTTCTACTTCTTTTTTGGTTTTTTTATAATCAACATCCCCCACAATTACTAAATAAGCATTGCCTGGCACGAAATACTCGTTATAGTTTAATTTTACGTCAGCCAATGAAACATTTTTTAAAGTTTCTTCTGAAACGAATTCTCCTTTATAGTGGTTTTTACCAAAAGTTAATACGTTTTCAACACGGCGTGCAATAGCAGGAACACTTTTCTCGTCAGCTTTTAAGCCTTCAATCATTTTTTCTTTTTGCTTGTCGAATTCTTCTTGAGTAAACACAGGGTTTAGAGCTCCGTCTGCCATTAATTCTAAAATTCTGGAAGAATAACGAGAAAGTCCGTTTGCTGAAGCACCTTCTGACCAAAAGTTAATGTTAGCGCCTAAAAAGTCGATCTCTTCGTTGAAAGCATCTTTTGAAATTTTTTCAGTTCCGCTTCCCAGCATTGAACCTAATAAATCGGTTATTCCTTTTTTATTCCCTTCAGCATAAGGAGAATTATCTAAAGTTAGTGTATAAGAAACTCTAGGTAATTTATGGTTTTCTACAATTAAAACTTTTAAACCGTTTTTTAAGGTAAAAGTTTCCGGATTCTTAATGTTTATAGTAGGAGCCGGACCTGATTTCGGCATAGGTCTGTCTTGTGCTTGCATTGTTATTGTTAAAAATAAGCAGGTTGCAATATATACTAATTTCTTCATTGTCGTCTTAGTTTTGAGTTTTTTCGCTAGCAGGTACATAATCTAAAACCATTCTTTGGTTTGGTTTTAAGTATTTGTTGGCTACTTCTTTGATTTCTTCTCTAGTGATAGAACGGTAAATGTCAATTTCTGTATTGATTAGGTTAATATCACCATATAATAAATAATAGGTAGCTAAATTGTTTGCAATTCCCTCAACACTTGCATTGCTGTTTACATATTGACTTTCAAATTTATTTTGAAGTTTCTCATAATCTTTTTCAGAAATTAATTCTGTTTGAAGTTTAGTGATTTCTTCGTCAATTCCTTTCATTAAATCTTCTTCAGAAGTTTGTCCCATCGGTAAACTATAGATGAAGTACATGCCATAATCTTCTTGGCTATAGTTAAAAGCGCCAACTTGTAATGCTTTCTTCTGGTCGTCTACTAATTTTTTGTATAATTTAGAACTTTTTCCATCTGAAAGATAAGAAGAAATCATATCTAAAACTCGGGCATCACGTGTTTTCATAGAAGGTGTTCTATAACAAGCAACATACATTGGGATTTGGATATTTGGGTCTTCCCAAGTAGCTTTGAAAGATTGTGTAATCGGAGCCTCTTCATAATGTTTACGAGTTACGTCAGTTCCTTTTGGAATACTACTAAAGTATTTGTTAACCCATTCTTTTGCTTGTGCAGTATCAAATTGACCTGCTACTACTAATACGGCATTGTTCGGAATGTAGAATTTTTTGTTGAATGCTTGAAATTCTTCCAAAGTAGCTGCATCTAAATGTTCCATTTCTCCGATGGTTGTCCAACGGTAAGGATGAACTTTGAACATATTTTCTTTTACAGCTTTAATAAGGTTTCCGTAAGGTTGGTTGTCAACGCGAAGTCTCTTTTCTTCTTTTACAACTTCATTTTGAGTGTCAACACCAATTTGGTTGATTACCGGATGCATTAAACGTTCTGATTCCATCCAGATTGCTAATTCTAAGTTGTTAGAAGGGAATACTTCATAATAATACGTTCTGTCATCGGTAGTGTTAGCATTGTTTTGACCACCATTCGCTGTTACAATTTTGAACCATTCTCCGCGTTCAATATTTTTTGTGCCTTCAAATAACAAATGCTCGAAGAAGTGAGCAAAACCTGTTCTGTCGGGTTGTTCGTCTTTTGCGCCTACATGATACATCACTGACGTAATCACAACAGGTGCTGAATTGTCTTGGTGAAGCACAACGTGTAATCCATTGGCTAAATCATATTCTTCAAATGCTACCTTTTGAGCATTGGTAACACCTCCAAGTAATAATGCAGTACTCAAAGCCATTAAAGATTTTTTCATAAATTATAATTTAATTAAAAAACGTTTTTAATAAGTTGCAATTTCTGATTTTTTGTTACAATAGAAGCCTGTTTTTTGTCTTTTTTAACAAAAAGTAATGCGTAAAGTTTTTAAGTGTTGGAAATTAAAGAATTAGTTGTATATTTGCACACTTGAAATTTTAACTAAAAAATTCATTTGTATGTACGCAATCGTAGAGATAGCAGGGCAACAATTTAAAGTAAGCAAAGACCAAAAAGTTTTTGTACATCGTTTAGCAGGAACTGAAGGAGATAAAGTTTCTTTCGATAAAGTTCTATTGTTAGATGACAATGGTACAGTAACTTTAGGCGCCCCAGCTATAGAAGGTGCTTCTGTTGAAGCCAAAGTTTTACAACATGTAAAAGGTGACAAAGTAATCGTTTTCAAAAAGAAAAGAAGAAAAGGTTACAAAAAGAAAAACGGTCACAGACAGTCATTAACACAAATCATTATTGAAGGTATTGTAGCTTCTGGTGCTCCTAAAAAAGCAGCAGCTCCAAAAGCAAAAGCAGCTTCTAAAAAAGGTGATGATTTAAAGAAAATTGAAGGTATTGGACCTAAAGCTGCTGAAGTATTAGTGGCTGCTGGTATTGATACTTATGCTAAATTAGCTGAAACTACTGCTGATAAAGTAAAAGAAATTTTAGATGCAGCTGAAGCTAAAGTACAACATTTAGATCCTACTACTTGGGCTCAACAAGCACAATTGGCTGCTGACGGTAAGTGGGACGAATTACAGAAATTACAAGATGAATTAAACGGTGGTAAAGCTGTTTAATTTGAGTATTAACTTTTAAAATCAAAACGTCATGGCTCACAAGAAAGGTGTCGGTAGTTCGAAGAACGGTAGAGAATCAGAATCGAAACGTTTAGGCGTTAAAATTTACGGTGGTCAAGCAGCTATTGCTGGTAACATCATCGTTAGACAAAGAGGTTCTAAACATAACCCAGGTGAAAATGTTTACATGGGGAAAGATCATACTTTACACGCAAAAGTTGACGGTATTGTTCAGTTTCAAAAGAAAAAAGATAATAAATCTTATGTTACTGTAGTTCCGTTTGAAGCTTAATTATAAAGTGTAAAACAGAAAAAAAGGAGTTGTAAATTTTACAACTCCTTTTTTTGTTTGGTAATAATTAATAAATTATGTTATTGTAAAAACTTTGAAACACTTTTGCTTGCAATCATTGAAGCTAAATAGCCTAGGATTGTAATGGTGATTATAACAATAGCTATATTTTGAATCTCAAAAATAACCGGATAGGCTAAACTGGGAGTTATCATAATAAGACTGAATTGTTGCTGTAGAAGAACCAGTATAATACCTAGAAATAGTCCGAGAGCTCCTCCTGTAAATGTGATTAAAAGGCCTTGGTATAAAAATATTCGGGCTAAGTCTGTTTTTAAAGAACCTAAAGAAAGTAGTGTTTTTAAATTGTTCTTCTTGTCAATGATCATCATAATTAATGCACCAACCAAATTAAACAGTGCAATAATAATAACGAGAGTGAAAATAAGATATACTACTATGTTTTCTGAATTAAGCATTTTATACAGAGCATCATTTAATTGAGTTCTGTCTTTAATTTTAATTTGGTTTTTGAAAATTCTATTTAATTCAGAAATGGCTTGGTCTTCGTCAATTCCCTCATTCAGTTTAATTTCAACAAAACTAACTTGATTCGGTTTGAGAAGTAATAGGTTTTGTGCTAAACTGAGATCGGAAAATACATATTTATTATCAATGTCTTCATTGATGCTGAATATACCTGTTGGAGCTAGTTTTTTTATTGTGAATGCATCTTCGATATTGTTGATAGCTCCTTTTCCGGCTTTTGGGGTGTAAACTTCTAAGGCGTTGTTGAAATCAAAAAGACCTAGATTTAATTTTCGACTTATTTCAGAGCCGATAACAACTTCATTGGATTGGTTTTCAAGCCAATTTCCGGCATAAAGATGTTGTTTAATATCGGTGACCTTTTCAAAATTTTGATCTACACCTTTTATGTAAGCAACTTGCTCTTTTTCTTTGTAATAAAATAAAACACGTTCTTCAATAGTTTTGCTATAGCTGGAAAAAAGAGAACTTTGCTGAAGTTCCTTTTCTATTTCGGATGAAATAATTAGAGTTTTGCCTTGCAAAGGTTGTACGCGTAAGTCCGGATCTGTGGCATTGGTAAAGCTTAGACTGAAATCGCGTAAACCGCTAAAGACTGATAAAACTACAAAAAGAGCCATAGAGCTGGCGATAATTCCGATTGAAGCAATAAAAGTTATAAAATTAATTGCTGAGTTTTTGCTAAAAGAAATACTGTATCGCTTGGCTATGTAGAGAGGAAAATTCAAATTATGATTTTTTTCTTTTGTATAATAAATCCGGATTTTCAACAGGATTTTCTTCTCCGGTTAATGCTTTGTCAATTTTCTCAATGTAATCCAAACTGTCGTCAATATAAAATATAAGATTAGGTACTTTTCTCAATTGATTTTTTACACGTTGAGCCAAATCGTTTTTGATTAAAGCGCTATTTGATTTTACAGCAGTTAAAATTTCTTCTCCTTTGTCGGAAGGAAAAACACTTAAAAATACTTTTGCAATAGATAAATCAGAAGTTACGTTAACTCTCGAAACCGAAATAATAAGGTTATGGATGCCGTTTTTTCTCACTTCACCTTGTAAAATGTCTACTAAATCATTCTGTAATAGGCTACCTATCTTTTTTTGTCTATTTGTTTCCATGATGCAAAAATACACAAAAAGTAATTTAGTTTTTTTTCAGTAGCAAAACTTTGTTTTATTTTTGTGATCTGTTTCCCTGGTTAGTAATTTGTTTTATCAGGGCTAGTTGTAAATCATAATAATCTTGATAATCTTGTTGTAAGTAATGAATAAAATAGAACATATTGGAATTGCTGTTAAAGATTTAAAAGCATCTAATGTAATATTTGAGAAACTTTTCGGGCAGCCTCCCTATAAAGAAGAGGAGGTAGAAAGCGAAGGTGTAAAGACTTCTTTTTTTATGAATGGACCTAATAAAATTGAACTGCTTGAGGCGACGAAAGAAGATAGTCCTATTGCTAAGTTTATTGAAAAAAAAGGAGAAGGAATTCATCATATAGCTTTTGACGTAACGGATATTGTTGCTGAAATAGAAAGGTTAAAGTCTGAGGGTTTTGTTGTTTTAAACGAACAGCTTAAAAAAGGGGCAGATAATAAATTAGTGGCTTTCCTGCATCCGAAAACAACAAATGGAGTTTTAGTTGAACTTTGTCAGGAAATAAACTAAAAATTTCTTGCAACAAAAAGAAATTAGTAGTAATATTGCAACCTCAAAACTGGTCCTATAGCTCAGTTGGTTAGAGCACCTGACTCATAATCAGGTGGTCCCTGGTTCGAGCCCAGGTGGGACCACCAGTAAAATAAAGCCTTCCAAGACAATTGGGAGGCTTTATTTTTTTTAGGTCAAACATAGGTCAAACATAGGTCAAACATATAATTTTAATTATTACTTTGCGGTATTAATTAAGCAAGTATGTTATCCAATTTTACAGATAATCCACTTCATATTTTTCATTTAATTTACTTTGAGGATTTCTTGAATATTCTCAAGCAAGATTACTATTCCGATAAAGTTTATTTAAAAGAAATTTTAGGCGTAGAGAATTTTGAAGAATACCCAAATGAAAAAGATTATATTCATTCATTTTTTCAAGAAATAAGAAAAAAGATAGTTAATAATGTTATTAAAGAAATTTCAAATTTAAATGAACTTGAAATTGAAAACTACATTAGTACTTTAATAAGCAAACTCAATAATTACAAATCAAATATTGACCGCATTAAAGATTACCAAGAAGATGTAAATTTTGAATTAGAAAATATCATTAAATACATTAAGATAAACTATGGCGATGTATTAGAGAATGTTGAAATTAAACATAATACGTCTATTTACTTTAATTTAGGTTCTGATTTAACTCCTTTTAAATTTTTGGATGATTTATTATACAGTGATGGGTTTGAAAGATTAAGCCAATCATATGATTATAAAACAATACATACCAAAGATTACAGATATATTTTTCATAGGGATGAAAAAATATTTTTTGAATCTTGGGTACAGAAAAAAGACATGAGTTATCAAATGGATTTTCCAAAATATAGTAAAGTTGTAAGTGATTATTATTCTACTGCTGGTTTGGAAATAGTGCATAATAATTCTCAACAAACTGATTTCAAGGATTATTTAATTCAACAATTAGATACTTTGTTCAATTATTATTTAAAAGCAGAAGATTTAAAGCAACATCAATTTGAATTAATTTGCCATTCAGTAAATAATATTGTATCAGTATTGTACTCAAAATACAAATCATTAAATATAAATCATAAATTATATAGAATTATTATTGAAGGCGATGACGTTAGTAAATCTGATTTTAAACCAAAAAGAAATTTAAGAATAGAACTTTTTATTGATTTATATACAAAGTCAGAAGAAATTGAAATGTTTGATTCAGAGGAATTATCAGAGGATGATTTTTTGAGTATTTTGGTTTATAAGGAAAGTGAGAATGATTTGAAATTGAAGTTTACAAAATCAAATCCTTTTATTGCTTACTACTTAAAATCAATTGAAGTGTTTTTTGATAATTTGAATCCTCTTACCATTGAAAAAAGTCAACAATTTTATAATAAACAAAATAAGCTTATCAAATCATCAGATTTATATACCGCATTATCAAGAGGGAATATTGAAAACACCAGATTGAAAAGTGATATAGATTTATTAATAAATAAACTTACTGAAAAATATTTAGAATAAGTGTCTTACACTTTACCTTACACTTTGTCTTACACCCTTATTACACTGTAGAAATAAGGGTTTTTTTATGCGCTTACTTTGCTTCAGTAATAACAGGAAAAGCGCTTTTCCATAATTTTTTAAGATTATGGACTTATTCCAAAAACTAAATGAAATTGAAGCATTATTAAAGAGACAATATGCTTTAAGTAAAGAAATTTTAACTCTTGATGAGGGTGCAGATTATTTATGTTTATCAAAATCTGCGTTGTATAAAATGACCAGCAAAAAGGAAATTCCTTTTTATAATCCTGGTGGAAAAAAAATTTATTTCAAAAAGTCAGAACTTGATAATTGGGTTTTGAATAGCAAGTCAATTTCTACTGAAGAAATAGAAGATGAAATAAATTCATATTTAGGTCGAACTCAAAAATCAAGATTATGATTGATTTTGTAAGAGTTCACTATAATGATAAAAGCAAATTAGAGACTTTTATCAAAGACCCAAATAATTTTGAGAAGATGTTTTCTGTCTTAGAATATCATTCAGCAGAAGTATTATATCCTTATAAAGTTAATCTCGAAAATATTGAGGTTGTAGTTAATGAGAAAAGTGGATATGCAAAGAATTCAATTCACAAACTGAATAATTTGTTGATTGAGGGTAAAGAACACAATCATAACGATTTTACTTATTCTCAATTATGTTCTGTTATTGATTACTTAAGAGATAATGTTATTGAAATAACGAATAAAAAACTAACACAACTTGAATTCGGATTTAACTTAAGAGTTCCTATTCCAGCTCAAGAATTAATTTCAAAAAGTGTATTAATGCACAATTTTGACAGACATTCTATGATAAATAAGTTTAAAGGAAAAGGTTACTTAATGAGTTTTGAACATTTCAATTATATGATAAAAATTTATGATAAAGCAAAACAATATAAACTTAGTAATGAGAATATTTTAAGATTTGAAATTAAGTTTTTAAGCTCAAAAGAATTTAACCCACTTGGGGTTTACAATTTAGATGATTTAAAAAATAAAGAAGTACTTGAAAACTTATTTGACTATTTACTAAAGAGATTTAATGAGCTATTAATTGTTGATGATTACTCTGAGGATTTAATTTCTGAAAAAGATTATGAGAAGTTAAACATGTATTCGAGTTTCATTTTTTGGAATAAACTAAATGAAGCAAATAAAAGACAAGTTAAGTCCAATCATAAGAAGAGGTATTTAGCTCTTTTGGAAAAGCACAATCTTCAGAAAGTAAAAAATCAATTGAGAATACAATTAACAGAAAAGTTCAATCAATTATTAAGCAAATAAAAATATTGACAAATTCCATACTTCCTATTGTTAGAATTTGTCAACTCAAAATATAAAATTATGGCAAGTATAAAAATATTATTAAGAGATAAATCAACAAATGAAGGACTTTATCCAGTTATCTTGAGAATAACTAACAACAGAAAGTCAAAGATTATTTCATTAGGATTTAAGTGTAATTTATCAGACTGGGATGAAGTTAATATTCAATTTAAGAAGACATTTCCAAATCATACACAAAGTAATTTGTTGTTAGCTAAGATGAGAGAGAAAGCATTGAAGATTATCAATGACTTTGAATTAGAAGAGATTGATTTTAGTCTTGACCAATTTGAAGAAAAGTTTAGAGGTATTGAGCCAAACAAAATTACTGTGTTAGAATTTTGGAATGAAGTAATTTCAGATTTGAATAAGTCAGGAAAAGCTGGAAATGCAAAAGCATTAAGTGAAACAAAGAAATCCGTATTTAATTTTCATAAAAAAAACAACTTGATGTTTAAGGAGATTACACCAACTTTTTTGGAGAAGTACGAAGTTTATTTGAGAGAAAACAATAATTCAGATGGAGGGGTAGCTTTTAAAATGAGAGAATTACGTTCACTATATAATAGAGCAATCAAGAAAAATGTTATTGATGAAAAGTATTATCCTTTTAAGGTTTATAAAGTATCTAAGTTAAAAGTTGGAAATATTAAAAAAGCATTAACAAGAGAAGAGGTAAGATTGATAGAGAATTTTGATGAAACAAAATATCCAAATCTTGCAGAAGCTAAAAGAATTTTTCTCTTTTCTTATTACTGTAGAGGGATGAATTATTTTGATATTATGATGTTAAAATGGTCAAGTGTTTCAGGAGATAGAATAACCTATATTAGGTCAAAAACCAAAGGTAAGTTTAACATCAACATACTAAAACCTGTCAAAGAAATTTTAGATTTTTATAGAAATAGACCATCAACAACAGATTATGTTTTCCCAATATTATTAAGTAATAATTTAACTGCAACTCAGATTCAAAATAGAAAACACAAAAAGCTTAAAAAGTTTAATAGTGATTTGAAGAAAATTGCAGAAATAGTTGGAGTTGATAAACCTTTAAGTAGTTATGTTGCAAGACATAGTTATGCTACAAATTTGAAACAAATTGGTGTTTCAACTGATATAGTATCTCAATCTATGGGACATAAAAATGTAGCAATCACAACAGCATATTTAAAAGATTTTGAAGATGATGTTATTGATAAAGAAAACGAAAAATTACTTCAAGAGAGTTTAGTTAGTTATAATCAAAACAATTTACAACCTGCTGCATAGCAGGTTTTTTTATTTAATCAAATTACAATTATGCAATTAAGAAAATCAGAAAGAAGTAAAGCTAAAATCAAGATGGCTTTACAAGGACCAAGTGGTTCAGGAAAAACTATGAGTGCAATTTTAATTGCACAAGGATTGACAAATGGGAACCTTAATAAAGTTGCCATTATTGATACAGAAAATGGAAGTGCTGACTTATATGCTCACTTAGGAAAGTTCAATGTACTAACATTGGATAATCCACATTCACCTGAGAGGTATATTGAAGCAATTGAAGTTTGTGAAAAAGCAGGTATGGAAGTTATTATTTTAGATTCAATTTCACATTGCTGGGATTTTCTACTTGATTATCATTCTTCTCTTGCTGGTAACTCTTTTACCAATTGGAATAAAATCACACCAAGACAAAAGGCTTTTGTGGATAAGATACTTAATAGCAATTCTCATATCATAGCAACTATGAGGGTAAAACAAGATTATGTTTTATCTGAAAAGAATGGTAAAATGGTTCCTGAAAAGGTAGGTTTAAAAGCCATACAAAGAGATGAGATTAGCTACGAATTTACCATTGTGTTTGACATTGACAGTAAACATTTTGCTACTTCAAGTAAGGATAGAACTTTACTATTTGAAGGCAAACCACAATTTATCATTAATACTCAAACAGGAAAGAAAATCTTGAATTGGTGCAATAGTACCATGACAAAAGAGGAACTCAAAGTAAAAGTAATTGAATGCAATACTTTGAAAGAACTTACAGAACTCTATCAAAATAATCTTGATTTGGCTAAGACCATTGAAAAAGATTTCATTGATAAAAGAGATTTACTTCAAAAATTAATTAATAACGCAATTAAACCACTTAACGGAAATGGAACTAACCACATTTGAAACTGAAGTACAAATACCAGCAAAGCAAATAAATATTCCTTCTGCTGGTTTTCACAGAGAAGTACCAACTTATAAAAAGACTTCTCCATTTATAGAGGCTAACACGGAAGAGGTTAGCCTTTCTCAATTAAAAGAAGACTGCATTATTCCTGTTTTTACAAAGGATAACGAAATTACCATATCTCACCAAGAATTTATTGATTCTGCTTTTGCTGGTATAAGTAAATTATTCCCAAATGAAGTGATTGATACTCCTGAGATTAGGACAAGTCATTTAATTAGAGGTAGAACTCCTGATGCTCTACATGTGCCAGCAAAGGAATTGTTGGAACATCAAAGAACAATGTACTATGAGAGAATGGCTTTTATTATTAGGATTCCTTCAATCACTGAAAATATTAATGGTAATGAATTAGCTTTAACTATAGGCGGAGTAAGAAGCTACAATTTGGAAAACCTTTACAACAAAAAGACTTTTGAAAAGTTTAAGTTTTTTATTGGCTTTCAAAATATGGTATGTTGTAATCTTTGTGTTTCTACTGATGGATTTAAAGATGAAATTAAAGCTACAAGTAGTCAGGAACTTTCAGGTAAAATCATGGAAATTGTACAATCATACAACATACACCAGCAAATAAAGAGTATGAATGATTTAGTTGATTATAAATTAACTGAAAAGCAGTTTGCTCAAATTATTGGTAAAAGTAGATTGTATAATTACTTACCAAAAAATGAAAAAGTACTTTTACCTGAATTGCTTATGAATGACGGACATATTTCTGCTATTGCTAAAGATTATTACAATGATGAAAGTTTTTGTAGAGAAAGTAATGGAGAAATTAACCTTTGGAACATGTATAACCTATTCACAGGGGCAAATAAAAGCTCCTACATTGATACTTTCCTTGATAGAGGAGTGAATGCCTTTTCTTTTGCAAAAGGTATCTCAAATGCACTAAGTGATAGTAATTCTAACTATGCTTGGTTTTTGAGTTAAAATAAACCCTGTCCTTAGACAGGGTTTATTGTTTAAAATTAATAATTATATTTTCATATTCAACAGATAGTTTTTTTTCAATGTCATTCCAAAAAAATAAATATTTATTAGAATTTATTCTAGTTGTTAAATTAAAAGATGACAAATAAGGATAATATATTATAAAATATAAATTGAATGCGTTGTTTTCAAGCTCTAAATTATCATCAAAATAATAATTAGGATTTTCTTTATGGATGTTAATTTTGCATTTTAACTTTTCAATATAATTTATATTTTTCTTGTAACCTAAATGTTCTAGGAAAGATTGAATTGCTGTATAAGAATTTATTTTATCATCTAATGTCATCGTAATACTTTTTTAATTTCTTCAATAATAATTGGAGATAAATCTAACTGTCCTAAATCTTGTTGATTTAGCCAATCTATACATTCTGTTTTTGATAATGTAGTACTAGTAATATAATTATTCAGCTCAATTACAGTGTTCCTACTTAATCCAAGAGAAAGTAATGATAGGTGTGTTTTCTTAGAAACACCAAATTCTAACCACAAATTTAATTGTGGAATATTGGGAATTAAATCTGATTTGTTATTTATTTCTAATACGTATCTTAAAACATCAATATAACATCCAGAGTCTTTTGCAAATCTAAATCTTACAAAAGTCTCAACATCATCCATCACATTTCTTATAATAGCAGCTAAACTTTTTTTATTGCCTTCTTTTTTTGAGTAATATTTATTACTATTTGAAATTAAAAGTGACAATGGATACCCCCTCATCCAATTCACCAATAAAATCGAACGATAATGATTCAGTTGATATGGGTATTTAGAAATGGTTTTTCCAATTCTACCAATTAGTCTAATATATTGTTCTATTGCATCTTCATCTTCAGGATAGGGTGGAATTAAATCATCAATTCTTTCAATATTATTTGTTAAATATTCATAAAGTTCTTGTTGTGCGATTGGAGAAATACCTGGATTTCTTTTAATAATTGAATCAGGAATTTTTATCCTTTTTTTTAATATATTGAATTGACTTAAAAGAGTTTCATGAAATTCATTATCAGGAAGTAACTCACTTTCTAAAAATTTAATGTAATAATATCCAAATGCAAATTCAAGGTCTTGTCTTTGCTCTGCCATTTCTCTTGGACTATCTTCTTGAATATAATTAATTAATTCTTCACTATTTTTTTCAATTTTGTCTAATGCTCTTTCAATTTTTTGTTTTGACTTATTTGGATTTGGCTGAATTTCCCACTCATTTGGATTAATGCATATAATATTACCGCTAAATTCCTTGCCTAATCGTCCTGCCCTGCCTGCAAGATTCCAAAAATCATTTTGATTTAAAGGATTAGATTTACCTCTTCTAGGTTTTAAAATGAAGATTGATTTTGCAGGAAGATTTATACCCTCAAGAAGAGTTGAAGTGCAAATGAGATATTTAATTTCACCACTATTGAACAATTTTTCAATTTCTTGTCTAATGAGAAGTGGCATATTACCATAATGAAAGGCAATTCCTTTTTTTAAAACTTTTGCTAAAGTATAATTTTTATGAATAGTCTTTTTAACGAGTTTTTGAAGTTCAATCACATTTTCACTGACTTCTACTTCATCAAGTAAATCGAAAAGCACCAATGCTTTTTCTTCAGACCCAGCAGCACCATTTGAGTATAAAATATTTCCACTTTCTAAATTTGAAATTGAATGACTGATAAAAGTTATTTTCTTAGTATCATTATCGGGTCTGTCTTTTAATTTTACATGTCCCAATTGTATTTTACTATCAACAAGACAAAGTGTTAAATTCCATATATTTGGCTTTCTTGGAAATTGTGATGCGTATATTAAATTTTGATTAACAGAAACATATTGTGTATTGACATCTTTCTTTAAGCTATTGTTTTTTACATTTTCTAATAATAATTCTGGATTTGAAGTGAATGGACTTGAAAAAAGAACCTTTATCTTTTTGTTCAGTTTTATAGTCTCTTCTAATTTTTGTTGAAGTAGAATGCCTCTATTCCCGTCATCAATTTTATGAGCTTCATCAATAATAATTAAATCTATATCAAGAGGGTTATCATTTAAAAACCAATGTAATCTTTCTTGAGTAAACACAAACACATTTGATTTTCCTTCTTCAGCTTCAAAATGAGGTACAGTTGAAACACTTACATTTTTTAAATCATGTTTCTCTAATAAATTCTTAATATCTTTTTCAACTTGACTAATTAAGGCTCTTGTAGGAACAACATAAATAATGTTTCGAATTTTTTTTATTAATTCTTCGATAATTATGTTGCATAATATGAATGATTTACCTGCTGATGTTGGAGCAGAAATACTTATTGTTTGAAAATTTTCAAAATTTTCATGAACTTGTTTTTGAAATTTATTTAAATGTAAAATTTCATTTTTAATTATTATTGAGTTTTCAATTTCAATTTCTGTAGATTGTAATTTAAAACTTAAAGGAAAGTGAGATTTATAATCTAATGCAATCAAATCTCTTTTAATCGCTAAATCAATTGTTGGCTTATTAGTCAAATTTGACAATATAATTGCAGAAGCGTTTTTTTGAATTTCAGTAGTATTTTTTTGATTCAGACAGGTTTGAGAAATCCTTAATGCTGCATCCAAATGAGAATTCACATCTGAATAACTTAATATCGAAGCAATACTTAAAATGTTATTCCAATCAATTTTTTTTAATAATGATTCTTTTGATTCATCCCAAATTAAGCTTGGAATGGTTTCACAAACAGAAAGAGTAATTAAAGCTTCATATTGATTTTTGAAACTTTTTAGTTCAAATAATTTACTTGCAATCATTATTTAAGAGTTTTTAAAAATTCTTTTCTAAATTCACTAACTGATGGGAATGGTATTAAAAAGACATGTATTTCTTTTGATTCAAGTTTGTGCTTTTTTATAGAGTTTGATAATAATTTATGATTGTTTTCCAATCCTTTTTCAATTTCTTTTTTAATATCATCTAAAGTTTTACTCTTATTAAGTTCCTTATAACTTTTTAAATCGTAACCAATAAAACAAATACCTTTGTAAACTAGGTTGTTAGATTTTTCATTGTCTTTATCAAAATATTCAACAATTAATTTTTCAAATTTTGGGTCATTTATATTGTCATGGATGTTTTTTGTGAATAGACTTATATCTCTTTCTTGTGTTGAATTGTAACTATAAGGGTCATTTAAAAATCCATTTAAACTTTCAAAACACTTATTAATTGCAGTTGATAATTGAGCATACATCTTGGATTCTCCCCAATATAAATTTAAATTACCATTGAGTTTATCATAATTAAAGTGTATGCCATCAGAACCTTGATAGTGCATTTCACCATTTGTTTTAAGTGACATTTTACTTATCAATTGAGGTATTTTAAGTACTTCTAAAGTTAAAATGTAAAGTAAAATTTCTCCTCCTTCTCCAGTTTTTTTCAAATGAGTAAATAATGTTCTTGCAATATTTTGTAACCGTACAATTTTAGAAGATGAATTTGTATCCCTTGAATACTGATATGCTTCATCAATATCTTTTTTAGGAATAGCATAATCTAAAATTCTTTCAAAAATGAACTCGATTAAATCTTGAAGCCTTAAATTCCCATTTCCATCGCTTTTTAGTGAATAGCAATAACATTTTGCATTTGTTTCATCAACATCCACTTCAAAAGAAACTTTTTCTATTCTTGTAAAAATTTCTGATTTAGTTTTTACTAATAAACTATCAATTGCTTTTTCAATTTCATTCATTTTTGATGTTTTTTCTTAATGATTATTTTTAATTCAAGAAAATTTTAATTGAGTAAATTGTTGTTTTAAAGCCCCATTAAGTCCTTTAATTTGTCTTTTAGGGTATCATTACATTTTTCTAAAATTCTAATTTTATCGGATTGTTTAATTTCTTTTGCGTTTATCCAATGAGTATTGTCGAAATTAAAATTATTCCTATCAAAATAATGTTTTACTTTCCCATTTTCATAGAATGTATAATCATTGTCAAACATCCCATTCGGGATTGAGATTGTGCATATTTCTTTATTGTCATCCATAAATTATTTTTTAAGCAAAAAAATCAAAAAATATTTTTGCAATTTGGTCATTATTATTTTGTTTCAATTGTAATTCAATTAGCTTTTTAATTTTTTTAATTTTTGAAAGTTCTTTGTATACAAAATCCCTGTCAATCAATAATAGCCATTCTACTTTAAATTTTGACAAATCAGATTTTTCTCTGAAAATGAAAAAATCCATAAAATCAGACATTCCTTTTAAGGGTAGAAGCCTTTTATCATTACTCTTTACATCAAGAGTATATAGAAGAACAATAAAATTAAAAAAGATGAAGTTGTCTAATTTTGGCTTCCCATTTTTTATTTTATATCCAGTATGATTATTATTCGAGTCTAAATTCTTTTTTATGTGATTAATATATTTTTCAAAAAATAAATTATAATCAATTATGTTTTCAAAGCAAGCTTCTATGTATAAATTAACATTAAAAGATGCTTTAAGCTTTATTATTATTTGTCTCTTTAAAAATTCTTTTATTTCATCTGAAGACATAATCCAAAGAGATATTACAGCATCATTATTTGGATCAAAATAGTCATAATTGCTCAAAATATTTATTGCAAAATCTTTACTATCTATTAAATAAAAATCGTTTTCTTTTGAAATGGAAGAAATTGTATCTAAAGTTTTATAAACATCATGTTTTCTATATTTATCTAATACAATTTTTAACAGTCTTTCGCAATCATTCTTTGTAAATAACTTTCCATTTTTACTAATAAACCATCTAAAGTATTTAATACTATCTCCATAAATAAATTTTTCATATTCTAAAAAATTAATCATGCTTTCAATAAAACTATTTTTCTTTTTAATAGGTATTTCTATACTCATGAGAATTAACATCATGTTGTTAAACATGTTCCTCATTTTATTTTCAAAAGAATTTTTATTTAATTGATTTAGAATTAGTTGATTTTTATATGTGTTATTTAGCAGATATTTTGAATTTTTATCATAGAATGAATTAAAATAATTTATACAATAATCAATGATTTTATCAATGTCATTTTCTTTGAACTCTAAACTATCAATTTTATTAACAAATTCAAGTTGATTAAGTAGTTTTTTAGAATCATGATAAGTAACAGTCCATTTAAAAAAATCAGAAGTCAAATATTGTAGCCTTCCATGATAATCATTACTTATTGAATGACAAATAATTAAAGAATTAAGCCCTTTTTGTATAGTTTCTTTGAAATCCCCAAAAACATCTCCTACAATATAATTTAAATTATAGAAGTTAATTAATTTGTAAAGTTCTATATATATACTGTAATAATGGTAAACACCACTTTCATTATAATAAATACTATTTTTATAACCATTATAGGTTTTAAGAACTTTATCATATAAATTATTTAGTTCAATTTTTCCTTTATTTAAAATTTTATCATCTCGGATAATTTTAAGAAGCATGAATTCTTCATTGCTATTATAAGGGATTTGAAATATCAATTTGTCTACATCTATTTCTTCGATTTTTAAATCAATAAATTCTTTATTTGTTTTTGATAAATCTTCATCAAAATGTTTAATTAACATTCTTAATGATTTCATATTATATTTTGCTATATAATAAGTAATATACTTGCCAATGCTCCAAGATTTCGAGGCAATTTCTTCTAACATTTTGAAAGAATGAGTATAGTTGCCATATTTGTAATTAATATAAGCAATTTGTAAATCTTCTCCCAATTCAGAAGTTTCACTTACAACATAACTATTAACTTCTTTTAAGCTATGGTTAAATTCGAATCTGTTAATTTTACAAGATGTGCAATTACATTTAGAGTTTTCATTTAAAATAATTTCTTTTTTTGATTTTTCATCAGTAATATTAAAATCTCCAGACTTCTTCTCTTTTAAAGTACTATAAATTAAGCTGTTATTTAATTTTTTGACAATATCGATAAGCATATTTTTATCCTTATCGTTTGATTTTTTGTTTTTAAATACAATTTCTCCATTTCCAACAACATCAATTCGCTCATAAAACAAATTTGATAGTACTTCGTTTTTTATTAATAATGAAGTGTTTTTTATTAAGTTTTCATATTCGTAATGATTGCTTTTGAAAGGGTAAAGGTTATTAATAAAATCTTGAGGTAAAATTTTTAATTCAGAGAACCTTTCTAAAGATTTATGCGTTTGAATAATAACATTCTCATCAGTTATTTTAATTTTTAAGTCATCATAATTCTTAATAAAACTTAAAAAATTAAAAAGTAATTGTCCTTTTTCAGAAACATTTGTTAATTCTTTATAATAATCATTATTATATATATTATTTCCTTTTAAAAAACTTTCGATAAAGTTAATTTTAGCTTTATTCTCTTCGTAATTTGAATCAAAATAATTAATAATGTTTATTCCTTTGTTTTTTAGATATTGGACATGAGAATTATGAATTTCCTTGTCTAATGAAATTAGATAAGCATTTTGAAAATTTGAACCTAAAATATTCCTCACATTTTGAATTATTTGCTTCAAATTATAATCATTATATGAATAGCCTATGAATAAAACAATCTTGCTTGCAAATAATGATTTAATAAATGCTTCTATTAGTGGGTGATTTGTGCTATAATTTAAATAGTCATCCTCTTTTAGTACAAAATCATTACTTTCGAGGTCTCCGTGTACTTTTACTAATAATTTTGTATTATGTGAATAAGGTAAATCAGCATCTTTTTTTACGACTGAAAATGGTAATGATTTTTTATTTATAACTTGTTCTAATAAATCATCATAGTTAGTGGTTAAAACGTGTTCAGGAGACAAGTCGAAAATTGCATCATGAATTTCATTATGTTTAACTCTTTTGTGCTTTAAAACTTCTCTAATTTTCTCAATATATTCTTTTTCCTGTCTTTCATTATAATATATTTGAGGTATTTTCAAATAGTCATTTTCATATTCAGGCAAATCTAAATCTTTCTTAATATCATCAATTAATTTACCCCATCCAGGTATACCCGCATCAATTGAAATACCTGCACCAGCAAATACTACTAATTTTTTTGTTGCAATAGCTTTTTTTAAGACTCTTATATCAGTAAGAAATTTATTAATCATGATGTTCTCAATGTGAAATTGTTATTTCCTTTATTCCTTCACTCTTTAAAATTTTTTTATTTTTTTTATTTTTTTCATACAGAAAAAGAAAATCTTTCGTTTTTCCAATTAGAGTGTAATTTTTGTAATATAATATTTTATCTTTTTCTAAATATTTGATTAACACTGGCTTATTTTTTAGAGTTTCACTTACGTCAATTATGTTTTTACAATAAAGTAAAGCAAAAAAACAAATTATAAAAGTTATTATATAGTTTGACAATTCATCAATTTTTAATTCTAAATAATCTATTAAAATTAATATAAACTGTCCCAGCATAATACTCATAAATATTACCGCAAATTCATTATGATATTTGTAAAAAAAATAATAAGATATACCACTAAGTGCTATTGAAATAAACATTAATTTAAGAAAAGTACTTTTTCTATTGTAAAACTCTTCTATTTCATTTTTTATATTCATCTCAAACTCTTCAATAGCATCTCCTTTGTTTTTATGAATTCTTATTATAATAGTTTTAATTATAAAATAAACCAATAGGTAATATATTACTATGCCAAATAAGATTTTGAAAATAAAAGGCAAATCCCCTAAAAATAGAATAAAAACTTCATCAATTGATAGGTATTGTTGGATTTTAATATCAAAAAAATTGTAATATAGATATTGCTTTAAAAAGCCAAAAAAAACTAAAAATGATGTTATAATTATTGATGATTCAACTATAATTTCTCGTAATGTTTTTTTTTGAATTAATTGATTCATATCTGTTAGAGTAGAGAATAAGTCATTAAAGTTAAATTTTTTTTTCAAAAAAAATATTTTTTTCAGAATATTCTTTCATTGCAGACCCCCACAAACTACCCCCACCTATCTAAAGCTCATCGAAATACCCCCACCCATTAGGAGCAATCCAAAATTTACCAGCAGGATAAATAATATTCATTTGTAGTGGATGTTTCTTTCCTACTGCTGGTTTATCTAAGGTTGTTACAAATTTTATGTTTAACTCAAAAAACTAAAGAAATGGTAAGAATTGTAAACTATCAAAAAAGAACAACGGAGGAGGGAAAAGATTTCTTCGTTTTAGAAATTCAAGGTGGAATTGAATTAGTAAAATCCCAAGCTACAGGGAAACATTATGTAACTGCAAGAAAAGCCTACATTCCAAGTACATTTGATGAAATGACTTGTCAAGCTTTAATTGGTTCTGAATTGCCAGGTAAAGTAGAGAAAGTTGCTTGTGAGCCTTATGAGTATGTTATCAAAGATACTGGTGAAGTTATCACATTGGCTCATAGATTTGAGTATGTTGAAGAGAACCAGCAACAAGAAAACGCTATTACATCAAATGTTGAGAAAAGTGCTACTAAAGTAGATGATTTCATTCAAGGAATTGATGAAGAACATACTTTTTCCAAAAATGGTGTTTTAGAACATGCTTAACAACTTGCAGTATTAACCCTTTGTCTGAAATTTATACAAACTCTATAAGAGAAGATTATAAATTTCAGACACTTTTTTATTTTTTTAATCATGGAAAATAATGTTGCCGAAATTCAGGTTAGCTATTCAACCAATAGCAGAGTAAGACCAAAAGTAACTTGTGGGAAATCTGCCTTTGATTTGTTATACAATTCATGGTCCCAAAATACAATTGAACTACAAGAGGAATTTAAAGTTATGCTGTTAAATAGAGCAAATAACGTATTAGGGATTTATCCACTTTCCAAAGGTGGTTCTGCTGGAACTGTAGTCGATTTAAAATTACTTTTTGCTGTAGCTTTAAAGTGTAATGCTACTTCAATAATTGTTGCACATAATCATCCAAGTGGAACACTAAAAGCAAGTGAACAGGATATTAAAATTACTAAGAAAATTAAAGAAGCTGGAAATTTGTTAGAAATCACACTCTTAGACCATATCATTATTACTAAAAATAACTTTTTGAGTATGGCAAATGAAGGATTATTTTAAGTTCATGTAAATGTGAACGTATTCAAAAATCCATCTTTATGATAGTAAATTGAAATGTGTAAAAAATTTAAGATTATTATAAATAGCTTTTTCTTAATTTTATCGTTTATGACAACTTTGTTATTGTGGAGAAAAGTTTAAATGAATATCCTTTAGAATACCAAAACCAAATTTTAAGAGAAGTATTGTTTACTTTCTTCCCTTTTACATTTGAAGACATGCTGGATTATGAAAGTAATATTGATTTTAAAATACTTTCAAAGAATCAGTATGTAAATTGGAATGAAGAAATACTAATAAAATTCAAAGATAAATGGGATTGGGAAGCAATACAAACCAATCCCTTAATCATTGCGTATTATAATTTAGCAGTATTGTTTCCTGAAATTGCTGGTTTACCAGCAGTAAAATGTAAATGTGAAAATCAATTATCAGCTTGTAATCGTGCTAAAATTTGTTACATCGAATACAATGATGAATTGATGAAAAAGGACATGAAGAATCCTAAACATATTCAGTTTACACATTGGGTAAATTTCCTTATTGAGGAGTCCTATATAAATAGCGAAAATTTAAGTTACTACCTTTTGTATGATACTGTAATTGAAGATGGAAATACTTATAAAACTGAATTTGCTAATTCTAAAAATGTAGAAAAAAATAATAATCAGATTAATAGGGAAGATGTTCCTTTTTAGAATTTGAATAATTCTATAAGTTCTACGTTTAAAGCTTTGGAAACTTTTTCAAGTGTTGTAACCGTCATATTAGTTTTTCCAGCTTCCAATCTACTCATGTTACTTTTGTCATAATTGATTTTAGCAGCAAAATCCTGTTGAGATAAATTTTGCAATTCTCTCAGTTCTTGGATTCTTTTACCAATTTTCTTAAGCGTATTATTTTCAATTTTAGACAAATCAGAGTTGTATTTTACGACAAGTCAAAATTTGTTATAAATTTGCTTAGTTGGTTATCATAAAGTACAACTGAAATTTATTTAAAGATTAAATGAAAAAAATTGAAGTTTTATTATTAACTGTTACAATAATGATAGTAGTGTCTTTAACTGCTTGTTATGTTTACACAGAGGAAATAAGGTTACTTATTTCTGATAAAAAGAATTTCATCATTTTCTTTTTACTCATGTTTATTGCTTTGGTAATAATTAATTCCTACAAAAGAGTTAGCAAAAAAGATTCTCAGAAAGGGTTAGGGTACTTGTCAATTTTAGCTGTTTCAACATTTACATCATTTACACTCTTTTTAGCAATGCACATCATACTTTTTATTATGGAATGGATTAAATCACTTTTAAATTAAATACATAACAACATGAAAAAAATTATATTCGTTTTAGCTCTATGCTATTCTTTTATTTCAATCGCACAAAATCAAACAAAGAATTATTATTACAATTTGGGTGAAGAATTTTTACTAAAGAATGATTACGTTAATGCGTTAAATAATTTTGATTTGGCGATTAATAGTAAAAGCTTCTCAAAGGAGAATGAAACTTCATTTTCCCCCTTAACAAATTCTCAAATATACTATTATAAAGGATTTACATATTTTAAAATGCAAAAGTATAATGAAGCATTAGAGTATTATAGTTTGTCAATCAGTTCAATGAATAGTAAAGAATATTTTTGGAGTGAAGCTTTATTAGGTAGAGCATTATTAAAATGCCAATTAAGTAATTTTGAGGGTGCTATTGAGGACTTAAACATTCTTATTAATAGTTATGATGAATCCAAATCAAATTATGGATTACAAATATTTTTGAAGTTAAACAAACCAGCAAAAATAAGTAGAGCTTATTGTCTAAGAGCATTTGCTAAAATAAAAATTAATCAATTTGAAGCAGCTTATGAAGATGTTGATATAGCACTTTCATATAATCATGAAAATAGTGAAGCTTATTTATATGGTGGTTTATGTATGTTGAATACAGGAGAAAAAGACAAAGGCTGTTTGAAATTGATTATTGCAGAGAGTTTGGGTAATCAAGAAGTCAAACCCATATTTGAAAAATATTGTACAAATTAATCTACCACCTTTTAGGTGGTTTTTTTATGCTTATGGTAAAAGTATCAATTCCTTTGTTCAGATTAGGAGAAGAATATGAGTTACATGAGTTTGATTTAAATCCTTTAGGTTGCTTTTTAGCTGAAAACAATTTTGCTTATGAATTATATAGATATAGAAAGATTAGAAAATATCAGATTTATCTCTTTTATAATTGTGATATTTTAAGTGCTTTTTGTGTATTTGATAATAAGGAGAATTTAATTAAAATTAAAACAAAGCGAAATTTTAAAAAGGAGATGGTTTTAAAAATTATAACAAAATTTAAAGAATAAGTTTTGTAAAATAGATATTTAGAATATATTTGCACCTCGAAAGAACTGGTTCTGAAAAAGACCAATTGAATTTGAGGTCAAACATAGGTCAAACATTTTTGCTGAAAAGAGTAAAAATCTGAAAACAAAAGAAACTATTAATATTAGCAAATCATTTGTTTTCAAACATTTACAAAGAAAAGCAATAATCTGTAAGACATTTGTTACAGTCTCATAATCAGGTGGTCCCTGGTTCGAGCCCAGGTGGGACCACAAGTTGAAAGAAATAGTCGATAAATGACTATTTTTTTTGGCTGATGGAGAGGAAATTAAGATTTTTTTAAGTTTTTTTTCAAAAAACATTGATTAATATAAAAATATTTCTATTTTCGTGTTTCGAAAAGCAATGATTTAACGACTTTGTTTGTAAATCATTAATAAATAATTAAGAAAACCCTTTTTCTTCCATTAGAGAATAAAAATTTATACTTTAGGCCTATGAAATTAGCAGTACAAAAAATAGTTTTAGTTTTCGTGGCATTACTGAATGTAGACGCGGTTCTGGCGCAAGCAACTCCGCCACCGCCAACTCCGCCACCGCCACCAGGTTTACCTATTGATGGGGGATTGGTGTTTTTATTCTTCTCGGCATTGATATTCGGTTATTTTATATCGAAAAAATATATATCAACTAAAAAAAGCTCTTTGTAAAAAGAGCTTTTTTTATTTATTGCTTGTTTTAGTTTTGATTTAATTCCTGAATTCTTTTAACATATTTGCCTAAAACGTCAAATTCTAAATTCACTTTGGTTCCTTTTGTAAAGGTTTTAAAATTAGTGTGTTCGTAAGTGTAAGGAATAAGAGCTACACTAAATTCATTTCTTTTTGAATTGACAACTGTAAGGCTGGTTCCGTTTACTGTAATTGAGCCTTTTTCTATGGTGATGTTGTTAAGTTGGCTGTCGTATTCAAAGGTGAAAAGCCAGCTTCCGTTTGTTTCTTGTATATCTATACAAGTTCCGGTTTGGTCAACATGGCCTTGAACAATGTGACCATCAAGACGATCTCCTAGTTTCATGGCTCTTTCTAGGTTAATTAAATCGTCTTTTTTCCATGAATTTATGTTGGTTTTGTTAATAGTTTCTTGTATCGCAGTAACAGTATAGTCGTTTTCTTCTATGGCTACAACGGTGAGGCAAATGCCATTGTGGGCTACACTTTGATCTATTTTTAATTCATTAGCAATTGTAGAGTTGATGGTAATATGAAGATTATCTTGCTCTTTTTGAATCTCTTTAACAGTTCCGAGTGTTTCTATAATTCCTGTAAACATAACTGATTTTATTTTATTAAATTTGCAGTTCAAAAATACGTAAATAATAATAACCGAAAATGGTTAAAAAGGTAGAAAATATAATAGTTGGTATCTCAATAGGTGATTTAAATGGTATTGGGCCTGAGATTGTTTTGAAAACTTTTGAAGACAATAGGATGTTTGATTTTTGTACGCCGGTTATTTTTGCCAATACAAAAATAGTTTCCTTCATCAAAAAAACATTAGAGATAGAAGTAAATATTCAAGGGATAGATAAGCTAGATCAAATTGTTCCCGGACGTTTAAATGTATTAAATGTTTGGAAAGAAGGTGTAAATTTAGACTTTGGTAAAGCAGATGAAAATGTTGGGCGTTATGCTGTAAAATCGTTTGTGGCTGCTACTAAAGCCTTGAAAGAAGGTTTGGTTGATGTTTTGGTCACAGCGCCTATCAATAAATATAACATTCAGTCAGATGAATTTAAATTTCCGGGGCATACCGATTATCTGAATCAGGAGATTGAAGGGAATGCTTTGATGTTGATGGTAAGCGGAGGGTTGAGAATAGGGTTGTTAACAGATCACGTTCCGGTAAATAAAATTACAAAATATTTAACGCCGGAATTGTTGGAATCAAAAATAAGAACAATTCATCAATCGTTAATCCGTGATTTTGGCATTGCAAAACCTAAAATTGCAGTTTTAGGACTTAATCCTCATAGTGGAGACAATGGGGTAATAGGGAAAGAAGAGCAAGAAATTATCCGTCCGAAAATAGAAGAACTATTTAATAGTGGAATAATGGCTTTTGGCCCTTATTCTTCGGATAGTTTTTTCGGATCAAATCAATATGAGAAGTTTGATGCGATTTTAGCTATGTACCATGATCAAGGATTGATACCGTTTAAAACTTTGTCATTTGGAAATGGGGTTAATTATACAGCCGGATTGGAAAAAATAAGAACATCTCCGGATCACGGTACGGCCTATGAGATAGCGGGAAAAGGTCTGGCGAGCTATAATTCTTTTAGGGAAGCGGTGTATTTAGCAATCGATGTTTTTCATAAAAGAAATGAATATCAGGAGCTTATACAAAACCCTTTGAAAGTAAAACAAGGATAGTTGTAAACAAAAAAATGTTTATAACTGGTTTTGGATTTGTAATAATTTTATATATTTGCATCCCTTTTAGAGGGTAAACTGTTGTTATGAAGAATTTTAAAGAATATTTAATCCCTTTTTCAGGATTAAAGTTGGGTAAGCATCAGTTTGATTATCAGATAGATAATTCGTTCTTTGACCACTTTAATTATGATGAGTTTGATGCGGCTGATATTAAAGTGGATATAATTTTAGAGAAAAAAAGTACAATGTTAGAGTTGGCTTTTAAACATAAAGGAGAAGTTAGAGTGCCTTGTGACTTAACTAGCGAGTATTTTAATTTGCCTATAAAAGGGAAGTTGAAATTAATAGTGAAGTTTGGTGAGGAGTTTAATGATGAGAATGAGGAATTGCTGGTTTTGCCACATGGAGAGTTTCAAGTAGACATTTCGCAATATATTTATGAAATGATTGTGCTTTCTATTCCGGCAAAAAGAGTACATCCGGGAGTTAAAGACGGTACTTTGCAAACTGATGCTTTGCAAAAATTAGAGCAGCTTGCTCCGAAAGAAGAGAAAAAAGAAAAAGAAGATATAGACCCACGGTGGGAAAATTTAAAAAAACTATTAACGGATAAAAATAAGTAAAAATGGCACATCCTAAGAGAAGACAGTCGTCAACAAGAAGAGATAAAAGAAGAACGCACTACAAAGCATCAGTTCCTCAGATTGCTACATGCCCGGTAACAGGTGAAGCTCATTTGTATCACAGAGCTTACTGGCACGAAGGTAAGTTATATTACAGAGGTCAGGTAGTAGTTGATAAAACTGAAGCAGTAGCGTAATTGTTTTAAAATACAGAAAACTCTCACGAAGTGAGGGTTTTTTTGTTACTAGTACAGCTCTTTTATTTAGCGTTGGTTTTAATAATCGTATATTTTTTGTAATTTCCACCACTTTTTTGGGAGATTACAAATTTTTGGTGCATTAAAAATACCAAAGCTATTTTCTTTATGAAAAAGTAATTACCATTTTAAAAAATTGACAAATGAGTAAAATAACGGCTGCCATTACAGCAATCGGTTCTTATGTGCCTAAATATGTTTTGTCTAACCAAGTTTTGGAAACAATGGTGGACACTAATGATGAGTGGATTACAACCCGTACAGGGATAAAAGAAAGAAGGATTTTAAAAGAAGATGAAGGAGTAGGTACTTCTTATTTGGCTATAAAAGCAGCTCAAAATCTTTTAGAGAAAGCTAATTTAGATCCTAAAGAAATTGATCTGGTTATTATGGCAACAGCTACGCCGGATATGCCTGTGGCTTCAACAGGAGTTTATGTAGCGACACAAATCGGAGCAACTAATGCTTTTGCTTTTGACTTGCAGGCTGCTTGTTCCAGTTTCCTTTACGGAATGTCAGTAGCATCCGCTTATATTCAATCAGGAAAATATAAAAAGATATTATTAATAGGTGCCGATAAAATGTCATCTATAATAGATTATACAGATAGAGCCACTTGTATCATTTTCGGTGATGGAGGTGGCGCTGTTTTATTTGAGCCAAATGAAGAAGGCTTTGGTCTTCAGGACGAAGTATTGAAAAGCGACGGTATAGGTCGTGAATTTTTAAAGATCGACGCAGGAGGTTCAATATTGCCGGCTTCAGAAGAAACGGTTAAAAACAAACAACATTATGTTTTTCAGGACGGAAAAACAGTATTCAAATATGCTGTTTCCGGTATGGCTGACGTGAGTGAAAAAATCATGCAACGAAATAACTTGTCGCATGAGGATGTAAACTGGTTAGTTGCTCATCAGGCTAATAAAAGAATTATTGATGCTACAGCAAACCGTATGGGAGTAGACGATTCAAAAGTTCTGATTAATATTCACAAGTATGGTAATACAACTTCAGCTACATTGCCATTATTGCTTTGTGAATTTGAAAAACAAATCAAAAAAGGAGATAATATAATTTTTGCTGCATTCGGAGGGGGCTTCACTTGGGGAGCTATTTACCTGAAATGGGCATACGATACAAAATAACAACAAGCTAAACCAAATTTCAAAGAGTATGGATATTAGAGAAATTCAAAACTTAATTAAGTTTGTAGCTAAATCTGGCGCTACAGAGGTGAAGTTAGAAATGGATGATTTTAAAATCACCATCAAGACCACTCAGGAAGGAACTGACACAACTTATGTTCAACAAGTTCCTGTAACTACAGCTTTACCACAAGCTGCGGCTCCTATGCCGGTTGCTCCTACAACTGCTGCTCCGGTTGCTCCGGAAGTTAAAAGTTCAGAAGACAATAGCAAATATATTACTGTAAAATCTCCTATTATCGGAACATTCTATAGAAAACCGGCACCGGATAAGCCTGTATTTGTAGAAGTAGGAAGCACAATTTCTAAAGGAGATGTAGTTTGTGTGATTGAAGCAATGAAATTATTCAATGAAATTGAATCAGAAGTTTCAGGAAAAATCGTTAAAGTATTGGTAGACGATGCTTCACCGGTAGAATTTGATCAACCTTTATTTTTAGTAGATCCATCTTAATTTGAAAAGATGTAATTTTTGAATTTATTTTCAAATTTTCACTCTAGGCTTTAGACGAACAGAGCGAAGCTAAATTGTTTAATTTTCAAATTAGAAGAGATGTTTAAAAAAATATTAATCGCAAACAGAGGAGAAATTGCACTACGTGTAATCAGAACCTGTAGAGAAATGGGGATCAAAACAGTAGCGGTATATTCTACTGCTGATGCTGATAGTTTGCACGTTCGTTTTGCAGATGAAGCGGTATGTATTGGTCCGCCGCCAAGTAACTTGTCTTACTTGAAAATGTCAAATATTATTGCTGCTGCAGAAATTACCAATGCAGACGCAATTCACCCGGGTTACGGATTCTTATCTGAAAACGCTAAGTTTTCAAAAATTTGTGAAGAGCACGGAATTAAATTTATCGGTGCTTCCGCAGAAATGATTGAAAAAATGGGAGATAAAGCTACTGCAAAAGCTACAATGAAAGCAGCAGGTGTGCCTTGTGTTCCTGGTTCAGATGGAATCTTAGAATCTTTTGAACAAGCCAAAAAAGTTGCCAAAGAAATAGGTTATCCTGTGATGATGAAAGCAACTGCCGGTGGTGGTGGAAAAGGAATGCGTGCTGTATGGAAAGAAGATGATTTGCAAAAAGCATGGGAAAGTGCCCGTCAGGAAGCTGCTGCAGCATTCGGAAACGACGGTATGTATATGGAAAAACTAATTGAAGAGCCAAGACATATTGAGATTCAAGTAGTAGGTGATCAATATGGTAAAGCATGTCACCTTTCTGAAAGAGACTGTTCTATTCAACGTCGTCACCAAAAATTGACTGAAGAAACGCCTTCGCCTTTTATGACACAGGAATTGCGTGATAAAATGGGTGAAGCAGCAGTTAAAGCGGCAGAATATATTAGTTATGAAGGTGCCGGAACTATTGAGTTTTTGGTAGATAAACATCGTAACTTTTACTTCATGGAGATGAATACTCGTATTCAGGTAGAGCATCCTATTACAGAACAAGTTGTGGATTATGACTTAATTCGTGAACAAATATTAGTAGCTTCAGGAGTGCCTATTTCAGGTAAAAATTATTATCCGCAATTGCATTCAATAGAATGTCGTATCAATGCAGAAGATCCATATAACGATTTCAGACCGTCTCCGGGTAAAATTACTGTTTTACACGCACCGGGAGGTCATGGAGTACGTTTAGATACTCATGTTTATGCAGGATATACTATTCCGCCAAATTATGATTCTATGATTGCTAAGTTGATCACAACGGCTCAAACAAGAGAGGAAGCAATTAATAAAATGAAACGAGCTTTAGATGAGTTCGTAATTGAAGGAATTAAAACTACCATTCCATTCCACAGACAATTAATGGAAAATCCGGATTATGTTGCCGGAAATTATACCACTAAGTTTATGGAAGATTTCAAAATGGAAGATCCAAAAGAGTAATTATTTTATTTATTCAAATAAAAAAATCCCGATTCTTAGAATCGGGATTTTTAGTTTTAAAGAGTTTCCTTTAACCATTTAAAGAATTCGCGTTGCCAAACAATTCCGTTTTGAGGTTTTAAAACCCAGTGATTTTCATCCGGGAAAAACATAAAACGACTGTGAATTCCTTTTAGTTGAGCTGCTTGAAAAGCTTCTTGTCCTTGCCCGATAGGAACTCTAAAATCTTTTCCACCTTGAATCACAAAAATAGGAGTATTCCATTTATCAACTAGTTTAATCGGATTGAATTGTTGATACGTTTTTTGAGCAGCAGTATTGTTTTTATCCCAATAAGGTCCGCCTAAATCCCAATTCGTAAAGAAAACTTCTTCAGTTGTGCCATACATACTTTCAAGATTGAAAACGCCACAATGCGAAATGAACGTTTTAAAGCGGTTGTTGTGAACTCCTGCTAAATAGAAAACCGAATAACCACCATAACTTGCACCAACAGCTCCTAAACGTTTGTTGTCAACGTAAGATTCTTTGGCAACATCATCAATAGCGCTCAGATAATCCTGAATAGCTTGTCCGCCCCAGTCTTTGCTAATATCTTCATTCCATTTTACACCGTGTCCGGGCATTCCTCTGCGGTTAGGGGCAACAACAATATAGCCTTGTGATGCCATTACCTGAAAATTCCAACGGAAAGAATAAAATTGTGAAAGAGCTCCTTGAGGTCCACCTTGGCAATATAATAATGTTGGATATTTTTTAGTTTTGTCAAAATTTGGCGGTAAAACAACCCAAACCAACATATCTTTACCATCAGTAGTTTTTACCATTCTTTTTTCAACAGTAGGTAAAGCTAATTTGGCGTATGTTTCCGTATTTACATTCGTAATTTGATTCCATTTTTTCTTTTTCAGATCATAAGAAAAAATCTCGTTAGCATGGTTCATATCACTTCTGGTCACCAAAACATTATTTCCGCTAAAACCGATAATTTGATTGACATCGAACTGACCTTCTGTTAATTGGTTAACTTTTACCATTATTTTACTCAATCCCGGAAAATTTACTTCAAAAAGTTGTTTGGTTCCGTCTACAGGAGCTAAAAAATATACTTTTTTCCCGTCTTCACTCCAACTGAAACTATCCACTGTACCGTCCCAAGCAGAAGTTAAGTTGATTAAAAAACCTTTGTGATTAACCACAATATCATTTTTGTCGGCTTCATAACCTTCACGTTTCATCTGTAACCAAGACAAATCACCATTAGGAGAAAATTGAGGTGCAACATCGTATCCTTTGTTTTCTTCTGTTAAATTTTTAGTCGTTTTAGTATTTATGTCGTATTCATACAAATCTGTGTTAGTGCTAATGGCGTAAGCTGCTCCTACTTTCTTTTTACAGACATAAATTATTTTTGAACCGTCAGGAGACCAAATATAATCTTCATCGCCACCGAAAGGTTTTTGTGGTGAATCATAGGGCTCATTGGTCATAATATCGATTTCTTCTTTTTGATTATTCGTCAGAATAACATGATTGTGGGTGCCATCATTCCAAGTGTCCCAATGACGGTAATCCAATCCGTTGTAGATTTGAACTTCGCTTTTTTCTAATTCAGGGTAAAAATCTTTTCCGTAAACATTGTCGATTTTTATTTCTTTATGAGAAAGTGTTCCGCTTTTTTCATTGAAATTCTTGTCATTTACCAGTTCAGAAGCATTTTCAATTACTGTTGCTTTACCACCAGCAATAGGAATACTGTAAAATGTATTATTTGATTTATTTTCTTCAACTGAAGGAGTGGAAACTTTATAAATAATAGATTTTCCGTCTTTTGAAATGCCTAAAGGAGAAATACGTCCAAGCTTCCATAAAAGTTCTGGAGTCATGACTTCTTGGGCGCTAAGTGAAAGTCCTGCCATAAGTAAAATAATAGATAAAAATTGCTTTTTCATGATTTTGAAATTTGTAGAGCATAAAAATACTTAAATAAAGGCTATAAAAAAAGCCTCATTTCTGAGGCTTTCTTGTTTATGACTAAAGAGAATTATTTTTTGATAAATCTTTTAGTTACAATTTGATCATTAGATTGAATTTCAATAATGTAGTGACCTTGCTCTAAAGTTTCTACATTGATTGTATTATTTTCAATTTTTCCTTTTTTAACCGTTTGTCCTAGCAAATTGTAGATTGTAAAAGCAGAACTGTTATTCAACCCGTTGATGTTTAGTATACCGTTGGTTGGATTTGGATATAAGGTAATTTCAGCTGCTGTAAATACATTTTCTTCAGTTTCTCTTCCGCTTGAAGTGATGTTTACAGTGTAATCTTCAACTTGTCCGTAAGTGAAAGCCCCACAAGAAGCCGGAATTGCGTTATATTTCATAGAAACTCTCATTCTTGTAGCTCCAAGTGTAGCTGTTGAAGGAATTGTAATTGTTCCTGAAACCGGAGTTGTTTTACTCGCAGATTTACTCCAAACTAATTCGCCTGAATCATCAAAATCACCATCTTGATTAAAATCGATCCATACACCATAACCCTCACTATAAACAGTACCAGACCAATAAGGTGTTATAGTTATAGTTTGTGAAGATCCTCGGGCAACAGTAGTAGAAACAGAAGTGAAATCTTCATAACCGGAAGTTCCTGTTGAAGAATTGTTTATAGAGCCATAGGCAACTTGTGCAATTCGTTCATCAGCAGTATTGTTACCTTGAGAAGTACAATAAGTTACCGTATTAGCAGATGTTGTTACACTAACTGTATTACTTGAAGCTGATAAGTTTCCGGCAGCATCTTTAGCTTTTACAGTGAAACTGTATGTAGTTGAAGCTGTTAATCCGGTAACACTATAAGACGTAGCAGTTGTTGTTGTTCCGATCTGACTTCCGTTTTGGTAAACATTATATCCTGTTACACCAACGTTGTCAGTTGAAGCAGTCCAACTTAAATTAGTGGTGGTTTGAGTTGTTCCGCTTGCTGAAAGTGTAGGAGCAGAAGGAGCTGTAGTATCTGCAGTTCCGGCAGTTAGATTAACTGTGTAATCTTCAACTTCTCCATAAGAGAAAGTTTCACATGAAGTCGGGATTCCGTTATATTTCATAGAAACTCTCATTCGAGTTGCTCCGCTTATAGCTGTTGTTGGTATAGTGAAAGTTCCCGAAACCGGAGTTGTTTTGCTAGCAGCATTGCTCCAAACCAATTCACCTGAATCGTCAAAACTTCCGTTTTGGTTATAGTCAATCCATACAGCATAACCCTCGCTATAAACAGTTCCGGTCCAAGTAGGAGTAACGGTAATAGTATAAGCAGTTCCCTTTGTAAGGTTTGTAGAGATAGAAGTGAAATCAGAATAACCACCTCCATCACCTGATGAGTTATTAATAGTATTTAATTGAACTCTTCCGATATATTCATCTGTAACCGTATTTCCTTGAGAAGTACAATATGTTGGTGTAGTAGAACCGGCTAATGTGGTAACATTTGCTGTGTTGCTTGTACTGGATATATTGCCTGCAGCATCTTTAGCTTTAACTGTAAAACTATAAGTAGTTGAAGCTGTTAATCCGGTAACACTATAAGATGTTGTAGATGAAGTCCCGATTTGAGTTCCGTTTTGATATACATTATAACCTGTTACTGCTACATTGTCGGTAGAAGCAGTCCAAGTTAAATTAGTAGTAGTTTGTGTAGTTCCGGAAGCTGCTAAGTTGGTTGGAGCACTTGGCGCTGTTGTATCATTTCCTGTTCCGGCAGTAATAGTAAAATTGGTATTGGAAACATCAAAGAAGATATGATTGGTTCCTTTAATCATAATTCTACATTGTGAGGAAGGAGTGTTTGGTATAGTAACATCTTGAGTTCCGTCATTGGTTGTAGCGGCTAAAAGAGTTGTCCAGTTACTTCCTCCGTCTGTGGAAAGTAAAATATCAACATTGGCACAGTTTACACCATTAGAGGTAGTTCCTGCAACATTCCATGTGATTGTTTGTGTGCTTCCGCCTGTGTATGTTACAGCGGTATTAGGAGCTGTAATAACAAATGGTCCTGCTGTACCATTTACAGTTACTACCATATCATCACTATTGTTAGCCGACCCGCTTGCTCTGTTATCTCTAACTGTAAATCTGAAATTCAGAGTTCTGGCTACTGAAGAAAGAGCTTCAACAGTGATTTCCGAGCCTGAAGTTGTTGTAGCACCTGCTAAAACTCTCGACATCATTGGGAAATAGCGAGTAGGTGATGTTGTTGGCGTATAAGATCTGAAATTAGGCCCGCTGGTTTTTGTAGCACTTGCGGCTGAACTGGCTCCTGTTTGTGAACTAGAAGCATTATCCATTTGTTCCCAACAATAAGTAAGAGCGTCTCCGTTAGCATCTGTACCGGAACCGGTTAACATAAATGGAGTACTTTTAGGAATGGTGTAGTCTGATCCTGCATTTGCAGTCGGAACACTATTTCCGGTACTGGTTAAGGTAGGACAAGATTTTGCTTTGATGTTATTGGTTACCTGTTGGATACTGATAGCATGGAAGTAGGCATCGGAATGTGCTTGAATATCTTGAGAAGTGATTCCGGCATAACCCATAATAGTTGATCCAGATCCTGGTTCCATATTAGCACCTGTACCTTCATTACTCATGGAAAAAGTATGATTAGCGCCTAATTGATGTCCTAATTCGTGAGCCACGTAATCGATGTCAAAGTTATCACCTGACGGAATTCCGTCAGCCGGAGAGGTGTATCCGCTACCTTTTTGTCCGTCTACACAAACACAACCGATACAACCGGCATTTCCACCACCACCGTCTTTTCCGAATAGGTGCCCGATATCATAATTAGATTCGCCAATTACACTAGTCAAAGTCGATTGTAATTGTGAATTCCAATTAGACATACTGCTTGAAGGTGAATAAGGATCAGTTGATGAATTGGTATAAATAACTGAATCAGTATTTGAAATCAAAACTAAGCGAACGCCAAAGTCTTTTTCAAAAACACCGTTAACACGTGTCATGGTATTGTTGATAGCAGCTAAAGCATTTGCTTTGGTTCCTCCGAAGTAGGCAGTATATTCACCTGTTACAGACATGGCTAAGCGGAATGTTCTGAGTGTTGAATCGTCTGCATTAGGACGTAATTGGGCTCCGGTCACTACTGATTGATTTACTCTATCGATTACAGTACATTCAAATTTGGAAAAAGCTTGTTTCTTATCTGCTTTTCTGTAAACAGTATAAGAAGATAGATCAGAAGTATAAGGTTCAATGAATTGAGCCGATTGATCAGGATATAAGGTCATAGATTGGAAACCAAGGGGCGAAATACTAAGGTAAATTGTTGCTCCCGGGTTTTCTATTCCTTGTCCGATATATGATTTAATTTCCGGATAGCGGTTTGCCAGATCAGGATCCATAACGGAATATTCAATTATTTTAAAGTTTTCGAGAGTTCCTTCTGCATTTGGGAAAGAGAGTATTATGTTGGATTCGTTTACAGAAGTTATTTTGTGAGATAAGTGGTTTAACTTTTGTCTCATCTTGACCATATCCAGCTCAAAAAGCTTTGGATTTTGAATTGTTCTCTTGTTCTGAATTATTTCAGAAGTAGTTTTTGTCTGGGTTTTGGACCAGAATGAATCTCCGTTTTGCCCTATGGCAAAGGAAGAAATCGCTAGTAGGGCAATTCCTAAAATTTTTCGTTTCATAAATAAATAGTTAAGGTTAATTATGAAATCAAATGTATTTATTTTGATGTTAAAATTGTTACATTTTTAATGTATATTTTGTTAAAATATAACAAAACAATAAAAATAAACTATGTTTATTACAATTTGAAGATAAATTATGTTAGAATATTGCATAATTAGTTAACCTGTGTTTGAGTGTAATTTGAAAAATATCCGTATTTTCACAGCTTAATATATCAATCAATCATTATGAGGAAACTAGCATTACACTGGCAAATACTTTTAGGGATGATCCTGGGAGTTCTTTTTGCCGTTGTTTTGATACAATTTAGTTGGGGAAAAGAAATTATTGTAGACTGGATTAAACCATTCGGTAATATTTTTATCAATTTATTAAAATTGATAGCAGTTCCTTTAATTTTGGCTTCTTTGATAAAAGGAGTTTCCGATTTAAAAGATATTTCTAAACTATCCCAGATGGGAGGAAGAACAATAGGGTTATATGTGTTGACTACTGTTCTGGCAGTTTCTATCGGATTGGTTATCGTTAATATAATAAAGCCGGGAAGTTATATTTCAAAGCAGACGCGTACGGAATTAGTAGGAAATTATGCCAGTGATGCTAATTCTAAAATCATGGCCGCAGAAGAACAAAGTGAAACGGGCCCTTTACAGGCATTAGAAGATATAGTACCAAGTAACATAGTAAAAGCAGCTTCTGATAATGGTAATATGTTACAAGTTATCTTCTTTGCTGTTTTTTTTGGGATTGCTTTAATCTTGATTCCGCAAGATCAAGCTGCTCCGGTCAAAGCTTTTTTTGATGGATTTAATGAAGTGATTCTGAAAATGATAGATATTATCATGTTAGCCGCTCCGTTAGGGGTTTTTGCTCTTTTAGCATCATTAGTAGCTGAATCGCCTAGTTTTGATTTGTTTAAAGCGTTAGGAATGTATGGCATAACTGTCTTAATAGGTTTAGGCATAATGATATTAGTCTATATGTTTTTAGTAAAAGTTTTGGCAGGAAAATCACCAAAATACTTCTTCAACGGAATTTCTCCGGCCCAATTATTAGCTTTTTCGACAAGTTCAAGTGCTGCAACGTTGCCGGTTACAATGGAGCGGGTAGTAGATAATTTAGGAGTAGACGATGAAGTAGCGAGTTTTGTATTGCCAATAGGAGCTACTATTAATATGGATGGAACCAGTTTGTACCAAGCAGTAGCAGCGGTTTTTATAGCGCAGGCATTTGGTATGGATTTAAGCTTAGGAGTTCAGTTAGGAATTATTACTACTGCTACTTTAGCTTCTATAGGAAGTGCTGCTGTTCCGGGAGCAGGAATGGTAATGTTAGTGATTGTTTTGGCGCAAGCCGGAATTCCCGAAGCAGGATTAGCTTTGATATTTGCAATTGATAGGCCTTTAGATATGTGTAGAACTACGGTAAATGTAACCGGAGATGCAGCGGTTTCAATGGTTGTGGCAAAATCGGTAGATAAATTAGCTTGATATGGAAAATTTTCACTGGACCAAATTATTTAATCCTGAATTTTACATCACGATGGAAATCGGAGGAATTCATGTTGGAATCTATATGGTTTTGTTTATCGTGTTTGCCGAAACGGGCTTGTTTGCCGGTTTTTTTCTTCCCGGCGATAGCTTGTTGTTTTTATCCGGAATCTATTCAAGAGAATTGGTGGAAACCTTTTTTTATATACCGAGTGATTTTTCTAATGTTACGATTTTAGGCTTGTTGATTGCAGCGGCAGCTACTTTAGGAAATATATTCGGCTATTGGTTCGGAGCGCGTAGCGGACAATTTTTATACCAAAAAGAAGATAGTTTTTTCTTTAAGAAAAAATACCTGTATGAATCACAGACATTTTTTGAAAGACATGGTGGAAAAGCTATTATTTTTGCTCGTTTTTTGCCCATAATAAGAACATTTGTCCCGATTATTGCAGGAATTGTTCACATGAAGAAAACGCGGTTTATGTTTTATAATGTGTTGAGTTCTGTCATGTGGTCGTTTATTTTAGTTTTTGCGGGACATTATTTGTATGGTTTGTTTTTAGAAGAATTTGACCTGGATTTGAAAAAACATATTGAAAAGATTATTTTCATTCTTATCGCCATAACTACTTTTCCTTTATTAATGAAAGCTATCAAATCGGCTAAAAATAAATCTAAAACGGAATGATGCCGTTAAGTTATTGGGAGTTAAAAAATTGGTTTACCAATGTTGATTTTACTATTGTAGGAAGTGGAATCGTCGGATTGCATTGCGCAATAGAACTAAGGCAACGTTTTCCTAAAGCCAAGATATTGATTTTAGAAAAAGGAATATTACCGCAAGGAGCCAGTACTAAAAATGCAGGATTTGCTTGTTTTGGGAGTATTTCCGAAATTTTAGATGACTTAAAAACACATACAGAAGAAGACGTAGCCGCTTTGGTGGAAAAAAGATGGAATGGACTACAATTGCTTCGCGAAAATTTAGGAGACAAAATTTTAGATTTCAGACAATATGGAGGCTATGAATTGTTTTTACAACATGACGAAGCTTTTTTCGAAGAATGTGCAAATCAAGTTTCATCGGTAAATCAAATTTTAAGTCCGATCTTTAAGGAAAAAGTTTTTGTTAAAAAGAATAATGATTTTGGCTTTCAAAATGTCTTTAATTATTTAATCTATAATTCTTTTGAAGGTCAGATCGATACAGGGAATATGATGCAAGCTTTGTTAAAAAAAGCGATAGCAAGTGATATTTTAATCCTGAATCAACAAAATGTTACAACTTTCCATGATTTGGATAGCAAAGTTGAGATTATTACAAACGGAATCTCTTTTTATACAAATAAATTATTGTTGGCTACAAACGGGTTTGCTTCTGAATTAATAGAAGGTGATATCAAGCCGGCCCGAGCTCAAGTCTTGATAACTAAGCCTATAGAAAATCTGTCGATTAAAGGGACTTTTCATTTGGATAGAGGATATTACTATTTCAGAAATGTCGAAAATAGGATTCTTTTCGGAGGTGGTAGAAATCTTGATTTTGAAGGTGAAACTACGACCGAATTTGGACAAACAAAAATTATTCAAGATCAGTTAGAGCAATTACTAAAAGATGTAATTTTACCGCGTCAAAATTTCGAGATAGAACATCGGTGGAGTGGGATAATGGGAGTAGGAAGTCATAAGAAACCTATTGTAAAAATACTTTCGCAAAATGTTTATTGCGGTGTTCGATTAGGAGGAATGGGCGTGGCAATAGGAAGTTTAGTTGGAAAAGAATTAGCAGATTTACTATAAATGGCAACAAAAAAAACGGCGACATCTAAAAAGAAGCCAGTAAAAAAACCGGTAAAGAGAACTTTTAGGCAAAAATTATTTCGTTTTGTCTTGAAGTTTATTCTTTGGTTTAATGTAGTTTGTATCTTTTTTGTGCTGCTATACAAGTTTGTTCCGGTTCCCTATACACCTTTAATGGCAATTAGAGCAATAGAACAAAAAAATGCCGGAAAAGAAATGACTTGTTCTCACCATTGGGTGGCTATCGAATATATTTCACCTAATTTACAAAAAGCAGTTATTGCTAGTGAAGACGGACGTTTTTTAGAGCATAGCGGATTTGATTTTACAGCTATGCAAAAAGCTTTTGAAGGAAATCAAAATGGGAAAAAGATAAAAGGAGGAAGTACGATTTCGCAACAAACGGCTAAGAATGTTTTTTTATGGCCGGGTCGTAGCTATGTTAGGAAAGGATTTGAAGCCTATTTTACGGTTTTAATTGAAATTTTCTGGAGTAAAAAGCGTATCATGGAGGTGTACTTAAATAGTATTGAAATGGGCGATGGAGTTTATGGAGCAGAAGCAGCATCCAGACATTGGTACCATAAAGAAGCCCGAAATTTATCGCGTTATGAAGCAGCCGGAATCGCAGCTATTTTGCCTAATCCTCGTAAATATAATCCATTGCGTTCTACACCGTATATGAATCGTCGTAAAAAAACAATTAGTAGATATATAGGTTACGTGAACTTGGATTATTAATGGAATTATCTTAAAGGGCGATTATTGTTGTTCGCCAAAAATATTTGGTAACAATTCTTTGTACCTTACGACTAATTAACAAAAATCAAGAATCATGACATCACACGAAATTGACTACCATATTTATGGTGAAGAAATGCAATATGTTGAAATTGAATTAGATCCGCAGGAAGTTGTAGTTGCTGAGGCCGGAAGTTTTATGATGATGGATAATGGTATTAAAATGGAAACTATTTTCGGTGACGGAAGCAATCAGACAAGCGGGATCTTCGGAAAATTGTTGTCTGCCGGGAAACGCGTTTTAACAGGTGAAAGTTTATTCATGACGGCTTATCAAAATGTGGATTTCGGTAAGAAGAAGGTTTCTTTTGCATCGCCATATCCCGGTAAAATAGTTCCGATAGATCTACAAAAATACGGTGGTAGATTTATATGTCAGAAAGATGCTTTTTTATGTGCTGCCAAAGGAGTTTCAGTAGGAATTGAATTTTCAAAGAAATTAGGTCGAGGCTTGTTCGGAGGTGAAGGATTCATTATGCAGAAGCTGGAAGGAGACGGAATGGCCTTTGTTCATGCCGGAGGAACTTTGGCAAGAAAAGAGTTGCAATCCGGTGAAATTTTAAAAGTGGATACAGGTTGTATTGTAGGTTTTACTAAAGACGTACATTATGATATTGAATTTATAGGAGGAATTAAAAATACTATTTTTGGAGGAGAAGGAATGTTTTATGCTACATTGAGAGGTCCAGGAGTCGCTTATATTCAATCTTTACCGTTTAGTAGACTAGCAGATAGAGTTATTCAGGCAGCTCCTCAAATGGGTGGAAAAGATAAAGGTGAAGGAAGTTTACTTGGTGGTTTAGGAAATCTGTTAGATGGCGATAATCGTTTTTAATTATAATTAATATAACATACTAAAGCCAACTTTTAAAGTTGGCTTTAGCTTTTTATTTTTTTGTGAGGAAATATTTTTTAGTAAAATAGAGATACTGATTTTAATTTAACGTAATTTTATGTATTGATTATCAATGTTTTATATTGATATTTTGTAACTTTATAGTTTAAATTTTGTTAGTCATGAATAATTCAGTTTTAAAAAATGCAGTTCTAATTTTTATAGGAATTGCTTTGTTTTTCCTAGCAATGGATTTTTTGGGTTTAGCAAGTAAAAATTACTTAAGAGCTTTAAATGCATTTATCGTTTTGTACGGTATTCGTAAAACCATAAGAGAAAGTTACTTAAAAGGTAAAATAGACTATTTTGAAAACTTTTTTTCTGGCTTCATTACTGGAGTTTTAGGTGTTTTTTTAGGAATCGTTGGCCTTATCATTTTTATTTATTTAAAAGGAGGAGAAACGTATCTAAACACCTTATCTAATACTTTCTTTTTTGTGGGTAAAGTAAGTATTCTACAATATTGTGGAGTGCTATTCTTTGAGGGAGTTGCTTCTTGTGTAATAGGCACATTAGTGCTAATGCAAATTTACCAAGATGTTAATGTAAGTCATAAGTATTAATTTCTAGTAATGACATAATTTTATTTACAAAATTGTTAAAAATAAAAAAACCACTCATTGAGCGGTTTTTTTATTATCTGATTTCTTGATTTAGAATTAAGTCAAGATATAAATTTACTCTGTTTTTAAGCTCTTTTCTGTGGATGATAAAGTCAAGGAATCCATGTTCTAATAAGAACTCTGAGGTTTGGAAACCTTCCGGTAGATCTTTTCCGGTAGTGTCTCTTACAACACGTGGACCGGCAAATCCGATTAAAGCTCCTGGTTCACCGATGTTAATATCTCCTAACATAGCATACGAAGCTGTAGTACCACCGGTCGTAGGATCTGTACATAATGAAATATAAGGGATTTTTGCTTCAGCTAATTGTACCAATTTAGCTGAGGTTTTAGCTAATTGCATTAGTGATTGAGCAGCTTCCATCATACGTGCCCCGCCGGATTTTGAGATCATTAAAAAAGGAACATTGTGTTTGATCGAATAGTCAATTGCTCGTACTATTTTTTCACCTACAACAGCTCCCATAGAACCTCCGATAAAGGCAAAATCCATACAAGCTATAACCAAATCTTTACCTTTAGATTTTCCAACGGCAGTTCTGACAGCATCTTTTAAATGGGTTTTAGCCATTACATCTTTTAAACGATCGCTATATTTTTTGGTATCAACGAACTTTAAAGGATCTTTTGAGGTCATATTCGGGTTTAATTCTTCGAACTCATTATTGTCAAAAAGAATTTCAAAATATTCGGCACTTCCAATTCGCACATGGAAATCGTCTTCCGGACTTACCCAAAGATTTTTAGCTAATTCTTCAGTATCAACAATTTTTCCGGTTGGTGATTTATACCATAAGCCTTTAGGTACGTCCTTTTTTTCTTCTGTTGGAGTTTGTATACCTTTTTCTTTTCTTTTAAACCAAGCCATAGTCTTAAGTTAGATGTCAGAATATTAGCCGGAAAGCTCCGGCTAAAATCTCGACCGATTAATGATTAATATTTTGTGTTTTTATAACGTGTTTACGTTATTTAAATCAGCAAATGCTTGCTCTAAACGTTTGTTGAAAGTTATTTCGCCTTCACGAACCCATTTTCTAGGATCGTAGTATTTTTTGTTTGGACTATCCGAACCTTCAGGATTTCCGATTTGTGTTCTTAGATAGTCGATTTTAGAAGTTACATAATCACGAATCCCTTCTGTAAAAGCAAATTGTAGATCAGTGTCAATATTCATTTTGATTACGCCGTAAGAAATGGCTTCTCTGATTTCATCCAAAGTTGAACCACTACCACCGTGGAATACAAAGTCAACAGGGTTTTCTTCTGTTCCGAATTTTTTCTGAACGTATTCTTGAGAATTTCTTAAGATTTTTGGTGTTAGTTTAACGTTTCCGGGTTTGTAAACTCCGTGAACGTTACCAAAAGCAGCAGCAATAGTGAATTTTGGACTTATTTTCATCAACTCTTCATAAGCGTAAGCTACTTCTTCCGGTTGTGTGTATAATTTTGAACTGTCAACATCAGAATTGTCAACACCATCTTCTTCTCCACCTGTAATTCCTAATTCAATTTCAAGGGTCATTCCCATTTTGCTCATTCTTTCTAAATATCTTTTAGAAATTTCAAGATTTTCTGTGATTGGCTCTTCTGAAAGATCAATCATGTGTGAGCTGAATAATGGTTTCCCGGTTTCTGCGAAGTATTTTTCTGAAGCATCTAACAACCCGTCGATCCAAGGAAGTAGTTTTTTAGCGCAGTGGTCAGTGTGTAAAATAACAGTTGCACCGTAAGCTTCTGCTAAAGTATGGATATGTTTAGCACCAGCTACTGCTCCTAATATAGCGGATTTTTCATTTTCGTTACTTAAGCCTTTTCCGGCATTAAATTGTGCACCACCATTTGAAAATTGAATGATTACAGGCGCATTTAGCTTTGAAGCTGTTTCTAAAACACCATTAATTGTGCTTGAACCTACTACGTTTACTGCAGGTAGCGCAAATCCTTTTGCTTTTGCATAGTTGAAAATTTCCTGGACTTGGTCACCTGTTGCAACGCCCGGTTTAATATTGTGCTTCATAGTTTTGTTGGTTTATGATTAATAAGCAAAATTAATAAAATCTAATTTAGAACGGATAATTAATACCAAAATTTAAAACAGTTTTACTGAAATTGATGCCTTTAAGCCAACGGTCACTCATTTCTCTTGAAGGGTCGTACGTTTTATATCCTAAATCGATTCTGAAAACAAAAAAACTGAAATCATATCGGAAACCTATACCTGACCCGACAGCTAGATCCTCAAATGATTTGACACCGTTAAATGTGAAATCGGTATTTTCTACATTATCAAAAACGTTCCAGATGTTACCTACATCTGAGAATAAAGCACCGTCCAAATCTCCGAAGAAATTAAAACGATATTCGGCACTAAAGGCTAATTTCATGTTGGCCTCATTGAAATCTAAGATACTGGAACTTCTTCCCGGTCCCAATCCGTAGGCTTGCCAGCCTCTGTTATCATTTGAACCACCACCGAAATAACTTCGGGAAAAAGGAATTGAGGTCCCGTTTCCGTATGGGATAGCAATTCCGGCAAAGGAGCGTATAGCAATACTTTTTTTGCGGCCTAAATCCCAATGTTTGATATATTCTACTTCTCCTTTTGCGTATTGAGCATATTCTATTCCGAAAACTTTTTGATTTCCGGCTGCACTGGTTTGATCCGAATTACTAAAACTGTTAGCAAGCAAGCGTAATAAATTACCCGCTGATTCTAACTTAGTTCTGAAGTTATAATAATTCTTGTCGCTAATATTGTTTTTTGTACTTCGGCTAAAGGTAAAACTGGATGAAACAATTAAATTATCTTCTATCAAACGGACATATCGTTCAGAAATACTTAGAATAGTTTTGTAATCAGCATCTTCAGGGGATAAATAATTTCCGGTTAGTGCCTCGTACATAAAATTAACAGCGCCGTCACTGGTTAGATTACCGGATTCGTCAAGGTTTGTTGGGGCAGTGCCGTAAATTGAAGAAAATTCATTTAAGCGATTGTAAGAAGTCCTATATACATTGAAATAATTGCCTATATTTAAGTTTCGGACATAATTAACGCCTAAAAGCTCAAGTTTAAAGCTATTTCTCTGATTGTTGGTTTTCCAGTTGTAATTTAAACTTCCTGAAACACTTTCTTTATCCAAACCAATATTTCGTTGGTTAGAAAAACCGACGGAAACTTGTGTGGAAGGGAGCATCTCTTTTTTAATGATCTTTTGTGTATTGATAGGAAAGAAGATTCGAGGGAAACTAAGTTTCATATCGCCACCATATTCAGAAATGTTGAAGAACGTATTGTTTGGATTGGCTAAATCTCTTGAAGAACCAATGTTTCCTCTTCCGGAAATTTCTAAAATTTCAGCACCTTTGAAAATATTACGAAACATTAAAGATAGATTTCCCGAAATACCAAAATCCTGAATATTTGAATGGGTGAAATCTGTTGAAAAATTAAGATTATATCTCTTTTTGGGAACCAGATAAATGTTGGCAATCAAGCCGTCGTTGTCTACATTGAGGCTGTCTTCTACATATTCGATCGTAGGGAAATTGAAAACTTTAAGATTGCTGATAGATTGTGACGTCAAGGATTTTTTATCATCACTGAAATAATCTCCTTTTTCAATAAAAATAGCATCTGTCAGGGCTTTAGGTCTATAATTTAATTTACCGGAGCTATAGATGTTATAATTTTTATAGAATATGCTGTCTTTTATTTGATTGATTTCTTTTTTAGAAGAATTGGATGTAAAGACATTAACCTGACTGATTTTATAGATTTTAAAAGGCGTTTTGATCAAAGTATCTCCTTTTTTTACGCTTCTGTCTTCAATATCAACAGTAACATTTACTTTGTAGTTAGGATTTAAAGTATCAATGTCATATTTTACGTTGTTTACCTGAAAGTGATAAACTCCATGATTTCTAAAATAATTTGTAATACGAGATCTTTCGCTTAAGAAATTTTGAGAATTAAAAACTTCTCCCTTTTTGAGCAAAGATTCCTGTTCAATTTCGGTATATAGTTTTTCTAAGTCAGGAGTTTCAATTCTATGAGAAATAGTATCTAAAACGGAGGCTTTTCCTGTTGTGATTTTGTAAGTTACTTGCCCTTTTTTCAGACCGACAGAGTCAACTTGAGTTTGTACATCTGCTTTGAAATAACCTAAATTGTAATTGTAATAAGCTTTTAGTTTGTTGCGAGTACTTTTGATTTTCTTTTCATCAATAATAACAGGTGCTTGTCCTGTGCTTTTGAGAAAATTACTTAATCCTGAAACGAGAAAAGATTGGCTTAAGCGATCAACTTGTTTGTCAGAAAGTAAATTTGCTAAATGCTTTCTACGGTTAGGTTTTCGGTCTAACCAATTGTAGTATAATGAATCCGGATTATCTTTCGCCATGTTGTACATTGCTAAACGTAATGGATAACCAAAAAATCTTCCATTTCGTTTTTGATAATAAAAACTCTCCAGAATTTCATTTTTTTTAATGGTGTCATTAACTAAAATAGTATTTTTAGTTAGTAGTTGCTGACCATCAGGAACTTTTTTTGTGATGGAACACGAATAAAAACCAAGCCCTATTCCGAATAATAATAGTATTTTTGGTAAACTTTTTTTCAAGATAGCAATTATATAATTAGTCAAAAATACAACTTTTATGGTTAGTAAAAACCAAATTAAACTTATAACGAGTTTACAGCAAAAAAAATATAGAAATCAACATCAATTATTTTTTGCCGAGACTAAAAAAGTAATAGATGAGTTCTTAGATGCAAAATTTGAACTGGTAAATTTGTTTACTATTAACGAAACTCTTTTTCCTACAATTGAAGCAAACAAGATGTATGCCATTTCTGAAATGGAACTGAAAAAAATTAGTGCTTTAAAAACACCTAATGAGTGTTTGGCTGTTTTTAAAATGCCTGAAACATCTGATCTAGTTACGGAAGGGGTAGTATTGGCATTAGATGATGTTCGTGACCCAGGGAATTTAGGAACGATAATTCGTTTGTGTGATTGGTTTGGAATAGAAACTTTAGTGTGCTCGATGGAAACAGTAGATGTGTATAATCCTAAGGTGATCCAATCTACAATGGGGTCGATTAGTAGAGTAAAAGTTATTTATACGGATCTTGTTTCGTTTTTAGAAAAAGTAAATGTTCCTGTTTATGGGACTTTTATGGATGGAGAGAATATTTATACTGAAATGTTGCCCGAAAATGCTGTTATCGTGATGGGAAATGAAGCAAATGGAATTTCATCTGAAGTTGAAAAAGTTGTAACCAAAAGAATTGCGATTCCTCGTTTTGGAAAACTTCAAAAAACAGAAAGTTTGAATGTAGCAACGGCAACGGCAATTACTTTGAGTGAATTTAGACGTAATTAATGGAACGCAAAGTTGATAAAGAAACCGCGTGTTTTCATGGATTGGATATTTCCTGTCCAAGGGCTGTTAGGGTCATTGTCTCTGATTAATTCGTCTTTTGTACTGAACACACCACGAATAGACGGAGAAAACTTAAAGTATTCAAAATAAACATCGATCCCGAAACCTATTTCATAAAAACTAGACCAGTTGGTCATTCTGAATTTGCGATTGTAATTGTCTTCCGTTGATTTGGCTAAACTCCCTAAATTTAATGCAGTTGACAAACCGCCAATTAAGTAAGGTCTGATGTTGCCTGTTCTTTTTGAAGAGAATTTAAGCAGAGCAGGGAAGAAAACATAAGTAGATTTTACTTCACGAAGTCTGTCAACAGGGTCTTCAAGAGTAGAATACGTTAAATTACGTTGCGTAATATAAAGTCCAGGTTCAAAACGAAAGTCAACATAATCCGTTAAACGAAGATTTCCGATTAAGCCGACATTAAAGCCTGTCGTAGATTTTACTTCAATGTCTTTGGTAACGGATAAATAATCAAATTTAAAATCTAAACTGTTAAATCCTAAGAAATATCCCCAATGCACGCGTTGCTTATCAAAGTTTTCTTTGTTAATAAGCGGATCTTTACCAAACATTTTGAATTGTCCGTAAGATGAAATACTGATTAAGAATAGAATTAGAATTTTTTTCATATTATTTTTTAGATGCTTGATAAATTGTAGCTACTCCAAATGTTTGAGGTAGATGTTTTACATCTATAAACCCAATTTTTCTCAAAATATTGTTTAAAGCTTCTCCAAAAGGAAATTCGTTTGCAGAATCTGAAAGATAAGAATACGCAGTTTTGTCTTTAGAAAATAATTTTCCTATTAAAGGTAATATTACTTTTGAATGAAAAGCATATCCTTGTTTAAACGGAAATTTTGTGGGTACAGAAGTTTCTAAAATAATTAATTGTCCGTTTGACTTAAGTGTTCTTAAAATTTCCGATAACCCTTTTTCTAAGTTTTCAAAATTTCGTACACCATAAGCAACTGTTATTACATCAAAATAATTATCCGGATAGGGAACATTTTCGCCATCGCCTAAAACCATTTGTATTCTTGATTCTAAATGTTGAGCGGCAATTTTTTTCTTTCCAATTTCCAACATGCCTTGTGAAATATCCAAACCAATAATTTCTTTAGCTGAGGTAGAAGCAAAAAGAATGGCTAAGTCTCCAGTTCCTGTTGCAATATCTAAAATAGAACTTGGCTGTTGCGCCGTAACCATTTTTAATATTTTTTGTTTCCATTTTGCATCAGTTCCAAAAGAAATTACTTTATTCAATCCATCATAATTACCGGAAATGTTGTCAAACATTTGGGCAACTTGTTCTTTTTTACCTAATTGAGAATCTTTATATGGCGTTATGTTTTTAGACATTCTATATCAGATTAATGGGATGCAAAAGTACAAATTTTATTCAGACAAATCTCTTTTTGCGTAGGTTAAAAAGGAAAAGGCAAACGAATGTTTTTCATCAGCAGGATGAAAAATTTCTTTGATTAGCTGCCAGTCGTGTCCGTGAATTATTGGGAAAAAAGTATCAGCTTCTATTTCAGTATGTACTCTTGTTAATTCAATTTTAGTAGCGATGGATATGGATTGACGATAAATTTCGCCTCCGCCAATGATAAAAATATCTTCTTCTTTTGGGCAAACGGAAATGGCAGTATCAATTGAAGGAACGACTAAACAACCTTCGGGTACTTTATAATCTTTTTGGCGTGTAATAATGATATGCGTGCGGTTGGGTAATGGCTTTTGGAAACTTTCAAAAGTTTTTCTTCCCATAATAATATAATGTCCGGAAGTCAATGTTTTGAAACGCTTGAAATCATCCGGTAAATGCCAAACTAAAGTATTGTCTTTTCCTAAGGCATTGTTCTCAGAAGCCGCGGCAATTATAATAATATCTCTCATTTAAACAGCAACTTGACCTTTAATATGCGGATGCGGATCGTAACCTTCTAAAGTAAAATCATCAAAAGTGAAATCGAAAATATTTTTGATTTCCGGATTCAATTTCATAGTTGGCAAAGGTCTTAATTCTCTTGATAACTGAAGATTTAACTGCTCAATATGATTGTTGTAAATATGGGCGTCCCCGAAAGTATGAACAAAATCTCCTACCTGCAGATCACATACCTGAGCAATCATCATGGTCAATAAAGCATAAGAAGCAATGTTGAATGGAACGCCTAAGAAAATATCGGCGCTTCTTTGGTATAATTGGCAACTCAATTTCCCGTCAGCAACATAAAATTGAAAGAAAGCATGACATGGAGGTAAAGCCGCTTTTCCGTTAGCCACGTTTTCAGCAAATGAAACGGAAGTATCTGGCAAGACACTTGGATTCCATGCAGAAACCAGCATGCGACGGCTATTAGGATTAGTTTTTAAAGTCTCAATCAATTCCGAAATTTGATCAATTTCTTCACTATTCCAATTGCGCCATTGGTGACCATAAACCGGACCCAAGTCTCCGTTTTCGTCAGCCCATTCGTCCCATATTTTCACACCATTTTCTTTAAGGTAACCAATGTTTGTGTCGCCCTTCAAGAACCACAACAATTCATAAATAATAGATTTTAAGTGTAACTTCTTAGTGGTCACCATAGGAAACCCTTCACTTAAATCAAAACGCATTTGGTAACCGAAAACACTGATAGTTCCGGTTCCGGTTCTATCACCTTTTTGATGACCGTTTTCTAAAACATGCTTTACTAAGTCGTGGTATTGTTTCATTTTTAAGTCAAAAGTTAAAAGTCAAAAGACAAAAGCCTTCAACTTGTAATTTATAATTCAAAACTAATAATTATCCAATTATCATTCCGGCAATGGTAGCTGATAATAATGAAGCTAAACTACCTCCAATTACCGCTTTTAATCCAAATTCAGACAAGGTTTTGCGTTGGTTAGGGGCTAATGAACCAATCCCTCCAATTTGTATACCAATAGAAGCAAAATTAGCAAAACCGCACAACATATAAGTTGCCATAATCACTGATTTTTCATACGTGAAATGAATGTCGTTTGCCGCATTTTTAAGTTCGGCTAACTGAATGTAACCTACAAATTCAGAAGCTGCTAATTTTATACCTAATAATTGTCCCATTAACATCATATCTTCTTGAGCAACACCAATTAACCACATTAAAGGAGAAAAGATGATACCTAAAATTGTTTCTAAAGAGAATTTAGTATAAGGCGTATGAGCAGCGATGAAATCATTTAATCCTGTAAAACTACCAAATGATCCTAACATATAATTAATCATAGCGATAAATGCGATGAAAACTAATAGCATCGCGGCTACATTAGCTGCTAGTTTTAAACCTTCGGTTGTTCCGGTTGCAATAGCATCTAATATGTTAGAACCAATTTTATCTTTGGTTATTTCAACTTGTGTGTTAATATTTTCGGTTTGAGGGTATAGCATTTTAGATATTACAATAGCTCCGGGAGCGGCCATTACTGAAGCTGCTAGTAAGTGTTTTGCAAACTCTAAGCGAAGTGCAGGATCATTTCCCCCTAAGAAACCAATGTAAGCAGCGAGAACTCCGCCTGCAACGGTGGCCATACCGCCAACCATAACCAAAAGAATTTCACTTTTGTTCATCTTCTCCAGATATGCTTTGATCATCAATGGTGCTTCAGTTTGCCCTAAGAAAATATTCCCGGCTACAGAAAGGCTTTCTGCCCCTGAAATTTGTAGTAATTTGGTTAAAACCATTGCCATTCCTTTTACTACAAATTGAATAATCCCTAAATAAAATAATAAAGAGGTTAATGCCGAAAAGAAAATAATAGTTGGCAATACCTGAAAAATAAATATAAAACCAAAGGTTTCTACATTCATCATTCCGCCAAGTAAAAATTCGCTACCGGCTTTGGTAAAATCTAAAATTAAGACAAATAAATTTCCAACGTATTCAAAAGCTGATTTTACGAAGGATACTTTTAGAACACCTATAGCTAGAATTAATTGGGATAATAGTCCTAATCCGACAGTTTTCCAATTGATCGCTTTTCTGTTAGAACTAAAAAGAAAAGCAATGGCTAATAAGGCTATCATTCCGACAATTCCTCTGATTAGTCCAGAAGTTGTCAATCCTTGATTAGGAATAATTGTAGCTTTTTGAAGTTCTTTTTTCTTTATTTTATTGGAGGCAAAGAAAGAATAAGCTTCGTTTCCTTTTTTTAAAGTTAAAGTAGAATCAGTTTTGGTTTCAATTAAAAAACGTTTGGTTGGAGAATCTGCTCCGTTTTCAAATAAGAAAAGATAATTGTCTTGTATCCAGTAATCGCCTTTTTGGAAGATGCTATCAGAAGAAAGCTTAAGTTGGTAAGTCCCTTCTTTTAACTCTAAATAGTCATTCTTGGAAGAACTTAGTTGCCATTTTTTTTCAAGCTGCTGAGCAGAGATGCCTAAGGTAAAAAGGCAAAAAAGTATAAGGAAATAAAATTTCTTAATCATTTTTAGGTCTGGAATTAGTTAGGATTCTTTTTTAGAGATCTCGTCTCTTATTTTAGCTGCTTTTTCATAATCTTCGTTTTGAACAGCTTCTTCTAGTTTATCGTAAAGTTCTTGTAAAGTATATTTGCTAAGACTGTCTGTTTCTTCTGGTTTTTCCTCTTCGTTTAAGCCAAAAGCCTCAGGAGTTGTTAGAATATCATCTTCATTTTCAGCATTCTCTTTAGTTTCTTCAGAAGGGTTGGTTTTTAGGTAAATACCCGCTTTGTCCAAGATGTTTTTGTACGTAAATATCGGTGCGCCGAATCGGATAGCTAATGCTATTGCGTCAGATGTTCTGGCGTCAATAATTTCTTCAATCTTGTCGCGTTCACAAATAATGCTGGAAAAGAAAACACCATCCACTAATTTATGAATGATAACCTGTTTTACGACAATATCAAACCTTTCCGCAAAATTTTTGAACAAATCGTGAGTCAAAGGTCTTGGAGGTTTTATTTCTTTTTCAAGTGCAATAGCAATGGATTGGGCTTCAAAAGCGCCAATAACAATAGGTAAATTTCTTTCGCCGTCCACCTCATTTAGAATAAGCGCATAAGCACCGTTTTGGGTTTGGCTATACGAAATTCCTTTTATTGTTAATTTAACTAAACTCATACTTCCGTTGTGTAAAAAATAAATAACACGCTTTTATTAATTCGTCAAAAATAAAAAAAAGAGCTATCCTAACAAAGATAACTCTTATTTTAAAGTTTTAGAAATAAATATTATGCGTTATTCGCTTTGAATGCTTTTAATTTTTCAATTAATTGCGGAACAACTTCAAAAGCATCACCTACAACACCATAATCAGCAACTTTGAAGAAAGGCGCTTCCGGATCGTTGTTAATTACCACTTTTACTTTTGATGCGTTGATACCGGCAATGTGTTGGATAGCTCCTGAAATACCAATGGCAATATATAAGTTAGCGGCTACCGGTTTACCTGTTTGTCCAACGTGTTCGCTATGAGGTCTCCATCCGATGTCAGAAACCGGTTTTGAACAAGCTGTAGCTGCGCCTAAAACAGATGCTAGCTCTTCAATCATTCCCCAGTTTTCAGGTCCTTTTAAACCTCTACCGGCAGAAACAACAATCTCCGCATCAGCAATAGTTACTTTCCCTGTTACTTTTTCAACGTTTTCTGTTTTGATACTAAAATCAGCATCATTTAAAGACGGAGCAAAATCTTCTTCTGTTAATGAAACAGCATCTTCTGCTAAACCGAATGAGTTTTTAGCTAAACCGATAACTTTTACATCAGTTGAAATTTCAGTGATATTGAACGCTTTGTTTGAGAAAGCATTTCTTTTTACTTGGAATGGACTAGTACTTACAGGTAATGCAACTACATTAGAAGCATAACCGGCGTTTAAATTAACCGCAACGATAGGAGCTAAGTATAAACTGTCAGTAGTTGATGATAATACCACTAATTTAATTCCTTCTTTTTCAGCTGCTTGTTTGATGACATCAGCATAAGCTTTCGCATTAAAGTTAGCTAGTTTATCATTTGATGCTTTTAAAACTTTGCTAACACCATATTTTGCTAAATCACTAACGTCATTTGCATTTACAGTAACAGCTGTTACTGTAGTTCCCATAGCATCGGCTACTTTTTTAGCATAAGATGCTAACTCCAAAGCTACTTTTTTAAATTTTCCTTCTGCTGATTCAGCGTATATTAAAATTGACATGATTTCCTGTTTTAAAAATTAGAATTAAAGATTAGATTACTTTAGCTTCGTTGTGTAATAAGTTTACCAATTCGTCTAAGTTGTCAGGGCTAACTAATTTAACCGCTGATTTAGGTGCTGGTTTTTCAAACTTAATGGCTTTGGTAGCTGAAGCTGTACTAGTAGGTTCGTTAACAGCCAAAGCTTTAGAACGAGCCATCATAATTCCTCTCATGTTCGGAATTCTTAAATCTTTTTCTTCTACTAATCCTTTTTTACCTGCAATTACCAATGGTAAAGTAGTACTAACAGTTTCTTTTCCGCCGTCGATTTCTCTGATAGCTTTAACATTGTTTCCTTCTACTTCTATATTGATACAGGCATTGATAAAATTGTAACCTAATAAAGTAGCTAACATACCGGGAACCATTCCGCCATTATAGTCAATAGATTCAGTACCGGCAATTACCAAGTCAAAACCACCGTTTTTAACAACTTCAGTTAATTCTTTAGCTACAAATAAGCCGTCAGTAGGATTTGCATTGATTCGAATAGCTTCGTCAGCTCCGATTGCTAATGCTTTTCTTAAAGTCGCTTCAGCGTCAGCACCGCCTACATTAACAACGGTCACTGTAGCGCCTTGTTTCTCTTTGAACCAAATTGCTCTTGTCAAACCGAATTCATCATTCGGGTTAATTACGAATTGAACACCGTTTGTGTCAAACTCAGTATCGCCATTTGCGAAGTTAATTTTTGATGTAGTATCAGGTACGTGACTGATGCAAACAAGTATTTTCATATTCTGATTTTTGAATTTTTATTTTATCGAGACGAAGTTAATAAAAAAAAAGATATAAAAAACTATGCGTGCATAATAAATTTTGATTTTTAAAATATTTTTAAGTTTTTTTGATTAAACTTCAAAAAAGTGCCGATTAACCTAGGTTAAATTTAGTATTTTATTAACTATAAGGTTTTAGTAAATAATTTTAGGATTAATGAGTATATAGATACTGATAAATTAATTTTTGTTATTTTTGCGTTTGTACATCTATAATAAGAAACAATGAAAACGATACAATTTAGAGAAGCAGTTTGCGAAGCAATGAGTGAAGAGATGCGTCGTGACGAGTCTATATATCTAATAGGAGAAGAAGTTGCGGAATATAACGGAGCTTATAAAGCATCAAAAGGAATGCTTGACGAGTTTGGTGCAAAAAGAGTAATTGATGCTCCGATTGCAGAACTTGGTTTTGCCGGAATCGCTGTAGGTTCTGCTATGAACGGTAACAGACCTATTGTAGAATTTATGACATTTAACTTCTCATTAGTAGGGATTGACCAAATTATCAATAACGCTGCTAAGATGCGTCAAATGTCAGGTGGTCAGTTTAATATACCAATTGTATTCCGTGGACCGACAGCTTCTGCAGGTCAGTTAGCGGCAACACATTCACAAGCTTTTGAAAGTTGGTATGCTAATTGTCCGGGATTAAAAGTAGTAGTTCCTTCTAATCCGTATGATGCAAAAGGATTATTAAAATCGGCTATCCGAGACAATGACCCTGTAATTTTTATGGAATCAGAGCAAATGTATGGCGATAAAGGAGAAGTGCCTGAGGGAGAATATACAATTCCACTTGGTGTTGCCGACATTAAAAGAGAAGGAACAGATGTAACTATAGTTTCTTTCGGTAAAATATTAAAAGAGGCATTAATTGCAGCGGAAGAATTGGCTAAAGAAGGAATTTCTTGTGAAGTAATCGATTTAAGAACAGTTCGTCCAATGGATTATGATGCAATTCTTAATTCTGTTAAGAAAACAAATCGCTTAGTTATTTTAGAAGAAGCATGGCCTTTCGGAAGTGTTGCTTCTGAAATTACCTATATGGTTCAAGAAAGAGCTTTTGATTATTTAGATGCGCCAGTTCAACGTATTACAACAGCTGATACTCCGGCGCCATATTCTCCGGCTTTGTTGAAAGAATGGTTGCCTAATGCAAATGACGTAATAAAAGCCGTAAAAAAAGTAGCTTATAAATAAGCCAGAACTTCTTATATTTGAAACTTCATCAGAAACCTGATGAAGTTTTTTTGTTTTTAAACCTAGCTCTATGTTAAGATACCTTCTGTTATTTAGTTTTTTTTGTACGATTGCATTTGGTCAAACCAAAGTTGGCGGAAAAGTAGTGGATGAATTTGATGAACCTATTCCTTTTGCTAACGTCATTTTTAAAAATTCAAAAGAAGGAGTTATTACAGACGAAAACGGAAATTTTTATTTTGAATCTCAAAATGATTATTCTGTTTTACAAGTTTCGTTTGTAGGTTTTGAAACCTTAGACGTTCCGCTTAAGAAAGGATTAAATGCTAATCTTAAAATAGTTTTAAAAGAAGGAACAACCTTAAAAGAAGTTGTAGTCTATACCGGAAAAACGTCAAAGAAAAATAATCCGGCTCTTGATATTTTAAGAAAGATTTGGGCAAGAAAGCGCAAAAACGGACTTTATATGTTCGATCAGTATAAGTATGATAAATATGAAAAAGTAGAGTTTGATATCAATACTATTGATAGTGCTTTTATGGCAAGCAAAGTATTCAAAGGAATGGAGTTTGTTTTTGATAATATTGATACTTCCCGAATTACCGGAAAGGCATTTTTACCCATTTTCATTAACGAAAGTTTGAGCGAAGTGTATGGCGATAATGTCATGAAAAAGAAAAAAGAAATCCTGACAGCCAATAAAAAAGCAATGGGTAATGGCGATGGTGTTAATACGTTTATTAAAGATTTATATGCCGATTACGATATCTATAACAATTATCTGAAATTCTTTGATAAGGCTTTTGTTAGTCCGCTTTCAAGAACGGGAATCGACGTGTACAATTATGTGTTGAATGATAGCGCATTCATTGATAATAAATGGTGTTACAATATTGTATATTATCCGAGGAGAAAAGGAGAATTGACCTTTAAAGGAGATTTTTGGGTAAACGATTCCACTTTTGCTATTAAGAAAATTAATTTAGAAGCTAGTAAAAGTGCTAACATTAACTGGGTAAAAGAAATTTATATTGAACAAGAATTTGATGTATTGAATGATTCTGTTTTCTTGCTGAAGCGCGATTACATGATGTCTGATTTTAGCTTTTCGAAAAAAGAAGAATCCAAAGGTTTGTATGGAAAGCGAACAACTATCGTAAAAAATCACGTGTTCAATCAGCCTAAGCCCGAAAAGTTCTATAAAGAAGAAGTTAACTTTTATGATAATGAAGTTTTTGCCAAATCGGATGAGTTTTGGGACGAAAACCGATTTGAAAGCTTAAACAGAAACGAATCCAGCATTTATAAGATGTTGGACACTTTACAGACGGTTCCTAAATTCAAACGAATCTATAATCTGGCCACAATATTAGGTAGTGGTTATATTCAGTTCGGACATTTTGATTTCGGACCGATATTTTCCACTTTTGGTTATAATGATGTAGAAGGACAGCGTATCAGAGTTGGAGGGCGGACTTATTTTGGTCCCAATGACCGCTGGAGGTTACAAGGATATACCGCTTATGGTTTTAAAGATAATAAATTTAAATATGGTATTTCCGGAAAGTGGATGGTGAATACCAAAAACCGATTAATTCTTCATGCCGGTAATCGTAGAGATGTGGAACAAATAGGGGTTAGTTTAACGACTTCGAATGATGTGTTAGGTCGAAGCTTTGCTTCTTCTTCTCTTTTTTCAAGCGGAACCAATAATAAACTGACATCGGTTAATTTAACGACTTTTGGAGCCGAAATAGAACCGGTTAAAAACCTGATTTTTCAAACCAATTTCTCTTATCGTACGTTAAAGTCGGCTTCAGATGCCTTTAGTCTGGATTATTATACAGACGCCACACAATCGGAAATTAAAAGCGAAGTCAAGCAGTCTGAAGTTAATTTAGTTGTAGAATACACACCAAAACGAAAAATAGTTGGTTATGGAGTAGAACGATTAGAAGTAGATAATAATTACGCTCGTTTTTTTGTAAGTTATAGCAATGGATTTAAAGGAGTTTTAAATAGTGATTTTAACTACCAAAAAGTACAATTATTTTACAGACAACCTGCTTTAGTAGGTGGTTTTGGACGTTTGTTTACGACATTCGAAACTGGAAAAATATTTGGAGAAGTTCCTTTAGGATTAATGGGAGTTGTTCCGGGTAACCAATCGTGGTTCATTATTGATAACACTTATAATTTGTTGGATTACTACGATTTTGTAGCGGATGAATATGCGTCACTACATTTTGAACATCATTTCAATGGTCGATTGTTTTCCAGAATTCCAGGGTTAAGAAAATTGAATTTAAGAGAAATTATTGGGATAAAAGGAGTTTACGGAAGAGTTTCTGATGAAAATAAATTAATTAACGCTTCCGGACTAAATTATGTTGCTCCTGAAAATGTATATTGGGAATACCATGCAGGTGTGGGGAATATTTTCAAAGTTCTGCGAATTGATTTTGCATGGCGCGGTAATTATTTAGATATGCCAAATGCGAGAAAGTTTGCTGTAAAAGCTTCATTTGGTTTCTATTTCTAAATTTTCAAAAGTATATTTTTTTAGCATAACATTTTTGCATCTAACGTTTTATAATGCTAAATTTGTCGACCTTATATAAATAAAAAATAAAAGATGACAGCAGATAATGTTACTACTTTCGACGTGTTAGTAGAAATCCCGAGAGGAAGCAGAAATAAATACGAGTACGATTTTGATTTGAAAAAGATCCGTTTCGACAGAATGTTATATTCTTCAATGATGTATCCGGCAGATTACGGATTCATTCCTGAAACACAAGCTTTAGATAACGACCCGTTAGATGCTTTAGTATTGTTTACAGAACCTTCTGTTCCGGGATGTGTGGTTGAAGTAAAACCAATCGCTATTTTCTATATGTCGGATGATAAAGGACCGGATGAAAAAATTATTTGTGTTCCGGTTTCTGATCCTATTGCGAATAAATTGAACAACTTGTCAGATATCAATCCTCACTTAATTCAAGAAATTGAGCATTTCTTTAGAGTGTACAAAGATCTTGAAAACAAAAAAGTTGATGTTGGAGGATGGGGAGATGTTAACGAAGCAAAAGAAGCTTTTGCAACTTGTAAAAATAGATTTGATGCTATTGAAAACAAACCGGAAGGTTTATTCAGTATTTAATCTTAAAATAAAACATAAAAAAACCGATTTGCTTAGCAATCGGTTTTTTGTTTCTCTATAAAAATGGTTTTTAAAACAAACCGTTAATTTCGGCGTCAATTCGGTTAATGATCATTCCTAAATCTTCAGGATTGTCTACAAAATTAATGTTGTCTACATCTATAATCAATAATTTCCCCTTGTCATACGTTTGGATCCAAGCTTCGTAACGCTCATTCAAACGACTCAAATAATCAATAGAAATCGAATTTTCATATTCTCTTCCTCTTTTATGAATTTGATTCACCAAATTAGGAATAGAACTTCTTAAATAGATCAATAAATCAGGAGCGCCCACTAAGTCCTCCATAAGGTCAAATAACGATTTGTAATTATTAAAATCCCTGTTGGTCATTAACCCCATCGTATGAAGGTTAGGAGCAAAGATATGGGCATCTTCGTAAATTGTTCTGTCTTGTATAGTAGCTTTTCCGGACTCTCTGATTTGTAAAACTTGTCTAAAACGGCTGTTTAAGAAATAGATTTGTAAATTGAAACTCCAGCGTTCCATTTGATGGTAAAAGTCATCTAAATAAGGATTGTCCACAACATCTTCAAAGTGAGCTTCCCATTTAAAATGTTTTGACAAAAGTTTGGTCAAAGTCGTTTTTCCAGCACCTATATTACCGGCAACCGCAATATGCATTTTATAAATTAATTTTGTAATTAATAATAGAATTCCAAGGGGTAAAAATAGACAAAATTCCTTCTTTATAGAAGAAATTTACAAAGCTTTTTTGGTTTATGCTGATGGTGTTAATTTCTTTGTTCTCAAAATTATAAAGGAAAAGTTCTTTGCTTGTGGCAAAAAGACATTGCTTTTCATTGATAAATTGGAGCTGTTCTGTAACAGGAATGTTCCCGATTTGGAAGATTTTCCCAAAAAGGTTGATGCCATAAACATTATTTTCTTCATCTACCCAAAAGGCATAATTGTAATCTGTTTTGAAAAATTTTATTTTAGAACGAATAGGAGTAGAAATAAATTTTAATTGATTAATCTTAAATTGGTATAATCCTATTTTTTGTGTAATGCTGTCAAAAAACCAAATTCTATTTTGAGAAGCTAAACCAATATTTTCAAAACTTACAAATTCATTTAGTTCGTTTCCATTGATAACCGTAGTTTGGTTCAGTTGGTTGTCTAATAATACAATGCTGTTAAAGTCCTTATAAAAAATAACGATTTGTAACGGATTTAAAATATCGACGGTTTCAATTTTACCCAGCGTTAAATTTTTATATTCTTTATGGCTCTGATTGCCGCTTTTGATCAATGTGTTATTTTTGATATAGTAATAATTGTCAAAAGCATCACGGCCAATAAACTTGTCAGTATCAGGAAAAGATAAACTGTCTTTAAAAACAGGTGTTTTTCTTTCCTGCGCTATAACGAAAGAGCAAAAAAAGAGAAAAATCAATAAAAATTTTGAGTTCATCTTAATTCCGGATTAAACTTTTTGTGTTAATTTTTGTCTAAAGTTAATGCTTTAACTCTGTAAAAAAGTAAAATTTGTAACAAATAAAGAAAAAAACGTCTAAAATAATAAACAATATTCGAATGAAAAAAATACTCTTTTCTTTAGTTTTTATGGCTGGATTCGTATCATTTGCCCAAGATTTTCAAGGAATGGCAGTATATGAGTCTAAGACCAGTACAGCAGAATTTATGAAAAATATGCCTAAAAACAGGGATATCACACCGGAAATGCAAAAATCAATGGAAGAACGCATGAAAAAAATGTTTGAAAAAACGTTTATTCTCAATTTCGACAGAACCGCTTCCATTTACAAAGAAGAAGAAAAGTTAGACATGCCCGGACAAGAAAGCGGTGGACGAATGATGCGAATGATGGGCGGCGGCGGAACACATTATAAGAATGTAAAAGATAAAATGTATATTGAAGACAAAGAGTTCATGGGAAAAGAATTTTTGATCAAAGATACATTGCCAAAATTAGAGTGGAAGTTAGAAAACGAAACGAAACAAATCGGAAACTACACTTGCTTTAAAGCTACTGCTGTAAAACCAATTGACGAGTCTGATTTTAGAAACTTCCGTATGAGAAGAAGAAACGAAGACGAGAAAGCTAAAGAAGAAGCCGAAATGAAAAAGGATACAGCAAGTAATTCTACTAAAGTAACTAATTTCATGGATCAACTAGAAATTCCTAAGGAAGTAACAATCACAGCTTGGTATTCGCCGGAAATTCCGGTAAATCAAGGACCGGAAAATTATTGGGGACTTCCAGGGTTAATTTTAGAGGTAAATGACGGACAAACTACTATCTTGTGTTCTAAAATAGTACTGAATTCTAAAGAAAAGGTAGATATTAAACCCGTGACTAAAGGGAAAGAAGTTACTCAAAAAGAGTACAACGAAATTGTGATGAAAAAGATGAAAGAGATGCAGGAAATGTTTCGTAACAACAGAAACGGAGGACATGGAGGAGGTTTTGGGCCAAGATAATTTTTTATGAAGAAAATACTATTTATTCTTACAATGGCACTTTCGATAAGTGCTGTTGCTCAAAATATACGTTTTGAAGGTGTTGTGAAAGATAGCACAGGTGTTGGACTTGAAATGGCTAACGTTATGGCTGTCAATAACGATACAAAAACGATGGATTCGTATGCGATTACCAATGATAAAGGAAAGTACGTATTGAATTTGAAAGCCAATGCTTCCTATACGTTGAAAGCTAGTTACATCGGTTTTCAGTCGTATGAAAAAACATTGAGGACTTCAGCTCAAAATATGACTTTTGATATTGAAATGAATCAAGGGGTTCAGTTAAAAGATGTTGAGGTAGTATATGAAATGCCGGTTACCATTTCCGGAGATACCATTGTGTATAATTCAGATTCTTTTACTAACGGAACTGAGCGGAAGCTAGAAGATGTTCTGAAAAAACTTCCCGGTGTTGAAGTGAATAAAGACGGAGAAATTCAAGTAGAAGGAAAAACCGTTCAAAAAGTAATGGTTGAAGGAAAAGATTTTTTCGATGGTGATACTAAAATTGCAACCAAGAACATTCCGGCAGATGCTCTAGATAAAATTCAGGTACTTCGTAATTATAATGAGGTTTCCAATTTAAAAGGATTGGAGAACAATGAAGAAAATATAGCTCTGAATATTAAACTGAAAGAAGGGAAAAAGAATTTCTGGTTTGGTGATATTACAGCCGGTATAGGTGTTGGTCATGAAGAAGATAGGCATATTGTAAATCCTAAATTGTTTTATTATAGCCCGAAATATAGTATTAATGTTATTGGAAATATCAATAATATCGGAGAACTGCCACTGACTATGAGTGATTATTTTAAATTCACCGGAGGATTTAGAAATATGATGAAAAAAGGAGGCTCTTCTTTTAATGTTACTTCAAATGATTTAGGAATCTTGGGATTGCGAAATAATCAGGCAGCTAATATCGATACTAAGTTTGGCGCGGCTAATTTTAGTTATAATCCTTCTAAAGCCTGGACACTTAGTGGTTTCGGAATCTATTTGGGAAATAAGACCAATATTATTACAAATTCAGTAAATGACCTGCCGGTAGGGAGTTCTGCCAATTCTCAGGAAACCAGAAGTCAAATTACAGAACAAAAAAGCGATTTAGGAATGTTTAAGTTAAGCTCAAGCTATGTGCCTTCCGATAGAGTGCATTTTGATTATGATGCTTTTTTGAAATATTCGAAACAAGATGAAAACCAGAGTGTTGTGTCTTCGGAAGCGGGTACCATTTTTACCAATAAAGAACAAAGACCGTTTAGTATTAATCAGAACCTGAATTATTATTATACACTGAACGATAAAAATGTCTTTGCATTTGAAACACAGCATTTGTATCAAGAAGAAGATCCGTTCTACAATGCAAATCTTGAAATGCTTCCTTTTACTCTTGTAGGGTATGACAATACACAAACAAGAGATGATATCACTCAAAAACGCTTTGTAAAAACAAATAAACTAGATGCAAAATTTGATTATTACTATATGGTTACACCAAAAAGTAATATCGATATTACTTTAGGAAATACATACTCGTATCAGAATTTTGATTCCAGTATTTTTCAGATATTGGATAACGGAACGCAAAATGATTTAAACGATGCAGAAAATACAAATAATGTTGATTATGCGTTTAACGATGTATTCTTGGGATTGCATTATAAATTTATCGTAGGCGAATTTACATTCAATCCGGGAGTTACAGCCCATCACTATAGTATGAAAGATTCGCAGTTAGGAGATTCATTTACAAGAAATTTTAACCGTTTCTTACCTGATTTCTATGCTTTATGGCAAATTAAGAAATCAGAAACTTTAACCTATAATTTCTCATTGACCAATAATTTTACGGATATAGTAAAATTAGCCGAAGGCTATGTGTTTTCAAGTTACAACAGTTTGTTTCAAGGAAATCGTTATTTAGAAAATTCAATGTCACAAGTACACAGTTTGCGATATTTTAAATACAATATGTTCAACTTTGAAAATATCTTTGCTAATATTACATATACTCGACAAGTAGATGCTGTTAAGAACAGAGCCTTTTTAAGCAGTATCAATCAGGTTTCTACTGCTGTTAATATGGATTCTAACTTTGCAGATGAAACGTTTACAGCTTCCGGAAATTACGGAAGAAGCTTTTTAAAATATTATAAAGCTTCTGGAGGCTTGAGTCTAAATTGGAGTAAATTCAATAACATACGTGTGTATACAACAGGAGACCAGATTCAAGCTACGGAATCTTTTGCTCAAAATTACTATGTCAGATTTTCGACCAATTATAAAGAATTACCTAATTTAAGCTTGGAATACGCTTATACAATAAACGATAACTCCAGTGATATTTTCTATACAGATAATCCGTCCATTGAGTTAGAATATTATTTTTGGGATGCTTTCTCTTTTGTTTCAGAGTATAGTTATTATCACAATAGAAATAAAGGAAAAACGATCGATTCTGAATATGATTTCTTGTCAGCCAGTTTAATGTATCAAAAGAAAGACAGTAAATGGGAATGGAAGTTGTCAGGAACTAATTTATTAGAAACAAAAGGATTAAATTCTAATAGTTTTAATCAGTTGGGAGGAACCAGTAGTTTTTCAAGCTATGTAGTTCAGCCGAGATATATTATTTTAAGTTTGAAATATAGTTTATAAAAAAAAGAGCCCCACATATATTTGTGGGGCTCTTTTTTTTATTCTTTTAAAAGTAATTTTTCCAGACGCTCTAAACGGTTTTCTAATTCCTTATTCTTTTGGCGTTCATCTTCTAATTCTTTTTTCAGTGTTTCTATTTCTGTTTGTTGCTCTTGTGTCGCTTTTACTAACGGAACAACAAATTCAGCATATCGCAGACTATAGTGGCCGTTTTCATTCTGAGGTTTGTCAATTCCACTGAAATCATAACCTACGGCATTTGCAGAAGCCTCAACATCTTGTGCTAAAAAACCGGAAAAACGAACGTTTTCATTTTTGTTTAGATCATTACTAGGATCGTTATTTCCTAAAAATTGTTGTAGTCGGTCAAGGTCCAGATTATAAGTTACTGGTTTTAATCGTAAAATAAAATCTAAGCCAATCACGTCTTCTTGTACGTTTTTCTTAAAACGTTTATCCGAAAGATTAGACCAGTTTACAAAACCTCCGATGCTGGTTATATAATAATTTCCTAAACGAATCTGGTTATTTCCGTTGATGACTGTATTGTATCCGATAGCCGTAGAATTGCTATAATTACCATTGTAAAAAGCACGGTAGCCAATAGCTGTATTATTATTTCCGTTAACATTGCCGTTTAAAGCTAATGCTCCGGAAGCGGTGTTGTAATTACCGTTTTGATTTGCTCTTAAAGAGCCTTTTCCTAAAGCTAAGTTAGAACTACCGTTAATATTGTAGTAAAGAGACTCTGTTCCTAAAGCAGTATTTTCATTGCCATTGGTGTTATTTTCTAAACTTCCTACACCTATTGAGGTATTAGAGTTTCCACTGGAATTGACTAGTAAACTATTCTCTCCCATAGCTGTATTTTTAATTCCGTTGATGTTACCTTGCAATGAATAGGTTCCGATAGCAGTGTTTTGGCTGCCTGTCGTGTTATTTTCTAGAGTATTGGAACCGAAAGCAATATTTTCATTTCCGCTAGTGTTTTTGTTTAAGGAATTAAAACCGATAGCATTGTTTTTAGTCCCGGAAACATTATTTTCTAAAGAATTGCTTCCTAAAGCAGTATTTTGAGTTCCTATAGTGTTTTTATTCAAAGCATTAAAACCGATTGCTATATTTTCATTTCCGGAAACATTAGTGTATAAAGTATTTTCCCCTATGGCAATGTTTTTATTTCCTGTGGCATTAGAATACATAGCATTTACTCCTATTGCAGAATTGCTGTTTCCGGTTGAATTAGAACGTAATGCTCCGAATCCGAAAGCATTGTTATTTTCTCCGCCTTGATTGGAATTTAATGCAGCACTACCAATAGCAGTGTTATATTTTCCCGTTGTGTTGCTCAACATAGCGTAGGAACCGACAGCTGTATTGTTTTTACCGTTAGTATTATTATACATGCTATAAACACCCATGGCTGTATTTTCATTTCCGGAAGTGTTTTTTCGTAAGGAATTAACGCCAACTACCGTATTGTTTATTCCGATAGTGTTTTCGGTTAATGCATAAGTGCCGACAGCAGTATTGTAATTTCCGGAAGTGTTTTTAGTCATACTATTACTCCCGATAGCTGTGTTGTAATAGCCTGAATTATTTAAGGTTAAAGCATTGTAGCCTTCTGCAGTATTTTCATAACCGGAGTTGTTTGCGGTTAAAGTTCCGTTTCCTATAGCTGTGTTATAACTTCCGGATGAATTAGAACTTAGCGAATTGCTTCCGAAACTGGTATTTTTGGTTCCTGATGAGTTTGTTTTAAGAGAGTTATAACCATAAGAAGTATTCTCAGTACCTATTAATCCTGATTCGGTATTGTTCCTTCTGATTAAAAAATCTTTGTCGTCTGTAGTTCCTATAAAATTATTGTTGCTGTCAATACCATTATTTCCGGTTGTGAACCAAACATTTTTAGAAGAAGCGATAGCAATCCATTTGTGCGTCGGATTGTCCCAATAATATAAGCCGGGTTGGTAGGTTCCGCTAACATTTGTTAAAAATAGAAGCATTCCGTTTTGATCAGCGGTTGGATTGGTGCTTGGAAATACAGCCACTCGGGGAATTAAAATCCCGTCTTGATTGTTTGGTGTAGAAGGATTTGAAGCCTTGATATCCAGTGCGGCTTTGGGATTTGTTGTGTTAATGCCTATTTGGCCAAATATAAATACAGGGAATATAAAAGCTAAAGATAAAAATACAATTCGTAGTTTTTCCTTCATTATTGGTAGAGTTGAATTAGGGCGCAAAGGTATAAAAAAAATCAGCTTTAAAGCTGATTTTTAGTGATTTGGAAAATATTTTTTTAAAATTTAAAAACATCCCTAATTTTATCTACAAAATCTAGTTTTTCCCAGGTAAATAATTCAACTTCTGTAGTAATAGTTTCTCCGTTTGGTGAAGTAAAAGTCTTAGTTACTACTTCAGGAGTTCTTCCCATGTGTCCGTAAGCAGCGGTTTCACTGTAAATTGGATTACGAAGTTTTAATCGTTGCTCAATAAAGTAAGGTCTCATGTCAAAAATTTCGGCAACCTTTTTAGCAATTTCACCGTCGTTTAAGTTTACTTTAGCTGTACCATAAGTGTTAACATAGATATTAGTTGGCTCTGCAACACCAATTGCATAAGAAACCTGAACTAAAACTTCATCGGCAACTCCTGCAGCCACTAAATTTTTAGCAATATGACGGGTAGCATAAGCTGCAGAACGGTCTACTTTACTTGGATCTTTACCTGAGAAAGCGCCTCCACCATGTGCACCTTTTCCTCCATAAGTGTCAACGATAATTTTTCTTCCGGTTAATCCAGTATCTCCGTGTGGTCCACCGATTACGAATTTTCCGGTAGGATTGATATGGTATTTGATGTTATCATTGAATAAATGGGCATATTGCTCATTTTTAGCAATAACTCTTGGAATCAAGATCTCAATAATATCTTTTTTAATTTTAGCCAACATCGTTGGTTCGTCAGCAAATTCATCATGTTGTGTAGAAACAACAATAGCATCAATACGAACAGGTTTGTTATCGTCAGAATATTCTAAGGTGACTTGTGCTTTAGCGTCAGGTCTTAAATAAGTAATTGCAGAATTTTCTCTTCTTAAAGCAGCTAGCTCTTGTAAAAGCTGATGTGATAATTTTAAAGCAAGAGGCATGTATTCTTCAGTTTCGCTAGTTGCATAACCAAACATCATTCCTTGATCACCGGCGCCTTGTTCTTCTTTGCTAGCTCTGTCTACACCTTGATTAATATCCTGAGATTGCTCGTGAATTGCTGATAAAACACCACAAGAATTGGCTTCAAACATATATTCACTTTTAGTGTAGCCGATTCTTTTGATGACATCTCTGGCGATTTGTTGTACATCTAAATAAGTGTTCGATTTTACTTCACCGGCCAAAATCACTTGTCCTGTGGTAACTAAAGTTTCGCAAGCAACCTTCGACTCAGGGTCGAATGCTAAAAAGTTATCAATTAATGCGTCCGAAATTTGATCTGCGACTTTGTCGGGATGTCCTTCACTAACAGATTCTGACGTAAATAAATAAGCCATAATAATTTTATTTTAAAAATGAGTGAGGAAAATTTGTTGCAGGAAAAAGCTAAAAGGAGTAAACACTGCTTTAGCATTTTTTTATGAGGTTGCAATCAGTTCAAATTTTTCCTCGAATTCGGTTGCAAAGTTATGAAATGGAAATGAAATCCAAATATTTTTTTGAAAAAATTATGATTTATGTTCTTGTGAATACTTTATAGTAATAATCTGAATCAGATTCATTTTCTAAGAGTTGCTTAAATCGCTTTAAAAATTTCTATTAATTAAGGAAGGTTATGGTTTAATTGTGAAAATTTTGTTATAAGTTTTGGGGTTTAAAGTATTAAAACTAACTTTACAATACAAAATGAAGAAAAAATGAGATTTACTTGTTGTAGCGCGTGTACTTGTATGGGGATATTATCCACAGAGGAACGCTATTACATATAGTTAATCAAAAAATGATACTATTTAAAGCCTCTGTCAAATCGCAGAGGCTTTTTGTTTTTAACATTTATACCATCAATAAAATATGGAAAACAGACTAAAGCAGCTATTTGAGTTTAAACAAAGTCAACAGCATTATTTGTTTGATAAATACCGAGCCGAAATTTGGAGTGAAGAACTTTTCAAATGGCTATTCCTTGCAGGAGAAGAAAGTTGTCGTTTTGATCTATTTGAAGAAAAAGAAGCAGAATTAAAAAGTGAACTTACTGTTTTTTTAAAACAGCTTTTAGTAGAAGAAGTTCCGGACATAGTTGATTCTTTTTTTGAAGAGTTATGTTCAATTCATAAAATACTTCTTTCTGATTTAGATGCAGTAATGAAGTTTGACCCGGCGGCCAAATCTCATAGCGAAGTATTGATGTCTTATCCCGGTTTTTTTACCATAGTGATCCATAGAATTGCATATTATTTCTGGAATAAAGAAGTTCCGGTATTTCCAAGAGTTCTTTCCGAATATGCACATTCTAAAACAGGAATAGATATTCACCCGGCTGCTAAAATCGGTGAGCGTTTTTTTATTGATCACGGAACCGGTGTGGTGATTGGTGAAACGGCAGAGATTGGAAATGATGTAAAAATTTATCAAGGTGTAACATTAGGAGCGTTGAGTGTGAGTAAAGATAAAGCCGAACAAAAAAGACATCCGACTATTGAAGATGAGGTGATTATTTATGCTAATGCTACTATTTTAGGAGGTAAAACTACTGTAGGTAGAGGTTCGGTAATCGGAGGAAATGTTTGGTTGACTGAAAGCGTGCCGTCTCAAACTTTGGTATTTCATAAAAGTGAAGTGATTGTGAAAGATAAAATTGATACAAGTAAAATAATAGACTTTAGTATATAATATTGTAAAACTATAAAAACCAATAAATATGAAAGCAAATAACATTTTAGAGACCATCGGTAATACGCCGGTGGTAAAAATTAATAAACTATTTGGTGCCGATAAAAATGTGTTCATCAAATTAGAGAGAACTAATCCTGGAAATAGTATTAAAGATAGAATTGCTTTAGCCATGATTGAAGATGCGGAAAAAAAAGGTATTTTAAAACCAGGTAGTGTTATCATTGAGCCAACTTCAGGAAATACAGGGATCGGGTTGGCTTTAGTCGCGGCAGTTAAAGGCTATAAAGTAATTTTAGTCATGCCGGAATCCATGAGTGTGGAGCGAAGAAAATTGATGGAAATTTACGGAGCTGAGTTTGATTTAACACCTCGTGAAAAAGGAATGAAAGGAGCTATCGAGCGTGCTGCCGAATTAGTAAAAGAAATTCCTAATGCTTGGTCGCCATCTCAATTTGATAATCCTACAAATGTTGAAGCACACCAAAAAACAACTGCTCAAGAAATTTTAGCTGATTTTCCGGAGGGGATTGATTATTTAATCACTGGTGTAGGAACCGGAGGACATATTACCGGAGTAGCTTCGGTATTAAAAGAAAAGTTCCCGAACATAAAAGTAATTGCTGTAGAGCCTGAAGCCTCACCGGTTTTAAATGGTGGCGAACCAGGTCCGCATCCATTACAAGGTATTGGTGCTGGATTCGTTCCACAGGTGTTTAGAAAAGATTTAATTGATGAAGTAATTACCGTAGGTAAAGACGAAGCATTTGATTTTACAAAAAACATAGCTAAAGAAGAAGGTATTTTAGTTGGAATCTCTACCGGAGCATCTTTAGCTGCGGTAGCTAAAAAAATAAAACAACTTCCGGATGATGCAGTTGTATTGACCTTTAACTATGATACAGGAGAGCGTTATCTTTCAGTTGAAGGTTTGTTTTAAAGGGAAGTTCTCTTTTAATAGAATAATAATTTATTTAAACGAAGTCTTTATAGTTTTAAAAACTAGTTTTGTTTTTAAAATAAGTAAAATTTAGAAAAATTAACTACGTAATTTGTATTTGTAGAAAATAGTTCTAAATTTGCTCCATCAAAATGAATAAACCATGAGAGTAACTATGTGTAATATGTGTATGATGATGTGGAATAACCCGCAGAGGAGCACTATGGCATAAAGTAACTATTTTTCTTAAACTATAAACCATATTAAACCTCTGCAAAAGCAGAGGTTTTTTTATAACTAAAACTCATAAAAAATGAAAATGTATTTACCGAGACGATGTTGTCGAATGTGTTGCTTAGGCTAAACTTTAGAACTTAAAAAATTAATAACACATTCATTAAAAAATAAAAATTATGAGCACACAAAAATTCGCAACTAACGCCCTTCACGCAGGTTATGACGTGAAACAAAATAGAGGAACAAGAGCTATTCCAATTTATCAAACTACATCGTATGTTTTTAACGATGCAGATCATGCCGCCAATTTATTCGGTTTAGCAGAACCCGGTTACATTTATACAAGATTAAATAATCCGACTAACGATGTTTTAGAACAACGTTTAGCAGCACTAGAAGGTGGAATTGGAGCGGTGGTAACTGCATCGGGAGCATCGGCTATTTCTACAACTTTACTAACTTTACTAAAAGCCGGCGATCATATTGTGGCTTCCAATAGTTTATATGGCGGAACCTATAATTTACTAAATGTTACGTTACCAAGATTAGGAATTACAACCACTTTTGTTGATCCTTCGGATGCTAAAAACTTTACTGATGCAGCGCAAGAAAACACTAGAGCATTTTTCGCAGAAACTTTAGGAAATCCAAAGTTAGATGTACTCGATTTAGAAGCTATTGCTAAGGAAGCGAAAGCGTTTAAAGTTCCCTTTATCGTTGATAACACGGTGCCTTCTCCTTATTTGTTAAACCCAATTCAGTTTGGAGCAGATATCGTCATTCATTCGTTGACCAAATATATTGGTGGAAACGGGACTTCATTAGGTGGTGTAATTATCGATGCCGGAAATTTTGACTGGAGCAGCGGAAAATTCCCCGAATTTACTGAACCATCACCGGGTTACCACGGATTAAAATATTATGAAGCCTTAGGAGCGGCTTCGTTTATAGCTAAAGCTCGCGTTGAAGGATTACGTGATTTAGGAGCGGCATTGAGTCCGTTTAATGCGTTTCAAATTTTGCAAAGCTTAGAAACTTTGGAAATCCGTATCAAAAAACATAGTGAAAATGCTTTGGCTTTAGCACAATGGTTGCAAGAACAAGATGAGGTAGCTTGGGTGAATTATCCGGGGTTAAAAAATTCAGAATATTATGCATTGGCTCAAAAGTACTTGCCAAAAGGACAAAGTGGAATTGTAACTTTCGGTCTAAAAGGCGGATTTGATGCAGCTAAAAAAGTGGCTAATGAAACGCAATTATTTTCTTTATTAGCGAATATTGGGGATACCAAATCATTAATCATTCACCCAGCGAGTACAACACACCAACAATTAACAGAAGAACAACAAAAAACTACTGGCGTGACACAAGATTTGATTCGTTTATCAGTAGGTCTGGAAGATATAGAAGATTTAAAATCCGATTTACAAGCGGTTTTTGAGAAACTTGCCGTGAATACAACAGTTTAGTGTTTAGTTTGTTTTTGACTGTCGGGATACATTCTCGGCAGTCATTTTTTAAAAGAATTATTAAGGTAATGCAGAAATTAGTTTTTCGTCAGTTTACACTTCAAAATAAAAAAGTTCAAGACAAAATTATTTTGTCCTACCAATTGTTTGGCCAAAAATTAGGAACAGCGCCGGTTGTTGTTGTCAATCATGCGTTAACCGGAAATTCTCAGGTTATAGGCGAAAATGGTTGGTGGAATAGCCTCATAGGCGAAGGAAAAACTATCGATACCAATCAATATACAATTTTAGCGTTCAATGTTCCAGGGAATGCCTATCAAGATCAGGAAAACAGCATTTCTAATTATAAAGATTTTACCGTAGCTGATATTGCTGCTGTTTTTTGGAAGGGAATTGAAAGTTTGCAAATTGAAAGTTTGTATGCTGTTATAGGTGGAAGTTTAGGTGGTGCAATTGCTTGGCACATGGCCATTCAAGAACCCGAAAAGATTTCACATTTGATTCCGGTAGCAACCGATTGGAAATCGACCGATTGGCTAATAGCAAATGTTTTGGTACAAGATTTTATTCTGAATAATTCTAAAAATCCAATTGCCGATGCGCGTATGCATGCCATGCTGTTGTACCGAACGCCACAATCGCTTCAGTTTAAATTCAACAGAGAAAAACAACCCGATTCCGATTTGTTTCAAATTGAAAGTTGGTTGTTACATCACGGCGATAAACTGCAAAAGCGTTTTCAATTATCGGCTTATAAATTGATGAATCACTTGTTGCGAACGATTGATATTACAAAGGACAACGGAAATTTTGAAAATGCTGTTGATAAAGTAACGTCAGAAATTCACATCGTTGCTGTCGATACCGATTATTTTTTCACAGCTGATGAAAACTTAAAAACATACGAAAACCTAAAAAAACTAGGAAAAAAAGTAAACTGGCATCAAATTGAATCTATTCACGGACACGACGCCTTTTTAATCGAATTTGAACAACTCAACACTATTTTAAAAGACATATTTAACAAATGAAAATATTAAAATTCGGAGGAAAGTCTTTAGCAAACGGACAAGGAATCCAAAATGTACTCCAAATTATATCGAAAAAACAAGCGAATAAAGAAGAAGTAACCGTTGTAGTTTCGGCTCGCGGTAATGCAACGGACGAATTGTTGTTGTTGTTAGAAAAAGCACATGGCAACGTTCCATATAGTGACGATTCGGAACTTTTTAAAGAATACCAAAGCTATAATGCATCAACTTTAGATTTAGAAAACGAATTTTCGCTGATTGAAAAAATACTTGAAGGTGTTAATCTTTTAGGTGATTATAGCGAAAAAGTGAAAGATCAATTGGTGGCTTTAGGCGAAGTTATTTCAGCTAAATATTTGACCAATTTATTAAATGAAAACGGAATAAAAGCCAATTTTGTCGATGCACGTAATATATTGGTAACCGATGCTAATTTTGGAAATGCGCAACCTATTGAAGCGGTTTCAAAGAAAAAAGTCCAACAGTATTTCAAAGAAAATCAAGGTGTTGTTAACGTAGTAACCGGATTTATCGCGGCAACGGCTTCAGGCGAAACCACAACTTTAGGTAGAAACGGAAGTAATTATACCGCAGCTTTATTGGCTAATTTTCTGGAAGCTAAAGAATTACAGAATTACACGCACGTAGACGGAATTTTTACTGCCAATCCGGATTGGGTTGCCGATGCAAAAAAAATTGATCATTTAACGTTTAATGAAGCGAATGAATTGGCCAATTTTGGAACCAATATTTTACATGCTAAAACCATTTTACCGTTAATCGAAAAAGATATTCCATTGCGAATTGTCAATACGTTTAATGATGATAACGAAGGGACTTTAATTAGTGCTGCCTTAACTTCGGAAGGAATCAAATCGCTTTCGGTATTGCCCGATGTTTCTTTAATCAATTTTGAAGGGCGAGGTTTGTTAGGAAAAACCGGTGTTGATGCCCGAATTTTCAAAGTAATGGCCGATAATGATATCAGCGTGAGTATTATTTCGCAAGGTTCTTCAGAACGCGGAATCGGAATTGTGATCGCGGCGAGCAATGCTACCAAAGCGGTCATCGGTTTGGAAAAAGAGTTTGAAAATGACTTTTATACCAAAGACGTAAACCGAATTTCAATTGTAGATAATGTTTCGGTGATTTCAATCATTGGGCAAGATTTGAGTACGTTTCACAAATCGTATACAGCATTGATTAATAATAATATCGTTCCAATTTTATTCAACAATACAATTACCGGAAAAAATGTAAGTTTAGTCATTAAACGCGATGAGGTTAAAAAAGCACTAAACGTAATTCACGGACAAATTTTCGGAGTGGCCAAAAAAATAAATATTGCGGTTTTCGGTCACGGAACTGTTGGCGGAACCTTGCTAGATCAAATTTTGCAATCAGCCGATACGATTGAAGAGAAAAAAGGAATTAAGCTGAATGTTTTCGCAATTGCCAATTCTAAAAAAGTGTTGTTAACCAAAAAAGGAGCAACTAAAAATTGGAGAGAAAAGCTAAACGAAAAAGGCGTTTCTTATACCATTTCGGATGTTATTGAATATGCAAAAGACCATCATTTGGAAAACTTAATTGCGATTGATAATACGGCAAACGGAACTTTCGTAGAAAATTACATTCCGTTGGTAGAAAATGGTTTCGATTTAGTTTCGTCTAATAAAATTGCGAATACTATTAGTTATGAATTTTATCAGAACTTGAGATCAGTTTTAGCTAAAAACCAAAAAGAATATTTGTATGAAACCAATGTTGGTGCCGGATTACCATTGATTGATACCATAAAATTATTACATCTTTCGGGTGAAAATATTACTAAAATTAGAGGTGTTTTCTCGGGAACTTTGAGTTATTTATTCAATCATTTTTCAGCAGAAAATCGTAACTTTTCAGAAGTATTACAAGAAGCGATTGATAACGGTTTCACTGAACCTGATCCGCGTGAAGATTTATACGGAAATGACGTTGGTAGAAAATTATTGATTTTAGCACGCGAATTGGAATTGCAAAATGAGTTCGACGAAGTAAATATTCAAAATTTAATTCCAGAATTTTTACGTGAAGGTTCAGCTCAAGACTTTTTACAACGTTTAAACGAACTAAATTCGGTGTACCAAGAAGTAAAAGAGCAACAAGAATCGAATCATGCCTTGCGTTACATCGGTGAATTATCGGGCGATTTGCAACAAGAAAAAGGAAATTTAGAAGTAAAATTAGTTTCTGTTCCGGTAAGCTCTGCTTTAGGTTCACTTAAAGGTTCCGATTCTATTTTCGAAATTTATACAGAATCTTACGGAGAGCAACCTATCGTTATTCAAGGAGCCGGAGCTGGAGCTTCGGTAACAGCAAGAGGCGTTTTTGGCGATATCTTAAGACTTTCTGAAAAAAAATAAACAAACAAATGAGTACACAAAACAAACTAGGATTAGAAACACAAATTATTCGCACGCAAGTAGAACGAACAGAATTTCAAGAACATTCCGTTCCGTTGTACTTAACGTCAAGTTTTATATTTGAAGACGCAGAAGACATGCGCGCTTCATTCGCAGAAGAAAAACAAAGAAATTTATACAGCCGATTTTCAAATCCAAATACTTCTGAATTTGTAGAGAAAATTTGTATCATGGAAGGCGCAGAAGATGGTTTTGCTTTTGCAACCGGAATGGCAGCAGTTTACGGAACATTGGCAACGTTGTTGAATGCGGGCGATCACATTGTTTCTGCAGGAAGTGTATTTGGTTCTACACACACGTTGTTTACCAAATATTTTCCAAAATGGAATATTCAAACCACGTATTTCGATGTAAATCACGCGGAAGAAGTAGCGTCTAAAATTCAAGAAAACACTAAAATCCTTTATGTAGAATCGCCAACTAATCCGGCGGTGGATGTTTTGGATTTAGAATATTTAGGCAAAATTGCTAAAAAACACAACTTGATTTTTGTGGTGGACAATTGTTTTGCAACGCCTTATTTGCAAAATCCAATCCAATTTGGAGCGGATGTTGTCATTCATTCGGCTACCAAATTAATCGACGGTCAAGGTCGCGTTTTAGGAGGAATTGCTGTTGGTAGAGCCGATTTAATCAGAGAAATTTATCTGTTTTCAAGAAATACAGGTCCGGCTTTGTCGCCATTTAACGCTTGGGTTTTGTCAAAAAGTTTAGAAACATTACCACTTCGTGTAACCAAACAATCGGAAAATGCGTTAGAAGTTGCACAATTTTTAGAAAAACATCCGAATGTAAAATCGGTAAAATATCCGTTTTTGCCATCGCATCCGCAATATGAGGTTGCTAAAAAGCAAATGAAATTGGGCGGAACTATTGTCGCAATCGAAATTGAAGGTGGAGTAGAAGCCGGAAGAAGATTTTTAGACAGTATCAAATTATGTTCTTTGTCAGCCAATTTGGGAGACACCCGAACAATTGTGACGCATCCAGCTTCAACAACACATAGCAAACTATCTGTAGAAGAGCGTTTAGCAGTTAGTATTACTGACGGTTTAGTCCGAATTTCCGTTGGATTAGAAACAGTTAGCGATGTGATTGCTGATTTGGATCAGGCTTTAAATCAGGCTTAGAGTGTTTTGATTGTAAAAAAGTTTGATTTTTTGAATTGAAATAGAAATATATTCTAAGAAAACGAGTTTGTATTTGTTTTTTTAGAATATGTTTCGAAAATAAAATAATAGTATTACTTTTGCACTGTTCATAAAAATAGTGTTTTTGTTATCACGAAAGCGGGAGGGAATAGACCCAACGAACGCTTAGCAACCCTACTCTTGTAGAAGGTGCTACATTCTATTCTGATGCAAATCGGAAACAGATAACGTTTAGTTTTCCTAACTACTGATAACAAACACCAAAAAGAAATAAGAATAAAGTTATCAGGTTATGCCAACTATACAAGACGAATTAAAAAATAGAATTTTAGTGCTAGACGGCGCCATGGGAACCATGTTGCAGCGCTTTAAATTTGAAGAAGAAGATTTTAGAAGCGAACGCTTTAAAGATTTTCCACACCCTTTAAAAGGAAATAACGATTTACTCTCTATAACGCAACCCGAAGCCGTAAAATCAGTGCATCGTGCCTATTTTGAGGCGGGCGCTGATATTGTGGAAACCAATACCTTTTCGGGAACAACCATTGGTATGGCTGATTATCACATGGAAGATTTGGTTTACGAACTCAATTTTCAATCGGCTAAAATTGCTCGTGAAGTGGCAGATGAGTTTAAAGATAAGCCAAGATTTGTTGCGGGTTCTATTGGGCCAACAAATCGTACGGCTTCTATGTCACCCGATGTGAATGATCCGGGATTTCGTGCCGTAACTTTTGACGATTTAAAGATTGCTTATCGACAACAAGTAGAAGCGTTGTTAGACGGTGGTGCCGATTTGCTTTTGGTGGAAACTATTTTTGACACATTAAATGCTAAAGCGGCGTTGTTCGCTATTGAAGAAGTAAAAGAAGAACGAAAAATTGATGTTCCTGTTATGGTTTCGGGAACTATTACTGATGCTTCCGGTCGAACTTTATCTGGGCAAACGGTAGAAGCATTCTTGATTTCCATTCAACATATTCCTTTGTTAAGTGTTGGGTTCAATTGTGCTTTAGGAGCCGATCAGTTGAAACCGTATTTAAAAAGATTAGGTCAAAATACAAGTCTTAATATTTCGGCACATCCCAATGCGGGTTTACCGAATGCCTTCGGACAATATGACCAAACACCGGAAGAAATGCAGCAATTAATTCGTGATTATTTACAAGAAAATTTAGTGAATATCATCGGCGGATGCTGTGGAACGACACCCGAGCACATTAAACTGATTGCTGAGGTGGCGCAAGAATTTAAACCAAGAACTACTCAAGTTGAAGCATAATGGCAGAGTCAGACTGTACAAAATATTTAAAACTTTCAGGATTAGAACCGTTAATTGTTACTGCGGAATCTAATTTTATTAATGTTGGAGAACGAACAAACGTTACGGGTTCACGAAAATTTCTTCGTTTAATTAAAGAAGAAAAATACGACGAAGCTCTTGATATTGCTAGAGCTCAAGTAGAAGGTGGTGCCCAAATCATCGATATCAATATGGACGAAGGAATGTTAGATGGCGTTTACGCTATGACAAAATTCCTGAATTTAATTGCTGCCGAACCCGATATTGCTCGTGTTCCGGTGATGATTGATAGTTCGAAATGGGAAATCATCGAAGCCGGTTTAAAAGTAGTTCAAGGTAAAGGTGTTGTAAATTCGATTTCCTTAAAAGAAGGAGAAGAAAAATTTATTCATCATGCCAAATTAATTCACCGTTACGGTGCGGCTGTCATTGTTATGGCTTTTGACGAGGTAGGTCAAGCCGATACTTATGAAAGACGAATTGAAATTTGTAAACGCTCTTATGATATCTTGGTTCAAAAAGTAGGTTTTCCTGCCGAAGATATCATTTTTGATCCCAATATTTTCCCGGTAGCAACCGGAATGGAAGAACATCGTAAAAACGCGATTGATTTTTTCAAAGCAACAAAATGGATTCGTGAAAACTTGCCTTGTGCTCATGTTTCGGGTGGTGTAAGTAACGTTTCGTTTTCTTTCCGTGGAAACGATAAAGTTCGCGAAGCCATGCATTCGGTATTTCTATTTCATGCCATTCAGCACGGAATGACCATGGGAATTGTGAATCCTGAAATGTTGGAAATATATGATGAAATTGACAAAGAACTTCTGGAATATGTAGAAGATGTTTTGTTGGACAGAAAAGACGATGCAACCGAACGTTTATTGGAGTATGCCGAAAAAATTAAAGGCGATACCAAAGTTTCGGAAAAAGCAATTCAAGAATGGAGAAATGGAACAATTCAGGAACGATTGACGCATTCGTTAGTAAAAGGTGTTGACGAATTCATTGAGCAAGATGTAGAAGAAGCTCGACTTTCGGTTACCAAACCTATTGAAGTTATCGAAAATAACTTAATGAACGGAATGAATGTAGTGGGTGATTTGTTTGGTTCCGGAAAAATGTTTTTGCCTCAAGTAGTAAAATCGGCTCGTGTGATGAAAAAAGCAGTTGCGTATTTGCTGCCTTATATAAGCCCCCCAACCCCCGAAGGGGGAGTTTCAAATGATAAGGAAAAACAATCATGGGAAACTGCAAACCCTGCTTTATACGAAGTTTTGAAAGAAAAAGCCAAAGAAATGCGGAATAAGCCAACAGAAGCGGAGAAAATGTTATGGAATGTTTTATCGAATAAAGGATTGGATGGCTTTAAATTTAGGAGACAGCATATAATCGGAGAATACATTGTTGATTTTGTATGTTTAGAAAAGCGATTGGTTATAGAAGTAGATGGTTTGGTTCATGCTACAGTAGAACAGAAAGAGCACGATCAATTAAGAACAGAATGGTTTGAATCCAAAGGTTTTAAAGTAATAAGATTTACCAATAGACAAGTGTTAAATGATTTGTTTAATACTATTGAATTTATTCGTAAAGAAATAACCGCAAACAGTGTAGCTTCCCCTTCGGGGACGGGAGGGGCTGGTCGTATTTTGATGGCAACTGTTAAAGGCGATGTTCACGATATCGGTAAAAATATTGTTTCGGTAGTTTTGGCTTGTAATAACTTCGAAATTATCGATTTGGGAGTTATGGTTCCGCCCGAAAAAATTATTGAAACAGCAATTAAAGAAAAAGTAGACATTATTGGTTTAAGCGGATTAATTACGCCTTCGTTAGACGAAATGGTGTATTTGGCCAAAGAATTGGATAAATTAAAGATCAATATTCCAATGATGATTGGTGGCGCAACAACTTCTCGAGCGCATACTGCTGTAAAAATTGCACCCGAATATAAAGATACGGTGGTTCACGTAAACGATGCATCGCGAGCGGTAACTGTTGCTTCAAATTTGTTGCAAACTGAAACCAAAGGAAATTACGCTAAAAACATTCGCGAAGAATACGATAAGTTGAGGGAAGGTTATTTGAATCGTGGTCGCGAAAAGAATTACTTATCCATTGAAGACGCGCGTAAAAATAAATTCAAAATCGATTGGGAAACGTACCAACCGGTAAAACCAAATAAGATTGGAACACAAACATTAGAAGTTGCTCTTTCGGAATTGGTTGATTTTATCGATTGGATGCCATTTTTTCAATCATGGGAATTGTACGGAAAATATCCGGCAATTTTAACCGATGAGGTTGTTGGCGAACAAGCTACTTCTTTATTTGCCGATGCTCAAAAAATGTTACAGCAAATTATTGACGAAAAATGGTTTGTTGCCAAAGCGGTTTTCGGAATTTTTCCAGCCAATACAGTTAACGACGATGATATAGAAGTTGAACCAACAACCAACAACCAACAACCAACAACTTTTTTGACTCTCAGACAACAATCACAAAAAACGGTTGGTGCACCTAATATTGCTCTTTCCGATTTTATTGCGCCAAAAGAAAGTGGAAAACAAGATTACATCGGAACATTTTGTGTGACTACAGGTTTTGGTGTAGACGAAAAAGCAGCCGAGTTCGAAAAGAATTTAGACGATTACAATTCCATTTTGGTAAAAGCTTTAGCTGATCGTTTGGCGGAAGCTTTCGCAGAATATTTGCATTTAAAAGTGCGAAAAGAATTTTGGGGTTATGCTCAAGAAGAAAATTTCAGTAATAGCGAATTAATTAAAGAAAGTTATGCTGGAATTCGTCCGGCGCCAGGTTATCCGGCTTGTCCTGATCATTTGGAAAAACCAATGATTTGGAAATTGTTAGACGTTGAAAATCAAATAGGAGTTACGTTAACTGAAAGTATGGCAATGTGGCCTGCGGCTTCTGTTTCGGGTTATTATTTTGCTAATCCAGAAAGTAAATATTTTGGTTTAGGAAAAATTAAAAACGACCAAGTGGAAGATTACGCTAAAAGAAGAAATATTACAAATGAAGAAGCTCAAAAATGGTTAGCACCAAATATAGCCGATTAATTATACAGATACCAAGACAATGAAAGTTATAGATCATATAAATAATGCAAACGGAAAGACGTTGTTCTCTTTCGAAATTTTGCCGCCTTTAAAAGGTCAGAATATCCAATCAATCTTTGACGGAATAGAACCTTTAATGGAATTTAAACCTCCGTTTATTGATGTAACCTATCATAGGGAAGAGTATGAGTATAAAGAGTTACCCAATGGTTTATTGCAAAAAAAAGTAGTAAAGAAACGTCCGGGAACAGTCGGGATTTGTGCTGCTATTCAAAATAAATTTCATGTCGATGCTATTCCGCATATTTTATGTGGAGGATTTACGAAAGAAGATACCGAAAACTTCTTGATCGATTTAGATTTTCTTGGAATAGACAATGTGGTTGCTTTGCGTGGAGACGCCGTAAAGAGCGAAATTTATTTTAAGCCTGAAAAAGAAGGGCACCGGTATGCTTCGGAATTAGTGGAACAAATTTCTAATTTAAATAAAGCTGTTTATTTAGATGAAGACCTAAAGAATACAACCGCAACAGATTTTTGCATAGGTGTTGCCGGTTATCCGGAAAAACACATGGAAGCACCAAGTATGGATAGTGATATTCATTTTTTAAAACAAAAGATTAAAAACGGAGCGGATTATATCATAACTCAAATGTTTTTTGACAACGAGAAGTTTTTTGACTTTGTTACTAAATGCAGAGCAGAAGGAATAACAGTTCCGATTATTCCGGGATTAAAGCCAATTGCTACTAAGAAACAACTAAATTTGATTCCGCATCGTTTTAAAGTAGATTTACCTGATTGTTTGATTATGGAAATAGTGAAAGCTAAAGATGATGATGCCGTAAAACAAATAGGAATAGAATGGTGTATTGAGCAAAGCAAACAATTGATTGCAGCCGGAACACCGGTCTTACATTATTATTCTATGGGGAAAGCTGAAAATATTAAAAAAATAGCTTCAGCGGTGTTCTAAAATTTTACTGTTTTTTTATTGAAGTTAGAATTTTTTTTTCGTACCTTTAAAGGGATAATTCTAAATGACCTACCTATGAAAAAGATTATCTTACTTCTATTCGTTTTATTTTCAATACAATTTAGTTTTGCAAATCTGAACGATGCAGTTTTGAAACAAGCAAGAGATTATTACAAAAACGGTAATTACGAAAAAGCTTTAGAATTGTATAAGAACTACAGTAAAGAAGCTGATCTTTCAGACATGAAAGATATCTATCTGGAAATGGCAAATTGTTATTATAAGTTAGACGATACGAAAAAAGCAATAAAATGCCTGAAAACGGCTATTGCTAAATACGGATTAACAGAAGATGTATTTATTTACAGTGATTTGATTGATCCGGAATTTTCTAAATATGCGCTAGCTCAGGTATACGATGATTTGGATAAATTGCAGGAAAAGTATGTTGCTGCAAATGACTAAATCAACGCTGTTTTTTAGGTTGAAGAAGCATCCGGAAAGAATTTATTTTTTTCCGGATGTTTTTTCTCTGAATATTTGCTCTAAGTTTTTGTTTTTGTGAGAAAGTTGTAAAATCTTGAAACCATTTTCCTGAGCAAAGTCAAAAACTTTACTACGCATATCACTTTCTGCTTCAAAAGTTAATTCCCAAACGGTTTCTGAAATGGCTTTTTTCGAAATTAAAAAATCAAATACTATTTTTTCTTGAGCAATAGCCAAATCAAATTCAACTTCTATAACTTGTTGCTGAGTTTGTTCTTTTACTAAAGAATTTAAGGTTTTATCTTCCACCAAGTTCCCTTTATTGATGATAATAATGCGGTCACAGATAGCTTCTACTTCTTGCATAATGTGAGTAGAAAGAAAAACCGTTTTATTTTTTCCGATATTTTTAATCAATTCGCGAATTTCAACCAATTGATTCGGATCCAATCCAGTTGTAGGTTCGTCCAAGATCAAAACTTCCGGATCATGCAACAACGCACAAGCTAAACCTACACGCTGGCGATATCCTTTAGAAAGTTGACCAATTTTTTTATGACTTTCAGGAGTTAATCCCGTTAAAGCAATGACTTCGTCAATTCTTGATTTGTTTACTTTGTAAACATCGGCATTAAAGGCTAGATATTCTCTAATGTATAAATCCAAATACAACGGATTGTGTTCGGGTAAATAACCAACCGATTTCTGAACTTCTTTTGCTTGAGTAATTACATCAAAGCCATTAACTTCCGCTTTTCCGCTATCTGCAGTTAAATACGTAGTCAAAATTTTCATCAAAGTCGATTTTCCGGCTCCATTTGGACCTAAAAAACCAACAATTTCTCCTTTTTTTACTGAAAAACTTACAGCGTCTAAAGCTTTTTGTTCTCCATAAGTTTTAGAAATATTTTCAACTATTATTGACATACGATATCTTCTGAATTTAAAAAGTAAAGGTGTTTAAAAATTGTTGTAAAGATAAACAAAAACCTAAAGCATATAAATGGCTAAAAGTTCAATTTTGATAACGTAATTGAGATTGTGAAAATTACCGATCTAAAACGTTTTCGTAAAAAAATATTAAAAAATGTTTGGTGTTTAACAATTTTTATTAAATTAGCTGCATCAAACAGGACAAAATGTTGAATAATTTCTTTACATATTTTAACAACTTTTATTACTTCTTTTTCTGGAGAGAAAAGGGATTGTTGTTATGTTATGTAAAAAAATAAACAGATTAGAATAAAACATAAAAAATATACAACAATCCCGAAGGTTTCTTCGGGATTTTTTTTTGGATATATGGAAAGCAAAATAGCAATTCAGGGAATCAAAGGTTCTTTTCACCATCAGGTAGTTTTAGAATACTATCAGCAAGATTTAGTAATCGATGAATGTTTGTCCTTTGAAGATTTAGTGAAAAGTTTGCTAAAAGGGAAAAGCAAACAGGCAGTTATGGCGATTGAAAATTCCATAGCAGGGTCGATCATTCCTAACTATGCGTTGATTGATAAACACAATCTTCAGATTATTGGCGAATATCATATTCCCATTCAACAGAATATGATGGCTTTATCAGGGCAAAGTTTGGAAGAAATAAACGAAGTACATTCACATCCAATGGCATTATTGCAGTGTATGGACTTTTTGCAGAAATATCCGCATATTAAATTAGTGGAAGATAAAGATACGGCAGAAACAGCACAGCGAATTTTTAATCAAAAGCTAACCGGAATTGCAGCTATAGGAAGCAGTGTTGCAGCAGAAATGTACCAACTGAATATTGTTGCTCCCGCTATTCAAACGATAAAAAATAACATGACGCGTTTTGTGATTTTGTCAAAAGAAGAAGTCATAATTCCACAAAATGAAATTAGTAAAGCATCGTTGAAATTTCAGTTAGACCACAAAAGAGGAAGTTTGGCAACGGTGTTGAATGTAATGAGTGATTGCAAGTTGAACTTAACCAAAATTCAGTCGATGCCCATTATAGAAACACCATTTAAGTATTCTTTTTTTGTAGATGTAACTTTTGATGAATATAAAGATTACGAAAAAGCCAAATCGATTATCAAAATCATGGCTGAAAAATTTAAAATTTTAGGCGAATATAAAAATAACCCAATATGATAACTACAGCAAATAGATTGCAAACGGTACAGGAATACTACTTCTCCCGAAAGCTGAAAGAGGTTGCTCAAATGCTTCAAGAAGGAAAACCTGTTATCAATTTAGGAATCGGGAGCCCAGATTTAGCTCCTGATGCATCTGTAGTAGATGCAATGATAATGAGTATGACACATGAAAAGGCGCATCAATATCAAAGTTATCAAGGATTGCCGGAATTGAGACAAGGAATGGTTTCGTTTTACCAAAATTGGTACAATGTAACACTAAATCCTCTAAATGAAGTGTTGCCTTTAATGGGATCCAAAGAAGGAATTATGCATATTTCTATGGCTTTTTTGAATCCGGGAGACGAAGTGTTGATTCCTAATCCTGGCTATCCAACGTATGCTTCGGTAACCAATTTAGTGGAAGCAAAACCGGTTTTTTACAATTTGTTACCCGAAAATAATTGGGAACCCGATTTTGAAGCTCTGGAAAAATTAGATTTATCGAAAGTGAAATTAATGTGGATTGGTTATCCGCACATGCCAACAGGCGCTAAAGGAAACAAAGCACTTTTTGAAAAATTAGTGACTTTCGTCCAAAAACACCATATTATTTTGGTGAACGACAATCCGTATAGTTTTGTGTTAAACGACAATCCGCAATCTATTTTAAGTGTTCCGGGAGCTAAAGACGTTTGTTTAGAATTGAATTCGTTAAGTAAAACTTTCAATATGGCGGGTTGGCGAATTGGAATGGTTTGTGGAAATGCTAAATTCATTGAAGCTATTTTGAAAGTAAAAAGCAACATGGACAGCGGCATGTTATATGGTGTGCAAAAAGGAGCGGTTGCTGCATTAGCTTTGCCAAAAGATTGGTTTGATCAATTGAATAAAGTGTATGAAAACAGACGGAAATTAGTTTTCAAACTAGCTGATAAATTAGGTTGTACCTACGATAAAAATGCAGTAGGAATGTTCGTTTGGGCGAAACTTCCGGAAGGTCAAGATTCGGAAACTTTTATCGATAAAGTATTACAAGAGAAGCATATTTTCATTACGCCGGGAACTATTTTCGGAAGTAACGGAGCAGGTTTTATTCGTTTTTCGTTGTGTTCCAATGAAACCCAATTAGAAGAAGCTATTAACCGAATTAAATTGTCATTAGATTTAAAAGTAGCCTTGTAGTTTATGAAAGTATATGTTATAGGAATCGGGCTGATTGGTGGATCGTTGGCAAGAGATTTTAAAAAGCATTTGGACGATGTAACGATTTTTGGGGCTGATTTAAACGAAAAAAACTTAGATAAAGCTCTTGAACTCGGAATTATTGATGAAAAAGCGGAACTAAAAGATGTTGCGCAAGCCGATTGTGTTATTGTTTCAGTTCCGGTTGATGTAAGCGCTGTGTTATTAGAGCAAGTTTTGGATACAATTAAAGGTGATACATTGGTTTTTGATGTTGGTTCTACCAAACATGCTATCTGCGAAAAAGTGAAAAATCATGTCAACAGACGTAATTTTTTAGCAGCACATCCTATTGCCGGAACGGAGTTCTCTGGACCAGAAGCGGCATTGGAAGGTTTGTTTGAAGGTAAAACCAACATTATTTGCGAAGTCGAAAAAACAGCATTTAAGTTACAAGAACGCGCTTTGGAACTGTTTAAAAAAATAGGAATGCGTATCCGATATATGGATCCGGTGGCGCACGATAAACATATTGCTTATGTTTCGCATTTGTCACACATCAGTTCCTTTATGTTGGGAAAAACGGTAATAGAAAAAGAACAAAACGAACGCGATATTTTTGATTTAGCGGGAAGTGGATTCGAAAGTACAGTTCGTTTAGCAAAAAGTTCACCAGCCATGTGGACGCCAATTTTTAAACAGAATAAACAATTTGTTTTAGAATCCTTAAAAGAGTACATCGATAATTTAAGTAATTTCAAGACTTTGTTAGAAAGCGATTGCTATCAGGAAGTTTTTGAAGAAATGGAGAATACAAATAGAATAAAAGAAATATTAAACGGAATAAGCATTAAAAAATAAAAGTTATGGAAAATACAAAAGAAATGAGAACGTGGTTAGATGAATTCAAATTAGATCATCCGTTAGTAATTGCCGGACCATGTAGTGCCGAAACAGAAGATCAAGTGTTAAAAATTGCGCATGAATTAAAAGATTCAGATGTTTCTGTTTTTAGAGCGGGAATTTGGAAACCAAGAACACGTCCGGGTGGATTTGAAGGTGTGGGTGCCATCGGACTAAAATGGTTGCAAAAAGCAAAAGCGGAAACCGGACTTTTAATGGCGACTGAAGTGGCTACGGCAGCTCACGTTCAGTTAGCATTAGAACACGATATTGATGTGTTGTGGATTGGAGCGCGTACAACCGTAAATCCATTTGCAGTACAAGAAGTTGCTGATGCTTTGCGCGGAACTGATAAAATTGTGTTGGTGAAAAATCCGGTAAATCCTGATTTAGCGTTGTGGATTGGAGGATTAGAACGTTTGTATAATGCTGATATTAAAAAACTAGGAGTAATTCACCGAGGATTTTCGACTTATGAAAAAACGAAATACCGCAACAATCCCGAGTGGCAAATTGCTATTGAGTTACAAAATCGTTTCCCTGATTTACCGTTGATTTGTGACCCTTCACACATTACCGGAAAAAGAGATATGATTCAGGATGTTTCGCAGCAAGCTTTAGATTTGAATTTTGACGGATTAATTATTGAAACTCACATTGATCCGGATAATGCTTGGAGTGATGCAGCGCAACAGGTAACACCAACAGCTTTAAAGCAAATTTTCAAAGACTTAAAAGTTCGTAAAGAGACTGATGAAGCAGATGATTACAACTCAAGATTGGCTAAATTGAGAACTCAAATCGATGAGTATGATGAAAAAATATTAGAAGTTCTGGGAAGCCGAATGAAAATTGCGGACCAAATTGGTTTATTAAAAAAAGAGAAAAACGTAGCAATTCTGCAAAATAAACGCTGGAATGAAGTTTTAGGAAAAATGATTTTAGACGGAGAAAAGAAAGGTTTGAGTGAAGAATTTGTTTTGCAGATATTTAAAGCAATCCATCAAGAAAGTATTAATCATCAAGAAAAAGTTTATAAAAAATAACGATTTCGTAATAAGCAGATTTCATTGAAAAACAACGAAAAAAACACTCTTAATAATTTGTTAAATATGTCTATTTTTTTGTAATATCGCGGCTTAAAAATTTATAAGATGAGAAAAATCTACCAGTTTTTACTGCTTCTTATTTTGACTTTTCCAGCGATTGGTCAAAATAAAATTGACAAAATTAACCTGACGTATGGCGAAGAATTACCCGATGACGGAAAAAAGATTGTAAAGATTGTTGGTGAAACAGCCAATAAAATTTACGCATTAGCTATAAAAGGGAAAGACCAGTTCTTTATTAAAACCTTTGATTCTGCATCGATGAAAGCTCTTTCTTCTAATGAAATCATTATTCCTACAATGTCTGATAAAGATGTTGATTTTGAAGAAATTTTCATGTTAAACGGAAAATTATACGTAATTGGAAGTGTTTACAATAAAAAAGAAAAGATATTTAATTTAACAGCAACACAAGTTTCTGAAAAAGGGATTTTAGATAAAAATTCAACTGTTTTATTTGATGCTGAAGTAGCAAAAAAATCAAAAAGAGGAGATTTTTACTTTAAATTATCACCGGATGAAAGTACATTATTAATTATGCATACTTCAGAATTTCCAAAAGAAGATGCTATAAAATATGATGTTAAACTTTTTGATGAAAATCTTGGTAATCTTTTCTCAAATGTAGAAAAAGTGAATTTTGATGATTCTAAAAAGGATTATGAATTCTCTATTTCTGATTTTGAAGTGAATTTTCAAAATGATGTCTTTTTAGTGATCAATGAAAGTTATAGAGATACTAAAAAGAAAGAGCAAATAGAGAAATTTGAAATTCATACTTTCAAGGCTCAAAAAAATTATGCGAAAGAAGTTGTAAATATCGATATTAAAGATAAAGAAATTATCAACTGTTCTTTATTATCAACGAATAAAAACACATTAAAAGTAGTTGGTTTTTACTCAAGTGTAAGAGATAATGGTAAGGCTAATAAAGAGTTAAAAGGAGTTTATAACGGAACAATCAATTTAGCTTCAAATCAAGTAGAAAATGTGAAGTTTAACGAGTTTGATTATGAAACTAAAGTAAAATTGATCGGAGAGCGAAGAGCTAAGAAAGGGAAAGATGTAAAACCATTATATAATATCACAACAATAATTGAGAAAAATGACGGAGGATTAATTGTATTGTCAGAATATCAGTTGATTGTAATAGGAAAATCATCAGGAATAGGCCCTTTAGCACTTACTCCTATAACTTATATTAAAAATGAAATAATTGTAACTTCTTTAAAACCGGATGGTTCTCTTGATTGGAGTAATGTAGTTCCGAAAGAACAACAAGCTGCTGTTAGTGTAATGTCTATAGGTTTAGGAGTTGGTAGTTCTAATGGTTCATTTACAGTTGGAGGAGCTATCCAGATTCCTGTTGCCCAAATGGGAAAAGGACCGGAATATTTAGGAGCTATTCCTATTTATAAGAATGGTGTTTTGAACATTTTAATTAATGACAATGTAAAAAACAAAGGAATTACGGATATTGAAGAAATCAAATCATTAGGAAATTATAATAATGCTGTTCCGGCTTTGTTTGTTTTTGATGATAATGGAAATATTTCACGTAAAGATCCTGAAGAAGTCGTTAAAAATGAATTGGTTTTAAGACCTGGAGTTTATTATAGAAAATCAGATAGAGAATTTATTGTTTATTCATCTAGAAAGAAAAAAGATAAATTAGGAAGAATGATTCTTGAAGATTAAAAATAAAAAAGGAGAAGTTTATAATTACTTCTCCTTTTTTATAAATTCAAAATTCAATAGTATATTTGTTTTATGACAGGAACCGTGTATAAATCTACTGGCAGTTGGTATGTTGTTAAAACCGAAAAAGGCGAAACATATAATTGTCGTATAAAAGGAAAATTCAGGATCAAAGGTATTAAGAGCACTAATCCTATTGCGGTAGGTGATGTGGTCGATTTTGATCTGGATACTTCAGCGGATGAGGTTTTTGGAGTGATTCATAATATACACGACAGGAAAAATTACATTATCCGTAAATCTGTTAACCTTTCAAAACAAACCCATATTATAGCGTCTAATATTGATATCGCTTTTTTATTGATTACCATAAATAATCCGGTTACAACAACAAGTTTTATAGATCGATTTTTAGTAGCAGCTGAAGCCTATGGAATTGAAGTGATTTTAGTTTTTAATAAGGTTGATATTCTGGACGAAACAGCTTTAGATGAACAGTTGTATTTACAAGCTATTTATTCTGATATCGGTTACCAGTGTTTACGCGTTTCCGCTAAAGAAGGCAAAGGAATACAGGAGTTAAAAGAACTGATGAAAGATAGAGTTTCTATGTTTTCCGGTCATTCCGGGGTGGGGAAATCAACTTTGATTAATGCAATAGAGCCAGGATTAAATTTAAAAACAGCCGAAATTTCAGAGCAACACCAACAAGGGCAGCACACAACAACATTTGCCGAAATGTATGATTTGAGCTTTGGTGCTAAAATTATTGACACGCCGGGCATTCGAGGATTTGGGATGGTTGATATGAAACCGGAAGAAATTGGCGATTATTTTCCGGAATTTTTTGCTTTGAAAGAGCACTGTAAGTTTAACAATTGTCTGCATAAAGAAGAACCTAAATGTGCCGTAAAAGAAGCATTGGAGAATGATGAAATTGCTTGGTCACGATATAATAGTTATTTACAGATTTTAGAAGGAGATGATGAGACATATCGTAATGATATTTACGGAAATGAAAAACAGTAATGATTTAAATATTCTTAAGTAGAGATAGTCATGAGAGTTGTTATTCAAAGAACCTTAGAAGCATCTGTAACAATTGAAGGAGAACAAGTAGCTCAGATTAATAAAGGATTATTGATTCTGGTCGGGATAGAAGATTCAGATAATCAGGAAGATATAGATTGGCTGGCGTCGAAAATTGTTAATTTGCGAATATTTGCAGATGAAAATGATGTAATGAATAGATCGGTTAAAGATGTTGAAGGAGATATTATTGTTGTAAGCCAGTTTACATTACATGCTTTGACAAAAAAAGGCAATAGACCAAGTTATATTAAAGCAGCCAAGCCTGATTTTGCAATTCCGATGTATGAAAAATTTGTTACCCAAATAGAAAAAGAACTGGAGAAAAAAGTACAAACAGGTCAATTTGGTGCCGATATGAAAGTAGCTCTAATTAATGACGGGCCGGTGACCATCTTAATAGACAGTAAAAACAGAGAATAACGTATGCATAAAATTTTAATTCTATTTTTAATCCCGATATTTTCTATAGCACAAATTTTTAACCAAAAAATCCCGGATAGTTTAGCTCAAAAAGCAAATGCAGTTATTTTACAGGATTTAAAGAAAATTGAAATTCTTCAAGTTGATAAAATGCTGGAAACTACCCATAGAGAAGTAATGGTTTATAATAAACAGGGATTAGATTATATTGATGCTAATGTTTATTATGATAAATCAGTAAGTATTCAAAAACTTGAAATTAAGATTCTTGATTTCTTAGGCAGGGAAATTAAAACTATAAAGAAAAAAGATATGAAAGATTACAGCGCTTCAGGCAGTAGTACTTTTATGTCCGATAATAGAATTTTAGTTCTGGATTATACCCCTACATCTTATCCTTTTACAGTTGTCATAGATTATGTAAAAACAGATAGAAATACGGCATTTATTCCATCTTGGCGGCCTATACGAGCTTATAACATTGGAATTGTTAAAAATGAATTTATTTTAGAGAACTCATCAGGAATTGATTTGAATTTGAAAGAAATCAATTTTGAAAATTATCCACAAATAAAATTTGAAAAAGAAAATAACAAAGTAACATATTCACTTTCAAATTTTGCTCCTTTAATAAGAGAAGAGCTCGCTCCGTATTTTTGGAATTTTGCTCCCTATGTGAAATTTGGATTAAAACATTTTTATCTGGAAGGAGTTGAAGGAGATGCAGATAATTGGGATGTATTTGGTAAATGGGTAAATACTAAATTGTTAAATGATGTTGAGGATTTGCCCGAAGATACTAAACTTAAAATAGTAGAACTTGTAAAAGAAACAAATGATCCTATTGAAAAGGCAAAAATTGTTTACCATTATATGCAAAATAAAACGCGATATATAAGTGTTCAATTAGGTATTGGAGGTTGGAAACCAATGCTTGCAGAAGATGTTGATAAGTTAGGTTATGGTGATTGTAAAGCTCTTTCCAATTATACTAAATCTTTATTAGAGGTTGCCGGAGTTCCTTCTTATTATACTATTATTTACGCCGGACAAGAAAAAGAAGATATAGAAAAAGAGTTGGTTTCATTGCAAGGAACCCATGCCATTTTAACAATACCAAATGGAGATGAATATTTGTTTTTAGAATGTACAAGTCAAACAGATCCGTTTAATTACCAAGGAAAGTTCACAGATGATCGACAAGCCTTGATAATTAAAGAAGAAGGAGCTGAAATTATTCATACAAATTCATTTAAAGATGAAGAAAATAAACAATTAACTTCAGCTGATATTACGATTGATGATAAAGGAAATATAAAGGTAAAAACAACCATTAGATCCTTTGGTAATCAATTTGAGAAATATCATTATTTAGAAGGCGCATCTAGAGATAAACAAGATGAATATTACAAATACAAGTGGGGACATATAAATAATCTCTTTTTTGAATCAATTAAACTTAACATTGATAAAAATAAAATAGAAATAGCAGAAGATGTCTCTTTTTCAGCTCAGAATTATGCCGATGTATACCCTGCCGAAATAATACTTTGCCCGAATGTGTTAAATAGAGAGACTTATATCCCGAAACGATACAGAAATCGTAAGATGCCGTTTAGTATTGAAAGAGGCTATTATGACGCAGATGAATTGCTAATAGCGATACCACAAGGCTATGATATTGAAAGTTTACCTGATAATTTTAAAGAAACTTCAATTTTTGGCGATTATGAGATATCTTTTGAAAAACTGAACGAAAAAGCAATACGATATAAAAGAAAGTTTCTTTTAAAAAGAGGAGATTATACGCCTGAACAATATGACTCTTTTAGAAAATTTTTAGAAAAAATAGTAAAAGCAGATAACATTAAAATTTTAATTAAAAAGAAGTAAACAATGAAACAAATTATCTATGTATTAACTTTATTGCTCTCTGTTTCATCAATAGCTCAAAATCATGAATTAGGAGAAGTTACAAAAGAAGAGCTACTTGAAAAAAAACATCCTATAGACTCTTCTGCCGTTGCAGCTATTTTATACCAAAAGGGAGAGACTTCTTTTGAATTTAACCAAACAGAAGGTTTTTTTATAGTTACCGAAGTAGAAACTAAAATTAAGATTTATAAAAAGGAAGGTTTGGATTGGGCTAATTTTTCTATAAATGCATATGAAAACGGAAGTACAAGAGAAATCGTAGATTTTTCAAAATGTATCACCTATAACTTAGAACAAGGTAAAATTGTAAAAACAAAACTTAAAAGTGATGGTGAGTTCAAAGAAAAGCGAAATAAATATTATGTAGAGTATAAAATTGCAATGCCAAATGTGCAAGAAGGAGCTATTATAGAATTTAAGTATAGATTTAAATCTCCTTTTATTTCAAACCTGTTTGATTGGGAATTTCAAAAAGAGATACCCGTAAATTATTCTGAATATTTAACAAAAATCCCCGAATATTTAGTATACAATACATATTATAAAGGATGGGTAAGCCCAAAATTGGAAACAGAACAAAGAGATAGAACTTTCTCAGGAAGATATAATCAAATGGTGAATGGACAGGGAGGTTTTAGAAGTGAAAATGGAAACTTTAGCTTTACCTGTAAAGAACAATTTAAGAAATATTATTTAGAGAATGTTTCAGCTTTGAAAGATGAAGGGTATGTAGATAATATTAATAATTACAGAGTAACCATTTTACATGAATTAGTTTCAACTCAATACCCGAATGAAATGATTAAAAGTTATGCAACAACTTGGGAGGACGTTGCTAAAAATATTTATAATCACGAAGATTTTGGAGGACAACTGAAAAAAGATGAATTCTATAAAGATGAATTAGCAACTTTATTACAAGGAAAAACCACTAAAGAAGATAAAGTTGTAGCTATTTTTAATTTCGTAAAAGAAAATATGAATTGGAACGATTATCATAGTTTCTTTTCAGAAAGTGGAATAAAAAAAGCCTTTAAGGATAAAAAAGGAAATGTTGGAGACGTTAACTTATTGTTGATTTCTATGTTAAAAAGCGAAGGAATTAATGCGAATCCGGTTCTGGTAAGTACTAAATCAAATGGGATAGCGCTTTTCCCCTCACGTAATGCGTTTAATTATGTAATTTGTGCAATAGAGTCTGATAATGGAGATATAACACTTTTAGATGCAACAGATAAGTATTCCCAACCTAATATTATTCCGATAAAGTGTTTAAATTGGTATGGGAGATTAGTTCGAGATGATGGTTCCTCAACAACTATAAATTTAATACCAAATAATAAGTCCTTAAAAAATTATACTATGATGTTTGATATTCAACCTGATGGTGTAATAAACGGAAAAGTAAGGGAACAAAACTTTGATTATTTTGTTTACTTGTTTAATAAAAGAAAAGGTGATTTAAGTGAAGAAAAGATGATTGAATCTAAGGAAAAATTAACAAAAGATTCCGATATAGATAATTATAAATTTAATATTTCAAATGATAATATTATAATGGAAACGTATGACTTCTCAAATGCAAATTTGGTAGAGCAAATTTCAGGGAAATTATATTTTAATCCATTATTATTCTTAAAAACAGAGGAAAACCCGTTTAAGCAAGAAGAAAGAGTATATCCTGTAGATTTTACTTTTCCGAACCAATACAAATACAATATTATGATTAAGATACCAGAAGGTTATGAAGTTGAAAGTTATCCGGAGTCTTTAAATTTAGCTATGGAAAACAACTTGGGAAGTTTTAGTTTTAACATAAAAGTAAACGGGAATATGATTCAGATAGCATCGAGTGAAGATATTAATCAAGCTATTGTTCCAGCCCAAAACTATCAAATTCTTAAAACATTTTACGGAAGCTTAGTAGATAAACAAAACGAAAAAATTGTTTTAAAACGCAAAATATAATGAACATAAAAAACGCACAACAAGAAGTCGACAACTGGATTAAAGAACACGGCGTTCGTTATTTCAATGAGTTGACCAATATGGCACAGCTAACAGAAGAAGTTGGTGAAGTAGCCCGTATTATTGCTCGCCGTTATGGAGAACAAAGTGAAAAAGAAAGCGATAAAAATAAAGATTTAGGCGAAGAACTGGCAGACGTTGTCTTTGTAGTATTGTGTTTGGCTAATCAAACAGGAGTAGATTTACAAGCTGCTTTCGATAAGAAGATGGATGTGAAAACCAAACGAGATCACGACCGTCATCACAATAACGAAAAACTGAAATAGTTTTTAACCCATAGTTTGTTACTCCGTAGGAATCTCATAAAAGTGCAATGAATTTACATTTAGAAAAGCCAAAAGGCAAAAGTCAAAGGTCAAAAGTTACCATCACGGGAAGTAAATCGGAAACCAATCGTTTATTGTTGTTACAAGCTTTGTATCCACATTTGACTATTGATAATGTTTCCAATTCAGATGACAGCGAAGTAATGTCAAAAGCAATCAAAAAACTATCAACTACCAACTATCAACTGCCAACTGAAATTGATATTCATCACGCGGGAACAGCAATGCGTTTCCTAACGGCTTTTTTTGCTATTCAAGAAGGAAAAGAAGTGTTGCTAACAGGTTCTTCTCGAATGAAAGAGCGCCCGATTAAAATTTTGGTGGAAGCTTTACAGCAATTAGGAGCTGAGATTTCGTATGTAGAAAAGGAAGGTTTCCCGCCAATTAAGATAAAAGGGAAAAAGTTGAGTCAGTCAAAAGTTTCACTTCCTGCTAACGTAAGTAGTCAATATATTTCGGCTTTGTTGTTGATCGCACCAAAATTAGAAAACGGCTTAGAACTAACTCTGGAAGGCGAAATTACTTCGGTTCCGTATATCAAAATGACTTTAGCGTTGCTAAACGAAATTGGAGTAGAAACTTCATTTGAAAATAATAAAATAAAAGTTAGTCAAAAGTCAAAGGTCGAAAGTCAAAAATTGACAGTTGAGAGTGATTGGAGTTCTGCTTCGTATTGGTATTCTGTCGTAGCATTGTCGGAAATCGGAACCCAAATTACTTTGTTAAGTTACAAGAAAAACAGTTTACAAGGAGATGCTGCTTTAGCAGAAATTTATCAGGATTTCGGAGTACAAACTATTTTTAATAAAGATAATTCCATAACACTTGAAAAAGTAAAAAGGGATCAATTGTCAATTGTCAATTATCAATTAAATAATTCTCCCGATATAGCTCAAACTATAGCTGTTACTTGTTTCGGATTAGGAATAACTTGTGATCTGTATGGATTACATACTTTGAAAATTAAAGAAACCGATAGGTTAGAAGCTTTAAAAGGCGAGTTAGCTAAATTAGGTGCGGATATTTCTGTTACCAATGAATCTTTACACCTAAAAGCTTCGTCCGAAATAAAGGAAAATGTGGCAATAAAGACTTATCAGGATCATAGAATGGCAATGGCTTTTGCGCCTTTAGCATTGAAAGTTCCTGTTGTAATTGAAGAAGCAGAAGTAGTAAGTAAATCATATCCTGATTTTTGGAGTGATTTAAAAACAATTGGATTTCATATAGCCGAAATTTAACATTTAACCTGTTTTTCAAAAATAAATCTTAATTTACTTGACAACCCCTACTTCGCAGTAGTATATTTGCAACCGTTTTGGATTTTGGCTTAACAAGCTGAATTCTAATTTTCTAATTTCTAAAATTTAAGCATGAAATTATCTAATTTTAATTTTAATTTACCAGCTGAATTATTAGCTGAATTTCCGTCAGAGAACAGAGATGAGTCCCGTTTAATGGTTGTACATAGAAAAACAGGACAAATTGAACATAAAATGTTCAAAGATATCATTGACTATTTTGATGATGGAGATGTTATGGTTTTAAACAATACGAAAGTATTTCCGGCTCGTTTGTATGGAAACAAAGAAAAAACAGGAGCTCGTATCGAAGTATTTTTGTTAAGAGAGTTAAATGCAGAACAACGTTTGTGGGATGTTTTGGTAGATCCGGCTCGTAAAATTAGAATTGGTAACAAATTATATTTCGGAGACGACGATTCTCTTGTAGCAGAAGTTATTGATAATACAACATCAAGAGGTAGAACCCTACGTTTCTTATACGACGGTTCGTATGAAGAATTCCGTCAAAAATTAATTGATTTGGGAGAAACTCCGATTCCTAAATATATTAATCGTGATGTTACTCCGGAAGATGCAGAACGTTACCAAACTATTTACGCTAAAGAAGAAGGAGCTGTAGCAGCGCCGACTGCAGGATTACACTTTTCTAAACATTTAATGAAACGTTTAGAAATCAAAGGAATTAATTTTGCAGAAATAACGCTTCATGTAGGATTGGGAACTTTTAATCCGGTTGAAGTTGAAGATTTGTCAAAACATAAAATGGACTCTGAAGAAATGTTCATTTCACAAGAAGCTTGTGATACTGTAAACTATGCAAAATCAAATAAAAAGAAAGTTTGTTGCGTAGGAACAACATCTATGCGTGCGATGGAAAGTTCTGTTTCGTCAATGAAAACATTAAATCCTTATGTAGGTTGGACTAATAAATTTATTTATCCGCCGTATGATTTCAGTATTGCAGATAGTATGATAACTAATTTCCACACACCGAAATCTACTTTATTGATGATGATTTCTGCTTTTTGTGGACACGATTTAATGAAAAAAGCATACGAAGAGGCTATAAAAGAAAAATATCGTTTTTATTCTTACGGAGATGCAATGTTAATCTTATAATAAAGAATCCCAACGAAAAGTTGGGATTTTTTATCTTCAATAAGTTTAAAAAAAGGAAAAATGCTTAGTAAAGAGATTCAGTTAGCAGTAGATAAAGGAGAAATGCTTCCTTTAATGGAAGAATTTTACACAATTCAAGGAGAAGGTTTTCATACCGGTAGAGCTGCTTATTTTGTCAGAATAGGAGGTTGTGATGTAGGATGTCACTGGTGTGATGTCAAAGAAAGCTGGAATGCCGATTTGCATCCGCCAACAACTACTGACGATATAGTAAAGAATGCTAAAAAGTATGCAGAAACAGTAGTGGTAACAGGCGGTGAACCTTTAACATGGAATATGACTGTTTTAACAGCAAAATTAAAAGCAGAAGGATTACGAGTACATATCGAAACTTCCGGGGCTTACTCAGTTACAGGAGAATGGGATTGGTTTTGTTTATCACCTAAAAAGACAAAATTGCCGGTTCAGGAAGCTTATGCTGCTGCGCATGAACTAAAGGTAATTGTTTATAATAAGCACGATTTCCAGTTTGCAGAAGAACAGGCAGCGAAAGTCAATAAGGATGCTATCTTGTTTTTGCAACCGGAGTGGAGTAAAAAGGAAGAAATGACACCTCTTATTATTGATTATGTAATGCAGAATCCTAAGTGGAGAATTTCATTGCAGACACATAAATATTTAAATATCCCATAGTATTTTTTTTACCTTTTTGTATATATTTGTGAAAATTATAAAATATAGAAAATGAAAAAAGTTATTTTAGTTGCCTTTTTAGTATTGTCAAGTGCAGTCACTTTTGCACAAGACGCTTTTAAAGCAGATGTCTTAAAAGTAATTGAAAAGTCAGGTGCTGCAGGACCAATGGCTGCTGCAAAAGAGCAAATTTTGGCTAATATACCAGAAGCTAATAAAGAGGCTTTCTCTAAAGATTTTGATGCAACTTTACCATCATTATATGAAAAAATGGCTAAGGTCTATATGGAAACGTATACTCACGAAGATATTAAAGCTATGTTGAAATTCTATGAAACACCAGTTGGAAAGAAAATGGCTGAAAAAGCAGGAGAATTATACAAAAAAAATATGGCAGCCGGACAAGAATGGGGTATGGAACTTCAAAGTTTAATGATGAAATATATGCAATAATCTGCTTGTTTTTTTAAGTTATAAAAGCCCCGTATTTACGGGGCTTTTATATTTTATTAGTATTTGAGAATCTTTGTTTGACTTTTTTCGGATTCGGTATATACATTTAGGAGATACATGCCGGACTGTAAGTCAGCAATATCGATATGGATAGACATAGCATTAGTATTCTGACTTGAAACAATTCTTCCATTAATATCTATAAGCTCAAACTTTTCGATTGAAGAGGAATTACTTTCAAGTTGAATGAAATTTGTTGCTGGGTTAGGATAAGCTTTAAAATTCTGAGTGAAAAAGTTTTCAGTAGAAAGTGGACGGTCTACAGAAAAAGAATCTACACCAATATAATCCGAATTAGTTCCATTTGGTCCGCCGTTAGTCACATAATATCTAAACGCAATTTTGCAATCAGTTGCACTGCTCAATCCGCTAATAGTGGCAGTATATAAGGTCCAGTTACTCGGATAACCACTTGTTGTTAACGAAGGGTTGATATCAATAAGTGTAGTGGTAAAACTTCCTACATCAGTTGGTCCCCCGGATGGAATGGTTGTGCTGTTCCCCGTAGTACTTAAAAGTATTTGTAACCTGTCGGGATAAGAAGGAGAACTCACTGTTCTAGTATAAAAAGAAATAATGTCGCCATTTTGTAATGACACTGTAGGTGTTATTAGCCAATTACTGATATCACCAGTATCAACACTGTTATAGTTACAGGCAACATAAGAGTTTGCTGCTCCTGAATAAGAATCAAAAGGACCGCTATTGCTTATATCACTTCCCTGAAACCAGTTTGGATTCGTACCGGTTGTTGAGCTTTGATTAGTTTGTGTCCACCCGCTTAATGTAGTAATGTCGTCAAAACCTTCAGATATTAGATTCGTTTGGGCATTTAGAGCGGTTAATCCGCTTGTTAATAATAGAGAAAAGAGTAGAATTTTTTTCATAAGATTTGATTTATAATTAGATAATGTCATAAATATATGAAAAAAATAATTTAAAAATATTGTTTTAGTGTATATTAGCTAGATAATCATAATGTTCGCCTTCTAAAATCAGTTCACATTGTAAGCCGTTTGCATGAGCAGCATTTTGAAGCGTGTTGTAATCAATATACATCCAATCAAAAGGTTCTTCTTTTTCACCTTTATAACTAATATCAAAAACTACTTCTCCGTAATAATCCATATCAGTCGGAATCCATTTTCCACCATCTTCATCTTCGTCAAACATATAAATGATATCCGAACTATCTACTAAAACCTGTCCGCCTTCATTTAAAAGTGATTTTAATTTTTGTAGAAAATTTGAAATGTTTTTCAATTTACCACACATTCCTGCACCATTCATCAATAATAAAATAGTGTCGAATTTTTCGTTTTCTAATGTCATTACATTCTGAATAGCTGCTTTTTTCAATCCGCGAAGTCGACAAGCTTCAATAGCATTGGCAGAAATATCTATAGAAGTTACATCTAAATTTCGTTCGTTTTGTAAATACAAACTATGGCTTCCGGCACCACAACCTACATCAAGTATTTTTCCTTTTGCCAATTGTAATGCTTTTTGTTCAATTTTTGGCATTTCATTAAAATTACGAAACAAATAAGCAACACTCATTTCATCTGCTTCGCTAATAGATGTTTCTGTAATTAAATCTTCCGGATTATTGTTAGTTTGAAAATCCAGAATAGCTTTTCCGAATAAATCTTTCATTTTTTTATGTTCAAAAATTCAAAATTCTTTGCTCTTAATTCGTTAATCAAAATCGTAACTTTGTAGCAGAAACTGCAAAAAATGTTAAAACCAAATTTAAACGAACTCGCAAAACTTGCCAAAGATAAGCATAACGAAAGCAAAAAGTATTTTGATAAGTTAAAAAAGAAACCGCCTAAGAATTTAGATTACGTGATGCAGGATTTGCATGAAACCGAATTCAAACGAACTGATTGTTTGGAATGTGCCAATTGTTGTAAAACGACCGGACCACTTTTTACTTCGGCAGATATTGAACGTGTTGCAAAACATTTACGTTTAAAGCCACAGCAGTTTATTGAACAATATTTGCGAATTGATGAAGATAAGGATTACGTTTTGCAAAGTTTACCTTGTACTTTTTTAGATAATGATAATAAATGTTTTATTTATGATGTTCGTCCAAAGGCATGTCGTGAATTTCCGCATACAGATCGTAAAAAGTTTTATCAGATAGCAAATCTGACATTAAAAAATGTAGCTATTTGTCCGGCAGCCTATAATATTGTGGAAGAAATGAAAAAAAAAATTACCAATGTAAAAAAGGCTTGATTTTCAAGCCTTTTTTTGTTAAAGTATCATACCACCTGAAACTTCAATGCGTTGACCGTTAACCCAACGGGCTTCTTCTGTACATAAAAAAGCTACAACACCGCCAATGTCATCCGGAAGACCTACTCGTCCTAGGGCAGTAATATTAGCAATGTGGGCATTTATTGTTTTGTCGTCTCGTACTTTTCCGCCTCCGAAATCAGTTTCAATAGCTCCCGGAGCTACAATATTGGCCGTGATTCCTTTTGCACCCAATTCTTTGGCTAAATAACGAGTCAAAACTTCTACAGCTCCTTTCATAGAAGCATAGACGGAAGAGCCTACAAAGGAAAATCGGGCTAATCCGGATGAAATATTAATAATTCGGCCTCCTGAATTCAGAAAAGGAATTACCTTTTGGGTTAATAGAAAAACTCCTTTAAAATGAATAGTGAACATTTCGTCTAATTGAGCTTCACTTGTTTCTTCTATAGTAGCGTAAAGTGCTGTTCCGGCATTGTTAATCAAGAAGTCAAAATGGGGGCTTCCTGTATTTTCTTTTAAATACTGAGTGATTTTTTGGATAAACTGTTCAAACGAATCGGAATCACTTGTGTTTAATTGAAAAGCATTTGCTTTTTGTCCCAGTGATTGAATTTCTGAAACAACTTTTTCAGCTTCAGTTCGATTACTATTGTAAGTAATCATAACATCTATACCTTTTTTAGCTAAGCTAATTGCCATGTTACGACCTAGACCACGACTTCCGCCGGTAACTAATGCAATTTTTTGTGTTTTCATATTCCTTATTTTTTGTTAGTACAAAGTTAGAGCACTACTTAAAGGAATAGTTTGCGTTTTTCAAATGCTTTTTTGTAAAATTCAAATATTCTACGAACGGAAGGATAATGGTGTCATGTCGGTATGTTTTTTAAAAAAGTTAGAAAAGTGAGCAACTTCTTCAAAACCGAGACTAAATGCAATTTCAGAAATGTTCCAATTAGTTTGTTTCAATAATATTTTGGCTTCCTGAATAATTCGGCCACTGATAATATCCGTTGTAGTTTTTCCGGTATTTTCTTTTAGAATTTTGTTCAAATGATTAACATGTACAGCTAGTCGTTCAGCATAATCTTTAGCAGTTCGCAAATTTAATTTCTGACTTGTAGATTCAATAGGAAATTGTCTTTCTAAAAGTTCAACAAATAATGAGAGAACTCTATCTGAAGCATTTTGAGTAGTAGCGGTTGAAGTAACAGGTTGTAATTTTTGTCCGTAGTGAATCAATTCTAAAACATAATTGCGAAGCAAATCATATTTGAAAGTATAATCAGAAGCAATTTCTTTCTTCATTTTATGAAATGTGGCTGCAATTTCATCAGCAACTTCGTCTGTAAGTTCAAAAATTGGAATTCCGCCTGATTGGAAAATTGGTAATTCATCTAAAACAACTCCGCTTTTGTTTTTAATCATAAAATCTTCTGTAAAAACACAAAAAGTCCCAGATTGATTTTCATCCTGCGGAACCCAGTGATAAGGAATTTTAGGTGTAGCAAATAAAAGAGCATTGTTTTGGATTTCAATTACTTTATCAGCATATTCTGCTTTGTTTTTGCCTCTGATCAAACTGATTTTGTAATACGTCCTCCGGTTATAAGGCATTGTTTTTCTATGTTTGGCTTCTTTTATTGTTTCAAAAATGTCAAACACATTAAAATGTCCGATTTCTTTAGAAATATCTTGGGGAAGTATTTCATGCAGGTCTTTACCTGTCAATTGTACAACTTCTTTATAAAATTGCTCTAATGAAGTACGTTCGATATTTTTCATTCGTAAAGAAATTTGTAAAATCAAAGGTAAAACGAAATAGTAAGAGTAACAGGGTTTTTATCTGTAAATCAAATATCGTTCTCTTTTTGTTTTAAAATTTTTCAAATCGTTTTGCCATGTAGCTCTGATTTCATCTTCCGTAAGTCCGGATTCAATTTGTCGTTGAAGATTTTGGGTTCCGGCAAGTTTAGTAAAAAATGAATTAAAGAATTTTGACTTATCCGAAGTTCTCTGATAAGCTTTAATCAACCATTTTAATTCTAATTGTTTAACTTTTTCGATATTGGATAAATCTTCACCATAGCAAACTTTACCATTATATAAAGGATCTTTAGCACCTTCATTAGGCTTTGGTGTAAAAGTAAAATCACTTTTTGGTAGGTAAGGAGAGCCATAAATCTGAAACTGCATGTCAGTACCACGACCAACACTTACATTAGTGCCTTCAAAAAAACATAGACTTGCGTATAAATTGATAGATTGGTCGTTTGGTAAATTTGGAGACGGTTTTACAGGTAAACTATAGGGCATATTTCGGTTATAGTTTTCACAAGGAACTACAGTTAGCTTACATTGAATACCATTATCTAACCACTTTTCACCATTTATCATTTGAGCATATTCACCAATTGTCATTCCGTGAAGGATAGGAATTTCATGCATGCCTACAAAACTGTGAAATTCAGGTTCCAAAATCGGACCGTCTATGATGCCGCCATTTGGATTAGGCCGGTCTAAAACTAATAAAGGAATATTGTTTTCAGCACAAGCCTCCATGACGTAATGGAGTGTAGAGATATAAGTATAAAATCGGGCTCCTACATCTTGAATATCAAAAATTAATACATCTAAACCTTTTAATTGTTCAGGTTTTGGTTTTTTGTTGTTTCCATATAATGAAATAATAGGCAATCCGGTCTTTATATCCTTTCCGTCTTTTATGATCTCTCCGGCATCGGCAGTTCCTCTGAAACCGTGTTCCGGAGCAAATATTTTCTGTACATCAAATTTTTCTCGCAATAAATAATCTACTAAATGTAAATTACTTTGGTAGACAATACTGGTAGCATTTGCAACGATTCCGATTTTTTTTCCTTTAATTTTAGGTAAATAACTAAGACTTTCAGCTCCAACTAAAATTGGCTTGTCGTCAAAACTTTCAATAACAATATCAGCTTTAATTGAATTATCTTGAATTTGAGCATTGTTTTTACCGCAAGAAACAATTAGTAAACCAAAAAATAAAAATGTATTTTTGAGCATTAATTTCGGAATCATATTAAATTGAATTTAGAATATTTTATAGCAAAACGCTTAGTTCTGGATAAAGAATATAAAAGTAGCGTTTCTTCTCCAATTATAAAAATTGCAGTTACGGCTATTGCATTAGGTATTATCATGATGATTATTGCAGTTGCTACGGGAATTGGATTGCAAAAAAAAATTAGAGAAAAAGTAGCTGCTTTCAATGGACACATAATCATTTCTAATTTTGATGATAATCAATCACAGGGAAATACTATTCCGATTTCTACGAAACAAGATTTCTATCCTAATTTTACTTCAGTATCAGGAATTAAACATATTCAGGCAGTTGCCAATAAAACAGGTTTAATCCGAACAGAAGAAACAGTTGAAGGGATTGTGTTTAAAGGAGTGGGAGAAGATTATGATTGGAATAATATAAAAGAATATTTAGTTCAAGGAGTCCTACCTGAAATATCATCTAATAAGTTGACGGATGATATTGTCATGTCCCAATTTTTAGCAGAGCGATTAAACTTGAAACTGAATGATATATGCCGAACCTATTTTATTAAAGAAGGAGGAAAAGGTTATAATCTTAGAAGTTTTAAAATCGTTGGGATATTTAATTCCGGGTTTCAGGAATTTGATGCCAATTATATTATAGGAGATATAAAGCATATTCAGAAAATTAATAAATGGAAATCAGATGAAGTAGGAGCTTTTGAAGTTTTTATCGATGATTTTGATCAAATAGAACAAAAAGGAAAAGAAATATATAAAGCCATCCCGCCAACTTATGATAGTGAAACTATAGCTGAAAAATATTATAGTATATTCGAATGGCTCAAGCTTTTTGATTTTAATATTGTAGTAATCCTTATTGTAATGATTGTAGTTGCTACTATTAATATGATGGTAGCTCTGTTAGTACTTATATTAGAGCGAACACAAATGATTGGAGTCCTAAAGGCTTTGGGAGCTACTAATTGGAGTATCCGAAAGATATTTTTATATAATGCGGCACATCTTATTATAAAAGGATTGTTTTGGGGTAATGCAATTGCTTTGTTACTTTTAGTGGTACAGAAATATTTTAAAATAATAAATCTTAACCCGGAAAGTTATTATGTAAATGTGGCGCCGGTTGATATTAATCTTGTTCATATAGGCTTGCTAAATATAGGAACAATTGTAATTTGCCTTTTAGTTTTGCTAATTCCTTCCTATATTATTACAAAAATTTCTCCTGTAAAAGCCATAAGATTTGATTAATCTTGCTTTTTCTCCATATAATTTCAAGATATTTATATTTTTTGAGGTAGTTTAATCAAGTTCTCCTGTTAAATATAGTTATTGCTTATTTTGGGTAGTTGTCTGTTTATTTTGGGGAGGAGGTAAAAAAAGTTTATTTGTAAAGCGTTGG
>QKBC01000002.1 GCA_003246205.1 Flavobacterium haoranii | reverse complement strand
ATGAAATCGGTATAGTCATGCCTTTGGCTTCTATTTCAAATAAAGGAACGTTAATGTTCGGAACCCCTGTAAACAGTGAAACCGGTACCTCGCTGGATTTAAATACTGTGGCAGCTTCCGGCGACGGAGGAATTACTTGTGGCAGCTCTTGGCTAAATCCCATATAGGTTATCAAAATAAAAGGTAATAGGTGTTTTATGTTCTTCATTTCGTATCAATTTATTACTTAACTTACTTTATATGTTGTCTATCTTGATTTTTATTACTTGAATTCCAGTCGGCAAATGATTAGTTTCGTAGAAATTGTTTTTACTTTTGCTACTATTTTCTAGACACAGAATTTCCTGCTAGTATAAGTATTCGGCATGTTTGCCGCCATAGGTCTTTTCCCAGAGAATGTCCTGTGCTGAAAGGATTACAGGAAATAACAAGGCCGGAAAAATAGCGCTTAGGTGTAATTTTATTCGCATGTTAATAGCTTTGTAATTTTATAGCGCTAAAAGTATGGTTTTATTGTAATGATATAGTTAATTTGTTAACATTTATCTGTTTTTTAGGATTCTTTTAAAATTACATTCTCTTTTTTTAAGTCTTTTCTGTTTTTTAGGACTTTATTTTAATATTTTATTAGAAAAGTTTTTTTTTACTTATAAAAAAAGAAGCTGATTTTTTAATCTGTTTCTGAATTTGTATCTCAAACAATCCTGATTTCTTCTTTTGTGGCACTTTTTTTCTAAAAAATATTTTGCTACAACAACTGTGGCTTTTTTTAAAAAATTATTTTTTTGCCACAAAAGTTGTGGCAAATTTTTCGCAACAGTTTTTTTGCCACGGTTTTTCTATATGAAAAAGGAAAATTTTTCAAATAGACGATAGATTGGAAACAATAAGTGTAAATAGAAATAAAATGTAGAGCGAATCTTTTTAAAGAAGATATTGTTTGTATTAAGTAAGGAGATTGCTATGATAAGTTGAATTGCTTTTTAGTATTTATACTATACTAAATTAATGAGTAATCGGGGAGAGTGGTTTGATTCTCAATTTAGAAAAGAAAAAAAGCCGATTAATTATCGGCTTTTTTGTATTTTTCATCTATATCGGCTGTCAGAGTTTTTAAGAAAGCCACAATATTATTGATTTCGGTTTCCGATAATTCTTTATTAGTTTGTAGTTTTCCCATAATTTTAACGGCATCTTCTAATTTTGTTACCGAACCGTCATGGAAATAAGGATACGTTTTGGCTACATTTCTAAGACTTGGAACTTTAAACATGAATTTATCTGTTTCATTTTTTGTCAAGTCATATATACCGTTATCAGTGGTTTTACTTTTGGTATATTCCCAATAATTTCCATATAAACCGAATTTTTGCATCATTTGTCCACCTACAGCAACTCCACTATGACAGGTTATGCATCCGTTATTGATAAAAGATTTTAAACCGGCTTTTTCCGTTTCATCTAAGGCGTTGTCATTTCCGTCTAACCATTTATCAAAACGGCTTTCAGGTAATAACTTTCTTTCAAAAGCTCCTATAGCATTTGTTAAATTAGCATAGGTTATAGGTTCTTTATCATTAGGATAAACATTTTTAAATATTTTTTGATAGTCTTCAATTCCTCTTAATCGGTTGATTAAAAAATCTTCAGAAGGAATAGCATGTTCCACCGGATTTAAAATAGGCATACCGGCTTGTTCTTCTACATCTTTGGCGCGCCCGTCCCAAAATTGTTTAAAATGTAATGATGCATAAATAACACTCGGAGAATTTCTGCCCCCGAATTCTTTTGTATCACCAAGTGAAGTAGGTGAGTTATCAACACCATATGTATTCAAATTATGGCAAGAGTTACAGCTAATGGTTCCGTTTTTAGACAAACGTTTGTCGTAATATAATTTCTGACCTAAACGTTCTTTATCATTTAAACTATTATCAAATTTTATAGAAGTAATATTCACCGGATTATTTAACTGTTGGTAATTTGCCGGAACATTTTTATCTGAAACGGAAGAGATCGGTTTAAAATAGTCATCGGCTTCTACCATAAGGGCTGTTTTGACCTTATTGTCAGCAAGCGGGATTTCTTTGGGTTCATCGTTTTTACAAGCAATAAAACTAAGGATTGCTAATAAAGCTAAATTTTTTTTCATAAGTCAGATTTTGAATCAAATTTATTAAAAAAACAGAGAGTTATGCGTAACAAATGTAACTTATATTACAAAAAATAGCCCGAAGGCTATTTTTTATTTTTTTAAAATGGTATCCAATACTTTTTGCTTATCCAGTTTCTTTGTACAGAAGAACCAATCTTTGCAGTCGAGTTCTTCTTTGTCTTCCATTCTTTCTTTAGCTACACCACACGAACCGGCTGTCGGTACAATTACCTCATCTCCCGGCTGCCAGTCAGCAGGGCAAGCGATTTGGAAAGCGTCTGCTGTTTGTAATGCGATTAGAGCTCTGTAAATTTCCTGAAAATTTCTACCGATACTTAGCGGATAATATAGAATTGTTCTGATAATACCTTTCGGGTCGATAAAGAAAACAGCTCTTACTGCTTGTGTGCTGCTTTCTCCTGGTTGAATCATACCATATCGTTTAGAAACTTCCATTGAAATGTCTTCAATCAAAGGAAATGTTACTTCAATATCTTTCATCCCTTTGTATTCGATTTTTTCTTTAATAGTTCGTAACCATGCAATATGACTGTATAATCCGTCTACCGACAGGCCGACTAATTCGCAGTTAGCTTCATTAAATTGCTTTTCCATATTGGCAAATGTCATAAACTCAGAGGTACATACCGGAGTAAAATCGGCCGGGTGACTGAAAAAGATAACCCATTTCCCTTCATAATCTTTAGGGAAATTAATAGTTCCTTGAGTTGTTACTGCAGTGAATTCAGGTGCTTTTTCACCTATTCTTGGCATAAATGTTACTTGTTCTTCCATGATAATTATAATTTTTGTTTAACATTAATTTCGATGATGCAAATATCAGGTCAAGAAATAATGCTATTTGTCTTTAAAGTATTTGTGTATTAAATATTTTTATTGTAAATTTAAATTCAATAAATAAAATCTATTTTTGAATTAAGACTTTCTATAATAAAGAGAATTCTGTAACAAGTGTTACCTCAAAAGTAGAGATAGCATTATATTTTTGATAAAAACTAAAGAAATGAGAAATACTATATGGTTTTTAGGAGCATTGTTGATAATCAGTTGTAATGATAAGAAATCAGACTATCAAGAAGCTAAAACAACGGAAGATTCTCTTAGCGTAGCCCAATTTAATCCTTCGGAAGCTAAGGAATTGATGGAAAAGCACTGCTATCTATGCCATAGTCCTAGTGCTGCCGAACAAGAAGGTCGTATTGCTCCGCCGATGGTTGCTATAAAAGGACGATATATTAATATGCAGAGCTACACTAAAGCAGAATTTATAAAAGTAGTTACTGATTTTATTGCAGAACCAACGGCTGATAAGGCATTGATGAACGGAGCTGTTAAACGTTTTGGAGTAATGCCTAAACAAGCTTTTCCGGAAGGTAGTGTTGCTAAAATAGCGGAGTTTATGTATGATTACCAAATTGAAGAACCGACTTGGTTTGCATCACACTGGCAAGGTAATCATGGTAAATTTGACTGGAAACAAACAGGGAAAATATTTCAAGTAGAAGCAAAAGAAAAAACCTATGCCGATATTGGTCTGGAATATGCTTTGGGAACCAAAAAAGTTTTAGGTAAAAATCTTATGGGAACCATACAAAAAGAAGGAACCGAAGCTGCTTTAACATTCTGTAATGTAAGTGCTATTCCGTTGACGGATAGTATGTCGGTTCATTATAATGCAAAAATTAAAAGAGTTTCTGATAAAAACAGAAATCCGAATAACAAAGCAAATGCAGAAGAATTAGAATATATAGAGCAATTCAAAAAAGATTTGATGGTTCAAAAAGAAATTCAGCCTATAGTTGTAGAAGAAACTGAAAAGGTTCACTTTTATTATCCGATAGAAACCAATACGATGTGTCTGCAATGTCATGGAAAACCGGAAAATATAAAACCGGAAGTTTTGAAAAAGATTAAAATTTTGTATCCGAATGATTTAGCAACAGGTTATACAGAGAATGAAGTAAGAGGAATTTGGAGTATTACATTTGATAAAAAATAAAGATGGAAGCTATTAAAATAAAAGAAGTTTGTCCTACGAGTACATTAGAATTAATTACTAGAGGCTATTTAATTTTAGATGTTCGTGAAGAAGATGAATTTTTAGAATGTACCTTTGATGTGCCGAGAATTATGAATATTCCGGTGAGTCAGCTTGAAGAGCGAATTGATGAAATTCCAATAGACGAAAAAGTAATTGTAGCTTGTTTAACAGGTCAGAGAAGTTATTCGGTAGTTCAGTTTCTAAATGAAAAAGGATTTACCAATTTGCTGAATATGAAAAAAGGGCTTGAAAAATGGATTCAAAAAGGATTTCCATATAAAGGTCAAACTATAATTGAAGAAAAATCGTGTTGTGGAGGACATTCACATTGCAAATAAAATGAAAAAGAAAGCCTATATTGTTACAGGAATTGGTGTAATTGTCGGTTGTATTGCCGGTTATGCCTATTATCATTATGTGGGTTGCGCATCGGGAACGTGTGCTATTACCTCAAAACCGTTAAATAGTACACTTTATGGTGGTTTAATGGGCGGATTGTTGTTTAATATGTTTGTTACTTCACCTAAGAAAGACGATAAAAAATGAAAGAATTTTGGAATAGTCGCTATGCCGAAGCTGATTTCGCTTATGGTGCTGAACCCAATGAATTTTTAAAAGAACATCTTGATTTTTTACCTAAAGGCAAAATTTTATTTCCGGCGGAAGGCGAGGGTAGAAATGCCGTTTTTGCAGCTCAAAACAATAGAGAAGTTTATGCTTTTGACATGAGTGAAGAAGGAAAGAAAAAGGCATTAGAATTGGCAGAAACCAAAAATGTTTCATTACAGTATGAAGTTTGTAGTGCAAAGGGAATGCCTTATGAACCGAATAGTTTTGATGGCTTAGTGCTAATTTTTGCTCATTTTCCGAAACCGATTCGTAAAGAAGTACATCAAAAATTATTGGCTTTGTTAAAACCGGGAGGTAAAATTCTTTTTGAAGCCTTTAGTAAAGAACAACTGGAATATTCATCCGGAGGTCCTAAAAATATTGAAATGTTGTTTTCATCGGAAGAAGTAAAAGATGAATTTCCGGGAGTAACATTTGAATTATTAGAGAAAAAGAAAATTGTTCTCAGCGAAGGGAAATATCATCAGGGAGAAGGTTCCGTTATTCGGTTTCTTGCTGTAAAAAAGTGAAGAGAATTAAATTAATTCTCTTCAAGTTTGTTTTTTTATAAGGTAATGACTTTATAACCTAATTCTTGTAACTCAAATACATAGGTAAATGCATTATGAGTTGTTAAAAGAGAGGCGGGTAAATTAGATTTTTCTACCTCTAATTGTTGCATTGCCATTTCGCATAAAACAATTTTAATAGTAGCTTTTTTGCATTCTTCAACCAAAGGCACTAAATCAGTATTGGTTTCCAAATCTTTCACAACACTATTTATTAAGACAATTTCAAATAGAAGATTATGATATTTTGCTTTTAACTCTAAGCCAGTCATAACAGCTCCTTGGAAATATTTAGTATTGTCGGCAAGAATGGCATATTTACCATTTTCATTAATTGTTGTTTCCATATATAAAATTTAATTATTTTCTGATTTTAGTGCTTCATAAACACAATCCACAGCAAGCGTAAATGCGGACATTCCTCCTGTAACAGCTGCTGTTTCACAAACGCCGAAAAGTTCGCGAGCAGTGGCGCCGGCCTTTAAAGCTCCTTTGGCATGAAGTATCGCAGGTTCTTTGTACATGCTGCCAATTAATAATGAAAAATGGACTAACTGCTGTGTTTTTTTATCTAGCGGATTATTGTAAATCAGTTTTTCTCTGAATTTTTCAATAACATCAATAGCTTCTAATTCATCGGCTTTTTCGGCCAATTGCACTCGTTTTTCAATATTTTCAGGTACAAAACCTAATAATTCTTCGTATTTTTTTCTGAAATCTTTCATTATCCGATAACAGTTTCATTATTAGGCCATTCCATATATTCGGCAGGATAGATTTCATGCTGTCTCATTAACATATCAATTTGTCCTAAATGATAAGAATGATGCCCGAATGTAACCCATAAAAAACCCATAGTAGTATATTTCCTTCCCATAAAACTTACCGTTTTGTTCAGGTCTTTTTCGGTATAGGTTTCCAATATTTTTTTCCCTTTTGCAAAAACTTCTTTGTATCTCTCTATTAAATCATTTCCGTCTTTAATATGTTCTAATAAAGAAGCATTATCCGGTTTGGGAATCATAATTTCTTCTTTATCTTCTTTCATAATTTCAAACCAATGGATTTCTGCTAAAACAAAGTGACGTATTAATCCGCCAATAGTAATTTTATTTACTCTTGTGCCTAAATACATTACGTTATTGTCAATGAAAATCTTATTATAGATTTCGTCATTATCTATATCATTTAAAAGATTTAGAGTTTGTAAAAACAGTTGTTCGTGTAAACTTAAAAAGCGATTAAATTCGACTAAAGCTGCATTATTTTTCATAATAAGTTTTTTAATTATTTATAATGCAAAGTTAGTTTCGGGTATAGTTACCTGAGGTGCAATAAAAAAAGAGATTAGTGTACTTTTGGGAACTGTTTTCGGAATTCAAGAGGTGTCATTCCTATTATTTTTTTAAAGAACCGATGAAAATAGGCTTTGTCATTAAACCCTAATTCATACGCTATTTCAAGAACTGTTTTTTCAGAATACAACAATTTTCGTTTAGCCTCTATTATGGTTCGGTTTTGAATCATCTCAGAAATTGATTTTCCCGTTTTCCCGGTAATAATAGTGTTGAGATGTCTTTTGCTAATGTTTAGCTTTTTGGCATAAAAATCAACCTCTTTATGTTCAATAAAATATTCTTCGATTAATAGTTCAAGTCTTCTCAGTTTTTCATTATTAGGAACAAGCAGATTTTGATTTTTATCTATTTCTTGTTGTCTGATTCTAGTGAATTGAAGTAATAAGATTTCTAAATTAGCACGTAAAATACTTTGTTTACCGAAATTTTCGCTAGAAGTAAATTCACGTAAAGAAAAATGGAGTATGTATTGAATAGGTTCGCTATCTTTAATATCAATAAAAGGCTTGTGAATTGAAGTATGAAAAAAAGGGCAATCATACAATTTGAACGACATTTTAATACTGTGGAAAAAATCTAAATCAAAAGTTATAAAATAGCCTTTTGCGTTTTTCGAAGTTATATTGTGGATTTGTCCCGGAGAAATAAAAAAAGCTCTGTTTGCTTTTATTTCATATTCATTGAAATCGATGTTTTGAATTCCGTTTCCGTTTGTAAACAGATAGAGAATGTAATATTTATTTTGGTCCCAATTAATCGTTTCTGAGCAATTCTCAGTCACTAAGCAATCTTCTATTTTACCTATTGAAAAGTGAGATGCATTTGTACTGTTTGTACTCATATCGAAATTTTTAGACAATTATTTAAAAATCAGTATCGTTTCATTTTTAGAAACAATACTGATTTATTGATAAACTTAAAACTTATAATTCACAAAAAAAGTGAAATTACGTCCCGGTTCAGTAATCGGAACTCTTCCGTAACCTGCTACATTGTTGAAAGCAAACGTTAAGTGATTGTTGTAATATTGGTCAAACAAATTCAAAACTCCTGCTCCTAGAGAAAGACTTTCAAAAGGTTTATAGCCTAATTTTACATCCATAACTTCATAACCGGATGTAGTAATTTCATCATAACTGTATGAAATTTTATTTTGTTTAGCGGTTAATGTGTATTGTGCACTAGCCCAAAACTTTTTGATTTCGTAACTCAATTTCAAGCGAGTAATCAAAGGTGGTGTTAAAGGCAAACTTTCGTTAAAATCTTTGTTTTCGGTATATGTATATGAAACTTCAGTGCTAAAATTAAAATGATTTGCAAAATCAGCATTAGCATATACTTCAAAGCCGGTTTTTAGCGCATTATCAATATTGCGGAACACTTTTGGATGAACAGGCGGAGTTGTCGGGTTATATTTTCGAGTTAAACTTTCATCTACAACACCTAAAATATAGTTTTCATAAATAGAGTAGAAAACAGACGAACCGAATTGTACTTGAGAAACAAAACCTTCAAAATTGTGTTTGCCATTAAATCCTATTTCAAACTGATTGTTTACTTCCGGTTTTAAATACGGATTACCGACATATTCGTAAGTGTCTCTTCCGATGTTAAAAAAAGCAATATAACGTTCTTCAATTGTAGCAGCTCGTGTTCCTCTACCAAATGAAAACTCAATGTTATATTTCGGATTGAAAGTGTATTTGTAGGAAACAGTTCCACTATAATTGGCTTCAGTTTGTTTGTCCAAGTTTGGATAAAGTGCTGCAAATGTCGGGTCTAAATCTTTGGCATCAGCAACAATGAAGTCCATTCGAGAACCTATGGTTACTACAGATTTATCCGATGTTTTAATTTTAGCTTCGGCAAAAACTCCGGCATCATTAGTATAACTGTCTTGCCACACTTTGTCATAAAAGCTCATAGGCATCGGTAACGGATTTCCATTCATCACTTTTACCAATCGGTCTCTGCCGCCGTCACGTGATAAGTTGACCAAATCCACTCCGGTGAATAAAACTACTTTCGGACTAAATTGCCATTTTGTTTCTATTTTTCCGCCATAAGTCAAAGCTTCAACATTAGAAACCGCTTCCATCATAGCAAAAGAAGGTCTTCGGGTATTACTCATAGTATGGTCTACATAAGAATAATATACTTTAGACGTTAAACCTTTAAATGTTTTATGTGTACTGTTCCATTTGTAATCCAAAGCAGCCAGAGTACTATTGTCTTCATCGGTATCCATCGGGAGTCCGGCATGTAAAACATCACGACCGAAATTTTGTTTAAAAGAAGCCTGAATGCGTTGGTTTTCGGTAATGTCGTAACCTGCTTTTAAACCATAGTTAGTACTTCTGAAAGAAGAAGGAATTTCATTTTGGTTTCCGTCTTTATAATTTCCGTAATCGCGATAACTGACATTTCCTGTGAAATCAAATTTTTTGATTTTAGTACCCAATTCAAGCATGTTCACAACAGAATTTCCGTTACTTTCATAGCCGGAAGATAACGAACCACTAATTTTTTTCTCATTGTAAGCCGGTGATTTTGTAACCAAATTGATTAAACCGGCAAAAGTATTTCCATAACGAACGGAAAACGGTCCTTTGATAATTTCAATTTTGGTAACTTCTTCCGGATTGACCAATGTCGTAACAGGATCCATTCGGTTAGGACAAGCATGAAAAGCTTTGGTTCCACCATCAATTTGTACGTTTAGTTGTTCATATTGACTGGCACGAAAAGACGGGTCAACAGCATAATTTCCTCTTTTAATTAAAGAAAATCCGTTGATGTCCTGAAATAATTCACCCGAATTTTTAGGTTGTACTACTTTTTCAGTATAATCTTGTTTTACAATTACTTGTGAAGGGTCGTTGATTTGATTTCCGGTTACTAAAACTTCATTCAATAATGTTACTTTAGTCGAATCCGTTGCGCTTTTCTGGTTTTCTTGCGCGTAAGACATAGTAAAGGCTAATAAGCCTAAACTCATGATTATTTTTTTCATTTTTAATTAAAATAAAGTCACACATCTGCCGGAACCAATTAAAACTGGTTTGGCATTATAAAAAACTCTTAAAAATTAAAATGAAAATTGTGGTGGATGATCAAATTCAGAAAATGTAGTGAGAGAATAGAAATTAGGAGAATTCCCAAAAATCTTTTTCAAACTCAAATACGGATTGAAAAAGATAAAATCTTTTTCAATATTCTGAAAAAAAGTAATCTCAATGTCAAAGAAAAACTGTTTTTCTGAATTTTCTTTTTGGGTTTCTTTAGCTATTTTTGCTAAATGACATTTACCGTTACATTTTAGTTCCGGTTTGTCTTTATTGATACAATATTTTTCAGTGAAAGCTTTGTTGTTAAAAGTATATTCATATTGTAAAATAACCAACTTAATGTTAAACATGAGTAAACTGCTAACAATAAGAAAGAGAAGGGTATTTTGTAAAACTTTCAACAAAGTAAAAGGCTAAAATCTATTTTTCGAAAAATTATAATGCAAATTTTAGTAAAAAAATAATTTTAAAAGGTGACAAAAGTCACATAACGTTTTTTTACGATAGCTTAATTTAGCTTACATGAAAAATATAAATTGGAAAAAAATGCTCTTTTCGAACTGGCATATCATGCGGATAGTTCGATTGGTTTTGGCAATAGGAATCAGTTTTCACGCCTATAAGAGCGGAGAAAGTTTCTTTTATTTGTTTGCATTATATTTTTTAATACAAACTATTTTTGATTTCGGTTGCCAATCAGGGAGTTGTTCCATCAATGAAAAGGAATAAATTATGGAAAATACATTACTGGAAATTATTCAAGACGAAAAACCGACACTGATTGAATTTGTCAATGCAAATTGCGGTCCTTGTGAAATGATGACACCAACTTTGCAGCAAGTAAAAAATGTTTTTGGAAAAAGAATAAATGTTACTATTGTTCCTGTAAGCAACTCAGAAGGAATAGTTGAAAAGTACAATATTAAATCGGCACCCACTACAATTTTATTTTGCAAAGGCGAAATTTTATGGAAATCTTCAGATGTTTTGTCTAAGCAAGAAATTATTAATATTGTTTTAGATAAAATAGATAGTTGAGATTTTCAAGCTACATATTAGTTTTTTATTTTTTAATCATTACAGTTCTGCCTTCTGTCAGGGCGATTAAAACACAGTTTGGTACCGTAACGGCGCAAGAATGTGGTTATAAAGGAACAGATTGTGAAATGGGAAAATTAATTGCAGGCCTTACTTTTAGTGCAGTTCAGTTTATAAAAGAATTAAAAATCAATGTTAAACAGGAATCCGAAATAGGATATTCTAAAGAACAAATACAATTTTTTTATATACTTTTTTTACGATCACCTTTTCAAAATTTCATTTGGCGTCCGCCGAAAATTTTGTTGTAATTCAGCTAGTTAAAATACTATTAATCTAAAATTACAACAAGATGAAAAAAATATTTTTTATCCTTGTATTGGCTCTATTGCAGTCAGTACACTCTCAAAGTACCTTTCCTTATGATATGGTTTTAACGCCGGTAACAGTTACAGGATTACCAGGCTTGCATTCGTATGCTTTTGGGCAATCAAACGGAAAATGGCTGATTATTGGCGGCAGAAAAGATGGAATTCATGCACGCCAACCTTTTAATGCTTTTCCGGGAAGTAATAACAATACCGATATTTATGTAGTGGATGTTGTGGCTAATCAGTTTTGGAGTACATCGGTAAATGTGTTGCCTACAGGTTTGCAAGAACAGTTACAATCTACTAATATGAACTTTTACCAAGATGATGATACTTTATATATTATCGGAGGTTATGCCTTTGCAACTTCAGCAAATGACCATATAACACATGACAAATTAACGTCAATTGATGTTCCGGGATTAATTAACGCAATCATCAACAATACTGCAATTGCATCCTATTTTAAACAAATTGTAAGTCCGAACTTCGCTATAACCGGAGGGCAATTAGGAAAAATTGGGAGTGATTTTTATTTGATTGGTGGACACGAATTCACCGGAAGATACAATCCAATGAACGGACCATCGTTTACCCAAACCTATTCAAGTGCTATTCGGAAATTTCAAATTGATAATTCCGGAACACAGTTAAGCATTTCGAATTATACAGCAATAACAGACGCGACACATTTGCACCGACGTGATTATAATTTAGTTCCTCAGGTTTTTCCAAACGGAGAATTGGGTTACACTATTTCTTCCGGCGTTTTTCAAATCAGTGCTGATTTACCTTTTTTGTATCCGGTAGATGTAAAAGCTAGTGGCTATTTTCCGCAAACACAGTTTAATCAATATTTGAGTAATTATCATAGTGGAAGTGTAGGACTATATAATGCGACTTTAAATGAAATGCACAGTTTGTTTTTTGGTGGCATGAGCCAATATTATTACCAGAATGGGACTTTAATTCAAGATGATACAGTTCCTTTTGTTAAAACAATAAGCAGAGTGTCAAGATTAGCAGACGGAACTTTAGAAGAATATCAGTTGCCTGTAGAAATGCCTGCTTTAAAAGGTTCAGGTGCCGAGTTTATTCCGAATGAGAATTTACTACATTACAGTAATGAAGTGATTCAATTAGCCAATATTACAGCCAACGAATTTGTAATCGGACATTTATATGGCGGAATTTTGAGTACTTCGGCTTCGGCTTTTACAGATAACCAAACCGATTTAACTTCGGCAGATACTTCAATTTACGAGGTGAAATTAGTTTACAATCCTACACTGTCAGTTTCTGGCATTGACGGGCATAACCCTTTTAGTTTTAGTGTGTATCCGAATCCGACAAAAGGAGATACCATTAAATTGACTTTTGATGCTCCTTATTCGGCTCCGCTGGAATATTTAGTAATGTCGGTTGATGGAAAAATTATTTCAGACGGAGTAATTACCGATTTTAAATCGGGAAGTAATACAATGAGTTTTAATTTGGAATCGCCTAATGAACAAATAATTATGCTGACGTTAATTTTTGATAATAAGTTCTTTGTAACTAAAAAAATCATCAAGAACAAGTAAGAGTTATCATATAAAATAACAAAAATAAAGAACGGGTTTTTAAGCAAAATTTTCGTAACTTTTCAGCTATTTAAATTTAACATTTTTTTGTAATGGTTGTTACAATCAAATAGATGTAAACGCCTGAAATTTGCGTAAACTTTATTCATTATGGAAGAAATGCTATTTTACGACAGAATGCAATTTGCATTTACAGTCACATTTCACTACTTATTTCCACAATTAACTATGGGCTTGTCTTTACTCATTGTGTATTTCAAGTGGAAATTTCTCAAAACCGATAACGAAGAATACAACGATGCGGCCAAATTCTGGATGCGAATCTTTGCTTTGAATTTTGCAATGGGTGTTGTTACCGGAATTCCGATGGAATTTCAGTTTGGAACCAATTGGGCCAAGTTCTCAGAGTTAACCGGTGGAATTATCGGGCAAACTTTAGCTATGGAAGGAATGTTCTCCTTTTTCTTGGAGTCTTCTTTTTTAGGCCTGTTTTTATTTGGTGAAAAATTATTAGGACATAAACTTCACTTTTTAACCGGATTTTTGGTTTTCTTAGGTTCTTGGATGAGTGGTTTCTTAATTATAGCAACACACTCTTGGATGCAAAATCCGGTAGGTTATGAAATTTTGGCCAACGGTAAATTTGTGTTGAACAATTTCGGAGCTCTATTTACCAATCCGTGGTTATGGCCTTCTTATTTACACAATCAGGCGGCTTCTATTGTGACCAGTGCTTTTGTAGTAACCGGAATAGGAGCTTTTTATATATTAAGTAAAAAGAATGTAGCTTTCGGAAAGATATTTGTTAAGACCGGTGTGGTTTTCGGATTGATATCTTCTATAATTGTAGCGATGCCGACAGGTGATTTACTGGCAAAAAATGTGGTAAAACACCAACCGGTAACTTTTGCCGCTATGGAAGGAATTTTCCATACCGAAAAAGGTGGTTCTGAAATTGTGTTAATCGGCCAGCCTGATGTTCAGAATAAAAAACTGGATAATAAAATTGCCGTTCCTAATATTTTAAGTTTCTTAACGTATGGAAATTGGGATCAGGAAGTAAAAGGATTAAATGAATTTCCGGAAGAAAATTATCCGACCAATATCTCCGGATTGTATTACGGATATCATATTATGGTTGGTTTGGGAACCATTTTTATCGGAATGATGTTTTTAGCTTTGGTTCAATTGTTTCGAAAAAAACTGTTTGAAACCAAATGGCTGTTGTGGGCATTTATGTTTGCAGTTCCTTTTCCGTATATTGCTAATACTACCGGATGGTATACAGCTGAGTTAGGCCGCCAACCTTGGTTGGTTTATAATTTAATGCGAACCACATCCGGAGCTTCTCCTACAGTTTCGTCAGGAAACACCTTGTTTACGCTCCTAGGATTTATTGGTTTATACCTGTTGTTAGGAATGCTGTTTTTAATATTAGCCGGAAAAATAATAAGAAAAGGTCCTCATCCTCAAACACACTAAATCATGGAATATTTTTGGTACATTATATTAGTAATAATGCTAGCCGTTTATGTAATTTTAGACGGTTACGACTTTGGAGCAGGAATCATTCATTTGTTTTTTGCTAAAACAGAAAAAGATAAAAAAGCGATAACCAATGCTATAGGCCCGTTTTGGGATGCCAATGAAGTTTGGTTGATTGCAGCTGGCGGTGTTTTGTTTTTTGCTTTTCCTACTTTATATGCTTCTTCTTTTAGTGGATTTTATCTGCCCTTAATTATGGTGTTATGGTTACTGATTTTTAGAGCAGTAGGACTAGAGTTAAGAGGGCAAATTCACAATCCGATGTGGGAAGCGGTTTGGGATAAAGCATTTGGAATAGCAAGTTTGCTTTTAGCGTTATTCTTTGGAGCTGCTTTAGGAAACGTAGTGCGAGGTGTTAATCTGGGAATGGTTGAAAATGGAGTTTCTACACAAGAAGCACATTATTTCTTTTTACCATTATGGAATGAAACATTTAGTCCTCAAGCAGAACATCAAGGAATTATCGATTGGTTTACATTGATGTTAGGAGTTATTGCAGTAGTAGCGTTGACCATTCATGGAGCCAATTGGATTATTTTTAAAACCAATTCTGATTTGAATACTAAATTAAAAGATGTTGTATTCAAACTAAATTTTGTTCTGTTTGCTTTAGTGATAGCATCATTATTGATTTGGCATATTATAGAACCGAAACCTTTCCATAATTTTATGCAGTATCCGTTCCTTTGGGTTTTACCGGCTATTACTTTTACCGGTTTATTTGGCCTGTTCAAAGTAAAGAGCTTTAAAAAAGATGGTTACGGATTTTTATTTTCAACTTTATTTTTGTTAGGAGGTTTATCTTCAACAGTGGCTTCAATTTTTCCAAAATTATTGCCGTCAACTAACGATGTAAATCCGTCATTAACGGTTGAAAATGTAGCAGCACATGAATATGGATTATCCATGGGAATGTCTTGGTTCTTTGTAGCATTACTTCTTGTGTTGGTGTATATGATTGTTCAATACCGTGTTTTTAAAGGAAAAATGGATGATGTAGGTTACGGAGAACATTAAAATATAAAGTAAACAGATTCATTTTGAGTTTGTTTACTTTTTTTTACTATTTTTGTTAACCAAATGGTTAAACTAAAAAGTTAATGACTACTGAAGAAAAAATATTTAATGCAGCGCGAAGTGTTTTTCAACAAAAAGGATATGCAGGAGCACGCATGCAGGAAATTGCAGACGAAGCAGGAATCAATAAAGCCATGTTGCATTATTTTTTTAGAAGTAAAGAGCAGCTTTTTAAAGCTGTTTTTCTGAATGCCTTTTATCAGATTGCCCCCCAGATGAATGAGATTTTTAATTCGTCCGATTCCCTTTTTATCAAGATTGAAAAGTTTACAGAAAATTATATTTCATTCGTAAAGAAAAATCGATTCCTGCCGGCTTTTATTATTCAGGAAATGAATAATAATCCGCAATTTGTGAAAGAAGTACTGTCGAATGAAGCGCGACCAAATCCTGCTAAACTGATTAAACAAGTTCAGGAAGAAATGGAAAAAGGAATTATTAAAACAATGAATCCGAAGCAATTGCTGCTCGATATTTTTTCTATGACAGTTTTTCCTTTTGCGGCTCAAACATTAGTTAAAGCAATTTTGGAAATTTCAGATGAAGAGTTCGAAATCTTTTTAGAAGAACGAAAAAAACACATTACCGAACAAATTATTAACGCTATAAAACGATGAAAAAATACCTCTTGTTTTTAATACCTTTTTTTAGTTTAGCACAAGAAAAAGTAAGCCTTCAAAGTTGCTATGACGAGGTAGAAAAGAATTATCCGGTTGCATCGCAATACAGTCTTTTAGCCGAAAAAGGCGAATTAGAAACTGTTTCTATTAATAAAGCAAAATTGCCTAAGCTTGATGTGAATGCACAGGCAACTTATCAATCGGATGTAACTAAAATGCCGATTTCGTTACCGGGTATTTCTGTTGATCCTTTAAATAAGGATCAATACAAAGCGACGTTAGATGCTTACCAATTATTGTATAACGGAGGTTTTGTAAAAGCCAGTGCTGATTTAAAGCAAGCGCAAACTAAAACAGAGCAACAACAAGTAGCCGTTACCTTATACCAACTCAAAGCTAAGGTTAACCAACTTTATTTTACAGTATTGTTGTTGCAAGAAAGGGTTTTGTTGTTGCAATCTAAAAAGGATTGGTTGCAGAAAAGAATAGAGGAAGTAAAAGTCGGGGTAAAGCACGGTGCTTTGTTACCGTCTTCAGAACAAGTATTGCAGGCTGAAGTATTGAAAATCAATCAGCAAATAATAGAACTCAATGCCGATAAGGAGAAAAATATAGAGAATTTAAGTTTATTTACCGGAACTATAATTTCCGACAATTCACAGTTTGAAATTCCTTTTGAGTATACAGCTACTGATGAAACCGTTCGTCCGGAAATTACATTATTCAATTTACAGGCAGAACAATTGGATTTCAATAAAAAAGTAATTGCCAAATCACGATTCCCTAAAATTTCAGCTTTTGCACAGTTAGGCTATGGTAATCCGGGGTTGAACATGCTGAAAAATTCTTTCGAAACGTTTTATATGACCGGAGTTAAATTGAATTGGAACGTATTTGATTGGAACAAAACCAAGACGGATAAAAAAGTACTGGATATTGCTAAAAATATTGTTTCGAGCGAAAAAGAAACGTTTGAATTGAATCAAAAAAGTCAATTACAGGAAAATGAGAAGGAAATTCGAAAAGTAGAACAATTACTGCAAAAAGATGATGAAATAATAAATTTGAGGGCTGAAATTGCTCAGGCTTCAGAAGCTCAAATGAAACACGGCGTTATTACAACAGCCGATTATTTAGTAGAAGTAACCAATCTTTTTGATGCCCAAAATGCTAAAAAAGTACACGAAGTACAATTGGCTTTAACAAAAGCAAATTATAATGTAATCAAAGGAAACTAAACATGAGATCAATGAAAAAAATACTGTTTTTACTACCGGTTTTAACTTTTTTAGCCTGTGGAAACGATGCCGATAAAGCAGATGGATATGGAAATTTTGAAGCTACAGAAATAACCGTTTCGTCAGAAGCAAATGGCAAAATAGAATTTTTAAAACTGGAAGAGGGAGATGTTTTAAAAGCCAACGAACCAGTCGGGTTAGTGGATACGCTTCAACTGTATTTTGCTAAAGAGCAGTTAAAAGCCACTCGGAATTCAGTGGCATCAAAAACGGCAATGGTTTCTACACAAGAGCAAGTTTTGCAAGAACAGTTGAAAACCACTTTGATTGAGCAAAAAAGAATACGCGATATGTTTGCGGAAAAAGCAGCTACACAAAGACAAGTCGATGAAATTGACGGAAAAGTAAATGTGTTAAAGGAGCAAATCAAAAATGTAAAAACACAAAATACGCCAATAGTTAACGAAGTGAAATCGGTAGCAGTGCAAGTCGCTAAAATCAATGACCAGATTGAAAAAAGCAAAATTATAAATCCTATAAACGGAACTGTTTTGGCAAAATATGCCGAGCCGGGAGAAGTTACCGCATTTGGAAAACCATTGTATAAAATAGCCGATATTTCCGAGTTGACGTTGCGGGTTTATGTAGGTGAAAAGCAATTACCGCAGGTAAAAATCGGTCAAAAAGTAACAGTAAAAATAGATGCCGAAAACGGAATGAAAGATTATAGCGGTACAATTTCGTGGATCGCTTCCAATGCGGAGTTTACACCAAAGATCATTCAAACGAAAGAAGAGCGCGTTAATTTGGTGTATGCGGTAAAAGTTTTGGTGAAAAATGACGGAACGTTAAAAATAGGAATGCCGGCAGAAGTCTGGTTAAAATAAATGTAAATGAGTATTGTTGTTCAAAATATTTCCAAAAGTTTCAAAACTGTTCAGGCGCTTCAGGAAGTTTCTTTCGAAGTAAAAGAAGGAGAACTGTTTGGACTCATTGGTCCTGATGGAGCCGGAAAAACAACGCTTTTCCGGATTTTAACGACTCTTTTATTGCCTCAAAACGGACAAGCTTTTGTTGCGGGATTTGATGTAAAAGAAGAATATAAATCCATTCGCAATTGTGTAGGCTATATGCCCGGAAGGTTTTCTCTATATCAGGATTTGACCGTAGAAGAGAATTTGACTTTTTTTGCCACTACTTTTGGAACAACCATTGAAGAAAACTACGATCTCATTAAAGATATTTATGTTCAGATAGAACCTTTTAAAAATAGAAGAGCCAAAGATTTATCGGGAGGAATGAAGCAAAAATTAGCCTTGTGTTGTGCTTTGATTCATGCTCCGAAAGTTTTGTTTCTAGACGAACCAACAACTGGCGTGGATCCGGTTTCGAGAAAAGAGTTTTGGGAAATGCTCAAACGCTTAAAACAGCAAAACATAACTATTTTGGTTTCGACACCGTATATGGATGAGGCTTCACTTTGCGACAGAATTGCTTTTATTCAAAACGGTAAAATTTTTAAAATAGATTCGCCACAAAATATTATCCGCGATTTTCAACCGAAAATTTACGAAGTAAAAAGTGATGATATGTATCAGCTTTTGTCGGATTTAAAACAAATTCCGGATACTAAAAGTACTTTTTCTTTTGGAGAAAGTATTCATTATATCAATGAAAAAACCGAGTTTACAAAGGAAAAATTGCAAACGTATTTAAATGAAAAAGCACATAAAAATCTCGATATACAGCTTATACAAGCCACTATTGAAGATGTTTTTATGAACGCAGATTAAACCAACAGCATGGAACAGGAAAATATCATACAAGTAAATGAATTGACTAAAAAGTTTGGTGACTTTGTGGCCGTAAAAGGAATTTCATTTGAAGTGAAGAAAGGAGAGATTTTCGGTTTTTTAGGAGCAAACGGTGCCGGGAAAACAACTGCGATGAAAATGCTGATCGGGATTTCCAAGCCAACTTCCGGAATGGCGATAGTAGCGGGTTTGAATGTAGCGCAAAGTGCAAATGAAGTGAAGAAGAATATTGGTTACATGAGTCAAAAATTCTCATTGTACGACGATTTAACCATCAAAGAAAATATCCGTTTTTTTGGCGGAATATACGGTTTAAAACCCAAAACCATTCAGGAAAAAACAATTGACCTGATTCAAAGATTAGAATTAGAAAAAGTGGCCGATGAAAGAGTAGGGCAGTTGCCTTTAGGTTGGAAACAAAAACTGGCGTTTTCAGTGGCACTGCTTCATGAACCGAAAATTGTTTTTTTGGACGAACCTACAGGTGGAGTAGATCCTGTAACGCGGCGTCAATTTTGGGAAATGATTGATGAAGAAGCACATAATGGCACTACTATTTTTGTAACCACACATTACATGGATGAAGCCGAATATTGTAACAGAGTTTCTATTATGGTTGACGGAAAAATTGAAGCTTTAGATACGCCTAAAAAGTTAAAAGAACAATTTAAGGTTTCCAGTATGAATGATGTATTTTTAAAATTGGCTCGCAATATCGAATAACAAATGTTATATCTATGAAACGATTTTTAGGCTTTGTTAAAAAAGAATTCTATCACATTTTTAGAGATAAGCGTTCTATCTTTATTTTGTTTGGTATGCCAATAATTCAGATTATGCTGTTTGGATTTGCAATTACCAATGAAATTAATAATGTAAATATTGCCATTTTGGATAAATCCAATGATGCTGAAACCAAACAATTAATTGCTAAAATTGATGCTTCTCATTATTTCAATATCGAACAGAAGTTGCAGTCAGATAATGAAATTGAAACCGTATTTAAGAAAGGGAAAATAAAATTAGTTTTAGTATTTGAAAAAGATTTTGGACAAAAATTAACCAATCAAAGCCAGCCTAAAATACAAATAGTTTCTGATGCTACCGATCCAAATGTTGCCAATACAGCCACAAACTATGTTAATGCCATTATTCAAAATTATATTCAAGAAGAAAATCAAGGGAATGGACAACAGTCCGGTTTAGTAATAGATTCCCGATTTTTATATAATCCCGATATGCGAAGCGTCTATACTTTTGTTCCGGGTGTAATGACCGTTATTTTAATGTTGGTTTCAGCCATGATGACTTCTATTTCGATAGCACGTGAAAAAGAAATCGGAACTATGGAAGTTCTATTGGTCTCGCCGTTGCATCCGTTTCAAGTTATTTTAGGGAAAGTGTTTCCGTATGTCTTTTTATCACTAATCAATGCAACAGTAATTGTTTCGCTTGGTGTTTTTGTTTTCGGAATGCCTATTAGAGGAAGTTTGTTTCTTTTAGCCGCAGAAAGTGTTTTGTTTATTATCACAGCATTGTCATTAGGAATTTTGATTTCAACCGTAGCGCAGTCGCAACAAACCGCTATGTTGATTTCCATGATGGGATTAATGCTTCCGGTGATCATTTTATCCGGTTTTATTTTTCCGATAGCCAGTATGCCGTTACCGATGCAAATTATGAGCAATATAATTCCGGCTAAATGGTTCATTATTATCATAAAAGCGATAATGTTAAAAGGCAGTGATTTCTCTTTGGTTTGGAAAGAAACACTCATTTTATTAGGAATGACATTGTTTTATATTTTGTTAAGTGTAAAAAAATATAAAATCAGATTAGAGTAATGCAGTTATTATTATACATCATACAAAAGGAATTCAAGCAGATCTTTAGAAATAAAGGAATGCTGCCATTGCTTACCATAATGCCCATAATGCAGCTACTAGTATTGTCTAATGCAGCCAGTTTTGATATTAAAAATATTAAGATTGCAATTGTAGATCACGATCATTCTCAAATGTCGAGAGAGTTGCAATCAAAGTTTGAAGCCTCTCCATATTTTATAGTGACTTCTGAAATGCAAACAGCCAAACAAGCAGATATGGCTATGCAAAACGGAACTATTGATGTAATTTTAGAATTTCCATATCAGTTTGAACAAAATTTAATAAAAGACGGATTAGTCCACCTTCCGGTGCGAATTAATGCCATTGACGGAGCTACTGCCGGTGTTGAAAATGTTTACATAACGGAGGTAATTCGTAGTTTCAGTCAAAATATCCTCACAACAGTCTCTCATCAATCCGGGAATCAATCTTCTTTATTAAGTGTAGAAACGATACCTTCTTTTTGGTATAACAAAACATTAAATTATAAAACGTATATGGTTCCGGGTATATTGGTGCTTTTAGTAACCATGCTAACACTTTTTTTATCTGCTATGAATATTGTAAGAGAAAAAGAAGTAGGAACGTTGGAGCAAATTAATGTTACGCCTATTAAAAAATCGCAATTCATTATTGGTAAATTGTTTCCGTTTTGGGTGATAGGACTTGTGGTGCTTACTATTGGTTTATTGATAGCTAAGTTGGTTTTCAATGTTCCTTTCGTGGGCAATATAGGTTTAGTTTATTTATTCACCGCCTTGTATTTATTATTAGTACTAGGTTTAGGTTTGTTTATTTCTAATAATGCTCAAACACAGCAACAAGCCATGTTTGTAGCTTGGTTTTTTATGGTGATTTTTATTTTAATGAGTGGATTGTTTACGCCAATAGACAGTATGCCGATTTGGGCTCAAAAACTAACATTATTAAATCCGATTCGTTATTTCGTTGAAATGATACGAATGGTAATGCTTAAAGGAGCAGGTTTAAAAGAAATCCAATTGCATTTAGTCGTTATTTCCGCCTATGCAATTGTTGTAAACACATTAGCGGTCTTAAGTTATAGAAAAATTAGTTGAGGATTTTTTAGTCATTTTAGCTTGAATCAGTAAATAATCATAAAAAAACAATAAAATTGAAGTAGAATTTATAGAAATTTATATATTTGCTTCCTAAGTTTAAAGAAAAGTAGTTATAAAGTTAAAAATTAAGAAAATGAAAAAGTTAGTTTCAATGGTTGCTTTAGCAACATTTGTATTAGCATTAAACGTAAATGCACAAGAACCAAAACAAGAGAAAAAAGCAAAAACAGAAAAATCTTGTTGTGCAGATAAAAAATCTTGTGATAAAGATAAGCAAGCATCTTGCAGTAGTGATAAGAAATCATCTTGCGGTAGTGAGAAAAAAGCAGGATGTTGTGCATCAAAAAAAGCTGAAGACAAAAAATAATTTAAACTCTGTTTAAAAACAAAAGGGCTGCTGTAAAAGTAGCCCTTTTGTTTTTTGTAGCTTTTGTTACTGATAATCTGTTTTTTATGGGGTAAATTTGAGTATTGATTTTAACCAATTTACGCTATGAAAAATTATCTTTTAAAAATGAGTTTAGTAATATCATTATTCGTTCTGGCAGGATGTAATGATGATGATAACCAAAACAATTATGAGCCACTTACCACCAATGAACAAAGTAGCTTACTTTTCATGTTGGAAGAAGAAAAATTAGCTCGTGATACCTATCGTTATTTAGATAATCTCTGGGGCTTAACAGAGTTTGAGAATATTAAACAAAGTGAACAAGAGCACATGGATGCTATAGCACAACAATTAGATCGTTATAGTATTTCGTACACTATTTTACCCGAAGGAGAATTCAACAATCAGGATTTACAAGATTTATACGACCAGTTCGTAATAGACGGGCAAAACAGTCAGGTTGCAGCCTTAACAATCGGAGCTACTATTGAGGATTTAGATATAGTAGATTTAGAAGAAGAATCACTGCTTATACAAAACTCGGCAGTACTCAATGTTTATGAAAGTTTACAATGTGGTTCGCGAAATCATTTAAGAAGTTTTACCTCAGCTTTAGACAATTCGGGAGTAACTTATGTTCCGCAATACTTAACTCAAGAAGAATATAATACAATCATAGCTTCAGATTATGAACAATGCAATTAAAATAGTATTAGTGGCTATACTTTTTGGAGTCCAAATGAGCACAGCACAAGAGAATACCACAATCGATTATCGTTATTTGTGGGAAGAAGAAAAACTAGCACATGATATTTATGATGCTTTAGATGAAAAATGGGATTTACGCGTTTTCCATAATATCAAGCAAAGCGAAAGTCGTCACATGGAAAGTGTAGAAGTGATAATCAAAGAGAAACAAATTCCGTTTGAATTATTTTCAGAAAGAGGAAAATTTCACAATACAGCACTTCAGCAATTATACGATAAACTTTTAGCTCAAGGCTTACAGTCGCCTAAAGATGCTATTGAAGTAGGACGTATTATTGAAGAAACGGATATTGTTGATTTAGAAGTTCTGTTGAAAAATGATATAACCAGTTACGAAAAACAAATTTTAGAATCACTCCTTTTTGCCTCAAAAAATCACCTAGCTGCATTTCAACGAAATGCTAACCGGTTCTAATTTAGTAAAGTGTGTAACAATTGTTGCTGTGAAGCAAAACATAGCGCAATAATTTTGACAAAACAAAACTAATCATAATGTCCAAGATAGTCATATTAGGTGCGGGAATTGCAGGACATACTGCAGCAGCACATTTAAGAAGAAAATTAGGGAAAGAACACGAAGTGCTAGTAGTTTCTCCTAATAGAAATTACCAATGGGTTCCTTCTAATATTTGGGTAGGAATCGGAAGAATGAAACCCAAAGACGTTATTTTTCCGTTAGAACCTTTATACAAAAGAAAAGGCATCGGATACAAACAAGCTAAAGCAGTTTCTTTCCATCCGGAAGGAGATGCACAAGAACCGAAACCTTATATTTTAGTAGAAGGTGTTTTCGGAGAAAACCAAGGAAAACAAGAAAAAGTTACCTACGATTATTTAATTAATGCAACCGGACCGAAATTAGCTTTCGATTTAACGGAAGGATTGCAGCCGGGAACAAATGATGTATACTCGGTTTGTACGTATGATCATGCTACACATGCTTCAGAAGCGTTACACAAACTAATTAATGAACTAAAAACTTCAGATAAAAAAGCAAAAATCTTAATTGGAACCGGGCATCCTAAAGCAACTTGTCAAGGTGCAGCTTTTGAGTATATTTTGAATGTAGAAAAAGAACTGCAAAAATTTGGAGTTCGTGATAAAGCTGAAGTTACTTGGATTTCTAATGAATACAAATTAGGAGATTTCGGTATGGATGGTATGTTGCTGGATTATAATGGATTTAATATGAAATCTTCTGATATGCTCGAAATGGTGTTTGAAGACAGAGGGATTAAATGGATTTTAGAGGCAGGAGTAAATAAAATAGAAAAAGGGAAAGCGTACTACGAAAACCTTGATGGCGAATTTAAAGTAGAAGAATTTGATTTTGCAATGCTAATTCCGGCGTTCTCAGGTCACGGATTTAAAGCTTACGACAAAAATAATCAAGATATAACAGATAAGTTATTTAAAGGATTTATGATTGTAGATGCTGATTATACTCCAAAACCCTACGAAGAATGGACAGTTCAAGATTGGCCGGAAACATATCAAAATCCAAGTTATTCTAACATTTTTGCTCCAGGTATTGCATTTGCACCACCTCACTCTATTTCAAAACCAAGAAAAAGCAAAAACGGAACAGAAATTTTCCCTGCTCCACCAAGAACAGGTATGCCTTCAGGTATTACAGCAAGATTAGTCGCAGACAATATAATTGATAGTATCAAATCAGGAAAAGAATCAAGACATCATAAAGGTTCTTTAGGAAATATGGGTGCAGCTTGCGTAGCTTCCGGAGGTTTCGGACTTACACAAGGAACAGCAGTGAGTATTACTACGTATCCGATTGTTCCCGATTATAAAAAATATCCGGATACACAAGGTAGAGATATTACTAAAACCTTTGGAGATATCGGATTAGCCGGACACTGGGTAAAATTATCATTACACTACGCCTTCCTTTGGAAAGCAAAAATGCGTCCGTTCTGGTGGTTAATTCCGGAATAATAAATTAAAAAAGAAAGAAAATGGCACAAAGAATATCAAAATCTCAAAAGCGTAAGATGCAGAACCCTATCATCCAGTTCTTTAAATTTCTGTATTTGAATATCAGAATTTTAAAGATTGTAGCTGGTGGTCACGGCGGAACGCGATAAAAAATTCATCGACAATGTTGATGATTGTTTTTAGTTTTATTGGTTAGTAAAGAAAGCATCTTCGTTTGGAGGTGCTTTCTCTTTTTGTAATAAATGTTGCAAAGCAATGTAACTCTTGTTACTGATTGTGCAGCTACGGAAATCTAAATTTGCTATAAAAATAAACTAAAAGGATGAAAGAAGTTATTTTTAAGAAATTGATTCACAATTCAATACTAAAACAATAAATTCTATTTGACCGATTAAAGAACAATAAAAAAGAAACAAATGAAAAAAAGTATCATTGCGTTAGGATTAACGCTTTTCTCCCATATTTTGTGGGCACAAGATACACTTTCAGTAAAGAAAGAAGAAGTGCTTGGCAAAATAAACGAGAAGAACTTGCAAATAAAAATTGCGGAAGAAGCTTATCAATCAGCACAAGCCGATTACCGTCAGTCAAACGCTTTGTTCTTGCCTAATATTTCAGCTTCTCATACGGCAATATCAACTACAAATCCGTTGATGGCTTTCGGTTCCAAATTAAATCAGGAGATCTTAACACAAGCCGATTTTAATCCGGCACTGCTAAATGATCCTGAACATATTGAAAATTTTGCAACTATGATTGAAGTGCAACAACCTATTTTCAATATGGATGGAATTTATGGCCGTCAGGCGGCAAAAGCTAAAATGAATGCTTATGGTTTGCAAACAGAACGAACAAAAGAGTATTTACAGTTAGAAGTTTCTAAAGCTTATATGCAGTTACAATTAGCTTACAAAGCAGTAGCTGTTTTAGAAAAAGCAAATGAAACAGCTCAAGGCAATCTTAAAATGGTGGAAAACTATTTTAAAAACGGAATGTTACAAAAAACAGATGTATTAGATGTTAGAGTACGCGTGAATGAAGTAGCGAACCAATTGCAATATGCAAAAAGCAACGTTCAAAATGCATCCGATTATTTAGCTTTTCTTTTAAATGAAGACATGAAAGGAAAAGTATACAAACCTTATGAAGAATTAGAAAATAAAATTACTGTTGAAACTCCTGTTACCGTTATTTCTGAAAACAGAAAAGATATTCAGGCTATGGATGAATCAGCAGCAGCTTACAAAAAAATGTTCCAATCTGCAAAAATGGGATTCCTACCTCGATTGAATGCCTTTGGTAATTATCAGTTATACGATGATAAATTATTCGGTACAGCTGCAAAAGGATATTTGATTGGAGCCCAATTATCTTGGAATGTTTTTGATGGTTACAAAAACATTGGAAAAACACAAAAAGCAAAAGCTGATTTTCATAAAGCCCAAACGGAAGCAGAACAATACAAAAAACAAAGTCAGTTAGAATTGAATAAAACCAATCGTCAATTGGCGGATGCTGAAAATAAAGTTAACCTATCTCAATTGGCTTTTGAGCAAGCGGAAGAGTCATACAGAATCCGTAAAAACCGTTTCGGGCAAGGTTTAGAAAAAACAACTGACTTATTAATGGCTGAAACTCAAAAAGCAAAAAAAGAGCTAGAGTTTTTACAAGCTGTTTTCGAATATAATTTTACAAAACAATATTTACAATTCTTAACCCAATAATAATTAAAAATGAAAAAAATAGTAATCCCTATAGTTGTATTGTCCACTATGTTATTAGTAGCATGTGGTGGCGATAATAGAGAAAAAGTAGCCGAATTAAAACCGGTTGCTGTAAAAGTATCCGGAACTACTGAAACACAAGAAGGAACGTATGTTTCGGCAAGTGGTAAAATTGAAGCGGAAAACAGCGCTAACTTAAGTACCCGAATGATGGGTTATGTGACCAAATTAAGTGTTAAAGTTGGTCAAAAAGTACGTAAAGGACAATTACTGGTTAGTGTTAATAACACTGATTTACAAGCTAAAAAAGCACAAGTTGAAGCTTCTATTATTCAAGCACAGGCCGCTTACAACAACGCAAAGAAAGATTATGATCGTTTTGTGAATCTATTTGCGCAACAAAGTGCTTCACAAAAAGAGTTAGACGATATGACAGCACGTTACGAAATGGCTAAAGCAGGTTTAGAAGCTGCTAAACAAATGCGTAACGAAGTGAACGCTCAGTTTGCTTATGCTAATATTACAGCACCTTTTGATGGTGTGGTAACCAATACTTTTATCAAGGAAGGCGATATGGCTAATCCGGGAATGCCTTTGGTAAGTGTAGAAGGAGCTAAAAAATTACAAGTAACCGCAATGGTTTCTGAAAGCGATATTGCTTCTATAAAAGAAGGTATGAAAGTGAATGTTTTGGTAAAATCATTAGACCAACAACTGACGGGTAAAGTTTCAGAAGTGAGTTTATCGGCTAAAAATACAGGCGGACAATATTTGGTGAAAATCGATTTAGATAAAACAGAAGTTAAGATTTTATCAGGAATGTTTGTAAACGTTCAATTTCCAATTGAGAAGAAAGCAGTTCAAAAAGAAGCATCTGATGTAGTTTTAGTTCCGCAAACTGCTTTAGTACACCAAGGACAATTAACCGGGATTTATACCGTAGGAAGTGGTAATGTAGCCGTTTTAAGATGGTTGCGTTTAGGAAAAACATTTGGAGACCAAGTAGAAGTATTATCAGGTTTAGATAATAAAGAACAATACATTGTTTCTGCAGATGGAAAATTGTTTAATGGTGCAAAAATCAGTGTTCAGTAAACAGTAATTAGTTTTTTGTCACTTCGAGCGGAGTCGAGAAGTCTCATAAAGTATCGAAGTCTTTAACTTTAAACAAAAAGAAAATGCAAGAAGGTATTTCAGGTAAAATAGCCAATTTTTTCATCAACTCTAAGTTAACCATTCTATTGATGGTAGGGTTAATGATTATTGGTGTCTACAGTTCGTTCTTGATTCCAAGGGAAGAAGAACCACAAATTAATGTTCCGATGGCCGACGTAATGGTCATGTATCCTGGGGCAAACCCTAGTGAAGTGGAAAGCCGTGTGGTAAAACCATTAGAAAAGGTAATCAGTAATATAAAAGGAGTAGAGCACATTCACAGCATGGCTTTTAACGGCTATTCTATGATGGTAGTTCAGTTCTATGTAGGTGAAAACAGCGAAGATTCATACGTTAAATTGTATGATGAATTGATGAAACATCGCGATATGTTTCCGGAAGGCGTTATGCAACCTATGGTGAAAACGCGTTCTATTGACGATGTTCCAATGTTAGGCTTAACGTTATGGAGCGAGCATTATAATGATTTTGAATTACGCCGTATTGCCGAGCAGGTAACCGATGAAATCGAAAAAGTAAAAGATGTAGCCATTACGAAAGAAATTGGCGGTAGAACACGCGAATTGAAAGTTGTTTTGGATAAAGACAAAATGGCTGAAAATGGTGTGGATGCGTTGAGTATCATGCAAATGATTAAAGCCAATAACGGTAGTTCTCAATCCGGAAGTTTTGTTCGTAATGACCAAGAATATTTAGTGACCACAGGTAAGTTTTTAGCCAATACCGAAGACGTTGAAAATTTGGTAGTTGGGGTAAATAAAAACATGCCGGTGTATTTAAAACAAGTGGCAACTATTCAAGACGGACCGCAAACACCTAAAAATTATGTTTCATTCGGTTATGGTAAAGCCAATGAAAAGTTCAAAGAGAATCAATCAGAATATCCTGCAGTAACGATTTCAATTGCAAAAGTGAAAGGAGCCGACGCGATGAAGATTTCTGAAAAAATACTGAATCATGTTGAGGAATTAAAGAAAACATTGATTCCGAGTGATGTTCATGTTGAAATTACGCGTAACTATGGTGAAACAGCATCTCATAAAGTAGGAGAGTTATTAATGCACTTAGGTGTTGCTATTTTAGCCGTAACGGTTTTGGTAATGCTAGCTATGGGCTGGAGAGGTGGATTAGTAGTATTCTTCTCTGTACCGTTAACCTTTGCTTTGACATTGTTTAGCTATTATATGTTAGGTTATACACTAAATAGAATTACCCTTTTTGCCCTGGTATTCGTTGTAGGTATTGTGGTAGATGATAGTATTATTATCGCTGAAAATATGCACAGGCATTTCAAAATGAAGCGACTACCATTTAAACAAGCTGCTATTTATGCAATTAATGAAGTAGGTAACCCAACAATTTTAGCAACATTTACAGTTATTGCAGCTATTTTACCAATGGCTTTCGTAAGTGGTATGATGGGGCCTTATATGAGTCCGATGCCGATTGGAGCTTCTATCGCGATGATGTTGTCATTGTTTGTGGCCTTAACCATTACGCCATATTTAGGGTATCACTTGTTACAAGAAAAAGACGAACAAGAACACAAAGAAGAGCAAGGTTTAGAAACAAGTTGGATTTTTAAAATCTATAGAAAATTAGAACAGCCTTTGTTAGATAGTTCTGCAAAACGAAATCTGATGTTTGCCATTACTATTTTCTTATTGTTGGGTTCTGTAGCGATGTTCTTTACCAAATCGGTGGCGGTAAAAATGTTGCCTTTTGATAACAAAAATGAATTTCAGGTAGTAGTGGATATGCCGGAAGGAACTACTTTAGAGAGAACAGCTGCAGTTACTAAAGAAATTGCACAGTATTTGTCAACCGTTCCGGAAGTAGTAGATTATCAAAATTATGTTGGAGCTTCAGCGCCTATTACATTTAATGGTCTGGTGCGTCATTACGATATGCGTGGCGGAAGTAATATGGCAGATATTCAAGTGAATTTGTTACACAAAGAAGATAGAAGTTTACAAAGTCACGATATTGCAAAAGAAGTACGTCCGCAAGTACAAAAAATTGCTAAGAAATACGGTGCTAATGTAAAAATTGTAGAAGTTCCGCCAGGACCACCGGTATTATCAACTTTGGTAGCTGAAGTATATGGACCGGATTATAAAGAGCAAATTGAAGTAGCGAATCAGGTGAAACACATTTTGGAAACAACTTCTGATGTGGTTGATGTAGATTGGATGGTAGAAGCACCTCAAGTAGAATACAAATTAGAAGTAGATAAAGAAAAAGCAATGTTAAATGGAATTGCACCGCAACAAGTAGTGGGTAATTTAACATATTTACTAAGAGAAATGCCGGTTTCTAATTTGTATGATGAAACTTCAGTAGATCCTGTTGGAATTGTGTTAGCATTAGATGATGCTGAAAAAACATCATTAGAAGATATTGAGAATTTAAAAATCAGAGGTAGTCAAGGAAACGTAGTTTCAGTGAGTGATTTGGTTCAGGTAAAAGCCGATACATTACAAAAAGCAATCTATCGTAAAGACCAAAAACGAGTAGTATATGTGTTAGCGGATATGGCCGGAGCATTAGAAAGTCCTGTATATGCTATTTTAGGGATGAATGAAAAATTGCAAAAAATGCAGTTGCCAAAAGGATATTCCGTAAATGAGCTATACATGGAACAACCTTCTAACGAAAATGATTTCACCGTAAAATGGGATGGTGAGTGGCAAATTACCTTAGAAGTATTCCGTGACTTAGGTGCTGCATTTGCAGTAGTAGTGATCATTATCTATATGTTGATTGTAGGTTGGTTCCAAAACTTTAAAACACCAATGGTAATGATGGTGGCGATTCCGTTGTCATTAGTAGGTATTGTGTTAGGACACTGGTTATTAGGTGCTTTCTTTACAGCGACATCATTTATCGGAATGATTGCTCTGGCAGGAGTTATGGTGAGGAATTCAGTCTTGTTGATTGACTTTATCGAAATTCGTTTGAATGACGGTATTCCAATTAAACAAGCTATTATTGAAGCCGGTGCAGTTCGTACAACACCAATTTTATTGACAACCGGAGCGGTGGTAATCGGAGCTTCCATCATTTTGTTTGACCCGATTTTCCAAGGTCTAGCTATTTCATTAGTAGCCGGTGCTATTGTATCAACTTTATTGACATTGCTTGTAGTTCCGTTGATTTACTACATCACAGAACACAAAAAATGGGAAAAAAATAAATAAAACATAACCTACAAGGTTAGCAAAACCTTGTAGGTTTTAAAAATATAAAAGATATGAAACTAGTCATCATAACCGCAATTGCAGAATTTGAAAAGGAAGTGAAGAAAATTCTGAAAGAGTCAAAAGTACTTTCGTATTCTTATAGAGATGTGAAAGGTTATCGCGATAGTACTGAAGAAGCTGTAGGAACCAATTGGTTTGGTGCTGAAATGAACGAAACGCAATCCGTTTTGTTCTATGCATTAGTTCCAAAAAATAATATTAGCTTATTAATGAATTTGGTAAATGAATTCAATGATAAACAAGAAGCTAAATCACATATTCATGTGGCTGTACTCAATGTAGAACAAACAAATTAGAAAACTATGATAAACAGATTAATAAGAGCAATCGCCGGAACATTTATTATTATCAGTGTATTGCTAGGAATGTATGTAAACGAAAATTGGTTTTGGTTTACCATTTTTGTGGGAGCTAATCTATTGCAATCTTCTATTACCAAGTGGTGTTTAATGGAAGATATCCTTCGAAAAGTATTTAAAGTTAAAGATTAAAGCCAAAAGCCCTTGAAATAGTATCAAGGGCTTTTTTTATTTTCAACTTTGTAATTTTCCTGTTTTGAAACTTTTAGAGTTTATCTTATCTTTGCGGTTTATTAAAACTACAGCAAATTATGTTTGATAATTTAACCGATAAGTTAGACAAAGCCTTCCATATACTAAAAGGACACGGAAAAATCACCGATGTTAACGTTGCTGATACGTTAAAGGAAGTTCGTAGAGCTTTACTCGATGCCGACGTAAACTTTAAAATTGCTAAAGAATTTACCAATACAGTAAAAGAAAAAGCAATCGGACAAAACGTATTAACCAATTTACAACCGGGACAATTGATGGTTAAAATCGTTAAAGACGAGTTAACCGAATTGATGGGAGGTGATGCAGCAGGTATAAATTTATCGGCTAATCCTTCTGTAATTTTAATGTCAGGTCTTCAAGGTTCCGGTAAAACAACTTTCTCGGGTAAATTGGCGAACTTTTTAAAGACAAAAAAATCAAAGAAACCTTTATTGGTAGCCTGTGATATTTACCGTCCTGCGGCTATCAATCAGTTGCATGTAGTAGGTGAACAAATAGGAGTTGAGGTATATAGCGAGCCGGAAAATAAAAATCCTGTTGAAATTGCCCAAAATGCTATCAAACACGCTAAAGCTAATGGTTTTAATGTTGTAATTGTCGATACAGCAGGTCGTTTAGCGGTTGATGAAGAAATGATGAACGAAATTGCTAATGTTCATAAAGCAATCCAGCCGCAAGAAACATTGTTCGTAGTTGATGCAATGACTGGGCAAGATGCAGTTAATACAGCCAAAGCTTTCAATGACCGTCTAAATTTTGACGGTGTAGTTTTAACTAAATTAGATGGTGATACTCGTGGTGGTGCCGCTATCTCAATTAAATCAGTAGTAAACAAACCGATTAAGTTCATCGGTACCGGTGAAAAAATGGAAGCTATTGATGTTTTCTATCCTTCTCGTATGGCCGACCGTATTTTAGGGATGGGAGACGTTGTGTCGTTAGTAGAGCGTGCACAAGAACAATATGATGAAGAAGAAGCTCGAAAACTTCAAAAGAAAATTGCTAAGAACGAGTTCGGTTTTGATGATTTCTTAACCCAAATCCAACAAATCAAGAAAATGGGTAACATGAAAGATTTGGTAGGGATGATTCCGGGAGCAGGAAAAGCATTAAAAGATGTTGAAATCGAAGATGATGCTTTTAAACATATTGAAGCTATAATTCATTCCATGACACCGGAAGAAAGAAGTAAACCGACTATTATAGACGGAAAACGAAAGCTTAGAATTGCTAAAGGTTCCGGAACAAAAGTAGAACAGGTAAACCAATTAATGAAGCAGTTTGACCAAATGAGTAAGATGATGAAAATGATGCAAGGCGGAGGCGGAAAGAATTTGATGCGAATGATGGGCGGAATGAAAGGAATGAGATAAAAATAACAGACGCGTGTTTTCTCGCGTCTTTTTTTATACAATAAATTAACAACACAACAAATATGATATTATTAGACGGGAAAAAAATATCAGAAGATATTAAGAATGAAATTGCTGCCGAGGTAGCAAAGATGAAAGCAAATGGTGAAAAAGTGCCGCATTTGGCAGCTGTAATAGTAGGTAATGACGGAGCTAGTTTAACTTATGTTGGTAGTAAAGTGAAAGCATGTGAACGTGTAGGTTTTGAATCAACCTTAGTGAAAATGCCAAGTACAACCTCAGAAACAGAATTGCTAAAAAAAATAAAGGAATTAAATGAAGATGATGATATTGATGGTTTTATCATTCAGCTTCCGTTGCCTAAACAAATTGATACTCAAAAAGTATTGATGGCTGTTGACCCAAGTAAAGATGTGGATGGCTTTCATCCGGAAAATTTTGGAAAAATGGCATTAGACATGAGTACATTTATTCCGGCTACACCATTCGGAATTTTAGAATTATTAGAGCGTTATAATGTAGAAACACAAGGAAAACATACAGTAGTTATCGGGCGCAGCCATATTGTAGGCCGTCCTATGAGTATCTTAATGGGAAGAAAAGGTTTTCCGGGAAATTCAACAGTGACATTAACGCATAGTCATACTAAAAATATCAATCAGATTACATCACAGGCAGATATTATCATTACAGCTTTAGGTGTTCCTAATTATTTGAAAGCCGAAATGGTAAAAGATGATGTAGTGGTTATTGATGTAGGAATTACTCGTGTTGCTGATGAAACTACTGAAAAAGGATACCGTATTACAGGTGATGTTGATTTTGAAAATGTGTCTAAAAAAGCATCTTATATTACACCGGTTCCGGGAGGAGTAGGGCCAATGACTATTGCAATGTTGTTGAAAAATACATTATTAGCAAGAGAAAGAAGAAAATTATTAAAATAATATAAAATAAAAAAGGAGCTTGATTTAAGCTCCTTTTTTATTTTATTTAGTTGCTACTTTTTGATGGTTGAAAAAGTAAAATGCAAATACAATACCAACAATTGCTAACCAAATCATTTGGCTGTCAATTGGGGCAGAAGGTGGGTCTCCATCTGCTAATACACCAGATGACTGTGCAGTACTATCGAATCCTATCAATAATACAAACAAGCTCACATAGAGCTTTAATAGAAGGGGTTTCATTTTGTAAATTCAGAATTTGGGGGTTTTGTCTAGTGCAATTTACAAAAAAAAATTAATTCTGGTAAAAATCAGATGTAAAATAAAGTTTAACAGAAGGATATTTTTGCTGCGTCATTTGGATGGAAAATTCGCTATCCGCTAAAAATACCAATTGCCCGTGTTTATCATGTCCTAAAAATTTTTGCTTTACACGTTTAAATTCTGCAAATTCTTCATTTTTAGTATCTTCCGGTTTTACCCAGCATGCTTTATAAGCCGGAAAATTCTCATAGCTGCACTTAGCGCCGTATTCATGTTCTAAACGATATTGAATAACTTCGTATTGAAGAGCTCCGACTGTACCGATAACTTTTCTTCCGTTCATTTCCAGTGTAAATAATTGGGCTACACCTTCATCCATTAATTGGTCAAGACCTTTTTCTAGTTGTTTTGACTTCATTGGGTCGGCATTGTTAACATAACGGAAATGTTCCGGAGAAAAACTAGGAATTCCTTTAAAGTTCATTACTTCACCTTCAGTTAAGGTATCTCCGATTTTAAAATTTCCGGTATCATGTAAACCTACAATATCTCCGGGATAAGAAATGTCTACAATCTCTTTCTTTTCGGCAAAGAAAGCATTCGGACTAGAGAATTTTAAATTTTTGTTATGGCGAACGTGTAAATACGGTTTGTTTCTTTCGAATGTTCCTGAAACAATTTTGATAAATGCCAAACGGTCGCGATGTTTCGGATCCATATTGGCGTGAATTTTAAATACGAAACCGCTGAATTTTTCTTCTTCCGGTCTTACCAATCGTGTATCTGATTCTTTTGGTCTAGGTTGCGGAGCGATTTGGATAAAACAATCCAAAAGTTCGCGAACACCGAAATTATTCAAAGCAGAACCGAAGAAAACCGGTTGTAGATCTCCTTTTAAATATGCTTCTCTGTCAAAGTCAGGATAAATTTCAGTAACTAGTTCTAATTCTTCACGAAGTTTTTCAGCGTGTTTTTGACCTACAATTTTATCCAGTTCCGGATTGTTCACATCGTCAAAAGCAATAGTTTCTTCTATGTCTTTACGGCTATCTCCGGTAAATAAGTTGATGTTCTTTTCCCAGATGTTGTAAATTCCTTTAAAATCATAACCCATCCCGATTGGGAAACTCAAAGGTGTTACCGTAAGTTTTAATTTTTGTTCTACTTCATCTAATAAATCAAAAGCATCTTTACCTTCGCGGTCTAATTTGTTGATAAAAACAATCATCGGGATGTTTCGCATTCTACAAACTTCAACTAATTTTTCGGTTTGTTCCTCAACCCCTTTTGCCACGTCGATAACTACAATTACACTATCAACAGCGGTTAATGTTCTATAAGTGTCTTCAGCAAAATCTTTGTGTCCCGGAGTATCCAGGATATTGATTTTTTTATCTTTATAATTAAAAGCTAATACAGAAGTAGCAACTGAAATTCCTCTTTGGCGCTCAATTTCCATAAAATCGGAAGTTGCTCCTTTTTTTATTTTGTTGCTTTTTACGGCGCCGGCTTCCTGAATAGCCCCACCGAATAATAATAGTTTTTCTGTCAAAGTTGTTTTACCGGCATCCGGGTGCGATATAATTCCGAAAGTTCTTCTCTTTGCTATTTCTTCTGTAAATCCCATCGGTTTAAATTTTAGGCTGCAAAATTAACTTAATTAATTTAGAATTAAAATCTTCCGATGAAACAAATCTTTTAGGCTATAATTTTTTGTTAATACAAGTCATTATAGTTGGTTTATACGATTGAATTACTATTTTTGTTGGTCGCAATTCAAAATATTATATAAAAAATGAAGAAAATTGCTTTTTTACTTTTTGTAGTTTGTTTAGGCTCAGTAAGTTTTGGACAAGATAAACAAAAAGAGGTTCTGTTTACTGTTGATAATCATCCTTATTATACTGATGAATTTGTTAGAGTATATAAAAAAAATCTGGATTTAGTAAAAGATGATTCACAAAAGGATTTAGATCATTATTTAGATTTGTTTGTAGGGTATAAGCTTAAAGTTGAAAAAGCAAAGAAATTAGGCTTACAAAATGATGCTAAATATAAAAATGAATTAAATTCATATAGAAAACAATTAGCAAAAAACTATGTAAATGATAGCAAAGTAACAAATGCGCTGATTGAAGAAGCTTATACCAGAACAAAAGAAGAAGTAAGAGCATCACACATTTTAGTATTAGTAGATGAAGGAGCTGCTCCTAAAGATACTTTAAAAGCCTACAACAAAATGCTGGATTTGAAAAAGCGTGTAGATGCAGGTGAAAAATTTGAAGATGTAGCGCAAAAATTTTCAGAAGATCCGTCTGCAAAAGAAAATAAAGGCGATTTAGGATATTTTTCGGCATTTAAAATGGTTTATCCGTTTGAAAGTGCAGCCTATAATACTCCTGTAGGAAAGGTTTCTAAAATTTTCAGAACTCGTTTCGGATACCATATTTTAAAAGTAACAGACAAGCGTTTGAATAGAGGAGAAGTTACGGTTGCACATATTATGTTGTTGAACCCTTCTGTTCCAAGTACTGAAGCAAATGCAGCTGTAAAAAAATCGATTGATGATATTTATCAAAAAATCAAACAAGGAGAAAACTTCGAAGAATTAGCGAAACAATTATCAGAAGATAAATCTACTGCAGCAAAAGGAGGTTTGTTACAAAGATTCGGTTCGGGTCAGTTAACTTCACAGGAATTTGAAGATGTTGCTTTTTCATTAACAGAGAAAGGACAAATATCAGAACCTTTTAAATCAAAATTCGGCTGGCATATTGTAAAACTAATTGAGCGAAACCCGGTGCCACCATTGGATGAAATCAAATACGATTTAGAAAATAAAATTAAACGCGATGACCGTTCGTTGCTGATAACTAATTCTTTAGCTAAAAAACTGCGTGCTAAATATGATGTAAAACAAGATGCTAAATTGTTAGCGCAGATAAAAAAAGCAGTAACAGAAGATTTTTATAAAGGAATTTGGGAATATCCGTCAGATAGTAAAAAATATAATGCTGATTTAATTGTTATTAACAAAGATAAAAAAATTGAAGGTTCAGCCTTTTTAACATATTTGCAAAGCCAACAAAAAGGGAATGTAAAAACAAGACCTTTATCGGCTTTAGTAGATGAGTTGTACCAAAAATGGGTAGATGACCAATTGATCGTTTACTATAATGATAATTTAGAAAGCGAATTTCCTGAGTTTAGCTATGTAATGGATGAATACCGAGATGGATTGCTATTGTTTGATTTAATGGAAAAAGAGATTTGGGAAAAAGCAAAAACAGATACATTAGGCTTGGAAAAATTTCACAATGATCACTTAAAAGATTATATGTGGAAAACCAGAGATGATGTTGATATTTATTCTTCTACAGAAGAAAAAATAGTTAAAAAAGCACAATCCTATATTAAAAAAGGAAAATCAGTTGATTATATCAAAGAAAAATTGAATAAAAACGGTAAAGTAAACATTATGGTGAAATCGGGAGTTTTTGAAGAAGATTTCGATGTTTTACCGGAATTGGCGATTCAGGAAACAGGAGCAACAAAAGTGGTACAAAAAGGTAGTTATTATTTTGTGGCAAATGTAAAAGAGATCATCAAGGAAGCGCCAAAAACAATTAATGAATGTAAAGGTAAACTGACGAGCGATTATCAACAATATTTAGAGAATAATTGGGTTTCTGAATTAAAGAAAGAATTTGATGTAAAAATTGATAATGCTGTTTTTGAAAAAGTAAAAGCACAAATTCAAAAATAAATGAAATATCTCGCTTCATTATTATTACTATTCTCTCTCGCTTCTTGTGATTATTTTAAAAAACCAAAAGAGCCAAAAGCTGTTGCAAGAGTCGGAGAAGCCTATTTGTATGAAGAAGATATAGAACATCTGGTTCCTAAAGGAACAACTGAAAAAGATAGTTTGGCTATAGTAAGAGCATTTATCGATCGTTGGGCAACCCAAAAAATACTTTTAAATGCAGCCGAAGTCAATTTAAGTGAAAGCCGTCAGGAAGATTTTAATCATTTAATTGAACAATATAAAACAGATTTGTTTACCAATGCTTATTTGGAAGATCTGGTAATTCGTAAAATAGATACAGTAGTTACAGAAGAACAAATAGTGTCATTTTACGATAAAAACAAACAGCTATTTAAAAATGCAAACGAATTGGTAAAGCTTCGCTACATTAATTTAGTTAAAGAAAATCCAAAATTTGATAAAATTAAAGCAAAGTTTACTTCCTTTACCGCAAAAGATAAAGATGAGCTGAATAAAATGAGCATTCAGTTCAAAAGTTATGCTTTTAACGACTCCGTTTGGGTCGATGTTAATCAAGTTTACGAAAAGTTGCCTTTTATAAATGTTGATAATAAAGATAAATATATAGCTGATGGAATCAATTTTCAGTATCCCGATTCTACAACAGTTTGGCTTGTAAAAGTAAATCAGGTGATGCCAAAAGATTCACCGACTCCTTTGCAGTTTATCAAACCGACCATAAAACAGGTAATTATAAACAATAGAAAATTAGAATTAGTAAGAACATTAGAAAAAGAAATTACGGAAGATGCGATTAAAAATAAAGACTATGAAATTTACAAATAAAACTACTGCCTTATTTTTATTGTTTACTACAGTGTTGTTTGCCCAACCTAAAAAAGAAAAAGTAGATGGCGTTATTGGTGTAGTCGGAGAATATGTTATTTTGGATTCTGATGTTGATTTGGAATTTATCGGATTAAAAGCACAAGGAATTGATACCAAAAATATCAGCAGATGTGAACTTTTCGGAAAACTATTAGAAGATAGATTATACGCTCACCAAGCTATTCAAGATAGTATCGTGGTAACCGACCAAGAAGTGAATGATTATATGAGTCAACAGATCGATGCCATGGTAGAGCAAGTAGGTTCGCTGGAAAAAGTAATTGCGTTCTATAAGAAAAAAGACGAAGAAGACTTTAAGAACTACTTTTTCGATATTATCAAAATGAACAAATTAACCTCTCAAATGCAAAAGAAAATTGTAGATGAGATTGAAATTACACCGGAAGAAGTTCGAAATTTCTTTAAAGATATTCCGGAAGATGAGATGCCTGTTTTCGGAGCAGAAGTAGAAGTTGCACAGATTGTGAGAAAACCTAAAATTTCAGAAGAAGAGAAACAAGAAGTTATCAATAAATTGAAACAAATTCGTCAGGAAGTATTAGATGGGGGAAGTTTCTTTACAAAAGCTGTTTTATTTTCACAAGATCCGGGTTCAAGTTCAAACGGAGGGTATTATAAAATGAATAGAAAGACACCATTTGTAAAAGAATTTAAAGATGTAGCTTTCAGTTTGGCTGAAGGAGAAATTTCTGAGCCTTTTGAAACGGAGTTTGGATATCATATTATTATGATAGATAAAATTAGAGGACAAGAAGTTGAATTGCGACATATTTTAATTGCTCCGAAAGTGACACCGGAAGCTCTGCAAGAAGCAAAAGAGGATGTTGAAAAGATCAGAACTAAAATAGAAAGCGGTGAAATTTCTTTTGCGGATGCAGCCAAAGCCACTTCAGATGAAAAAGAGACCCGTAACAACGGAGGAGTTCTGTTCAATCCCCGTACTATGGAATCTAAATTTGAATTGACAAAAATGGATCCGGCATTGTATAACCAAATCGTGGATCTAAAAGTGGGGGAAATATCTCAGCCTATTTTAGATCAGGACGAGCGTGGTAATAAATTCTATAAAATTGTTACGATCAATAGTAAGCTACCGGAACATAAAGCTGATTTTGCCAGTGATTATTTAAAAATTAAAGAATTGGCTTTGCGTGACAAACAGATTAAAGCTATTGCAAAATGGACTGAGGAAAAAATAGGTGAAACCTATATCAAAGTTGATAAAGAATATCAAGATTGTGAGTTTACTAATAATTGGTTAAAAAAATAAAGATCCTTTTTAAGGAATTAAAAGCAAAGAAATATAATCAATAGATGATGATGTATTTATTAGTGAAGTTTCTATATTTTTTGTTTCTTTATCCTGATTTTTAATACTAAAAACTTTAAAAGTATGTCAGACGTAGCAACAATTCAACAACTGGTTCAAAAACAACAGGCACTAAAAGATGAAATTGCGAAAGTAATCATCGGCCAAGAAGAAGTAGTTAACCAAATTGTATTGAGTATTTTTGCAGGAGGACATGCTTTGTTGATTGGTGTTCCCGGATTAGCCAAAACTTTAATGGTAAATACGATTTCTCAGGCTTTAGGCTTAGATTTTAAACGTATTCAGTTTACGCCCGATTTAATGCCTTCTGATATCTTGGGAAGTGAAATTCTAGACGAAAACCGCAATTTTAAATTTATTAAAGGCCCGATTTTTTCTAATATTATCCTAGCAGACGAAATCAACCGTACACCACCTAAAACGCAAGCGGCTTTATTAGAGGCTATGCAAGAGCGAGCAGTTACGGTGGCAGGACATCATTATAAGCTGGATTTACCATACTTTGTATTGGCAACCCAAAACCCTATTGAGCAAGAGGGAACATATCCGCTTCCGGAAGCCCAATTAGACCGTTTTATGTTTGCTATTAAATTAGAATATCCTTCTTTTCAGGAAGAAGTTCAGGTAGTAAAAGCTACAACTACTGATTTTAAACCTCAGGTAAATGCCTTATTTTCAGCGCAGGAAATTTTGGAGTATCAAAACGTAATTCGAAAAATTCCGGTGGCAGACAATGTAATCGAATATGCCGTTACGCTAGTTAGTAAAACGCGTCCGGATAATGCTTTGGCTCCTGATTTTGTGAAAACCTATATTGATTGGGGAGCCGGACCAAGAGCTTCTCAAAATTTAATTTTAGCTGCAAAAACACAAGCCGCTTTAAACGGTAAATTTTCACCGGATATTGAAGAAGTACAAACGGTTGCTACCGGAATCCTTCGTCATAGAATTGTAAAAAACTATAAAGCCGACGCAGAAGGTATTTCAGAAGAAGAATTGATTAAAAAACTGTTTTAGTTAATTGCTCATCCATTTCTTTATCGTAGAAAAATAAAAACATGCTGCCCATCATATCTTGATTGACAGTAGAGGTATTGTTGGCTTCCATAACCAATTCATATTGATGGTCAGGATATAGCCAAATGCCTTTTTCGGAACTAAAAGGTTCTACTTTTACTAAGCCTGTTTTTCCATTATAATTTTCTATTGTGCTAGTGAAAAGAGTTGTGCCGGTTGTAGCATCATATAAGCTAATAGAAGAAGCAAAGGGATGTACATGGATAGCAGAAAAGTGTAAACGCAAACTGTCTTGAAGTTGTAATTGTTCGTTAATTGAGCTTCTGTAAGTAAATTTTCCCCTGGGTACGATCCAATGTCCTGATAACATATTGCCTTCGCTGTCTGTGTAGCAATGGTTTCTGGTTTCTACAGGAATACATTGGTTACTTCCAGGAGATAACGGAGTTTTAAAAGGATTTTCTTTATCGAAAGGCAATTGAATAAAGACAGTTTTACTCATTAAAGGTTTTTGGTTTCCATTATATTTTTCGTGCTCTATAGTAACCAAGTGCTTGATTTTTTTAAAGATATTCGCTTGGTTTAAGTTCAAAGCTTGTGTCGTAATGTATAAAAATTCATTTCCTTTTACAGGAACACCATAGCCTTTTGGAAAGTTAAAACTTTCAAAACCGCTGGATAATGAAGTAAGTCTCGGATATTGTTGCCCTATTCTCTTTTCCAGATTAAAATTGGAATAATAATGAACATCATTTAAATCTACATTCATGTGGCAGATAAAATCCTTGGAAGTTTCTCTTTCAGTTTCTTCATCAATTGCTTTAATGTCAAAACCGGTAATCCAGAGTAGCTCATCTGTATTGCTCAGTTGGATGTAACGAGACGATTTAGGTCCTTCCATTGATTTATAGATACCGTCAACTAAAAGCGTAGGAGAAAGCATTTTATAGTGTTGCTGTTCGTTTTCAATTGTCCAATCACTATCAACCAAGTGGAGTTTATGCAGTAACGTTGTTTTAACAATAGCTTTATGACGATTGGAAAGCAAAAAATAAGTAAGGCTTCCAAAAAGAAAAGAAACTATAATGGTAAAAATTAAGTATTTGTATATCTTTGGTCGTTTCAAAATTAAGAGTATAGATACAAAAGTAAAGGAAATGGATTCAGAAAAGCAAATGAAGCAACGAATTTTTGGATTAGATGTTGTAAGAGCATTGGCTATTTCCTTAGTTATCTTTTCGCATTTGTATTATTTAATAGATAATCATAATGTAGTATTGATTTCCCTTAGCGGTTTAGCAGGCTATTTAGGAGTCGAAATTTTCTTTGTATTAAGTGGTTTTTTGATTGGAACTATTTTGTTGAAACAGTTTTTAAAACCTGATTTTTCGATTAGTGATATTTTAATTTTTTTAAAAAGAAGATGGTATCGAACACTTCCGAATTATTATTTGATTTTAGGAATTGTATTGCTAATTGCCACTTTTTCCGATTTTGATTTACAATGGAATACGATTTGGCGCTATTTTTTCTTTCTGCAAAATTTTGAACAGTATTCCATTACGATTTTTGTGGAGTCGTGGAGCTTATCAGTAGAAGAGTGGACATATCTTTTAGTTCCGATAGTGCTTTTTTCTGTTGCGCTCTTAGTGAAGAAAAAAAGAAAAGCACTTTTCATTACAACGGTTTTACTATTAATCATGTTGTTTCATGTTCTTCGTTATATTCATTTTCTCCATTATAAAATCACAGACTTAAATATTTGGGGAACAGCACTAAAATCTGTGGTGATTTATCGGATTGATGCTATTTTATATGGATTTATAATAGCTTGGCTGAATTATTTTTATGGAGAAAAGCTCAAACAATTACGAGTTTATTTTTTGATTGTAGCCGTACACTTATTGTTTTTTCAATATATTGTTATGAATGTTTTAGGATACGACCTGATTAAGACACCTTTGTATTATCAGGTGTTTTATTTCTCTTTTACATCAGCCACCATTGCAATGCTTTTGCCTTTTTTTGTGTTTTGGCAAGAAGGAAAAGGATTTATAGCCCGAGGCACTACATTTATCAGTAAAATATCATATAGTATTTATTTATTGCATTATTCAATTGTTTCATACTTTTTAAAAGATTTGTTCACGCATCTTGCCTATGAAATTCCTTCTTTTTTAAAAATAATTGTCTATCTGCTTAGTACACTTTTACTTTCGTACGTTTTATATCGTTTTTATGAAAAACCGATGATGGAGCTGAGAAATGATAAATATTAAATTCTCATTTTTACACTATCTATTTTAACAATTTGATAATTTTAAAAGCTGAAAATATCAATTTTGTAATAAAATATGATTTTGTTTGATTTCGTTGAATAAAATTCATTAAAATAGAATAATTATAAATAATATTTCTCATATTTTAAGCTTTTGCTAAAAATTTTTAATTCTCGTGAAGATTTATTAAGTTTGTTCCAATTAAAAATAAACTAACATAAACATAACGTATTAATAAGTATGGATTCTGATATTCAAAAGAATGTTTACAACGATTACATCAAGGAAATAGAAGAACGCAAAACCCAAGGTCTTCATCCAAAACCTATTGATGGTGCAGAATTACTAGACGCAATTATTGCACAAATTAAAGATTCAAATAGCCCATATCGCGAAGATTCGCTTAAATTTTTTATTTATAATACATTACCCGGAACTACTCCGGCGGCTGGTGTTAAAGCTAAATTCTTAAAAGAAATTATTCTTGGTGAATCAGTTGTAAGTGAAATTACGCCTGCTTTTGCCTTTGAATTATTATCACACATGAAAGGTGGTCCTTCAATTGAAGTATTGTTGGATTTAGCTTTAGGTAATGATGCAGCTATTGCAAAAGAAGCTGCAAATGTACTTAAAACACAAGTGTTCCTCTATGAGGCAGACACTAATCGTTTAAAAGAAGCTTACGAAGCTGGTAATGAAATTGCAAAAGAAATTTTAGAAAGCTACGCTAAGGCTGAGTTTTTTACAAAACTTCCTGAAGTACCGGAAGAAATTAAAGTGGTAACGTATGTTGCAGGTGAAGGAGATATATCTACAGATTTGCTTTCTCCGGGTAATCAAGCGCATTCACGTTCTGACCGTGAATTACACGGAAAATGTATGATTACGCCTGAAGCTCAAGCGGAAATCAAAGCTTTACAAGCACAACATCCGGATAAATCAGTAATGTTAGTTGCTGAAAAAGGTACAATGGGAGTAGGTTCTTCTCGTATGTCTGGTGTAAATAACGTTGCACTTTGGACAGGAAAACAAGCAAGTCCTTATGTTCCGTTCGTAAATATTGCTCCAATTGTGGGTGGTACAAACGGAATTTCTCCGATATTCTTGACTACAGTTGACGTAACAGGTGGTATTGGTCTTGACCTTAAAAACTGGGTGAAAAAAGTAGACGAAAACGGAAATGTGGTTCGTAATGAAAATGATGAGCCAATTTTAGAAGAAGTGTACTCTGTGGCTACAGGAACTGTGTTGACCATCAATACAAAAAAGAAAAAATTATACAATGGAGATAAAGAGTTGATCGATATCGCTAAAGCTTTCACTCCTCAAAAAATGGAATTCATCAAAGCCGGTGGTTCTTACGCTATTGTATTTGGTAAAAAATTACAAACATTTGCTGCAAAAACTTTAGGAGTTGAAGCTCCGGTTGTTTATGCACCTTCAAAAGAAATTTCTATCGAAGGACAAGGTCTTACAGCAGTTGAAAAAATCTTCAATAGAAATGCTGTGGGAACTACTCCGGGAAAAGTGTTGCATGCAGGTTCAGATGTTCGTGTAGAAGTAAATATTGTAGGTTCTCAAGATACAACAGGTTTAATGACTGCTCAGGAATTAGAATCTATGGCAGCTACAACTATTTCTCCTATTGTTGACGGAGCTTATCAATCAGGTTGTCACACGGCTTCAGTTTGGGATAAAAAAGCACAAACTAATATTCCGAAATTGATGAAATTCATGAACGATTTCGGTTTAATTACAGCTCGTGACCCTAAAGGTGTATATCATTCAATGACTGACGTTATTCACAAAGTGTTGAATGATATTACAATTGACGAGTGGGCAATCATCATTGGTGGTGACTCTCATACACGTATGTCAAAAGGTGTTGCTTTTGGTGCCGATTCAGGAACTGTAGCACTTGCTTTAGCTACTGGTGAGGCTTCTATGCCAATTCCGGAATCAGTAAAAGTAACGTTCAAAGGTGATATGAAATCGTATATGGATTTCCGCGATGTAGTTCACGCTACGCAAGCACAAATGTTACACCAATTTGGAGGTGAAAATGTATTCCAAGGAAGAGTAATCGAGGTTCACATCGGAACGTTGACTGCTGACCAAGCGTTTACATTCACGGATTGGACTGCAGAAATGAAAGCGAAAGCTTCTATCTGTATTTCTGAAGATGCAACTTTAATCGAATCATTGGAAATTGCTAAAGGTAGAATTCAAATAATGATCGATAAAGGCATGGACAACGCGAAACAAGTGTTGAAAGGTTTAATTGAAAAAGCAGATAAGAGAATTGCTGAAATAAAAACAGGAACTAAACCTGCTTTAACTCCGGATGCTAATGCTAAATATTATGCAGAAGTAGTAGTTGATTTGGATCAAATTGCTGAACCAATGATTGCTGACCCGGATGTAAACAATGCAGATGTTTCTAAACGATACACACACGATACTATCAGACCTTTATCCTATTATGGAGGTGAGAAAAAAGTAGATCTTGGATTTGTCGGTTCTTGTATGGTTCACAAAGGCGATATGAAAATCTTAGCGCAAATGCTTAAGAATATCGAAGCACAACAAGGCAAAGTGGAATTTAAAGCACCTCTTGTTGTTGCTCCGCCAACATATAATATTGTGGATGAATTAAAAGCCGAAGGAGATTGGGAAGTGTTACAAAAATATTCAGGTTTCGAATTTGATGATAATGCACCAAAATCAGCAGCTCGTACAGAATATGAAAATATGTTGTATTTAGAGCGTCCTGGTTGTAACCTTTGTATGGGGAATCAGGAAAAAGCAGCTAAAGGAGATACGGTTATGGCAACATCTACACGTTTGTTCCAAGGAAGAGTTGTAGAAGACTCTGCTGAGAAAAAAGGAGAATCGTTGCTTTCGTCAACACCGGTTGTAGTACTATCAACAATATTAGGTAGAACTCCTACGATAGAAGAATATACAACGGCTGTGAGCGGTATTAATTTAACCAAATTTGCACCTTCTCATAGACAATTAGTTATGTAATTATAGATAAGTTAAGCCTGAGTTAAAACTCAGGCTTTTTTATTATGATTATCCATTTTTTTTGTAAATTGTATATCCGAAAAAAACTAACAAAAAATATATTAAAATTATGGCTTTTGATATTAAAATGATTGAAAAAGTGTATGCCGGAATGGCTGAGCGTGTAGATAAAGCACGTGAATTAGTTGGTCGTCCGCTTACATTATCTGAAAAGATCTTATATTCCCATTTATGGGAAGGAATGCCGACTCAGGCATTTACAAGAGGAAAAGATTATGTTGACTTTGCTCCGGATAGAGTAGCTTGTCAAGATGCAACGGCACAGATGGCTTTATTGCAATTTATGCACGCCGGAAAAAACAAAGTTGCAGTTCCTACTACAGTTCACTGTGATCACTTAATTCAGGCTAAAGTTGGCGCAGATACCGATTTAAAGGTGGCTAAGACACAATCAAGCGAAGTTTTTGACTTCCTTTCTTCAGTTTCAAATAAATACGGAATTGGTTTCTGGAAACCAGGTTCTGGGATTATTCATCAAATTGTTTTGGAAAATTATGCTTTTCCCGGAGGTATGATGATTGGTACTGACTCTCACACTGTAAATGCAGGTGGTTTAGGTATGTTAGCCATTGGTGTTGGTGGAGCTGATGCTGTAGATGTAATGTCAGGAATGTCTTGGGAATTAAAATTTCCTAAATTGATTGGAGTTAAGTTAACCGGAAAATTAAGTGGTTGGACGGCTCCAAAAGATGTAATCTTAAAAGTTGCTGATATCTTAACTGTAAAAGGAGGAACGGGGGCAATTGTTGAATATTTTGGTGAAGGAGCACAATCGATGTCATGTACCGGTAAAGGAACTATCTGTAACATGGGAGCAGAAATCGGAGCTACCACTTCAACTTTTGGTTATGATGATTCTATGAGAAGATATTTATCGGCTACAGGTCGTCAGGATGTAGTAAATGCTGCTGATAAAGTAGCTTCTTACTTGACTGCTGATGCTGAAGTATATGCTAATCCGGAACAATATTTTGATCAATTGATTGAAATTAACTTATCAGAATTAGAACCGCACATTAACGGACCATTCACTCCGGATAGAGGAACACCGGTTTCTAAAATGAAAGAGGAAGCTGAAAAAAATGGTTGGCCGCTAAAAGTAGAGTGGGGATTAATAGGTTCGTGTACAAACTCTTCTTATGAAGATATGACAAGAGCAGTTTCAATTGTAGAACAAGCAGTTGAACATCATATTACACCAAAAGCAGAATTTGGTATTAACCCGGGGTCAGAACAAATTCGTTTTACGATTGAAAGAGACGGTATCATTGATACTTTTGAAAAATTAGGAACCAAAGTATTTACCAATGCTTGTGGTCCTTGTATTGGTCAATGGGATAGAGAAGGGGCAGATAAAGGAGAAAAAAATACTATTGTGCATTCCTTCAACCGTAACTTCTCAAAAAGAGCAGATGGTAACCCGAATACTCATGCTTTTGTAACTTCTCCTGAAATGGTTGCAGCTTTAGCAATTTCAGGCCGCTTAGATTTTAATCCGATTACAGATACTCTATTAAACGATAACGGAGAAGAGATTAAATTAAATCCTCCGAAAGGAGTTGAATTACCAACTAAAGGCTTTGATGTAGATGATCCGGGATTCCAGGCACCTGCAGAAGATGGTTCAAGTGTGCAGGTAATTGTTAGTCCTACTTCAGAACGTTTGCAGTTATTAGAACCTTTCCCTGCTTGGGATGGCAAAAATATTACCGGAGCTAAATTGTTAATCAAAGCTTTCGGTAAATGTACAACTGACCATATTTCTATGGCTGGTCCTTGGTTACGTTATCGTGGTCACTTAGATAATATTTCAAATAATATGTTGATTGGTGCAGTAAATGCTTTTAACCAAGAAACAAACAAAGTTAAAAACGAGTTAACCGGAACTTATGATGCAGTTCCTGCTGTAGCAAGAGCTTACAAAGCAGCCGGAGTTCCTACAATCGTTGTGGGAGATCACAATTATGGTGAAGGTTCTTCTCGTGAACATGCCGCTATGGAGCCACGTCATTTAGGTGTTAAAGCAGTACTGGTAAAATCTTTTGCCCGTATCCATGAAACTAACTTGAAAAAACAAGGAATGTTAGCTTTAACATTTGCTAATGAAGCAGATTATGATAAAGTACAAGAAGATGATACAATCAACTTCTTAGATTTAACAGATTTTGCTCCGGGAAAACCATTAACTTTAGAGTTTGTTCATGCAGATGGCTCTAAAGATGTTATTTTGGCTAATCATTCTTATAATGAAGGTCAAATCGAATGGTTCAAAGCAGGTTCAGCTTTAAATTTAATTGCCGCAGGTAAATAATTTTTACCGTTAAATACCTTTAAAAACTCCTTCTTTTAGAAGGAGTTTTTTATTATTACTAGATTTTTTATTCCTTTTTTAGGGTCTTTTAGTTTTCTTTTTGGACAGTTCGCCAAGGATTAAACAACATTCTTAAGTTGTTAAAGTTACATTTGAATAGTCGTTTAAATATTATTTAAAAAAATTGCTATGAAAAAAATGTATTTTTTAATCTTAAGTTTGGCGTTGTTTTCGTGTAGTGACGATGATAATGATGATTGTTACTATTATGAAAATCGCGATGAGGCTTATGGCGTTTTGGCTAATGTAAGCCCGAATAGCGGTGATCTCTATTTTCACTCTGATGAAAATGAAATCAATTCAAATCCGATTAATTATGGAAATACTTTTGGTTTTTATAATTTTTACACGGGAAGCAGATTATTTTCTTTATTGAATAATGTCGGAGATACTTTGGCAACCCAAGAAGTGCTATTATCAGATAATCAAATTTTTGGTGCCTTTGCTGTCAATACATTTGATCAGATAGAGTTATTTATAAGTATAGAAGCTAATGTGAATCCGAATTCATCTCATGCAGTAGTGCGATTCATTAATTTATCACCTGATAGTTCCCTGATTACAGTTTCTTCCGGAATATCAGTAGTAGCAGATAATTTAGCTTTTAAAGAAGTGTCTGATTTTGTGGAATTTGAAGACGGAACTTTTGACTTTACTTTTTCCGATTCTTCAACCGGACAAATTTTATTTACAGATACCAATGTCGATTTGTACCCCAATAGAATCTACACTATTTATACCAAAGGTTTTGTAGCGCCACCTTCAGGAAGTAATGATACGTTTTCAACCGAACATTATTGGCATTATTAGTCCTATTTTTTGTTTTTCATTTAAAAAAAATCCGGCCCTAAAGCCGGATTTTTAATCATAACCAATGTTCTATAAAGATATTAATAGTAAGTATATCTTCTAACTTTAGAAATAGATTTGGCTAAACGAATTACCTGATGGCTATATCCGTATTCGTTATCATACCAAACATACATTACTACATTTTTACCATCAGGGGCAACAATTGTAGCATTACTGTCAAAAATAGAAGGAGCAGAAGTTCCTACGATATCTGACGAAACTAATTCATTATTTAGTGAATATTTAATTTGCTCAACCAGATTTCCTTCCAGAGCATATTTTCTCATAATGTCATTTAAACCTTCTTTAGTAGTGGCATTTTTTACTTCTAAGTTTAAAACAACTAATGAACCGTTTGGAACCGGAACTCTGATAGCATTAGAAGTTAATTTACCTGCTAAGCTCGGTAATGCTTTTGCAACAGCACTTCCTGCACCGGTTTCCGTAATTACCATGTTTAAAGCAGCAGCTCTTCCGCGACGGTATTTTTTGTGCATGTTGTCAACCAAATTTTGGTCATTTGTGTAAGCATGGATCGTTTCTAAATGACCTCTTACAACGCCTAAAGTTTCTTCTAAAGCCGCTAAAACAGGAGTAATAGCATTAGTAGTACAAGAAGCAGCAGAGTAAATTTTAACCTCGTCTGGGTTGTATTCTAAATGGTTTACACCATAAACAATGTTAGGAACTCCTTTACCGGGAGCAGTTAATAGAACTTTGTCTACGCCTTTTGATGTTAAATGACGTTTCAATGCTTCTTCGGTTGTAAAAGCACCAGTGTTATCAATTACTAAAGCATCATCTATGCCATATTTTGTATAATCGATGTCTTCAGGAGCATTAGCTGTAATAATATGTACTGTTGTACCGTTGATTGTTAAAGCATTGTTTTCAACATCAGCATGAACAGAACCTTCAAAATCACCGTGAACCGAATCGTAGCGTAATAAAGAAGCCCTTTTCTCTAATAGAACAGCATCAGTTTTATCTCTGGTAACAATAGCTCTTAAACGCAATTGTTGTCCTTTGCCGATTTTGCTCATCATCTCACGGGCTAATAAACGTCCAATACGACCAAAACCATATAGAACTACGTCTTTTGGCTTGATCTCAGAGTAATCTTTAGCTTCTTTTAGTTTGTCAATAACAAAGGCTTTAGCGTCGTTGTATTTGTCATCTTCAAGGTGATATTCATAAGTTAATTTACCGATGTCTATTTTAGAAGGCGGTAAATCCAAGTCTTCAATTGCACGTGCAATTTCTACAGAATCAAAAACATTGATAGGTTTTTGAACAAATTCACCTGCGTATTCATGCAAGTTAATAATGTCGCTTACGTTACGATCAATTAATTGGTTTCTGAACAGAACTAATTCAATTGATTTGTCATACCATAAATCACTTATTATTCTGATAAATTCTACACAAGCCTTTCGTCTATCTGCTTGAAAAGCCAGCTCTTTTTCGTATAAAGCGTTATTGTTCATGTAAGTTAAGAATATGTGTTGTTTTTTATTTGGGGCAAAAATACTTATTTCAAACGTTTTCGTAAAATATTTTTGCATAAAAAAACCACGCTGAGGCGTGGTTGAAAATCAAATTAAAATCAATTAAAAGATAATTCGAACAATCTTTCCGTTTTTTGTGAGTATTTCATATCTGGAACGTTGATTGTCTTTTCCGTTTAAAAGCTTGGTAACAGTTTCAACATCTTTGGCTTTTACATTGTCTACACTCAGAATAATACTTCCTTCTAATTCATTAGCATAATCAATGATGTCTTCATTGGTGATTTTTTTGATCTTAACACCGTAGTTAATACCATATTCTTTTTTATCGGTTGAACTGATGTCTTCAAATTCAATTCCTTTTGCTTCATAAGTGATTAATTCCTTTTTAGTTAACGTAACAGGAATTATTTTTTCTTCTTCATTTCTAATGATGGTAACATTAACAACATCGTTAGGTCGTTTGGTATTAATATAAGATGAAAGGTCAGAGAAGCCATTAATTTTTTTAGTATCCAATTTTACGATTACGTCACCTTCTTTTAATCCTGCTTTTTCAGCACCGGATTTTTTAGTAACTCCGTTGATGTAGAAACCTTGTGTTTCGTTGATGCCGAAATGTTCCGCAACAGCACTGTTCAGTTCAGATCCTTGAACTCCTAGAACGCCTCTTTGTACATTGCCAAACTGCATTAAGTCCTCAATAATCTTACGAGTGATATTTGATGGAACGGCAAATGAATAACCGGCATAACTTCCTGTAGGAGACGATATCATAGTGTTGATTCCGATTAGTTCTCCGTTAGTATTAACCAAAGCACCACCACTGTTTCCCGGGTTTACGGCAGCATCCGTTTGAATAAAGGATTGTAGGCCTTCGTTGCTCAGATCCCTTGCTTTTGCAGAAACAATTCCGGCGGTAACAGTAGAGGTTAAGTTGTAGGGATTACCGACAGCTAAAACCCATTCTCCTACTTTGATAGCATCTGAATCTCCGAAAATCATGTACGGCAATTTTTCATCAGTATCAATTTTTAAAAGAGCAATATCCATTTTAGAATCCGTACCTACTAGCTTAGCTTTATACGTCTTATTATTGTTAAGGGTAACTTCCAGATCAGTTGCGTTCTGAACCACGTGATTATTGGTTGCAATATAACCGTCTTCAGAAATGATAACACCCGAACCGGTTCCTATTTGCTCTTGTTGTTGAACTCCTCCTTTAGAACCATAGAAAAATTCCATGATAGGATTGTAAACTTTTCGAACACTCACATTCTTAACGTGTACAACACTATGTACAGCCATATCCGCAGCTGTTGTAAAATCTACATTTTCAGCTCCGAGACTTACATTTTTTGAGAAATTCGGGGCAACAGTAGTTAGTGAAGAATTTGATTTGGGCTCTAGGAATAATTTATAAGCACCTAACGTAATAGCTCCGCTAAAAAGGGAAACTAATAAAAGACTTCCGATTTTTTTCATAACCTTCATATTTTAATTTCAAAGTAAAGTTAAAAGACAAAATTTTAACATAAAATCAGTTTAACGCTCGATTAACAATGTTTAACTTTTTATTAAGTTTGTTTGCTTTTGTTACTTAATAGAGTTCATTTAAAACGCATGTTTTATACTCTGTATTTTGTATTTTTGCTAAATGAAACTAACTTTTTATAAATATCAAGGAACGGGAAATGATTTTGTGATGATCGATAACCGACAAAATATTTTTCCAAAAAATGATACCAAACTGATAGCGCAGTTATGTAATAGGAGATTTGGAATAGGAGCAGATGGATTGATTTTGTTAGAGAACCATCCACAATACGACTTTACTATGGTATATTACAACTCTGATGGTAACGAAAGTACCATGTGCGGTAATGGCGGTCGTTGTTTGGTGGCTTTTGCAAAGCAATTAGATATTATCACGGATAAAGCTGAATTTGAGGCTATAGATGGTTATCATTTTGCTTCTGTAGATTTAAATGGTATAGTTTCATTGCAAATGATAGATGTTGATTCTATAAAGATAGTAGAAGGTTATACTTTTTTAAATACGGGTTCACCACATCATATTCAAATGGTTGAAAACGTTCGCGATGTGAATGTAAAGGAACAAGGTTCTAAAATCCGCTATTCCGAACTGTATGGAAAAGCCGGAAGTAATGTTAACTTCGTTTCGCCTTTAACGGGTGACAAATTTGCGGTACGAACTTATGAAAGAGGAGTGGAAAATGAAACGTTGTCTTGCGGAACCGGAGTAACGGCTGCTGCTATTGCTTTATATCAAAATAAACTAACCCATTCTAATGTTGTAAAACTACAAGTAGAAGGAGGTGATCTGGCAGTAAGTTTTAAAGAACACGACGGAAAATTTACAGATGTTTTTCTGATTGGTCCGGCTAAATTTGTATTTAAAGGAGAAATCGAAATCTAAAAATGACTTTACAAGGCGAACATATTTATTTACGTGCTTTAGAACCTGAAGATTTAGAGTTTATCTACACCATAGAAAATGATGAATCTGTTTGGGAAGTGAGCCATACACAAACGCCGTATAGTCGTTTTTTGATTCGGCAGTATCTGGAAAATGCACATCAGGATATATACGAAGCAAAACAGCTACGATTGGCTATCTGTAAAAAAGATACTGCTGAAACAATAGGTTTGATCGACTTGTTTGATTTTGATCCGCAACATTCAAGAGCCGGAATCGGAATTTTAATTCATCAGGTTCATGACAGAAATAAAGGAACAGGAGCAGAAGTATTACAACTTTTGGTGAATTATGCATTTGTTCATTTGCAGTTACACCAATTGTACGCAAATATAGCAGAAGATAATCAACCTAGTTTACAACTTTTTACTAAATTTGGATTCCAAAAAATCGGAGTTAAAAAACAGTGGAATAAAATTGGAGGTCAATTTAAAGACGAAATTTTGTTCCAGATTATTAATGATAAATCATAGAATCCTTGAACCTAAAGAAATTAGTTCTGATAATTGCGGTAGCCGGGTTAGTTGTAGCCTTTGCGGTAGCCGGTTATGTCTATTTTAAAGCCTTTACTCCTAATACTACGTTTAATCAAAAAGAAGTTTTTGTATACATTCCTTCCGGTTCAACGTATGAACAGGCAAAAGAAGAATTAGCTCCGTTTTTAAAAAATATAGACAAATTTGATTTTGTAGCCAAACAAAGAAAGTACGATAGAAATGTGAAAGCAGGGAAGTTTTTGATAAAGCAAAACATGACCAGTTTTGATATGGTTCGTGCATTGCGACAAAATGTTCCGGTAAAAGTAGCTTTTAATAATCAGGAAACTTTAGGGAAATTGGCACAACGATTAGCCACACAATTAGAACCGGATAGTTTAGCTTTGGTACAGGCTTTTACAGCACCCGAATTTTTACAGGAAAACGGTTTTACAGAAGAGAATATTTTAGCCATGTTTGTTCCTAATTCGTATGAATTTTATTGGAATACATCTGCTGATAAGCTGGCAGATAAATTTGCTAAAGAATACAAGCGTTTTTGGAATCCGAAACGCATTCAAAAAGCAATGGACAAGAACTTAACGCCTGTTGAAGTTTCTATTCTGGCTTCAATTGTACATAAAGAAACGGCAAAAGTAGACGAAAGACCGCGTGTAGCAGGTGTTTATCTGAATCGTTTGCATACCGGAATGCCTTTACAAGCCGATCCGACTATTATTTACGCTATGAAAAAACAATCCGGTGATTTTGATCAGGTCATAAAACGAGTATTGCATGCCGACTTAACCATTGAATCTCCGTATAATACTTATAAATATGCGGGACTTCCACCCGGACCAATTGCAATGCCGGATATTTCGGCTATTGATGCAGTGCTAAATGCCGAAAACCATGATTATATTTATTTTTGCGCTAGTCCGGACAAACCGGGATATCATGCTTTTGCTACCAATTTTGAGCAGCATCAGGTTAATGCAAGAAAATATGCGCAATGGGTAAATAAGTTAGGAATAAATCGATAGTACTTTGAAGCAAAATGTAGATACATATCAGTCTAAGCTGTTGTTATTGGTTTGTGTCTGGTTAAAAGAAAAAAGAAAGGCTGTTTCCGGTAAAGTTTTAGTGTTTTTTTTACTTTTTGTCGGGTATTTCAGTTTTTCACAATCTAAATTAAATATATTTTTAACACCTTCCGATTCTTTACATAAAACTCGTAAAAATGCCGTATATATTGCTGAAGCTTCTGCAAGCGGATTGGCTTTGGTTGGTTTAAACCAGTTATGGTACGCTGATTATCCTCAGTCCAAATTCCATTTTTTTAATGATAATAAAGAGTGGATGCAATTGGATAAAATAGGTCATTTTTATTCCACATACCATGTCGGACGATTTGGTGCAGAACTCTTAGCCTGGAGCGGAGCTTCTAAAAAAGAGCAATTATGTTACGGTGCTACTTTAGGGTTCGGTTTTTTAACAGTGGTAGAAGTCTTTGATGGTTTTTCTCAAGAATGGGGCTTTTCATGGGGAGATATGGTAGCTAATGCTTCAGGAACCGGTTTGTATATAGCGCAGGAACTACTGTGGGAAGAACAAAGAATAATCCCTAAGTTTTCTTTTCATCAGACTTCTTATGCCAAATTACGGCCTGAAACTTTAGGAAGTTCATTAAATGAACAGCTTTTAAAAGATTATAATGGACAAACGTATTGGCTTTCCGTTAATTTACATTCTTTTATAAAAAAACAATATGTGCCTAAATGGTTAAATTTAGCTGTAGGATATGGTGCAGAAGGGATGGTTTACGGCAATAATGAAGAAGCAGTTGCAGATGGTTTTTATCAAAATCCTAAGCGACAATTCTATCTTAGTCTTGATGTTGACCTGACTAAAATTGAAACAAAATCTCATTTTTTGAAGACTGTTTTTTCTCTATTTAATACAGTCAAAATTCCCGCACCAACACTTGAAATGGGGGATTTCAACGGACTTAAGGGGCACTTGGTCTACTTTTAGAAAAGTTTAACAGCTTGTATATCAATATTATAATTTTTTTCGTATCTTTGCCCTCGCAAATTTCAGATGGGTGACAGACGCTGAGAAATGAAAATTTATGATAAAAAAAGGTTCTTATTTTTTGGGATTGACCATCCTGGTAATGTCAGTTTCGACGGGATTTAATTCTTTTGAAATTGAAAAAGTAGAGGGATTTCACTTAGAAGAGAATGAAAACTATGTGTATACAGTCCCTACAGAAGATGAATTCGAAGGCGAATTTGATGTGGTTTTTCCTTATGTTGGAAAAACATTCGTAGGATTTAGAGAAGCAGTTGCTTTTAGAGAATCCAGAGGAATCTTAAATTTGGTAAATCCTTATGGATATATGGGAAAATATCAGTTTGGGAGAAGTACATTGAGAACAATTGGTATTTATGATTTTCAGGAATTTTTGCACAACCCTGAGTGGCAGGAAAAAGCATTTAAAGCATTAGTGGCACGTAATAAATGGGAGTTGCGAAAAGAAATTGAAAAATATTCCGGAAGAAAAATAAACGGAGTAGAAATTACAGAATCAGGAATTTTAGCGGCAGCACACTTAGCCGGAGCCGGTTCTGTAAAAAAATACCTGAGGAGCAATGGAGCAAACGGCTTTAAAGACGGTTTTGGAACTTCCTTAAGAAGTTATATGAAAAAATTCGGAGGTTTTGACGTTTCTTTAATTGAAGCCGATGCTAATGCCAAAGTAAGATTAGATTAAACTTCACGTTTTGTGAATAATGAAAATGCAAGGTCGCTTATGTAAGTCGACCTTGTTTTTTTTCCACTCGCTAACTTTTTTAGTTTTAATGAACTCAGTGGGCAAGGTGATATCACAAGCAACACATAATAAAGTATTCGGTTGCAATATTTGTATTAAATCTTCAAATAATTTATTGTTGCGATACGGTGTTTCTATAAATAGCTGCGATTGATTTTTTTCATGAGATAAGCGCTCTAACTGTTTGATAGTATTCTTTTTTTCATGTCCGTCAATAGGAAGATAACCGTTAAAAGCAAAGCTTTGTCCATTCATGCCACTTGCCATAACGGCTAATAAAATAGAACTTGGTCCAACTAAAGGAACTACTTGAATGCCTTTTTCATGTGCTATTTTTACGATTACAGCTCCTGGGTCAGCAACACCCGGACATCCGGCCTCACTCATTAAACCTACATTTTCACCATGTAATAAAGGAGTAATCATATCATGATACTCTTTTGGTTCAGTATGTTTATTGAGTAGAGATATTTTTAACTCAGATTGTTTTTTGTCAGGATGAACACTTTTGATAAAACGTCTGGCCGTCTTTTCATTCTCTACAATATAGTGGTCAATGAAATCAATACTTCTTTTAATGGTTTGCGGCAATACATCTTCAGGGTTCATTTCTCCTAAAGTAGTTGGAATTAAGTAGAGTTTGCCTAAAAAAGTAACGGGTTTCATTTTTGTAAATTCTTTGCAATTATTGAGCAGGCTTCATCCAGCATTCGGTAGACTTCTTCAAAACCATTTAATCCGCCATAGTAAGGATCCGGAACTTCTACATTTTCGTCAGGAAATAATTCGTTTAGGATCAATTTTACTTTTTGTTTAGCATTTTCATTTGGAGCTAAAGATAAGATGTCTTTATAGTTTGACATATCCATAGTATAAATAATATCAAATGTATCAAAGTCACCTTTTCTGAATTGTCTGGCTCTTTGCGAAGTAATGTCAACGCCGTGGTTTTTGGCTGTAGCTATAGAACGTTTATCCGGTAACTCTCCGGCGTGCCAGCCACCGGTACCAGCTGAATCCACTATAAAATTTTGTGTGGAAAGTTTAGATTGTAAAATGCCTTCTGCTAAAGGAGAACGGCAAATGTTACCTAAACAGACCATTAAAATTTTGGTTTGCATTACATTGATAGTTTTTTGTTGATGTCATCAACAAATTTACGGAATTGCTTATCAGTAGTAACCAAGTTGTCAACAGTCTTACAGGCATGTAATACCGTAGCATGATCTCGGTCTCCGATTTGACTTCCGATATTTGCTAAAGAATTTTTAGTAAATTTTTTAGCAAAGAACATAGCCAATTGTCTAGCCTGAACTACGTGACGTTTTCTGGTTTTAGATTGTAATGTTTCTATATCTAATTGAAAATATTCAGAAACTATTTTTTGAATATAGTCAATAGAAATTTCGCGCTTAACATTTTTGACAAATTTTTCAACAACTTGTTTTGCTAAATCGATTGTTACTTCTCGCTTGTTGAAAGAAGATTGGGCAATTAATGAAATAATAGCTCCTTCTAACTCTCTGACATTGCTTTTAATATTTTTAGCAACATATTCGATGATTTCTTCCGGCATTTCCACACCGTCTCTAAACAAAATGTTTTTTAAGATAGAGATACGGGTTTCAAAATCCGGTTGGTGCAATTCTGCTGACAATCCCCATTTAAAACGAGATAATAAACGTTGTTCAATATCCTGCATGTCAACAGGAGCTTTGTCGGATGTTAAAATAACCTGTTTGCCATTTTGATGCAAATGGTTGAAAATGTGGAAAAATACATCTTGGGTTCCTGATTTACCGGATAAGAATTGAACATCATCGATAATCAGAACATCAATTAATTGATAGAAATGAATAAAATCATTACGTGTATTTTTCTTAACGGAATCAATATATTGTTGCGTAAAAATCTCTGCAGAAATATATAGAACTGTTTTTTCAGGAAACTTGTCTTTGATTTCTACACCAATAGCATGAGCCAAGTGTGTTTTTCCTAAACCAACTCCTCCGAAAATCAATAAAGGATTAAAAGAAGTTCCGCCCGGTTTGTTGGCAACAGCCAATCCGGCACTTCTTGCTAAACGGTTTGAATCACCTTCCAGAAAATTATCGAAACTATAATTCGAATTTAATTGCGAATCAATATTAATGTTTCGGATTCCCGGAATGATGAAAGGATTTTTTAACTCCGGATTTTTTTGTGCTATAGGCACATCAACTTCCTGAGTTTTGATGACTTGTCTGTTGTTACTAGGTATTTGTTCGGTAAATGGAAGTTTATTCCCGTAAGGGTTTTCCATTTTGATTTTATATAATAACTTTGCGTTGGGTCCGAGTTCTTTTGTAAGAGCGACTTTCAGAAGTTTTACATAGTGTTCTTCAAGCCATTCATAGAAGAATTTACTAGGAACTTGAATGGATAATGCGTTTTCATTAAGATCAACTGACTGTATCGGTTCAAACCATGTTTTATAGGCTTGTTCCTGAACATTGTCCTTTATAAAAGAGAGACAGTTATCCCATACCGATTGCGCAGTTTTATTCATAAAAGTTCTTTTTTTATAGTTGCTTTTTAAGATTAATAAAGTTTATCTTACAGGAAAAAGATGTATAACCTTCAAGTGATTTGGGAGAACAAATATGTGAACAATTTTCTGTAAAAAAAAATGAAACTGCTATTGATTTTTAAAAAAAAATATCGTAAACCCTTGATAAAAAATTAAGAATAATTTAAGATAAAATTAATAATGAAAAAACATCAAATACAAGTAAGAGTTCGATATGCAGAAACCGATCAAATGGGAGTTGTATATCACGGGAATTACGCGGAATACTTTGAAATGGGAAGGGTAGAATGGTTGAGAAACCTAGGCGTTTCTTATAAGTGGATGGAAGAAAACGGCGTAATGTTACCGGTTGTTACACTTACGATGAATTACAAAAAACCGGCTCGTTATGATGATTTGTTAACAGTGAAAACAATCTTTAAAAATCAGTCCGGCGTAAAGATTGAATTTGATTATGAAATTTATAACGAAAAAGAAGAGTTATTAACAACCGGATATTCAATGTTAGTATTTGTAGATATGAAAACAGGTCGTCCGGTTTATCCGCCAAGTTACCTTGCTGAAAAGTTAGAAGTGCTAGTCTGATTCTTTTTCTTTTATAGTTACTTCATATAAAGTATTAAAAATGTCGAAAATGGTTTCGGCATTTTTTTTTCGGGTAGCAATTTCTATTTCACAACTCAATTCCATTTTTTGATTTACGATCTCTAAGTTTTTTTCTTTGATAATTCTCATTACTTTATTCATGTTTTTGTAATCAAAGGAAACCAAGAAATGTTTATCGATAGTTTTTTCAATGATTTCTGAAGCCTCTAAAGCCATTTGAGCTGCTGTTCTATAAGCTGAGATTAAACCGCCGACACCTAATTTAACACCGCCGAAATAACGAACAACAACAATCAGAACATTAGTTACATCAAAAGATTGGATTTGTCCGTAGATAGGCATGCCGGCCGTGTTGTTAGGTTCACCGTCATCATTGGCTCTGTAATAGAGTTTTTCAGTTCCGGTTTGAAAGGCATAACACCAGTGGCGGGCAGAAAAATGCTGCTTCTTTATTTCGGTTAAAATGTCTTTTACCTCATCTTCATTTTGAATAGGAAAAGCATAACCGAAAAATTTACTGTTTTTTTCTTTGTATAAAATTTCAGGCGAAGCTTGGGCTAATGTTTTATAAGTGTCTTTTGTGTTTTCAGAATTCATTTATTATCGTACTAAAAATAAAGCGACAATCGCAATGATGATACCAACAAAATTTTGCTTGCTTAATTTCTCCTGAAAGAAAAGAAGCCCCAAAATTGTAGTGAACAAAATTACACCAATATTTAATAAAGTAAAAATAGTGGCGCTTTCCATATTTTTAGCCTGTAAAGCTTTTATCATATAAAACATGGAAAAGAAATTAGGAATGCCTAAAAAAATGCCTCCGAATACATTTTTAATATGAAAAGTGGTTTGTTTTTGAAATAATCGATAGCATAGAATAAGGAAACCAATACTAAAAGCAGTTAAAAAAGTAAAAGCAGAAAAAGTAGCAGTTTCATTTTCAGGAACATAAAAATGCTGAATAAAATTCATACCGGTGTCGATTGTTCCTGCACCGATAAATAATAAAAAAGGAAGTAAAAAAGAGTCAAGGTTTAATTTGCCGGAATCTTTTTTAGAAACAAAATAAACCGCTATTAAAGCTAGAACAATTCCTGCTATTTTTTTAAAATGAATGGATTCATTTAGAAATAAGATACCAAAAAGAACAGGAATAACAAGGGACATTTTACTGGAAACTGAAGCTACGGTCAATCCGTTAACTTGAGCTGTTTTTCCCATGATGTTAAAAACCGTAATGAATAAAAAACCTAAAAAAAGTGTGCCGGGAAACCAGTTTTGATGTATTACTTCATCATAATGGATATTAACCGGACTTATAAGCATTCCGGTTGAAAAAGCAACGATGTAGTTAAAGACAATTGCCTGAAAAACATCTATATCGTTTTTTTTGAAAATAGTAAAAATAATGAATAAAAGCCCGGAAAAGATAATGGCTAAAAGCAGATCAATCATGTACCTTTTTTAGATGGTCAAAAAGTTGAGTAACGTCTTCTGTTTTTGGATTCAAATGCCAAGTTTTAAACCCTAGCTTTTTGGCAGATTCAATATTTTCTGCTTTATCATCGATAAACAATGTCCTTTTAGGTGTTAAATTATGATTATTGATAACCAGATTGAAAGTTTCTTTTTCCGGTTTGCGCATTCCGATATCAAATGAAAAATAAGTTTTTTCAAAACAACTATAAAAATCACGAGCAAAAGATTGTCCTACTTTATGTTCAAAACTTTCAATATGTGTGGCGTCTGTATTGCTTAACAATAGTAAGCGGTAATTAGAAGGCAACATTTGTAGAAATTCCAAACGTTCCAGAGGGAAATCTTGCAAAATAGCATTCCAGGCTTCCTTAATTTTGGGAGTTTCCACATTCGGGATAAATTGTTGCATTCCTTGTAAAAAAGTATGTTCGTCAATTTTTCCTGTTTCATACTGCAGGTTCAGCTCGTCTAAAGTGGAGTTCCATTGAGATAATCCCAATTTTTTAAAAGCATCTGATGTAGCATTTTTGTCTAAGTTAATAAAGACATCCCCAAAATCAAAAAGTATTGTATTAATCATAGTTCTTGTAATATTTTAATTGATCTTCCTGAATATTTTCAATCCTGATCGGAGAGCGATGAATTTTGGGCGCAGTAATTCCATTTTTTAATAATGTATTTCCGGTAAAAACACGAGCTTCATCCCATAGGTTTTTATCGATGAAGCTTTGTAAAGTTTTAGCACCTCCTTCAATAATAATTGACTGGAGTTCTTCTTGGAATAAATCAGATACTAGAAATTCTAAAAAATGAGTATCAAATATAGCTTTTTTATATGAAATAGTATTATTTTTTGTTAAAAAAATATTTTCACTGTAAATTATTGTCTTTTGTGTTCCATTTTTAATATGATAATTTTCCGGAATTCTTCCTTGACGATCAAGTACAATTCGAGTAGGGTCAGCACCAAAAAAATCACGAGCATTCAGAACAGGATTATCGTCTAAGACAGTTTGGGTTCCCACTAAAATAGCTTGCTCTTCGGTACGCCATTTATGAACCAATTGTCTGGAATATTGATGCGTGACCCAAACAGGGCGGTTTGTATCTTTAGTTAAGGGAGCTATAAAACCATCATTGCTTTCAGCCCATTTAAGAATGATATAAGGACGTTTCTTTTGGTGAAATGTAAAGAAACGTTTATTAAGTTCCTGACATTCCTTTTCCAGAACACCAACGATAACATTTTTGCCAGCTTCTTTCAGTTTTTGAATTCCGGTTCCAGCTACTTTTGCAAACGGATCGATAGTACCGACAACTACGTTAGGAATTTCTTTAGCAATTATCAAATCACAACAAGGAGGAGTTTTGCCAAAATGACTGCATGGTTCCAATGTGACATAAATAGTAGCTTCTTTTAAGAGACTTTTGTCTTTAACAGCATTTACCGCATTGACTTCAGCATGTGGTTCACCTGCTTTTTTATGCCATCCTTCGCCAATAATTTTTCCGTTGTGAACAATAACACTTCCCACCATCGGGTTAGGATAAGTGGTTCCTAATCCGTTTTGGGCTAGTTGTAAGGCACGGCGCATGTATTTTTCGTGTGTCGTCATAATACAAAAGTAGGGATTTTCGATTTTTTTAAGTGCAAAAGGAAATCAATTTGTTTAATTTTACCGAGAGAATTTTTTAGTATGAAAATCAGAAAAATTGAACCACAAGATAATGCTCAAATCGCAAAGGTAATTCGTGCGGTTTTTGATGAATTAAATGCGCCTAAAGTAGGTACCGCTTATGCAGATCCTATTTTAGATACTTTGTATGAAGTGTATCAAAAGCCTCAATCGGTTTATTATGTAGTCCAAAAAGAAGGTAACGTAGTAGGTGGTTGCGGAATTGGTCCGTTAGAAAATGCTTCTTCGGAATATTGTGAGTTGCAAAAAATGTATTTTGCTCCCGAAATTAGGGGAACGGGATTAGCACAACAAATTATTGAAATGTGTCTGGATTTTGCGAAATCACAAGGATTTGAGAAATGCTATTTGGAAACTTTGCCTTTTATGCAGGCAGCACAAAAGTTATATGCCAGAGTCGGGTTTCAGTATTTAGACCAACCTTTAGGTTGCACCGGACATACGAGTTGCGATGTTTGGATGATAAAAGAATTATAACATTAGACGAGAGAAAATAATTTTGACACTAAAAGAACTTAAGATACGCTTTGAAACTGAACTGGCTTCAATTTATGATCAAGGAGAAATAGATAGTTTTTTCTATATGATTTTGGAACATGCTCACCAAATGAAGCGTATTGATTTTATATTGCAACCCAATTTTGTAATAGATAATATAAGCCAATGGAACGCTATTATTGCTGATTTACAACAAGAAAAACCTATTCAATATATTTTAGGCGAAGCTTGGTTTTATGGATTGCCGTTCAAGGTTAATGAAAATACACTGATTCCAAGACCGGAAACGGAAGAATTAGTAGAATGGATTATTGAAAGTTCAAAGTCAAAAGTCAAAAGTCAAAAAAATATTGAGTCGATTTTGTCACATCGAGCGGAGTCGAGATGCGAATTGTCTATTTTGGATATAGGAACTGGAACAGGCTGTATTCCGATTTCATTGAAAGTCAATTTACCCGAAGCTGAAGTTTTTGCTATTGATGTTTCTGAAAAAGCTTTGGAAATTGCTAAAGAAAATGCGAAGCAAAATGAAGTCAATATAAATTTCATACAAGCCGATATTTTACAAGTTGAAGATTTAGAAAAACTTTCGACTTTTGACTTTCGACTTTCGACTAAATTTGATATCATCGTTTCCAATCCGCCTTATGTTCGGAATTTAGAAAAGGTAGAAATCAAAAAAAATGTTCTGGAATATGAACCGCATTTGGCTTTGTTTGTGGAAGATAATGATCCTTTGGTCTTTTACCGAAAAATAGCCGAGTTAGCTTTGCAAAGTTTAAAACCAAACGGACTGTTGTTTTTTGAAATCAACCAATATCTAGGTAAAGAAACGCTAGAAATGTTGCAACAATTAGGATATCAAAATATAGAACTCCGCAAAGATTTAATGGGAAATGATAGAATGATTAAGGCTTTTTTATAAAGTTTTAAAACGTCAACATTGGAAATTTCCAGTTGAATATTCAACATTCAATTTTGAATTTTGTATGAAGAACTTTGAAAAGGTCTCAATTCTTATTTTATTCATAACGCAAAGCTTCAACCGGGTCTAGTTTAGCTGCTTTTAAGGCCGGATATAGTCCGGAAATAATTGTGACAATAAAAGTAGTAATAAATGCAGCCAGAATCGCCATCCAAGGAATTACAAATGAGAATCCGAAACTTAATGCAATAATAGTTCCCAATAAAATACCGAAGAGGATTCCCAATGCACCGCCAATTTGACTGATAATAAAAGTTTCTGTAAAAAATTGCCACGCAATGGTCGATTTTTTAGCTCCCAGCGATTTTCGGATTCCGATCTCTCGGGTTCTTTCGGTAACAGAAACCAACATAATGTTCATTAACGCAATTGTGGAACCAAAAATAGTAATAGCTCCGATTACAACTGCAATTAGATTGATCACGGCAACATTTTCGCCTAAACGTTGAATTAAATCGTCACTTCGGTTGATTCCGAAATTACTTTTTTCAACCGGATTCAGTCGGCGCACTTTTCGCATCATTAAAGTAGCATCGTCAACAGCTTCATCGAGCAGATTGTCATTATTTACCATTACCGAAAGATCATAGTTGATATTCGGTGCCGAAAATAAGGAACGTGCAATCTGGTTAGGAATTAAAACGCGTAAATCCTGACTGTTGCCAAAAGTAGATCCTTTTTCTTTTAAAACTCCGATAACTTTAAATTTGGCTCCGCGAATAGAAATGCTTTTATCCAGCGGATTCATGTTTTTAAAAAGTCCTTTTTCAAAGTCAGAACCCAAAATACAAACATAATTATTGTTTCTAACGTCAAATGGATTAAAGTTTCGGCCTTTAACGACTTCTAAACCTTTGTTCGGGCAAAAATTTTCATCTACACCTACAATCGTAATTTCCGGGTCGGTTTTTTGATCCTGATATTTTACTTCAATGCTGGAAGCTGCGGTAAATGACAAAGAGGTTGAGGTGAAAGGAAAATTATATCGCTCTTTAAATTCTTTAGCCTGTGGATAGCTGATAATAGGATTAGGTTTTTGTTTGCTGTCGTTTTGGTTAATTTCAGAAGAAAAATCATATTGGCTTATCGAAAAAGTATTGGCTCCCATAGAAGCAAAATTTCCGAGTAAGTTTTTTTCCAATGCTTTCGTTAAGGTTAAAATACCCACTAAAAAAGTGATACCGATCATAATGATAAGTACCGTTAACGATGTACGCAATGCCTGACTTCTGATGGAGTCGATAGCAATTTTTGAGTTTTCTCTGAACAATCCTAAATTCATGTTGTATTAGACTCAACTTTTTATGTTTTGTTACATTTTTTTACGTAAGAATTTAGAAGCCAGATTTTAGAAATTAGATTTTTTATAATTCTTAATAAACACGATATTTGCAGGGTATTTAAGAAACCTTTTTAGGTTTTTTCTTTTTTAATTTTGAAAAAATGGCAAAGAAACCAGGCATACCAAAAGGAACACGTGATTTTTCACCCGTTGAAGTGGCGAAACGCAATTATATTTTCAGTACGATAAAAGCTAATTTTGAAAAGTTCGGGTTTCAACCGATTGAAACACCATCTTTTGAAAACTCTGAAACCTTAATGGGAAAATACGGAGAAGAAGGCGATCGATTGATTTTTAAAATTTTGAATTCGGGAAATTTCTTCTATGATAAAAAAGGAATTGAATTGCCAAAATCATTGCCGGAATTATTGACTAATTCTGCTGAAAATATTACGGTAGAGCAACGTGTGGAGTTAAATCAGTTTACCAATAAAATTTCGGAAAAAGCGTTACGTTATGATTTAACCGTTCCTTTTGCGCGCTATGTGGTGATGCACCAAAATGAAATTGAATTTCCGTTTAAGCGTTACCAAATTCAGCCGGTTTGGAGAGCGGATAATCCACAAAAAGGACGTTTCAGAGAGTTTTACCAATGCGATGCTGATGTGGTAGGATCTAATTCATTATGGCAGGAAGTAGAATTGGTACAATTGTATGATTCGGTTTTTACGGCTTTAGGTTTACAAGGTGTTACGGTAAAGATCAATAATCGAAAAATTTTATCGGGAATTGCTGAGGTGATTGGTGCTTCTGATAAACTGATCGATTTTACGGTTGCTTTGGATAAATTGGACAAAATAGGAGAAGAGGGCGTTAAGACAGAAATGCTTTCCAAAGGAATTTCGGAAGGAGCTATTGAAAAAGTACAGCCTTTATTTAGTTTTACCGGAACGATTACTGAAAAGCTTGAAAAATTATCTCAATTACTTTTTACTTCCGCTGAAGGAATGAAAGGGGTTGAAGAATTGAAGTTTATTTGTGAAAATGTACTAGAGCTTGGTTTGCAATCGGCTCGTTTAGATTTAGATGTAACTTTAGCCAGAGGCTTGAATTATTATACCGGCGCTATTTTTGAAGTAGCGGCTCCAGAAGGTGTTGCTATGGGATCAATAGGCGGTGGCGGCCGTTATGATGACTTAACCGGGATCTTCGGTTTGAAAAATATGAGCGGTGTCGGAATTTCATTTGGTTTAGACCGTATTGCTTTAGTAATTGAAGAGTTAGGATTATTTCCGGAAACAGTTACCGCAACTTCAAAAGCTTTGTTTTTAAACTTTGGTCTAGAAGAAGCTAAATACGTTATGAAAGCTGTAATGAAATTGCGTCAAAAAGGATTAAAAGTGGAAATGTATCCGGATCAGGCAAAAATAGGAAAGCAGTTTCAGCATGCCGATAAAAGAGGAATTCCTTTTGCAGTGGTTGTGGGAACAGAAGAAATGAAAAACGGAGTTTATGCTGTTAAAAATTTGGTTACCGGAGAACAGCAAACAGTTGACTTTGATACTTTGGTTACTGTATTGCAGTAAAATTTTGATTTACTTTGTTCTTTCAAAGTAGCGAAAATTATAAATGTATGCGTATGGATGTTGATAGTGAAGCTAAGAAAGTGATTTGGTCACTACAAAACAATGTTCGTTCAGAAGAAGAACGCAATGTTTTTAAACCTACGGGTAAGAAACCGAAAAGTAACGGGCCAAAATATGTTGCTGTTGTTTTAATCGGTTTGTTAGCAATTAGTTTTGTTATGGTTCAATTTCAGAAAGCGGCTGTAGATGTATGTATTACGCCTGCTTTTTGTATTAATTCTGAAGATGATCTGTTGCTGTATGTGCTTTATGTATTTCTTAATGTTGTTGTTATCGTATTCGGGATTTATTTTGCTTATCGGATAGGAAAGTATTTAGCAGAAAAATTGATAAAATAAAAAAGGCTTTAGAATTTCTAAAGCCTTTTTTAGATAGAAAAATAATTATTGTTTATTCAACAATAACTTTTTTATACATTTCTTTGTTGTTTTTTAATTGAGTTCTTTGCTCTTCAGTAAGACCTGATAAAACTTTACGGTTGAATCTTTCGTTAATTTTAACTTTCTCTTCTGCAGTTGCAGCATTTGACAATGCTTCTAATCTCATATCTACTAATTGGGTAAAGGCGTCTTTTAAGCTGTTGTCGATTTTCAAGAAGCTGGCAACTTCATTTACTCCTTTAATCATTTCAGTTCGATCTAATCCTTTTTCTACTTTAAGTTCTTGAGCTGAGCTGGTTAAAGAAAAACCAAGAAATAAAACGAAAAGTAATGCTATTTTTTTCATAATTTATTAAATTAAACAGGTTTCTATACAACAAATCTAACTTAAAAAATGATTAATACAAAAAAAGATTCTAAAAAAATAATGATTGGACTTTCCTGTAAATGAGATAATAAGTAATCGCTTGGTGAAATCGGGTTAAAAATTATTTTCTGTATGCTTCAAGTTCTCTTTCTAAACTTGCAATAATTTTGTCTTTGTCTAGTAAAGATTGTTTAAGAAGTTCAATAATTTCAGTTTCTCTTTTGTAATCGTCCTTTGGTTCTTGCAGCATGTTTTTAGGAATGATGTCTTCCAAAGGTTTGTTGATAAAATCGTCGATATTGATTTCGAAGTAGGTACAGATTTTTTGAATGGTCTCAATTTTGGGCAAAGCCTTTCTGACAATGTAAGAGTTGATTGCTCCATTGTTTAAGTCAAACATAGCACCAAATTCATTTTGAGAACAATTCATTCGGTTGACTAAATATAAAATATTTTCTGGAATATAATTTCTCATCAAAAATACAATATATTGATTATCAAGTTATTATTAATTTATTAAAATAATAAATAAGAAAAAATCTTATTTTTTTGTAAAATTTCTTGTTTGTTTAAGAAAATATCTGTAAACTTGTACAAACAAAATACAAAAAATATAATCAATTCGTGATAATTTCTTGAAAAAAGAGATTAAATGGGTTTGTTTTGAAAATAGGAGGCTATTGGATAAATGAATTGAAGAGAGATTGTGAAATATGGGAGTAAGTTTTTAGAGATATTGGTTTGCATGGTGTAGGGGTAAAGAAATTTAAAAAAATAAAGCGTAAAATTACTATATTAACTTAACCGAGATTGGCATTTGCTACAATTAGTTTTCGAAAAAAAAACAGTTCATTTACGGACTGTTTTTTTGTGTATTACTATTAGTGATAGTAAGGTTGTACACTACGAAAGCAACTGTATACGTTTTTTTAGCTTGCTCTTAGTTGAGTTTCAAAGATACATTTTTTTTAAGATTTCCTATTATAATCTTTCTTGTGGGATTTATTCGGAATGCTAGTGTTCTTTATATTTTGAGGAAGTATTTGGTTTTGAGCCTATCTTGTTTCCCATTCTTTTTGAATTTTATTCAGCTTAATTAAAAAGGGAATCAGATCAATCCCCTTTTTTGGGCTTCATCAATTAATTCTTTGTCTATTGTTGAGAAAAATGTGAAAAACAAACAAATAACATGGAATTAACTTTGTTATTACAATGAAACTATATTTTAGCGTTTTAAAATTACAAAATCAATAGCTATGCAAATAAATTACATCTAAGCGCTATTTTCCTGATCTTATTGTTTCTTGTTTCATCAATACAGATAATTTTCATTAAGCAGAAGACCTAATAGGGGCAAACAAGTCGAGTAATTTTCATCTCCATTACATTTTATACTGAGATGAGTTTAAGAATAAACTCATCCCTTGTAGGATTCTATTAAGTAGAAATAAGTGTTAATAAAGGAGAAGGTGGATTAAAAGAATTAAGACTAGACACAAACTTAATAATTAAAAATATACTACATATAATGAAAAAAAATATAACAGTATTAATATTTTTTGTAATTGCATTTTCATACAGTCAAAGTGATTTAAGTTATGAAGATCTTTTTAATAGAGCATTGTATTCCCAAAAAAAACCGACCCCTTGGGATTTTCAAAATTACTCAAAAGAAGGAGAGGTAGACAAATCAACTGGAAGATTTAATTTTAAAGTTGATTTTACATCAATTGATGTTGATAATTTAACATTTCCAATAAGTTTAAATTATTCAACTTCAGGTGTTAAAATTGATGAGAATGCAAGTGAAATTGGGATGGGATGGGATTTAATAGCGGGAGGAAAAGTTTCGAGAGAGTTAAATGGTGTTGCTGATGAAATAGAAGTCCCTATAGATGCTTGTAGCGGGTGTGGAACTGTTTTTTCAGACTATAATTTATTTGTTAAAGTTGTTCCTGAACAAGAAGATTTTTCTTTTTGGCAATGGAGGAATTTAAATAGTTTGACGACTAAAGCTTTTAGAGGGTCTGCAACTAAAGGTCACCATGATTATTATTCCAACTTTTTTCCAGTACCAAGGATTGGAACAGATTATATCTCTCCTAGTGATTATTTTTTTACGTCGTTACTTGACATGTTAAATAATAATTCTTTAACTGAGTCTCAAAGGGATATTTTTCATGTGACTTTTGGCGATCTTAATTTTCATTTTATGCTTAAAATAAAGGATGAAGCAATGCCTAATGTTCAGTCAAATAATAATCAGATAGATATATTTGATTTTGAAGCTATTGCAATTGACGATAAAGATATTAAAATAGATGTTGTTTTGGGATTTGGTGATTTTTATTATGCGTGGACAAGTACTGAACCTGGTGCTACACGTGTTAGAAATGCTCCGCAAATAAGATTTATTAAAGGATTTGTTATTACCGATAAGAGAGGTGTTAAGTATTATTTTAATGATTATACATTTACAGAGCCACAATATGTAAAAACTCTTTTAGATCATTCTAGTTATGGGACAGATAACTATCGAACAATTCAGTATGTTATGCAGGATGTTCAGGTCAATAATTGGGAAATAACAAAAGTAGAGTTTCCAAGTGGTAAAGAAATAAATTTCACTTATTTAAAGAATAGAATATCTGAAGAAAAAATTGTTCCTAGAGAGCACGATGGAGAATACACAGGATTTCCATATAATTTAAGACCTCAGAAAGTACCTTATGGTATTAATACAGTAGATTTTGAATATGAACAATTATATTTGGAGGAGATTATATCCGATAAATCAACAATAAAATTTAATTACGGAAGTAGAACCGATTTAAAATTCTCTAGGAGACTTGAAAATATTCAACAATATGATAAAAATGATTTATTGGTCAAACAATTCGATTTAGTACATCAGAATTATGGAGCAGATATATCAAATGATTTTCTATCAAAAAGATTGTTTTTAAAACGAATCATTAATCGGGAAATTGATCATTTAAATAATAATATTGTAGATGGAGACAATGATAATGGATATTTTTTTGAATATAAAAACCCTGATAATTTACCGTCTAAAAATGCCATAGGCTTTCAAGATTTATTTGGATACTACCTCGGAAATAGTGTTGAAATAACATACCCTCCTTTTCCTAAATTGTATATCAATCCCAATTTTGAGGGTAATAAAATATCATATTATCCACTTGATGCCGAATATACCATTGCCTTTAATGGGGCTGATAGGACTCCAAATGGAACCAAAATAGATTATGGAAATCTGACAAATATTTTTTTCCCAACAGGAGGTAGTTTAGAAATTGATTATGAAGCTAATGTGTATTATAATTCGTATACGGTTGAAAATAATCTCAAAGGACCAGGCTGTAGGGTTAAAGAGTTGAAATATTTTAATAGTGCTAATGGACTTGAAAAAATAAAGAGATATGATTACAATATCTTTAATTCCAGTGCTTCAAGTGGTATATTGTTATACAAACCATCATTCGCATATATTGCTAATTATGTTATTGATAATCAGTATGATTTGCAGGTAGAACAAACGCATGAATATTCTACATTGGACCTTCCATATAATGTTTTTTATAAATATTCAACAACTAAAGAACAGCTTAATAACGACGGAGTGAATAGTCTTTCTACGATGTATAAAAAATTGATAACAACTTCAACACATGCTTTAGGCCCCCAAACAGATATTTTTGGAAGAGAAATTATTTATACGAATGTCTTAGAAGAGGATATCTCCAATTTAGACAATTCTTTGAATAATGGTAAAATAAAATACTATAATTATTATGAAGATAATAGAACTGAAGTAAATGTTATTAGTGGTCCAACAGATGATTTTACATATGTTTCCCCAGGTTCTCAATACGTGTATTCAGATGGATTTGAATATCCATATTGGTGCTGTGACGAATCAATGAATGGCTATCTTAAAGTAAGTTATGGATTTATTGAGAAAAAAGGAAAGGATATTTTCCCTTTCCCAAAAAGAAATTATTTTGATAATAGTGGTGCTCTTAAAATAGGTAAGACTTATAAGATTGAATATTTGAACAATTCCGAGCAAAAAATTAAGGAATTTAATTATGACTATCAACTACTAAGTAATTCTTCTTATAAATCTCTGAATTTTAAAATGGATTATTTAAAAACCTATTATCATAGTTCGTTAAATAATACAAGGTATAATGCTCTTACCTTACCACCTATTAAACCAGGATTATATTTTTATACTGTAGATACTTTATATACCAATCATAAACTTGTTTTAGATAAAGAAGAGATTATTGATTATCTATCTAATGGAAGTATAGGTAAAATTGTGCAAAAATATTATAATCAAAATTTTGTAGTAAACAATAAAACCACGACAATTTCAACAGGCGATATATTAGAAACAAAATATTCTTATGCCCCTGATATCAGCTCAGTAGTCAATGATTTATTAGTAGCAAGAAATGTGATAGGGGTTCCATTAAAAACAGAAGCTGAGAGAAACGGAGAGAAATTATCTACTTTAGAAACGGTTTTTAATGATTGGGGTAACGGATACTTGGGACTCAAACTGGTAAAGACATCGAAAGGAGGAGATCCTACAGAGATACGTTTAAAATATAATTTAGTAGATACCACAAACGGCAACCCGTTAGAAGTGCAGAAAGAAGGCGGTATGCTTATCAGTTATATCTGGGGGTATAATAGTACCCAACCTGTAGCCAAGATAGAAAACCTAGCCTACGGAAGCATTCCCGTGTCCTTGATTACAGCGATACAAAGTGCTACCGATGCAGCCGTTTATAACGAACAAAACGTTCTAAGCGCACTTGACGCCTTACGAACCGACCCGGCTCTGGCCAATGCCATGGTGACCACTTATACGTATAAACCGTTAGTAGGAGTAAGTACCATTACCGATCCTAAAGGAAATAAAGTGAGCTATCATTATGATAGTTTTGGTAGGTTGCAATACGTCAAAGATAAAGACGGTAACATCCTGAGTGAAACCGAATACCATTACAGAACCCAAAACTAAAGCAAGATGAAAAAGTTATTTTATATATTAGTACTACTTCCTGTTCTTGCTTTAGGACAAAGCCAGGATCAGAATTACATCAAAACCACCACTTATAAACAACCGAGCTCTCAAGTTACAGTAGATGTCACGAATCCTGCTGAAGCAGCTGTTCAGGTAATTTATTACGATGGTTTAGGGCGTCCGGTACAACAGCTGGCTCATAAGCAGTCGGGCAGCGGTAAAGATATCATTACTCCTATAGAATATGATGAATTCGGAAGGCAAACCAAAGAATACCTGCCTTATGCCAACGGTACTCCGAGTTTGGATTACACCGATCCGACAACAGTCAGTTCAGATCTCAGCAGTTTTTACAGCACCTATAATGGCGGAACCACTAATCCTTTCAGCGAAAAGGAATTGGAATCTTCACCTTTAGACAGAGTGTTCAAACAAGCAGCCCCAGGTAATGACTGGGCTTTAGGCAGTGGTAAAGAGATCAAGTTCGCTTACCAGACCAATAGTGCTAATGAAGTTATACAATTCAGAGCAACAGCAACATGGAATGCTTCGTTGTTGGTTTACGATATTGCCATAACAAATGAAGGTTTTTATAGCGCTAATGAATTATACAAAACCGTTACCCAAGACGAGAACTGGACTTCTGGTCTTAACCACACCACCGAAGAGTTCAAGAATAAAGAAGGGCAGGTTATTTTAAAGCGTACTTATAATAGCGGTGTTGCACATGATACTTATTATGTGTATGACCAATACGGTAATCTTAGTTATGTATTGCCTCCTTTGTCAGAGAGTGCAATTGACAGTACTACTTTAGAGAAGTTATGCTACCAGTACAAATACGACAGCCGTAACCGGTTGGTAGAAAAGAAACTTCCGGGCAAACAATGGGAATATATAATATATGATACCTTAGACCGACCTGTAGCCACCGGACCAGCTTTGACACCTTACGGAGGAACCCCAACAGGCTGGCTGATTACGGAATATGATGTTTTTGGACGGGTAATATGTACCGGTTGGAAACAAATGACCGCTGATGCTACCACCAGAGCGACTTACCAAAGCAGCATTAACGGAGGTAGCACCCCGTTTCTTTTGTTACGAAGTGAAGTCTTAACACAAAATTATTATGACGATTATAGCTTTACAGGAGCACCAAGTTCTGTACCTACTTCTTTGCCGGATAGTACCTATCCTATAGCCCAAGATGTAAAAGGGCTTCCTACAGGTTCCTGGGTACGCGTTTTAGATACTCCTGGAAGTACTACTGCCGAAACTTCCTATACGTTATATGACGACAAATACCGTCCGGTGCGTACTTATACGGCCAACCATTTAGGCGGCTATACCCAGGTGGATAGCAATTTAGACTGG
>QKBC01000027.1 GCA_003246205.1 Flavobacterium haoranii | reverse complement strand
TTTTAAAGATAGTTGTGTTGTTTAGGCACGAAAGTGCCAAAGGTTTAGTAGTTAGACCAATGAAAAGCTGTTCCGTTTACGGAAGGGCTTTTTTGTTTATATAGACTTCTCTATTGCATTTTTCACATCTTTTTTCTTAAAAAAACCATTGCTTAAATAATGAATATAAAGTTTTAATTAACTAAATGTTATTTTTAAGCTGTTTTTCTTTTTTAGAGAAGGATTTTTCACTGAGTTAAAACCAAATAGCTCTGTTGCTCCAGAATAAAACTAAGAATAAGCCGAAATAAGCAATACTCACTACAAATTTCATAAAAGTTCCTGCCAGAAAACCTAAAAAAGAACCGGTAGCTGCCTTAAAAGCTCTGTTGACATTTTGTTTGTCAAATAAAAGTTCACCGGCTAGTGCTCCTATGAACGGTCCGATAATAAAACCAAAAGGAATAGGTAAAATCAGTCCTAAAATTAGTCCAATATTAGTTCCCCAAATTCCATATTTACTTCCTCCGAAGCGTTTGGTGCCTTGAGCCGGGATTACATAATCTAAAACCACAATTAGCAGTGCAATAGCAAGTGTTATTCCTAAAATCCAATAGTTAATCTCTATTCCCGGGCTTATATATAATAGTAAAAGTCCAATCCAACTGATAGGCGGTCCGGGTAAAGCAGGTAGTAAACTACCGGCGATTCCTATTAACATACAACAAAATCCGGTAATTAGGAGAAAGTATTCCATTAATATTATTATTTTTGACAGTCTTATAGTAACAAAGTTAGTGCATAAATGAACAAAATTCTAATTTTATTTTTAGTGATGCTTTTGACTTCCTGCCAACTTTTTGATAAAAAAGTGCCGGATGAAAAAGAGTTGTTACAACAAGAATTGCAAAAAATAAATTGGAATCAGGTCGATAATTATCCTTCAGTAGCCTCTTGTGATACCATTTTAGATAAAGAAGCTCAAAAGCAATGTCTGTTTGATTTTCTTATCGAAACCATCCAAAGCAGGATAGGAATTGATACCATTCACATTTTATATCCCGAGCTTGATACCATTTCGGTTAAAGTAACTATAAATCCTGATGCTACCTTACAATTCCAGACAGAGATACCTCAGGATTCTGTTTCCTATGATATTAAAGTTATTGACAGTATTTTACAAAACCGTCTTTCTGATTTTCCTTCTGTAGAACCAGCTATTAAGCAAGGAATTAAAGTAAAATCTCAATTTGTACTGCCAGTAATTTTAAATGTTACAGAATAATTATTTTTTAAAGGATCTTCCTTTCCATTGGTAGGAACCGAATAAACTATAAAGAGCAACTGCAAAATTAAAGAACGGATGCAGTAGAGACGTCAATAACAATCCGTTTAGTCTAACATGAAAGTGGCGAGCAGAAAGCATTAATAATATCAGGTCGACTAAAAATTTTACACCAAAAAACAGCATAAAATAATTCTGATCCAGAAAGCCTGACATCCACAAAATTAAAGCTAAAAGCAATGCTAAATGAGTTGAAAAGACAACTAGAGCTAAAAATTTTCCGAATTTTGAAGAATAGCCCGGACTTTTAGCGGCCCAACGAACTCTCTGGTAAAATAAAGTTTTCCATGAATCTAAACTTTGGGTTATGACAATGCTGTTTTCGTGCATGCAGAATCCAACCTTTTTTTTATCTTTTTTTACTGCTTTTTGCAATAAAAATACGTCATCGCCACTAGCAATATTCTCATTGCCTTCAAAGCCGTTCAGATCGAAGAAAAAATCTTTTTGGTACGCAAAATTAGCGCCATTACACATAAACGGACTAAACACTCCAAAACTTCCTATAGTTGCGCCTTGTAAACTTAACAGGTCTAAATTCTGAAAAGCGTGTAAAAATCCTTTTTTAGGAATGTAACAAACTCCGGCGGCAACCATTTTTCTATCTGTTTGTTGAATATAATTATCATATACCTTTAGCCAATTAAAGTGAACGATACAATCGGCATCGGTAGTGATGATCCACTCGTATTTGGCTAATGTAATTGCTGTATTAATAGCATCTTTTTTAGGGGAAAGTGTCTTGCGTTTACTTGAAAGAACTTTCAGGTCAATCTTTGTCGGAGGTAGTATAAAATGATCATCAGAGGCATCATCTACTAAAATAACTTCAAACTGATTTTTAGGATAATCTAAAGCTTCAAGAGAGGCTAAAAGCAGAGGTAAATTTTGAGCCTCATTTCGGAAAGGAACTACAATACTAAAGCGTGTTTGGGGAATAGCATTGTAAAAATGAATAGGCTTCATTCTGGTGAAACCTAAAATTAAGATACCTATGCTTACTACATAAATACCTAAAACAATAAATAACAGTATCATACTTGTTTCGGTTTGAACCGTAAAACAAAATAGCTTCCCAAAATAACAGGAAAAACTAAGTTAAAAATCCACATCAGCAAAGTTACGGAAATAATTTTCTCACTTTCGATATTTAATGCATTAAAAAGATAAATAGCAACACTTCCTTTAACAGCAACATCCATAAGGTGAATACTTGGAATAACAGAAGCTAAAAAATACATGGAAAATATAGTGGACAGAGCCGTTAGATAATCGATTTCTACTTGAAAAATGAAAAGACAAAAGAAAAACTGATGTGAAAAAACCAAGTAGCGCAATAGCGAAAAAATAAAAGTTTTCAATCTGATCTCGGAAGAAAGCGCTTTGAATTTTTGAACCATTTTTTCAATTGAGAAACCATAAATTTCAATTTTTCGTCCATAAATAAAGAAAAGAACCAAGAGTAAGACCGAAGCAAATAGAATAGTAAGAGCTACATTATTGATTTTGGATGAAAATTGAGAAATAGGGTTGTTCTTATCGTGTAAGAAGCATAAAAAAACCAAACCAATAATTCCAAATAAAATAGTAACCAGCATTTGGCTACTGTTGTGAATAAAGTTCAAAAAGACAATTTTTTTAACTTTTTCCTTTGGAAAATACAAAGCCTTTGCGCCATATTCTCCGATTCGGTTAGGCGTAAATATAGAAGCGGTAAGCGAACCTAAAGTCTGATGTGCCGATTCTTTAAATGAAATTTCTTTAAAACTGCTGACTAAAGTTTTCCATTTTAAAATTTCCAAGGACCAATTGGCTAAAGAAAAAAGAAAAAGAATTGCAATTGCCGGAGCATGTAAAAAATGAACCAACTGTTGTAGCGTAATTTCTTTTTCAGTTTGCAATCTGTTGTAAATGTAAAAAAAGGCCAGACTCACAATCAAAACTTTGGCGAGAACTAATAAGAATTGTTTAGCTTTGTGAGGAATAATAACCATGTTGCAAAGTAACATAAAACTTTGAACATGAAACCTTAAACGCAAAACAAAAACTTTTGGCAAACGAGCGTATCATATTAGGCATTGACCCAGGAACGACTATTATGGGTTTCGGACTCATCAAAGTAGTGAATAAAAAAATGGAATTTATCCAGTTGAACGAATTGCAATTGGGTAAACTAGACGATCATTACGTAAAACTAAAACGCATTTTTGAACGCACTATTGAGCTAATTGACACGTATCATCCGGATGAAATTGCTATTGAAGCGCCTTTCTTCGGTAAAAATGTGCAATCGATGTTGAAATTGGGAAGAGCGCAAGGAGTTGCTATGGCGGCTGGTTTGTCGCGTCAAATTCCCATTACAGAATATGAACCAAAAAAAATCAAAATGGCCATAACCGGAAACGGAAATGCCAGTAAAGAACAAGTTGCTAAAATGTTACAGCAATTATTAGGTCTAAAAACGTTGCCTAAAAATTTAGATTCAACCGATGGTTTGGCAGCTGCGGTTTGTCATTTCTTTAATTCAGGAAAAACCCAAGTCGGGAAAAGTTATTCCGGTTGGGATGCTTTTGTAAAACAAAATGAGAATAGAGTGAAAAAAAAGTAGGCAAAATATTATCTGTTAATAGGGTTTAGTAATATATTTACGGAAAATTTAATCTATTAACAATGAAAAAACTATTTTATTTTTTAGCTATTATTCCTTTTTTAACCTCTTGTTCTTCAAGTGATGACTCTTCTTCGAGTTCAGGAAGTGAGTATTTTAATCTTAATTATGAGGGGCAAACAATTAATATTACTGATTTTCAAGCACAAAGAAGTGAAAAAACTATTGCTGTAACAGCAGTTGCATCTGATGGTTTAGGAATAAGCTTTGAGTTTAATGAATTAGGAGATATAGGTAATGTTCACACTTATCCAGCTTCTGTAGCTGCGGCTTCAGTATATGATTTATATTCTAGTTATAGAAATTATGCGGCTCATTATTTTAGTCTTGATATGATTAGTTTAGATGATCAAGCAAAAACTGTTGAAGTGACTTTTACCGGAGATCTGTATGATGATCAATATGCTTTAGGAGGAAGTTCGGTTCACATAGAAGGAAGTTTTAAGGTTAAATATATCGATGTAACACCTTCGGTTACCGGACTTGGTTTTGTAGCAAAAATAGGAAGTGATGATTTTATGGATGCAACAAGTGATGAGAGTGGAGGGTATTTTAGTGGAAGTGATATTGGAATAACATATTATAATGGAAGTGAGTATACTTTAACATTGAACATGAATCATGATAATACGACTACAGGGACATATAATTTTAATAATAGTTCTACTGTGAATAATGTAGTATTGTCAAAATTTGATACATCATCTGAATTATATTTAGATTATACATCATCAGGGACACTTACTATTACAGAAAAAAATGTAGGATTGCAATTTACAGTAGTAAAGGGTACTTTCAGTTTTATAGCTACAAATCCAGATGATTCAAGTCAAATAAATGTTTCAAATGGTAGTTTTGTGTCTACTTATGAAACATATTAATATTCTTAAATATTTTAAAAAAAGCCATCAGTTCTGATGGCTTTCTAAATTTTATCTATTCTTCGTACTGATAATGAAATGTTCCTTCAGTAACATTAAAATTAATTATAGGGTTTGATACTTGAGCTTCATCTGAAGTTGTAAATTGGAAAGTTCCTTTTACAATTTTTGTAGTTGTGTTTACTTCGGTAATAATAATTGTTCCAGCTACTGTTTCTTCAAATTCGTTATTACTATTATCAATTAAATCAATAAAGTGTGAAGGAGGTGTGTTGTAAGTTTCAGTTCCAATTGTATAAGTCCCAACAACTAAATCTGATTTTTTTAACCAAAGATTGATTTCTGGATTTCCATAAATACCACCTTGTCTACCTTGTAACATTACAAAATCTTCTTCCGGATAATAATCCCAAATATTTGTCGAAGAAAACATGTTATTTCCGAAGGGATTATTTGCTTCAAAGGTTACACCGTTTATCTTAGCAGTCATAGCGTATTGTGGCTGGGGGTCTGTAGTGTTACCTCCATCGTCAGAAGAACATGATAAAACAATAAAAGGTAAGATGTAGAGTAATTTTTTGATTCTTTTCATAAAAAATATTTTCAGTTTCTGCAAAAATAAATAAAGTATTATGTAATGAAAATTTATTTATTATTATAATGGCAATTAAATTTGAAATACATTTGTTATTATGTCAGGCATCTACATTCATATCCCTTTTTGCAAACAGGCTTGTCACTATTGCGATTTTCACTTCTCGACTTCATTGAAGAAAAAAGAGGAAATGATATTGGCATTAGCCAAAGAAATAGCCATGCGAAAAGAAGATGTAGGAAAAGAAGATGTAGGAAAAGAAGTTGTAGAAACTATTTATTTCGGTGGTGGTACACCAAGCATTCTTTCTGTTGAAGAAATTCAGTTTTTGATTGATGAAGTTTATAAAAATTTTGAAGTCATTGAAAATCCAGAAATTACGCTGGAAGCCAATCCGGATGATTTGAACTCTTCTTTGTCATTTCGACCGAATGGGAGAAATCTCATCGAGGAATTAAAAAAAATCGGAATCAATCGACTTTCCATCGGAATACAATCTTTTTTTGAAGAAGATTTGAAACTGATGAATCGGGCTCATAATGCGGAAGAAGCTAAAAAATGTCTGGAAACCGCTACCCGATATTTTGATAATATTACAATCGATTTGATTTATGGTATTCCAGGAATGACAAACGAACGTTGGTTACAAAATATTGAAACCGCTTTATCTTTCGGGATCCCTCATATTTCGAGTTATGCATTGACAGTTGAGCCCAAAACGGCTTTGGATTCATTCATCAAGAAAGGAACAATTCAAGCTCCGGAAGATGAGGTCGCTAATGAACATTTTCATTTGTTGGTCAACCGGTTACAAGAAGCCGGATTTGTACATTATGAATTGTCCAATTTTGGTAAACCGAACTATTTTTCCAAAAACAATTCAGGCTATTGGTTGGGTAAAAAATATATAGGAATCGGACCTTCAGCGCATAGTTTTAATGGAATACAACGAAGTTGGAATGTTGCTAACAATACCTTATATATAAAATCTATTCAGGAAAGTAGATTACCTTCTGAAGTAGAGATCTTAACGGTGACTGATCGTTATAATGAGTACATTATGACCGGATTGCGAACTATTTGGGGCGTTTCGCTTGAAAAAGTAAAAACTGATTTTGGGATAAGATATTATGATTATCTAATCCAAAATGCTGAAAAATTTTTGAAAAACGAATTTTTAGAAATTGTCAGTTCGAGCGGAGTCGAGAACTTAAAAACTACTCAAAAGGGTAAATTTCTGACAGATGGAATAACAAGCGATTTATTTTGGATAGATTAAAAGCTTTTGCACTAAGCAAATCAATCAGAAAATCTAAGAATTGATTAATATCTAAATTCCTAAATAGGAGAATTAAAATATAACCCGGACTTTTTATACTTAAAAATGATCAATTTAATCTTTTAAATACCTAACTTTATTTTTAAATGTAGCAAGGAGTGAAGATCTTTTGCTAAATTTGAAGTAAAATCAAGCTAAATTGAAAGCAGTTGTACAGTATAAAGATCAAAATTTTACAGTTGATTTATCAAAACCAATCGATATTTCTTTACCCATAACAAATGATACTAAAAATCCTATTGCCTGGTACCAGAAAGAGCCGGAAATAGAACCCGTGAAAATGGGGGATTGGATAGGGAAAGTTTCCGAAGGAAAATCGTCAACCAATTTCAATAATATTTTCTTTAATCCGCATGCACACGGAACACACACCGAATGTTTGGGACATATTACTAAAGAATTTTACAGTGTTAATCAGCATTTAAAAACGTTTTTCTTTCTGGCAGAACTGATTTCCGTTGAGCCGATTTCTGTAGGCGAAGATTTAGTGATAACGAAAGAACAGATAGAATCTTCTATTGTCACGTCGGGCGGAGTCGAGAAATCACTTCATCAAATTGAAGCTCTAATCATCAGAACGTTGCCTAATTTAGCGGAGAAAAAACATAAAAACTATTCTAATTCAAATCCACCTTATTTGTCAGAGAAAGCAGCGACTTACATTAGAGAAATGGATATCAAACATTTATTGATTGATTTACCGAGTGTAGATAAGGAACATGACGAAGGGAAATTATTGGCACACAAAGCGTTTTGGAATGTAAAAGATATTGAACATTTGAATAAAAATGCCCGTTTAGATTGTACGATTACCGAAATGATTTTCGTTGATAATGCAATTAAAGACGGAAGTTATTTACTAAACGTACAAATTGCGTCATTTGAAAATGATGCTAGTCCTAGTAAGCCGGTTTTGTATAAAATGGAGTAACAATTGAGTCATAGTGAAGACTAATAGTTAAAATTTTGATGTATGAAAAAGATTTTACAACTAGAAGAATTAGCTATGTTTATAGCAGGATTTGTTGTTTTTTATCAGCTTACGATTCCTGCTTGGTGGTTTTTTGCATTGATTCTACTGCCGGATATTGGTATGATAGGATATGTTGTAAATAGTAAAGTCGGAGCATTTGTATATAATGTTGTTCATCATAAAGGATTGGCGCTCTGTATCTATGGATTAGGAGTGTATTTTCACTTACAAGTACTCCAAATTATTGGAATTATATTGTTTTCTCATGCTTCAATGGATCGAGTTTTCGGGTATGGACTGAAATATGAAAAAGGTTTCAAATTCACACACTTAGGCAATATAGGAAAGATATGAATATTCAGCAATTGTACGAGCTTTGTTTGTCTAAGAAAGGAGTAACCGAGCATTTTCCTTTTGACGAAGATACTTTAGTGTTTAAAGTAGGTGGAAAAATGTTCTGTTTAACTTCGTTAACTGATTGGGAAAAAGGAACACCTTCTTTAAATTTAAAATGCGATCCTGATGAGGCTTTAGAATTAAGAGCCCGATATCAAGCAGTGCAACCCGGATATCACATGAGTAAAAAGCATTGGAATACCGTTTTGGTAAATCAAGATGTTGAAGATAAGGAGGTTGTAAAGATGATTTGGCACTCGTATGATTTGGTGTTTTCGAGTTTAACGAGAAAACTTCAAAACGAAATTTCACAGTAAAATCGACCTTTTTTATGTAACAAAAGTGGCGGTAGGGGTCGTTTTTAAGGTCTAACTTTAAGTAACAAAACTAAAAACATTGATATCATGACAACTACAGTAGTAATAGGAGGGAACTTCGCCGGAATGACAGCTGCCCTCGAAATTAAACGAAAAGGCAAAGATGCTCACAAAGTCATTTTGATTGATAAATCTCCGCTTTTTTTATTTATTCCATCACTTATTTGGGTACCGTTCGGAAGAAGAGAGATCAAAGATATTTCTTTCAGAAAGGATGGAATTCTTCAAAAAAAAGGAGTTGATTTTGTAAATGCCGAAGCGTTGAAAGTGGATCCTAAAACACAAGTGGTTTATACTGATAAAGGTGAATTCAAATATGATCATTTAGTTATTGCAACCGGTCCAAAAGTGAAATATGACGTGGCTCCGGGTGTGGCAGAGTATGCTCATTATGTGGGAACGCCAAATGGAGCTATGAAAATTCGTAAAGCATTGGAAGAGTTTAAAAAAGATCCGGGACCAATAGTTGTTGGAGCTACTCAAAATGCCGGATGTATGGGAGCCGCTTATGAATTTTTATTCAATATCGAAAAATGGCTTCGCGATCAAAAAATTCGTAAAAAAGTAGATCTATATTGGATTACACCCGAAGATTATCTGGGACACTTCGGAATTGACGGAATGCCTTTAGCTGAATCTATGCTGACAGGTTTTATGAAAATGTTCAACATACATTTCAGAACTCAGGTTGGGATAAAAGAAATGGAGAAAGATAAAGTTGTTCTAACTAACGGAGAGGTGTTGCCAACTAAATTTACGATGTTGATGCCTCCGTTCATTGGAGTAGATTTTGTTACCAATTCTCCTGAGCTTCATGCTAATGCAGCTGGATATGTTCCCGCAGGTGACGATTATAGACATCCGGATTATCCGAATATTTGGACTGCCGGAATTGCAGTAAATGTGCCGTTGCCATTTACACCAAAAGCAGTGCCTTTTTCAGCTCCGAAAACCGGTTATCCATCAGATGAAACAGGAAAAGTAGTAGCTGAAAATATTTTACGGGTTTCCAGAGGTGAAACTAAATTAAAAGAAAAACCTTGGGGTAAAATTCCGGGTTTGTGTATCATGGATGCCGGAAAAAAAGAAGTGATTATTGTATCAGACAAGCTTTTTAAACCAAGAAGTTTTGCTATTATGATTCCAAATGTGATTTATGATTTCAATAAAGTATTATTTGAAAAATACTTTTTATGGAAAACCAGAAACGGATATTCATTTTTACCGTAAATAAAAATGCGTTAATAAAAAAGCCACTCATTGAGTGGCTTTTTTTATAGATTACTTTCTGATTAAAAAGGTAAATCGTCGTGTTCTTCTTCATTAAAGTTCGTTGCCGGTTCAAAGGCATCTGCCGGAGGCATAGTTGGCATTCCTTGACCTTGAGCAGGAGCTTCAGCCATGATCTTCTCAATTCTCCAACCTTGAATAGAATTAAAATATCGGGTTTCTCCTTGTGGATTAACCCATTCTCTTCCTCTTAAATTGATAGATACTTTTACTTGATCACCTAAATTAAATTGATCTAAAATATCCGTTTTGTCTTGTGTAAACTCAATCAAAATATGTTGAGGATATTGCTCTTCTGTAGTTACAACTAATTCTCTTTTTTTAAAAGTGGCACTAATTTGTTGTACCGGATTAATTACTTTAATTCTCCCTATTACTTCCATGTTCTAAATAATTTATTTTTTTGCTAAAAGTACTTTCCAAGCTTTTAAAACTTCATTTTTATCTAATAGATCTTTGGCTAATTGCATTTGTTTTAACGTATCATCTGAACTTAAAACAGCTTTTACCGAAAAATCTTCTTTTACAAATATAGTAATTTCTTCTTCTGTAGGAATGGATTCAATATTTCCTAGTTTCCCTAAATCATTTCCATCAAAAACATTACTTTCTTTGATGAAATCAGGAATGTTGTCTACACCGATTCCTAAAGTGGTTAAAGGCTTTTCAACTTCAAACATTCCCATATTGGCCCTTGTATACCAATTACCGCCCATTCGGGCAACTAAATCAATTTTGTGTTGGTCTATTCCTCCGTTTTCATCTAAAACAGCTTCGTTAATATGGATTTTTATAACCTCACAAATTACTAAATTTCCGGCGCCTCCTTCAGTTCCTAAAGCGACAATTTCGTTTACTTTGCATTCAAATTGAACCGGACTTTCGGCTACGCGAAAAGGCTTCACCATATCAGAAGCTAACATTGTTAGTCCTGATTTTTCAAATTCGTTAACACCATCCGGATATTCTGTACTGGAAAGTGACATTTGTTGTACAATGTCATAGTTTACAATATTGATTACGACTTCTTTGGTTGTTTCACAATTGGTTAAAGTGTGCTTTACAGTGTTGTTCCGTACTCTTCTTGCCGGTGAAAAAACTAAGATTGGCGGGTTTGAACTGAAAATATTGAAAAAGCTAAAAGGTGATAAATTAGGTGTTCCGTTTGTATCAACCGTACTGGCAAAAGCGATAGGTCTGGGACCCACGGCGCCTTGTAAGTAGCCTTGCAATTTAGCCGGAGCAACTTCTTTAGGATTTATGGTCAGCATGTTTTTTAGTTTTGTACAAAGATAGTTATTTGTTAAAAACTTTAAGGGTAATTTATGACTGATGTTTCCATTCTTTATGAACCGAAATAGATAAAGGAATGCTGTAAAATATTAAGTGAATTAGGAATAAAAAACGGATGAAGTTGTACTTGTTTTTGAAATTAGTATTTTTACTAGCAAATAGTCATTATGCAATTTACGGACAAACGAAATATTAGCCGTTGGTTTATCATCCTGGCGTCTTTTTTTATTGTTGTTCTCATTGTTTGGAATACCTATAATTTTTTCCAGATTTTTAAAAATGAAGAGCGAGTACGGATGGAACTTTGGGCAACAGCCCAAAAAACATTGGCAAATGCTAATGAATATACCGATGTGGAATTGCCTTTTCAGGTAATTAGTAAGAACAATACAATCCCTATGATTGTTACGGATACAACGGATAGAATACTCAATTTTGATAATATAGCACTTTCAAGACCTAATGATACAACGGAATTGAAATTGTATTTAGATCGGATGAAATCGGAAAATCAGCCGATAAAAATGGAGCTTTCGACAAAGAATTATCAGTTAGTATACTATGGGAATTCACCTTTGTTAAATAAATTAAAATATTATCCTATTGCGCTATTGTTAATCATTTTTTTGTTTGGAGCCGTAGTTTATAATTTTTACAGAGCTACTAAAATGGCAAGCCAGAATAAACTTTGGGCTGGTATGGCTAAAGAAACAGCACATCAAATCGGAACGCCACTTTCATCTTTAATCGGGTGGGTTGAAATTCTAAAAACTGAAAATATAAGTGAAGATATTGTTGGTGAAGTGGAAAAGGATGTTAATCGCCTACAGACTATAACCGAAAGGTTTTCAAAAATTGGAAGTGAGCCGGTTTTAGAACGTTTAGATATTATTGCTGAAACACAATCTTCTTTTGAATATTTAAAATCGCGAGCATCTAAGCAAGTACAGTTTAGTTTTGATGCTCCTGACTATCCAATTTTTGTAAATATTAATTCGGCATTGCATAGTTGGACAATTGAGAATTTGGTTAAGAATGCTATTGATGCTATGAAAGGAAAAGGAGAACTTCATGTTGAGGTTGAAGATTTACCCCATTACGTACATATTAAGGTTAGTGACACTGGAAAAGGAATTCCTAAAAATCAGTTTCAAAAGATTTTTGAGCCTGGTTTCACTACTAAAAAAAGAGGTTGGGGACTTGGTTTGTCACTTACGAAACGAATTGTAGAAGATTATCATAAAGGAAAAATAAAAGTGCTACATTCAGAAATAGGAAAAGGAACTACCATACAAGTAAGTTTGAAGAAAGCGGATCAATAAGAAAGCCCCGCAATTTTGCGGGGCTTTCTATGTCTTTTATGATGAATATTTATAAGTTAGCATTTATTTTAGCAGCTAAATCTTCAAATTCTTCTTTTGTTAAACTGACTTTTCTTTGAAAACGCATATCATCCATATCATGTAAAGGAATTAAATGAACATGTACATGCGGAACTTCTAACCCTACAACTGCAACTCCAATGCGTTTACAAGGAACGGTCTTTTCAAGCGCTAAAGCAACTTTTCTGGAAAAAGCCATTAATCCCATGTAATGCTCTTCTTCCATATCAAAAATCTTATCCACCTCTTGTTTCGGGATACATAATGTATGTCCTTGAGTATTAGGATTGATATCTAAAAAAGCTAAATAATTGTCGTCTTCTGCAACTTTATAGCACGGAATCTCACCGTTTATTATTTTAGTGAATATAGAAGCCATATTTGTATCGGTTAATTAATCTCGTGTGATTTCTAAAACTTCAAATTTTAAAGTTCCGTTAGGAACTTGAACTTCAGCGACTTCGCCAACTTTTTTGCCAAGCAAACCTTTTCCGATAGGTGAAGTTACAGAAATTTTACCGGTTTTCAAATCAGCTTCACTTTCTGCTACTAAAGTATATTTCATTTCCATGCCATTAGCCTGGTTCTTAATTTTAACGGTTGAAAGCACTAAAACTTTTGAAATATCCAATTGCGATTCATCAATTAATCGGGCATTAGCTAAAAGTTCTTCCATTTTAGCAATTTTCATTTCTAACAAACCTTGTGCCTCTTTTGCAGCATCGTATTCTGCATTTTCAGATAAATCACCTTTATCGCGTGCTTCAGCAATAGCATCAGAAGCCTTAGGGCGTTCTACGCCTTTTAAATATTCTAATTCGTCCTTTAATTTTTTTAATCCTTCTGCTGTATAATAAGATACTTTACTCATAACGTCATGTTTATATAAATAGAAAGAATCCCATTTATGGGATTCTTTTACGCAAATATAGTGAATTTTTTAATATTAATGTTAATCTTAACGTAAGACAAGGATATTTAAATTAAATTTGTTTCATAGAAAAAACTAATATTTTTATTATTTATGAAGAAAGGTCTGTTGCTGCTGTTTTCTGTTTTTTTAGTGTTGTCTTGTACAAAAGACAGTTTTAAAAATTCTAATCCTTATTTGCCTAATTATAGTTTTTCAACAACATTGAACTTATCACTTCCACAATATAATCCTTTGTTGTATCCGACAAATGCAGTTTATGTCTTTACCGGTTCTGAAGGAGTAAGAGGAATTTTTGTTTTTAATACCGGTTCCGGATATGTGGCTTTTGATGCGGCGTGTCCTAATCAGGCATTAAGTAGCTGCTCGACTATGGATTTAGATGGTATTAAAGCTATTTGTCCTTGTGATGATGCGCAATACAGTTTGTTCACTGGTCAGGCAGAAGGAAAAGAATATCCAATGAAACAATATAGGGTTGAGGTATTAGACCAATATAGTATTAGAGTTTATAATTAATAAAAAAAGGCTGTTGATTAACAGCCTTTTTTGTGTTGCCTTTTAAAATTTAAGCGTAACACCAACTAATCCATTGATTCCGGCTTGAGGATAATAGCCCGCGCCTTCAATGGTAGTTACACTTCCCGGATTAGACCAGTCATCATCATACGTATAAAAGTAGCCGTTAGAACTATATTTTGAATTCAATATGTTATTGATAAGTGCTGTAAAAACAATCGATTTTAAACCTTTGTTTATTTTCCATTCATAAACAGCATTGAAATCAAGTGTTCCGTAGGCTTTTAATGTTGAAGCTTCTGAATCTATATTTCCCATGTATTGTTTTCCTACGTATTTACCTAAAAGAGTCAATTGTAAATTTTGAACAGGTAAATAATTCAGTGCTCCTGCTGATACGATTTTTGGAGAGAAGGCAATGGTGGTATTGCCTAAATTCTTTAATTCACCATCTCGTTGAAAATAGAAATCAATATTTCTGTTTTCGCTTAAAGTAGCATTAGCCTGAACATTGAATTTATCAGTGATTTTTACAACTGATTCCACTTCGGCTCCTAGACGGTAACTTTTTCCTGAATTGGTGAAAATAGGAGAGCCGGTATCACTTAAAGCACCTGTCATAACTAATTGGTCAAGATAATACATGAAAAATCCGTTAGCCGATACTCTGAACTTGGAACTGTTGTGTTTCCAGCCTAATTCGAAATCATATAAGCGTTCCGGTTTGATATTTTCATCTTCGTAATCACTTCTTCGGGGTTCTTTATTAGCTACTCCGGCAAAACCATAGAAAGCATTTTTAATGTTTAATTGATAGTTCAAACCAACTTTCGGATTAAAGAAATGGAATGTATCATTAACATCGGCAAATTTGTAAGAAGTAGCCTGGTAATTGACGTAACGATATTGTAGATCTATGAAAACGTTTAGTTTATTAAATTGCTGTGAAGCCTTAGCGTAGAAATTGACATCGTCTTTGTTTCCATAATTGTTATAGTAACGTCCTAAATTAGGAATTTCATATTGAGTCCAAACAACATCTCCGTAATGTTTTCCTAAGTAACGATTGGCAGCTCCGCCTAATAAAATGTCTGTTTTAGCCGTTTTATAATTGGCAGAAAAAGTAGCTCCGAAGAAATCGTTGTCTAACCATCTCTTTCTGATATAGTTCATTGACGAAATTGTGTTTCCGTTTACAGTGATATCGTCTAAGCCAAAGAAAGATAGATAAGAATCGTCTTCAAACAGAATATTAGAATAGTAATAGTTGTCTATGTATTCTTCATAATAGCCTTTCCCTTTGGTGTAATGTAAAGCAACATTAGAATTCCATTTTTCAGACCATTTTTCAGACCAATGCAATTGAAAATGATTTTGCCAATAATTATCCGTTTGGTCGTTATAATAACCGGTAATTTCTCCGGCATCATTCATCATAATTCCAGAAACATTAAACTTTCTGCCAAAATCATAATTAGGATTGGTAGAGCGCAATCCATCAATTGCTGCAGTATCTTGTCCCCACCATGCCTGATAGGTTTTTTCTTTTCCGCCAAAGGCAATCAATTTAATTAAAGTATTTTCTTTTACATAATTGACATTGAAAAGGTATCCGAACATATTAGAAGATCCGCGGTCGACATAACCATCGGATTCAATTTGTGAAACACGTCCGTTAATTTCAAAGTTGTTGTGTAATCCTGTTCCGAAAGATAAGGTGTGTTTTTGTGTTCCGAACGATCCTACTGAATTAGCAATCTCTGCATGTGCTTTTTCTTGATAGCCTTTGGTTTGCATATTCAGACTGGCTCCAAAAGCTCCGGCTCCGTTTGTAGAAGTTCCTACACCTCTTTGCAACTGCACACTTTCTAAAGAAGAGGCAAAATCAGGTAAGTCAACAAAAAATGATCCTTGACTTTCACTGTCATTAAACGGGATTCCATTCAGGGTTACATTGATTCGGGAACCATCAGACCCGCGAACTCTCATGGCGGTGTAACCTACTCCGTTTCCGGCATCGGTTGTAGTGACTACTGACGGTAAATAGTTTAACAGGATAGGAATGTCTTGTCCTAAGTTCTTTGATTCGATTTCTTCTGCAGAAACGTTTGTAAAAGTAATCGGGTTTTTGTCTTTTGCTCTAACAGCTGAAACCGTTACTTCCTTTAGATCGGTAACTTTCGTTGTGTCTTTTGCTATTTCCTGTGAAAAGGAAACTGAAGATGCAAGAACAGCAGTTAAACTCAAAAGAGTTTTAAGGTTAGTGACTTTGTGCTTGGCACTTTTTGTGAATAATAATTTCATCCGTAATTAAAATTTACGAATAAAAGGGGTAATTACTCTTGGGTTATTATTAAAAATTGATACTCTAGCTGATTGCATAAAGTGAAAAATGAGCCTGCGCGCCCGCACATTTTTCTGTAAAATGTAAATACACTTTCTCAATGCTCAGCTTTCCCTAAACAGCATTACCTGTTCCAGGTTCTACGGGTATGATCTCAGCTCTTTATTTTGAGCACCCCTTTGAGACGACGCAAAGATATAATTCTTTCGTCTAAAGTTCCAAGTTTATAAGCCTAAAAGTTCGGCTTCTTTCGGTTTGCCTTAATTTCAGATGATTTCTTTTTAGACTGAAGCCTTTTTTCTTGAGCTGACCGAGGTGTCTTAGTCGCTTTTCTGACTTTGGGTTTTTTTAGATTGCGAGACAGTAATTCCCAAAATCGAAGAGTAACAATTCCTTTGTTTTTAAGTTGGCTTCTGTCTTCATCGCAGGATAAAATTAAAATTCCTTCCTGAGATATTTTTGTGGCTAATTTTTCGTGAAGTAATGTTTTTTCTTCCTGAGTAAGTCCTGAAGAATTTGGTAGATCAAAATTCAAAATAACTTTTGTAGCTACTTTATTTACATTTTGACCTCCGGCGCCACTACTTTTTACAGCTTTGTATTGTAACTCTTTTTGAATTCGCTCTTTATTCATTTTCAGGTTGGTGAGCCGGTTTCAATAAATCATTTATAGTTTTTACCGGATTAAAAGTAACCAACGGAACCTCTACAAAAATGGAAATCCATCCTGCCATAGCACCGTTCCATAATCCGGGTAATTCGTATGATTTTATAGGTTTTCCGTCTTTGTTTTTTTCAACAATGAAACCAGTACTGTGGTCTACAAATTGTGTCAAATCGAATTTCTCGCCTTTATAATTTTTGATACCACAAACAATATCCACCGGATTAAAATGAGTAGCCTGTTGTGCAATAGCAAGTTGTTTAGGGCTGCTAAAATCAATCTGAGAACTTTCAACTATTTGAAGAGAAATTTCGCCTTCTTCATTTTTAATCCAAAACGGTCCTCCGCCTGGTTCTCCTTCGTTTTTTACCATCCCACAGATGCGAATCGGTCTGTTAAGAAAAGATTGCAGCGTTTCGACTTTATATTGTGTTTGGTACTTATAAAAATCTTTAGGCAGAACGATATTTAGCTTTTGAGTGGCAAAATCAGTAATTTCATTAATCAGTTCTTTTGAAATGAATTGATCTTCTAGTTTTTCCAGATAGCGAAAAGTTTGGTCTTGTAATTCTAACAATACGCCGCCAAGTACTTTTTTGTATTCAAAAATAGGAATGATATGATTTTGGGAAACGTTATCAATGTTTTTAATGAAAATGACGTCGGCTTCTAAATTATTCAAATTTTTAATAAGTGCTCCGTGGCCACCAGGTCTGAAAAATAAATTGTTGTTTTCATCTCGAAACGGTAGATTTTCAGGCGTTACGGCAATAGTGTCGGTTGACTCACATTGAAAAGAAAAAGAAGTATCAATATCCGGATATTGATTACAAACCGAATGAAAACTATTAAGGTGTTCTTCTGAAATGGTAAAATGAACCTGAGCTTTTTGGTTTTCTGTTTGATAAAAAAGGGTTTCTCTTAAGTGTTCTTCAATTGGAGTTATATTTCTCTCTTCTTTTGCGTGAAATGGTAAGACACCTTTTGCTTTACTGGCAAAATCAAATTCGTTTTTATCTAATAATGTTCTTATTAAATAGTAATTTTTTTCGTCATTTTCCAGTTGTATGAAATCAGGATAAAGTTCGCGAACTCTTGTTTTTAGGTCTCTGTAAAAAGGAAATCGTTTAAGCCCGACCAAAAAAACAGATAGTTCAGTGCATTTGGTTCGGTTAATATAAGCATTAACAGTCTCATTGCCTCTTTTAAAATTGTTTAGAAATTCCAATAAAAATTTGAACATTCTACTGGCTGCTCCTGATGCCGGAACGAATTTTAAAATACTTTTTTGACTTTTATTGGTGTCAAAAAGAGTACTGTATTTTTGACGGTCTTCTTGGGAAAGAATCCAAATGCCGGATTCCGGAGTAGCAGGCTTAACCAAATTTATTTTAGAAATCCCATAAATAAAATACTCTATCTGTTGGTTGATTTTTTCAATAGAGATGCCTTTTTCGTTAAGTAATTCTATATCTTTTGGGGTAAATAATTCTTCCATTCTTTATACGCATAAATTGCTATAATCGTGAAAATCAGATATTGTATACTTGTTAACGTATATCCTTTGTAATAATACAACGGAATCGAAATAAAATCACCAATGATCCACAAGATCCAATTTTCTACCTTACGTTTTGCCATGAGCCACATTCCAACGAAGAAAAGACCTGTTGTGAATGTATCAACATAGGCTGTCCAATTCGTAAATTTATTAAATAAATTGTAAATGACAATAACGAAAATGCAAGTTAATAGAAATATAACGATAGATTTATGAAAGTCAGAACGACTCATTTCGCTAATAGGATAATCGTATTCTTCTCCATGTTTTTGAGTCCATAAAATCCAACCATAAATACTCATGGTGGTATAATAAAAGTTGATAAGCATGTCGCCAATTAATCCCCATTGCCAAAGTAAATAGACATATAGAATTGTACTGATTAGTCCGGTTGGATAAACGCCTACATGATTTTTTTTAGCTAAAAAAACACTAAGTAAGCCAAAAAAGATAGCAATGACTTCTAAAATAATATCTTCTGTAGCGTAATATTGATAGGGTTCAAATAGTGTTTCAAACATTGAAAAAAGTATTATCGTTTTCAAATGCAGTTCCGATAACAACCATGTCGGCTCCGGCAGAGAAAGCTTCGTCAATAGCTTTTTTAGAGCGAATGCCTCCGCCCACAATTAAAGGAATAGAAAGTGTAGCTTTTACTTTTCGGATCATTTCTAGCGGAATGGCTAGTTCGGCACCGCTTCCGGCTTCCAGATAGATAAGCTTTTTGCCTAAATATTCTCCTGCTTTCGCTGTTTGGCAAACATAATCAATATTTTCTCTGCTTAGCGGCTGTGTTTGGCTTACTCTTGCAACTGCTGTTTCTTTTCCGCTTTCAATCAGTAAATAACCGGTCGGGATAACTTCTAGTTGGGTTTGCTCTAAATAAGGAACTGATTTTACCTGATGTTCAATTAAATAATCAGGATTTCTTCCTGAAAGCAAGCTTAAGAATAAAATACCGTCAGCTTGAGCTGAGATTTGTTGAAATCCGCCCGGAAATAACAATATAGGTAAATCGCAATGGCTTTTTAGCCCGGCTATTAAATTGTCCAGATTTTTTCCTTCAAAGGTGCTTCCTCCAACAAAAATATGAGTTGCAGGAGACTTTTTTATTTGTGGAACCAATTGAGGGATATGTTGTAAATCGACTTTTTCAGGATCTATCAGAATAGCTAAAAGTTTCTTATGCTCCTTTAAGGATTGTATGATGTTTTGATAAATACTCATTACTTATTTAGGTAAAGCGCATACAAAGATATAATCTTCTAACTGATAATATTGAATATGGAATTCTTCTTTTATATTATTGAACCGAAGTTCTGCAGTACAGTTAGTTTCAGTAATGGAACAAAACGGACTTTCAAAAATATGGTTAGGAAAGCTAATTCCCTTTTCGTTTTTAATTTTAAAAATAGATTCTTTTATTCCCCAAATGATTGTTGCCTTCTGAATTTTATCTGTTTCTGATAATTCTTTTAGGTGGTTAACATCCATAAAGCGGGGTGCAATCTTTAAAATCTTAGGTTTTACAATTTCTATGTCTATTCCAACAGGTTTACTCTTGCTGATGCAGATACTGGAAAAATCAAATGAATGAGAAATAGAAATGTGTAATTCTTCTTTTATGCCTTTTTCTTCTGTTTTTAAATGAGGTTTCCCGAATTCGTCGTAATACAAATCAAAATCAGAATAACCGATGTATTGCAGTAACATTCTAACGGCTAAAAAACCTTTTTGATGGCTTTCAGATTTCATTTTCTCCAATCGTGCTAACGAGATGTCTTTCAACTTTGCCAATCTGAAAAGCATATTGAAATCTTCTGTTATTTTCCAAAAATAAGCAGTAGTGGTTTCATTTATTATGATAGATCTGTAAAAAGGCATTAGGTATTTTATTGTTTTTCAAATGCTTAATGATGTAAGCATTTCGCAAAATACGCGAATTAATTTATGAAATAAAAAGGAAATGCTTAAATTTGCACTTTCTAATAAAAAAACAAATATATACATAGATGAGTACAAAAACCATCCCTTACGTTCCTTACAAAGTTAAAGATATTTCTTTAGCTGCATGGGGAAGAAAAGAAATTGAGTTAGCAGAAGCGGAAATGCCTGGATTAATGGCGTTACGTGCAGAATATGGAGAGAGCCAACCCTTAAAAGGAGCGCGTATTGCTGGTTGTTTACACATGACCATTCAAACGGCTGTTTTAATAGAAACTTTAGTAGCTTTGGGTGCTGATGTAACTTGGAGTTCATGTAATATTTTTTCAACACAAGATCATGCTGCTGCTGCTATTGCTGCTGCAGGAATCCCGGTTTATGCCTGGAAAGGTATGAACGAAGAAGAATTTGACTGGTGTATTGAGCAAACTTTATTCTTCGGGGAAGAGAGAAAACCATTAAACATGATCTTAGATGATGGAGGTGATTTGACTAATATGGTTTTTGACCGTTATCCAGAATTAATCGAAGAGATCAAAGGTTTGTCTGAAGAGACTACAACAGGTGTTCACCGTTTGTATGAAAGAATGGAAAACGGAACATTACACATTCCGGCAATCAATGTAAATGATTCCGTTACAAAATCTAAGTTTGATAACAAATACGGATGTAGAGAATCAGCAGTTGATGCTATCCGTCGTGCAACTGACGTTATGTTGGCGGGTAAAAGAGTCATAGTTTGTGGTTATGGTGATGTGGGTAAAGGTACTGCAGCTTCTTTCCGTGGAGCAGGTTCTATTGTAACAGTTACTGAAATTGATCCTATTTGTGCTTTACAAGCAGCAATGGACGGTTACGAAGTAAAACGTTTAGATACTGTTGTGGGTAATGCAGATGTTATCATTACAACAACAGGAAATAAAGACATTGTAGTAGGTCGTCATTTCGAAGCAATGAAAGATAAAACTATCGTTTGTAATATCGGACACTTTGATAATGAAATTGACATGGCTTGGTTGAACAAAAATCACGGAGCTTCTAAGAATGAAATTAAACCTCAAGTTGATAAATATACTATCAACGGAAAAGATATTATCGTTTTAGCAGAAGGCCGTTTGGTAAACTTAGGTTGTGCAACTGGTCACCCAAGTTTTGTGATGAGTAATTCATTTACTAATCAAACGTTAGCTCAAATTGAGTTGTGGACAAACAGCGAAGCTTACGAAAATAAAGTGTATATGTTGCCTAAACATTTAGATGAAAAAGTAGCTAGATTACACTTGGCAAAAATTGGTGTAGAGCTTGAAACTTTATCTCAAGAACAAGCAAAATACATTGGTGTGACGGTTGAAGGTCCGTTTAAACCGGAATATTATAGATATTAATTGGCGTTTTGTAGAAAGTCGAAATTTTGAATATTTAAACCCTTACTGAAAAGTGAGGGTTTTTGTTTTTTGATGGTAAGTGCTAAAGTGTTGATTTTCAAAAAATATGCAATTTTAATGAAACAAATAGCGTTATCTTTGTACTAATCAATACTGAGTTTCAGTAGTAATCAATCATCATCAAAAAACAAAATCATGCTTAAAAAATTCTTTCTTCTTTGTTCCGGAGTGGACAAAGATGTCATTGCCAGTTGTAGTAATGGCGAACAAAACAAATATGCAGGTATAGGAGGAACCGTTTTCTTTACGGCGGTTATGGCTTTTATTGCTTCAAGTTATGCGCTTTTTACCGTTTTTGATAATGGATACATAGCTGTAGGGTTCGGAATAGTTTGGGGATTGCTTATTTTTAATCTCGATCGGTTTATTGTTTCAACACTCCGGAAACGGAATAATTTCAAAAGGGAACTTTTTCAGGCGACGCCACGTATAATTTTAGCGTTTATTATAGCGATTGTTATTTCGAAGCCTTTGGAGCTTAAAATTTTCGAAAAAGAGATAGATACAGTCCTTTTACAGGAAAAAAACCAATTAGCTTTGCAGCATAAGAATGAGGTTGTTCATTACTTTCAAAAAGATTTGGATAAAAATCAAGCTGGCATAGATAGTTTAAAATCTGAAATCTCAAAGAAAGAGAAAGAAGTTAACGATTTATATGCAGTGTATATAACTGAGGCAGAAGGTACAGCAGGGACGAAGAAAATCGGTAAAGGACCTGTTTATAAAGAAAAAAGAGAAAAACACGATTTAGCTTTAAGGGAGTTAGATACTTTAAAGGCTGTTAATTCTGCTAAAATTAAACACTTAGAAGAGCAATCAAAACAACTGCAATCAGAGTTGCAGACAAAAGTGGTTAAATCGCAACCTGTAATTGAACATTATGATGGTTTGATGGCTCGGATTAATGCTTTGGAAAAACTGCCTTTTTGGCCTTCTTTTTTTATCATGCTACTTTTTTTAGCGGTCGAAACAGCTCCGGTTTTGGTTAAACTTATAGCTTCTAAAAGTGAGTATGATTTTAAACTGGAAGATTTTGAAACTCGTATGTTGCATATATTAGAATTCAACAGAATGCAAGAAATAACACAGTCTCAAGTAGAAAAAGAACTACAGGAGAAACTGCAAAAAGATGTGATTTCAGATGAAGGTTTATATGGTGAGAAAAGAAAGGGTTTAATAAATATATTAAAAGAACAGTCTAATACATTTAATGAAAATCAGCAAAAAATGTTGCGAAATTTTTAGCTTTGCAGAAAAAAGATTTTGTATTTCTTAACTAAAGAATTGTATTTTCCACCTGTTGAAGAAGCTTCTTATGAAGGGATAGTGGCTGTTGGAGGTGACTTGTCTCCTGAGCGGCTTTTGCTAGCTTATAAGAGCGGAATTTTCCCTTGGTTTGACGAAGATGAGCCTATTTTGTGGTGGTCACCTCCGGAACGTATGGTTTTATTTTTTGAAGACCTGAAAATTTCAAAAAGTATGCGTAATGTATTGAACCAAAATAAATTTAAGGTAACATTCAACACAGCTTTTCAGGAGGTTATTACCAATTGTAAAAAGATAGTGCGTAAAGATCAACCGGGAACTTGGATCACAGATGAAATGGTGGAAGCGTATTGCAAACTCAATGAATTAGGCTTTGCTAAAAGTGTTGAGGTTTGGCAAAACGATGAGTTGGTTGGCGGATTGTATGGTGTAGATCTAGGTCATGTTTTTTGTGGCGAAAGTATGTTTGCCAAAGTTTCCAATGCTAGCAAAGTAGCTTTTATACATTTGGCGAAGCAATTAGAGCAAGCTAATTATCGCATCTTAGATTGTCAGGTTTATAACGATCATTTAGCCTCTTTAGGCTGTGTAGAAATTGACCGTGAAGACTTTATGATGATTTTGAATAAATAAAGTTTAATAAAAAAGAGGCTGTCTTTTAAGCAGCCTCTTTTTTTAAATAGTTAATAAAGATTACTTCTTAATTACTTTTTGGATCATTGTTTTAGAATCGGATGTAATTTGGAATAAATATAGTCCTGAAGGTAAATTGCTCATATCTATATTATTTTCAGTAGCATTTAATTTTTGATCTTTCAATAATCTGCCATTTACATCAAATACTTTTAATTCTGCATCGATAGACTCATCAAAAGCGATGATCACTTTGTTTTGGAAAGGATTAGGATAGATTTTAATTCCATTATCAGTAGAGAAGTCATTTGCTCTCAGAGTAACTGTCGCTAAAGCGGAATTTGACGTTACGTTACCACATGGTGAAGTTCCTCCTAATATTACTCTAAATAAATAACCATTAAGTATGATCATATTATTTCCTGAAACAGTTAATGTGCTTGTTGTAGATCCGGAAACATCAGGGTTAGTAATAGCGTCATTTAATGTATTCCAGGTAGAACCATTATCCATACTTACTTCCCATTGATATGAAGTAGCGTTAGTTTCTGTAACTGTAAATATTAAATTATCCGTTTCAGTAATAGTTTGATCTTGTGGTTGCGTAATAATTTGTACAGAAGGTGTGACAGTAACATCTAATTGTTGTCTGTCTCCTTCACATCCATTACTATTGGTTTGTGATACCCAATAAGAAAAGGTGCCAGCCGTAGAAGAACTTGGGGTAGGTGCTGTGGTAGAACCCACTCCTCCGTTAGCCGTTGTATACCACAACAAGCTTGCGCCTGTACCTGTTAAAGTAGCTGTTAAAGAAGAAGTCGTTTCATTTAAACAGTAAGCCACATTTGAAACTGTTGGTAAACCTACAGCCGCCGGTTCAGTTATTATTACATTATTCGAGCTTACACATCCATTAGCATCTGTAACCCAATAAACGTATGTGCCAGCGACTAAATTATTTGCTGTTGCGGTTACTTGACCATCACTCCATAAATAAGTATAAGGTGCTGTACCGCCTGATGCTGTTACAGTAGTACTTCCGTTTGCGCTTCCATTGCAATCCACATTTGTTTGAGAGGATATAGAACTTGTTAAAGCCGTCGGTTCAGTTATTATTACATTATTCGAGCTTACACATCCATTAGCATCTGTAACCCAGTAGACGTATGTGCCAGCGACTAAATTATTTGCTGTTGCAGTTACTTGACCATCACTCCATAAATAAGTATAAGGTGCTGTACCGCCTGATACTGTCACAGTAGCACTTCCGTTAGCACTTCCATTACAATTCATATTGGTTTGAGAGGATATTGCACTTGCTAAGGCTGTAGGTTCAGTAATGGTTACACTTCCTGTAGTTGAACATCCGTTTGCATCCGTGATGGTATATGTATATGAACCTGCTGTCAAGTTATTGGTTGTTGCAGTGTTATCGCCATTGCTCCAAGAGTATAAATAAGGAGTAGTACCGCCTGATACTGT
>QKBC01000021.1 GCA_003246205.1 Flavobacterium haoranii | reverse complement strand
ATTTTAATTTTGGCATTGTAGCGTTTTTGAAATTTATCCATTTGTCCTTGGCATACATTGCAAGGGTCGAGTATGGTTTGTAATTCTACTTCTATTTTTTTCAATTAAGTTTTTATCTGTAATTCCCATTTTTTTAAAGGCGACTTCAAAATCCTTGAGTAATTCTAAATTTGCACAAAAAAAGCTATTAGAAATAATAGCTTTTAAATATTATGCATCAGGATCGTCTGATAACTCTGCCATAAATTCTTCAAAAGAATTGGCTAATAAATTATATTCTCCATCATTTTGAAATAAATATATTTTGCCATAGTCATTACCCTCATTTAAGTTAAAACAGAATAGCCAACCGCCTCCTTCGTTTGCAAATGATAAAAAACCCTTTGGTAGTACATCATTTAATATTTTGAAAGATTCTTCTACTGGATAGTTTCCATATTTTATTGAAGAAAAATTTACTTTAAACCCTCTAAAAAAACTTTTCTCGGGGAAACCTCCATTATATTCTAAAATTGTTTTAATGTAATTTTTAGGCAGTTGTAATTTAATGTTTTTTTCAAAATTAACAATATCTTCGGTAGTCAATTTATCTTTACTGTTTCTGAAAATCATTTTCTTAAGGTTTATATTTAGTATTTAAAACTTTTTCTGATTGTCCGCATGAGCCAACATGTCTAATAGTAGCGTCGTGTGCTTTCCTTTCAACTAATTGCATTGTACATTCTAAATTTTCATTAAGATCATCTAAATGATGCCAGACAAATTCGTTTTCTATTTTTTCAATAGTCTTTTTATCTGTAATTCCCATTTTTTTAAAGGCGACCTCAAAATCCTTGCTTCTTGAGCCCGTTATTCTAATTTTTACGATGCTTTTACTGTTATAAAGATAAGGAGTTTTTGCAAAATCTGGACTAATTCCATTTTTACTTAATGGTATATTATAACCTTTAGCTTTAGCAATGGCAGGATTGTACTTTGCAGTACTTGTTAAACGTAAAACTTTTGTAGCTTTTTTAATTTTTATTCGTCGTTGTGCAGCTGTAAGTTTGAAAAATTCAATGAAATTAACAAATTCTTCTGCTCCTAATCTGAAAAACAAATCACCATTGGCTTCAATTAAATCAATATTTTTAGTATTAATTTTAAACTTTATGATTAAATTATTTATAATATAAAAATGATTGCCTTTTACTATTACTGCTTCTCTAATTGGTAATAAGCCTGTTTGAGTTATTTTTTCTATTTGTGAAGCAATTGTTTGTTGACTACCAGATGTTAAAGCTAAATTGTAGTATGATAGAATATAATTTTCAGATTCTTTTCCAACTCTTAATCCCATTTTATAAGCCGTAGCTAACGTTTCGGCTTTAATAAATTTTAAAAGAGACTGTGTTAACTCGCTTACAACTTCAATTGATTTTGCAGCTGCATTGGTTAGAGTTGCACCTAATTTTTCTGCAATTGCGGTCTTTGGCATTGGAATAAATAATGTTGCTAAAAGTCCAATGGCGTAACACTCTGTATACTCGTATCTATATACGGAGTAACTGGCATTTTCTAATTCCCATTTTTCTATTTTGCCCAAAAGCTCTGTTATTTGTTCAAAAAATTCTTTTATAAAATGTAAAAATTCTTTAAAGGCAGCTCTATCGGTAAAAATGTTATACAAACCTGGTATTATTTCAATAAATCCGTCTGCTGTATCTACCAAAGCATTCCATAGTCCACAAAATGCAGCATTATAAGCGTATACCCAATTGACTTCTTTTTCTTGTAGCTGAAATTTTTTAATATCTTCTGTGTCATCATATAAAACACCTTTAAAATATTCTTCAATTGCTACGTTTGGATTTATCCCAAATGCTTTTAATAACGAGTCATTAAAAATGGGATCAAAATTGGGTAAAAAAGGCAAATACTGGTTTTCATCAATTCTATATGATTTAATTGTTTTTGAAGTATCTTTAAAATCATTAACAAAATCTTTGAAAGAAGTAGTAATACCAATTTTTTCAAATAACCAATCAACTGTTCTTTGATAGTCTCCTTCAGCTAAAAATTCATTATCAATAGCTTCTCTAATTAAATCAAATGGCAATCTAAATTTGTTTTCAAAATTAGCTTTATCATATAAATTATCTAATCTGTCTATTATTTGGGTTTTAAAATCTTTTAAATTTGGATTTACTATATATTTATCTTCATCGTTTTTAATTGTAAATCCGCCAGTAGCATTAATATTTGTACTTTGTTTTAAACAATCAAATATATCACTACCCATTGTACAAACTACATTTTTTATATCAATGTTAGAAGCAAAAAAATGAAATGTAATAACATTAGAATTTTCCCCCTCTTGAAACCATAAAAAATTATCAATATAAGTGCTTAATTTTTCAGAATTTGATTTAAAATATTCATTGTAATATTTTTCAATTCCTGTCCCGACATGCTGAATAATTTTTATAGTGTTTCCTTTTTCACATAAATAGGATGAATTATTAAAAGTAGTAGCTGTTACATTTATATAAATGCTTTCTAAATCAAAATCCTTGAACTTGTTTTTAGCTTGTGTATAAAGATTATTGTTCTCTAAATAAGCTCTAAATGTACCAGACTTAGATTTATAAAGACTACTTTTTTTTCCAAATGGAGTATTTAATCCGATTTCCCTTGAGATGTCATCAAAAGTCTCAGTCTCGGGAAAACCTTCATTCAAGTTTTCAAAAGAGAGAAATTTATTATTTTGCTTTAAGCTTTTTAGTAATGCTTGGTTCTCAGCATCAAGTTTTTCAAAGTCTATCATAATCATTTGATTTAAAGAATGCTCTAAGCCTTATTAAAGGCTTAGAGCAACTTGTTCAATTAAAGTTTCTCAATTTCTATGTTATATTCTTTAACCTCATTGTCCACTAATTCAACTGCATTAGCTTTTTGTCCTGAAATGATGGTATATTCAGACTCATTAAAATCATTTTCCGCATCTAACAACAATTCATATCTTCCGGCCGGTAAATGATTCAATTCCCAGTTTCCGTTAGCATCACAATACGTAAGGTCTTGTATAGAACCATCAATGTTCTTCAACAGAATTTTAGAACTGATCCCGTTACTTCCTGCAATTTTACCGAATACTCTTGCGGTTCTCACAACGGTTTGCGCACCGCCTATCTGAGCATCGTTAAAATTAATTTGTGACGACTGCGGTACTTCATCCGGGTTTTCAAAGTCTGTTACATCCGTGTTAAACGGTAAAGCTTTATCTACTTTTAAACCAATGCTTTCCGCTTGTAGAATAGTCATAGACGTTGGTACACGTGTAGGCCAAGCCAAACCGACTTTTTCGCCTTCTGGCGCACGTAGTTCGTCCACAATTGACAAGTATAATTCGTCTTCGATAACCGGAACTTCTCCACCATTCCAGATTTGTCCGGTTTGCATGTAATAACGTACGGCTTCTTCAAAGCCCGGACGAACGGTTACAATAACACGAGCCATACCACTTTGCATGAATGCTCTGAAAACAGAGTCGTTTGATTGGTCGTATTGATACATTTTTACCCATTCATCACGGTTTGCCCAGTAATACGGATAGAAATTATAACTCATGATATCCCATTCAAAGGCCTGTTCCATAAATTTTACAAAGGAAGCATAATCATCAAGGTTGTCGCTCAAATTAACTTCATTACCACCAAATGTATTAACACCATTCAGGAAGCTTTTACCATACGTTCTTTTAGCTGTCGGTGTTTGATCGATCAGGTACGAAATACAGTTTTTACGTAAAATAGTATTTTCAATTTCGCGATAGAATAATGGATTTGTACCCAAAATTTGAACACCTTCTGTTTGTTTTTCAGCCAGAGTGTTATTATAAACGGCTAAAACATCTTCATAAGCTTTAATAATAGCGTTGAAGGTTTCTTTTTTCCATTTTGTTTTTTGAGAATCCGATAATTTACAATCAACAGAAGCTGTAATATCACCTGCTACGTGATTTCCTAATGTATAGGATACTGGAACAACTTGCTCAAAATTATTAATTGACTTGTTCATTCTCATGCTGTAACGATGAAATGATCCTTCGTATTTTTCTACAGCATTTCCTATTGAGAGAGATAGTAAAGACCCTCCGTCTCCATCACCACTGGCATTAAAAATACCTCTTGCATAGTAGGCTACATATCCTTCCGGAATGTTGATTTTACCATTTCCTGAGTTTGATTCAAAATGGGAAAGTTTAGCACCATTAGGGTTTCCAAGAATGCTGAAAGATTCACCAATAGATAGGAATTCACTTGGCATAGGTTCAAATTCCACATTGTATTTTCCAGTCCAATACTTCAAATTTGCATCATTGAGCTGCGAGTAATTTTCCAGTTTATGTGCTCCTGTAGAAGTTCTAGGATCTTCTGGTTTTTCTATTACAGTTGCCGCATTATTACTTACTAGTGTTTCCATGGCCAGTTTGTGCAATTTTGCCGGTTCGGGAACCATAAACTCAAACATTAAGCGTTTGCCGTAATTAACAATCTGGTTTTTGAAGACTTTATCTACCCAACGGTAAACACCTACCACATGCTTGTCTCCTTTACGATTGTCAAAGCCATGTGTGTTGTTTTCTTCAAATTCTTCTACAATTTTCTCAATACGCTCCTCTTTTACTTTGGTAACAATGCGGTCTAAGGCTCTTTCCGTTATCTCTTTAGCATTGGTCATTGCCTGACGCGTACTTTGCTCTTTTGAGTTATGTGTGGCATAGTTTGCATTTGTGTTTAAGCCAAAACTTGCCCCTCCAATTTTTTTTGAACCCCATTGAGCACTGAAACTTGCTCCCGCAGAGAAGTCTTTACTGTTTGCAATAACATTTGAAACTTCATTCTGCATTTCAAAACGATCAACAGTTGAGGTATCGGTCAATTGTTCTTTTTCAGTCTCAGTAGAAGTCGTTTCTGTAACTTCACTTTTTCGTAAACGTCTTGTTGCTTTTTCTTTGTATTCGCGAGCCATAACGTTTTCAATGTGGGCAACTTCACCTTCTACATAACCGTGAATGGTTTGCTCTACTTTATTATAATCGGCTATACCCAATTGTTTGATGCCAAATCCGCTTGGAATAAAAGTGTAATCCGGGCTAACAGCACTTCCTGATGTATCACCACTCGTTCCTATAACCGGATCTATTAAGAAGCCTTTTTTCATAGCACCTAATTTGAAGCTAGAAATTGCAAATGTTTTTTCACTTCCGTTGTTAAACTGTACAGTTACTGATAGTTCTTTAAGATCATCGGTAATACCATCCATGTTTAATTTATTAAACCAATCAAAACCTCCTAAATGGAGTACTATAGTAGAGTTTTTTTCAATAACAGAATCATCTAATCGTGTCATCTTATAAGAAACACTTGAGGTTCTCCACGATGGATCGGGAATACCGATCATTAAAGATAAAATGCGGCTAGTTGTATTAAAAAGACTGCTTTTTTCCATTGTTTTGACCTCATATTCAAACGGAGCCAAATTACTTGCGTTGTTATTGGTTTCAATTGTTGTTCCGCCAATTACAACTGTTGTGTTATTGTTTCCTGTTTGATTTTGAGAAATGAGATCGTCATTAGCATTGGTCAATTCTTGTAAACCACTATAGGTATTTTCAAATGAATTAAAATCCTGAGCTAGTGAAAAATCTTCTAATAATCGACTTTGTTCAGCAGTTCTTCCGGTATTGATTATTGCTGAAGGATCAATCAATGTATTTAAAACTTCAAAACTTTCAGTTGATAATTGGTTGGATAGAAAATCCATATCCATCTCATCTCTGAAATTGAATTCAAATTTCGGTAGATCTGGCTGAGCCACTTGAACAGGTTGTTGGCAAGGATCATTCGGATCATACGTAATGCTCGGATCTTTAATACTGCAATATTCTTGTCTGGCTGCTTCCAGATCTTTGTTGTACTGATCCAAGAGCGGTTTGATCTTCAATTCATGCGCCTCTAATTGCTTCTTATATTCCGCTTCGTACTCTTTGCGATATGTCTTTTCTGCTTTTTGTAATTCTTTCTGTAATTTAAGTAAGCTGGCATTATCTTCTTTTAATTTTGCGGCTGTTTCCAGTTTTTGCATAGCCGGATTCGAAATACTGATTTCATTAGTAGGAGCGGCAATTTTAGCAGCTGTCAAATCGATTTCAGCTTGATCTTCAATAAACAATGCTTTAGGTAAGATCACTTTGGCTTTTAGTAGATCTTCGATTTTAAAAGAAGCATAGTTTACTAGAATATGTTGTGCTAAAAGCAATTGCATCAAAGTTTCTTTGGCATAAAAATCTTTTTGTGTGATCACTTGATAATAAAGATTTTGCCAGATAACTTTTATGCTTTCGTCCGTTAACAAAGGCATGCCTTCTGCTTTAGCATTTAATTCGGCATCCGTAATAGTGCTTCTGTTTTTGGCTACCCAAATAGAAAAATCATATACTTTTTTGTCTAAAGTTTTAATTTCTTCTATTGTTAAGGGTTTAAAGTTTGCAGCCGCCTCTTTCAACGCTTCCAGTTTTGTTGTTTCGGTCAGCTTATTCGCAATTGCCTCATTAAATTCGCCATAGGCTATTTCGGGTTGTAAAATGAAACCTTTATTAGCTTCATGCTCAGTTGATAATTCAGGAGCTCTCATGCTAACGAAGCGAAAGAGCGTGTTTTTAATTTCGTTACTCATCGTCTAAAAATAAAAATTGATTTAAATAATAAGAATATATTCTTTGTTTTTGTAATTACAATGCAAATATATAAGATTAAAATCAAATATACAAATAATAATTAGAAAAAAATCTTCTTTTTAAGACTGTTTGAGCTAAATGTTTGACTATAAGCGTATTTTTATTTTGATTTTAAGAAAAAAATCGTATTTTTGTTTAAAAATAATCTTATATAGTATGGTTTCAGAACGATTAGGAATTTATTTAGATAAAAAGGGCATAAGTTTTTATGCCATTGAAAATGCTTTGAATGCCGGCAGAGGAAGTATTTCTAAAGCAGTTAAAGAAGGAAAGAATATAGGATCAAATACATTAGAGAATATATTGAATTTATATACGGATCTTAACCCCACATGGTTGTTAACTGGGGAAGGTTCTATGCTTAAAGATGAGAATTTTTTAATGGATAAATCGCTTCAGGCTTTTCCTTTAAAAACAGACTATGCCATGCACCACCAGCAAATACCTTTATATGATTTAGAAGCAACTGCGGGATTGGTTCCTTTATTTACAGAATCAGCCAATAATATTCCGTTGGATTATATTACGATTCCTAACCTGCCAAAATGTGATGGAGCTATTTATGTAACGGGTGATAGTATGTATCCTTTGTTGAAAAGTGGTGACATTGTTTTATATAAAGCGATAAATGATATTAAAAATGAAATATTCTGGGGAGAAATGTATTTACTAAGTGTAGAGATGAGTGGAGAAGAATTTGTGATGGTAAAATATATTCAAAAAGCAGAAAATCCTCAATATGTAAAATTAGTCAGTCAAAATAAGCATCATCAGGATAAGGAAGTTGAGATAAGTAAGATAAGAGCTTTAGCTTTGGTAAAAGCAAGTATAAGAATAAATTCAATGAATTAAAAAAAGCGGACTTTTTAGTCCGCTTTTTTTAATGGTATTAGATTTTGTTTCGCTTATTTTTTCTCATAAACGTTATTGTCCAAATCTACATCGGCCATTAAACCGCTTGGGTCTATTACAATAGCTTTGATATTGGATTTTAATTTAGGGATTTCGAAACTGAAAGTAGGAAATGCCCAATCCCATCCTTTTAAAACAGTTCTTTCAATAGGATATGGGTTTTCTTTTTCCCAACGCATTAACGTATTTGGAATATAATAGGTTTCCTGAGTTCCGTCTTCATAAACTACTAATAAGTCAATAGGCATTGGCATGCGTCCGATACGCTCCAATGTTACTTTGGCTTTGCCGTTTTCTTCCTCAACTGATTTAATAGCATAATCAATCGTATTAGTTGTTTGTGTCCAGTCTACCAGATACCAGTCTAAAATAGCTCCTGAAACTTTTTCAGCCGAACGTTTGATGTCATTAGGTGTAGGATGTGTAAATTTATAATCGTAATAGTAACGTTTTAGTGTCTTCATTAAATTATCAGTTCCGATAACATAACCCAATTGTGCTAAAAAGATCTCTCCTTTACTGTAAGCTGCAATTCCGTAAGCCATATTGTAATCGTAACGATCAGCATGGGTTGATAACGGTTGCTCTTTGCCTGTTTTTACTAGATAACGATAGTTTCCGTAAGCGCTTTGAAACGGATTTTGGTCTTCTCCTTCTTTCTTTTTAGAAGGTAAAACTTGTTCCATGGCTAAATCGGAAATGAAAGAAGTAAAACCTTCATCCATCCATTCATGTTTGCTTTCGTTTGATGCTAAAATGTGTTGGAACCAAGAATGTGCAAATTCATGAGCAGTTACACCAACTAAACTTCCGTAGCTTCTGTTTCCGGTAATTAAAGTACACATAGCATATTCCATTCCGCCATCACCTCCTTGAACTACTGAATATTGTTTGTAAGGATAAGGTCCAACGGATTTGTTATAGAAATCTAGTAATTCGGCAGTTTTAGGCTGCATTTTTTTCCAGTTTTCAAGATTTTCTTTCTTGTTTTTGTAGAAGAAATGCAATTCTACATTGTTAGGTCCCATAATTTTGTCGTGGATATACTCATTATCAGCACCCCAAGCAAAATCATGTACATTTGGCGCTACAAAGTGCCAAGTTAATGTTTTGGTCTTTTTAGGATATTTTACTGTTATGCCTTCATCTTCATAACCGTGACCAATTTCATTTTTGTTCTGTAAATATCCGGTTCCGCCAATCGTATAGTTCTTATCAATGGTGATGTTGACATCAAAATTACCCCAAACACCATGAAATTCTCTTCCGATATAAGGGTCAGCATGCCAGCCTTCAAAATCGTATTCGGCCATTTTTGGGTACCATTGTGTCATGGAAAGTGCTATACCTTCTTCAGAATTTCTACCAGAACGACGTACTTGTAAAGGAACTTGCCCGTCAAAATCTAAAGTAAAAGTGGTCTTTTGATGAGGCAATAAAGGCTGAACTAATTTTACTTCTAAGATAGTACCTTCTTCTTTGGTTTCTGCAGTTACACCATCTTGTTTTAAATCGGAAATTTTTAAGTAACCAATTTCATTAGGTTGTAATTTACTGATTCTACTTTCATAAACCTCTTTATCGGCTTGTTTAAAGGTTTTTACCATTCGTTTGTCAGGATCAGAAATACTTTGTAAACGTGCATCCATTGCGCTTCCCGGTTGAAAGGCATTCGGGTACAAGTGATAAAAAACGCGATATAAAGTGTCAGATGAATTGTTGGTGTAAACTAATTCTTGTGTTCCTTTATATTGGAAATTTTTCACATTCATGTCGACCTCCATTTTGTAATCTACATGTTGTTGCCAATAACCCGGATTAGGGTTGTTTTGGCTAAAGCCTAAAAGTGAAAAAAGAGAAAGAACTGCTATTTTTTTCATTTTTTTTAAATTTTTATCAAGTAACTAAAAAACCACGAAAACACAAAACTTTAGTTGCGAATTCGTGGTTTTATTTATGAATTGGTCAAATGTTTATTTTGACATTTTTTCAGCTAAGATTAAAGCATTGTAGGCATTGACAATTTTTCCGGTTTTAGAAACTTCAGAAAAATTAGCTTTGTGTTGATCTTCACCGACTTTAATATCATTTTTCAATGATAATCCGCTTTCCATAATTACTTGTTTCACTTGTGCAGCAGTTAATTTTGGATAATAAGAACGGATTAAGGCTGCAACTCCGGCAACATTTGGTGATGCCATCGATGTTCCTTGTAAATATTCATACGTGTTTTCAGGAGTTGTAGCATAGATTTTCATACCCGGAGCAAAAATATCTACGTTGCGTTTTCCGTAATTTGAGAAAGGTGCAACCATTTTAGAACCGTATTCAACGTTTAAAGCTCCGATGATTAATACATTATTAGAGATTTCTAGTGCTCCGTCATATGAATCACTTGGATATTTATTGATCACATCTAGGTCGTAGGCTTCATTACCGGCAGCAAAAATTACTAATACATCTTTTTCTGCAGCATATTTTAAAGCATCTTGTACCCACTCTTTATGAGGTGAAAAATATTTACCGAATGAACCATTGATTACTTTAGCACCATTGTCTACAGCATAACGAATACCTAAAGCAATATCTTTATCATATTCATCACCATTAGGAACTGCTCTTACTGCCATAATTTTAGCATTAGTAGCCACACCGTCACCACCTAAATTGTTGTCTCTAACCTGAGCAATGATCCCGGCAACGTGAGTACCGTGTTTTGCTTCTTTAGCAACCGGACCAATTACGTTGTTGTTACCATATTTAGTGTCAGTAATATCTTCAGGATTATCGCCAACTATTGAACGACCATCAAATTCAACATTTAAGTTGTAATTTAATTGTCCGTATACATAATCTTTATATTTTTCAATCTCTTTATCAAATGTGGCTTTATCTGTTTTAGCTAAAATAGCAGAAAACATTTCTTTTGCCTGTGTTACGCCTGTATCAGTAGTTTGAATACCTTGAACTTCAGCTAAAGTAAAATCTTTTTTACCTAATTTATCTGCAATTGTTTTTTCTGCATTTAGAATCATGTCTAATTGCATTTTAGCCGGTTGTAATTCTTGGATTTGAGTTTCAAGTTCTGTTTTAGCTTTGTCATAGTCCGGTGTTCCTGGTCCTTTTTTAACAATGCGGGTTAATTCTAATTGTTCATTAACAGCATCACCTAAAAAGTTCCATCCGTGGATGTCATCGATATAACCGTTTTTGTCGTCATCAATTCCATTACCTGCAATTTCTTTTGGATTGGTCCAGATTTTTCCTTGTAAGTCTTCGTGGTTAATATCTACACCCGAATCAACAACACCAACAATAACGGTTTCTCCTTTTTTTCCTTTAAGCAATTCGGCATAAGCTCGGTCAACACTCATTCCGGGAACAGTGTCTTTTACCAAGTCTAAATCGCTCCATCTTTTTAAATCTTTTTCAGCTAAAGGCGTTATTTTAAGCGGAAGATTATCAACGTTTTCTATAGGAGTAGAAATCATTTTTTGAGGTCCACAGCTTACCAGAGCTAGGGCTAGTAAAGCAGAAACATAGAAAGGATTAATTTTTTTCATTATTTCTTAAATCATTAATTATTGGGTATACGTATATAAAAACTTTAATTTGTTACAGTGTTAACACTATTTTAAGACTTCTTCGCAAGACATGATTTCTTTTAAGCGAACTCCTTTTTCAGTATGTTGGACAGTGATGATCGGGTTATGTGCATCGTGTTCCAGCCATAATAAATAGTCTTCATCAGCCGCTTTATTCATGAATTTTGCTTTTTCATCTACAGTCAATAAAGGGCGAGTGTCATATCCCATAACGTAAGGAATAGGAACGTGTCCGGCTGTTGCTAATAAATCGGCGCAAAATACTAAAGTTTTGCCTTTATACTGAATATGAGGCAGCATTTGTTTTTCGGTATGTCCATCCACAAAAAGAATTCCAAAACCAAGAGGACTTTCAGTCAAATAATCTCCATTTGGTTTTTCTATGAATTTAAGCTGTCCGCTTTCTTCCATCGGTAAAATATTTTCTTTTAAGAACGAAGCTTTTTCTCTTACATTCGGAACGGTTGCCCATTGCCAATGATCTTTATTGCTCCAATAAGTTGCGTTTTTAAAAGCAGTTTCATATCCGGTTCTGTCTTTGTTCCAGTTCACACTTCCGCCACAGTGGTCAAAATGCAGGTGAGTCATAAAAACATCGGTTATGTCATTTGGATGAAACCCTTTTTCTTTTAAAGATTTTTCCAGAGAAAAGTCTCCCCAAAGTGAGTAATAGCCAAAAAACTTATCAGATTGCTTATTGCCCATTCCGGTGTCAATTAAAATTAAACGATTCCCGTCTTCAATCAGCATACATCGAGCAGCTATATCAATTAAGTTGTTATTATCGGCAGGATTGGTTTTGTTCCAAATAGTTTTGGGTACTACGCCAAACATAGCACCACCGTCTAACTTAAAGTTTCCGGCTTCTATAGCGTGAATTTTCATAATAAACAGAGATGTTTTTTAAAGAATTAATTTGAAAAGCTAAAAATAACGATTCCTTTTTGTAATTGTCGAAATTTTAAACCGTTTTTTCTCAATTTGAGAAAAAATAGACTGAAAAATGTCTTTTTTACTTAATAGAGAAATCTTATTAATCTATAAGTTATAAAAATGTTAGAGGTTATGAAATGAGTGTTAAAAACCATATCTTTGCAGTTAATTTAGACAAAATCAAAATTAAGGTATGATAAAAGTGTCGGATTCTGCAAAGAAAAAAGCCATTGAATTAATGCAGGAAGATGGTTTTGATGCCGTTAAAGATTTTATTCGGGTAGGAGTAAAAAGCGGTGGATGTAGTGGGTTGTCCTATGAATTGAAATTTGATTCCGTTCAAAATGATGACGATAAGTTGTTTGAAGATAATGGTGTTAAGATTTTAGTTGACAAAAAAAGTTTTTTGTATTTGATAGGGACAACATTAGAATATTCGGGAGGACTAAACGGAAAAGGTTTTGTCTTCAACAATCCTAATGCTAATAGGACTTGTGGATGCGGAGAGAGCTTCTCTCTTTAAATTAAAAACAAAAAAATAAGATACGTCTTACTAGACTTAACTTTATGAGTAAGTATACAGAAGAACATTTAAAAGAAGAACTGGCTTCAAAAGAATATGAGTACGGATTTTATACAGATATAGAATCGGATACCTTTCCTGCGGGTTTAAATGAAGAGATTGTTCGTGCTATTTCAAAAAAGAAAAATGAGCCGGAATGGATGACAGAATGGCGTTTGAAAGCGTTTCGGGTTTGGAGTGAAATGACAGAGCCGGAATGGGCAAATGTACATTATGAGAAACCTGATTTCCAGTCAGTATCCTACTATTCTGCACCTAAGAAAAAGGATAAATACCAGAGTTTAGATGAGGTTGATCCCGAATTATTGGAAACATTCAAGAAATTAGGTATTTCGATTGATGAGCAAAAACAATTAGCCGGAGTAGCTGTAGATATAGTAATGGATTCCGTTTCAGTAGCTACAACTTTCAAAAAAACATTAGCAGAAAAAGGGATTATCTTCTGTTCTATTTCTGAAGCAATTCAAAATCATCCGGAACTAGTAAAAAAATATTTAGGAACAGTAGTACCTAAAACGGATAATTTCTATGCGGCATTAAATTCAGCAGTATTCTCAGACGGAAGTTTTTGTTATATTCCTAAAGGAGTCCGTTGTCCGATGGAGTTATCGACCTATTTCCGAATCAATCAAGGCGGAACAGGTCAGTTTGAACGTACATTGGTAATTGCCGACGAAGGAAGTTATGTTTCGTATCTGGAGGGCTGTACAGCTCCTATGCGTGATGAAAACCAATTGCACGCAGCCGTTGTAGAATTGATTGCACTAGAAGACGCAGAAATAAAATATTCGACAGTTCAAAATTGGTATCCGGGAAATAAAGAAGGTAAAGGGGGAGTTTACAATTTTGTAACCAAAAGAGGTTTGTGTGAGAAGAATGCTAAAATTTCCTGGACACAAGTAGAAACAGGTTCAGCGGTAACCTGGAAATACCCTTCTTGTATATTAAAAGGAGATAATTCAGTAGGAGAATTTTACTCAATTGCCGTAACCAATAATTTTCAGCAAGCCGATACAGGAACTAAAATGATCCATTTGGGTAAAAATACCAAGTCAACCATTATTTCAAAAGGTATTTCTGCTGGAAAATCACAAAATAGTTATAGAGGATTGGTACAAATTTCATCAAGAGCTGAAAATGCCAGAAACTTTTCGCAATGTGATTCGCTTTTAATGGGCAATGAATGTGGAGCACATACGTTTCCTTATATTGAAAGTAAAAATTCAACCGCACAGATTGAGCATGAGGCTACAACTTCAAAAATTGGAGAAGATCAAGTGTTTTACTGTAATCAAAGAGGAATTCCTACAGAAAAAGCTATTGCACTTATTGTAAATGGTTTTAGTAGAGAAGTGTTGAACAAATTGCCGATGGAGTTTGCTGTAGAAGCACAAAAATTATTAGAAATATCATTAGAAGGTTCAGTAGGTTAACAATTTTAGATAAATTATAGACTGTCATTCCGATGAAAGAGGAATCTCATCATGTGATTTCTCCCGATGGTCGAAATGACAACAAGAAATAAAACAACTCATCAAATTAACAAATGACGATGTTAAGCATTAAAAATTTACACGCTTCAGTAGAAGATAAAGAGATATTAAAAGGGATTGATTTAGAGGTAAAAGCAGGTGAGGTGCATGCTATTATGGGACCAAATGGTGCCGGAAAGTCTACACTTTCTTCTATTATTGCCGGAAACGAGAACTATGAAGTAACGGAAGGAGAAATTATCCTTGATGGTGAAGATATCTCTGAATTAGCTCCGGAAGAAAGAGCACACAAAGGTATTTTCTTGTCTTTCCAATATCCGGTTGAAATTCCGGGAGTTTCCGTTACAAATTTCATTAAAACAGCTATAAATGAAGGGCGAAAAGCAAAAGGACTGGAAGAAATGCCGGCGAATGAAATGTTGAAGAAAATTCGTGAAAAATCAGAATTGTTAGAAATGGATAAAAAATTTCTGTCGCGTTCTTTAAACGAAGGATTTTCAGGTGGAGAGAAAAAACGTAACGAAATTTTCCAAATGGCGATGTTAGAACCTAAAGTAGCTATTTTGGACGAAACGGATTCCGGATTGGATATTGATGCCTTACGTATTGTTGCCAATGGTGTTAATAAATTAAAAAGTCCTGAAAATGCAGTAGTTGTAATTACACACTACCAACGTTTACTGGATTATATTGTTCCGGATTTTGTTCACGTATTAATGGACGGAAAAATTGTGAAGTCAGGAACTAAAGAACTTGCTCTTGAATTAGAAGAAAAAGGATACGATTGGATTAAAAATGAGTTAGTCTAAAGTCTAAGGTCAAAAGTTTGAAAGTATAAATGAGTAGTTTTAAGTCTTTTGAAGAAATTATATCTTGGCAAAAATCAAGAGAATTTAATAAGAATGTTTATATCATTACAAATAATGATGCTTTCAAAAAAGATATAGATTTAACAAGACAAATTAGAAGAGCTTCTATTTCAATTTCCTCAAATATTGCTGAAGGATTTGAAAGAAATACGGATAAAGAATTTATTCATTTTTTGCATATAGCAAAGGCATCAGCAGGAGAAGTTCGTTCGCAATTGTATATCGCTTTTGATTTAAAATATTTAACTGAGAGCGAATTTGAAAGTTTACTTTCTGCGATAACAGAGATTTCTAAATTATTAGGTGGATTTATAAAATATTTACAAAAATAAATGTCGGATTTGATAGTCTTTTGACTTTTAACTTTCGACTTTCAACTGAATATGGATTTAAAAGAAAAATTACTTTCGTCTTATCTTGCTTTTGAAGAAAAGTTTGATGATCATTCTTCCCTGCACGATATACGAAATCACGCTATAAAAAACTTTGAAGCCAAAGGATTCCCTTCTAAAAAAGAAGAAGCTTGGAAATATACTTCGTTAAATGCTGTTTTAAAAAATGATTACAGTGTTTTCCCAAAATCGGAATCAGCTATTGAGTTCAAAGATGTAAAAAAATATTTTTTACACGATATTGATACCTATAAATTGGTGTTTATTGACGGAAAGTTCAGTTCTTTTCTGTCACAAACAACACATGACGGAATCGACGTATGTTTGTTGTCTTCCGTTTTGAACAAACCTAAATACAAACTGATTCTGGATACCTATTTCAACCAGATTGCCAGTAAGGAAGAATCTTTAACGACATTAAATACAGCTTTTGCTCAGGAAGGTGCTTTTATCAATATCCCGAAAGGAAAAATTGCAGATAAACCGGTTGAAATTGTTCATTTCTCTACCGGTTCAGAAGTGGCCATAATGTTGCAGCCGAGAAATTTAGTGATTGTTGGAGAAAATGCCCATGTTCAAATTATTGAACGTCACCAAAGCTTGAATGAAAATCCGGTATTAACGAATAGTGTTACAGAGGTTTTTGCACAGAAAAGAGCGATTTGTGATTATTATAAACTGCAAAATGATGTAGAAACAGCTAGCCTGATTGATAATACCTATATTGCTCAAAAACAAGAGAGCAGAGTTTCAGTTCATACATTTTCGTTTGGTGGTAATATAACAAGAAACAACTTGAATTTTTACCATCAGGGAGAAAGAATAGACTCTACATTAAAAGGAATTACAATCATTGGCAACAAACAGCACGTAGACCATTATACATTGGTACAACATGCACAGCCTAATTGTGAAAGTCATCAGAATTATAAAGGAATCTTCGGTGATAGTGCTACAGGTGTTTTTAACGGAAAAATATATGTAGAAAAGGAAGCTCAAAAAACCGATGCTTTCCAGCAAAACAATAATATCTTGTTAAGCGATAAAGCCACAATCAATGCTAAGCCACAATTGGAGATTTTTGCAGATGATGTAAAATGTTCGCACGGATGTACTATCGGACAGTTAGATGAAAGCGCCATGTTCTATATGCAACAACGTGGAATTCCTAAAAAAGAAGCCAGAGCATTATTGATGTACGCTTTTTCAAATGAGGTAATTGAAAGCATTAAATTACCGGAGTTAAAACATAGAATTACTAAAATTATTGCCAATAAACTAGGCGTTAATCTAGGATTTGATTTGTAGTATAAAAAAACCGCTTTTATAAGCGGTTTTTTTAATTATTATTGAATAAGTCTATATAGTCTTTAAAAACATATAATCTATTTCTTTGAGCACCTGAAATTTCTTTAATAATATCTAATTTTTCTAAATCTGCTAGTAATTTATAACTAGTTACTGAAGATTTATTTATAAGTTCTTCAACTTTATTTACTTCAATAATTGGTTGAGAATATAGATAGTTAACAACCTTTCTTGCATCGACATTTCTATTTCCAAGAGTTTTGAGTTTTTCTTCGAGAACCTTTTGAAGTTGTAAAATACCATCAAATGTTATAACTCCTTTTTTTGATGTTTCAATAACACCTGTCAAGAAAAACTTAAGCCATTGATTCATATCGTTATGGGTACGGACTCGCATTAGATTGTCATAATATAGTATACGGTTCCTTTCAAAAAAGTCAGATAAGTAAAGAATAGGTTGTTTTAAAACACCTTTGCTTACCAAGTATAAGGTTATTAACAGTCTTCCAACTCTGCCGTTTCCGTCTAAAAATGGATGAATAGTTTCGAATTGATAATGAATAATTGCAATTTTTATCAAATCTGGTAATGGATTTAATTCATCATTTGCAAAATGTTCTAAATCTGAAATTAATTCATTTATTGTATTATGAATTGGAGGAATAAATACGGCATCATTAATACTGGCGCCACCAATCCAATTTTGACTTGTTCTGTATTCTCCAGGTAATTTATGTTCTCCTCTAACTCCTTGTAATAAAATTTTATGTGTTTGTTTTATTAATCTCGAAGAAAATGGAAGAGTTTGGAGCAGTTTAACAGCTTCATTCATTGCGTTTATATAGTTTTGAACTTCTTCCCAGTCATCTCTTTTTTCAAGAGCAATTTCTTCTTTTTTCAAGAAGGCTTCTTCCATATTAGTTTGTGTTCCTTCTATTTTTGACGATTGAGTTGCTTCTTTTGCAATATGCATTTTAATAAATAAATCTATATTTACATATTCTGAATACATATCTAATCTACCAATATGTCTATCAGCTTTGCTAAGAAGTTGAATAACATCCATATTATTCAGAACCCAATTTCTATTAATTAGATTTGGTTGAAAACTCTTATAATAGTTTTGGCTTATATACTTTCCTGAAGCAAATAGTTCCATAGTTTAAATTTTTAAAAAACTTAAACAAATATATTTTAATTTAATAAAATCACCAAAAATATTAATTAACTTTATTCTTAATTAACTTTTTAGTGAAAAAACTTAATTAAATAAAAAACTATTTAACTGATGGGGAGTTGTTTTTAACCTTTATTTGTTCTTATTATAAACAATCAAGTTGTAAATTTGCAACATGATTGACATTCAAAAAATAAGAGCCGATTTCCCAATTCTTAACCAACAAGTAAACGGAAAGCCTTTAGTTTATTTCGATAACGGAGCAACTGCACAAAAACCTTTAGTAGTTATTGATGCTATTGAAAAATATTATAAAGAAATTAATGCTAATATTCATCGTGGTGTACATACATTAAGTCAATTGGCAACAGATGCTTATGAAGTGTCCCGAAATGCAATTCAAAAGCATGTAAATGCCAAACATAATCACGAAATTATATTTACTGCCGGCACTACATTTGGAATTAATTTAGTAGCCAATGGTTTTGCTGCTTTGTTAAAAGAAGGTGATGAGGTTATGGTTTCGCATTTAGAACACCACAGTAATATTGTCCCTTGGCAGCTACTTTGTGAACGTACCGGTGCAAAATTAGTCGTAATTCCAATGAATGATAAAGGAGAGTTGAACCTTGAAGAATTTGAAAAACTACTTTCTGATAATGTAAAAGTTGTTGCTGTAAACCATATTTCAAATGCTTTGGGAACCGTTAACCCTATCAAAGAAATTATAAAAAAGGCACATAAAGTAGGAGCTGCTGTTTTGATTGACGGCGCACAAGCGGCACCACATTTAAAACCGGATGTTCAGGATTTAGATTGTGACTTTTACGCTTTTTCAGGACATAAAGTATGTGGGCCAACAGGAATCGGGGTTTTGTATGGTAAAGAAGAATGGTTGCGAAAATTACCGCCTTATCAAGGTGGAGGCGAAATGATTGCTGAGGTAACTTTTGAAAAGACCACGTATGCCGATTTACCACATAAATTTGAAGCCGGAACACCCAATATTGCCGGAGGAATTGTATTGGGAACAGCCATTGATTATTTGAATGAAGTTGGTTTTGATAATATTGCTGTTTACGAACAAGAGTTATTGGATTATGCAACAGAAAAATTGCTTCAAATTGAAGGATTACGTATTTATGGAACTAGCGAACATAAAGCATCTGTAATTTCATTTAATATCGAAGGAATCCATCCGTATGATATTGGCACGATTGTAGATAAGTTAGGTGTAGCAGTACGAACAGGACATCATTGTGCGCAACCGATTATGCAATATTTCAATATTCCGGGAACTATAAGGGCCAGTTTTGCGTTCTATAATACTAAAGAAGAAATTGATATCTTTGTAGAAGCGGTTAAAAAAGCAAAAACAATGTTGTCATAAAAAGGAAACAATATGAAAACTCTAGCTTCATTTATTTTAGGATTGTTTATGTTAACAAGTTGCAATTCGCAAAAAGCAATTGCCGAAAAAGAAAGTTTAACAACAAAAGAAATGGCTAAACAAGAAACATTGCCTGTTTTAGAATACGAGGCTCTTTCACGAGGTTTTTATAAAAAGATAAGTATTGAAAACCATCAAGTTACGGTTATAGCAGCTAGAAATGCTAAGCCTGTTGTTTTTTCTATATCTGATGAAGATTGGGAAGAATTAAAAAGTTTATATGCTACAGTAGATAAGGAAGGTCTGGCTACACTGGAATCACCAACTCAAAAGAGGTTTTACGATGGAGCACCGATTGCTAATTTTAAAGTGATTGAAGGCGATAAAATATACGAATCTGCAGCATTTGATGGTGGGTTTCCGCCAAAGGCTATTGAAAAAATAGTAAATAAGATAATTGAGATTGCTGATAATACAAAAGAAAAATAACAATAAATGACCATTCAGGAAATACAGGAAGAAATTGTAGATGAGTTTTCAATGTTTGATGATTGGATGCAGCGTTATGAATATATCATTGAACTGGGAAAATCACTTCCTTTAATAGAAGAGCAATATAAAACAGACAATTATAGTATTAAAGGATGCCAATCTAAAGTTTGGGTACATGCCGATGAACAAGATGATAAGATAGTTTTCACTGCCGATAGTGATGCTATTCTAACAAAGGGAATCATTGCCATTCTGATACGTACTTTTTCAGGCCATACACCTCAAGAGATTTTAGATGCAAATACAGATTTTATTGATGAAATAGGTCTAAAAGAGCATCTTTCGCCAACGAGAGCCAATGGATTAGTATCGATGATTAAACAAATAAAAATGTACGCGTTAGCTTATCAGGCTAAACACTAAAAAGTGCATGTCAGTAATCAGAAAAAGAAATAAAGACCTCGGATTATTAGAGCTGGTTGCAATAGCACTTGGCGGAATGGTAGGCGGCGGAATTTTTACAGTCTTAGGAATTTCTGTATCCATGATTGGTAATTTAACCCCTGTAGCTTTGATTATAGGAGGTTTAATAGCTCTTTTGGCCGCTTATTCGTATGTTAAGTTAGGATTGTATTATAAAGATGAAGGAGCAACCTATTCTTTTTTCAAAAGAACCTATCCTAATTCTCATTTTTCAGCTTCTATTATAGGTTGGTTTATTATTTTTGGTTACATCAGTACACTGGCGTTATATTCATTTACTTTTTCGTCTTATGCGTTGAGCGCTTTCGGTCTAGGGGATGTTGTTTGGGCACGAAAAGTTGTTGCAATTCTCATTCTAGGAGTTTTTGCTCTTATAAATGTTTGGAGTGTTAACGGGATGGGAAAGATTGAAGACTTGATGGTATACACTAAATTGGTTATTTTGGTTGCCATTTCTTTTGTTTTAATTAAATATGGAGAAGTTGATTTCAATACGTTCTTGCAAAATATGGCTGTTGATTATAAAAACTCAACAATCCTTTCAGTATTAATTGTAGCATCGGTAACCTTTGTTTCGTATGAAGGATTTCAATTGGTAATCAATGCTGTTAATGAAATGACCGATCCTGATAAAAATATACCGCGTGCAATTTATCTGGCCATTTTTTTAGCGATAGTAATCTATTTGGTAATTGCTGTCGGAGCATTATTTTCCATTACACCACAGGAAATTGTTAAAAATAAAGAATATGCCTTAGCTATAGGAGCTAAAAATGCTATAGGAAATCTAGGGTCAAATCTTGTGGTATTAGGAGCTGTCTTAGCAACGAGCAGTGCTATAAGCGGAACAGTATTCGGTTCATCTCGTCAGGTGGCAGTTATTGCAACCGATGGTTATTTTCCGAAATGGTTATCTGTCAGAAAGAACAGTATTCCTAAAAATGCCATTTTTGCCATGGTTTTAACAGCTTCTTTTCTAATTGTTATCGGCGGTTTAGAATTGATTTTAGAATTTGGAAGTATTACATTTTTATTAGTTTCTTTATTAATGGCTATAGCCAATTATAAAGTTAAAGAAAAGACAAAAGCTTCAACTTTTGCAACAATTATTGCTATTTTAGGGTTAGCATGTGGCGGAATATTAATTTTGTACTATGAATTTACCCATAATTGGGAACAAATGTCATTCATAATTGTACTTTATATAATTTTAGGAATAGGAGCTTGGCTATTTGCAAAAAAGCATGAGAAGAACACAATAAAAACTATAGATTAAAAACTAATTTTGTTATGGAAGAGTTTAATGATACAATAAATCTGGGTGAAAACGTGGTTAACGTTTTAAAGACCATTTACGATCCGGAAATTCCGGTTGATATCTACGAATTAGGGTTAGTTTACGACGTAATGATTAACGAAGATAATGATGTTAAGATATTAATGACCTTGACTTCGCCTAATTGTCCTGTAGCGGAAACATTGCCTCAGGAAGTAGAAGAAAAAATAAAATCAATAGACCATGTAAAGTCTTGCGAAGTGGAAATCACATTTGACCCGCCATGGAGTAAAGATCTAATGAGTGAAGAAGCCCAACTTCAATTAGGAATGCTGTAATTTAGCCTTTGTTTAGAGTTATAAAAAAGGATTGAAAAAGGAAACTAAAGATGGAAGAAATTATCAATAAAGTAGCTGAAAGTTCTCTTGAAATCTTTGATCTGGAAGACTATTTTCCGGGCGATCATGTAGTGGAGCTGGATATTTCACAATGGTTGTTTGAGAGCTTTATTTTAAAAGAAAAGGAATTTCGTCAGCAATTAAAAGATTTCGATTGGTCAGTTTATCAAGATAAATATATTGGTATAACGTGTTCTACAGATGCAATTCTACCGGCTTGGACATTTGCTTTAGTTGCAGTGTATTTGAAACCGATTGCATTGAAGATCATTCACGGAACAAAAGAACAGATAACTGTTGAATGGTATCAAGATATGCTGTCCAAAACAGATTATTCACCATTTCAGGATAAACCTGTGATCTTAAAGGGATGTTCTAAAAAAGAAGTTCCTCAAAGTGTTTATACTTTAGCTGTACAAAAGTTAATGCCTGTTGCCAGAAGTATTATGTTTGGCGAAGCATGTTCCGCAGTTCCTCTTTATAAAAAATCGCGATAACTTTGTAAGTTAAAGCTTGTATTTTATTGAATTAAGAAGAAATCTTATCTTTGCCCAAATCATTAAAATAAAAACATGAAAAAACTGGTATGGGTATTTTGTTTGGCGACTATAGGAATGAGCGCTCAACAAACGGAAACAGATTCGGTGAAACACTGGACAAGAAAGGGAGTTTTTACACTTTTAGCAAATCAATCATCATTTAACAATTGGTTAGCCGGCGGTCAAAATAACTTTGCAGGAAATGCAAATGTTAATTACGATTTCAATTATAAAAGCGAGAAATGGAATTGGGATAACAAATTGATTATGGCTTATGGTTTGACTAAAATAAAAGGAGAAGATACTAAAAAAACAGATGACAGAATTGAATTTAGTTCTTTATTAGGTAAAAAAGCATCCGGTTATTGGTTTTATTCAGCCTTTTTGAATTTCAAGACTCAAATGGATTCCGGTTTTGATCCGGATGATCAAACTATTAAAATTTCACATTTCTTTTCACCGGCTTATTTTCAATTCGGACCGGGTATGTTATGGAAAAAAAGTGATAATTTAAAAGTGAATATAGCTCCTGCAACTTCAAAACTTGTAGTTGTTCACAATCATTTTACAGAATTTGGTTCTTCTTTTGGTGTAGAACAAGGAAAAACAACTCGTTATGAATTAGGAGCAGCTTTAAATGGTTACTATAAGTTTACTATTATGGAGAATGTAACAGTAGAAAATATTTTAAATTTATATTCTAACTATTTAGAAGACCCTCAAAATGTAGATTTGGATTACCAATTGAATATTGTAATGAAAATCAACAAATATTTATCGACCAATTTTGCATTCCAGACCATTTATGATGATAATGCGTTTAGAGGCTTCCAAACACGTCAAGTTATCGGTGTAGGACTCAATGCTAGTTTTTAAATTAAAACAGCTTAAAAGCATAAAAAAGCCCTCATTGAGGGCTTTTTTGTTTTTATTCTTGTTCGTTATCTTCTGCTTCTTTATATTCCGGATACAAAAAGTTATTATATGGAAATCGTGTAATATGAATTTCCCGAACGGCTTCATATACTTTTTCCCGAAATTCTTCAAAATTAAGTTTATTTGTTGCCGAAATAAATAAAGCATTGTTTTTACCCATTTTGTGCATCCAGGTTTGTTTCCATTCATCTAAGGTAAAATGTTTTGATGTTTTCTCAACAGATAGATCATTTTCATCAAAACGCACAGGTTTATAAGCATCAATTTTGTTAAAAACCATAATAGTTGGCTTATCGTTACTTTGTATTTCCTTCAGAATTTCATTTACTGAAGCAATATGGTCCTCGAAATCGGGATGTGAAATATCTACAACATGCAATAATAAATCAGCTTCACGAACTTCATCTAAAGTACTTTTAAAGGATTCAACTAATTGTGTTGGCAATTTTCGAATAAAACCTACTGTGTCACTCAATAAAAACGGAAGGTTTTTAATCACTACTTTTCTAACAGTAGTATCTAAAGTGGCAAATAATTTATTTTCTACAAAAACTTCACTTTTCCCGATAGCATTCATCAGTGTAGATTTACCCACGTTTGTATATCCTACTAAAGCAACACGGACTAAAGCACCGCGATTGCTTCTTTGAATAGCCATTTGCTTGTCAATAGTTTTGATTTTTTCTTTCAATAAGGCAATTCTATCACGAACAATACGACGGTCGGTTTCAATTTCTGTTTCACCGGGACCACGCATACCAATACCACCTCGTTGACGTTCCAAGTGTGTCCACATACCGGTTAATCGAGGGAGTAGATATTGATATTGGGCTAGTTCTACTTGAGTTCTGGCATAAGAAGTTTGTGCTCTTTGTGCAAAAATATCTAAGATGAGGTTAGTCCTGTCCAATACTTTGCACTCATCCCCTAATTCGCGATTGATATTTTTTTGTTGGGAAGGCGATAGTTCATCATCAAAAATAATGGTTGAAACTTCATTATCCTTGATGTAATATTTAATTTCGTCTAATTTTCCGGCTCCCACAAAAGTTTTAGGATTGGGTTTGTCCATTTTTTGAGAAAAGCGCTTGATAACTTCTCCTCCGGCGGTATAGGTCAAAAACTCTAACTCATCAAGATACTCATTAAGCTTATCTTCATCTTGGTTTTGAGTAATGATCCCTACTACAACTGTTTTTTCAAATACGTGATTTTCTTTTTCTAACATGGTCTTTTCTTAATAGTACAAAAGTACGATTATTTGCAATAAAAAAAGCCCCGAAATTTCGGGGCTTTTTTAAAGTATCATTTACTTCTAAATTATTGTCCAATAACTTTAACATTGTCTACTTCCCATCCGGCAGCGGCAGCGGTAGTAGAAGTATATTTGAAAGCAACACGTACGTTTGAATTTCCTGTATAAGCAGAAATATCAATTCCTCCAGAAGCTCCATTGCTCCAAGAAGTATAACTACCGCTACTCCAAACAGGTAAATTAAAACCAGTAAGTTCAGTCCAAGTAGCTGTACTAGGAGCACTTGAGCCATCATAGTCAGTAGAGACATAAACCTGTAATGCAGGTCCGTTATAGCGGGTGCTTGAATCAAAGCTTAATATTGCAAAAGTATTTGAGCTTAAGTCAATAGCAGGAGAAATTAGCCAATCTTCATTAGCTTGGTTTCCACTACTATATCCGTTCATATAAGCACTTGGAGCAGGATTTCCATAAGTAGTTGTACTCCAAACTTGATTTGCTCCAACTACACTATATGCAGTCCAATTTGGGAAATTAGTATCAAATGGTTCCTCAAAAAATGTTTGAGGATAATACCTAGCATTTGTTAATTGAACATCATTTAATGTTCGAATCATAAATTGATATTCACCATTATATTTTGTAAGCACTCCTCTTATTTTTCCATTGCCAGCAGGGACAATTTCTGTAAGGAAAGATGCGTATTGACTAACTCTTAAAGGAATTTGATTTCCAAAATTGTCTACTATTATATGGTTAGTGCCAGATCCAGCTGTATTAGAAGGATCAAAATAGGTAGTTCCTACTGAGTCATCTTTGAATTGAACATTGTTAAATTCAATAAGTTTATGCATGTAAGAGTCATCAATGTCTCCAATTGAAATATGCTTAACAATTTCATCTTCATCAACCTTATCACAACTTCTTAAGATTACATTTTCATATTTAACAGATGAAATTCTACCAATTTCGTTTCCATAGGTTGGATCAACATATAATTCTCCAATTTCATAGGAAGCAGTAAATGTAGTAAATGAGTAATACATATCTTTCAAGTGTATAAAGACTTTTCTTCCTGGTTCAAATTTTGTATATGTATTATAGGCATTAACCGGTATTGAAAAGCCTATGCTGCTATTACCTGTTTCATTAAGAGCATCAGTAGATACAAAAGAAATGGTTTTGTAAAAATTCCCCCCCTCGTCACTTGAAGTTACATAAGCTTCAATTATATCGTCATTTTCCCACAATGTAGGGTTGTCCGATGTAGCAAGATCTGTTACATCAGCAACTTGTTTTGTCGGATTTTCATTTATACATTCTAATGATAAATCAGGTGTACCATAGTCGTCACCATTCACACAACTCATTAAGGCAGCGAAAATAGCTGTTGTTAAAATTAAGTTTATTTTCTTCATAGCTTATTAATTTTCATTAAAAAAGATTACATCATCAATTTGAAAAGCCCCATCTAAAGTATCGTCATTTCCAGAGCCTGTAAATTTAAAGGCAACATATACAGTTTGTCCTATGTAATCCCCTAAACTAATTTCAGAACGTAAAAATTCATACCAAGCGGTATCCATTGTAGGTAGATTAGCCGATGTTAAGCTTGTCCAAGTAGCACCTAAAACATTAGAACCATCATAATCAGTAGAGATTAAAACTTCTAATGAATTATCTGGAGAATCCACATCAAGGTGATGTTGAGCTACTTTAAATGTAATTTTTGGATTATTATAAGAGCTAAGATCTTGGGAAGGTGTTACTAACCAAACTTTGTTTACATCTGCGCCTGAATTGTAAGCGCTAAATTCGGCATAACCATTAGTTGTACCATTAGATGTATACGTTTTTTCTCTCCATAACCATGTGCCTTCTTCAGCAAAATTAGTCCACCCAGTCAAATCAAGGTTTGTGTCTGGTGTTACTGACTGAAAATCTTCGTAAAAGAAAGGAACTTTCATTTGTGGAATAGCCGTATCATCATCTTTTACACAACTAACTAATGAAAGTACTAATGCTGTTGCAAATATTGTTTTAATTATTTTTTTCATAGAGCAATTTATTAGAAGTTAATATAGAAATTAACAAAATAAGTTCTTCCATATCCATAGAAATATTTAGAACCAAAAGACGGGGTTCCATTAGCTTGATCAGCAGCTAAATCAGTATAAGTTGCTTTTCTAGATTGTTCGAAACCACCTGTTTTATATTCAATATCAAATAAGTTATTGATAGAAGCAAAGAAACCGAAAGTATTTCTGTTTTTCTTGCTGATTCTCCATGATTTACCACCAGTCATATTAACTAACATAAAGTCGTTAAATTTCTCTTGACTTAATAAATCTTTAACAGAATTTTCAGTAGCTCCAGCATAATTTACACCAGTATCTGGATCAATAGTAAAATTATCAGTTCTCAATATTTTTGAAACACTAATATAAGTGTCTGCTAAATAATTTAAATTAGCACTAACCCACCAAAAATGAGGATCACGATATTCTAAACCAACTGAATAAGCTTGTTGCGGCATTCCTGGTTGACGATAATCTTTAAGATATGTAGTTCCGAAATCTTTTAAAGGATCTTGTCCAAGTGCCGCTCTAGTATCATCATTGGTTACTAAATGAGCATTGTCAGAATAGATATATTGACCATAAGAAGCCGATCCCATAGCTTTAATAGTAGAAGTAATTTGGTATTCAACACCTAATTCTCCACCTATGGCTTGTTTGTCTAAACCAGTAACAATTTCACTAACAAATGAATCACTATCACCGCTAGAACCACTGATGCTTTCTGCATAGTAGAATGAAATTTCAGTGCTGTTTTGAATTTTATTGAAGAAACCCGTTAATCTTGCTTTAAATTTTGGTGCTTTTAATATATAGCTTGCATCTGCAGCTACAATACTTTCATCAGTCAAGTTAGGTGTAATAGTGTTGTTTAAACGAGCATTAGAGAAAACATTTCTCATAATAGGAGCTTTAGTCATATACAAACCATTAAAATCTAATGAATGCCTACCATTTATTTTATAAGTCAGACCACCTTTGAAACCAAAATTTTCATAAGTCATTTTGCCGCTTTTTCCATAAGAATTATCAGCATAGATCCCATTTCTATATAAACCTTCTCTTTGATATTCTGTTCTGGAGAATGATTGTGCTAAATAGAAATCAAATTTTCTGTAGTTGAATTTGAATTGCGTGAAACCGTCAATAACAGTAGCGAATAAATTATAATTGTAACCATAAGTATCTCCTTCACCAACTGTTCTGTTAGGGTTGTTAAGATCTGATTGATTAGCGCCCGGAATGAAAAATGATTCTGTATCTGAATCATAACCAACATAAAAAGGATCGACATCTTCAAAATATTCTCCTCCTAAAAGGTCTAATAAGTTTTGGAAGTTGTGAGATTTTAAATGTTTGAAGTTTACAGCAGCATTTAGGCTGATATTATCTGATAAACTAGAGTTTAAGATTGAATTAGCGCTCCATTGAGTATCATCTGTTCTATCTTCATATAATACATAGACGCTTTTACCTCCAACTGTTTGATTAGCAAAATACATTGCGTTCCAATCAATTTGAGGGTTTTGATAGAAGTTTGCAGTAGCATCAGCAGCGCCAGCTAAATCACCTTGATTATAGTAGTAATTTGGCATAAGACCATAATAAGTAGGATCAGGATTATTTGCATTTTGATAATCAATTCTACTATTTCCTATTTTACCTGTTTGGTAAGCTACATTAGTATTTAAAGATGTTTTCTCACTTATTTTCCAATAGTGTGATAACATATTAATTGGCTCTGTAATGTCTTTATCTCTTGAATTGCGTTTTTTTCCATCTTGCCATCCCCAATAAGAGTTATATTTAACACCCATAAGATCCGTTACTTCCTTAGTATTTGGTGAAGACTTTCCTCTGCTGTTTTCAGCATAGATAGAAGTAAAGTTTAAGCTATGTTTGTCGTTGAATTTCTTTTCAACAGAAGCAAATAATGAATTAGCACTATAATCAGTTCCTTCAAAATAACCCTCTTTTGCCCATCTTCTTGAAGCAGAAACTACAAAAGCCCATCCTTTTTTGTTAAAACCAGAAGCATGAGTTCCCATAGTTCTCCAGCTGTAGTTTGTATTGGTTCCTGATACTGAAATTCTCGTTCCTGTTCTGTAATGTGAAGCACGAGTGTTGATTTCTTGAGTTCCTAAAATACCACCAAAAGTATATTCAGAAGCAGCAGAACCCATGGTAAACTCTTGATTACGAGTGGCATCATTTAGCCCTCCCCAGTTACTCCATTGAGGTCTTCCGTCATATAATTTATTCATGGAAATACCATTAATCATAGTAGTACCATATTGGTTGTCTAAACCTCTGATTCTGAAACGAGCTTGTCCCCAGTTAAAAGCAGCAGCTTGTTGGTAAGTGTCTCTTGAAGCTTGAAGAAGTCCAGATGTACTCTCAGAACCGGTGTTTTCATCTCCTAAGTCATTCTCGGTAATAGTAACCAAACTTAGTTGCTGCTCTGATGTAATATCTTCTTCTAATAGAATTTCACCCAAATCCAGTGTTTCTCCTTTAGTAGGTTCTAAGATTAAGGTTTGTGATACATACCCTGTGTATGAAATTACCAATACAGGTTCGTCATTTGGTAAAGTTTCAAACTCAAAAGTTCCGTCAAAATCGGTAACAACTGAAACATTTGTGCTCTGAATCGTTGCTGCTACATTTTGTAGCGGTTTTAAACTTTTAGAATCTACCACTTTACCTTTTAGGGCAGGTTTTTGCTGAGCAAAAACAAAAATGGCTTGTAGTACAAACAATGTACTCAATACAAGTTTCTTCATAAACAAATTTAAAATTAATAATAATTTAAATGTTAAGCAATTAAAACTTAACAGCCTACAAATGTATAATTTTTAATAATATTATTTACCTTTGGCACCTAATTTGTAATAAACTTGACAGTAATATAACATTCGTTTTATGAAAATTAAACACGTTTTTGCCCTATTTTTTGCTTTTTTCGCAATACAAAATGTAAGTTCGCAGGATAAACAATTCAAGATTCACACAGTTGCATTCTATAATTTTGAGAACTTGTTTGATACAATTAAAGATCCTGTAAACTATGATGAAGAATATACTCCTTCAAATGGTTGGACATCTGAAAATTATAAGAAGAAATTAGATAATTTGGCTCGCGTAATTTCTGAATTAGGAATTAGTGATGTACAAAAGAATCCTCCGGTAGTAATCGGGTGTAGTGAAATTGAAAACAGAAGAGTTCTGGAAGATTTAGTAAATCAGCCAAGAATCAAAAATTTAGGATATAGTATTATTCATTTTGATTCACCGGATAAAAGAGGAATAGATGTGGCCTTATTATACCAACCGAAGTATTTTAAACCGATTAGTTATACTAATATTCCTTTGATGATTTATTCGGATATGTTAGATCCTAAGAAGGAAAAAAAGAATGATAAAGAAGAAGATGTTGAAGATGCGGATAAAGAACAAACAGATAGTAAGTCAAAAAGAGTTTATACACGTGATCAATTATTAGTAACCGGGTTATTAGACGGAGAAGAAATTAGTTTTATTGTAAATCACTGGCCTTCTCGTTCAGGAGGAGAAAAAAGAAGTAGCCCTTATCGTGAAGCTGCGGGTAAATTAAACAGAAAAATTATAGACTCATTATATAAGATCAATCCTGATGCGAATATTATTACCATGGGAGATTTGAATGATGACCCGGTTAATAAAAGTGTAAAAAAAGAAATAGGTACCGTATCTCATAAAGAAGATATAGAACCTTATGGAATGTATAACCCGATGGAAAAAATGTATAAAAACGGAGAAGGAACATTGGGATATAGAGATGCTTGGAATTTATTTGATCAAATAATGCTTTCTGAGCCCTTAGTGCGTAAAACCAAATATGAAACTAAAAATTTTGACACATGGACATATTGGAAAGTAGGAAGATTTATAAAACCCTATTTGATACAATCAGATGGTAGATATAAGGGATATCCAAGAAGAAATTCAAATGGTGTACCTGGTTTTAGTGACCACTTTGCTGTTTATGTTTATTTAATAAAGCAAGCAAAATAAGTTTAAGAGTATTATATTTTTGAAAAGGTTGGCATATGCCAACCTTTTCTTTTTTCTTAACTTTACAAATAAAAAATCATGGCAATAGCAAAACCTTTTAACCTTAAACAGTGGATTGAAGAAAACAAACATTTGCTTCAGCCTCCGGTAGCCAATAAGAATCTTTATGTAGATTCGGATGATTATATTGTAATGATTGTGGGTGGGCCCAATGCCAGAAAAGATTATCATTATAATGAGACAGAAGAGTTGTTTTATCAATTAGAAGGAGAAATTACAGTTTATATTCAAGAAAATGGTAAAAAGAAAGCAATGAAACTTTCGGCAGGAGATATGTATTTGCATCCTGCAAAAGTTCCACATTCTCCTGCTCGTACAGAAGGTTCTGTCGGATTAGTTATTGAAAGGAAAAGAGCCGGAAAAGGGTATAACGACGGCCTTTTATGGTTTTGTGATAATTGTAACCATAAATTGCATGAGGTTTATTTTGAATTACATGACATAGAAAAAGATTTTCTGCCACATTTTAAACATTTTTATCAATCAGAAGAACTAAGGACTTGTACAAAGTGTGGTCATACCATGGAGACGGATCCGAAATTTGTTAAGTAGTTATATTTCAAAATATTGTACTTTTTTTAATTAACTATTCGTTCGTTTTTTCTTCCGTAAAAAAGTGTATATTTGTGAAAAATATAACAAAACAACCATAAAAAAGTTAAAAAATGTCAACAATAACACTATCATCAGTTGCTGAACAATTCGGGATGAAAGAAGCCTTAAAATTGTTAGGTATTAAAGAAGTGAACCAAGGAACATCAACGGGCAACCAATGGTTTTCTAGTGGTGAAAAAATAGATAGCTATTCTCCGGTAGACGGGCAATTGATAGCTTCAGTCACTGCAACTACAAAAGAAGATTATGAAAAAGTAATGCAGGCAGCTACGGAAGCTTTTAAGACATTCCGATTAATGCCGGCGCCAAAAAGAGGTGAAATCGTTCGCCAATTCGGAGAAAAATTAAGACAATACAAAGAGCCACTTGGTAAATTGGTTTCTTACGAAATGGGAAAATCATATCAAGAAGGTTTAGGTGAAGTTCAAGAGATGATCGATATCTGCGATTTTGCTGTTGGATTATCACGTCAGTTAAATGGATCAACTTTACATTCAGAACGTTTCGGACATAGAATGTATGACCAGTACCATCCGTTAGGAGTTGTGGGAATTATTTCAGCATTCAACTTTCCGGTTGCGGTTTGGTCTTGGAATACGGCTTTAGCTTGGATTTGTGGTGATGTTTGTATTTGGAAACCATCTGAAAAAGCACCTTTGTGCGGTATTGCATGTCAAAATATAATTGCAGAGGTTTTAAAAGAAAATAATTTGCCTGAAGGAATTTCTTGTTTGATTAACGGAGACTATAAAGTAGGAGAGTTTATGACTCAAGATAAAAGAGTGCCGTTAGTTTCTGCAACAGGTTCAACTCGTATGGGTAAAATTGTAGCACAAACCGTTGCCGGGCGTTTAGGAAAATCTTTACTGGAATTAGGAGGAAACAATGCAATCATTGTAACACCTGATGCCGATATTAAAATGACGGTAATCGGAGCTGTTTTCGGAGCTGTAGGAACAGCAGGGCAACGTTGTACTTCTACACGTCGTTTAATCATCCATGAAAGTATTTATGACAAAGTAAAAGATGCTGTTGTTTCTGCATATGGACAATTGCGTATCGGTAATCCGTTGGATCAAAATAACCACGTTGGGCCGCTTATTGATAAGCATGCTGTTGAAATGTATAGCAATGCATTAGAAAAAGTAGTTGCCGAAGGAGGAACTGTTTTAGTAGAAGGCGGAGTATTAGAAGGAGAAGGTTATGAGAGCGGATGTTATGTAAAACCAGCTATTGCTGAAGCTAAAAATGAGTTTGAAATCGTTCAACATGAAACTTTTGCTCCGGTATTGTATTTGTTGAAATATAGCGGAGATGTTGAAAATGCAATTGACATCCAAAATGGAGTAGCACAAGGTTTATCTTCTGCAATTATGACGAATAATTTACGCGAAGCAGAGAAATTCTTGTCTCATGCCGGTTCTGATTGTGGTATTGCTAATGTAAACATTGGAACATCAGGTGCTGAAATCGGAGGAGCTTTCGGAGGAGAGAAAGAAACCGGTGGTGGTCGTGAATCAGGTTCTGATGCTTGGAAAGTATATATGAGACGTCAAACAAATACGATCAATTATACAACTGATTTGCCTTTAGCACAAGGAATTAAATTTGATTTATAGAGAAGTAATAGATAATAAAAAACCTGCTATTTAGCAGGTTTTTTTGTTTAAAGATTTATTTATTTCGTCTTTTTCACATATTGAGTCAAAATATAAATGTTTTGGTTTTCAACACGACCTTCAATAAGCGTAGCATCATCCCAAACTAATTTAATATTGTGAACGGCAGCACCACGTTTAGCCGTAAAATTAGCTCCTTTTACGTCCAAATCTTTAATTAAGACTACAGAATCACCGTCTTGTAAAATATTTCCGTTACTGTCTTTGTGTACAATTTTACCTTCTTCTTCCTCACCTTCGCCTGTAGCTTTTGCCCATTCTAAAGCTTCTTCGTCTAAGTACATCATGTCTAACAGATCATGATTCTTTAAACGAGCCAGCATTCGCCATGATAAAACCTGAACCGGTAAAAATTCACTCCACATACTTTCGCTTAATCCTCTCCAGTCTGTTTCATTCATAGTTTCCGGATTGTCAATCTGTTCTGCTAAATTTTTAGCAATTAATACAGAATGCTCCAAACTCTCTGATGTATAAGGAGGTAAAGTATATACTACTAAATCATGTTCAACACCACTGATTTCACATTTAGAACCGCTTCGATCCTTCAATTTTTTTTCAATAATACTCATTGTCTATTATAAATTAAAACTCATTCCGATTGAGAAGTTAAACTGATTGTTGTATTTTTCAAATCCTACAACATTTGAATCATATTTTGCAATAGGGAATTGTATTTCACTGTAGAGCCCAAAACCTTCTGTAAAGAAATAACGCGCACCTAAATGACCGCCAAAGTTTTTTAAGCCTAAATCTAAACCCGGGTAAAAATCAAAATGTTCTTCTAGACCAAATACATCTGCAATATTGGCATTAAAACGGGCTTTTAAATCAAAACGATCTTGGAAATCAGGTTTCTCTCCGAAAACTTTTTCAACATCTAATAAGTAACTTGATACAGCACCAATTGAGAAATTTTTTCCTAGCCCATAATCATAAGTAAGAACAATACCGCTTCCATGATCCTGAAGGTTGGCACCTACCTGGAATTTCTGATCTCCTTTTCCGTTAAAAACTTGAGCGTTTAATAATCCGCAAAAGAATAGTGTAAAAAATACTATTTTTTTCATTTTAAATAATGTTTGAGAGGACAAAGATAGAAATTTGGATTAATTACGACCTTTTTCTGTTGGATACAATTGTGGTAAAGGGTCACTTTGCCAAAATTCTTTAGTATCGACATCCATAATCGTTAATTTTCCTTTAAAAGCAGCTCCGGTATCAATATTCCAAATACAAGAAGCATTAATCGGTATTTCTTTATTGATTCTTGTGACCGGTGTATGCCCAATAAAAATTTCAGAATATAATTTTAGTCGATTGGGATATAAATCACTTTCTGTAGGAAGCGATGGGTCTAAAGCTAAAGCTGTTTCCCAAAGTGTTCTGTCCCAATAGAACATGGGTTTAAAAAATTCAGCGTGGATTCCTCTAATGTTTGTAAAACCAGCATGGATAAAAAGCCTGTTTTGTTCATCCAAATGATAGTCATTCAGGTTTTCTAAAAATTCGATATGTATTTGTTTCTGTTGGTTAGAAACTTTTTTGTAGGCTTCAATAGTTGAAGCGCCACCATGAATAAACCATTCTTCTTTATAGTTACCGGTTTTGAGGTAATTGAGAAGTAAATCATCATGATTACCTTTTATAAAGTAACAATTTTGAACGGTTTGAAGTTCTATTAAAAAATCCAATACATCAGGTGATTCACTCCACCCGTCAACATAATCTCCTAGAAAAATTATAGTATCATTATCTGAAACAGGTGCTTTTAAAAATATTTGGCGTAATGCTTTAAGGCCTCCATGAATATCGCCAACAACAAATTTTCGCATAACAAAATTTTAACAAAATATACAGAAAAACTGGATGGTCAGAATTTTTTAGCTTCTTATTTTTGATAAAAATATTTGATAATCAATTATTTATCTTGTTTTATCAGAATTTTTTTAAGAAAGCAAACAAAAGTAAGCATTAACCTTTAAATTTAAAAATTATGAAAAAATTAACCTTTATTTTGGCAATTTCTACGTTGAGTCTAATAGCAGTTTCTTGTACAGCTGATGATTTAGAGATTCAACAAAATGTAAATAATGAACAAATGGTTGTGGATGATTTTGATTATACTGCATTTGAAAAAAGCAGTGAAATGCAAAATAGTGAAACAGCTGTGGCTAGAGAAATTGATACTATAGTAACAGTTCCTCCTATTAATATAACGACGGATACGGATCCTATTGTTACAGAACCTAAAAGAGATTAATAAAAAAAATAGAAAAGAAATAAAAATTTAAGAAATGAAAAATACAACCATTTTATTCGGATTAGTAGTATTATATGTTTTATTATCAGTAGCTACAAAAAAATCTTTTAACAATATAGGAGAAAATAATAATATAGTAAAAGATCATGTTATGACAGGAGTACAAAATTCCGTTATTTCTAATGAACAACTGCCAATTATTGATATAAAGAGAGATTGATATATTTTATTAAATTTGCTATAAAAGCAATTTCATCTTGAAGTATTTCGTTTGTTTTTTAGCAAGTATAATTTTTATCATCTCCTGTACCGGAAACGATGAAAAAGTTCGTTCTGACAGTAAATTGGATTATTATTTTGAAGAAGTTTATAATAATGATTTAAGTAAAAATCAGAAGTTAGAGTATTTAGATTCGGCAAAAACTATTGTCAATCTGATGTCAGATACGGATTCTTTAAAAATTAAGAATGTTTTTAAAGTTGCTAATCGTTATTATGCCTTACTGGATTATGATAATTATTTAAAACAGAGTAAGAGAGTCATGTCTCTATGTGAGCTGCAAAAAGATTCTTTAGGAATTGCTAAAGCAGAATATTATATAGGGGATTATTATTTTTTCACGTCAAAAAATGATAGCGCTTATTATTACTATTTGAAAGCAGAAAAAAAGTATGATAAACTTAGCGATAAATACAACCAAGCTAAGACAATGCTTCATATAGCTTATGTACTATTATATGAAAAAGATTTTTTAGGTAGTGAAGCACAGACTATTAAGGTTTTAAAAATAGCAAATTCAATTCAAGAACAAGTATTGATTTATGAATGTTATGATAATTTAGGGAGAGCGTTAGCTGGCCAAAAAAATTATGATAAATCATTAGAATATTATTTTAAAGCACTGCAACAAATTGGTAAAATGGGCAAAGACGTCAATAGCCCATTGTATGAAACTCAAATTTTAAATAATATCGGACATGTATATTTGAGTCAAAATTTGTTCGATAAAGCATTGGTTTTTTATAAAAAAGCGCTGGCAAATAAAAAAATTAAAGAACTTCATCCGGCTTTGTACGCCTCTGTTTTAGATTATTATGCTTATGCTCATTTTAAACTACACCGAAAAGACGCTTTAGGAGATTTCAAAGAAGCATTAAAAATTAGAGACAGCGTTAATGACGTTGCCGGGAAAATCAAAAGTAGAATTCATTTAGCAGAATATTACTTAGAAGGCAAAGATTCTTTGGAAGCTATGAAATTAAATCAGAAAGCTTATGATCTTGCCAAAGTTTCTCATTATAACAAAGAAGTATTAACTACACTCGATTTTTTTACCAGAATAGATCCGGACAACGGTCTAAAATATGCTAAAGAATATATTACATTAAGCGATAGCCTTCAGGATCAGGAACGGAATACTAGAAATAAATTAGCTAGGATTGAATATGAAACAGATGAAATTATAGTCGAAAAAGATAAAATTTCATCTCAGAAAGAAAAAATAATGTATGGCTCTTTAATAATAGCCTTTTTTGGTGTAATGCTCTTCATTATTTTTTATCAAAGAAATAAACAAAAGCAGCTGTTGTTGGTTCAGGAACAGCAACAAGCCAATGAAGAGATTTATCAATTAATGTTAGAGCAGCAATCTAAATTAGACAATGTACGTAGTTTTGAAAAGAAAAGGATTGCCAGGGAGTTGCATGATGGAGTGATGAATAAATTAGCCAGTACACGGTTAAATCTTTTTATATTAAATAAAAAAACAGATTCGGAAACTATTCAAAAATGTCTTACCCATATTAATGAAATTCAGAACATCGAAAAAGAAGTAAGAGGAATTTCTCACGAACTCTCAAATGAATCATTATTCCATAATCAAAATAATTTTAATGCTATTTTAGAAGAGCTATGCGAGGAACAAGAGACAATATACGGAACAAAATGCCTTAGAGAAATTGATCAAAACATACTGTGGGATACCGTTAGTGCTTCAATAAAGATGAATTTGTATAGAATTATTCAGGAAGCAATGAACAATTGTAATAAATATGCAAAAGCCAAAACATTATTCATAAAAGTTTCATTATTAGGAAATCAACTAACATTGATGATTAAAGATGATGGTGTAGGGTTTAATGTAAACAAAGTTAAGAAAGGTATCGGGTTAAATAACATAAAAGAAAGAGCAAGCAACATTGGTGGTCAATTCAAAATTTTTTCCGAAATTGGCACTGGAACTACACTTTTAATTAAAATAAACCTAGCAGCCAGCCATGAGTAAAAAACTACTAAACATATTAATGATTGATGACCATCCTTCTATGATTGAAGGGTATAAAAGTATTTTGACATTTAATGATTTAGGCTTTGATATTAATGTAACACCAGCTTATAATTGTCAATCAGCTTATGAAATCATTACCAAAACAGAAGATTTGTATGCTTTTGATATGGCGTTCATAGACTTGAGTTTACCTCCTTATGAACAAGCCAAAATTTTTTCAGGTCAGGATCTGGCTATGCTTATTAAAAAGAAGTTCCCGGTAATCAAAATTATGATTTTGACTTCTCATGCAGAGGCATTTACTCTTTTTGATATAAAAAGAAATATAGAACCGAAAGGATTATTAGTAAAAAGTGATTTTACAGCTGACGAGTTGCTCAATGCTTTTGAAAGTATAATAGAGAATAAATTTTACTACACAAAAACAGTCGAAGAAAGTATTAATGAGTTGATGGATAATAAAAACACCATTTTTCTGGACGAATACAATCGCGAAATTATCCAATTGCTGGCAAAAGGCGTATTAACTAAAAATATGCCGAATTATATAAATCTAGGTTTAAGCGCTATCGACAAAAGAAAGGCACAAATCAAAGAGTATTTTTTGATAAAAGGCGGCACTGATGAAGATATTGTAAGAGAGGCAAAAAATCATGGATTTATCTAATAATAAACTTTAACAAAATATACATTTTTTCTGTATCCAGGCAAAGGGTATATTCTCGTAACTTTAATTCTTGAAAACAAGTATAAGTTATTGAATAAAAATACCCAGTAAAATGAAAATGTTCTCAAAAGTTGTTATGGTTTTAGTCTTTTTAGCTTTTCTTTGGGTTTATACCATTATGGATTTAGCTCTGTATTTCTTTGATTTTACAAGAGAGACTAAAAATTTGATTTTTAACGATGTAAATCTTGAATTTAAAGTAATCTATTTCTTTGGAATTATTTTAAATTTAGGATTTCTCGGAATGATCTTAATGAGAAAAAGAACACAATTTTTTTAATTGTATTTCATTTTTCTCAAAACACGCATCACCTCTTTAAATGATTGGTAGGCTCTTAAGTCTTTCCATGATTTTAACAGAGGTTTGGCGTTAATAAGCTTTTCCTTGGCGTCCTCAAAACCGTTTAAATAACACAACATCAAAGTAGAGGGTAAATGTTCTAAATCTTGTTCCTCTCTTGTACTCAAAGAAATCCCGTTTTCTAATTTTTTAAGTAAGGCTAAGCAGGCATTGTAAATGTGGTGTAACAGCTTTCTGTTATATTGCGGAGGCTCAAACAACATTTCTGATTCCATCTTATAATAACCATTGTCAAAAAATGTGATGACTACTTTTTCTAATGGATAGTAACTGGTTTTGTCATTGATTCCCAGTGCAATATATTCTGTTATAACGAAGGTATGGTCATCAAATTCTAATGTAACTTCATCTTGAGCAGAGTAAAACAGTTTTATTTGCTCATTTATAAGTTCTATATCTACACGGGAAAGCAATTCTTGATTTCTAACTTTCTTCTGAATACCTGCCCAGCAAACCACAAATAATTCTTTAAACACTTTATAGCCAGATTCCAGATCGTTATGCCGGTTGTATAGAAAATCAATCACACCATCCAAAGTATGTTCAATGCTATTTCGGGAATTGTTTTCAATGCTAATTACCGTTTCAGTGTTACTTTTTGAATATGGTATTTTACCTTCAGTAGGAATAGAATTACTGCCTCTCCTTACAAAACTGGTGTTCGGTAAAATAGTATAAATCCCTTTTTTGAAAGAAGATATTTTACTTTTCGGTTTAATAGTAACTAAACCTACAACCCTATCTTTATTTAGATTTGGAAAATGAATATTCTCATACTGAATCTTCGGAGGATTATTCAAATAAGCATTAACCAGATTTTGAATTTTACTATCATCAAAAAAATCATCACCTACAATTTCATTACTTTCATCTTCAACTCCCACAATAATATAGGAATTATTGGCCGGATTAGAATTAGATAAAGCACAAATATGCTTTAAAAATTTAGCTTTTCCTTCTTTAGTGTGTAAATTCAGTTGGCGCTTCTTATCATAAAATGAACTCTCATCATGATGAGCCAATAAATTCTTGATAAGTAGACGTTTATTAATCATTCTTTTATCACAATTTCCGGATTAAGGTACTTTATGTCCCATACTGGTTGTCCAAATGGCAAACCAATCTTCTGTTTCTAATGAAAAATCGTTGAGTTGTTTCAAATTTTTTATGCGATCCAAATCTGCTGTTCCAATCACCGGAAGTATTGCAGCCGGATGTTGTAAAATCCAAGCCAGCAAAATAATTTCAGCAGAAACCTCATACTTCAGAATCAGATCGGCTAACAACATTTTTAATCGATTGGTCTGCTCATTTTCTTCTCTAAAAACGGAACCTAACGGATTCCAAGCCATCGGTTGGATATCATGGAGTTGCATATAATCAAGCTCGCCATTTGTCATAGGATGATAATGAGTTGCAGAAAATTGTATTTGATTGTATTCTATCGGGATATAACGGCGTAAAAGTTCTGTTTGATGTGGTAAAAAATTAGAAATACCGAAAGCCAAGATCTTACCTTCATTTTTCAAATCAGTAATTGTTTCTACAACTTCTTCCGCTTTTAAAAGCGGACTTGGTCGGTGCAAAAGAAGAACGTCCAAATAATCGGTTTTTAAATTTTTAAGCGATTGGTTAACAGAGTTTACAATGTGATTTCTGGAGTAATCATAATGTTTAATTTTATGCGGCTTGGTATCACAAACATATTGAATGCCACATTTTGAAATAAGTTGGATAGTTTTCCTTGAAATGCCGGATTCAGCTAGCGCTTTTCCAAAACTTTCTTCTGTAGTATAACCACCATAAATATCAGCATGATCAAAAGTTACAATTCCTTCAGAAATAAAAGTATTTATCCGTTTAACCATTTCACTTGTGTTGAGGTTTTTACCCCAAACTCCCCAAGTCATAACACCGGCTATTAAAGGCGATTTTATCATTTTGAATAGAAAGAATTTAAAATTTTCTTAAAAGTATAAAAAGAAATTCATAAAATGTAGCTTTGTAGCCTTATGAGCAATTTTTTTTAACGCTATATTAACACCGTAGTCCTAAATAAATATTGAATTTTGAAATGTTAAAAATATTTTTAATTTTTGACACGCTAAAAAATTAAAGAAATGGAACAGAATACTGCTACTTTAGACGTCAGAGCAATTAATGAAAAAATTGAAAGAGAAAGTGCGTTTGTGGATTTGCTGACCTTGGAGATGAATAAGGTAATTGTGGGACAAAAACAAATGATCGAACGATTGCTAATCGGATTGCTTGGACAGGGACACATTTTGTTAGAAGGTGTTCCGGGATTGGCAAAAACCTTAGCCATTAATACATTGTCACAAGCGGTTCACGGAAGCTTTAGTCGAATTCAGTTTACGCCTGATTTGCTACCTGCCGATGTCGTAGGTACTATGATTTACAATATCAAAGAAAATGATTTCACCATTAAGAAAGGGCCTATTTTTGCCAATTTCGTTTTGGCGGATGAGATTAACCGTGCTCCGGCAAAAGTACAATCAGCTTTGTTAGAAGCCATGCAGGAAAAACAAGTGACTATTGGCGACGAAACGTTTAAGTTAGACAAACCTTTCTTGGTAATGGCAACTCAAAACCCGGTGGAACAAGAAGGAACATATCCGTTACCGGAAGCCCAAGTTGACCGTTTTATGCTAAAAGTGGTAATTGATTACCCTAAAATGGAAGATGAACGTATTGTGATTCGTCAAAATTTAAGCGGTGGTTTTGAAAAAGTAAACCAAGTGATTTCTTTAGAACAAATTTTGCGTGCGCAACAAGCCGTTCGTGAAGTGTACATGGACGAAAAAATTGAAAAATATATTCTGGATATCATCTTTGCTACTCGTTATCCTGAAAAATTCAAATTAGAAGAATTAAAACCTCTAATCAGTTTCGGAGCATCACCTCGTGGTAGTATCAACTTAGCTACAGCAGCTAAATGTTATGCTTTCATTAAACGAAGAGGTTATGTAATTCCGGAAGATGTAAGAGCTGTTGTTCACGATGTATTGCGTCACAGAATTGGAATAACGTATGAAGCAGAAGCAGAAAACATCACTTCTGTAGATATTATCAATAAAATCGTTAACGAAGTAGAAGTGCCTTAATAGAAGTCTCAAGCCTAAGGTCTGAAAGTTCAAAAAAATTAATTTTTGAAGAACTTTTGACTTTTGACTTTTCACTTTAAGACTTAAATTATGGATACCAAAGAAATTCTCAAAAAAGTTCGAAAAATAGAAATCAAAACCCGAAGATTGAGCGATCATGTTTTTTCGGGAGAATATCATACGTCTTTTAAAGGACGCGGGATGACGTTTTCTGAAGTGCGTCAATACCAGTTTGGTGATGATGTTCGGGCAATTGACTGGAATGTTACTGCACGTTATAACGAACCTTATGTAAAAGTTTTTGAAGAAGAACGCGAGTTGACCATGATGTTGATGGTAGACTGTAGTGGTTCGGAAAGTTTTGGAACTAAAAATCAACTGAAAAGCGAAATTATAACTGAGATCGCAGCTACTCTGGCTTTTTCATCAACTCAAAATAATGATAAAGTAGGATTAATTTTATTTTCGGATGAAATAGAATTATTCATTCCGCCTAAAAAAGGAAAATCGCACGTTTTACGCATCATTCGCGAATTAATAGAATTCAAACCTAAAAGCAGAAAGACAGATTTAGCGCAAGCATTGCGATTTTTGTCGAGTGTTTTAAAGAAAAAAGCAATTGTATTCTTAATCTCTGATTTCATGGTAAAAGAGTACGAACACACGTTAAAAATTGCAGCTAAGAAGCACGATGTAACCGGAATCAGAGTTTTTGATAGAAGAGAAGAAGCTTTGCCTAATGTTGGAATGGTAAATATGTTGGATGCCGAAACTGGAGAAACACTTTGGGTCGATACCAACTCTAAGGCAGTACGCCAGAACTACGAGAAATACTATAGAGATAATGTTCATTATTTTACCAATACGTTTTCGCGTTGCGGTGCAGGAAGCGTTAGTTCGAGAGTAGACGAGAGTTATGTAACCAAGCTTTTGGGATATTTTAAATCGAGAAATTAGATTTTAGAAAAAAGAGCAAAGAAGAAAGACACAATGAACCTAAATAAAAATTTCAATATTATTAATTTACTAAAGACTAATTTGTTATATCGATTTGAGTCTAGATATCTCATCATTTTTTTCTTTTTAATTAGTTCAGTTTCCTTTTCACAATCAATAACATCTTCGGTAGATTCTACTCAAATTAAAATTGGTTCTCAATTCAATTTAACCATAAAAGCAACTGGATTAAAAAGTTCAGATAAAGTGGTTTTTCCGGAAGGCCAGTTTTTTGGCCCGTTAGAAATTTTAGAATCCTATCCAATTGATACCATTCGAAAAGAAGATAAATTAGAATTAATTAAAAAATACGGTTTAACGCAGTTTGATTCAGGTCGCTATGTGGTGCCCCAACTTCAGGTGGTTATCAATAATAAAATCACAAAAACTGATTCTTTTGCGGTTGTGGTAAATAATGTAGTTGTGGATACATTGAAACAACAAATGTATGACATCAAACCGATTACAACAGTTGAAAAACCAGCAGATTATGAATGGATTTACTGGATTTTAGCCTTGTTAGCTATTGCTGCTTTGGGTTATGGTTTATATTACTTTATCAAAAAATACCAGGAAAAACAAAATAAAGTTGAGGAAGAGTTGTTTGCTTCACCAATAGAAAAAGCACTTAGTAAACTTCAAAATTTAGAAAAGAAAGAACTGTGGCAACACGGCGAAACCAAAGAATATTATTCTGAACTAACCGATATTACCAGAACCTATATTGAAGAAGCAGTTGATGTTCCGGCAATGGAAAGTACGTCAAGCGAATTGTATGATGCTTTAGTGGTAGCGGTTCGTCAAAAAAATATAAAACTAAATCGCGAAACATTGGATCGTTTCAAAAGAGTGATGGGAACTGCCGATTTAGTAAAATTTGCGAAATCAAAACCATTGGATTTTGAAATTGAGAACGATAAAAAGATAATAGATACCTTTTTGATGTCTTTAGACAAAGCTATTCCAAGAACAGAGGAAGAAGAAGAAAATCAATTTGCAGAAGAACTAAAGCGTAAAAAAGAGAAGAAACAAAAATTCCAACGTTTGGCAATTCCATTAGGTGTAGTTGGGTTTTTAGTCGCGTTTTTAGTTACATTTTTGGTAGTGTCAAAAGGAATGGATTATGCACGTGATAAATGGCTAGGACATAATGCTAAATCATTGTTAGAAGGTGAATGGGTAACTTCAGATTATGGCGATCCGGCTATTGTAGTTTCGACGCCTAAAGTATTGAAAAGAATTACGAATGAAAAATTACAAAATAACCTTCCCGCTCATATTAAGAATATGGCAACTTTCGGTTATGGAAGTTTAACCGATAATTTTTCGATTGTTTTAAAAACAGTTGCTTTTAAAGATACAACCCGGTTAGACTTAGATCAAGCCGTAGAATCAGAATTGAAACAATCTCAATCATTAGGGGCTAAAAATATAGTAGTTGAAACCGATGATTATGAGGATCCTAAAGGGTTGACAGGGAAAAGAGCGAAAGGAACTTTTGTAGTTTTAAATCCTGATACGGAAAAAGATGAAAAGATGCGATACATGGTATTAGCATTTGCCCAAAAAGGTGCTGCCCAAATTCTGTGGTTGGTTTCCAAAGAGGATGATGAATACGCAACACAAGTAATGGATAAAGTATTAGATTCAGTAGAACTCAAAAAAGCCGTGCCAAATGAATAATGTAACGTTTTTACATCCTGAGTTTTTTTGGCTGTTTTTGGCTTTGCCATTAGCTGTAGCGTGGTATTTCTTTAAACGAAAAGAACAAAGTGCAACACTAAAGGTAAGTTCTGTTCAGCCATTCCAAAACAATAATACGATTTTGGCAAAACTTCGACCACTTTTGTTTGTGTTGAGGTTATTGGCGCTAAGTGCTATTATTGTAGCTTTGGCTCGTCCCAGAAGTGTAGATGTTTCTGCAAAATCCAGAGTAACCAAAGGGATTGATATTGTAATGGCAATTGACGTTTCCGGAAGTATGTTGGCCAAAGATTTAAAGCCCAATCGTTTAGAGGCATTAAAACGAGTGGCTTCTAAGTTCATCGAAGATCGAGTTAACGATAGAATTGGATTAGTAGTGTATGCCGGCGAAAGTTATACAAGAACTCCGGTAACTTCCGATAAAACTATGGTTTTACATTCGTTAAGTACGATTGAATATGATGATACTGTCTTGGCAGATGGAACAGGAATTGGTGTTGGTTTGGCAACAGCCATCAATCGTTTAAAAGATAGCAAAGCGAAAAGTAGAATTATTATCTTATTGACCGATGGTGTAAACAACTCCGGAACAATTGATCCGAGAATGGCAGCCGATATAGCTAAAGAATACGGAATTAAAGTGTATACTATTGGTATCGGAACCAATGGAACGGCTCCTTTTCCTTATGCAAAAGATCCAAGAAACGGACAATTTTTGTTCCGTAATATGCCGGTAGAAATCGATGAGAACTTAATGAAAGAAATTGCAAAAACTACCGAGGGAAAATATTTTAGAGCAACTAGTAATAAGAAATTAGAGGAAATTTATAAGGAAATCAACAAGTTAGAAACTACCGAAATTGAAGAAAAAAAATACTTCAATTACGACGAAAAGTTTAAGCCACTTGTGCTTTTTGCTCTTGTTTTGTTAGGATTAGAAATGTTATTAAAAAACACCGTATTCAGAGGTTTTTTATAAAGTTATGCAATTAGAAGAACCAAAATATTTATATTTTTTACTATTAGTAGCACTAGTAGCCGTTTTATTTTTCATCCAGTTATTCTGGAAAAGAAAAAAACGTCGTGAATTTGCCGATGATCAATTGTTGAAACAATTAGCACCCGATGCTTCTGTGTTTAAACCTATTTTAAAATTTGTGACTTTAGCGTTAGCACTTATCGCTCTTGTTATAGGTTTAGTTAACCCAAAAATAGGAACCAAAATGGAAACGGTAAAGCGTCAGGGAATCGATATCGTTTTTGCTTTGGACGTTTCCAAAAGTATGTTGGCCGAAGATGTAGCACCTAATCGTTTAGAGAAATCAAAACAATTGATCAGTCAAATTATTAATAGTTTAGGAAACGACAGAATCGGAATTATCGGTTATGCCGGAAGCGCTTATCCGGTTTTACCTATGACAACCGATTATAGTATTGCCAAAATGTACTTGCAAAATATGAATACCGATATGGTTTCTTCGCAAGGAACAGCTTTGAACGATGCTATTAATATGGCAACTAATTATTTTGATGCGGTTGATACAAGCAAACTGATTATTTTGGTTTCCGACGGCGAAGATCATGGCGAAGGTGCAGAACAAGCGAGCGAAATTGCCAAAGAAAAAGGCATTAAAGTCATTACAATTGGTGTAGGAACAGAAAAAGGAGGCCCAATTCCAATAAAAGATAGAAATGGCCGTATTGAAGAATACAAAAAAGACAACACCGGTGAAACAGTAATTACCCAATTACATTCCGAAACACTTCAGGCAATAGCCGAAGATGCAAACGGAGGTTATATTCCGGGTAATACAACAAAAGAAGTTGTAGAGCAAATCAAAAATGCTTTAGACAATATTGAAAAAACAGAGTTTGAAACACAGCAAATAGCCGAATATCAAACCCAATACCAATGGTTTGTAGGTATAGCATTTGTGTTGTTATTACTAGATATTTTCTTTTTGGAACGAAAAACAAGTTGGTTACAAAAATTGAATTTATTTAACGAAAGATAGTATGTATGGAAAGGATTATAGTAGCTTTAACGGTTTTTGTATCATCAATAATTTTTGCTCAAAACAAAGATCAAAACCTATATGATGGTACTGTAGCCTTTGACCAAAAAAAATATATTGATGCCGAAGCCGATTTTAGAGTTTCGCAATCGAATAATGCAAACGAAAAAGCAGCAGCGAATTACAATTTAGGAAATAGTATTTACCGCCAAAACAATCCTGGCGAAGCTAAATATAAATTTTACAATGCAATTGAAGCCGCTAAAACCAAAGAACAAAAGCACAAAGCGTTCCATAATTTAGGAAATGCTTTTATGAAGGAAGAAAATTACCAAGGTGCTGTTGAAGCGTATAAAAATGCACTTCGAAATAATCCGCATGACGAGGAAACACGTTACAATTATGCTTTGGCTAAGCAAAAACTAAAAGAAAATCCGCCACAAGGAAATGATAATAAAGACAACAAAGGCGGTGACAATAATAAAGATCAGCAGAACCAACAAAATCAGCAAAACAAAGATAAAGGCGACAACAAAGACAATAAAGACAAAGGCGATAATAAGGATAAAAACGATAAGGATAAAGGCGACCAGAAAGATAACAGTGATAAAGGAAATGATAAAAAGGACAAAGGTGATGGCAAAGATAAAGAAGACCAACAAAATCAGCCTCAGCCTAAACCTTCAGGAGCCAATAAACAACAGATAGAAAACTTGTTAGAGGCGGTTAATAATGCTGAAAAGAATATTCAAGATAAGATCAATGCTAAGAAAGTAAAGGCGCAGCCTGCTACAAATGAAAAAGATTGGTAAAATGAAAAAACTATTGTTTTACATATTCATTTTATTTCAAATGACTGCTTTAGCTCAAGAGGTAAAATTTGAGACTAAGCTGAGTAAGTCATCCCTTGGACTAAATGAAAAACTTCAGGTTACTTTTTCCATTAATCAGGATGGAGATAATTTTCAAGCGCCTTCTTTTGATGGTTTTAACGTTGTAGGTGGTCCGTTTCAGTCTACTAATTTTTCTTGGGTGAATGGAGTAAAGTCTTTTAACAGAAGTTATTCCTATATTTTACAACCTAAACAAAAAGGAACTTTAACGATTAAGTCAGCAGCTATCGAATATGATGATGAGGTCTATAAAACGCAACCGGTTAGAGTAACAGTAACCAATGCTGTAGAAATCCCTAAAGATCCAAATAGTCCCGATTATAAAGCAGGTGAAGGTATTCATTTAGTCGCGGAGGTTTCTAAAGGAAATCCTTATTTGAATGAACCGATAACTGTGGTGTACAAGTTGTATTTTGACCCGCGTTTTTCAGTTCGGAATGTTCGCGAAGTCGAAAATCCTAAATACAATGGTTTTTGGAGCCAACATATTGATATTGATAAGCTGCAAGCCGTTCCCGGAACGTATAATGGACAAGATTATGCTATGGTGGTCTGGCGAAAAGTATTGTTGTATCCGCAAGAAACCGGTGTAAAACAATTAGAACCGTTAAAAATCGAATTAGATGTTGATGTGCCGGTTCGTAAACGAATGGGTGGTTTCTTCGAAATGATGGATTATGAAACGACTTCTAAAACCGTTTCGGCCGGAGCCAAAAGTATTACAGTAAAAGCATTGCCGGAAGCCGGAAAACCAGCTGATTTTACCGGAGCAGTAGGAAGTTTTGATTTTCAGGTAAAACCTTCTAAAAACGAATTAAAAAGCGGCGAATCACTTGATTTAGAAATTAGTGTAATAGGAAACGGAAACTTAAAATTGTTTAACCTGCCTAAACCGGAATTTCCAAGTGCATTTGAAGCGTTTGATCCGCAACATCAAGAAAATGTCAATACACCATTGACTGGGATGACCGGAAAAATTTCGGATACGTACACCATTGTACCGCAATACAAAGGAAAATATACCATTAAACCGATTTCCTTCTCTTATTTTGATTTGGCAACTCAAAAATATAAAACGATTACCTCAAAAGAGATTGAGATTAATGTGGCTCAAGGCGCGGAAAATCCTTCAGCAGGAAATAATGTCGCGGCAAGCAAGCAAGAAGTAGCCAAACACGATACCTTTCAGTTTATCAAGTTAAACACTACTTTTGAGCCTTTAGTAAAAGAAGATTTCTTTGGAACATCTCGTTATTATTTGTACTTGTTGCTTCCTTTTGCCTTCATTCCGGTTATTGTTTTGGTAAGAAGGAAAAAACAAGCAATGGATGCCGATGAATTTGGAAACCGAATCAGAAGAAATAATAAACTGGCTAAAAAATATCTTTCAGAAGCTAAAAAACAAATGGGAAATAAAGTTCCGTTTTACATGGCTATGGAAAAGGCATTGCATAATTTCCTGAAAGCGAAACTACATTTGGAAACTTCTGAAATGAGTAAAGAAAATATCCAGGAATTATTGTTGGATAGAAAAGCAAATACGGAGACTGTTTCTAATTTTATCCAATTGATGAATGACTGCGAATTTGCCCGTTATACACCTTCATCAGATGTAGCAATGCAAAAAGATTATGACAAAGCTGTAAGTTTAATTTCTGAATTGGAAAAACAATTATAAGTCATGAACAAAGTAATCGTTTATATCGTATTTTTTATTTCCAATATGATCTTGGCTCAAGATGCCGCGCAAGTTATTTTTGAAAAAGCCAATGAAAATTACCATAACGAAAAATATGAAGTTGCAGCGCAGCAATACGAGTCTATTATAGAAAAACAGAAAGTAGTTTCAGCTGAATTGTATTATAATTTAGGGAATTGTTATTATAAACTAGGTAAAGTAGCACCTTCTGTTTATAATTACGAAAAAGCATTATTATTAAAACCCAATGATGAAGCTATCAAAACCAATTTACATTTTGCACAAAAACTAGCTATTGATGATATCAAAGTAGTGCCGCAGGTTGGTTTTTCTAAATGGGTTTATAATTTTACCTCGTTACTTAGTTATAACGGATGGGCTTGGTTTGCAGTTATCTGCTCGGTAGTTTTTCTGTTGTTTTTTGTAGGCTATTATTTTTCGGCTATTACCAATATAAAACGAGCTTTCTTTGTGGGAATGTTTGTCGTTTTAGGTGTTTTAGGAATTACAGTGCTTTCCGCTTTTTTACAAAAACGTTTCGATAGAAAAATTCAGCCGGCAATTGTTTTTGCAGAAAGCGTTTTTGTAAAATCAGAGCCCAAAAATAGTGCGGAAAATGCCTTTGAACTACACGAAGGAACTAAAGTATACGTGAAAGAAACATTAGACAATTGGAAACGAATTCAATTAACAGATAAAACAGAAGGTTGGATTAAAAAAGAGGCTATAAAAGAATTGAAAGAATAACTGTTCTTACCAACTTCATTACAAAAATAGTGGCTACAAGTTCTTTTTAAAAGGGCTAGTCATTATCTTAAAAGGCTATAAAAAGGCATCATGCTAGAATAGTACTAGCTTATATTACTTCTACATTTAAGTTTAAGGCTGGAAAAAAGAAAAAATTCTAAGCCAGTTGTCATATAGACTTACTAAGGTGAAATCAAGATTGGATGCTAAAAATAAGTAGGAATCCAAAGGACTTCACAAATCAGACAAATCGCAAGGCCGTTCTAGTATTAGAAACCCTAAAAATAAGTTGAGTTCTTTTTTAAAGGAGATAAAAAGCATATTTCAGATATATAAAGAGACTAATTTTTCTACTTTTAAAAAAATCGAAAATTGTTTATATGAATCATGAGATTTGGAACCAGATTGAACATTTTGAGTTTGATCATACAAAGTCAGGTTATGGATTTATTACCCGTTTAGCATTTGAAAATAACTGGACAACATTTTTTACGTTAAAAGCTATAGAAGAATACAAAAAATTTATGTATCTGGCGGCAGTTGAGAATGTAATGGTTTCACCGTCAAAGATCGTAGATGTGGTTTGGCACCAGCATTTGATCTTTACCCAATCATATAATGATTTTTGCCGGATTTTAGGAAAAAAGATTGAACATATCCCTTCAACACATAATCCACAAGAAAAAGAAAAGTTTGAGAAAGCAGTAGTTAAAACAAAAGAACTTTACGAGAGAAATTTTGGTGAGCAGCCTAAAGAATTCTGGTTTCATCAATCATTTGAAGACTCATTTACATTTAAACCTTCAAAGGTCAACGTGGTTTCACAGGTATTACTAGCTATAGGCATAATGGTGATAGGGGTGATTTTATTCAGCCGTTATTTGTATGATTTCTATATTGGAATTAATAACCCTGAATTTTTGTTTGATTTTGCTCTTTTAGTAACAGTTAGTTTTTTAGGGCTGACAATCTACAATCGTATCAAGCTAAAAAAGATAGCTAAAATTCTTTTTACTAATCCTGCTATCCGTAATCTGAATGCAAGCGAATTAATCTATATAAAAACGAATCACCTTAAAAATGTAATTCATGGTTATCTCAATAATCTGGTTGTCAATAGAGATTTGAGAATTGTGTCTAGGAATAGTTTTGAAGCTGAAGAAGAGTATGAAGAATATGAGCAAACCGAATTTAATGTGATTATGGATGTTTGCAACGAACGAACGTCGTGGAAATATGAACACTTATTAATAAACTTAGAACAAAAGCCTATATTTTTAAAAGTAAAGAACTCTGTGGATGTCATAAAATCGGCAGTATTAAATTCAGTGTCTTTCAAAAAACAGTTTTTTGTTAATCTTTTGGTTCTGTCTGTTGTTTCGACTGTTGGTTTAACCAGAGCCTTCATTGGTTTAACAAGAGAAAAACCGATATTCTTTATTGTGCTTATAAATATTGCCTTGATCGTAATTAGTATTATTTATTTGCGATACTTATATAACAATGTCTTAAAAGAAGTTTCCGGTCATTATGAAAAAGAAATTATTCCCAAAGACAGAACCCGTTTTGACGGTTGGGAATGGAATTATTTTTTATTAGGATCATCTTTGTTATCCATTTCATTTACATACTTATTAGAATCTCTAGGAGATCAAAATACATTTAATTCTAGTCATGATAATTTTTCCTGCAGTAGTTCCTGTGGCAGCTCCTGCGGTAGTTCTTGTGGAGGCGGTTGTGGCGGTTGTGGAAATTAATTGAATCAAAAAACAAAACAATTAATCTTTTTTTAATTTTTATTTATATTTTAAAATTGTAAACTTTTTGATATTTTTATATTTTTAAATAATTGTATTTCAATTACTTGAATGTTTTTATTTGTAAACTTTTTAAATTTAACTGTTTTTAAAATTTTTATTTTTTACTTTTACAGAGTTAAAAATCTAAAGTTATGGATACAAGTTTAGAAGCTCAAAAAAAGCAAACCTATTCAAATGAAGAAGCCTATCAAGCATCACTGGAATATTTTAAAGGAGATGATTTAGCAGCCAGAGTTTGGTTGAACAAATATGCTTTAAAAGATTCAGTGGGGAATATCTATGAGAAATCGCCCGATGATATGCATCATAGGATTGCTAAAGAAATTGCCCGAATCGAAGCCCAATATCCAAACCCGCTTTCAGAAATGAAAGTGTACGATTTGATTAAAAATTTTACCTACATCATTCCGCAGGGAAGCCCGATGACAGGAATCGGGAATCCGTATCAGGTGGCTTCATTATCCAATTGTTTTGTGATTGGAAATAAGGGGCAAAGTGATTCATACGGTGGAATTATGAAAATTGACCAAGAACAAGTGCAACTGATGAAGCGTCGTGGCGGAGTGGGGCACGATATGTCACATATTCGTCCAAAAGGTTCACCGGTAAAAAATTCGGCTTTGACATCTACAGGGTTGGTTCCGTTTATGGAACGTTATTCTAATTCAACACGTGAAGTAGCTCAAGACGGAAGACGCGGTGCATTGATGTTGTCGGTTTCTATTAATCATCCTGATGCAGAGGATTTTATTGATGCCAAATTGGAACAAGGAAAGATTACAGGAGCTAATGTTTCCGTTCGAATAGACGATGGTTTTATGCAAGCAGTAAAGAATGGGGCTGAATACATTCAAAAATACCCGATCTTTAGTCCGAATCCTGTGACATCCAAAAAAATAAATGCAGCGGATTTATGGAAAAAGATCGTCCATAACGCCTGGCAATCGGCAGAACCCGGAATTCTATTTTGGGATACTATTATTCGTGAATCTTTACCGGATTGTTATGCAGATTTAGGATATGAAACCATTTCTACAAATCCATGTGGAGAAATTCCGTTGTGTCCGTATGATTCTTGTCGTTTGTTAGCAATTAACTTATTCTCTTATGTAAAGAATCCTTTTACAAAAGAAGCTTATTTCGATTTTGAATTATTCAAAGAGCATGTAGGCTATGCACAAAGAATGATGGACGATATTATCGATCTGGAATTGGAAAAAGTAGATACTATTTTAGCTAAAATTGATAAAGACCCGGAAGATGATGAAATTAAGCGAACTGAACGTAATCTTTGGTTAGAGATTCGAAAAAAAGCGAAAGAAGGCCGTAGAACCGGAGTTGGAATTACCGCAGAAGGCGATATGTTAGCTGCTTTAGGAATTCGCTACGGAAGTAAAGAAGGTAATGAATTTTCAGTAAATGTTCATAAAACATTGGCGTTAGCTGCATATCGTTCGTCAGTGGAGATGGCAAAAGAGCGTGGTGCTTTTGCTATTTTTGAAGCACAAAGAGAAGTGAATAATCCATTTGTACAAAGAATTAAAAAAGCGGATGAAGCGTTGTTCCTGGATATGCAAAAGTATGGTCGCAGAAATATCGCTTTATTGACGATTGCGCCAACAGGAACGACTTCGTTAATGGCACAGACTACATCTGGAATTGAGCCGGTATTTATGCCGGTATACAAAAGAAGAAGAAAAGTAAATCCGAACGATAAAGATGTTCGTGTAGATTTCGTAGATGAAGTGGGAGATTCTTGGGAAGAATACATCGTTTTCCATCATAAATTCAAACAATGGATGGAAGTCAATGGAATTGATGCCACAAAAAATTACGCTGATGAAGAATTAGATGCCATTATTGAGCAATCGCCTTATTATAAAGCTACTTCTAATGACGTAGATTGGTTAAGCAAAGTAGAAATGCAAGGCGCTATTCAAAAATGGGTAGATCACTCTATTTCGGTAACGATTAATATTCCGAATGATGCTACAGAAGAATTGGTAAACCAATTGTACTTAAAAGCGTGGGAAGTAGGTTGTAAGGGTGTAACCGTTTACAGAGATGGTTCACGTTCTGGAGTTTTGATTTCCAAAGACGATAAAAAGGAGAAAGAAGTTGAAGATATTGATGTTACATTCAAACGCGTTTTCCCAACCAAACGGCCACAAGTTTTGGAGGCTGATGTGGTTCGTTTCCAAAATAACAAAGAAAAGTGGATTGCTTTTATCGGAAAAATTGATGGTCAACCGTATGAGATTTTTACCGGTTTAGCCGATGATGAAGACGGAATTTTATTGCCGCGTTGGGTAAACGATGGTTTTATTATTAAAAACAGAGATGAAAAAGGAAATTCTCGTTACGATTTTCAATATGTAAATACCAGAGGTTATAAAACGACGATTGAAGGTTTATCATATCGATTCAATCCTGAGTTTTGGAATTATGCCAAATTTATTTCCGGAACTTTACGTCACGGATTAGAGATCGATAATGTAGTGGAATTGATTAATGGATTGCAACTCGATAACGAATCAATTAATACTTGGAAAAACGGAGTGGCTCGTGCTTTAAAACGCTATATTCCGGACGGGACAACCGCAAGCGGACAAAAATGTGGTAATTGTGGCGGAACCAACTTAATGTATCAAGAAGGTTGCTTAACTTGTAAAGATTGTGGTTCGTCTAAATGCGGGTAATTTTTAGGTAACAGTGTTCAGTTTTTAGTTTTCAGTAGTCTGTTCATCATTTTGTGGTGACTGTTCACTGTCAACGGAAGACTGAACGCTATTTTCATACCATTCTTCAATTTTCGGGTATAAAAAAGTTGAGATTTCCTTTGTTGGATTGTAAAAAATAGACTCATCCAGTGTTTCCTGCTTTACGAGCATATTGTTTACATTCATTTTTTCGAAAAGCAAAATCACAACGCTTAACATCAAAATCGTTTTTAAAGCGCTGAAAAAGGCACCGGCCAATTTATTCATCCAACCTAAATAAGCAAAATCGGCTATTTTAGTTAATAATTTTGCCGAAAGATGGATAATAACCACAACAATGATAAACGTTAGTGCAAAGGCAGTAATTTCTATATATTTTGGTTCCCAACTCACTTTGGTTTCTAAAACTGATTTTAGTATATACGAAAATTTAATGGCAACAAAAATTCCGGCAATTAAAGCAATGAGTGAAGCTAATTCCACAAAAAGTCCGTTTTTAATGCCTTTATACAAAGCATAACCTAACAATACGGCGAATACAATATCAATAAAACTCATGTTTTCGAGAAAATAGATGAAAGAATAAAGAACAAAGACAGCAGATTGTGTAAAAAACGAAACCATCCTTTATCTTTGCAAAACAAATATAGAAAATTGGGAATAATCTTTTTTCTTTTCTCTTTTTTCTTTCATCTTAAAAAAAATGTCAAGAGACGAACAATTAAAAGCACGTTGGGAACGCGTGGTCACTATATTATCTGAAAAATTTGCCGATGGCGACGAATTAGATTTGGATGGAATTATTTATTTGATTGGTATTCAGGAACTGGGAAAGTTCAAGCAATCTTTTAAAAAAGATGAAAAAGTTAATTTAATGCACATTGCCATTTGTCGTTTACTAGAACCTTATGGGTATTATGAATTCGAACATTTTGACAATGACGGCTGGCCGCATTACAAAGTAAAAGAACAATTACCTATACTAAAAGCAGGAGAACAAACGGTTTTAATGAAAGAAGCTGTTGTGAATTATTTTTTAGAGAAAGAATTGATAGATTAAATTAGCCGTAATTAATGAAAATCGACAAATTCGTTTTAGCCATAATAGGTGTTGTGTTGTTGGCTTATTTGTTTCCACAATGGGGTGCCAAAAGTAGTCCTGTACCATTAGGTTTGATAGGAAGTTTAGGAATTGCATTGATTTTCTTTTTCTATGGATTAAAATTACATCCTGATAAGATTAAGAGCGGACTCAAAAATTGGAAATTGCACGTTGTAGTTCAGTTGTCTACTTTTCTATTGTTTCCTTTAATTGTTTTAATATTTAAACCATTAATTCATTCGGAGCACAGCGAAATGATTTGGCTGGCGTTTTTGTTTTTGGCTGCTTTGCCGTCTACGGTTTCGTCTTCAGTTGTGATGGTTTCTATTGCCAACGGAAATATTCCGGCAGCTATTTTTAACGCGAGCATTTCAGGTTTAATAGGGATTGCCATAACACCACTTTGGATGGGTTTGTTTTTACAGCAATCGGCGAGTGATTTTGATTTAGGTGCTATTTACCTCAAATTGTTGACTGAGATTCTGTTACCTGTTGTTTTAGGATTACTATTGCAACGTTTTTTAGGAAAATATACAGCGAAGTACAATAAGCAGTTGACTTTGTTTGATAAATCAGTAATTCTTTTGATTATTTACAAAAGTTTTTCAGAGTCGTTTGAAGAAAAGGTGTTTACTACTGTTAGAATAATCGATTTGCTATTGATATTTGCCGCAGACATACTGCTTTTCTTCGGGATATATTACTTAATTGGTTTTATTGTTCAAAAACTTCAGTTTAATAAAGAAGACCAGATTACGGCACAATTTTGCGGAACTAAAAAATCATTGGTTCACGGAACCATTTTTTCAAAAATTCTGTTTCCGCCAACAATGGCAACAGGCGTTATTTTATTGCCGTTAATGCTATTTCATGCTGCGCAAATTTTCATTATCAGTATTATAGCTTCAAAATTAGGGATCCGAGAAGAAAAGTAGTTTTTATTTATAAGGCGAGAAACTTTACAATTAAATCAAGTCAAAAAAAATTTAATTTGTAAATTTGCGGTCAATTTAAGATTTGCAATGATTGACAAGATTAAAGATCACATTGAAGAAGTAAAAGCTTTTCATGCTGATAACAAGGAGAAAATAGAAGAATTCCGTATCAAATACTTAGGAAGCAAAGGATTACTAAAAGAATTGTTTGCTGATTTTAAAACAGTTCCGAATGAAATGAAAAAAGATTTCGGACAAGTGATCAATCAGCTAAAAACTATTGCTGAAGAAAAAGTAGCAGCTTTACAAGAACAAATTGAAAGTAAAGAAGTAGCAAAAGGTATTTATGGTGATTTAACGCGTCCGGGTGAGCCTATAAATTTAGGTTCTCGTCACCCTATTTCTATTGTGAAAAATCAAATTATCGATATTTTTTCCAATGTAGGCTTTAATGTGTCTGAAGGACCCGAAATAGAAGATGACTGGCATAATTTTACAGCATTAAATTTACCGGAATATCATCCGGCTCGAGATATGCAGGATACTTTCTTTATTCAAACCAATCCGGATATCTTGTTGCGTACTCATACGTCATCTGTTCAAGTACGTTATATGGAAAGCAATAAGCCACCTATCCGTACTATTTCTCCGGGAAGAGTGTTCCGTAATGAAGATATTTCAGCGCGCTCACATTGTATTTTCCATCAGGTAGAAGGGTTGTATATTGACAAAGATGTTTCTTTTGCTGATTTGAAACAAACGTTGTTGTATTTCACTAAAGAAATGTTCGGAAAATCAAAAATTCGTTTACGCCCGTCGTATTTCCCGTTTACAGAGCCAAGTGCCGAAGTTGATATTTACTGGGGATTAAATAATGAAATTGATTATAGAATCACTAAAGGAACAGGTTGGTTGGAAATTATGGGATGTGGAATGGTTGATCCTAATGTGTTGAAAAATTGTGGTATCAATCCAGATGAATATACTGGTTTTGCTTTTGGTATGGGGATTGAGCGTATTGCAATGTTGTTGTACCAAATTGGAGATATTCGTATGTTTTATGAAAATGACGTACGTTTCTTGGAGCAATTTAAATCAAGTTTGTAATCAAGTGGTTTGTCATTCCGAGCGGAGTCGAGGAATCTTATAATCTATAAAATAAGGAACGAAATATTTGTTCCTTTTAAGTATCATGAAAAAAGATATTGTTATCCCAAAAGTAGAAGGAGTTCATATAGTTGCCATACGTGAATGGAATGATGATTTTCAAGAGCATTCTTGGTATGCTTATTTATTGAATGAAACCAATCAAAAATTGGAAATGGCAATTGTAGTTTCAAGAGCTTATGGATTGATTAATGGCGAAAATAGAAAAACGGCAACTTTCCGTCATGCGTTTAACGAAGTGGAACCAAAAACGGCTGTAAAAGTAGAATTGTTAGAAAACAATGTTTTACAGTTGAACAATGAGTTTATGTTGAGTTATTTCCTAGACGGTAAATTATACGATAAGAAATTCATCTTTAGAACCAATAGCATTAACGAAAAAGCTCAAACCGATTTACCGGTTATTGCGCGTCGTGGTGTTTTAGCGGTTTAATTTTCTTTTGTTAAAAGAAAAACACAAAATTGTGTTTTTAATAAATAATCCTCAATTTTACAACTTCAAGCAAACTGTAAAATGAGGATTTTTCTTTTTAGTATACTTTTAATTGCTAACTCTATTTTTGCGCAAAACGTTGCAAATCATGTCAATCCATTTATTGGAACAGGTGGTCACGGTCATACTTTTCCAGGTGCAACGGTTCCTTATGGAATGGTTCAATTATCACCCGATACACGTATTGATGGGAGTTGGGATGGTTGTTCGGGTTATCATTATTCCGATGATGTAATTTATGGTTTTTCGCATACGCACTTGAACGGAACCGGTGTTTCTGATTATGGCGACATCATGCTAATGCCAACTATGGGTGAGCCTTCATTTGATAATAAAGAGTATTCTTCTTCTTTTTCGCATGCTAACGAAAAAGCGTCTGCCGGATTTTACTCTGTGAAATTAGACAAACACAATATCGATGTACGATTAACCACTTCAACACGTGTTGGTTTCCATGAATATACGTTTAACAAAGCCGGACAAGCGAATATCATTTTGGATTTAAACCATCGCGATAAACTTTTAGAAGGAAGAGTAAATATAATAGATGATAAAACTATTGAAGTTTTGAGAAGAAGCGAAGCTTGGGCAAGAGATCAATATGTTTACGCTCGAATTGAGTTTAATGTTCCTTTAGATATAAGTTTAATAAAGGGCGAAACTACTAAATTGAACTGGATATATAAAGGAAATGACTTAGCAATGAGTTTTTCAAAAAAAGTCAAAAAAGGAGAAAAAATTCTAGTAAAAGTGTCACTTTCACCAACAGGTTTTGAAGGTGCCAAATTGAACAGTTCTGAAATCAGACATTGGGATTTCAATAAAGTACATAAAGATGCTATTGCAGCTTGGAACAAAGAATTGTCAAAAATTGAAGTTTTTTCAGATGATAAAAATAAGTTAGCGATTTTCTACACGGCTTTGTATCACACCATGATGCAACCGAATATTGCACAAGATGTAGACGGAAAATATCGTGGTCGAGATAATGAAATCCATCAAGCGGAAGGATTTGATTATTACACGGTTTTTTCGCTTTGGGACACCTTTAGAGCAGCACACCCTTTATATACGTTGATAGATAAAAAACGTACAGCTGATTACATCAATACCTTTATAAAGCAATACGAACAAGGCGGAAGATTGCCCGTTTGGGAATTGGCGTCTAATGAAACCGATTGTATGATTGGTTACCATTCGGTTTCGGTTATTGCCGATGCGATGGTAAAAGGTATTAAAGGTTTTGATTACGAAAAAGCTTTTGAAGCCAGTAAAGCTTCCGCTATGCGAGATGTTTTAGGTTTAGATGCTTATAAAAAACAAGGATTCATAGGAATTGATGATGAACATGAAAGTGTTTCTAAAACAGTGGAATATGCTTATGATGATTGGTGCATTGCACAAATGGCTATGATTTTAGGCAAGCAAGAGGATTGTCAATATTTCATGAAGCGTTCTCAAAATTGGAAAAATTTATTTGATTGGGAAACCGGTTTCATTCGTCCAAAGAAAAATGGAGGTTGGGAAACACCATTCGATCCTAAAGAGATTAATAATAATTTTACCGAAGGCAATGCGTGGCAATATACTTTTTTTGTGCCACAAGATATTCAAGGAATGATCGAAGCTTATGGCGGTAACGAAAAGTTTGAAGCCAAGTTAGACGAAATGTTCAATAGCGAAAGCAAAACTACCGGTCGTAATCAAGCAGATGTTACAGGTTTAATTGGACAATATGCACATGGAAACGAGCCAAGTCACCACATGACATATTTGTATAATTACATTGGCAAACCCGAAAAAACAAATGAAAAAGTAAAGTTCATTTTAGATAATTTCTATAAAAATGAACCCGACGGTTTAATAGGAAATGAAGACTGTGGACAAATGAGCGCTTGGTATGTTTGGAGTGTTTTAGGCGAATATCCAGTTTGTCCGGGAAAACTTTATGATGTTTACCAAAATGATTTATATTTTGATAAAGTTATCATCAATATTGAAGATGGTGAAAAATGTATCATTTCTGAAAAACAAAGAAAAATCAACAACAAAAAAGCGATTCAACAAGAGAAAGAAATTGATTCTTCTGAAGAAATTGATTGGAATAATATCATAACGTATGAAAATACTGTTCCAGTTCCAGTAATTCAAGCAGAAAGTAAATCGTTTAAAGATAATTTGAAGATTGAAATAAAATCTCAAGATTCGAATAATTCTATTTACTACATTATTAATGATAAAGATGATTATTTGGCAAAGAAAATGTTCGTTAAATACACAAAACCTTTTGAAATAACACAAACGGCAACAATTCAAGCTTTTGTGAAAAATGGTAACTATACAAGCGATACGGTTTCTGCTCAATTCTTCAAAAAACCCAACAACTTTACAATTGACATTAAATCGAAATACAATCCCCAATATCATGCTGGTGGAGCAGAAGGTTTAATTGACGGAATTTTTGGTGTGACCAATTGGAGAAAAGGCGGTTGGCAAGGGTATCAAGAACAAGACTTTGAAGCTACGATTGATCTACAGAAAGAAATAAAGATTTCAAATATTTCGGCAGATTTTTTACAAGATACTCGCGCTTGGATTGTGATGCCGGCTCAGGTAGAGTTTTACATTTCTAAAGACAATGTAAATTTTGAAAGAGTTGCAGTTGTGAAAAATACGATTGATCCAAAAGAAAACGAAGTGCTAACACAAAAGCTAACGGCTGAAGTTTCTGCACAAGCTAAATATGTAAAAGTGATTGCTCGAAATTTTGGTAAATTGCCCGAATGGCATATCAGTTCAGGGAACGACGCTTTTATTTTTATCGACGAAATTGAAGTGAACTAGTTATTTTTTAATTGGAAACAAAATAGACCAAAAAATAGAAATGATTAAAATGCTTCCCACGACCGCAAGAGAAGTAGGAGATGAAATATGAACAAACGGAGCAATAATCATTTTTGTGCCGATAAAAGCTAAAATTAAGGCTAATCCGTAATGTAAACGCCCGAACATATACATGAAGTTAGCTAAAAGAAAATAAAGTGATCTCAGCCCTAAAATGGCAAAAATATTTGAAGTGTATAAAATAAAAGGATCATCAGGAGCGATGGCGAAGATGGCCGGAATACTATCAACGGCAAATAACAAATCGGTAAATTCTACAATAGCTAAAACAACCAAAAGAGGAGTTGCCATTTTAACTCCATTCTGAAAAGTAAAGAATTTATCACCATCAAACCAATCACTTACTTTGAAGAGCTTATGAATGATTCGTGCTCCCGGACTTTTAGAAAAGTCTTTGTCTCCTTCGTCTTCTCCGTGGCTAAACCAAGATTTTACTCCTGCTATAATCAGGATGAATCCGAAAATAGTTAACAAGTAATTGATTTTTACATGATGTCCGAAGAGCTCCATTTCAGGTAAATAAGTGTAATTTAAGATCCAAACGCCTGAAAATATAAAAATAGCCCTGAAAAGCAAAGCACCCAAAACACCCCAGAATAAAACTTTGTGCTGTAATTCACGTCCAACGTTAAAATATCCGAAAACCAAGATGAAAACAAATAAGTTGTCAACAGATAAAGCTTTTTCAATCCAATAAGCTCCTTGAAATTGTGTGAATTTCTCAACCCCCATATAATGGTAAATAATACCGCTAAATCCCATAGCTAACGAGATCCAGATTGCAGACCAGATTGCGGCTTCTCTGCTTGAAATAGCATGACTTTTTTTGTTCAAAATGCCTAAATCCAAAAGAAGCATCACAAAAATAGTAATCACAAAAATGGTAATTATAATCGGATGATTGATTAAATGATCCATGGAGAAATTTTTTGCAAAGATATAAGCTGTTTTTTAAACCAAGGAAAAATGGATTAAATATTTGTTAATCAGGTATTTATAAAAATATAAAAACTCTGAAATTTTATTTAAAATGTTGAATTTCAAAGTTTTAATGTTTTATTTTGGAATAATGTGTTTTAATCCAGTTTTTCTGTTAATTTTTTAAAGACAGTTTTCGGATCCTTATTTTCATATAAAATACCATAAACAGCATCGATAATAGGTGTTTTAGCTCCGTATTTTTGATTTAGTAAATAAGCACTTTTAGTGGCATAATAGCCTTCAGCCACCATACTCATTTCCATTTGAGCTGATTTTACGGTGTAACCTTTTCCAATCATATTTCCGAACATACGATTTCGGGAGAAAACAGAATAACCGGTTACTAACAAGTCACCTAAATAAGCTGAGTTATTGATGTTGCGTTTCATTTTGTGTACTTTTCGAATGAATTTCTTCATTTCGCGAATAGCATTACTCATTAAAACAGATTGGAAATTATCGCCATAACCTAAGCCGTGAGCAATTCCTGCAGCAATGGCATAAATGTTTTTCAGCATAGCAGCATATTCGGTTCCTACAATATCATCAGAAGTTTTAGCGGTAATGTAATTGCTGCTAAGATTTTTAGCCATTATTTTAGCTTTTTTCAAATCGCCGCAAGCAATAGTAAGATAAGAAAGTCTTTCTAAAGCGACTTCTTCCGCATGACAAGGTCCAGTGATAACACCAATGTTTTCATACGGAATATCATATTTTTCATGAAAATGTTGCCCCACTATCAAACTGGTTTCAGGGACAATTCCTTTAATAGCTGAAAAGATAACTTTATTTTCCAGGCTTTCCGTTAGTTTCTCAAGTTCTCCGTTTAAAAAAGCCGATGGGATAGCAAAGATGATATAATCGGCAAATTTTACAGCTTCATTGATATCATTGGTAAGACGCAATTGCTTAATGTCAAATTCAACTGAACTTAAGTAGTTAGGATTGTGTTTTTGGTGTTTTAAATGTTCAACAGCATAAGTGCTTCTCATATACCAAGCGATCTCACTTTGATTTTCGCATAACATTTTGGCTATTGCTGTAGCCCAACTTCCTCCGCCTATAACGGCAAATTTGGGATTTTCTTCCATTCGATTACAAATTAAGGAAATTCAAAGGTAAACATTCTGCTGTGAAATAAAAAACGTTTTCGTTAGCGGGTATTTGGCCACCAATGAAACTTTAACAAATTTTTAAAACTGTTGAGGCAATTAAAAAAACGGTCAGAGCGTTATCTAGATAATTCATGTTTATAGCTTTGCTATACCGTTAAATAGTTTTTGGGTTAAGTCTATTTAAGTTTAGGTTGGTAAAAAATCGGCTTGGTTATATAACCAAGCCGATTTTATTTTTTTAAAAGGAGTTAATAACTCATTTCGACAATTTCACGTACTTTTTCCGGGGTTACTTCTTGTTTTTCACCTAATCCTTTCCAGCCGCGTTCTTCAAAGCGTTTTACAATAATATTAGCAGTTTCTTCGTAATTATCTTCTGTGTTTTCAGAAATTTTGGTCTTCATTCCCATAGTGTGGAAAAAATCCACTGTTTTTTCAATAGCCTGATGTGCAATAGCATCGTTACTTCCGGTTAAATTCCAAACACGTTTTCCGTATTGAGCTAATTTTTCTTTTTTGCTTTCAAACATTACTTTGTACAGATTTGGTCCGATAATAGCTAAAGTTCGTGCATGGTCAATTTCATATAAAGCCGTTAATTCGTGGCCAATCATGTGCGTAGCCCAATCGGCAGGAACACCTTTACTGATCAAGCCATTCAAAGCCATCGTGCAGCTCCACATATAATTTGAAGCTAAGGTATAATCCGTAGGATTTTCTACTACACGTGGCCCTATTTCAATTAAAGTTTGTAAAATTCCTTCGGCAATGCGATCTTGAAGGATGGCATCATGGGAATAGGTTAAATATTGCTCCATGACATGAGTGAAAGCATCAACTACACCATTTTGCAATTGGCGTTTTGGTAGCGATTCAATAACCGTTGGATCACAAATAGAGAATTTAGGAAACAAAGCACTTCCGCCTAAAGTTAGTTTTTCATGGGTAGCTTCAATAGTAACTACGGCGCCGGAATTCATTTCAGATCCTGTTGCAGGTAACGTCAACACAGTTCCGAAAGGAACTACTTTATCAAGATCCTTGAAAAGAATTCGTTTTCTTAGAATATCGGCTTCGTCACCTTCAAACTGAACGGCAGCCGAAATAAATTTTGTCCCATCAATAACGCTTCCACCACCTACAGCTAAAATAAAATCAATTTTTTCTTTGCGAATGATTTCAACCGCTTTCATTAGCGTTTCAAAACGAGGGTTAGGTTCAATACCTCCGAATTCGATTACTTCTACGTTTTGTAGTGCTTCTTTAACTTGGTCGTAAACACCATTTCTGAAAATGCTTCCCCCTCCATAAGTCAATAAAATTTTTTTGGAAGTGACTAAATCAGAAAGTTTTGCAATTTGTCCTTTTCCAAAGACATAATTTACCGGATTGTATAATTCGAAATTGTTCATAGCTCTTGTTGTTAAATTGTGCCTAACAAAGTTACAAAAAGCAAAATAGAACAACTGATAAGGGAATGTTAAGGTTATTTATTTAATTTTGTGTATGAGTTACACAAAATGTGAAATATGCAACAGATAAGACTGGCAGTAGATGCTATTATTTTCGGATATAAAGAGATGGAGCTTTATGTTTTATTGATTCAGCAGAAGTTTGGAAGTCAAAATTCATACTGGGCACTTCCCGGAGGTTTGGTAAAAGAAGATGAATCATTAATAGATGCTGTAAAAAGAGAACTGCAAGAAGAAACAAATGTAAAAGTCAACTACTTGGAGCAGTTGTATACTTTTGGTGATGATATTACGAGAGATCCTAGAAATAGGGTGGTTTCTGTTGCTTATTTTGGTTTGGTTGATCCGACCAAATTAATTTTAAAAGCAGATACTGATGCAGATAATGTCGCTTGGGTGAAAATCAAGAATGTCCCAAATTTAGCTTTCGACCATAATGAAATGATTACTAAAGCCATTATGCGCTTAAAAGATAAGCTAACATATAAACCTATTGGATTCGGATTACTTCCGGAAAAATTTTTGTTTTCAGAATTAGAAAATCTTTACACCACAATTTTGGAGAAAGAAATTGATCGAAGAAACTTTAGAAAAAAAATGTTGAGTTTTGGGATTATAGAAGAAACAGAAGAGTTTGCCAATAAAAAAAGTGGTAGACCGGCAAAATTATATAAATTTAAATATTCTGAGTATCAGAAGCTTGAAAGAGACGGTTATCATTTCGAAATTAAATTTGCGTAATTTTTACACAAAATATTTTGTTGAGAAAAAAATAAAATATACATTTGTGTAAAATAAACGCAAATATTATGTTTCTCAATTTAGATCCACACTTTAGTCCTTTTGGAAAACAACAAGAAATAGAATTCAATAGTTTTACTTTTTCCGGAGGAGAGCCGCATATTAAGATTACTTCCAATTTTGATATTGATCAAGTCGTTACCATTACTCATAGAATAAATTCATTTAATGATTTAGGATTATTTTGTTTGGCTGTGGATGCTTTAAGAAGAATGGGTGTAAAAACAATTAATGGCTTTATTCCTTATTTTCCGGCAGCGAGACAAGATAGACTAATGGTTGTTGGTGAACCTTTGTCTGTAAAAGTGTATACCGATATTATAAATACTCTAAATCTTAATAAGATACAGGTTTTTGATCCCCATTCTGAAGTTACTCCTGCTTTGTTGGATAATTGTGAGGTTATTAATAATCATGAGTTTATAAAAGAAGTGAAGAATAAAATAGGAGATGATGTTTTATTAATTTCTCCCGATGGAGGCGCTTTAAAGAAAATTTATAAAGTATCTGAGTATTTAGGAGGAGTTGAAGTAGTGGAGTGTAGCAAAAGCAGAGATGTAAAAACGGGAAAACTTTCCGGGTTTAAAGTGTATGCCGAAGATCTTCAGCAAAAGTCTTGTTTGATTGTTGATGATATTTGTGACGGTGGAGGAACTTTCGCAGGATTAGCTAAGGAGTTGAAAAATAAAAATGCCGGAAAATTGTATCTGGCGGTCAGTCATGGAATTTTCAGTAAAGGATTCGATAGTTTGAATGATTTTGAACAAATATTTATGACCAACTCATTTAAAGACATTACAAATGATAAAGTTGAAGTAATAAGTCTTTAAGATGAAGGAAAATAGATCGCATGATGCATTGTTTGGATTAGCTATAGGTGATGCTCTAGGGGTTCCTGTAGAATTTAAAGACAGAGACTTTTTGAAGATGTTTCCGGTACAAGATATGCAAGAATATGGTTCGCATGGACAACCAAAAGGAACATGGAGTGATGATAGTTCATTGGCTTTTTGTTTGGCTGAAAGTCTGTGTGGAGGATTTGATGTGGATGAAATAGCATTAAAGTTTTTGCAATGGTATAATGAAGAAATATGGACACCTCATGGGCGAGTATTTGATATCGGTATTGCAACAAGAATGGCTATTCATAGAATTTCTCAAGGAGAACAGCCTGTTTTATGTGGAGGATTTGATGTGAAAGATAACGGTAACGGGTCATTAATGAGAATATTACCATTGGTATTTTATTTAAAAAAAGAGGAAGATTATCAAGTTATCTATCAAAGAGTAAAAGAAGTTTCATCCATTACTCATGCACATTTTCGTTCTGTTTTTTCATGCTTCATTTATATAGTTTATGCTTTGGAAATAATGAAAGGATTAGATAAAAAGGAAGCCTACAATAAAATGAAACGAGTTATTAAAGATTTTATATCTGATAAAGGCTTTAATGAGAATGAGTTGCAACTATTTGACCGAATACTTAGATTCAATATTTATGATCTAAAAGAGAATGAAATAAAATCCAGTGGCTATGTTTTGCATAGTTTAGAAGCTAGTTTATGGTGTGTACTCGACTCTGTTAGTTATAAAGAAACAGTGTTAAAGGCAGTAAATTTAGGTGATGACACAGATACTACCGGAGCGATAGCAGGAGGACTAGCAGGGTTGATTTATGGATACGAAGCAATTCCCGAAAAATGGATAAACCAATTGGTTCGAAAAGATGACATCATAGGATTATGCGATAGATTAAATACAAAATATGAAACATACAATTGAAAATATAGATACAAAAAACAAATTCCTTTTCTTTTGGGGACATCAACCTTCTAAAGACGGCAATATAACCAAGACGTGTTTGAGTCAGTGGTGGGAAAGTAGTTTTGTTGTAGAAGGTGTAGAATACAAAACAGCAGAACACTGGATGATGGCTAAAAAAGCTGATTTGTTTGGAGATCAAGAGATTTTAGAAAAGATATTAATGTGTGAATCTCCTGCTGAAGCTAAAAAGCTAGGAAGAGCAGTTAAAAATTATGAAGATTTTATTTGGAATGAAAACCGATTTAAAATAGTAAAAGAAGGTAATTTCCATAAGTTTAGTCAAAACCAATTGCTTAAAGAATTTCTTTTGAATACTAAAAATAGAATACTAGTAGAAGCAAGCCCGGTTGATGCTATTTGGGGAATCGGAATGGCAAATGACCATAAAGATGTTCATAATCCGGAAAAGTGGCAAGGATTAAACTTGTTAGGATTTGCTTTGATGGAGGTTAGAGACGAAATAAAATAGTATATGGAAATCAAGCTTATTCAGGGAGATATAACCAAAATTAATGTAGAAGGTGTTGTAAACGCAGCCAATACTTCATTGTTAGGTGGTGGTGGAGTAGACGGTGCTATCCATAGAGCAGGTGGAAAACTAATTTTGGAAGAATGTATTGCAATCAGAAATAAGCAGGGAGGTTGTAATGTAGGAGAAGCCGTTATAACAACAGCGGGAAATTTACCGGCAAAGTACGTGATTCATACTGTGGGTCCTGTTTGGAATGGTAACAAAGAGGAAAAAGCACAATTGTTAGCCAGTTGTTATAGTAATTGCTTGCGAATTGCAGAAGAATATCAATTAAAAACAATTGCTTTCCCTAACATAAGTACCGGAATATATAGGTTTCCAAAAGATAGAGCAGCAAAAATTGCAATAGAGACTGTAAAGCAATTTCAAATGCAAAGCCTACAAGAAATAACCTTTGTCTGTTTTGATGAAGAGAATTATAAGTTGTATCAACAGCTTTTGTAAAAATGAAGAAAAATGAAATTAGAATTAGAAAAATATACAGAACAAATCAAAAGATGGCCTCAAACAGGTTATCATATTATAGCACAATATAATGATGAAGAAATTGTAGTGTATCAGTCCTATAATAAAGAAATCGGAAATTTTGCGGTACAAAACCAATTTTTCGGAGGTGCATTCAGCTTTGAAAGAATGACATGGATAAAGCCTAATTTTCTATGGATGATGTATAGGAATGGATGGGGAACAAAAGATAACGGGCAAGAAGTAGTACTAGCTATTCATTTAAAAAAAGAATCTTTTGAGAAATATTTAAAAAGTGCAGTATATTCTTCTTATAATCAAGTAGAAGGAGAGGTTGCTCACCAAGAATGGAAAGAAGCTGTAAAAGAATCTGATGTCCGTCTACAATGGGATCCAGACCACGATCCTTACGGAGCAAAGCTAGATAGAAGAGCAATTCAAATAGGACTGCGAAATGAATTCATAAAATCTTTTGCTACAAATGATATTCTTTTGATAGAAGACATAAGTGATTTTGTGGCGGAGCAGTACATACACGTTAAAAATAATTCATTAGACCAATTAATGGTTCCTAAAGAAAAACCTTTAGTTTTTGAAGACGAAATGTTGAATAAAAAACTAAAAATATCAAATTAAGATGAACGAGAAAGAAGCAAAAGAGACAAGCAAATTCCTTAGCTTAATTCTAAGACATGCTCCAGAAACAATACAACTGCAATTAGATGAAAACGGTTGGGCGAGTGTAAATGAGCTTATCACAAAAAGTAATCAATTCGGAAGAGAATTAGACGAGGAAATACTGGATTATATTGTTGAGAACAATGATAAAAAAAGGTTTGCTTTTAGTGGTGACAAAACTAAGATAAGAGCAAGTCAAGGGCATTCTATTGAAGTAGAATTAGACTTAAAAGAGGTATATCCTGAACATTTTTTATACCATGGAACAGTAGCAAAATTTTTAGAAGCTATTCAAAAAGAAGGATTGCAAAAAGTGAGTCGCCAATATGTGCATTTAAGTAAAGATGAAGAAACAGCTATTAAAGTTGGAAGCAGAAGAGGAAAACCAATCATTTTAAGTATTGATGCACCAAAAATGGTAACAGACGGTTATTCTTTTTACCTTTCAGAAAATGGCGTTTGGCTTACAGACCATGTACCTGTGGAATATATTAAATTTTTAATGTAATGTTACAAATCAAATTAGGTTATGGAGAAGAGATGTAGAGTAAAGATTATCAGACTTTTGGAGACACCCAAAAATTTCAATATAGATTAAACGAAAAAGGACTAATCTGGGACTATTAAAAATGAAAAAAAAGAGAACACTCGTTTTTGGAGATATACACGGCGGACTAAAAGGAGTAAAACAATTGTTTGAAAGAGCAAAGATAACTTTCGAAGATCAATTAATTTTTTTGGGAGATTATGTTGACGGTTGGAGTGAATCGGCAGAAACAATTCAATTTCTGATAGAATTATCCCAACAACAAGAATGCTTATTTATCAAAGGAAATCATGATGCGTGGTGCGAGGATTTTTTAAGAACAAGCCAAGCATTAGATAAATGGCTTTGCAATGGAGGGCAGTCAACCTTCAAAAGCTATGATAATCCAACGATAAACAGAGCAGAACACCTTAGGTTTTTTGAGAAGATGAACGATTATTATATTGATAGTCAAAACAGATTGTTTATTCATGCCGGATTTTCATCTATGCATGGGCCAAGTCAAGAAGTTTATGCAACTAATTATTCTTGGGATAGAACTTTATGGGAAACCGCAGTCGCTATGGATAAACACTTAAAAAGACATAGCGAATTGTATCCTAAAAGGCTGAAATTGTTTCAAGAAATCTACATTGGTCATACGCCAACACTGAATTATAACATTGAAGAGCCAATGAATAAAGCAAATGTCTGGAATGTCGATACAGGCGCAGCTTTTACGGGGAAATTATCTTGTTTGGATATCGAAACAAAAGAATTCTGGCAAAGTGATAAGTTACAAACGCTATATCCAGACGAAAAAGGAAGAAATAATTAATATAAATAAAGGCAAAAAAATATGAATCCGATATTATTAACTGACGGATACAAAGTAGATCATAGAAGACAGTATCCGGAAGGGACTAGTTTAGTATATTCTAACTGGACACCAAGAAAATCAAGAATTCAAAATGTAGATGAAGTAGTTTTCTTCGGTTTACAATATTTTATTAAAAAGTACATTTTAGAAGATTTTCAAATGCACTTTTTTAATAAGCCAAAAGAAGAAGTTACTAAAAAATATGCGCGCCGAATCAATAATTATTTGGGAGAAAATCAGGTAGGAATAAAGCATATCGAAGAACTACACGATTTAGGTTATATACCAATGGTTTTTAAAGCGCTTCCTGAAGGTGCTTCTGTGCCAATTCGCATACCAATGTTTACCATGTATAATACATTGCCCGATTTTTTTTGGTTGACTAATTATTTTGAAACTTTATTATCTGCTGTTGTGTGGTTGCCTTGTAATTCAGCTACAATAGCAAAACAGTATCGAAAAGTGTTAGACAAGTATGCAGCAGAAACGTCATCTGTTCCCGAATTTGTAGATTGGCAAGCACATGATTTTTCGATGAGAGGAATGGCAGGAATTGAAGCTGCGGTAATTTCTGCAGCGGGACATTTGTTGAGTTTTACAGGAACCGATACCATTCCGGCTATTGAATTTTTGGAAGAATATTATAATGCCGATTCGGATAAAGAATTAATCGGCGGATCCGTTGCTGCAACGGAACATTCAGTAATGTGTATGGGAACTACAGAAGGGGAATATAATACTTTTAAAAGATTGATTTGTGACGTTTATCCTAAAGGTGTTGTTTCTATTGTTTCTGATACTTGGGATTTGTGGAAAGTGCTAACAGATTATCTTCCTAAATTGAAAGAAGAAATCGTTAATCGTGAAGGTAAAGTTGTAATTCGTCCCGATAGTGGTGATCCGATTTATATTTTATGCGGCAATCCGAATGGGAAAACAGTTGAAGAAAGAAAAGGAGTAGTTGAACTGCTTTGGGATACATTCGGAGGAAGAATAAATGAAAAAGGCTACAAAGAATTAATACCTCAAATTGGTGCAATTTATGGTGATAGTATTACCATTGATAGAGCGACTCAAATCTGTGAAAAATTGAAAGAAAAAGGATTTGCATCTACGAATGTAGTTTTAGGAATAGGATCTTTTACTTATCAATACAATACTCGTGATACTTTTGGTTTTGCCATGAAAGCCACTTACGGAGAAGTGAACGGAGAAGGACGAGCTATTTTTAAAGATCCGGTTACAGATGACGGAACTAAAAAATCGGCTAAAGGATTGATGAAAATAGAAACAGATAACAATAAATATAAGTTGGTTGATGAGGTTTCTTGGGACGAAGAAAAAACAGGAGAATTACAAGAAGTTTTTCGAGATGGAAAATTATTAGTTGATCACACGTTAGAAGAGATTCGTAAAAGAATGCAATAAAAGAAAAGGCTGAATTATTTTCAGCCTTTCTATTTTTTATAAAATAAATTATGTTCTACATATTCTAAAACATTTTCAGGAAGCATTGGTCTTACGCTTTTACCGTCTTTTATGCTTTTTCGGATAAAAGTGGACGAAAGTTCAATAACCGGAGCACCTACACGATGAATTTTAGGATGATTGATAAACTGCTCATCGATTTCTCCCGAATTAACTCTGGGATAAACATAAACGTCATGATTTTGTAAAATCACTTCGTAGTTTTTCCATTTATGTAGCGAATTCAAATTGTCTTCGCCCATGATGAGGCAAAATTCGTGTTTGGGAAACTTTTCTTGTAAATGTGCTAAAGTATTAACTGTATAATTCGGTTGAGGTAATTTGAATTCAATATCGCTAGGTTTAATTTTTTCATAGGCTTCCGTAGCCAAATGAACCATGTGCAAACGATGGTAGTCATCTAACAACGTGTTTTTTTGTTTGTGTGGATTATGAGGTGTTACTACCATCCAAATTTGATCTAAATCGGAATATTCAGCAAAATGATTAGCAATAATCACATGCCCGATATGTATAGGATTAAACGTTCCAAAATATAATCCGATTTTCATGTATTTAATTTTAAATGACCGTTTACGTTACCCAAAATCTTGATATTATAAAAACAGTCAATAAATGATAATTATTTAGAAATAAAATCTTTAACCAATTGATAAGATTCTTCCTTTGCAGTATCTAAATCATAATTTTTAATAATTTTATCAAATTGCGGAGCGGTAGCCAATTCAACATGGGCTTTGGCAATTCGCATATTGATTTTATCTTCGCTTTCAGTAGAACGTTCTTTTAAACGACGTTTTAATTCGTCAACACTTGGTGGTTTAACAAAAACAGCTAACGTTTCTTCCGGAAATTTACGTTTTATACGCAGTCCGCCAGCTACATCAATGTCAAATATTACGTGTTTTCCTTTTGCCCAAATACGCTCTACCTCCGTTTTTAAAGTTCCGTAGAAATTATCGGTGTACACTTCTTCCCATTCAACAAAATCCTCTGCCTTGATATGTTTTTTAAATTCCTCCCAAGAAATAAAATAATAATCTTTTCCGTCTACTTCTTCTCCTCGAGGAGCACGAGTAGTACAGGAAATAGAAAATTCCAGGTTTAAGTCTTCTTTGTCTAATAAATATCTGACAATTGTTGTTTTTCCGGATCCGGAAGGAGCTGAGAAAACAATTAATTTGCCTTTGTGTGTTGAACTCATTTCAGTATTGTTGTGTTGTTTTTTCTATTTTTTTATTAAAGAACATTCAAGACCTGCTCTTTAATCTTTTCAAGCTCGTCTTTCATCATAACTACCAGTTTTTGCATTCCGGCATGATTGGATTTGGATCCCATCGTATTGATTTCACGCCCCATTTCCTGAGAGATGAATCCTAATTTTCTTCCGTTAGCATCTTTGCTATCCATAGTTTGAAGAAAATAGTCTAAATGATTGCCTAAACGTACTTTTTCCTCCGTAATATCCAGTTTCTCTAAATAATAAATCAATTCCTGTTCAAAACGATTTTCATCTATTTCCGTTTTTAATTCAGAAATAGCATTTTGCAGGCGTCCTTTGACGTTTTCAATACGTTCAGAATCTAAAGCAATTACTTGTTCCATTAAATTCTGAATATTTCCGATGCGCAATCTGAAGTCTTTTTCTAACGAAGCTCCTTCAGAAGATCTGAATAGGTTGATGTTAGCCAAAGCATCATTTACAATAACCTCAATTTGTTTCCATTCATTTTCATCAATTTCTTCGCGCTCTGTTTTTAAGGCATCCGGCATGCGCACGGCCATTTTCATCAATTCTGTTTGATCGGCATCAGGGATTACATCTTGCATTTGATGAATATAACTCTTAACAATAGGAACATTTATCTTTGAAGTAGTTTCTTCTCCGGTAATCTCTATATAAAGTGAAAAATCTATTTTACCTCTTTCAAGGCTTTGGGAAATGGTGTTGCGTAGTGAAAGTTCCATTTCTCTGTATACAGAAGGCATTCTTACATTTAAGTCCAACCCTTTGCTATTCAGTGATTTTATTTCAACGGTAATTTTTTTGGTAGGCAATTGCAAATAAGCTTTGCCAAAACCGGTCATAGATTGTATCATATATATTTTAAATAGTCTACAAAAGTAATTAATTGTGTCGGATAACCCAAAATCTGAAGTATTATCGTTTGTAAAAGTAAAAAAGCCAGATTATGGGATAATCTGACTTTATATAACGCTTTATAATTATAGTAAGGATTTACAAAACCTTTTCGGAAAAACAAATTAAAACTTTAGCCCGAAAAATCTCGAGCATAGTTAAGCGAATTTAAGAAAAATAATCGTTTTTAAAAGAAAAAGATATAGAAATTTTAATAAAATTTAATTAAAATAAGTTGCCAATGCCTTTAAATTTCTCGGGCTATTGCCAATAAAGATCTGTTGGTCAATGATGATTACAGGTCGCGCCAAGAAAGTATAATGTTCCAGAATATAGCGTTTAAAATCATTTTCAGAAAGCTTTTCATCCTTTAATCCCATTTCTTTGTATAATTTAGCCCTTTTACTGAATAAGCTTTCATAACTTTTAGAAAGCATGTGCATTTCTTCTAATTGCTTAACAGTTATAGGCTGTTCTTTTATGTCTTGAAGTTCAAAAGAATCTAAGTTAGGGATCGATTGTAAAATTCTTTTACAGGTATCACAGGTTTTTAAGTAATAAATTTTACGCATAGTATTCAAAGTTTTTTACAAAAATAAGCTTTTAGTTAAAATGAGCTTTATTGCAATGTAGACAAAAAAATCTATTTACATTTGAATAAACTTTATAAAAAATGAGTGTTTTTACAAAAGAGATTTCAATTCGTTGGTCAGATTTAGACCCTAATTTCCATTTACGTCATAGTGCTTATTACGATTTCGGCGCCCAGCACCGAATCGAAATTTTAGAAGAACAGGGGCTAACTTTACGAGTAATGCAACAAGGGCATTTTGGCCCGGTTCTTTTTCGTGAAGAATGTATTTTCAGAAAAGAAATTCATTTGGGAAATCGTATAACTATAAATACAAAAATAGGAAAAATGAAGCCTGATGCTTCCCGTTGGACTATTGTACATGAATTAAAGAATGAAAAAGAAGAGTTATGTGCAGTGATCTCGGTAGATGGAGCTTGGTTAGATACTAAGTTGCGTAAATTAGTTAATCCTGTTCCGGAAATTATACAAAAAGTAATGAATACATTTCCTAAAGCAGACGATTTTATAATGTTATAAAAATATATAATGGAAACAACTTTTAGAGTCAATCAAACCAGTAGAAACTTTCTGGAAAATTTTTTAGAAAATTTAAGCTTAGACCAACTTAATAAAATTCCGGATAATTTCAAAAACAATATTATTTGGAATATTGGGCATATAGTAGTAACGCAACAGCTTTTGGTCTATAAGTTATCAGGGCTTCCTATGGTGGTTTCTGATAAACTGATTGCTAAATATCAAAAAGGAACAAAACCGGAAGAGCCGGCTACTCAAAAAGAAGTAGATGAGATAAGATCTTTATTGTTTTCGACCGTTGAAAAAGCTAAAAAAGATTACGAAAATAGTATATTTAAAAACTTTATGGAATATACTACCCAAACCGGAAATTTTACCATTCACAACGTAGAAGAAGCTTTCGAGTTCAATAATTATCATGAAGCATTACACGTTGGTGTTATATTACAACTTAAAAAGTTTGTATAATTGGCTAACTTTGTGCCATAAAATTTTGAAAATATGAAATTCAACACAAAAGCAATACATGGTGGTCAACATCATGAAAAAGTTACAGGTTCAGTAATGCCACCTGTTTTTCAAACATCAACTTTTGCGCAGGTTTCTCCAGGTAAACCAGTTGGGGAATATGAATATAGTAGAGCAGCTAACCCAACCAGAACAGCATTAGAAGAAGCTTTGGCTAGCATCGAAAACGGAACAAGAGGATTAGCTTTTTCTTCTGGTTTAGCAGCTACAGATTCTGTTTTAAAATTATTGAAACCAGGAGATGAAGTAATTGCAATGGATGACTTATACGGCGGAACTTACAGAATGTTTAGCCGTATCTATAGTGAATTCGGAATTAAGTTTCACTTTGTAGACATGACCGATTTGGCGGCTTTAGAAGCTTTGATGAATGAAAAGACAAAGTTAGTATGGGTTGAAACACCAACCAATCCGTTAATGAAGTTGGCAGATATTGAGGAAGTAGCTAAAATCACTAAAAAATATCCTAATGTAATATTTGCAGTAGATAATACTTTTGCAACGCCTTATTTACAACGTCCTCTTGATCTAGGAGCTGATATAGTAATGCATTCTGCTACAAAATATTTAGGAGGACATTCTGATGTTATTGCAGGAGCTCTTATTGTAAAAGATAAAGAATTAGGCGAAAAATTACATTTTGCCCAATTTGCAACTGGCGGAACTCTGGGACCTATGGATAGTTATTTAGTATTAAGAGGGATCAAAACATTGCATTTACGCGTACAACGCCATTGCGAAAACGGTCAAAAAGTAGCAGAGTATTTAAATGCTCACCCAGCTGTTGCAAGAGTATATTATCCAGGATTAGAATCTCATCCTAATCATGCTATTGCTGCAAAACAAATGAAAGGTGGTTTTGGTGGTATGGTTAGTTTTACTTTTGTTTCAGGTCAAAAACAAGATGCAGTTCATTTCCTTGAAAAAGTAAAAGTGTTTACGCTTGCAGAATCATTAGGTGGTGTGGAATCTTTAGCAAATCATCCGGCTTTAATGACACATGCTTCAATTCCGGCAGAAAAGAGAGCAGAAGTAGGAATCACGGACGATATGGTTCGTTTGAGTGTTGGAGTAGAGGATATTGAAGATTTATTACAAGATTTGGAACAAGCTCTAAGATAAATAAAAGTGATAAAAATAAAAAAGCCTTGAAAATTTTCAAGGCTTTTTTATTTTTATATAAAAGTAGTTTTTTTAGTCAAGATAGTAAATATATCCAAAATTAAACCATAAGTTCCAGTCATTAGCTTTATTTTCACTATAGATATCCGGATTTTTTCTTAAACCATCAACCCAGTCAGAAAAATAGTATTGCCAACGTAGTTCAACAAATAAGTCAGATAACTCTGTTAATTTGTAACGAGTACCGACTGAAGATACCACTGACCAAGTTGTTCCTCCGTCTGTTGACCAACCATCAGGCAAGTAATCAGGGTAAGTTGTCAATGGCGTTCCTAATGGACCTAAATCAGAGTAAGTATTGTTTTGGAAAATAGAGAAATGTGCACCTAAAGCAACAAAAGGAGCCCAAGATCCTTCAGTAGCGGTAAATTCTCTAATGCTCCAAGGGAAATATTCTAATTGCATACCGATATCAGTCACTTTAGCTTCTCCCTTCATAGCTTTTAGCTGAGCACCATAAATGGTGTTTTTATCAGCCCACTCACCAAAGTGTTCTAATTTAGTGCTATTATAAGATAACTCCGAACGAAGTTTAAAGTGGTCGTTAAAATAAGTGTCAGGAGTGTAACAGTTACATTCTGCACGATAAGAGAAGTTCAGGTAATGAACTAAACCAATAGCAAACCCGGTATTTCCGGCGTTTGTCTTAAAGTCGTGACGAACCCCGAAGTCAGACTGAAAAGCTACTCCTCCAACAAATGCTCCGATTTCATGTGAAAAACCAAACTGGGCTTGAATGGTAAGGGGAGCCAAAAATAACAATAACAGTAGGTGTTTTATTTTTTTAGTCATCACTAAAAGTTTTCTATTATCTGACAAATATATAAAAACAATGTACACTTCAAAAAAAAATATTAAAATTCTCTTTAAAAAATATTAAAAAAAATCTGAGTATCAGGGGAATTAGCAAATTGATAAAATTTTGTCAAAAAAATAACTACTTTTATAATTAGATGTATATTTGTTGGACAAAAACAAACTGTGATTTATTTATAAAAACTAAACCAAAAAGAGTCATGAAAGAAAGTGTGAGATCTTTTGTTGAGACGGTTGCTAAACGTAATGCAAACGAACCAGAATTCTTGCAAGCAGTGCAAGAAGTTGCAGAAACAGTAATTCCTTTTATTGAGGCAAATCCAAAGTACCAAAGCAAAATGTTATTGGAGCGTATGGTAGAACCTGAAAGAGTGGTTATGTTTCGTGTAGCATGGATTGATGATGCAGGGCAAACTCAAGTAAACAGAGGATACAGAATTCAAATGAATTCGGCTATTGGTCCTTACAAAGGAGGACTTCGTTTTCACCCTTCAGTAAATTTAAGTATTCTTAAATTCCTAGCTTTTGAACAAGTGTTCAAAAACTCATTAACAACTTTACCAATGGGTGGTGGTAAAGGAGGATCAGATTTTGATCCGAAAGGCAAATCAGATAATGAAATCATGAAATTTTGCCAAGCTTTTATGACAGAGTTAAGTCGCCATATCGGTGCAGATACAGATGTTCCTGCAGGTGACATAGGTGTTGGAGGACGTGAAGTAGGCTATATGTTCGGGCAATATAAAAAATTGCGTAACGAGTTTACAGGAGTTTTGACCGGAAAAGGAATTACATTCGGAGGGTCATTGATTCGTCCTGAAGCAACAGGTTACGGAGATGTATATTTTGCTCAAAATATGTTGGCAACTAAAGGCGAAAGTTTTGAAGGTAAAACTGTAGTAGTGTCGGGTTCCGGAAATGTTGCACAATATGCTATTGAAAAAGCAACAGAATTAGGTGGAAAAGTAGTTACGGCTTCTGATTCATCAGGATATATTTATGATGCTGATGGGATTGATGCTGAAAAATTAGCTTTCATCATGGATCTTAAAAATGAAAGACGCGGAAGAATCAGTGAGTATACTGAGAAATTCCCAAGTGCTCAATTCGTTGCAGGGGAGCGTCCATGGAGCGTAAAATGTGATATTGCTTTGCCTTGTGCAACTCAAAATGAATTAAACGGAGAAGAAGCAAAAACATTAGTGGCTAACGGATGTATCTGTGTGGCTGAAGGTGCAAATATGCCTTCAACTCCTGAAGCAATTGAAGTGTTTCATAATGCGAAGATCTTATTCTCTCCGGGGAAAGCATCTAATGCCGGTGGTGTTGCTACATCAGGGCTTGAAATGTCTCAAAATTCACTACGCTTAAGCTGGACAAGAGAAGAAGTGGACGAGAAATTAAAAGCCATTATGGCAAATATACACGAAGCTTGCGTGAAATACGGAAAACAAGAAGATGGTTTTGTGGATTATGTTAAAGGAGCTAATATTGCCGGATTTGTTAAAGTAGCGGATGCTATGTTAGCACAAGGTGTTGTATAAGCTAATAAAAAGATTCAATACTAAAGGTTCTCAATTGAGAACCTTTTTTTATGTTTCATATACCGAAATTATTATTCCTTCGTTTATACTATATTTGTAAAAAGTAGTTAACAATGAAAAATATCTTTTTTGCCCTTGCGCTATTAATTTGTGTTCCCTTTTCTTTTTCACAGAATAATCAGTTGTGGAAAGGATATTTTTCATATAATGAAATAGTAGATGTTGCCTCCGCTACAAATAAAATATATGCTACTACAGAAGTCTCTGCTTTTTATAAAGATTTACTACTCTCAAATGTAGAACAGATAAATTCCATCAGCGGATTTAAACCCGAAGATATTACGACTATCTATTACTCTGATAGTTTTAAAAAGTTGATTGCAGGAAATTCAAATGGTTTATTATTAATTGTTAATTCAGATGGAACCGTTATCACTAAAGTAGATATTATTGAAGAAGTTCCTGTAGCACCTAATATTAAAAGAGTGAATAGTTTCTATGAATATGATGGTAAACTATATATTTCGTGTGATTATGGCATTTCGGTGTTGAATCTTTCCACAAATGAGTTTATTTCTACCTATTTTATTGGGACTTCAGGAGAAGAAACCAAAGTATACCAGACAACGGTTTACAATAATGAATTATATGCAGCAACACAAGAGTTTGGAATCAGGAAAGCAACAGTGAGCAATCCGTTTATTTACGATTTTTCTCAATGGCAGACTTTTGATACGGGATATTGGAATGGAATAGCGACATTTAATAATCAATTGGTAGCGATGAAAACGAACTCCAGAACTTATAGGTATAATGGGAGTAGTTTTGTGGAGATCCTAAATCATAATCAAACAGGTCGAACTTTAAAAGTAAATCAGGGGTATTTGACAGTAACTACTCAGAATAATGTATATGTTTTAGACGATTCATTTATTCAGGTAGCACATATTACTAACATTCCGGATTATTCAGTGACTTTTACAGCTGCAACGGTTGTAAATGATCAGATTTTCATTGGAACAGCTGCTAATGGGCTTTTTTCAGCTTCGTTATCAAATCTTTTATCCTTTGAAAATTTATCACCTAACGGACCGGTTAGGAACTATATTTTTCGCTTGAAAAAAGCACCTAATTACCTTTGGGCCGTTTACGGAGATTATACTCGATTGTATAATCCATATCCGTTAGATGAATTTGGTGTAAGTAAATATTCCGGTGAAAATGGCTGGGAACTCATACCATACGATGATGTTTATCAGGCAAAATCATTGTGTGATATTGCTTTAAACCCTAATAATTCAAATGAAGTATACATTGCTTCATATTTCTCCGGATTGTTGAAGATCAACGGAGACGGCATTGCTCTATACAATAATCAAAACACGGGACCAAACGGATTGGAATCTCTTGTTTTAAGCGGTAATCCTAATTATGTGGATATCAGGATTAATAGTTTAACCTTTGACAAAGAAGGAAATTTATGGATGAGTAATGCTTTTGTAGACAGAGGGCTAAAAGTATTGCGATCTGGAGGACAATGGCAGTCATACAATCTTTCCAATATCCTGACTAATATCGACACTGGTCGTTACGGAAGCATGGCAATAGATAATAATTTAACCAAATGGCTTCCTACATTGAATGATGGTTTGTTGGCTTACAATGAAACACAGAATAAATATATTGTGTTAGATACAGAAACTGCAAATTTACCGGATAATGATGTTAGAAAGGTAGTGATTGACAATAATAACCAGCTTTGGATCATTACATACAGAGGATTAAGAGTTTTGTCTAATGTCAATACATTTTTACAGCAAGAAGAATTGACAACTAATAATATTGTAATACAAGAAGGAGATTTAGCACAGGAGCTTTTCTATCAGCAATCATTAATCGATATTGAAGTAGACGGAGCCAATAGAAAATGGGTTTCGGTAGCTGACGGAGGCGTGTTTTTGGTGTCTTCAAACGGACAGAAAACCATATATCAGTTTAATAAGAACAATTCGCCATTACCAAGTAACAATGTAAATGATATTGAAATTGACGGAGTTACCGGTGAGATATTTTTTGCTACTGATAAAGGAATGGTATCTTTTTTAGGAACTTCTACCAAACCGAGTGATGACTTGGCAAATGTATATATTTATCCTAATCCGGTGCGTCCTAATTATGCCGGAACAATAAAAGTGGCCGGTTTGACGGATAAAGCAAATGTTAAAATAACCGATATAGAAGGAAATCTGGTTTTCGAAACTACCTCGGCTGGGGGAACAATTGAGTGGGATGGAACCGCTTTTGGTAAGCATAGAGTGGCATCGGGAGTATACATGATTTTTGTAGCAACCGAAGACGGAATGGACACTACAGTTAAAAAAGTGATGATTATCAGGTAATTAGTTCTTGTATGTTGGTCAAAACCAAAGTGATTGTTATCTCATCCTTAAAATACCAGGAAAAAAGCTTAATTGTAAAATGCCTGACAGTTTCTGACGGTTTGAAATCTTATTTCATAACCAATGCTTATACCGGAAAGAGAAACCAGCAAAAAAGTTCATTCTTTCAGCCTTTGACCATTTTAGGGATTGAAGCCTATCATAAAAATAAAGGAACTCTCGAGCGGTTTAAAGAAGTCCAGATAGAAACACCGTACCAAACAATTCATCAGGATATTTACAAAACAACAATTACACTTTTTCTTTCAGACGTTTTACATCATGCGCTGAAAGAAGACGGAAAAAATGAAACCTTATTTACGTTTTTAGAAACAGCCTTAACGTGGCTCGATTCGCATGATGAAGTTTCTAATTTTCATTTAATCACCCTGTTACAATTAACACGTTATTTAGGATTTTATCCGCAATCTGATGTTGATCTACCTTTTTTCGAAATGACAGAAGGAATCTTCGTTCCTTTTCAATCCCTTACCTGCTTATCAAAAGAAGAAACAACATTATTTAAAACGTTACTTCAACTGAAATTTTCAGACGATCAAAAAGTATTTTCAGGAAATCAAAGACAAATACTGCTTAAAATTATATTAGACTACTACAGTTTTAATATCGAAGGTTTCCGGAAACCTAAATCTTTAGATGTTTTAAAAGAAGTCTTTGGATAATAATTAAAGAACAATAATCTTTAAAAAAGACTTAAAATTTCCTGTTTTCAGATAAAAATCAGCTCTCTTCAGCCTATTTTTTGTTCTCTTTTATTAAAAATCCTTACTTTCGCAAATCGATTTAAGCAAACGACAAAATGAGTACAAAATTTACTGAATACAAAGGACTTGCCTTGCCAAATGTAGCAACGGAAGTCTTAGATTTTTGGAAACAAAATGATATCTTTCAAAAAAGTGTAACTACTCGTGAAGGAAATGCACCCTATGTGTTTTTCGAAGGACCGCCTTCGGCTAACGGATTGCCGGGTATTCACCACGTAATGGCACGTTCTATTAAAGATATTTTCTGTCGTTACAAAACCCAAAAAGGATTTCAAGTAAAACGTAAAGCAGGTTGGGATACACATGGGCTTCCGGTAGAATTAGGAACCGAGAAAGAATTGGGTATCACCAAAGAAGATATTGGAACCAAAATTTCAGTAACTGAATACAACGAAGCGTGTAAACGTACCGTTATGCGCTATACGGACGTTTGGAATGACTTGACTGAAAAAATGGGATATTGGGTCGATATGAAAGATCCGTATGTGACTTACAAACCTAAATATATGGAAACGGTTTGGTGGTTGCTAAAACAGATTTACGATAAAAATTTATTATACAAAGGATATACTATTCAACCGTATTCGCCAAAAGCCGGAACCGGATTGTCTTCTCACGAAGTAAACCAACCGGGAACGTATCGCGATGTAAGCGATACTACGATTGTAGCCCAATTTAAGGCAGTTGAAGCAACGTTGCCTGATTTTTTACAAGGTTTCGGAACCATTCATTTTTTAGCGTGGACGACAACACCTTGGACATTGCCAAGTAATACCGCATTAACGGTTGGACCAAAAATTGATTATGTTTTAGTAAAGACCTTCAATCAATATACTTTTGAACCAATTAATGTTGTTTTAGCAAAACCTTTGGTTGGAAAACAATTTGGCGGTAAGTTTTTTGCTGCTGAAAGTGAAGAAGATTTTGCGAATTATAAAGCGGAAGATAAAAAAATACCGTATCAAATTTTAGCCGAATTCAAAGGAGCTGATTTGGTTGGTATTAAATACGAACAGTTATTACCTTACGCTTTACCGTACCAAAATCCTGAAAGTGCTTTCCGAGTAATTTCAGGTGATTTCGTTACTACAGAAGACGGTACCGGTATTGTTCACACGGCACCTACTTTTGGTGCAGATGATGCTAAAGTGGCTAAGGAAGCTACTCCGGAAGTACCGCCAATGTTAGTTTTAGACGAAAACGGCAATCCTGTTCCGTTAGTTAATTTACAAGGCAAATTCATTGAGGGTTTAGGCGATTTGTCTGGAAAATATGTGAAAAACGAATATTATAATGACGGAGAAGCACCTGAGAAGTCAGTTGATGTTGAAATAGCGATTCATTTAAAAGAAGAAAATAAAGCGTTCAAAGTTGAAAAATACGTACACAGTTATCCGCATTGCTGGAGAACCGATAAACCTATTTTATACTATCCATTAGATTCTTGGTTCATTAAAGTAACTGAGGTAAAAGATAGAATGTTCGAGTTGAACGAAACCATCAATTGGAAGCCAAAAGCAACCGGAGAAGGGCGTTTTGGAAACTGGTTGAAAAATGCAAATGATTGGAATTTATCACGTTCTCGTTATTGGGGAATTCCATTGCCTATCTGGAGAACAGAAGATAAAACAGAAGAAGTTTGTATCGGTTCGGTAGAAGAACTATTCAACGCCATTGAAAAAGCAGTTGAAGCCGGTTTCATGACAGAGAATCCGTATAAAGGATTTGAAATCGGAAATATGGAGGAAACCAATTACGATTTAATCGATTTACACAAAAATATAGTCGATAATATTGTGTTAGTTTCACCTTCAGGTAAACAGATGAAGCGTGAATCTGATCTGATCGATGTTTGGTTTGATTCCGGTTCTATGCCTTATGCACAATGGCATTATCCTTTTGAAAATAAAGAATATATAGACAAGCATGAAACTTATCCGGCTGATTTTATCGCGGAAGGAGTCGATCAAACTCGTGGATGGTTCTATACACTACATGCTATCGGAACTTTGGTTTTTGATAGTGTAGCCTATAAAAATGTAGTGTCAAATGGTTTGGTTCTGGACAAAAACGGACAAAAGATGTCGAAGCGTTTAGGAAATGCGATCGATCCGTTTACTACTTTAGCCGAATACGGTCCCGATGCTACGCGTTGGTACATGATTTCGAATGCCAATCCTTGGGATAATTTAAAATTTGACCTTGAAGGTGTTGCCGAAGTACGTCGTAAGTTCTTCGGAACCCTGTATAATACCTATTCATTCTTTGCGTTATATGCTAATATCGACGGATTTAAATATGCTGAGGCAGAAGTACCGCTAGAAGAAAGACCGGAAATTGACCGTTGGATTTTATCGGAATTACATACGTTAATCCAATTTGTAGACGAATGTTATGCAGATTATGAACCAACAAAAGCAACTCGAGCTATTTCTGACTTCGTTCAGGAGAATTTGAGTAACTGGTACGTTCGTTTGTGTCGTCGTCGTTTCTGGAAAGGCGAATATGCACAAGATAAAATTGCAGCATATCAAACGCTATATACATGTTTAGTAACAGTAGCTAAGCTTTCTGCTCCGGTAGCACCGTTCTTTATGGATAAACTTTACAGAGACTTAACTTTAACGACACAAACTGAAGCTTTTGAAAGTGTACATTTGGCGGAATTTCCGAAATATGTTGAAAAGTTTGTTGATAAATCTTTGGAAAGCAGGATGTTGAAAGCACAAACGGTTTCGTCGTTAGTTTTGTCATTGCGTAAAAAAGAGATGATAAAAGTGCGTCAGCCGTTGCAAAGGGTTATGATTCCTGTACTTGACGCTGATTTTAAAACTGAGATTGAAGCAGTTTCAGACTTGATTAAAGCGGAAGTAAATGTTAAAGAAGTGGAGTTAATGGACGATGCTTCAGGTGTTTTGGTAAAACAGATTAAACCTAATTTTAAAGCACTTGGGCCACGTTTTGGTAAGGATATGGGGTTGATTTCCAAAGAAATACAAAATTTTTCTCAGGAACAGATCAATGCGTTAGAGCGACAAGGTGAAATAACACTTGACATTTCGGGAAAAAGTATTAACTTAACAACCGAAGATGTAGAGATTTCATCACAAGATATTCCGGGCTGGCTAGTAGCAAATGCAGATGGTATCACAGTAGCACTTGATATTACCATTACAGATGCTCTGCGCAATGAGGGTATAGCAAGAGAGCTGGTGAACAGAATTCAAAATATTAGAAAAGATTCTGGTTTTGAAGTTACCGATAAGATTAAAGTTCAATTGCTAAAAAACGATCAGATTGAACAAGCTGTTAAAGCAAATGAAGGTTACATCAAGTCCGAAACTTTAACAAACGAACTTGTTTTTGTGGACCAAATAGAAAATGGTACGGAAATTGAGTTTGACGATTTGAAAACAATAGTATTAATTTCTAAATGATCGAAATTATGGTAGACGAGAAAGTAAGATATTCCGATGCTGAACTTGCGGAATTTAAGGAGTTGATTTTAGCCAAAATCGAAAAAGCGAAAGCAGATTTAGATTTGATTAAAAGCGCCTACATGAACGATTTGAATAATGGGACAGATGATACGTCTCCTACATTTAAAGCGTTTGAAGAAGGAAGCGAAACCATGTCTAAAGAAGCCAATTCTCAGTTAGCCATACGTCAGGAAAAGTTTATTCGAGATTTAAAGAATGCCTTAATTCGAATTGAGAACAAAACTTATGGTATTTGTAAAGTAACAGGGAAATTAATTGGTAAGGAGCGTTTAAAAATAGTTCCTCATGCAACCATGAGTATCGAAGCAAAAAATTTGCAGCGATAATAAATACAAACTCCCGATTTAGGGAAAGATTCCAAACTCCCAATGACTTAACCAAGGTTGAGCAGGAAGAGTTTGGAATTTTTTTAGTAAAAATAAAAGTTAAAATTAGGCTAAAATAGGTGGTTAATTCAATAAAATTACTTTTTTTCGTTTTTAAAATAGGAATGTAGAAATTTCAGTACTTTTGCAGCTCAAATTCAAGAATATGTCATTAAAGAAAGCTTATATTTTAGTTTTTTTAGTCCTTATAATCGATCAAGTATCCAAAATATATATCAAGACCCACTTTTATTTAGGAGAATCCATTAAAGTATTAGGATGGGAATGGTTCCAAATCCATTTTATTGAGAACGAAGGAATGGCTTGGGGAGCAGTAATTCCCGGAGATTACGGAAAATTAGCTTTAACAGTTTTTCGTATAATAGCCGTTTTTGGTATCGGTTGGTGGTTATGGGATTCTGTTAAAAAGAAAGCTTCAAATTACTTAGTCATAGCTATTGCATTGATTTTGGCAGGAGCCGTAGGAAACATCATTGATTCTGTTTTTTATGGTGTAATTTTTAATGATAGCTATCATCAGGTAGCAACTCTGTTTTCTGATGATCCTTATGGTAAATGGTTTTACGGAGAAGTAGTAGATATGTTTTATTTCCCTATTTGGGAAGGCAATTTGCCGGAATGGTTACCCATCTGGGGCGGTAAATATTTTACGTTCTTTAATGCTATTTTCAATGTAGCTGATATCGCCATTTCTGTTGGTGTTGGAATCTTGATTGTTTTTAATAAGAGAGTTTTCGGAGGTAGTAAAGAGGAAAAAATAGTTACTACTGCTGGTATTGAAGAATAAGACTACTTATCGGATAAATTTTTTTCTTAAAAGGAATAAATATTGCTATCCGTTACACAAAAATCCAGTTTCATATCTGTTTCCAGAATATCTTTAATTTTTTCTTCCGGTTCAAAGAACGAAAGTCCGATTTTTACAACATCCGGTTTACATTCGCTTAAAAAAATATCGTAGAATCCTTTTCCATAACCTACACGATGGCCTTGTTTATCAAAGGCTAATAAAGGGACAAAGACAACATCAATTTTAGCTGTAGGAACTTCAATCCCGTCAACCGGTTCCGGAATATTGTATTTATTTTTCTTGATCCGTGTATTATCGGTTAACAAAAAGTGAGTCATTTTTCGCGTTTCAAAATCACTTTTAGAAATAACTACTTCCTTGTCTTTTCCGGCCAGGATTTGTAAAATAAATTCGGTATCCACTTCTTTATGCTCCACAATAGGTAAAAAGATGTGATAATACGTTTTGTTCCAGATATCCAGTTGTAATAAATTATTAGCTATTGCTAAACTCTTTTCTTCAATATCATTTAAGGAAAAATTTTTTCGTGCTTCTTTACTTTTTTTTCGTGCTTCTTTTTTATCCATTTAGCGCCGCTTTCAAATCTGCTATAAAAGTAGTTAAATGTTCCACTTCAACATGATCCATTAAGACAATTTTATACCATTTGTTGTGTTCGTTATGTTGTTGCGGTACCAAATCGTATTTTTCAGCTATGGTTTCAGGAATATTTTCGGAGTGAATGGTTACGAGATTCATAAAAGGTTCGCGGAAATATTCAATATTAAGATGCTCTAATTCTTGACATAGGAATTGAGTCCTCATTTGTAGAATACTGATCTTTTCATGCCAGCCATAAGCACCGTAAGTAAATAAAATCATCCAGACTGCAACAGCATTAGCGCCCGAACGGCTTCCGCAAAGAGTCAGATCCATCCCTTCAACATATTCAGCCTCTTTCGTTAGTACATTTTCAATCAAGCCTTTTCTGCAAATAAAGACACCAGTTCCGTAAGGAGCTTGTAACATTTTGTGAGCATCAATGGTAATCGAACTGATTTTAGGATTGGTGAAATTAATATTAGAATTTGGATTACTAAACGGATAGACAAATCCGCCATAAGCACCGTCAATATGCAATTTATACGGGATGTTATGTTTTTCTAAAACGTTACTATATACATCCGGATTGTCAACAGAACCAAACATAGTCGTGGCCATGTTGGCAACTGCTATAAAATATTTTTTTCCGTTTTGGATGGCATTTTCTAAAATCTGTTCCAGCTGTTCTTTTTGAATCTCTCTTGTGTTAAAATCGACGGGGATTTTTAGCCAATCTACCTGAAGAAGATTAGAACCTTTCGGGATAGAATAATGGGTGTCTTCTGAAGCTAAAATGGCTATTTCATTCGGTTTGGCATTATAGGTGTTAAAGAAGTAATTTCGGAAGATCCAAAGGGCTTGAATATTGGCTTCGGTTCCTCCCGGAGCAATATAGCCGTCAAATTCATTTTCTTTAGCTTTAAAAATATCTACGGCAATCACATTTAACACTTCTCGTTCGATCTCCTGAGTGCCACTGAAAGCTTTTTCAGATGTTCCGAAAGTATGGCAGCCAATATTATTAGGATTAGCAACATAGGTTTGTAATGTTGGAGCATCTTTTAAAAAAGGAGCATCATCATTAAACACTCGACTGTCTAATTTTGAAGCAGGATAGCCTAATGAAGCATCCTTTGAAAAATTAACATTTTGCTGTAAAGCCAGTTGAATTCTTTGCTGGCGTTGTTCTTGTGTCAGTTTTTTCCAAAATTGCATACCTAAAATTTTTCCAAAGGTATGGCTTTTAAAAATCAAAGAATATGACAAATGTTAGGAGTCCAAACTAGTAGTAATATGAAAAATGGCATCACCTTGATATACAAACGGAGTATGGTTTACGTTAATTAAGTAGCCATCATTAGGAGATTTTACATTATGTTCTACTTTGCCATAAGGATCGGAAATTGTTGCCAAAATTTCTCCTTTTTTTACAAAACTTCCTATTCGGGCTATACCATGAAACATACCCGAATATTTAGCTCGAATCCAGTTTGATTTTTCAATATAGATAGAAGTATGAGGTGGTTCGGATACTTTTTTCTTTGGATTCAACATGTCTAAATGTTCCAAGAAACGTTTTGTTCCCTGTAATGCTTCATTAGTAACTTCCTCATTAAGGTCTAATGATTTTCCGCCTTCAAAAAGCAGCATTTTAACACCTAGTTTATCACAAGTGCTTCTGAATGAACCTGAAATATTTTTGGAATACAACGTAAAAGGAGCATGAAAAATTTCAGCCAATTTTTTCAATTCTTGATTTCCTTGTTCTATACGAATTTGCGAAGCATTAAACCGTTGGGCACCACCGGCATGAAAATCAATTACATAATCGACATTTGGCAAAATCTCTTTTACAATGTAATAAGCGAACCGACTGGCCAAAGAGCCACCCTTACTTCCCGGAAAAACCCGGTTTAAGTCTCGTTTGTCGGGAAATTCTCGGGTCTGATTTACAAAACCGAAGATATTGATGATAGGAATACAAATAATAGTACCGCGTTTGGGTTTATTAATTTTTTTTGTAATGATTTGGCGAACAGTTTCTGTTCCGTTAATCTCATCACCATGTAGTCCTGCAGAAAAAAGAACCGTTGGTCCCGGAACTTTAGAACGTTCTATAATGATAGGCACTTTTAGCTTGTTCATAGTATGGAGTTTAGCAATTTCCATACTGATAGTTTTGTTTTCGCCGGGTAAAATGCTCTCGCCAAAAAGGGTTAACGGTTTTAAAGACTCCATATCAATAACATAACGTATTAAGAGGCTAAAAGTAAAAATTTAATTGGTAAATCCTAAAGGTGATTTTGTAATTTTGTGTTATGCAAACGCCACTTGAACTTCAGATACAAACGTTACCCGATAGCCCCGGAGTTTATCAGTATTTTGATAAAGACGGAAAGATTTTATATGTAGGTAAGGCTAAAAACCTTAAAAAGAGAGTTCAATCTTATTTTACTAAACAGCATGATAATTATAAAACGACTGTTTTAGTCAAAAAGATTGTTTCGGTTAAACATATTGTAGTCCCTACGGAAACAGATGCGTTGCTTTTAGAAAATAACTTGATTAAAAAGCTGCAGCCGCGTTACAACGTATTGCTGAAAGATGACAAAAGCTATCCTTGGATTTGTATTAAAAATGAGGCTTTTCCCAGAGTATTCCAAACCAGGAAAATGATCAAAGACGGTTCGGAATATTTTGGACCATATACTAGTGGAAAGACAGTTCATACACTTCTGGATTTGATAAAAGAATTGTATCCTCTGCGAACGTGTAATTTTGATTTGTCGAAAGCCAATATCGATTCGGGAAAATATAAAGTGTGTTTAGAATATCATATCGGGAACTGTAAAGGTCCGTGTGAAGGCTATCAAACCTTGCAGAATTATCAAGACCAAATTCAAGCGATTCGCGAAATTTTAAAAGGAAATTTTAAAGACAGTTTGAAGGATTTCAAAAAACTGATGCTGGAATTAGCAGAAGAAATGAAATTTGAAGAAGCACATAAAATAAAAGAAAAAATAGAAGTTCTGGAAAACTATCAGGCAAAATCAACGATTTTGAATCCGAAGATTACCAATATCGATGTCTTTTCAATAGTTTCTGATGAAACGATGGCCTATGTGAATTTTTTACAGATTTCGCATGGTGCTATTATTCGCTCACATACGTTAGAGTTAAAAAAGAAATTGAAAGAAACCGACCAGGAGCTTTTAGAATTAGCTATTGTGGAACTAAGAGAACGCTTTCATTTACTTTCGAAAGAAGTTATTGTGCCATTTGAAGTAGATTTAGGAGAAAATATAAAAGTTACTGTTCCAAAATTGGGTGATAAAAAGCAAATTCTCGATTTGTCAGAACGCAATGCCAAACATTATCGTTTGGATCAATTGAAACAAATCAAGATTGTAGATCCTGACCGACATGCCAATCGAATCATGGCGCAAATGAAGAAAGATTTGCGACTTTCGGTAGAACCAAGACATATTGAGTGTTTTGATAATTCTAATATACAAGGAACAAATCCGGTTTCGGCCTGTGTAGTTTTTAAAGATGGAAAACCAAGCAAAAAAGATTATCGCCATTTCAATATCAAAACGGTTGAAGGTCCGAATGATTTTGCCTCTATGGAAGAAGTGGTATATCGAAGATACAAGCGGTTACTGGATGAAAACCAACCGTTGCCGCAGCTTATTATTATAGACGGAGGAAAAGGGCAATTGTCTTCTGCTTTGAAGAGTCTGGACGATTTGGGGTTAAGGGGCAAAATAGCCATTATAGGGATTGCTAAACGACTGGAAGAATTATTCTATCCGGGAGATCCTGTACCATTGTATTTGGACAAGAAATCTGAAACTTTAAAAATTATACAACATTTGCGTAATGAAGCTCACCGGTTTGGTATTACGCACCATCGAGATAAACGTAGTAAATCTGCTTTACAAACTTCGTTAGAAACCATACCGGGAATTGGAGAAAAAACGATGGTTACGTTGCTAAAACATTTTAAAAGTGTTAAAAGATTGCAAAATGCAACTGAGAAAGAGATTTCTGAGGTTGTAGGAATTTCAAAAGCCAAAAAAATTTCCGAATTTTACCAAACATTGAATCCTAAAAAAGAATGAAGTATATTTTCTTGTTGATAAGCCTACTATTTTCTGCCCAGATCAGCTTAGCACAAGAGGAAACTTTGACAAATCAGAAGCAGCAGCCTAAAATTGGACTTGTCCTAAGTGGTGGTGGTGCAAAAGGATTAGCACATATAGGTGTATTAAAGGTCATAGATTCGCTCGGTATAAAGATTGATTATATCGGAGGTACCAGTATGGGAGCAATTATCGGCGGATTGTATGCGTCGGGTTATACAGGCAATCAGATAGATTCTATTTTTCGAAAAGTTGATACAGAAGCATTGATTCAGGATTATATTCCGAGAGGTGCTAAAAACTTTTATGAGAAAAGAAATGATGAGATTTATGCCTTAACACTTCCTTTTGATAAATTCAGATTAGGATTACCGACAGCTCTTTCTAAAGGGCTTTATAATTATAATTTATTGTCAAGACTAACATTTCATGTTAGTGATATTAAGGATTTTAAAGATTTACCTATTCCGTTTTTTTGTATAGCAACTAATGTGGAAACAGGTAAAGAAGTAGTCTTGGATTCCGGAAACTTGTCTAAAGCTATGGTTGCAAGCGGAGCTATCCCTTCTTTATACAATCCGATTGAATTAGATGGAAAGTTGTTGATTGACGGTGGGGTTGTTAATAATTATCCTGTAGAATTACTTAGAGAAAGAGGTGCTGATATTATCATTGGAGTAGATGTACAAGACGGATTGAAAACCAGAGAAGATTTAAAAGGAGCTCCAAATGTTTTACTGCAAGTGAGTAATTTAGGGATGATTGAAAAAATGGAATCCAAAAAAAAGCTTACGGATATTTATATAAAACCCGATATAAGAGGTTATAATGTGATGTCTTTTGAAGAAGGGGCATATATTATTCCTAAAGGAGTTGAAGCGGCGACTATAAAAGAAAAAGATTTACTGAAACTGGTTCCTGATCCTCCGTTTTTTAGGGCTCCGATTAAAGCTCAGGATTCTTTAATTGTCTCAGAGATTGAAATTAATGAACTGCAAGATTTTACAAGAGCTTATGTCAGAGGGAAATTGAAGTTCAAAGTAAATACAAAGATTAGTTTTAATGATATTGTAAATGGTATTAACAATTTAAATGCCAGCCAAAATTTCAGGACGATTAATTATTATTTTGACGAAGGAAGCACAAAAGGAGCCAAACGATTTAATCTTTTTTTACAAGAAAAAGAAAAAACAGCTTTCTTAAAGTTTGGGCTGCACTACGATGATTTAATAAAAAGCGGTGTCCTGGTTAATTACACAAAAAAGAAGTTGTTTATTAAAAATGATGTTTTTTCACTGGATGTTGTTTTAGGAGACAATTTTAGATATAACCTGAATTATTATATTGATAATGGTTTCTATTGGAGCTTTGGCTTTAATTCTAAAATGGTTAGCTTTAATAGCAATATTCAGAATGACTTTAATAATGGCCTTACTTTAACAGATTTAGGATTAAATTCCATAAATATTGACTTTACAGATATTAGCAATCAAATTTATTTACAAACCATTTTTGCCCAAAAATTTTCTATCGGAGCAGGTGGCGAATTAAAATTTTTAAAGATTAAATCAGTAAATGTCGGGAACACAAGCCCGGTTTTTGAAGATAGTAGTTACTTTTCTTTGTTTGGTTATATGAAATTCGATTCGTTTGATGATAAATACTTTCCGAAAAAAGGATGGTATTTTAACGGCGAATTAAAATCTTTTGTATACTCTTCAGATTATACTAATGAATTTCAGGATTTTACAATTGCTAAAGCAGATATGGGAATCGCCCAAACCTTTTTTAAAAAGGCAACGCTGAAATTACAATGTGAAGGAGGATTTAATGTAGGAGATAAATCGATTAATTATTTTGACTTTGTTCTGGGAGGTTACGGTTTTGCTTCAATAAATAACTTCAGACCTTTTTACGGATACGATTATTTAAGTTTAATGGGTGATAGCTATGTCAAGGGAAGTGTAATCTTAGATTATGAAATCTATAGAAAGCATCATTTGAACTTCACTGCTAATTATGCTAATATAGGTAATAGTATTTTTGATAATGTTGAAGATTGGTTGACCAAACCTCAATATTCAGGTTATGCTCTCGGCTATGGAATGGAAACTATTATAGGACCTATAGAAATAAAACACTCTTGGTCACCGGAAACAAGAGATCATTATACTTGGTTTACAGTAGGGTTCTGGTTTTAGAAAAATTCAAAAATATTTCACTATATTTGCGATATTATGAATTTGTACTGGGAAAATTTATTATCTCATTTAAAATTCCTCATCAAGAGAAATCCTGAGTGAGAATTCAATTTATCAATTATTCAGTGTAACAATCACAATTGCTACATTCTACATTGTTTAATTTAAAAATTGAAGATATGCCAATATATCACAAACTAGGAAAAATTCCACACAAACGTCATACTCAATTCAGAAAAGAAAATGGCGATTTGTATTATGAACAGCTTTTCGGGACCATTGGTTTTGACGGAATGTCGACCAATATGTACCACGAACATCGTCCTACTCAAGTAAAAGAAATTAAAGGACAATATGATGTTGCGCCTAAAATTGCAAAAGCCAATAATATCCAATCGTATCGATTAAGAGGTTTTCAAGTAGAACCGCAAGATGATTTTTTGGAAAGCCGCAAAATTGTGTTAACCAATTCAGATTGCCATATTGTCTTAGCGGCACCTAAAAAATCGACTACAGATTATTTCTATAAAAATACAGATTCAGACGAAGTGATTTTTATTCACAAAGGCAGTGGAAAGTTAAGAACCATGCTGGGGAATTTGGATTTTAAATACGGAGATTACTTAGTCATTCCGAGAGGAATGATCTATAAGATAGATTTTGATACAGAAGATAATCGCCTATTTATTGTAGAATCACACCGTCCGGTTTATACGCCAAAAAGATACCGCAATTGGTTCGGACAATTATTAGAACATTCTCCATTCTGTGAACGAGATATTCGTCGTCCCGAAGAATTGGAAACGTATGATCAAAAAGGCGACTTCCTGATTAAAATCAAAAAAAGAGACGAGATTTTTGATATGATATATGCTACACATCCGTTTGATGTAGTAGGATATGACGGTTACAATTACCCGTATGCCTTTTCGATTCACGATTTTGAACCTATAACAGGAAGAATTCACCTTCCGCCACCGATTCATCAGACTTTTGAAACGGATGCATTTGTGATTTGTTCATTCGTTCCGCGTTTGTATGATTATCATCCGCAATCTATTCCGGCGCCTTACAATCATAGTAATATTGATAGCGATGAGGTATTGTATTATGTTGATGGTGATTTTATGAGCCGTAACGATATCGAAGCAGGGCATATTTCATTGCATCCTGCGGGAATTCCACATGGACCACATCCGGGAGCAGTAGAGAGAAGTATCGGAAAAAAAGAAACGTTGGAATTAGCCGTTATGGTAGATACTTTTAAACCGTTAATGATTACGGAAGATGCTATGAAGATAGCAGATGATAAGTATTACCAATCTTGGTTAGAATAATTTTCATTGGAAACAAAAACTATTAAATAAACACATAAGGTCATTGACCTCAATAACACACAAACTATTAAGATTATCATGGCAAAAGAAGTAAAATCCGTAGAATACGGACTAGAAAAAATATTTGAAGGAGCGCAAGATTTTCTTCCGCTTTTAGGAACTGATTATGTTGAATTTTATGTTGGGAATGCAAAACAAGCGGCTCATTTTTATAAATCAGCTTTCGGTTTCCAATCATTAGCCTATAAAGGTTTAGAAACAGGTTCAAGAGATGAAGTAAGCTATGTTTTAGTGCAAAACAAGATTAGACTAGTTCTGACAACACCATTAAACAGTAAATCTCCTATTAATGAACATATTATAAAACACGGTGATGGTGTTAAAGTAGTAGCACTTTGGGTTGAAGATGCTCGTTCTGCTTTTGAAGAAACCACTAAAAGAGGAGCTAAAGTTTTTATGGAGCCAACTGTTGAAAAAGATGAGTTTGGTGAAGTAGTAAGAGCTGGCATCTATACCTATGGAGAAACTGTTCACATGTTTGTAGAACGTAAAAATTATACAGGAACCTTTATGCCGGGCTTTGTAGAATGGAAAACAGATTACAATCCGGAACCGGTTGGTTTAAAATACATCGACCACATGGTAGGAAACGTAGGTTGGGGAGAAATGAACACTTGGGTAAAATGGTATGAAGATGTAATGGGATTTGAAAACTTCTTGTCTTTTGACGATACTCAAATTCATACAGAATATTCCGCTTTAATGAGTAAAGTAATGAGTAATGGTAACGGTCGAGTTAAATTTCCGATTAATGAACCGGCAGAAGGAGTTAAAAAATCTCAAATTGAAGAATATTTAGATTTTTACGAAGGACCAGGGGTACAACATATTGCAGTAGCAACAGATAATATCATTGAAACGGTATCGGCATTGCGCTCAAGAGGAGTGGAATTTTTAACTACTCCGCCAGAAGAATATTATAAAGCAGTTCCGGGTCGTTTGGAAGAACACTCTCATGAATTGAGAGAAGATATTGAAATTTTAAAGGGATTAGGTATTATGATCGACGCAGATGAGGAAGGTTATTTGTTGCAAATTTTCACCAAACCGGTAGAAGATAGACCAACACTTTTCTTTGAAATTATTCAAAGAATGGGAGCAAGAGGCTTTGGAGCCGGTAACTTTAAAGCGCTTTTCGAATCTATTGAACGAGAGCAAGCTTTGAGAGGAACATTATAAAAACTGATTTTTGTTGATAAATAATCAATTATTGGCTTTATTTTATTGAAAATAATGTGTTAAAAAGGTTAAAGTTTATTTTTTGTTGAGTATTTTTTAAAAAGTAAATACCTTTGCACTCGCAAAAAAAGGAACAGTTTGTTTGTTTTTTTGCAGTTAATTTTTCATAATTTATAGTTTTTGGTTGGTTAATAGCATAAAAAACTCAGTCATATTTTTTGACTGGGTTTTTTTGTTTTATTATTTTTGGAACGAAAATTGCATTTTCAAAAGTATCTAATCACAACAAAAAAGTTACATATTGGTAATGAGTAAGTTATATACTTGTTATAATTTAGATACTCACTAAAAAAGTAGACAGATGAAAAAAATAGCGTTATTACTTTTAATCTTTGTTTCAACAAATTCTTTTGTGCAAAAAGAAGATGCATTTCAAACAGGTGAATGGTTTAAACTCCGTATTCATTATGGAATGATTAATGCGGGTTATGCGACTTTGGAAATCAAAGAAGCAACCCAAAACAAAAAAAAAGTGCATCACGTTGTTGGAAAAGGTTGGACAACAGGTATGGCGAAATTTTTTTTCAAAGTAGAAGACGATTACCAAAGTTATTTTGACAAAGAAACCGGAAAACCGTATCAATTCATAAGAAAAATTGATGAAGGCGGCTATACTAAAAACCAAGTAGGCTATTTTAATCAAAATAGCAATACTGTCTTAATTAAAGACTATAAAAAAGATACTGAGAAAACTTTTTCAGTGCCCGAAAATGTTCAAGATATTGTATCCTCATTTTATTATCTAAGAAATCATCCGCAAATCGACAAATTAAAAGTAGGAGAATCTATTACCATAGATATGTTTTTTGACAATGAAACGTTTAAGTTTAAGTTAAAATATATTGGTAATGAAGATTTAAAGACTAAATTTGGAACGGTTCCGTGTAAAATTTTCAGGCCTTATGTACAAGCAGGACGCGTTTTTAAGGAAGAAGAAAGTTTAACCGTTTGGATATCAAATGATGATAATAAAATCCCGATACGTATAAAAGCCAGTTTGGCCGTAGGTTCTTTAAAAGCAGATTTGGAAGCTTTTAAAGGATTGAAAAATTCTTTTAAAATTAAAGTAGAAAATTAATTCATGAATACAGAAACGCTTTATCAGGATAAGATAAAAGCTTTAGAAACAAAATTTAAGGCAATCAACCAAAATACGGAAACGCATTTAGAAGGGTTACTTTGGTCAAAACCCATAACATATTGGGATTATATACAAACAGACGCTCTTTTAAATTTACAAATACAACGAACAACCTTGCCCGATGAAATGGTGTTTATTATGTATCACCAGATCAATGAGCTGTTGTTTAAAATGATTTTATGGGAAATAGATCAGTTGTGTCATACAAAACTTCCATCTACAAAATATTTTACTGAAAAATTAGGACGTATTAGTCGCTATTTTGATATGCTGACAACTTCTTTTGACATTATGACAGATGGAATGGAAGTAGAACAATATTTAAAATTCAGAAATACTTTAACTCCGGCAAGTGGATTTCAGAGTGCTCAGTATCGTTTAATCGAATTTGCATCTACTGATTTGATCAATCTTATAGATGCCCGTTTCAGAGCAACGATTGATAGAAATACACCGTATGAACATGCTTTTGAACATTTATACTGGCAGGCAGCAGGTAAGGATTATAAAACAGGAGAGAAATCTTATTTAATCCAACAATTTGAGAAACGTTATAAAAAGCAATTCTTAGATTTTATGGAAGAATATAACACAATCAATGTTTGGCGAAAATTTAAGCAATTACCGGAAGAAGATCAGAAAAATCCGGTATTGGTTGAAGCAATGCGCCATTATGATAAGACAGTTAATATTACTTGGGTAATGGGACACTTCAGAACGGCAGTAAAATATATTGAAAGTTCAGAAGGAAATGGCGAGGCAACAGGCGGAAGCGACTGGAAAAAATATATGCTGCCAAAATATCAAAAAAGAATTTTCTTTCCGGAGTTGTGGACAAAAGAAGAATTGGATAATTGGGGCGAAAATGTTTAATGTGAAAAAGAGTTTAAATTGAAATACTTAGCATCTCTATTGCTGTTACTTACTGTTATAACAGCTTGCGATACCAAAAATAAAAAAGAAGAAAAACAAACAAAGAAAATTGAAAATGCAGAACCTATAATTAAGAAATATGGTTTTGTGTATAACGATTTTCGTGTAGTAAATGATACAATTAAAAACGGAGATACTTTTGGAACCTTGTTGCAAGATTATGTATTACCCGATAGTTTAAACGTTCATCAATTAACAGAAAAGGTTAGAGACTCTTTTAATTTAAGAGGTATGAAAGCCGGAAATCCTTATGTTTTACTTTTTGACAAACAAAAGGAAAAAGATTTGAAAGCTTTTATTTATGTTAAAGATAGAATTCATTATACAGTTATAGACTTGAGAGATTCTGTTGTAGTTGTGAATAAACAAAGGCCTACTTCAATTAAAAAAAGAACAATAGCTGCAGAAATAGAAGGATCCTTATCTGAAACATTGGATAAAGCAGGCGTAAGCGCTTCTTTAGCACCAAAGTTAGCTAATGTATATGCTTATTCTATTGACTTCTTTAAAATTCAAAAAGGAGATAAATTTGCCGTAACATTGTACGAGAAATTTATTGAAGATTCTATTTATGCAGGGATAGACAGAATTGAGTCTACTTATTTTCAGCATAGAGGAAATGATTTTTATGCTTTTCCATATAAATTGAAACCGGAACAAAAAGAATATAGCTATTACGACGAAGAAGGTAAAGCTCTAAAAAGCATGTTCTTAAAAGCACCATTAGATTATTACAGGATTTCATCTAAATTCTCAGGAAAACGCTTTCATCCCGTTCAAAAAAGATGGAAGGCACATAACGGAACTGATTATGCGGCACCACATGGAACGCCGATTAAAGCAACTGCCGCCGGTGTAGTGTCAAAAGCAGGTTATACATCCGGGAATGGAAATTTTGTAAAGATCAGTCATAATGGAACATATTCCACTCAGTACCTTCACATGTCTAAGATATTAGTCAAAAAAGGACAATATGTTGCACAAGGCCAAATTATAGGAAAAGTCGGAAGCACAGGTTTGGCTACAGGACCTCATGTTTGTTATCGTTTTTGGAAAAATGGTGTTCAGGTAGATCCGTTTAAATTACAGTTGCCAAGTGCAGAACCAATGGTGGAAAAAGACAGAGTAAAATATTTAGCATATATTAAACCGTTCAAACAAGAGTTAGATAGTATTATAAAAGTAAAATTTAAAAAGTGATGAGTTTAGAATCTATTAATCCGTCTGGTACAGTTGCTTGGCAAAAAATCAGAGAACATTTTGCTGATATGTATAACGTTTCTATGCAAGAAATGTTTCAGGAAGATTCGCAACGTGCCGAAAAGTTCCATATTAAATGGGAAAAGTTTTTGGTAGATTATTCTAAGAACAAGATAAATGAAAAAACACTTGCTTTGCTTTTAGAACTAGCTAATGAAGTAGAATTAAAAAAAGCGATTAAAAGCTATTTTGAGGGAGATAAAATCAATCAAACAGAAAAAAGAGCGGTTTTACATACTGCATTGAGAGCACAAAAAGACGATGTGGTTTTGGTAGAAGGTGTTAATGTAATGCCGGAAGTTTTTGCAGTTAAGGATAAAATTAAAACTTTTTCAGATAAAGTAATATCCGGAAACTTAAAAGGTTTTACCGGTAAAGCCTTTACAGATGTGGTCAATATTGGGATAGGAGGTTCTGATTTAGGACCGGCAATGGTTGTAGATGCTTTGCAATATTATAAAAATCAATTGAATGTTCACTTTGTATCCAATGTAGACGGTGATCATGTACAAGAAGTTTTGAAAAAAATAAATCCGGAAACAACTCTTTTTGTAATTGTTTCTAAAACCTTTACGACTCAAGAAACCTTGTCTAATGCAGAAACAATAAGAAGTTGGTTCTTACAATCAGCAAAACAAGAAGATGTTGCTAAACATTTTGTAGCTGTCTCTACCAATATTCAAAAAGTAACCGAATTTGGTATCGCAGAAGATAATATTTTTCCAATGTGGGATTGGGTCGGAGGAAGATTCTCCCTTTGGAGTGCCGTTGGGTTATCAATCGCTTTAGCTGTTGGTTTTGAAAATTTTGATGCGCTCTTAAAAGGAGCTTATAAAATGGATCAACACTTTAAAAACACCGAATTTTCACAAAATATTCCGGTTGTTTTAGCCTTATTAAGCGTTTGGTATAACAATTTCTTCGGAGCAGAAACAGAAGCCTTGATTCCTTATACACAATATTTGCAAAAACTCGCGCCCTACCTTCAGCAAGGAATTATGGAGAGTAATGGGAAAAGTATAGGAAGAGATGGGAATCCTGTAAATTACCAGACCGGGACTATTATTTGGGGTGAACCCGGAACCAATTCCCAACACGCATTTTTTCAGTTGATCCATCAAGGAACAAAATTAATTCCAACTGATTTTATCGGGTTCAAAAAGTCTCTTTATGGAAACAAAGATCATCACCATAAGTTAATGTCAAATTTCTTTGCGCAAACAGAAGCCTTGTTAATGGGAAAAACAGAAAAACAAGTAAAAGCGGAGTTTGAAAAGCAAGGTATTACCGGAGATTTTGCAGCTTATCTATTACCATTTAAAGTATTTGATGGAAATAAACCGACAAATACAATTTTAATAGAATCTTTAACACCAGAAACACTAGGTTCCTTGATTGCATTATATGAACATAAAATATTTGTTCAAGGTGTTATTTGGAATATTTTTAGTTACGATCAGTGGGGTGTTGAATTAGGGAAGCAATTAGCAAATTCGATTTTAGGAGAGATAAATCAAGAGAAAATTAACGTTCACGATTCATCAACTGAGTTTTTGTTGCGCAATTTTCTATCAGAATAAATAGTGACTTAAAAAAAAGTTTGATTTTTTATCGGCAATCTGTTAAAAAAAACGTTAAAAAGCTTATTTTATCACGAGAGTGTTATAAGTGTTTTATTGTTAACAATTTCTTAACCTGAGTTAAAATTGGTTGTTTGAAATTTGCAAAAAAAACATAAAACACAAGAAATGAGAGATTTTGCAAAAAAATTACTTTTTGGGTTAGTCTTTTTGACATCCTTAACAGTTTTTTCTCAAGCAACAGTTACCGGGGTGATTGTTGATGCTGATTTAAACGAACCTTTAGCTGGAGCTAATGTAGTAGTTAAAGGAACTACAGATGGTGCAACTACAGATTTTGATGGTAAGTTTGAATTTAAAACTTCACAACAATCTGGACAAATTGTAGTGTCTTATTTAGGCTTTGAGTCTAAAACTATTTCTTTTACAGTAACTGGAAACACAGTTAATTTAGGAAATGTAACGTTAACTCCTGATGAAAATCAGTTAGAAGGAGTTGTAGTAGTAGGGAGTGGTGTAATCGACTTAGCCAAAGACAGAAAAACACCTATTGCCGTTTCAACTATAAAAGCAGCTGAGATTCAAGCTAAAATTGGTACTTCTGATGTAACGCAAGCATTAGTAAATACTCCGTCGGTATATGTTGCCGGACAATCTGGTGGTTATGGAGATTCAAGAATGACAGTTCGTGGATTCCAACAAGACAATACAGCTTTCTTATTAAACGGTCAGCCAATCAATGGTATGGAAGACGGTAAAATGTATTGGTCAAACTGGTCTGGTATGTCTGACATTGCTAATGTAATCCAAATCCAAAGAGGTTTAGGATCTTCTAAATTAGCTATTTCATCTGTTGGTGGTACTGTAAACTTTGTAACCAAAGCAACTGAAAAAAAACAAGGTGGTTTTGCTTCAATGGGTGTAGCAAATAGTGATTATTTTAAATCAACTGTAGGTTACAACACAGGGATGTCTAAAAAAGGCTGGGGATTCAGCGTGATGATGTCTCATTGGCAAGGTGACGGTTATAATATGGGAACCAGAGGTGAAGGACAAAATTACTTTATTTCTTTAGGTTACAAACCAAGTGATAAGCACAGCTTTAATTTCTTATTAACAGGAGCTCCTCAATACCATGATCAGAATTTTACGAAATCAATTAGTACTTATTTAGAACATGGTAGAAAATATAATAACAATTATGGTTATTTAAATGGTCAATATTTGTCAGAAAGAACAAATTTCTATCACAAACCAGTTGCTAACTTAAACTGGGATTTCAATATCAATGAAACTACTCAATTGTCAACAGTTTTGTATGCTTCTTGGGGTAGAGGTGGAGGAACCGGAAATTACGGGAAAAGTTCAGCTAGAGCAAGAACCTCAGATGGCTTAATTGATTTTGATGCAATCTATGCAAATAACTTAACTGCAGCAAATGGTGATGGAACTTATTCTAACGGGAATTACCTTATCAGAGCTTCAATGAATAATCACATGTGGTATGGAATGGTTACTAATTTGAAAAAACAAATTAATGAAAACCTTTCTTTCAATGCTGGTATGGATTTAAGAACATATTACGGAACTCATTACAGACAAGTGGCGAACTATATGGGATTAAATTCATGGACTGAGACTAGAAATTTGAAAGGACAAGATGATTTACCTACGGGTATTATTGCTTCAAATACAGTTACAGAATATGGTATTGCAAAACCATGGGAAGCAATGTTTAATACTGTAGGAAAAAGTCAAAGAATTGACTACGATTATAGTGAGAGAATTTCTTATGGAGGTGTATTCGGACAATTAGAATATGCTACAAATAAGTTTTCAGCATTTTTCCAAGGTTCGGTTTCGCAACAAATGCACCAACGATTTGACCGTTATGACTATTTGCCGGAATATAAAGATTCTAAAAAAGTAGATAACTTTGGTTTTAATACAAAAGGAGGAGCTGCTTACAAAATTTCTGAAAAGCACACTATTTTTGCTAATGCAGGATATTATTCTCGTCAACCATATCATGATAATATCTATTTAAATTATACTAATGCTGTAAATCCGTTAACTAAAAATGAAAAAATACTAGGTATTGAAGCTGGTTACTCATTTTCTTCTTCTATTTTTAGTGCTAATTTGAATGTTTATAGAACGTCTTGGAAAAACAGAGTCAATACAACTTCAAGAGTCCTTTCTGCAAATGATATAACTGATTTAGGAGGAGTTATTGGAACCACACCAGTTGCAGAAGGAGATTTAATTTATACCTCAAGTCAAAATGATGAACAGTTACATTCAGGTGCAGAATTAGATTTAACGTTTAAACCTATTCAAGCATTAAGTGTTAAAGGTTTTGCTTCAATTGGAAATTGGGAATATAAAGGAAATGCTAACCAAAGACAATATAACGAAAGTCTAACTCTTTTAGAAGAAACTAAAAAAGATGTAGATGGTGGAAAAGTTGGGGATGCTGCTCAAACCACTTGGGGATTAGGTGCAAAATATGAAATCTTTAAAAACTTTTCAGTTGATGCTGATTGGAGGAATTATGATAAATTATATGCTAATGTAGCTGCAAGAAAAGAAAACTTAGAATTACCATCTTATGATTTAGTAGATGCTGGGGTTTCTTACAAATTGTTAGTGGGAAAAGACAAAAAGAATTCTGTAGGTTTCCGTTTCAACATGAATAACGTATTCAATGAAGTGTACTTATCAGAATTAACAACAGCAAATAAAGTTGAAGCTGGTGATGAAACATGGAATGGTATAAATGTATCTAACTCAGGTTTCTTCGGTTTAGGAAGAACATGGAACTTTACAATTCGTTACAATTTTTAATTACTGTTTAGTTTTAATTAATAAGCCCTTTAGCAATTTTGTTAAAGGGCTTTTTAAATTTTATATCTTTGTAAGATACAAATAAAAACTAATCAATATGTATACAGCCGTTCAAACTGCCCATTCTATTTTTGCTTATGTAGTATTAGCATTACTGTTCTTAGCTAGTATTAATGCCATTGCAGGTTTAGCAAGTAAAAGGATCTTTAAAGATAAGGATTTGCGTTTATCCTTGTTTGCACTTATCGTAACTCATTTACAATTGCTATTAGGAATTATTGTTTATTTCATTTCTCCGCTTGGATTATCAGCGTTCGGGCAAATGTCTAATTCTGCTTTGCGACTTACATCTTTGGAACATCCTTTAATTAATATTATTGCTATAGCATTTGTTACAATTGGTTGGTCAAAACATAAAAGAGAAGAAAGCAATAATGGAAAATTTAAGAAAATAGCATTATTCTATTCTGTTGGTTTCCTATTGATTTTATCCAGAATCCCTTGGTCAAACTGGTTAGGCTAAAAATACAAATGAATTTGTTTTCATGGAATAGTAAGCTGTTTGGATTTTCTTTGACGGCTTTTTTCCTATTGGGAACATTATTTTTAATTTCTGGATTTAAGACAAACAAAACAGATTATTTAACTGCAAAACAATTGAGATCAGTTAAACAGGATTCAATTGAAAAAAATAAATTTTACAAAACAAATGTCCATGCTTCCTATTACCATGATAAGTTTAATGGTAGAAAAACAGCAAGCGGACAAATATTTGACAATAACTTATATACGGCGGCCCATAAAAAACTAAAATTCGGGACTCAAGTTAGGGTAACTAATCCTGAAAATAAAAAATCAGTAATTGTGACAATTAACGATAGGGGACCATTTGTTTCAGGACGTGAAATAGATTTAACCAAGAGGGCTTTTAGAGAAATAGCAGACAAAAAAAAGTCAGGTTTTCTAATAGTAAATTTAGAAATTATAGAATGAGTCAGGTTTTTTACTTGACTTTTTTTATGGAACAAATTTAACAAAACTTTAGGTTCGGTTGCGACCGAACCAACCGAACTGTTGATTAATTTTGCACCAAAATAGTAATTATGGATAATAATGCCGAAAAGGAAAAAGAAGAGTTAATTGAAATGTTTGGTGTGCATTTTGAAAAGTTCCATATGTTACCTCCTTTAGCAGCCCGTATCTTAGCTACTTTAATTCTGAATTCCAGAGAAAGAGATTTAAGTTTTGAAGATTTGGTTTGTATTACAGGAGCTAGTAAAAGCTCAGTATCTACCAATATTAATTTACTGCTTAAACTTGAAAAGATAATATATTATACAGTTTGTGGAGACCGTAAAAAATTTTTTAAACCTGCAAGTTTAGCAGATAGAATTAAAAACCACTTAGTCTTCATAAAATCAGAACAAAATATTATAAAAAAAATCCGTAGTTACGAAGAGAAATACAACAGAAAACCCTTGACAGTTTTGGAAGAAAAAAGTTTAGAGATTTATAGGGATTATGTTAACAATTTTGAAGTACTACTTCAGGATTCCATTAAAAAAATAGAAGAATTAGAGACCAAATAACCCAATATTTTATAGTTGAATTTTATGAAAAAGAAGTTTGTTTCAGCCGTAATGTTTGTCAGTGTTCTTTTTGTTTCATGTAAAAAAGAACAACAGCAACAAGCGAAACCAGTAATGCCTTATAAAGTTGTACAAATTGCTAAAACCAATACAACATTGCAGGTAGAATATCCGGCTACTTTAGAAGGAGTCATGGATATCGATATCCGTCCTAAAGTTGATGGATATATCCAAAAAATATTTGTTGACGAAGGTCAGGAAGTAAAAAAGGGACAAGTACTTTTTAAATTAGAAACCCAATCGGTTTCTCAGGATGCAGCAGCAGCCAAAGCAAAAGTTGATGCCGCCCAAGTTGAAGTAGATCGTTTGATTCCGCTTGTAGAAAGAAACATCATCAGTAAAGTACAGCTAGAGACAGCAAAAGCAAATTTAGCAAGTGCTAAAAGTACTTATCAAAGCGTAATTGCTAATATAGGATATGCTACCATAACAAGTCCGGTTAATGGAGTTGTCGGAACAATTCCGTATCGTTTAGGAACTTATGTAAGTAGCCAGACAGCACAACCTTTAACACGTGTTTCAGATATTACCAAGATATATGCTTATTTTTCGGTAAGCGAAAAACAGCAATTAGATATGGTGATGAATTCCGAAGGAAAAACATTCCAAGATAAAATTGCTAAAATTCCATCTGTAAATTTGATTTTAAGTAACGGAATGGAATACTCTCAAAAGGGAAAAGTAGAAACTTTTAGTGGTTTAGCAAATCCGGAAACAGGATCATTTAATGTAAGAGCCAGTTTTCCTAATGCCGAAAAGATTTTGCGCTCAGGCGGAACAGGTACAATTACAATTCCTACCGATTTAAAAGATGTGATCCTTATTCCTCAGAGTGCCACAATGGAGCTTCAAGACAAAAGAATTGCCTTAGTAGTAGATCAGGAGAATAAAGTAAAAATGGTGCCGATTGAAGTGCGTCCGGTTCCTGGAGGAAAATTCTTTGTAGTAGACAAAGGTTTAAATGTGAACGATAAAGTCCTTATCGAAGGAGTTGGGCTTATTACAGAGGGAACACCTATCAAACCTGAAGTAGTTTCGTTAAACGAAATAGTAAATCCGGCTACAAAATAATCGACTAATCAATATTTGAAAATATTATTTTATGTTAAGAAAATTTATTGACAGACCCGTGTTGTCAACGGTGATTTCTATTATCATCGTGATTTTGGGAATTCTGGGGCTTCTCACGCTTCCGGTGTCTCAATATCCTGAAATTGCGCCACCAACAGTTACGGTATCGGCCAGTTATCAAGGTGCAAGTGCCGAAGTAGTGATGAACTCAGTTGTTATTCCTTTAGAAGAACAAATTAACGGGGTAGAAGATATGACCTATATGACTTCTACTTCAAGTAATGATGGTTCGGCTACTATTAATATTTATTTTAAGTTAGGTACAAATCCGGATATGGCTGCGGTAAATGTTCAAAACCGTGTATCACGTGCCACACCGTTATTGCCTCAGGAAGTTACCCGAGCAGGGGTTACAACAGCTAAACGTCAAAGTGATAACATTTTGATCTTCGGATTGTATAGTGCCAATGAGACCTATGATATGACTTTCCTTCAAAATTATGCTAATATCAATATTATACCTAAATTAAAAAGGGTAACCGGTGTTGGTGAAGCGATGGTTTTCGGACAGAAAGATTATTCTATGCGTATTTGGTTAAAACCGGATGTAATGGCTTCTCATAGCTTGGTTCCTTCAGATGTAATGAGCTTGTTATCAGAACAAAATATAGAAGCTGCACCAGGACAATTTGGTGAAGATAGTAATCAATCATTTCAGTATACCTTAAAATATAAAGGGCGTTTACAAAGCATCAAAGAATTTGAAGAAATAGTTGTAAAATCAACCGAAAATGGAGAAGTTCTACGTTTAGGTGATGTTGCCCGTATAGAATTAGGAGCTCAAAATTATGCAAGTAATACTTTGATTAATGGTCACCAAGCGGTAGGAGTTGCTATTGCTCAGACAGCCGGTTCAAATGCACAAGAAGTTATTGAAGGTTGTTTAAAAGTATTAGAACAATCAAAAGTGAGCTTTCCGAAAGGAGTTGAATACGCCTCTTTAGTTAATGCTAATGACTTTTTGGAAGAATCTATTTCAAAAGTACTTCATACATTGATAGAGGCCTTTATATTAGTATTTATCGTAGTTTTTGTTTTCTTGCAGGATTGGAGATCTACACTTATTCCGGCTATTTCAGTACCGGTGGCAATTGTAGGTACATTTTTCTTCCTGAATTTATTTGGATTTACGATAAATATGCTAACCTTGTTTGCATTAGTACTGGCAGTGGGTATTGTTGTGGATGATGCTATTGTTGTAGTAGAAGCTGTCCATGCTAAAATGGAGGCTGGTGAACATAATCCTAAAAAAGCAGCCCATAGTGCTATGGATGAAATTAGTGGGGCTATTATTTCTATTACTTTGGTAATGTCTGCTGTATTTATCCCGGTTTCATTTATCAGCGGTTCAGCCGGAGTATTTTATAAGCAATTTGGTTTAACATTGGCTGTTTCCATTGTTCTATCGGCAATTAATGCACTTACCTTATCTCCTGCATTATGTGCCATTTTCTTAAAGCCGCATGATGAACATGAAAATAGCAAGAAAGGAGTTTTAAAACGTTTTTATACGGCATTCAATGTCGCTTTTGATGCCACAACCAATAAGTATAAAAAATCAGTTGAATTTTTCTTACATCGTAAATGGTTGGCATTTATAGGAATTGCTGTTTTTGCAGGAATCTTTGTCTTCTTAATGAATATCACACCTAAATCTTTTGTGCCAAATGAAGATACCGGAACAATTATGTCAGATGTTTCTTTGCCGCCAAGTACTTCTTTAGAACGTACAGAAGGTGTGCTGTTGCAAATTGAAGATGCGATAAAAGACATACCCGAAATCGAAAGAATTCTTCGTATTTCCGGGCGAAGTTTGATAAGTGGTACCGGTAGTAATTACGGGATGATTATTGTTAATCTAAAACCTTGGGCAGAACGTAAGGAAGTAAACCAGCAAATTAATGCTATTGTAGGAGAGTTGTTCAAACGAACAGCCATGATTAAAGATGCCAGAGTAATTTTCTTTGCGCGTCCTACGTTAACCGGTTTTGGTTTTAGTAGTGGATTTGAATTCCAGTTACAGGATCAAAAAGGAGGAACTATTCAAGAGTTGAATACCATTAAAGATAAATTTTTAGGAGCTTTGAACAGCCGTCCGGAAATTAAATACGCAACGACTTCTTTTTCGCCAAATTATCCGCAATATCAAATTGATTTAAATGTTCCGGCAATTAAGAAATCTGGCTTAACAGTGTCGGATGTGTTGGGAACTATGCAAGGATATTATGGTGGGGTTTATGCTTCTAATTTTAATAAGTTTGGGAAACAATATCGTGTAATGTATCAGGCAGAACCGGAATACAGAAGTGATCCGGAATCATTGAATAAAGTAATGGTACGTACACCTAGTGGTGTTATGGCACCGATATCACAATTTATAGAATTGAAAAAAGTATTTGGTCCTCAGGTGATTAACCGTTTTAACTTGTTTACTTCAGTAAATATTAATGGAGCGCCTGCAGACGGATACAGTTCAGGAGATGCTATTAACGCTATTGAAGAAGTGGCTCAGCAAACCTTACCAATCGGTTATGGTTATGAATATTCAGGAATGACTCGTGAAGAGATCAATGCCGGAGGTCAAACGATTTTCATTTTCTTATTGTGTTTAGTTTTCGTTTATTTCTTGTTATCTGCACAATATGAAAGTTATATGTTGCCATTTGCAGTATTATTGTCTTTACCGGTTGGTTTAGCAGGAGCATTTATCTTTGCTTATCTATTCAATGTAAGTAATAATATATACCTGCAAATTACATTGATTATGTTGATTGGTTTGTTGGCAAAAAATGCTATTTTGATTGTAGAATTTGCCGCTGACGCAAGAAGAAAAGGAATGAGTATTTCTCAGGCAGCTGTTCAGGGCGCCGTAGCCCGTCTTCGCCCGATTTTGATGACCTCTTTTGCCTTTATTTTAGGATTAGTTCCTTTGATGTTGGCACAAGGAGCCGGAGCAGTAGGAAATCAATCGATTGGTACAGGAGCAATCGGAGGAATGTTAATAGGAACCGTTTTTGGTGTTTTGATTATTCCGGTGTTATTTGTCATCTTCCAACACCTGCAAGAAAAAGTAGGAAAGAAGCCGATAGAATCTAAAACAGAAACTTTATAAAACGAATAAAGTAATGAAAAGAAACAGCATAAAAGTAGGGATTGTTCTTTTGGCGGCATTATCAATGCAATCGTGTTTTGTAGCCAAAAATTATCAAAAACCCGAAGTAGATACAACCAATTTATACAGAACAGAAGAAATCTTAGATAGCACTTCTATCGGAACCTTATCTTGGAAAGAACTTTTTACCGATGTTAAACTCCAAGAGTATATCACCGAAGGCATTCAAAATAATTTAGACTTACAAATTGCTTTACAAAACATGGCTTCTGCTGAAGCCGTGTTGAAGCAAGGCAAAGCTGGCTATATACCTTCTCTAACGGGAAATGCAACCTGGACACATCAGGAGACATCTTCAAATAGCCAGTTCGGTCGCCTTTTCAGCAGTATTGATCAATATGAGTTATCAGGAAAATTAAGTTGGGAAGCCGATATTTGGGGTAAGATCAGAAGTACAAAAAGAGGAGCTTTAGCAAGTTATCTGCAAACAGAGGCAGCTAAGCGAACTGTTCAGTCCCAACTAGTAGCACAGATTGCATCACTATATTACCAAATGTTAGCAACAGAAGAGCAAATAAGGGTAGTAACAGAAACATTAGAGAATCGTAAGAAAAGTGTAGAAGTTATCCATGCGCTAAAAGATGCCGGAAATGTTAACGAAGTAGGTGTTAAACAAACGGAAGCACAACAATATGCAACCGAAGTAACGCTTAGCGATTTAAAATACAATTTAAGAGTATTGGAAAACTCGTTTAATGTGTTGTTGAATAAAAAACCGGGTTCAGTTGAAAAAGGTAGTTTTATTGAGCAAAATATAACAGTTGACATCAAAACAGGTGTGCCGGCATTGTTGTTGAGTAATCGTCCTGATGTTGTTTCGGCTGAATTGAATTTCAGAAATACTTTTGAGCAAACAAATGTAGCTCGTAGTAATTTCTATCCTTCATTGACAGTAACTGCTACAGGAGGTTTTCAAAGTTTAGAATTGAAAGAATGGTTTAGTGCTAGATCATTATTCGCAAATATTGTAACAGGATTAACACAACCAATTTTCAATCAGCGACAAGTAAGAACAAAATATGAAGTTGCTAAAGCAAATCAACAAGTAGCTTATTTACAATTTGAAAAATCATTGTTAACAGCCGGAAAAGAAGTGTCAGACGCTTTAGCAAGTTATAAAAATGAAACAGATAAGCTGGTGTCTCGCAAAAAGCAGTTAGATGCTTTAAAAGCAGCCGCAAATTATTCAGATGAGCTGCTTCAATACGGTATGGTAAATTATTTAGAAGTATTAACGGCTAAAGATAATGCACTAAGTACTGAAATAAACTATATTGATAATAAATACCAACAGTTGAATGCTGTAATCAGTTTATACAAAGCACTGGGAGGCGGAGCAAATTAAAAAGTAATGCTGTCTGAAAATCATTTTACTAAATATTTGGTTTTCTGAGAGAAAGGGTTGATTATTTCTTAGGATGTAAAATGATTTTAGACAGCTTTTTTTATTGGATATGGAAGCAAAGAAACACGAATTAATTCAACGTACATTAGATTATTTCCTGAAATACGGGAGTAAGAATGTGACTATGGATGATATTGCTTCTGAGTTTGGTGTTTCCAAAAAAACTATTTATGCTTTTTTTAAAAATAAAGAAGAATTAGTACACGATTGTACACAATTCTTGTGGGAAGAATTTCTTGCTGAAATAGCTGAAATTGAAGTAAAAGATCCTATTACAAGAGTTATTATTATTTACCAAAAGGCAATTGAACAGATTAGTTCAATAAAGCCTGTTTTTATTTTTACACTAAAAAAATACCATAAAGAAGCCTTTGGTGACTATGATTTCCATAAAAATTATTTTAGAGATCAGATCGTTCTTCCTCTACTCAAACAAGCACAACAAGAAGGGAAAATAGATAAAGAAGTGCTAATTGACTTGTTTTATGAAGTTAATTTTGAGGATATAGGAGAAAGGCTATGGCAGTTACATTTCTTTGAACAATATTCTAATGAAACGGCTTTAGAATATTTTGTTATTCAGAAACTTAAAGGAATCGTAAAGCAAGAATACTGGTTTCTATTTTAACAGAAATAAAATAAAACCGGACAACTAGTTTTACCAGGTTGTATAAGGATGTTTGCTTAAATAGGAGTTGTAATAGCGTGAATCTTGTGTGACTTCTTTCCCTAACCATTCCGGTTTTTCAAATTCTTCTTCTTCTGATTTTAATTCCAATTCAGCTAAAACCAAACCTTTATTTTCTCCTTCAAAAATATCTACTTCATAAACGTGAATGCCAACCATTACTTCATAACGGGTTTTGTCAATCATGCCTTTTTCGCAAAGCAATAAGAGAGCGTCAGCTTCATGAACATCAATTTCCTTTTCCCATTCAAATCGGCTGATTCCGTTTTCACTACTTTTTCCTTTAACCGTAATAAATCCTTTATTAGATTTGATACGTACTCGTACAGTGCGTTCCGGATTTGAATTTAAATACCCTTGTACAATTCTATTTATGCAAGTGCTTTCTTTGATAAAATCTTCAGATTTTACTAAAAACTTACGCTCTATTTCTCTCAAAGCCTTCCTCTTTTTTATTCCACTAAAGTATTAAAAAATGCCAGTAATTGCTATATTTACGAGAGATTTTTACTTATGAAAATTTTTAGAAGAAATACTAACGATACTTTTGAAAGTCTGGCAAAATCTTATTTCAACGAACTACACGTTTGGAAAGATACAGAGAACAAAGTAGAGATTTTAGCAGGCCTGATCGATACAATTCGTCCTAAGAAAACATCAAAATTGAAGTTCTTCAATATTGATCCCATAATTGAGTTTTTCAAAGAAAATGAAGTCGAACGCCATAATTTTATAGCTTTTTTAAAGGAAATATTGGTTTATAAAAGGATCAATACCATTTTCTCGGATGCTGGTATTTTACAGGAAACTGATTTTTTCTATGAAGTTAGAAAACGCATATTTGCAAAAATAATACCTTACCAAGCGCCTAAAAATACTTTAGAGTTTGTGCTCAATCAAGTATTTTATGATGCTTCAGATTCAGAATGGTTAGAAAAAATTCCAATGATTCAATTGATGGAACTATTCTACCTTTTAGAATTTACGAATATTTACGAAGATAACCAACCGGGATTATTTCTGTCCGAAGTGACACAATCCATGAATTTGTTATTGCAGCGTTCCAGTGGAAAAGCGCTGGAAACAGATGTTGTACAAATGGTTCCGGAGTATCATGAACATCGGAGTCCTTTTTCCGGTTTTGAAAAGGAATTGTATCTTTTAGAAGATATTTTAAAAGAAGAAAATACGCCATGTTATGTCAGTTCTGAGGATATTATCTACAAGCAATTGAACATCATGTTTCAGCAATGCAACGATTTTGTTGATAAAGCATTTCATAATGCTTCCAAATACGGGATTTCTTTGCGCGTAAATCAAAATCTATTGCGTATTCGTCAGCAATTGAAACGTTTAGGAGAGCTGATGCCTTTTCTGGTAATTGATAAAGAAGAAGACAAAACACCTAAAACTATTCAGTTGGTTTTACTGCTCATTAAACATAATTCGCAAAAAAACAATATTGAAACTTTAGTAAGTGATAGTGTTCAGGTACTTTCGTATGAAATTACACAGCATACAGCTAAAACCGGCGAGAAGTATATTACAGAAACCAGAAGAGAATATTTCAATATGTTTAAAGCTGCTTTAGGCGGCGGCTTTATTGTAGGGATTTTATGTATTATAAAAGTGTTGCTATCTAAACTTCCGGTGAGTGATTTCGGGCATGCATTGCTATACAGTATGAATTACGCTTTCGGATTTATAGCTATTTATTTAATGGGGTTTACATTAGCAACAAAACAACCGGCAATGACCGCTTCAGCCCTTGTGAAAGCCATTCGGGAAGGAATGCATAAGAAAAAGGTATTACCGGATGAAAAACACCATGAATTTGCCGTTTTATTTTCCCATATTTTTCGTTCTCAATTTATTGCATTCTTAGGGAATGTAATAATGGCTTTTCCTGTTGCATGGTTAGGGATTTGGTTGATAGATTTAGGATTGAATCATAATATTGCAGAGCAAAAATGGATTAGTATGATTAATCATTTGAGTCCGATAAAATCACCGGCAATACTACATGCAGCGATTGCCGGAATTTTTCTTTTTCTTTCGGGTATTATTTCAGGAAGTGTTTCTAATAGAGATAAACATTTTAAGGTGTATTATCGTATTCAGGAACATACTTGGTTAAAGCGTAATTTTGGAAAAGAAAGAGCAAAACAAATTTCAGAATGGTATGAAAAAAAATGGGCAGGAATAATAGCTAATTTTTGGTTTGGAGTTTTTATGGGATCCACAGCGTCCATAGGAGTTTTTATAGGACTTAATCTGGATATCCGCCATATTACATTTTCAGCAGGAAATTTTGCTTTAGCGATGTATGGTTCTCATTTCGAGTTATCCAATTCACAAATTGTCTGGGGAATAATAGGACTGATCTTGATTGGTTTTATTAATTTTATTGTAAGTTTCGGTTTGTCATTAGCTTTGGCCTTTAAATCCAGAAACATACCGTTACAAGAACTGAAATTAATTGGTAAAGCTGTTTGGAGTTACTTTAGAAAAAAACCGCTGCGTTTTTTCTTTCCGGCTAAGAAAAGTGATGCCGACACTAAATAAAACGGATTTTTGTTATGGATTCGAATTTGTCTGCATATCGAAAAATAATTCATATTGATATGGATGCTTTTTATGCATCGGTAGAACAAATGGATAATCCGGAATTGAAAGGTTTGCCTATTGCTGTCGGAGGAAGCGAAGCTAGAGGTGTAGTGAGTGCGGCCAGCTATGAAGCCAGAAAGTTTGGTGTTAGAAGCGCAATGAGCAGTATTCATGCTAAAAAATTATGTCCGGAACTTATTTTTGTAAGACCGAGATTTGATCGTTATAAAGAGATTTCCAGAAAAATTCGGAAGATATTTTTAGAATATACAGATTTGGTAGAGCCGCTTTCTTTGGATGAAGCGTATTTAGATGTTACGGTTAATAAGAAGGAAATGCCCAGTGCAACATTAATAGCACAAGAAATACGAAAAAGAATTTTTATAGAAACCGGATTGACTGCTTCAGCAGGAATTTCGGTTAATAAATTTGTGGCGAAAGTAGCTTCCGATTACAATAAACCCAACGGACAAAAAACGGTTAATCCGGATGAGGTGGAAGTGTTTTTAGAGCAGTTAGATATTAAAAAATTCTATGGAATCGGTAAAGTTACAGCTGAGAAAATGTATCAATTGGGGATTTTTACAGGTTTCGATTTAAAACAAAAAAGTTTAGAATTTTTAGAAAAACATTTTAGCAATAGCGGAACTTATTATTACCAAATTTCAAGAGGAATACATCATAGTGTTGTAAAACCTAATCGCACGATAAAATCAGTTGGAGCAGAACGTACTTTTTTTGAAAACTTATCATCTGAAATCTTTTTAGAAGATAAAATTATGAGTATAGCTAATGAATTAGAAAAACGTTTGCAAAGAAGTAAAATTGCCGGTAAAACAATTACATTAAAACTGAAATATTCTGATTTCTCTGTACAAACCAGAAGTAAAACGCTGCCGTATTTTATATCCGATAAAAATTTAATTATCGATATGGCAAAAGAACTGTTGTATCAGGAACGATTAAAAAATTCAGTACGTCTTTTGGGTATTTCACTGCATAATTTAAATAATCAATCATCAAAAAAGACTGATGAACCCAAACAGAAAAGTATTTCAATTCAGCTGCAGTTTGATTTTAAATAAAAAAATAAAAGCAGACGTTAGTCTGCTTTTTAAATAATCAAATTATGAGAAATTTTTATTCGATTTCTGAAACTCTTAATGTGTTTACCATTCCTTTTTTCATAATCGGCATAGCGGCAAGATTGATTACCATATCGCCAATGTTTACATAACCTCTTTCTTTACAAATATGATTCAAATCGTCAATGGTATCATCTGTACTAACGAATTTATCATAGTAGTAGGCTCTAACACCCCACAAAAGATTTAACTGCGTTAAAATACGTTTATTGGAAGTAAATACTAAAATATGAGATTTAGGTCTCCAAGCCGAAATTTGAAAAGCTGTATAACCGGAGTTTGTTAAAGTAGTAATGGCTTTAGCATTGATATCATCAGCCATAATTGCCGCATGGTAACAAATTGATTTGGTAACAAAACGTTTAGTACGGATATGAGGCGGATTTAATGGAACTTTGATTAATGGAGAATCTTCAACACTTTCAATAATTTTAGTCATTGTTTCAATAACCTGTACCGGATAATTCCCTACTGATGTTTCTCCGGAAAGCATTACCGCGTCAGCACCATCCATAACAGAGTTTGCTACGTCATTTACTTCTGCTCTCGTAGGAGTTAAACTGGTGATCATAGTTTCCATCATCTGAGTAGCTACAATTACAGGAATACGAGCGGTTTTAGCACGATTGATCAATTTTTTTTGAATTAGAGGAACTTCTTGAGCCGGAACTTCTACACCAAGGTCGCCACGAGCTACCATTAAACCATCACAGAATGCTACAATCTTGTCAATATTTTCAACAGCTTCCGGTTTTTCAATTTTGGCCACAATCGGAATTTTATGTTCAGAGTGTTTAGCAATCAGATCTTGTAGGTCTTCTAAGTCTTGTGGAGTTCTTACAAATGACAGCGCAATCCAGTCTACCTTGTTTTCAATAGCAAAAATAGCATCGCGAATGTCCTTTTCAGTTAAAGCAGGCAATGAAACTTTAGTATTCGGTAAGTTAACCCCTTTTTTAGATTTTAAAGGTCCGCCTTGAATCACAACAGCTTCTACTTCTGTTTTTTTATCTGTTTTAGTAACTTCAAAGATCAACTTTCCATCATCAAGTAGAATGCGTTCGCCAGGGTTCACATCATTAGGAAAGGCTTTATAGTTCATATAAACGCGCTCTGCCGTTCCTAAAATATCTTCTGCAGTAGTAAAGGTAATTTTATCTCCTTTGCTTACAACAACATCTTCTTTCATTACTCCTACGCGAAGTTTAGGGCCTTGTAAATCGGCTAGAATTGATGTAGTGTGTCCCATTTCATCATTTAACTCACGAATCATATCAATTCGTTCTCTTACGTCTGTATAGTCAGCATGGGAAAAGTTAATTCTGAAAACGTTAACACCTGCTTCAATCATGTCTTTTAAAATGTGCTTTTCACTACAGGCAGGACCTAATGTTGCTACAATTTTAGTTTTTTTAGTTGTTGGCATTTTAATTAAAAAATTAAATTATTTTTTGATTTTAGTTTGTCTTGGTTTATGGTATAAGCCATTGTAATAAATTTAATTTGGCTTAATTGTTTAAGGACAATATCCGAGTCAAAAAATGAGTCTGTATTGTCGATTTTTAAGATGTAATCGGCTTTTTTAAATTCAGGTACCAAATAAATAGTGGCATCAACATTATCAAATAAACTTACGGTTTGCTGTTTGGTTGTCAGCACACTTTTGTTTTCAACTAAATGCCAGCAGATATCTTGTATCTCATCATCAAATATAAAATGTTCAAAAGAACTTTTACCTTCTAAAACACTTACTTCAATTGCACTTGAATTTTTCTGAAGTTTTACATTTAATAACTGATTAATAAAATAAGCCAATCTGTAATCTTCCAAATTAGAATGAATGGCGATTAACTCATAATCAGTTGAAATAAAATCGTTTATTTGAATTTTATGAATAGCCATTAGTCCAAAATTGCTCCGTAAATATACTATTAATTAGGTACAAAAGTGCTACTTTTGGTAAGAGTTAACGATTTTTTATAAACGAAATCGATATAGTCTGGATTATTTCTTTTGGATTTTTTCCTGTAGCGCAAAAAAGGCTCTTTGTGACGCTTTTTCCTCTGCTTTTTTCTTAGAAGTAGCTCGGGCTTTTCCCATTACTTTGTTGTCAATGATCAACTTTACGCTAAAATAACGTTGCTCTTCATTTCCGGTCGTGTCGTCAACAGCATCATAATGAAATGATTTTTTTTCTTTTTGACACCATTCAATGATTAAACTTTTGTAGCTTATAATTTTGCCTTCTAATTGGGCAATGTCAACATAAGGCTCAATAATTTTCTTTTGGATAAATTTTTCACAGAAATTAAATCCTTTGTCAAGATAAATGGCACCGATAAAAGCTTCAAAAATGTTGCCGTGTATGTTTTCTCCAAAATATTGAGGATTGACCTTACTTTCAACAAAGTCAATTAATTTAAAATCACGCCCCAGTTCATTTAAGTGCTCTCTACTTACAATTTTAGAACGCATTTTAGTTAAATAACCTTCATTTCCGGTAGGGACTTTATTGTATAGATGGGCTGCAATTACACTTCCTAACATGGCATCGCCAAGAAATTCGAGGCGTTCATAGTTAAAAGGATTTCCTTTGTCATCTATTTTGTTAGTAGACCGATGTGTAAAAGCTTTTTTGTAATAGATAAGATTGTTGGGTTTAAAACCTAAAATTTGGTAAAGTTTATCAAAAAAAATCCCGTCTTCAGGAGAACGGGAATTTTGATATATTTTTTTGAAAAGCTTACGCATGGAAATTAATCTTCAAATTTTTTGAATAAAACACATGCATTATGGCCACCGAATCCGAAAGTATTACTCATAGCTACTTTAACTTCTCTTTTTTGTGCTTTGTTTAAAGTCAAGTTTAAAGAAGGATCGATTCTCTCATCGTAAGTCGTATGATTAATGGTTGGTGGAACAATACCGTTTTTAATAGCTAAAATAGATGCGATAGCTTCGATAGCACCGGCAGCACCTAATAAGTGGCCAGTCATAGATTTTGTAGAGTTGATATTAATATCTTTAGCATGCTCACCAAAAACTACGGAAATAGCTTTTAACTCAGCTACGTCTCCAAGAGGTGTCGAAGTTCCGTGTGTGTTAATGTGATCTACTTCTTCCGGTTTTATACCAGCGTCTCGTAAACAGTTTTCCATTACTGCAATAACACCGATCCCTTCAGGATGAGGAGCTGTTAAGTGATACGCATCAGATGATAAACCACCACCGCCTACTTCGCAATAGATTTTAGCACCACGTGCTTTTGCATGTTCATATTCTTCTAAAACCAAAGCACCGGCACCTTCTCCCAGAACAAAACCGTCACGAGTAGCATCAAAAGGTCTTGAAGCTGTTTCCGGTGATTCGTTTCTTGTAGAAAGAGCCTGCATAGAGTTGAATCCTCCCATTCCTGCAATAGTTACAGCTGCTTCAGATCCTCCGGATACAATTACATCACACATTCCTAAACGAATGTAATTCAATGCGTCTACAAGAGCATTAGCAGAAGAAGCACAAGCTGAAACAGTAGTATAGTTTGGTCCCATAAAACCATTTCGCATGGAAATGTGAGCAGGAGCAATATCTGCAATCATCTTAGGGATAAAGAACGGACTAAAACGAGGAGTTCCGTCTCCAAGAGCATAGTTCATTACTTCGTCTTGAAAAGTTTGTAAACCTCCGATACCCGCGCCCCAGATAACGCCTACTCTTTTTTTATCTACATTTTCCGGTGTTATACCGGCATCTTTAATAGCTTCATCACTGGCAACTATAGCATATTGCGAAAATTTATCCAGTCTTCTTACTTCCTTACGGTCGATAAAATCTTCAACGTTGAAGTTTTTAATTTCGCAGGCAAATTTTGTTTTATGTTTTTCGGTGTCATAATAAGTAATGGGTGCAGCACCACTTTTACCGTTTATTAAGCCATCCCAGTATTCTTGAAGGGTATTCCCTATAGGAGTTAAAGCCCCAAGACCTGTAACTACAACACGCTTTAATTGCATAAACTATATTTTTATGTTATATAAAAAAACCCAAAGTGCTTTTAAAGGAACTAAAAGAAACAATGGGTATTACATAATGTTTTATTTTAATGATTGTAATACAATCAATGTTTTTAAAATGAATATAATTCCAGATGCAAATTTAATAATTACATTGAAAAAATATTATTAAAAGCTTAGAAAGTCAGTTGCTTTTTTGAGATATTAATCAACTGATCAAAATAATAACACCCATAATAAGCTTATTACGGGTGTGTATTAATATTATTTCTTAGCTTCCTCGATGTAAGAAATAGCTTGACCAACAGTAGCAATGTTTTCAGCTTGATCATCAGGAATTTGAATATCAAATTCTTTTTCGAATTCCATGATTAGCTCAACAGTGTCTAATGAATCAGCTCCTAAATCGTTAGTGAAGCTTGCTTCAGCTACAACTTCGTTTTCGTCAACACCTAATTTGTCCACGATGATCGCTTTTACTCTTGATGCAATGTCTGACATAATCTTTCAATTTTTAATTTAATTTGTTGGCAAAAATAAAAAACTTTATTTTAAAACAACATTTTTGACGTTAAATGTGCTTACGAAATTAAAAAAAATAATTCACAAAGTGATCCTTTTTCTGTTTTTTACCAATTATTATTCTTTTTTTTGTGCTGTTAAATCAAGGGGTTATGAGAAGAATAGTAATCTTTGCTTCGGGGGCAGGTTCAAATGCCGAAAAGATTATTTTACATTTTAAAAATTCGGCTTTTGCGGAAATTTCTACCATATTTTCCAATAAAGCTAATGCCGGTGTTTTAGAAATTGCAAGAAAAAACGGTATAAAAAGTATTGTTTTTGGTAGAGAGGATTTGGAAAATGGTGCTGTTATGGAACAGATTAAGAAAATTGAACCTGATTTAATTGTTTTGGCGGGTTTTTTATGGAAATTCCCTTCTGATATTATAGCGTTGTATCCCGATAAAATTATAAATATTCATCCGGCACTACTTCCGAAATACGGAGGAAAAGGAATGTATGGACGATACGTACATGAAGCGGTTCTTAAGAATAAAGAAAAAGAAACGGGAATTACAATTCATTATGTGAATGAGCATTATGATGAAGGAACATATATTTTCCAAAAAACAGTTAATATAGAAAAGTGTAATTCTCCTGAAGAAATTGCACAAAAGGTTCATGAGCTAGAACATGAATATTTTCCGTTGGTTGTAGAAAAACTTATTACTAATAATTAAGAGCAATTGTTTGGATCACGAAGTTCACATATATACAGATGGTGCAGCTAAGGGTAATCCGGGACCTGCCGGATACGGTGTTGTCATGGAAATGGTTGGAACACCTTATAAAAAAGAATTTTATGAGGGATTTCGGTTATCTACAAATAACAGAATGGAACTTTTAGCTGTAATTGTAGGTTTAGAAAAGTTAAAGAAAAGCAATACAAAAGTTTTAGTGACCTCGGATTCTAAATATGTAGTAGATGCGGTTACAAAAGGCTGGGTTTTTTCGTGGGAAAAGAAAAACTTCAAGGGTAAAAAAAACCCGGATTTGTGGATGCGCTTTTTGAAGGTATATCATAAGCATCAGGTGGATTTTAAATGGATCAAAGGACATAATTTACACCCTCAAAATGAACGTTGTGACCAATTAGCAGTAATGGCGGCGCAACAAGAAAAATTAAATATAGATACTTTTTACGAACGAGAAGAAGGAACATTGCTTTAGGTTATTTTGTTCGTTTTTCAAGTGTTTTCAGATGAAATTTAACTTTTGCAACTCTGCTGAGAAAAGATTATCTTTGCACCTTTATTTTTTTATAGAAATTCAATGAACAAACTATTGATTGTAGGAACAGTAGCTTTTGACGCTATTGAAACTCCTTTCGGAAAAACAGATAAAATTTTAGGAGGTGCAGCAACTTATATCGGTTTAGCTTCTTCTTTCTTTAATGTTGATGCAGGAATTGTATCAGTTGTTGGTGAAGACTTCCCGAAAGAATATTTAGATTTATTAGAAGATAAAGGCGTAAACATAGAAGGTATAGAAGTGGTAAAAGGAGGTAAAACTTTCTTTTGGAGCGGAAAATATCACAATGATTTAAATTCACGTGATACACTAGTAACGGAATTGAATGTTTTAGCCGATTTTAATCCGGTAGTTCCGGAAACCTATAAAACTGCAGAAGTAGTATTGTTAGGAAACTTACATCCTTTAGTACAAACTGCTGTTTTAAATCAATTGACAGAAAAACCGAAGTTGATAGTATTGGATACGATGAACTTTTGGATGGATAATACTTGGGATGAGTTAATGGAGGTAATTAAACGAGTAGATGTTATCACAATTAATGATGAAGAAGCACGTCAGCTTTCAGGAGAATACTCATTAGTGAAAGCCGCTGAAAAGATCCATGAAATGGGACCTAAGTACGTGGTAATTAAAAAAGGAGAACATGGAGCATTATTGTTTCATAAAAAAGAAGTGTTCTTTGCTCCGGCTTTACCACTTGAAGAAGTTTTTGATCCAACAGGAGCAGGAGATACATTTGCTGGTGGTTTTGCCGGTTATATTGCTCAAAGCGAAAATATCTCATTCCACAACATGAAAAATGGAATTATTTACGGTTCAAATTTAGCTTCTTTCTGTGTAGAGCAATTCGGAACCAAACGAATGCAATATTTAGAAAGAGCAGATGTTAATATGCGATTAAAACAGTTTAAAGCATTAACTCAATTTGAAATAGAATTAGACGAGTAAAATTATGCCCCGATTTTTCGGGGCATTTTCTTTTATGAAATAAAACAAACCGAATAACAAACAACACAACAACTCTATGAGCGACGCTATTAAACACGAATGTGGTATTGCTTTGCTTCGATTATTGAAGCCTTTAGAATATTATAAAGAAAAATACGGTTCTGCCTTCTACGGGATACAGAAAATGTATCTTTTGATGGAAAAACAACATAACCGAGGACAGGACGGAGCCGGTTTAGCCAGTATAAAATTTGATATGGAACCAGGTCAGCGCTATATCAGTAGAGTACGTTCCAATGATGCCCAACCTATAAAAGATGTTTTTGCTCAGATTAATGAGCGGATTAATCACGAACTGGAGGAACATCCGGAGTATCAAGACAATGTACAATTGCAAAAACAAAATATTCCTTATATAGGAGAACTTTTTTTAGGGCATGTCCGATATGGAACTTTTGGAAAAAACAATATTGAAAGCGTGCATCCATTCCTGCGTCAGAATAACTGGATGCATCGTAATCTAATAGTTGCCGGTAACTTTAATATGACTAATGTTAGGGAATTGTTTCAAGATTTAGTAAATCTGGGGCAGCATCCTAAAGAAATGGCAGATACTGTTACGGTAATGGAAAAAATCGGACACTTTTTAGATGACGAGGTGAGCGATGTTTACAAAGAATGTAAAAAAGAAGGGTTTTCAAAGATTGAAGCATCTGCTGTTATTGCAGAAAGGCTAAATATACAACGAATTTTAGAGCGTGCTTCTCGAAATTGGGATGGTGGATATGCTATGGCAGGTCTATTAGGACATGGAGATGCTTTTGTAATGCGTGATCCGGCGGGTATACGTCCAGCCTATTATTATCATGATGATGAAGTTGTGGTAGTAGCTTCTGAACGTCCGGTAATCCAAACGGTTTTTGATGTACCTTTTGAAAAGGTTGTTGAATTAGATCCCGGTAATGCCATTATAGTTAAGAAAAACGGTAGTGTTTCTGTTAAAGAAGTCAGAACGCCTTTGGTAAAAAAAGCTTGTTCATTTGAACGAATTTATTTTTCAAGAGGAAGTGATGCCGAAATTTACCAGGAACGAAAAGATTTGGGGAAAAGAATCTTTCCTGCTGTTTTAAAAGCTATTGATGACGATACCGACAATACGGTTTTTTCATATATTCCGAATACTGCTGAGACCTCATTTTTCGGAATGGCAGAAGCAGCACAGGATTTCTTAAATCAAAGAAAAGCAAAAGCTATTTTAGATGCCGACGAACAACTGACTACAGATCAGTTGCATGAAATTTTAGATGTAAAGATAAGAACAGAGAAGATTGCGATAAAAGATGCAAAGCTAAGAACCTTTATTACAGAAGATAGCAGTAGAGATGATTTGGTAGCACACGTTTATGACGTAACCTATGGAGTGGTAAAACCTACCGATAATTTAGTCATTATTGATGATAGTATTGTAAGAGGAACTACTTTAAAGCAAAGTATCGTTAAAATGATGGATAGGTTAAAACCTAAAAGTATTGTTATCGTCTCTTCAGCTCCGCAAATTCGTTTTCCCGATTGTTATGGTATCGATATGGCCAAATTAGAAGGACTGATAGCTTTTAGAGCTGCGCTCGAACTTTTAAAAGAGCGAAACATGCAGTATTTGATAGAAGAAGTTTATAAAAAATCAAAAGCACAAGAAAACTTTACAGATGCTGAAGTGGTAAATTATGTAAAAGAAATTTACGCGCCTTTTACAGATGAAGAAATATCAGATAAGATTGCCGAAATGTTAACTCCGCTAAATACGAATGCTAAAGTTAAAATTATCTATCAAAAAGTAGAGGATTTGCATAAAGCTTGTCCGAAAAATTTAGGAGATTGGTATTTTACCGGAGATTATCCTACGGTAGGAGGTAATCGAGTTGTAAATAGAGCGTTTATGAACTTTTACGAAGGAAAAGATGCCCGTGCTTATTAATTTGTTGTATTTTATCGATTTTTTTGAGCATTTGTCAATTTTTTTAGGATATAATTCAATTCTCGTCATATCTTAGCACTACCAGAAAATTAGTAGGTTAAGTTTTATGGTAGATTTGGGGGCAAAAAGGTGAAAGAAATTTCACCTTTTTTTATTTTATTTGAAAATCTTAAAAAAAAGAAGTTAAAAAATGCAGTTTATCGATTTTTTGTGTTGTTCAACAATTTTTTTATGAAATATTTTAGATGTCGCCATATCTTAGCACTACCAGAAAATTAGTAGGTTAAGTTTTATGGTAGATTTGGGGCAAAAAGGGTGAAAGAAATTTCACCTTTTTTATTTTATATAAAATCAAAGTTATAGAAATAAAATAAAAAGGGAGTGTTTTTAAAAACACTCCCTTTTTTTAACTAAAAAATATAAAATCAATAAAATTATTTTTCAGTAGCAAAACGTCTGGCAACTTCAGTCCAGTTAATTACATTAAAGAAAGCTTCAATATAATCTGGTCTTCTGTTTTGATAATGTAAGTAGTAAGCATGTTCCCAAACATCTAATCCTAAGATAGGATTTCCTCCACAGCCAATTCCTGGCATTAATGGGTTATCTTGATTTGCAGAAGAACAAATGTCTAATTTGCCTCCTTCGTGAACACAAAGCCAAGCCCAACCACTTCCGAAACGGGTAGCAGCAGCTTTAGAGAATTGTGTTTTAAACTCTTCAAAAGAACCGAAATATTTATCAATAGCTTCCGCTAATTCGCCAGTAGGATTTCCTCCACCGTTAGGACTTAGAATTGTCCAGAATAAATTGTGATTGTAATAACCTCCACCATTATTTCTAACAGCAGTGTTATTCATGTCCAAGTTGATTAGGATATTTTCAATTGTTTTACCTTCTAAATCTGTTCCGGCAATAGCGTTATTTAGATTGGTAGTATATCCGTTGTGATGCTTTGTATGGTGAATTTCCATAGTTCTTGCATCAATATATGGTTCTAATGCATCGTATGCATAAGGTAATTTAGGTAACTCGAATGCCATAATATTATATTTTTAGATTATTAATATTTTTCCCAAATTTACGAAATAAACTTTGTTCTGTAAAATAGATAGTTTTTATATTACTATAATTAAGATAAATATAACACTTTGAAACAAGCTGCTTTCACAATATATGACGCTTCGGCAGGTTCGGGAAAAACATATACACTTACAAAAGAGTACTTAAATATTCTTTTTAAGTCGCAATCGCCCGATACTTATAAACGAATTTTAGCCATTACTTTTACCAATAAAGCGGTGGAGGAAATGAAGAACCGTATTGTGAATAGTTTGTATGAGTTTTCAAAAGAAGATACAGCAGAGAAATATGATTCACTTTTAAAAGATATTTCTATTGAAACAGGTTTGTCGATTGCAACAATAAAAGAAAAGTCAAAAGATATTATCACACATATTATCCATAACTATACGGCTTTTGGAATATCAACCATCGATAAATTTACCCATAAAGTAATTCGGTCTTTTGCACAAGATCTGAATTTGCCTTCCAATTTTGAAATTGCTTTAGATACAGATGCTTTGTTACAGGAAGCTGTTGATGTTGTAATTGCAAAAGTAGGAGAAGACGAAGCGATCACACAATTCTTGTTAGAGTTTACCAAAGCAAAAACAGATGAAGATAAAAATTGGGATGTTTCCCGAGAACTTTTTGAAGTAGCAAGATTGTTGGTGAATGAGAACAATGCAATGGAAATAGCTGCATTTGAAGATAAAACTTTTGGTGATTTTAATGTGGTAAAAAAAGTGTTGCAACAAAAAATAGATGAATTTCACAAACAAAATGTAGATTCAGCAATACAATGTTTTCAAATTTTATCCCATAATGGAGTTGACCTGAAATCGTTTTCCAGAGGAACTTTTCCTAATCATATTACAAAAATTCAGGAAGGAAAATTAGATAGTAAAGACATTAATAAATATTTGAGTTTTGAAGATATTGCCATCAATAAAACAGCTAAGGATAAAGAGGTTATAGAATCCTTCTCCGGAGATTTGCTTTTGTTATTGCAGAAATGTTATTACAATTGTTCCAAAATAGCTTTTTACGAGGCCTTTCTTCAGAATATTAATCCGCTTTCCTTATTAAATATCATTCATTTAGAATATAAAAAAATACAGGAAGAACAGAATGTATTGTCAATCTCCGATTTTAATAAGATCATTTCAAGTGAAATTCAAGATCAGCCGGCACCTTTTATTTATGAAAAACTGGGTGATAAATACCGACACTTTTTTATCGATGAGTTTCAGGATACTTCAGTTTTACAGTGGAAAAATTTAATTCCGTTAATCGATAACGCTTTAGCTTCAGAAGAAAACGGAATTCCCGGTTCTCTGATGATTGTAGGCGATCCGAAGCAGGCTATTTATCGCTGGAGAGGTGGAAAGGCAGAACAATTTATTGCTTTGAGCAAGGATGAAAATCCTTTTTCTAATAAATCTAAACGTGTAGAAAGGCTGAAAGTAAACTATAGGAGTTACGATGAGGTGATTGATTTCAATAATGCTTTTTTCGCTTTTCTGTCAGGTAAATTTGAAAATGAAGATTACATAAAACTTTACAAGGAGTTGTCATTTCAAGAGAAAAACAATAAACCGGGAGGATATGTTTCCGTTTCCTTTATTGATGTTCCTGATAAAGATGCTTTCGAATCTTCAGATAGTGATTCGGACTATTCTTTGAAAGATAAAATGTATTTGGATAAGACCAAAGAAATTATAGAACAAATTATAAAAAACGGATTTGGATATAAGGATATTGCTTTATTGACAAGAAGAAAGTCAGAAGGAATCTTATTGGCAAATTATCTAACAGAAAACGGTATTCCGATTCTTTCGTCCGAAACCTTGTTAATTCAAAACGCAACAGAAGTTAAATTACTTATCGCTTTGTTGCGCTATTTGAACAATAGTAAGGATGAAGAAGCCAAAGTTTTTCTGTTCTATTATATTGCAAAATATAAGCAAACCGAATTGCCGGTGCACGATTTCATTGTAAAATTAAAAGCATTGTCTGAAAAAGAGATTGAAACTGAATTGCAAGAATTAGGGATTATTATTTCATTTGCACACTGCCGAAAAAAATCATTATACGAAGCTGTCGAATTATTAGTAACAGCTTTTATTCAGTCAAAAGCCAACACCTCTTATGTTCAGTATTTTCTTGATTTAGTATTAGAACGAGATAGTAAAACACAATCTAGTATTGCCGATTTTTTGGATTATTGGGACAAAACCGGATTTCAAAAAAGTATTCCTTCTCCGGAGGAAAGCAATGCAGTTCGTATTATGACTATTCATAAGTCTAAAGGGTTAGAATTTCCAGTGGTCATTTATCCGTTTGCCGAAGAAAATTTCAGCAGAGGAATGAAAGATAAACTTTGGATCGATTTTGATGAAGAAGATCAGATCGATTTTCCAAAAGCTTTGGTTAATCAGAAAAATGAAGTAGAGACCTACGGGCAAAAAGCTAAAGAGATTTATCAAGAAAGAAGTCAGGAAGAAGTTTTAGACGCAATTAATGTATTATATGTAGCTTTAACACGAGCTGAAGAACAATTGTATATTGTATCTAATTATTTGGTGAATAAAACAGGTTTGCCTAATAATTTATCATCTTATTTTTTAGAATTCCTGCAACTGAATAAAGGATTTAAGGAAGAGCAAAGAACAATAGCCTTTGGCGATCCTAACCGAGTTTCTACAATACATAAAACAATTGGAAAGCAAGGGCAAATTGAAGTAGTCGCTGAAAAATTGCCGTTTCAAAATATAAAAATAGCACAAAGAGAAGCTTTAATGTGGGGAAGTTACCAACAAAAAGCAATCGATTTTGGAAACGTATTACATGAAATATTATCCTATATCAATACAATTGATGATTTAGATTCAGCAGTAACACGAGCTTTAGAAAACGGATTAATTACGCTAAAGCAAGAAGAGACAGTCAAAAATACCCTAATTCAAATTTTGCAGCATAAGGATTTAGCAGAATTCTTTATTACTAAAGGTGAAGTATATAATGAACGAACTATTATAGATCAAAAACAAGGAAATAGTAGACCGGATAGAGTGGTTATTGATGGTGTAAACGCTTATTTGTTAGATTATAAAACAGGAGAACGGAAAGAAACGCATGTTCAGCAGGTTTTAAATTACACAGCTATATTAGAAAAAATGAATTATAAAGTAGTAAAAAAAGCCTTGGTGTACATAGGAGATCAAGTAGAAGTAGTAATTTTGTGAAAAATCAAATCAATCCAAAACTAAATAAAATGTACGGTAACATTAAACAACACTTACAAAACGAAATTGAGACTATTAAAGAAAATGGTCTTTATAAAAAAGAGCGAATCATTACATCGCCACAAGGAGCAGAGATTACAATTTCAACCGGAGAAACAGTATTAAATTTTTGTGCCAATAACTATTTAGGGCTTTCATCACATCCGGAAGTGATTCAGGCAGCCAAAGACACTATGGATACACATGGTTTCGGAATGTCTTCAGTTCGATTCATTTGCGGAACACAGGATATTCATAAAGAATTGGAGCAAAAAATAGCCAACTTTTACGGAACGGAAGATACGATTTTATATGCAGCAGCTTTTGATGCTAACGGAGGAGTTTTCGAACCTTTGTTAGGCGAAGAAGACGCAATTATTTCCGATAGCTTAAACCATGCTTCAATTATTGATGGCGTGCGTTTGTGTAAAGCAGCTCGTTATCGCTATGAAAATAGCAATATGGAAGACTTGGAACAGCAGTTAATTAAGGCTAATGCAGAAGGACGTCGTTTTAAATTAATTGTAACAGACGGGGTTTTCTCTATGGACGGATTAGTAGCTCCTTTAGATAAAATTTGTGATTTGGCAGATAAATATGATGCCATGGTAATGGTAGACGAATGTCATGCTGCTGGTTTTATTGGTACAACCGGAAAAGGGACTTTAGAAGCTAAAGGAGTTATGGGAAGAGTCGATATCATTACAGGAACTTTGGGAAAAGCTTTAGGAGGTGCAATGGGAGGCTATACAACAGCTAAAAAAGAAGTCATTGAAATTTTGCGTCAGCGTTCTCGTCCCTATTTGTTTTCAAACTCTTTAGCGCCAAGTATTGTAGGAGCATCACTAAAGGTTTTTGAGTTGCTGGAAAAAGATACATCGCTTCGTGATAAACTGGAGTGGAACACTAATTACTTTAAACAAGGAATGAAAGCAGCTGGTTTTGATATCATTGACGGAGATTCTGCTATTGTTCCGGTTATGCTATATGATGCAAAACTGTCTCAGGTTATGGCAGATGAATTACTGAAAAAAGGAGTTTATGTAATCGGTTTCTTCTATCCGGTAGTGCCAAAAGACAAAGCAAGAATCAGAGTGCAATTGTCGGCAGCACATGAAAAAGAACACTTGGACAAAGCAATAACTGCCTTTACCGAAGTAGGTAAGTCATTAGGTATCATAAAATAAACAATTTTAATATTTACTTTTTTTAACAAAGTTTTTTGTAATTAAAAAAAAATATTACTTTTGTTCTAATTATAACGCATTGTAATTAAAATAGTAAAGTATGAAACATTTAAACAAATTATTTGCTGCTGCTTTTATGTTTGCAGGTTTAGCTACTCAAGCACAGGACAGCAACAACCCATGGGCAGTATCATTTGGTGTTAACGCTGTTGATACTAAAATTAGTGCTGAAGGAAACGATAGTCCGAAATTTGTGCAATTATTAAACGCAAGAAAAAATTGGAATATCTTACCATCAGTTTCTTACTTAAACGTGTCTAGATACGTTGGAGATGGTTTTTCAGTTGGTTTAACAGGTTCTGTTAACAAAATTGATAAATGGGTTGAAAGAGTTCCTGGTACTGATTATACTGACATGGTTTATAATCCAGGCGATTTAGCATATTATGGTATCGATGCTGCTGTTAAATACAGCTTTATGGATTTAATCGGTACAAAATGGTTAGACCCTTCATTACAAGTTGGAGGTGGTTACCAATTCGTTGGTGATGCTTCTGCAGGTACTGTAAACGGAGGAGTAGGTTTAACTTTTTGGTTCACTGAGCAAGTAGGTTTACAATTACAAACTACTTACAAACACTCTTTTGATGATAATAGAGTGCCGGATTATGATGTTCCAACTCATTTCCAACATTTTGCAGGTATTACTTTCAAATTCGGAGGTAAAGATACAGATGGTGACGGTATCTATGATAAAGATGATGCTTGTCCAGAAGTTGCAGGTTTAAAAGAATTCCAAGGTTGTCCTGATACAGATGGTGACGGAATTGCTGACAAAGACGATTCTTGTCCAGAAGTTGCAGGTTTAAAAGAATTCAACGGATGTCCTGATACAGACGGTGACGGAATCATCGATTCAGAAGATGCTTGTCCAGAAGTTGCAGGTTCTAAAATTATGAAAGGTTGTCCGGATGCTGACGGTGACGGTGTAGCTGATAAAGATGACAATTGTCCTGAAGTTAAAGGTCCAAAAGAAAACGCTGGTTGTCCTTGGCCTGATACAGACGGTGACGGTGTAGCTGATAAAGATGATCAATGTCCTACAGTTGCAGGTACAGTTGCTAACCACGGATGTCCAGAAGTTTCTGATGAAGCTATCAATAAATTAAATGAGTATGCTAAAACTATCTTGTTTAACTCTGGAAAATCTTCATTCCAAAAACAAACTTATCCAGTTTTACAAGCTATTACAGCAATCTTAAAAGAGTATCCTTCTGCTAAATTCTCTATCGAAGGTCATACAGATAGCCAAGGTTCAGATTCTTTAAACCAAAAATTATCAGAAGATAGAGCTGCTGCTGTTAAAAACTACTTAGTAGAAAACGGTATTGATGCTTCAAGATTAAGCTCTGTTGGTTACGGTGAAACTAAACCAATCGATACAAACAAAACTGCTAAAGGTAGAGCTAACAACCGTAGAGTTGAAGTTAAATTAGTAAAATAATTTTTCTACTTAAAACAGTAAAATAGATATAGAAAACGCTCCGAATTTCGGAGCGTTTTTTTATTTTTATAAATATGATGGCAAAAACTTTTTTACAAACACTTTCCAGTAAGCTTTTAATTGATTATGAAGAAGACTTAAGCAAGACTGTTATTGTTTTGCCTAATAAAAGAGCACGCGTTTTTCTATTAGATATTTTAAGAAAAGAGTGGACAAAAACTAATTTTGCACCTAAAATTGCCAGCATAGAAGAACTTATACAGGAAATTTCAGGGATTAGAAGTATTGATAGTATAGAACTCTTATTTGAATTTTACGAGGTTTATCTTTCAATGACTGAAAAAGGAGACCAACAATCTTTTGATGTGTTTTCCGGTTGGGCCAAAATAGCAATACAAGATTTTAATGAAATTGATCGTTATTTAATCGAGCCAAGTTATATATTTTCATATTTAAGTGATATTGAGTCTCTGAAACGTTGGAAATTAGAGCATAATGATACAACGCAATTGATTGACAAACATTTGGCTTTTTGGAAAAAGTTGCCACAATATTATGAGCAATTTTATACGTGTCTTAAAGAAAAAAGAATTGGTTATCAAGGGCTGATTTATAGAGAAGCAGTACAACAATTATCGCGTTTTTCTTCTGATGGTTCACGTTATATTTTTGCAGGATTTAATGCCTTAAATGCTTCAGAAGAGAAAATAATGTTGCATTTTGTAACTAATGGATTCGGACATGTTTATTGGGATATTGATGGTTATTTTTTAGAAAATGTACATCATGATGCAGGGTTATTCATTAGGCGTTTTAAAAAGAACTGGAAACCATATTTGGGCTCTAATTCTTTTGAGTGGGTTTTTGATCATTTTTCTGAGGAAAAAAACATTAAGATAATTGGAACGCCAAAATCTATTGGTCAAGCCAGAATTGCCGGGAAATTTGTGCAAGATTTGATGGAAAACGATCATTCTTTGGACAAAACCGCATTGGTATTGGGAGATGAGAATTTGTTGCTACCGGTACTAAATAGTTTGCCTAGAGAAGTCAATAGTCTGAATATTACGATGGGATATCCCAGTAAAAATAATCCGGCGCAATTGCTTATTGCAAAAGTGATAAAATTGCATGTTAATGCTTTAGCTCGAAATGAACATCATTATACATTATATTACAAAGAGGTTCTGGATGTGCTGAATCATCCGTTTATTGAACCATTTGGTCATTTTCATGAATTAGTTCAAATCATCAACTTCAATAACTTTACATTTTTTTCATTAGAAACACTTTTTCGATTAAAAAAAGAAGTGAATTTTATAAGTGAAGAACTTTTTTTGCTATTATTTACACGTTGGGATGGATTAAATGTAATTGAAATTTTAGAAAAGCTTAAAGGGATAACTATAATGCTTCGTGATTTTCTGAAATCAGAAAGTGAAGATGAAAGAGTCTCCCAGGCTTTTGTATATAGTGTGTACAAAATGCTCAATAAAATGATTGTATATCAGGAAAAATACCAAAAGATGCTTTCTGTAAAAGATATTCAAGCAACCTATAAACAAATAGTGGATTTGGCTGAGGTTTCTTTTGAAGGAGAGCCTTTAACAGGTTTGCAAATCATGGGAGTTTTGGAAAGTAGAGTATTAGATTTTGAAAATGTTATTATAACATCGGTAAATGAAGGAAAATTCCCTTCTGGAAAAAGCCAGCAATCTTTTATTCCGTATGATGTAAAACAAGAAATTGGTTTGCCGACCTATAAAGAAAAAGATGCTATTTATAGTTATCATTTTTATCATTTGCTGTTTAGAGCCAAAAACATTTTTCTTTTGTATAATACCGATAGTGAAGGAATTGACGCAGGAGAGAAAAGTAGATTTATTACACAATTAGAGATTGAGAAATTGCCTAAACATCACATCCAACATTTAATTTACAATGCTGTTTTACCTGATAAACCTTATGAAAAAATAAGAATTCAGAAATCTGATTTGGCTTTAGAACGATTGAAGGAAATTGCAACCGGAAAAGGATTTTCGCCTTCTTCTTTGACGGCATATATCCGAAATCCGATTCAGTTTTATTTTCAGCGTGTTTTAGGAGTTAGAGAATCTGATGAAGTGGAAGAAAATATAGCAATTAATACTCTTGGAACTATTGTGCATGAAAGCTTGGAACAGTTGTATCAGCCTTTTATTGGTAAATTTTTAGCCAGTGAAGATGTTGATTCTGCGGTTGCAAAGATTGATGAAGTCGTATTGCAAAAGTTCAAAGAAGTTTACAAAGAAGGTGAAATTAAAAAGGGAAAAAATTATCTGGCATTCGAAGTCGCTAAGCGCAATGTGTACAATTTCTTGAAATTGGAACAAGATAGGATTAGATTAGGTGAAGCAATTAAAATAGTAATGTTGGAAACGGAATTAAAAGGAGAATTGATACATCCGGCATTACCGTTTCCTGTAAAAATTTCCGGAAAAGTTGATAGAATAGAATTGTGTAATGGAAAATTACGCATTGTTGATTATAAAACAGGAAGAGTAGAAGCAAGAAACCTGAAATTGAAGTCATTTGAAAGTATGACAGAAGATCTGAAGAATGAAAAGTCTATTCAGTTACTTTGTTATGCCTTAATGTACGTACAGCAATTTGGTTTTCCGGAACAAGAAATGGAAGTCGGAATAATTTCCTTTAAAAACCTGAAATCAGGCTTTATGCCTTTTACTTTTGAGAAAGAAACAAATATTACTGCAGAAATATTGGAATTCTTTACAGAAGAAATAGTGATTCTGATAACACAAATTTTAAATCCTGAACTGTTTTTTGAAGAACAATCAATTAGTTAAAGCATGTTTTTAAAAAGGCGAGAATTTCACCTGTAGTTTCTTCTTTATTTTCTAAATGACTCATGTGTCCGCCGTGCAATGTAACTACTTTTGTGTTCGTGCCTTCTACCTGTTTAAGGCTTTCGTTATACTCTAAAACAGGATCATTTTGTCCTAAAATAAGGAGTTTAGGAAAATCAGATTGATGAAGGATAAACTCACGGTCTTTGCGAATTTTGATTCCTTCCTGAGTAGCAATTATCCCTTGTAGCGGGGTGCTAATGGCATCTTCTTTAACCTGTTCTATTTCCGTCTGCATTTTATTCTGATTTTCTTCACTGAACAAGTTTGTAATAGCCATATTGATAGCAGCAACATGATTTTTTTTAAAAACTTTAATAGCTCTATCTCTATTCTTCTTTTTTATTTCCGAATCTTCTTTTGAAGTCGAATTCAATAAAACAAGTCCTTTTACCACTTTAGGATATAATTCGGCAATGGCTAAGGCCGTATATCCGCCCATAGAATGCCCGATAAAAACAGCTTCTTTAATTTTTAATTTGTGTAAAACATGGAAAACGACATCTGCCATATCTTCCATAGTGTGGACATATCCAAGGCAGTCTGATTGTCCATGCCCCAACAAGTCAATATTAATAACACGGTATTGTTCTTCTAAAAGAGGTTCTAAATGACGCCACATTTTTTGGTTTTCTAAAAAACCATGAAGAAGAACAATGGTATTTCCGGAACCATTGTCACTATAGGCTATGGAAGCATTTTTGTAATGTGTTTTTTTCAAAAGAAATTAATTTTCGGCAAAATTACAGATAAAAAACGCCTCGTAAAAGCAAGGCGTTTTTTATTTTGTAGTTATGTTTTTTAAAAACTACGCATTCATTAAGCTTTCAATTTGGTCAGCTTCAATAGGAATGTTTTTCATAAGGTTAAACGGATCGCCGGAAGGTTGAATAACAACATCATCTTCAATTCGAATACCGAAACCTTCTTCCGGAATATAAATTCCCGGTTCAACGGTAAATACCATATTAGCTTCCATTGGTAAGTGTAACAAGCCATAGTCATGCGTGTCTAATCCCATGTGGTGCGAAGTTCCATGCATGAAATACTTTTTGTAAGCCGGCCAATCCGGATTTTCATTTTGAACATCGGCTTTGTCTAAAAGACCTAATCCTAATAGCTCAGATGTCATAATTTTACCTACTTCAATATGATATTGTTTCCAAAGAGCTCCCGGAACCAACATTTTAGTGGCTTCATTTTTTACGTTCAAAACAGCATTATAAACTGCTTTTTGTCGCTCGGTAAATCTTCCCGAAACCGGAATGGTTCTGGTCATATCACTCGAATAGTTGGCATATTCTGCTCCTACATCTAATAATAATAGATCTCCGGCTTTACACTCTTTGTTGTTTTCAATATAATGTAAAACATTGGCGCTGTTACCGCTTGCGATAATAGGAGTGTAAGCAAAACCTTTAGAGCGGTTGCGTAAAAATTCGTGAGCAAATTCTGCTTCGATTTCATACTCCATCACCCCTGGTTTTACAAAGTTTAGTATTCTTCTAAACCCTTTTTCCGTAATATTACAAGCAGTTTGGATAAGTTCTAACTCTTGAGGTTCTTTAACAGAACGTAGTTTTTGTAAAATAGGATTTGATTTTTCTACTTTATGAGCCGGATAGTTTTCTTTGAACCATTTAATAAAACGATCCTCTCTGGTTTGAGTATCTACAGAAGCGCGGTAATGCTCATTTGTATTTAAATACATGGTATCAGCATAAGCCATAACTTCTTTTAGTGTTTTATGGAAATCTTTTAACCAAATAACCGTTTTAATTCCTGAAACTTCAAAAGCTTTCTCTTTGGTCAGTTTTTCGCCTTCCCAAACAGCAATATGTTCATTAGTTTCCCGTAAGAACAAAATTTCTTTCAGATGTTCATAAGGAGCATCAGGAAACAATAAAAGAATACTTTCTTCCTGATCAACGCCACTTAAATAAAAAATATCGCGGTGTTGTGCAAAAGGTAGAGTGCTGTCTGCACTTACAGGATAAATATCGTTAGAGTTAAAAACAGCAGCACTGTTAGGTTTCATCTGGGCCGTGAATTTTTGACGATTTTTAACGAATAATTCACGGTCTATAGCCTGATATTTCATAGTAATATAAGTATAGATTTTTAATGTATCAAAGGTAAAAAGATAATTGTGGAATTGTTGTTAATTGAATCAAAAAAGTAAAAATGGAAACGGCTTATGTATACTAAAATAGCAAAAAAACAAATAATTAATTCTTTTTTGTTTGAGAATATTGTTTTTATGTATTTGTTTTTCAGTTAATTACATAACATTTTATATTCATTATAAATTAACCCGAAAAGGTTGTAGTTAAATTCAAATAAGCGTATTTTTGTTTGATTTTTATAAAACTATTACAATCAAATAAAATTATGGCAAAATCAGCGCTTTTAAAGTCATCCATCGCAAAGAAATACTGGATGGCTCTTACAGGTTTATTTTTATGCTTGTTTTTGGCGGGTCACTTGGCAGGTAATTTACAATTGTTGTTACCGAACGCTAGCGAAAAATTTAATGCTTACGCATTATTTATGACTACCAATCCTGCAGTAAAAATTTTATCGTATTTAACGTATATCTCAATTATATTCCACGCTGTGGATGGAATATTGTTAACGTTCCAGAATAGAGCGGCTCGTCCGGTTCGCTATGTAAAAACTAATCCAGCGGCAAACAGTGGTTTTGCTTCTCGTAACATGGCGGTTTTAGGAACAGTAATTTTAATTTTCATTGTAACTCACATGGTGAATTTTTGGGCAAGAATGCATTTTGACAAAAATATACCTTTGATGAAAACTACGATTTCTGTTAAAGGACAGGAACCAAGAGAATTTTATGTTGGTACAGGTGACGGGCAATATTATATGGTAGACCAAGTAGCTTTAGAAGGAGAAGCTAAAGATACTACTGCTAATATGATGATGATGCCGAAACAGTTGAAAATTGTAAACAGAACTGAAGTTTATAATGCCGGCGCTAACGTAAAAGTTGGAAATGTCTACAAAGATTTACATAAAATAACAGTAGACTTCTTTAGAGATCCTAAAGTTGGTTTGTTGGCTACTTTAGGTTATGTTATTGCCATGTTAGCACTTGCTTTCCACTTATGGCATGGTTTCCAAAGTGCTTTCCAATCATTAGGAATAAATAATAAATTTACCCCAACAATCAAATTTGTCGGTAGAGCTTTTGCAATCATAGTTCCGCTATTGTTTGCTATTATTCCTCTATATATTCATTTTACAAAATAATCAACACATATTATTATGAAGTTAGATTCAAAAATACCTGAAGGACCATTAGCAGAAAAATGGACTAATCATAAAGATCACTTAAAATTAGTTGCTCCTAATAACCGTCCGAAGATTGATATTATTGTTGTAGGAACAGGTTTAGCTGGTGCTTCAGCAGCGGCTTCATTAGGAGAAATGGGATACAATGTTAAAGCATTTTGTTTTCAAGATTCTCCACGTCGTGCGCACTCTATTGCTGCACAAGGGGGTATCAATGCTGCAAAAAATTATCAAAACGATGGCGATTCAGTTTATCGTTTATTTTATGATACGATCAAAGGTGGTGATTACCGCGCCAGAGAAGCAAATGTTCATCGTTTAGCTGAAGTTTCAGGAAATATTATTGACCAATGTGTGGCACAAGGTGTTCCTTTTGCTCGTGAATACGGCGGAACGTTAGATAACCGTTCTTTCGGTGGTGTACAGGTAAAACGTACATTCTATGCAGCAGGACAAACCGGACAACAATTATTATTAGGAGCGTATTCGGCTTTATCAAGACAAATTGGTTTAGGACGTGTTAAAATGTATAACCGTCACGAAATGTTAGAATTAGTAAAAGTTGATGGTAAAGCACGTGGAATTATTGCTCGTAATTTAATTACCGGTGAAATTGAAAGACACGCTGCTCATGCTGTAGTAATTGCTTCCGGAGGTTATGGAAATGTTTATTTCTTGTCAACCAATGCAATGGGAAGTAATGTAACAGCTGCTTGGAAAATTCACAAACAAGGAGCTGCTTTCGCAAACCCATGTTATGTGCAAATTCACCCAACTTGTATTCCGGTTCACGGAACTAATCAATCAAAATTAACCTTGATGTCCGAGTCACTTCGTAACTCAGGACGTATTTGGGTTCCAAAGAAAAAAGAAGATGCTGAAGCAATCAGAGCCGGTAAATTAAAACCAACTCAAATTGCTGAAGAAGATAGAGATTATTACTTAGAGAGAAGATATCCTGCTTTTGGTAACTTAGTGCCTCGTGACGTAGCGTCAAGAGCAGCAAAAGAACGTTGTGATGCAGGTTACGGTATAGAAAGTAATGCTACTCATGAAGGTGTATATTTAGATTTCTCATCAGAAATTAAAAATAAAGGAAAAGAAGTAGCTTATGCTCACGGTAACCACAATCCGTCTGAAGAAGAAATTATCAAATTAGGTAAACAATGGATTGAGGAAAAATATGGAAACTTATTCCAAATGTACCAAAAAATTACCGATGAGAATCCGTATGAAACACCAATGAAAATTTATCCTGCAGTTCACTATACTATGGGAGGTGTTTGGGTAGATTATAATTTACAGTCAACTATTCCGGGTTGTTTCGTAGCAGGTGAGGCGAACTTCTCTGACCACGGAGCAAACCGTTTGGGAGCTTCTGCTTTGATGCAAGGTTTAGCTGATGGTTATTTTGTACTGCCTTATACTGTTTCTAATTATTTAGCTGATGAAATTCGTACCGGAAAAATCTCTGCAGATCTTCCGGAGTTCCTTGAAGCTGAGAAAAGCGTAAAAGATCAAATCGAAAAATTCTTGAATAACAACGGTTCAAAATCAGTAGATCATTTCCATAAAGAATTAGGACACATTATGTGGAATAAAGTAGGAATGGCTCGTAATGAACAAGGTTTGAAAGAAGCTATTGAAGACATTGCTAAATTACGCGAAGAATTCCATAAAGATGTTTATGTTCCAGGATCTGCTGAAGAATTGAATCCTGAATTAGAAAAAGCTTTCCGTGTAGCTGACTTCTTAGAATTAGGACAGTTAATGGCAATGGATGCTTTACAACGTAAAGAATCTTGTGGAGGTCACTTTAGAGATGAGTACCAAGATGCAGAAGGAGAAACACTTCGTGATGATGAAAACTTCTCTTTCGTTGGAGCTTGGGAATATAAAGGGAAAGATATCAATCAAGAACAATTACACAAAGAAGAACTTAAATACGAGTTCATCAAAATCGCAGCTAGAAATTATAAATAATTAGATTATGGCTTCAAAAAGTATCAATATAAATCTTAAAGTTTGGCGTCAAAAAAACGCTAAAGCAAATGGAGCAATGGAAACATATAAATTAGATGATGTTTCTACAGATAGTTCCTTTTTAGAAATGTTAGACCAATTGAACGAACAGTTGGTTACGGAGAAAAAAGAACCGGTAGCATTTGACCATGACTGTCGTGAAGGTATTTGCGGTATGTGTTCGTTATTTATTAACGGACGTGCTCACGGACCTGAAACAGGAATTACAACGTGTCAGTTACACATGCGTTCTTTTAAAGATGGAGATACTATTTACATTGAACCTTGGAGAAGTAAAGCTTTTCCGGTTGTTAAAGATTTAGTAGTAGATAGAAGTGCTTTTGACAGAATTCAACAAGCAGGAGGTTTCGTTTCTGTAAATACTTCTGGTAATACCATTGACGCTAACTCTATTCCGGTACCGAAACAAGATGCAGACAAAGCTTTTGAAGCAGCAGCATGTATTGGTTGTGGTGCTTGTGTGGCTACTTGTAAAAACGGTTCAGCTATGTTGTTTGTTGGTGCAAAAGTATCGCAATATGCTTTGTTGCCACAAGGACAGGTTGAAGCTACAGACCGTGTATTGAATATGGTTCGCCAAATGGATGAAGAAGGATTCGGTAACTGTACTAATACAGGAGCATGTGAAATTGAATGTCCGAAAGGAATTTCTTTAGAAAACATTGCTCGTATGAATCGCGAATTCTTAAAAGCAAGTTCAAAATAATTAACCAGATTGAATTAATTTCAATTGAGTAAAATAAATTTAACCTGTCAGATTTTAAATCTGACAGGTTTGTTTTTTTAAGTACATTTGTGAAAAAGGAAAAAGAATGAGAGTAGCTTTAGTGCAAACATCTTTACATTGGGAAAACCCTATTGCGAACCGATTAACATTGGAAAGTAAAATTTTGTCCTGTTCTAAAAAGTTTGATTTATTAGTCTTACCGGAAATGTTTACTTCCGGCTTTACAATGAATCCTGAGAGGGTTGCGGAAAAGATGGATGGAGAAAGTGTATTGTGGCTTAAAAGTTTGGCTAAATCAAAAAAAACAGCCATTACGGGGAGTTTAGTGATTGAGGAAGAAGGATGTTATTATAATCGGTTGGTATTTGTTTTTCCTAATGGAGATATACAATATTACAACAAACGACATTTGTTTACTTTAGCAGGTGAAGAAAAGGTTTATACAAAAGGAGAAGAGAAATTGGTGGTAGAATACAAAGATTGGAAAATATGCCCGTTAATTTGTTATGACCTGCGATTTCCGGTTTTTGCCCGAAATGTCGAAAATTATGATTTGTTATTGTATGTTGCCAATTGGCCTAGACCAAGAATACAGGCTTGGGATGCTCTTTTAAAGGCAAGAGCTATTGAAAACATGTGTAATGTTGTGGCTGTTAACAGAATTGGCTCAGATGCAAATGGAATGCCTTATGTAGGACATTCGCAGGTGATAGATGAATTAGGGAATGAATTAGTTGCTCCTTTTGAAGAAGATGCAATAAAGGTGATTACATTAGATAAAAAGAAAATTTTGGAAAGCCGTAATAAATTCCATTTTTTGAACGATCAAGATATCTTTGAGATACAACAATAACTGAGGTTATTATTGTAAAAAACAAAGAGCCATTTTAAATGGCTCTTTGTTTTTTAAAAATCTTGTTCTACATCCCAGTTCGATCGTACATCAATTTCTTTAGGATAGTATTCTATTTCTTCTGCCTGTCGTTTTTCTATAAAGTTTCCGGTGTCCCATTTCCCATTTCCATTATCATCATAGATGATTCGTAATGTGTATTGGTTGGGCTCAATAGCATCAAATTGTAAAATCTTTTCTCCGGTAGAAACAGCAGATTCTTTAACTGTGCCATCACTGGTTAGGATCTCTAAAATAAGCGGGAATCGTTTAGCAGATTTTAAATTGACACGTAAGTTTCCATAATCGGTATAAGATCTTGTTGAAAAACCTACCGTTATTGTATCATTTGTGGTGCCATAAAAATCCTCAAAAGCTCCAGGTAATGCCGTTAAAGCATATTTTTGTTCTTCTTTCTTTTGAAAATCAAAGATGATTTCACTTTCAAACGGTTCGTATTTTAGAGAAAAAGCAACTTTTGTAGAATCTTTGTCTAGTAATGTAATTTTTCCCTGGTCAATTTTTTCAAGTGGAGTAGTCGGAATTAATCGAAATTGGTCTCTGAAATGTAATATTCCGGTTTGTTTCGGTGCAATAGAAAGTGAATCTTTTGTTTTTAATTCTTTAATTTTAGTTGTAAAAGTTTTTTCAAAATCACCATCGGTAACAGTAATATTAAGAGAATCGGCTTTAAGAACAGGGATGAATAATTGAACGGAATCTTTGCCTGTTTTCGGGAATTTAGTCATTCTGACCGGAACATTTTCTTCTCCGTTTTTAATGGTAATCAGAGCATTTTTCGGATCACCCTCAAACCCCATGTAAAGTTTGTTGTTTGACTCTTGAATAGGTCTTATGGCTTTAAAAGGAATTACTTCTTTAAAAAGCTCCAACTCAAAAACCGTATCATTTGGAATTGTAATGGCATCTTTTAAAAATCCGATTTTATCAACTTTAGGGTCAAATTTATAATTGTTGCTTTTGTCTTTTAAAGCCACAATGTAATATTTTCCTTCTTTCAAATTTTCTAACGAAAAGAATTTTAAACTGTCTAAAGTATTGGTTACATACAATGGAGCTTCGTTATAAACCGTTGAATCTGTATAAGTTTGTGCGTCGTATAGTTGAACGGAAACAAAGTTGTCTGGTTTTTGTTCTACAGCATCTTTGATTGTTCCGATAATAGCCAAAGAATCGATATAACTTCCGGTTGAAAGAACATATTTGTATTGTGAATAGGGATTTCCTTCATTATTATCAGTTATACTTTGACCGAAGTTAAAACTATAGGTAGTGTTAGGCTGTAATGTATCTGTAATTTTTATAGAAATGAATTTACTGGCACTTCCTTGAGGCAAAATAGTAGGTTGATTTTTCATTGGAGGCGAAATAATCAATTGTTTGTTGATGTCTTTAACTTTGATTAATTCATTGAATGTAATTCGTATTTCGTCTCCTTTAAAATTGGTTGTGTAGTTTTCCGGATATGAAGAAATGATAGCAGGAGGAATAGTGTCTTTAGGGCCGCCTGTAATAGCGCCTCTTTTGGCACAGCCCGTAAATGTTATAGTAAAACTTAAGACACAAAATATAATGATAAAATAAATTTTCTTCATGTTGTAAAAAACTAAATCATCACAAAATAACAACTTATATTATTATGATGCCAAATTTTTGAATTTATTTATGATAATGTATATGCTATTGTTATGATACTGATTTTAACATTTGGAATTTGTAATAAAGCATTACCACACGATTCTAAAGTCGCTCCGGTAGTTAAAACATCATCAATTAGTAAATAATGTTTGCCTTCATCTTCCTTGTTATGCGTAACGGCAAAATTATTTACTTTGTCCATCTGACGTGATTCTTTACTTTTTTTAGTTTGTGTTTTAGAATATATCTTTCGGTATAAAATGTTAGGATTATAAGCAACTTGACAATTTTCAGCTATAGTCTGAGCAAAAGTTTCGACTTGGTTGTATCCTCTTTCTTTTAAGCGTTTAGGATGTAGAGGAACCGGTATGATACTATCAACTTTATGTTTTGATAAAATGTCTTTAATATCCATACTGTAAAGTATTCCCAATTCTTTTCCGATTGCTGTTTTATTTCGGTATTTTAAATTATGTATCAGTTCTTTTACAGTATTGTTCTGGGTAAAATACAGGAAAGAACAACTAAATTCAACAGGTAATAATCCATAAAATTTTTGACAAGTTTCATTTTGTTCAGGAGAATTATGATGATACGTTTTCGGTAGCGAATGTCTGCAGTGGGTGCAGATAATTCTCTCATTTTTAACTAATAAAGACTTGCATCCACAACAAGTATCTGGAAAAAGCAGTTTTAACAGATTTTTTAGCATTTTGTCGATAAATATTCAGAAATATAGTAAATATTACTTTAATTTAAACAAAAAAAATAAGAAATGGCGTCAAAAGCAGTGAATAATTTAAAATACATGACACTTATAGCAAGTGTGATAGCTGTTTTTGTTTCTTTTGGATATTTGAACGTATACCAAAAGTATAAAATGCTAAGTAAAAAATCGAATATAGAAAATCAGCTTCTTCAAAATCAATTGAGTGAAATGATTAAAAAATACGATTCTGTTAATTATGTTTTAGAGCAAGGAAATGTAATAACAGTTAGTAAAAAAACACAAGACAATCTGGAATCTCTTAAATTAGAAGTTGACAGCAATGAAATTGTTGATCAAATCAATAATCTAAAACAAAGTATTACAAGAGATGAAGATAATATTTTGGAGCTAAAAGGGAAAGTAGAATCGAATCGAAATACCTTGCTGAAATTACAATCATTGCGTAAGGTAAATAAAGATGTAAATCCAGAGAAATTAAATGCACTGAATATAAATGCCAGAGGAGTTAAAATCTTATCCAATGTCTATAAAGATTCCAAAAGAAAAAAAATTCAGGAAATAAGGGTTTGTTTTACATTAGAAGCTAATGAATTTGTATTGCCTGGAAATAAAGATATTTATATACAAGTAATTAGTCCCGATAATGAAGTTATATCAATGGATCATACTTATATTGAACAAAAAGGAATTATTCTGAATTATAGTGGTTATGTAGAAACTTTCTACAATCAAAAAGATACCGATGTATGCACTTATATACCTTTAGAAAAATCAAAAGTTAGTAAAGGAACCTATAAAATAAACTTGTTTAATAAGTTCTATAAAATAGGAGCCACAACCTTTCAATACAATTAATTCGATTTAAATAAAAAAAACTTTTCTAAATTTCATTCCTATTTTTACTTTTGCAATATGGCAAAACAAGACGATTTATTTAAAAATGTAGTTTCGCATGCAAAAGAGTACGGATATATATTTCCGTCAAGCGAAATTTATGACGGTTTGAGTGCAGTATATGATTATGCTCAAAACGGTGTAGAATTAAAGAAAAATATTCGTGAATATTGGTGGAAATCCATGGTGCAAATGCACGAAAATATTGTAGGTATTGATGCCGCTATTTTTATGCACCCTACAACTTGGAAAGCATCCGGTCACGTTGATGCTTTTAACGATCCGTTAATTGATAATAAAGATTCGAAAAAAAGATATCGTGCAGATGTTTTAGTGGAAGAATTTCGTGAAAAAATCAACGAAAAAATCCAAAAAGATGTCGATAAAGCACAAGCTAAATTTGGCGAAGCTTTTGACGAAAAACAATTTAGAGAAACCAATCCTAACGTTGTTCGTCGTCAACAACAAATAGATGAAATTACAGTTGAGTTAACTCGTGTTCAAGAAGAAAATGACTTAGAAGGATTCCGTCAGTTAATTATCGATTTAGGAATTGTTTGTCCGGTTTCAGGAACAGCTAATTGGACAGAAGTTCGTCAGTTCAATTTAATGTTCGGAACTAAGTTAGGAGCTTCTGCCGATTCTGCAATGGATTTGTATTTGCGTCCGGAAACCGCTCAAGGTATTTTCGTAAACTTCTTAAATGTTCAAAAAACAGGACGTATGAAGATTCCTTTTGGTATTGCCCAAACAGGAAAAGCCTTCCGTAACGAAATTGTAGCACGTCAGTTCATTTTCCGTATGCGTGAATTTGAACAAATGGAAATGCAGTTTTTCGTGAAACCGGGAGAAGAAATGAAATGGTACGAATACTGGAAAGAAACACGTCTAAAATGGCATTTGTCATTAGGTTTAGGCAGAAAGAATTACCGTTTTCACGATCACGATAAATTAGCACATTATGCTAATGCTGCTGCCGATATTGAATTTGACTTCCCATTCGGGTTTAAAGAATTAGAAGGAATTCATTCTCGTACTGATTTTGACTTGTCTAGCCATGAAAAATATTCAGGTAAAAAATTGCAATATTTCGATACCGAAACCAATACAAGTTATGTGCCTTATGTAGTAGAAACTTCAGTAGGTTTAGATCGTATGTTCTTAGCTGTTTTCTCAAAATCATTACAAGAGGAAACATTAGAAGACGGCTCAACGAGAACAGTACTTCGTCTGCCTTCTGTTTTAGCGCCAACAAAAGCAGCTGTTTTACCATTGATTAAAAGAGATGGTTTGCCGGAAGTGGCCAAACAAATTGTGGAAGATTTGAAATGGGATTTCAATGTAGCTTACGATGAAAAAGATGCTGTTGGGCGTCGTTACAGAAGACAAGATGCTTTAGGAACTCCGTTTTGTATTACAGTTGACCACCAAACCTTAGAAGACCAAACAGTTACTATTCGTCATCGTGATACTATGGAACAACAACGTGTTGCGATTGCAGATTTACGTAATTTGATTAATGAAGACGTTTCAATGCGTAATTGGTTGATGAAAATGAAATAAAAATAGATTTCAAAAAATATATAAAACCGATGTTTTTGACATCGGTTTTTTTATTAACATAGGTTAAGTGTTTTTGTTGTCATTCTGCAGAACTTTGTATCAAATTAAAAAAAGAAATTATGAAAAAACTAATGACACTAGTTATAGCTTTTACTTTTGCTATGACTGCTAATGCACAAACCCAAACTTGGAATGTAGATCCTGCTCATTCATTCTTAACATTTTCTATCAAACACTTAGGAATTTCTTTTGTAGAGGGTAAGTTTGACCAATACCAAGGAACTTTACAAATGACAGGGGAAGATGTAACGACTGCTAAATTTGATTTTTCAATTGATGTAAATTCAATTAACACAGGAGTTGAAGCTCGTGACGGACACTTAAAATCAGCTGATTTCTTTGATGCAGCTAAATTTGGAAAAATCACGTTCAAACAAACTTCAATTAAGAAAGTTAAAAAAAATCAATACCGTTTAGTAGGCGATCTAACAATCAAAAATGTTACAAAATCAGTGACTTTTGATTTGGTTTATGGAGGTAAAATTGATAATGATGGTTTTGGTAATCAAAAAGTAGGTTTTCAAGCAACAACAACAATCAATCGTTTTGATTTTGGTGTAGCGTATGACCCAACTGGACAAGCTGTAGCTAAAGAAGTAAGTATAGCTGTTAATCTAGAATTTGCAAAACAAAAATAAGCAATTAGTTCAAGTTCTATGAAGAGCCTCGCATTATGCGAGGCTTTTTTTGTCGATAAAAAATATGAATTGGTATAGTAAAACAAGTCATTAGTCTATTGTATTTCTATAGGTTCTTTATCCGTTATAATTTTAAGTAAAAATTTAAAAGGATGAATACTATAAAATTAATAATTGCCCTATTTTTTTCCGTATTAGCTTTTGGACAGAATACAGAGAAGAAAGATAAGTGGACTTTAAACGATTGTATTCAATATGCAAAAGAAAAGAATATAACAATTAAGTCTGCCGAACTAGATAAAAATACTGCTGATGTAAATTATAGTCAGTCAAAATCATCCAGATGGCCTAACTTAACAGGTAGTGCTTCCCAAAGCTTATCAAATGGTAATACCATTGACCCTATTACCAGTGATTATGTTGCACAACAAATACACTCTACCAGTTTAGGATTAAGTAGTTCCATGACATTGTTTCAGGGAAATCAGCTTAACAATCAAATCAAACAAAATAAATTTCAAGTAGATCAGAATTCTTTATATGTAAAAGAAGCAGAGAACAATGTTGTTCTAAGTATTGTTGAAGCCTATATGCAAGCTTTATATAGCAAAGACGGCATTGAAATTGCCTTGAAAAATTTAGAATCTTCACAAAAACAGATGGAAGTAGCTAAAGCCCGTTTTGATGCGGGAAGTGTTGCTAAAAAAGATTATACAGACGCCGTATCACAAGTTGCAACTAATAAATATAATCTGATCTCTGCACAAAATACGTATGAATTACAAGTGTTAACGTTAAAACAGTTATTAGAGTTGACTCCGGAAGATTCTTTTGAAATTGATACAGCGGTGAATGATTTATTAATCAGTGATTTGCCTGATAAAGTAGAAGTGTATAATAATGCATTGGCTCAAATGCCTGAAATTCAAGCGTCAAAATTAGGAGTCGACATATCAGAGAAAGATTTAGACATTGCGCAGGGAACTTTTTTGCCGACACTTACACTTTCAGGTAGTTTAGGATCTGGTTATACCAGTACACAAGATTTAGGTTTTGCAGATCAAATCGATTTGAACTTTAATCAAAGAGTAGGTTTGTCTTTGTCAATTCCTATTTTCAATCGAAACCAAAGTACAGCACAAGTGCAAAATGCAAAAATCAGTATTGAAAAATCTAAAATAGAATATCAGACAGTTCAAAAAGAACTGTATAAAAAAATAGAAACAGCTTGGCAAAACGCGAAAGCTTCTTTAGAACAAGTGGAGCAAGCAACGGCAGCAAAAGAAGCTGCTCAGGAATCGTATTTATTAGCACAGAAAAAGTATGATTTGAATGCTCTTAGCACGTCCGATTTAGTAGTGGCTCAGAACACACTTACTAACGCTGAACAAAATTATTTTCAAGCAAAATATTTAGGCATTTTATACACACAACTGTTACAGTTTTATCAAAGTAATGGAATTAAACTTTAGTCAATATGAATAATAAAAAAATAAAATGGATAGCCTTAACAGGAATAATAGTTATAGCCTTATCCTTAGCATATTATTTTTTGTCAGGGAATAAAGCTACTGAAATTCAGGCAGAAACGATAAAAGCAAAAAAAGCAAGTGTTGTTTCAGCTGTTACAGCAACGGGTACGATCGAACCGATTACTCAGGTAGAAGTGGGAACACAAGTTTCCGGAGTAGTAGAAAAGATTTACGTTGACTACAATAGTGAGGTAAAAGAAGGACAGTTAATTGCCGAATTGGATAAAACCAATCTTCAGGCAGCACTTGTACAAGCAAAAGCCTCTTATGACAGTGCTTTAAATGAACAAAACTATCTGGAAACAATTTACAAAAGACAAAAAACACTTTTTGAGAATAGTGTAATCAGTAAATCTGATTATGATGAGGCAAGATACAACTATAATAATGCAAAAAGTGCTGCAATTCAAAAGCTGTCGGAATTACAAAAAGCGCAAACCAATTTAAGTTATGCCAATATTTATTCTCCTATAGATGGAGTGGTGTTGTCAAGAGATGTAGATGAAGGGCAAACAGTAGCGGCAAGTTACAGTACTCCGACGCTATTTACTATTGCAAAAGATTTAAAAGAGATGCAGGTTGAGGCTGATGTAGATGAGGCCGATATCGGACAGGTGAAAGAAGGGCAACGAGTAACGTTTACGGTAGACGCTTATCAGGATGAAGAATTTTCCGGGAAGATAACGCAGGTAAGACTAAACCCTACTACCACGTCAAATGTTGTGACCTATACTGTAGTTATAAAAGCAGAAAATCCGGAATTAAAGTTAAAACCGGGATTAACCGCAACGATTTCAATTTATACTTTAGAATTACAAGATGTGCTGACCGTAGAAGCCAAGGCGGTTAATTTTACTCCCAATGAAGCTTATTTGGAACAATTTAATAAACAAAGTGAAACAACAAACGATGAAAGCCCTCAAAAGTCGCCTGTTAGTAATGAAAATGAAGTAACATTGTGGATATTAGAGAATAATCAAGTAGTACCCAGAAATGTAAAACTTGGCGCAAGTGATGGTGTTAATGTTCAAGTTCTGAGTAATTTATTGGAAGGAGAAGAAGTTGTGTATGGTTTGAAAGAAGTCAGCGGACAGGAAGCCAGTGCAGAGAGTAGTAGTGTCGAAAGTCCTTTTATGCCTAAACCACCGGGAAAAAAGAAATAATAATGAAAAAAACGATCATTAAAGTAGAAGATCTTAAGCGTTCTTTTGTGATGGGAGATGAAATTGTACATGCTTTAAGAGGAATTTCATTTGACATCAAAGAAGGAGAGTTTGTAACTATAATGGGGTCTAGTGGTTCCGGGAAAAGTACTATGTTGAATATTTTAGGTTGTTTAGACCAACCAACATCAGGAACGTATGAGATTGATAATGTTTCTGTAAAAGAGTTGAGTAAAAACCAATTAGCATCTATTCGAAATGAAAAGATCGGCTTTATTTTTCAATCGTATAACTTGCTTCCCAGAACAACATCTATAGAAAATGTTGAATTACCATTATTTTACAATAGCAATATTACTTCAGCAGAACGGAAAGAGAAAGCGGTTGAATCTTTGAAATTAGTAGGATTGTCAGATCGGTTATACCATACACCAGGGCAATTATCCGGAGGTCAACAACAAAGGGTAGCCATTGCAAGGTCATTGGTCAACAGTCCTGTAGTTATTTTAGCAGATGAGGCAACAGGAAATTTAGATACAAAAACATCCTATGAAATCATGGCATTGTTTCAAAAACTGAATAAACAGGGTAAAACAATAGTTTTTGTAACCCACGAACCCGATATTGCTGCTTTTAGTTCACGAACTATAGTGCTTAAAGACGGAAGAATCATTAAAGATGAATTAAATGATAAGGTGCAATCAGCAGAAGAGGCTTTAGCCAAAATTAAAAATGTAGTAGACTGATGAGATTTTTAAACTTATTTAAAATAGCATGGAAAGCCATAGTGCTTAATAAAGTTAGAACATTCCTCACAATGTTAGGAATCATTATAGGAGTAGGTTCTGTTATTGCCATGTTAGCCATAGGAGAAGGGTCAAAAGAAAGTATTAAAACACAAATTTCCAGTATGGGGTCTAATATGGTTACCATTCGTCCGGGAGCAGATATGAGAGGTGGCGTGAGAATGGATGCTAGTGAAATGCAATCATTGACGCTAAGTGATTTTAATACATTAAAAGCAACTGCTCAAAATATAACGGCCATTTCTCCTTTGGTTAATGGAAGCGGACAGGCAATTAATGGTTCAAATAACTGGCCGACATCTATTTATGGAATTACTCCTGAATATCTTACTATAAAAGTATGGGAACTTAGTTCCGGTAGTATTTTTACGAGTGCAGAGGTTAAATCGGCAGCAAAAGTAGCTGTTGTAGGACAAACGGTAGTGACTAACCTTTTTCCGAATGGAGAAGATCCGGTAGGAAAAACAATTCGTTATAATAATATACCGCTTAAAATTATAGGAGTATTAGAGAAAAAAGGAGAAAATACATTCGGACAAGATCAAGATGATGTTATTTTAGCCCCTTTTACTACTGTACAAAAGCGTATTTTAGCGATTGATTATTTGCAATCTATTGTTGCATCGGCAAAAAGTGAAAATGATGCTCCTGCAGCAGTCGAAGAAATTTCAGAGATTTTACGGAAACAACATAAAATAGCTGAGGGACAAGATGATGATTTCAATGTGTTTTCAATGGAAGAGCTAATTTCTACATTCAGTTCAACCAGTGAAATGCTTACAGTTTTGCTGGTAGCTATTGCCAGTATTTCACTTTTGGTAGGAGGAATTGGTATTATGAATATCATGTATGTCTCTGTAAAAGAAAGAACCCGGGAAATAGGATTAAGAATGGCAGTTGGCGCTAAAGAAGCTGATATTTTAATGCAATTTCTTATTGAAGCCATGATGATTAGTATAACAGGAGGACTTATCGGGGTTGTTTTAGGTTTAAGTTCAACAATTTTCATCGAAAAAGTTTTAAATTGGCCCACATCCGTTACCAGTTATTCGGTTGTAATTTCTTTTATTGTTTGTGCCATAACCGGTATCTTTTTTGGTTGGTATCCGGCTCGTAAAGCAGCTGCTTTAGAACCAATATCAGCATTGAGATACGAATAATTAAGTCAATGAACATAGTTAAAAATAAAAAGAGCATTGTTTTTTTCCATCTTTTAGTTTGGATAATACTTTTTAGTCTTCCGTATCTGCTTTCTTCAGGGCAACCGGAAGCACTTCAAAAAGTATTGGTGCATTCGTGGATTCCGTTATGCTTTTATGCTCTGATTTTTTACGGTAACTATTTTGTTTTGATAGACAAATTTCTGTTCCGGAAAAAAATTGTATTGTTTATAGCATTAAATATAATAATGGTAGCCGTTTTTGCTTTGATTAATAATGAGATAAAAACAGTTATTATAAATCAGTTGATAAAGCCCGAAATGAAAGGGCAAGGGCCACCTAAAAAGCTTTTTATTTATGTTGATATCATATCTTTTACAGTACCTATTGTTTTTTCCATTGCCTTAAAAACAACGCAAAAATGGATTAAAACGGAGACTTTGCAAAAAGAAGCAGAAAATGAACGATTGCAGTCAGAATTACAACATTTAAAATATCAATTGCAACCTCATTTTTTCTTTAACTCTTTGAATAATATTTATGCGATGGTAGATGTTTCTCCGGAACAATCTAAAGATGCAATCCATAGTTTAAGTAAATTGATGCGTTATTTTTTGTACGAGACGAATCAAAAGGAAGTAAATTTGAATGATGAGATTACATTTATGGTTAATTATATAGAATTAATGAAATTAAGGTTCAACAAAAATGTAAATGTGATCTATCATTTTCCTCAAAATACTAAAGAAATAAAGATAGCACCTTTACTTTTTGTATCTTTAATTGAAAATGCGTTTAAGCATGGAGTTTCTGCAAACGAAAGTACTACTATTTCTTTTGATATGAAGATTGAAGACAACATTGTCATTTTTAGATCCGAGAATAAGAATTTTTCTAAAACCAGCACTGATAGAAGCGGTTCAGGCATAGGACTAGAAAATTTAAAAAGAAGATTGACATTGCTTTACAAAGATCGGTATACAATGGATGTAGAAAATGATGAAAATAACTACATAACTACTTTAATTATTAATTTGTAAATCAGATATAACTTGTTGAACTAAAGAAATTCGAAATGGAAGAAGACAAATTAACCTGTTTGATTGTAGATGATGAACCCATGGCACTGGATTTAGTAGAACGATATGTTTTAAAGACACCTTTTTTACAATTAATTGGGAAGTGCAGTAGCGCAGTAGAAGCTGTAGCCTATATTGAGAAAGAGAATATAGACGTCATTTTCTTAGATATTCAAATGCCCGATATGACCGGATTAGAATTTGCTAAAATAGTTCCGAAATCGACCCGAATCATTTTTACCACAGCTTTTAATCAATATGCAATAGATGGATTTAAAGCAGAAGCTTTAGATTATTTATTGAAACCATTCAATTATACAGAATTTCTCATAGCAGCTAACAAAGCAAAAGAATGGTTTGCTCTTTGGAAAAAGAGAAAAGAAAATATAAAAGAAAATTCTTTTTTTTATGTAAAATCAGAATACAAACAATTAAAAATTCCATTTGATGAAATCCTTTATATTGAAGGCTTGAAAGATTATGTGAAAATTTGGTTGAAAGACAATCCGAAACCGATTTTAACGCTTATGAGCCTGAAAAGTTTGGAAGAAGTACTGCCTTCCGATAAATTTATGAGAGTCCATCGTTCGTTTATAGTTTCTTTGCCCAATGTTGAGGTTATAGAACGGGGTCAGATTGTGATTAATAAACAAAGAATTACGGTTTCAGAACAATACAAACCGCAATTCTTAGAGTATATAAATAATAATTCTTTAGAGTAATTATTCTTCTTTTAAAGCATTCCAGCCTCTGGCTTTCAAAGCAATTTTAGTATTGGCACGTGTAATAAGATGCACGCCTTCTTTTTCTTCTGTTATATGGCCGATAACAGTAAAATTTGGATTGTGTTTAATTTTATCGAAATCTTCCATTTTTATGGTAAACAACAATTCGTAATCCTCGCCACCGTTTAAAGCGATAGTCGTAATGTCTAGGTTAAACTCTTCGCAAACATTAATCAATTGTGGATCACCGGGAATTTTTTCTTCAAATAAATTACAGCCAACTCCGCTTTGTTTGCACAAATGCAAAATTTCAGAAGACAATCCGTCTGAAATATCAATCATTGCCGTAGGCTTTACCTCAAGCTTTTCTAAAACTTCTTTTATATCTTTTCTGGCTTCGGGTTTAAGCTGACGTTCTATCAGATAAGTGTAAGCCTCTAAGTCCGGTTGATTGTTTGGGTTAACCAAAAAAACCTGTTTTTCGCGTTCTAAAACCTGTAAGCCCATGTAAGCAGCTCCTACATCGCCGGTAACAACTAATAAATCATTTGGTTGAGCGCCGTTACGGTATACAATATCGTCTAATTTAGCTTCGCCAATAGCCGTGATGCTGATAATTAGTCCTTTTTGTGAAGAGGTGGTATCTCCTCCGATGATATCAACGTTGTAAACTTTAGCAGCCAGTTTAATTCCTTCATATAGTTCTGCAACAGCTTCTAAAGGAAACCGATTTGAAAGTGCTAATGAAACCGTGATTTGAGTAGGTGTGGCATTCATAGCGCAAATATCAGATACATTAGCTACTACAGCTTTGTATCCTAAATGTTTTAAAGGCATATAAGCCAGATCAAAATGAACGCCTTCCACTAACAGGTCAGTAGAAATAACTGCTTTTTTAGCTGCAAAATCTAAAACAGCAGCATCATCTCCAATGCCTTTTAAGGTAGATTCTTGAGAAATCTCGATATTTTTAGTCAAATAATCAATAAGTCCGAATTCACCCAGAGATTCAATATCGGTTTTATGTTGGTTTTTATCTTCCAGCATGTTCTTAATTTTTGTGCAAAGATAAGGCAATAAGTTTTTATCTGTATTTTAGATTTAACGATTACTTTATTTTGAATAAATGCAACCTTAATGAGGGAATGATAATTTTGCAAAAAAATAAATTATGGAAATTAATCAACATCTGAAAGAAGTTTTAAACGTGGGAATGAATCCGGTACAAAACAAAGAAGAGCAAAAAAAGTTACAGAAAAACAAGAAAAAAAGAAAAACTAAATTTTCTATTTTCAATTTGTTCTAGTTTCCATTCAACTCGTTTAGTTTTTCAAAAATTAAATGAGATTCATAACCTTTTCGAAGTAAAAAATCTACAAACTTTTTACTTTTTTTGGGTCCTTTTTGTTCTTTTAAACCAGACCAGTGTTTCTCGGCCAGTAGGTGAAAATTATCTAAATATTCTCCTTCAGGAATTTCCGCTAAAGCATCCTGTATTAGTCGAGAAGTAATATTTCTGAATTTTAATTCGTTAGTGATACGGATTTTCCCCCAATATTTATAGCGATGTTTTCCCCGAACAAAACTTTTAGCAAAACGTTCTTCATTAACAAAGTTGTTTTCCATTAAATGGAGTAAAATGTGCTCTTTAGCTTCCGGGATTAAATGAAAAGATTTTAGTTTTTCATAGATTTCTTTATAACAGCGATCTTGATAGGAACAATAATATTCCATTTTGGCTGTAATTTCAGCTATAGAGAGTGTTTTTTGGGATTCTGAACTCAATTTCTTAACAATTTATTAAAACCTTTTTTTAACAAAAAGACTGATTCTCAAATATTTTTGTATAAATTTGCCCGCTTTTCTGATGGCAAAACTAATTTTATTAATCCAAATTAGTAAAAAAATATGAAATTAAAATTACTACTCTTAACACTATTTTTTTCAGCTGTTTCTTTGGGGCAAACAGTTATTGATAATACGGCTACTGGTGCTGGTGGAACTATACCTGCAAGTTGGACAGGTCAAAACAATACTGGGAATCCAATAAGTCAAACAGCAGGAGGAGGTTATTATCTTGTAGAGTCAACAACCGGAGGGATTTATGACTATCTCTTGTCAGATCTATATACTTCAATAAACGGTGCTACATCAGTAGTGATTACTTTTGATATCGCAACCTATGGTAGTGGAACTAATAGTCCTTTAAGTGTAGATATGTCTTTGGATGGTGGAAGTACTTGGGTTTCTACACAAACTTCAGGAGGAACGCCGACAAGTAGTACGTTTATTTCAACAAGTGTAACTTTTTCTGGACCTATAGCTTCTTCAAATGTACAATTTAGATTTTATGATGCTATTGCAGGGAATAAAGGGGTTAGAATAAAAAACATTGTAATCAGTGCTTTTCTTTCATCAACTTTTACGGTGACTTATGACGGTAATGGAAATGATGGGGGAACTGTTCCTACAGATAGTAATACATATAATTCGGGAGATACAGTTACCGTTTTAGGAAACACAGGAAGTTTAACACAAACAGGGTTTACTTTTAACGGTTGGAATACAGCAAATGACGGTAGTGGTATCCATTATAATGGAGGAGATACTTTTTCTATAACAATTAATACAATATTATATGCTGAGTGGCTTTCAACGGCTCCACCGGTAATTACAAGTTCGTTAACGGCTTCAGGGACAACAGGTGTAGCCTTTACGTATGATATTATTGCTACCAATACACCAACTAGTTATAATGCAACTGGTTTGCCGGCAGGTTTGTCTATTAATACAGCTACTGGGCAAATAACAGGAACACCAGGTGTAACAGGTGTGTTTAATGTAACGATTTCGGCAACAAATGTAAACGGAACAGATACGCAAACTTTAGTGATTACAGTTACTACCGGTCCATGTTTCAGTGAGGATTTTAGTTCTACTGCAGGTTGGACAGATAATGGTTCAAGTTCTGATTCTGTTAGTGGACATTTTGGAGCTTCTGCTCCGTGTAGAGCAATGGGAACTGGTGATAACCTTATTTCGCCTTCAGTTGATAACCCATCTCAATTACAATTTTTCCAAGATGCTAGTAGCGGAGGTAATGGACAAACAGCAACTGTTGATTATAGTTTAGATGGAGGAGCAACTTGGGTTGCACTTTACTCTTTTACCGTAACAGATGCAGGAAATACTGAAACGGTTGACTTAACAAATGTTGGAGGGGTTAACCTGTCAAGTTATACAGGGGTTATCTTTAGATTTAACTCTTCTTTTAATACATGGTATTTAGACGATGTAAATGTTTTTTGTGGACCTCCTGCTGATGTAGAAATTGATATTCAGGGGAATGGTATTTCAATTGTAGATGGAGATACAACACCAGCCACTGCAGATGATACTGATTTTGGGTCAACATTTGTGGGTGTAGATGTATCACATACGTTTACTATTTATAATTCAGGTACAGATCCTTTAACAATATCAGGGATTACTATAACAGGGGCAGATGCAGGAGATTTTTATATTTCATTAGCGGCAGCTGGTTCAGTTCCGGGTGGAGGATCAACAACTTTTGAGGTAACTTATAATCCTTCTGCTTTAGGAGTGAGTAATGCTACCATTTCGGTTGATAATAATGATGCAAATGAAAATCCATATACTTTTAATATTACAGGAGAAGCTGTTACGTGTACACCAACAACTTCAGTAAGCTCTATTTCACCAACAACAGGACCTGTCGGAACGATAGTTACTATTAATGGTTCGGGTTTTTTAACAGCTACAGACGTGCATTTTGGAGCATTAGCTTCAAGTTTTACAATAATTTCAGATTCGCAAATTCAAGCTACAGTTCCGGCAAATGCTACAACCGGAGATGTTGTAATTTATGATGCAAGTTGTGATTATTCTTATTCTAACTTTGTGGTAATTGTTTCTGATAAATCGTCTTGTGAACCTTCGGGAACAGGAATATCAGAATTGTTTATTTCTGAAGTTACAGATGCTTCTACTGGTTCATTGTCTTATATTCAGATTTACAATGCTACTGGAGCAACTGTAGATATGACAAATTATGAGGTTTATATCAGAAATAATGGTTCTGCAACAGGGGATGATATTCCTTTAACAGGTACTTTAGCAAATGGTGCTACTTTTGTTTTGGCAACTAGTGCAGGAACTCAGTGCGCTGTTCCTGGTGGGGATGGTAGTTTGGCTGACCAAAATGATGTATCAAGCGGGGTAAATAACAATGATTGTATTCATTTAGCAAAATTAGGAACTGTAATTGACACTTGGGGATATTGTGATGGTTCTAGCTGGATTAATGCTTTAGGTTTGGGTTCAGCCGGTTATGATTTTAAACGTAATCCGGATGCTACACCGCTTCCGACAACTGCTTTTGATCCTAATGATTGGACTATAATAGACTTTAACGCTTGTAGTGATGATTATTCTTTGATCAATACTTATGAAGGGATTAAAACACCTCCTTTAACTAGTGTTCCGAATTATACTTACGATTGTTCAACAAACAGCGTTGTGATTTCTGTTACAGGAACTGAAGCTGTAGCTGGCGGTGCAGGATTAATGTATCAATGGTTTGTTAGTGCACCTGGTGATTCAAATTGGACAAGTTTAGCAGACGGAGGCGTTTATTCCGGAACTACAACAAGTGATTTAACAATATCAGATATCTCAGGTTTAGATGGCTACCAATATTATTGTCAGGTAATGGAAGATACAGCTACTTGTTTTGTAGCGTCAAATGCTGTTTCAATCGGATTAGGCAGTGCAGCAACTGTATGGAATGGAACAACTTGGTCAAATGGAACACCTACGTTATCTACTGTAGCAGCTATTAATGGTAATTATGATACAACTGCAAACGGAAGTTTTGAATGTTGTAGTTTGGTAGTAAATGCAGGTTTTACTCTAGATATTCAGGCAGCTGATTATGTCTTGATCGAAAATAACTTAACAGTTAATGGTAATTTAACGGTACATAATAATGGGTCTTTAGTACAAATAAATGATGCCGGAGTAAATACAGGTAACATTTCTTATGAGAGAATTACAACAGGTAATACTTTTGACTATGTTTACTGGTCTTCTCCTGTTGATGGTGCTAATGCTCCTTCCGGTTATGTATATACATGGGCCACTACGGTTGCTAATACAAACGGAGGTGAAGGAAATTGGGTAGCAGCAAGCGGAGCTTCAATGGCAGCTGGGGTAGGTTATATTATGCGAGATGTGTTTAGTAGAACTTTTACAGGTGTTGCCCGAAATGGGGTTATTACGCCGACAATTCAAAGAGGAACTTATCAAGGAGCTGATTATGCGGGAATCAACGGAACAACAATTACTCGTTTTGATGATAACTGGAACTTAGTTGGTAATCCTTATCCATCAGCTATTAGTGCAGAAGATTTCTTATTGGCAAATACAAATATTGAGGGAGCTGTTCGTATCTGGACACATTCAACGTCTCCTTCAACAGCTATTAGTAATCCGTTCTATGGTACATTTATAGCTAATTATACTCCAACTGATTATATTACATATAACGGAAGTGGTACAGTAAGTGGGCCGGCTGGTTTTAATGGATATATCGGAGGAGGACAATCATTCTTAGTAAATATGATTGATGGTTCTACAACATCGGGAACAGTAACATTTAATAATGCTTTAAGAAGTAAAGCGTACGACAATAGTCAGTTCTATCGTCAGGCTAATCCATCTGGAAATTATGTTCAGACAGGAGTTGAGAAGAATAGAATATGGTTGGATATTATAAATTCCAATAATGTTTCTGATAGAACATTAGTAGGATATATTTCAGGTGCTACTGAAGCAAAAGATAGAATGTATGATGCAGTTACAGCTGTGAAAACAAGTATGAGATTGTATTCTATTATTGATGAAGACAAAATGACTATTCAAGGTAGAAGAGTTCCTTTTGATGCTAAAGATAAAGTGCAAATGGGATATTATGCACCGGCTAATGGAACTTATAGTATAGCAATTGCTGCAGTAGATGGTCTTTTTACAGGTAGTCAAGACATTTACCTTGAAGATACAGAATTGAATGTTATCCATGATTTACGTCAGGCGCCGTATAGCTTCTATGCAGCAACAGGCGAAAATAATACTAGATTCGTTTTACGTTATACTACGAATACTTTGAGTGCTGATGAGTTTGCAGGTAATGAAAATGACATTACGATAGCTTCAGCAGAAAGCTTAACAATTAATTCAAATGTTAATGTAATAAAACAAGTCACAATTCATAATGTATTAGGTCAGTTATTATTCAATAAACAAGTAAATACTCAAACATTGCAGGTAGATGGCATTAGTAAGTCAAACCAAGCTTTGATTGTAGAAGTTATATTAGAAAATAATGAAAGAATAGTTAGAAAAGTGATTTTCTAATTACAGTAATAAATTCATTAAAAAGCGACAGATTTCTGTCGCTTTTTTTATTTACTAAAAAGTTGTTTTTGAGTTTTGTAAATAATAATCCTTGTTTTTATAACAATTTTTAAGAATTTACTATTAAAACAATTTTGTATTTTTGAAAATATTCAAAATAGAAGAATGGAAAATATAAAGCAGTACGTTCAGGAAAACAAAGAACGTTTTTTAAATGAATTAATTGATTTATTGAAAATACCTTCGGTTAGTGCTGATAGTGCCTATGCACATGATGTAATGACTACAGCTGAAGAAGTGAAAAGAAGATTAGAAGAAGCCGGATGTGGTACGGTAGAGTTGTGTGAAACTCCGGGTTATCCTATCGTTTACGGAGAAAAAATTGTTGATAAAGATTTACCAACAGTTTTAGTGTATGGTCATTATGATGTACAACCACCTGATCCGGTAGATTTGTGGACTTCTCCTCCTTTCGAACCGGTTATAAAAGCTACCGAGATCCATCCTGAAGGAGCTATATTTGCCAGAGGAGCTTGTGATGATAAAGGGCAAATGTATATGCACGTTAAAGCTTTCGAATACATGATGAAAAACAATACTCTTCCATGTAATGTTAAGTTTATGATTGAAGGAGAAGAGGAAGTAGGCTCTAAAAGCTTGGGTTGGTTTGTGGAACAAAATCAGGAAAAATTAGCGAATGACGTTATTTTAATCTCTGATACAGGAATGATTTCTAATACCCAGCCCTCAATAACTACCGGTTTAAGAGGTTTAAGTTATGTAGAAGTAGAAGTAACCGGACCTAATAGAGATCTGCATTCCGGTTTGTATGGTGGAGCAGTTGCCAATCCGATTAATATTTTAGCAAAAATGATTGCTTCGCTACATGATGAAAATAATCATATTACTATTCCCGGATTTTATGATAAAGTAGAGGAACTTTCAGCAGAAGAAAGAGCCGAAATGGCTAAAGCTCCGTTTTCTTTAGAAAATTATAAACGAGCATTAGCTATCGAAGATGTTTATGGGGAAACAGGGTATGTTACAAACGAAAGAAATTCTATTCGTCCAACTTTAGATGTTAACGGAATTTGGGGTGGTTATACAGGTGAAGGAGCTAAAACCGTAATTCCGAGTAAAGCTTATGCTAAAATTTCGATGCGTTTAGTACCTAATCAAGATTGGGAAGAAATCACGGAGTTGTTTACCAAGCATTTTGAAAGTATTGCTCCAAAAGCTGTTAAAGTTAAGGTTACACCACATCACGGAGGTCAAGGATATGTTACGCCCATAGATTCAATCGGTTATCAGGCAGCTTCAAAAGCATATACAGATTCTTTTGGAATTGTGCCAATACCGGTTCGTTCAGGTGGTAGTATTCCAATTGTTGCTCTGTTTGAAAAAGAACTGAAAAGTAAAACGATTATGATGGGGTTTGGTTTGGATAGTGATGCTATTCATTCGCCGAATGAACATTTTGGAGTTTTCAATTATTTGAAAGGAATTGAAACTATTCCGTTGTTCTATAAATATTTTGCAGAATTGAGTACAAAATAAAAAAAAGCGACAATTTTATGTCGCTTTTTTTATATGTTTTTATGAGTATCAGCTATTGCTTTCTCATTTTTATAATCAATCCAGGCTTGTCCTTTTCTTTTGCGCATAAAACTGTCATAATGACGCATGATAAAAACATTATAGGCGGCCTTTAATAAGTTACTTGGTTTACTAGGGAATGCCCGTAAACTCATAGAAAACCCCGGAGTAAGATACTTCATATAATGCCAAAATCCTTCCGGCATGAATAAAACATCTCCATGATTAAGCTCACAGATTAATCCGTTTGCCTTTTGAAGTGCCGGAAATTTTTCAAAATCCGGATTGTCAAAGTCAATATCTTCTCTTGAAATTAAAGAATGAGGAATTTTATACATGTAAGGTGTTTGTTTCGGGTCGAATAAAATACATTGTTTTTTACCGTGAAAATGAAAATGCAGAATGTTGGAATAATCAATATCAAAGTGCATGAAAACTTTAGAGTTTTCGCCGCCGAAGAACAACATCGGAAGTTGTTTGACTAATCGTAATCCAATATCAGGCCATTTAAAGTCATTTTGAAGCTGCGGGACTTCTTTCATCAGGTTGTACAAAAAAATGCGATAATCTGTAGGTTTTGATTGTAATAAGTCGATGTAATCGCTCATTTTCATTTTAGCGTGAGCTTCATTAAAACCATCTTCGTGAGAAACAGGCCGGTCATCATATAAAGGCACAATTTTATCACCTGCAATTTCTTTGATATAGTTTAAATTCCATTTTTCATAGGCAGGCCAATCATTGGTAAGGCCTTCAATCACTACTGGTTTTTGTTTTTTAAAGTAGTTATTGTAAAAATCTTCTTTAGAAATATTCTTTACACGTTCAATTGGAGTTAATTGAAACTGTCCCATAATTCATCAAAAAATTAGACTGCAAAGTTATTAAAGTGTTATGAGTTTTTTATTCTTTTAAGAAAACTTTATTCGCTTCATGTAGTAAAATCCATTCATTGCGGAAAAAATAATTCCGTTTAGCTTTTGCTATATCATAATCGGAAGTTAACTAAAGTAGGGCGTTAATCCCATTTTTGAAATCTATAATAAACAGGATGTTTTTATCGGAATATTTTTGATTTGATTATAGATTTTCTCTTTCAAAGGAAAAATAGTTTAAGCTGTAATGTTTGTCTTTTTCCAATTGGTTTTTTAATGCATCTATTGAATCGAACTTTTCTTCGTCACGTATCCTTTTTAAAAAAGTGACCCTTATTTTTTTATCATAGATATCTTCGTTAAAATCAAAAAGATTAACTTCCAGATTTACAGTTTTATTTTCATTTACAGTTGGATTAAAGCCAATGCTCATCATTCCGTTATAAGTTAGATCATCAACGCTACATTGAACAATATAAACTCCGATTTTAGGAATCAATTTGTATTTTTCTTTGATACTGATATTAGCGGTAGGGAAGTTAATCTTGCGACCCAGTTGTTGTCCTTTAATTACAGTTCCTGTTATAAAATAAGAATAACCTAAGTAGGAATTCGCTAAACCAATTTCTCCGTTTTCCAGTGCTTTCCTGATTTTTGTAGAGCTTACCGAATTGTTGTCTATTATTTCGGCAGAAATTTGTTCCACCTCAAAATTATATTCTTTTCCGAAAGTTACTAAATCATCTATGGTTGCTGTTCTATTTCTTCCGAATCTATGATCGTAACCAATAATAATTTTAGCAATATTTAGTTTGTCGACCAGAATATTTTTTACGAATTCTTCTGCTGTAAGTCTGGAAAATTCCTGACTAAAAGGATGAACAATTAGTGTGTCTAAACCTAATATTTCCAATAGTTCTCCTTTTTCTTCAATAGTATTTAAAAGCCTAAGAGAATCGTCTTGTTGTAAAACCATTCTGGGATGTGGAAAAAAAGTTAGCACAATGCTTTCTAAGTTTCGTTTTTTACCTTCAGTTACTACTTTTTCAATTATAGATTGATGACCAACATGAACACCGTCAAATGTTCCGAGGGTTAAAATTGTTCTTTTATCAGAAGATTTATAATGGTCGATTCCTTGTACTGTTTTCAAAACTTGAAATTTTATAACAAAAATAATATAACTGCAGATTTTCGTATGGAAAAGAATAGTTTTTTTTGAAAAAATAAACAAAAAACAAAATAAATGTTAAATTTTTGTAAAAGTAAAATTAATTTATATATTTGCTTGTTAACCAATCTATTTGTAAAAGAATGAATATGAAAAAAACAGTACTATTGTCACTCGGAATTTTTGCTTTTAGTGTTTTGGGGTACTCTCAGACAGAAAAAGCTTGGAGTGATGTAAAAAATCGAGATTTTCAGGTTGTTAATTCAGTTAGTCGTCAAAGTTTTCCGGCTAACTTCAAGTTGATTCAGTTAGATTATGGTGTTTTGAAAAATGCTTTATCTAATGTTCCTGGTAGAATTAACGGAGAAAAATCTAATGTAATTATTGCTTTGCCTAATTCTAAAGGAGAATTAGAGCACTTTAGAATGTACGAAGCATCAAACTTTGATTCAGCTTTACAAGCGCAGTTTCCAGGTATTAGATCGTATGTCGGAGAAGGTATTGAAGATAAGTATGCTCAAGTTAGATTGAGTATTGACCCTAGTGGTATTCAATCTATGGTATTTAGAGCCGACAAGAGAAATGAATTTTTAGAACCATATTCTACTGACGGTAAAGTGTATGTGGTTTATAATTCATCAAGAAATAAAGGAAAGTTACCTTTTACTTGTTCTACGCCTGAACAATCTTTGGCCACAGATTTAAGTGATAGACTTAATGAGGCTGGGCGTTCTAGTGCAGGTGAGTTATTGGATTTTAGATTAGCATTGTCTTGTACAGCTGAGTATGCAAACTATTTTGGAGCAACAAGCTCTGCTCAAGTTTCATTGGTTTTGGCTGCATTTAATACGACAATGACTCGTGTAAACGGAGTTTTTGAAAAAGATTTTGCAATTCATATGACAATGATTGCCAATACTGCCAATGTGATTTATTATAATCCTTCTACCGATCCTTATTCTGATGCATCTAGTATGAATAACTGGAATTCTGAATTGCAGTCAACGTTGACTTCTGTTATAGGAGAAGCTAATTATGATATTGGGCACTTATTTGGAGCTTCAGGAGGTGGAGGTAATGCAGGATGTATAGGTTGTGTTTGTGTTAACGGACAAAAAGGAAGTGGAATTACATCGCCGGCAGATGCTATTCCGGAAGGAGATAATTTTGATATAGATTATGTGGCTCATGAAATGGGACATCAATTTGGAGCTAATCATACATTCACTTTTTCAGGTGAAGGTAACATGGCAGGGACTCTTTTGGCGAGCTATCAGTATGAAATCGGATCTGGTTCTACAATTATGGGATATGCTGGTATTACAAATCAAAATGTTCAAATGCATTCTGATGATTATTTTCATGCAGGAAGTATTGCTCAAGTACAAGCAAATATGGTAACCAAAAGTTGTCCTACAGTAACAAGTATTACTCATGGTGCACCAGTTGTTAATGCAGGTTTAGACTATACTATTCCAAAAAGTACCCCATTTATGTTAACTGGTTCTGCAACAGATGCAGGCGGAGGGAGTTTAACCTATTGTTGGGAGCAAATGGATGTAGTTACTTCAACAACTGGGTATACAGGATCAAATAGTGTCGCTTCAGAAACTAAAGCTGCTGGTGCAAACTGGAGATCTTATAATCCTACATCTTCTCCAACTAGGTATTTACCTAACTTAAATTCTGTTTTTGCTGGTTCTACAACCACTCAAGGAGCGGGAATTGTGGTTGAGGCATTAAGTTCTGTTGCAAGAACTTTAAACTTTAGATTAACGGTTAGAGATAATGTTGCGGGGCAAGGACAAACAGGATATGATAATATGGTTGTGACAGTAGATGCAACAAAAGGTCCTTTAACTGTTACTTCTCAAAATACAACTGGGATTTCTTATGATGTGAGTTCTGTTCAAACTGTAACTTGGACAGTTAATAGTACGAATACTATAACGGGAGGAGCAAATGTTGATATTTTAATTACTACAGATGGAGGGACTACTTGGACTACATTATTAGCAAATACACCTAATGACGGTTCTGAAGTAGTAACAATGCCTGCTACGGCTGCTCCTTTTTGTAGATTGATGGTTAAGGCAAGTAATAATATTTTCTTTAATGTTAATGCAGAAGATTTTGCAGTAGGGTATGTGGTTTCTACAACTTGTAATACATATACTAATAGTACCCCATTAGTTATTCCTGATGGTACAGGAGCAAATTCTCCTGGAGCTGTTGTTTCTAATACGATAAATGTACCTGTTACGGGGACTATTTCAGATGTGAATGTTAGCTTGGATGTTACTCATACATGGCCGAATGATTTAGTGATTGAGGTTGATCACCCTGATGGAAGTACGTATGATATAGTTTGGGATAGAGCTTGTTCAGGTAATGATAATTTTAATGTTACTTTGAGTGATGGTTCGCCTACATTTACATGTGTTGCTAACATGACGGGAACCTTTTCTCCTTCTAATCCGTTGTCTGTTTTTAATGGATTAGATTCAAACGGGACATGGACTTTATATACAGCAGATTTTTACAATGCTGATACAGGACAGATTAATTCTTGGTCTATAGAAGTTTGTACACAAACAGCTACTTTATCAACTAAAACTTTTGGTTCTGATGATTTTGTAATTTATCCAAATCCTAATAATGGCTCGTTTAATTTACAGTTGACTGCAGTATCTAACAATGTTTCTGTAAGAGTTAATGATATAAGAGGTAGATTGATATTAAATAAACAAATTCCGGCTAATGGATTGATAAATGAATCTATTCAGTTGTCAAATGCTCAAGCGGGAATTTATTTAGTTACGATTGAAGATGGAGGAAGAAAAGTAACTAAGAAAATAATAGTTGAGTAAAGCATATTATTTATATTAATGTTAAAAAACAAGGGAGACGTTAAACATCTCCCTTGTTTTTTTATATTTGTGGCTTAACCAAATTGTTAATAAAAAATGAAAAAAACATTACTATTTTCATTTTTCAGCTCATTTGTTTTTTTACAAGTTTCCTATGGTCAAACCGGTAAGGTTTGGTCAGATGTAAAAAACGAATCGTTTGAAAAAAGAAATACAGTTCAGCGAGTAAGCTTTCCTACTAGCTATAAGACAAGAAGTCTTGATTTGTCAAGTATGGCAAAATCACTTTTATCTGCCCCGGAAAGGAATTCAGGTGATTATTCAACAATTATCGTTGAAATACCCAATGCATCAGGTAATTTAGAGAAGTTTAGAATATATGAAGCTTCAAATTTTGATTCAGATTTGCAGTCACAATTTCCTGAGATCAGATCTTATGTTGGAGAGGGGATTGATGATAAATTTGCAAGATTACGCTTGAGTTTGGATCCAAAAGGGATTCAAGGTGTAATTTTTAGAACAGAAAAAAGAAATGAATTTATAGAACCGATTTCTAAAAACGGTGATGTTTATGCTATATATAGTTCTGGACGTGCAAAAGGGAAATTGCCATTCACATGTTCTACGCAAGAGCAAGTTTTAACTTCAGATTTTTCAGATAAATTTTCTGAAACAGGTAGATCAAGTTCAGGCCAATTGTTGACTTTTAGATTAGCATTATCTTGTACTGCAGAATATGCAAATTATTTTGGAGCAACAAGTTCTGCAAATGTATCTTTAGTATTGGCTGCATTTAATGCAACCATGACAAGGGTAAACGGAGTTTTTGAAAATGATTTTGCTATTCATATGAATATCGTTTCTCAATCTACTAATGTTATTTATTATAATGCTGCTATCGATCCTTATTCTGATGCTGCCGCTGGTGCTGCTGGTGCTTGGAATACAGAACTTCAAAACACTTTGAGTTCACGGTTGACTGGGCCGTCAACTTCTTTAGCAGCAAATAATGCAGCTTATGATATTGGTCATTTATTTGGAGCATCAGGGGGCGGAGGAAACGCAGGGTGTATAGGATGTGTATGTGTTAACGATACGTCTAATCCGAATGATGAGAATAAAGGAAGTGGATTTACTTCTCCTGCTGATGGAATTCCTTCTGGAGATAATTTTGATATTGATTATGTAGCTCACGAAATGGGACATCAATTTGGTGCAAATCATACTTTTTCTATGAGTTATGAAGGGTCAGGGGCTAATATGGAAGTAGGTTCTGGTTCAACCATTATGGGATATGCGGGGATTACTTCTCAAGATGTTCAATCACATTCAGACGATTACTTTCATGCTGTAAGTATTGCTCAAGTACAAAGTAATATGGTAACAAAAACGTGTCCTACTTCAGTAGCAATAACTCATGGGGCTCCTGTTGTTAATGCTGGTAATGATTACACAATTCCGAAAAGTACCCCTTTTATGTTGACTGGTTCAGCAACTGATGTTGGTGGGGGTAATTTAACGTATTGTTGGGAACAGTATGATAATTCAAGTTCTGTTTTAACTGGTGCTAATTCTGCTGCTTCTGAAACAAAAGCATCAGGACCTAATTGGAGGTCTTATGATCCTACAAATTCACCAATAAGATACTTTCCTAATATGACTTCTGTTTTAAATGGTTTAACAACGACTCAAGGAAATGCTATTTTAGTAGAGGCTTTAAGTTCGGTGTCTAGAACATTAAACTTTAGGTTAACAGCTAGAGATAATGTTGCGGGGCAAGGGCAAACAGGATATGATAATATGATTGTGACAGTAGATGGATCTAAGGGACCGCTAACTGTAACTTCTCAAAATACAGATAATTTGGTTTGGACACCGGGAACAACGGAAACTATTACGTGGACAGTTAATAATACAAACACGATCAGTGGCGGAGTTGATGTGGATATTTTGTTGTCAACAGATGGTGGGCAAACTTGGGGAACAACTCTAGTTTCTGCGACAGCAAATGACGGATCAGAAACCATCACTGTTCCTAATGTAACGGCAGCTAATTGTAGAGTTATGGTAAAAGCTTCAGGGAATATATTCTTTAATGTTAACTTGAAAAATATTGCAATAGGAAATTATACTTATCAAACTCAAAATATTTGTGATGATTATACATTTAACTTTGGTAGCTATGCGATACCGGAAAGTGATATTCAGTATGCTGGGTATGCGTTGACTGTGGATGATTCTTTTACCTTGACTGATGTTAATATTAATCCAGTGCTTATACATTCTAATGTTGGAGATTTGTACTATGGAATTAGACCTCCTTGGGCGGCTTCTGGTGTTACAAGAATGAGTTCTGGTTCTTGTTCGGGTAGTGCAAATATTGATCTAATGTATGATTCTGAAGGATCAGCTGTAAATTGTAGTAATACAACAAGTGGAGTGGCAACTACACCTCTGGATACATTTACAGGTTTTAATGGAAATAGTTCAGCAGGAGATTGGATATTTTTCATTACAGATATAAATGTAGGAGATGGTACTACAGGGACAATAGAAGAAGTTACATTGAACTTATGCCATTCAGAATTAGTACCAGTTTTAGCAACTGATACTTTTGAAACTAATGATTTTGTAATTTATCCAAACCCTAACAATGGTTCGTTTAATTTACAGTTGACTGCTGTTTCAGACGAAGTGTCTGTAAATGTTTATGATATAAGAGGAAGATTGATTTTGGGGAAACAGATTCAGGCAAATGGTTTAGTTAATGAGTCTATCCAGTTAAACAATGCTCAAGCTGGAATTTATTTGGTGACAATTGAGGATGGTGCTAGAAAAGTAACTAAGAAAATTGTTGTTGAATAATTAAAAATAGATTTTAAAATAAAAAAGAGCGCTTTAAGCGCTCTTTTTTATTTTCCGTTAAAAGTATTCATAGTATTGTTTAATCCGGCTAAAGCAAATGATTTAATAACTTCGGAAGCAGTTTGAAGCCTCTCTTTAAGTTTTTCTTTTTCTTCCTCACTCCATTCGCCTAATACATAGTCAATTTGTTGTCCTTTTTTAAAAGTGTCACTAATTCCAAATCGAAAACGAGGGTATTCAGAAGTATTGAGTAGCAATTGAATGTTTTTTAATCCGTTATGACCTCCGTCACTTCCCTTTCCTTTTATTCTGATGGTTCCAAAGGAGATATTTAAATCGTCGGTTATAATTAGAATATTTTCTTTGGGAATATTTTCTTTTTCCATCCAATATTTAACTGCTTTTCCACTTAAATTCATGTAAGTATTGGGTTTTAGTAAAAGTAATGTTCTGCCTTTGATTTTTAATTCGGCAATATCACCTAATTTAGCAGTGTTAAAATCTATGTTTTCCGTCTTTGCTAAATAATCTAGTAATTTAAAACCAATATTGTGACGTGTGTTGACATATTCTGAGCCTATGTTTCCTAAGCCAACAATTAAAAACTTTTTCATTTTCTGTTTTTTTTTCTGATGTGAAGTTAAAAAAGAAGTTGTTGTAAACAAAAAAAGACTGTCGTAAAACAGTCTTTTCTTTCGTACCGCGGGTGGGAATCGAACCCACACTCCGTAGAACACGAGTTTGAGTCGTGCGCGTCTACCAATTCCGCCACCGCGGCTTTTTGAAATTGTGAGTGCAAATGTATAGAAAAAAACTAAATTAAAAAGCAAAATAGTTTAAAATTTGCTTTCAGAGTTGAAATTTATTCCTAAATTTGCACCCTGATTATTTCAGATACAACACTAACTAACTACTAAACAAATAATTAAAAATGTCATTCAACGAACCGGAAGCAAAAATATTTGCATGTTCTCAGAGTGTATATTTAGCGGAGAAAATAGCCGAGTGTTATGGCGTGCCGCTAGGTAAAGTTACGTTCTCAAGATATAGTGATGGAGAATTTCAACCTTCTTTTGAAGAATCAATAAGAGGGCTTAGAGTTTTCTTAGTTTGTTCAACTTTTCCAAGTTCTGATAATTTAATGGAGTTGTTGCTGATGATTGATGCGGCTAAGCGTGCTTCAGCTCGTCATATCACAGCTGTTATTCCTTATTTTGGATGGGCAAGACAAGATAGAAAAGACAAACCTAGAGTTCCGATTGGAGCAAAATTGGTGGCAAAATTATTAGAATCAGCAGGAGCAACCCGAATTATGACAATGGATTTACATGCCGATCAGATTCAAGGTTTCTTTGAAAAACCAGTTGATCATTTGTTTGCTTCAACAATTTTTCTGCCTTATGTGAGAAGTTTAAATTTAGAAAGTTTGACTATTGCTTCTCCGGATATGGGAGGGTCAAAAAGAGCCTATGCTTATTCTAAGTTTTTAGAATCGGATGTAGTGGTTTGCTACAAACAGCGAAAAAAGGCTAATGTAATCGATACCATGGAATTGATTGGAGATGTAAGAGGTAGAAATGTTATTTTGGTGGATGATATGATTGATACCGGAGGAACATTGGCAAAAGCAGCAGATGTAATGATCGAGAAAGGAGCTTTGAGTGTAAGAGCAATTTGTACTCATGCTATTCTTTCAGGAGATGCTTACGAAAAAATAGAAAAGTCAAGCTTAAAAGAGCTTATTGTTACCGATTCTATTCCGTTGAAGAAAGAATCAAATAAAATTAAAGTTGTAAGTTGTGCTTCGCTTTTTGCAGAAGTAATGCACATGGTACAAAACAATAATTCCATTAGCGGAAAATTTTTAATGTAAATTTTTTTATTAATTATATATTTTTTTAAATGAAATCAATTACGATTAAAGGATCAGAAAGAGAAAGCGTAGGCAAAAAAGCAACTAAAGCCGTACGTGATGCTGGAATGGTTCCTTGCGTTATTTACGGAGGATCAGAACCAGTTCATTTTGTTGCAGACGAAAGAGCTTTCAAAAACTTAGTTTATACTCCAAACGCACACACTGTTGTAGTTGAGTTAGAAGGTGGAAAAACAGTTGAGTGTATTTTACAAGACATTCAATTTCACCCGGTAAGTGATGTGATTATGCACATTGACTTCTATCGTTTAAGCGAAGATAAGGAAGTAATTATGGAAGTTCCTGTAAAAGTAACAGGTAAATCTCCTGGTATTATGGCTGGGGGTACTTTACGTTTAAACTTACGTCGTTTAAAAGTAAAAGCTTTACCAAAATATTTACCAGACTTTGTTGAAGCTGATATTACTCCACTTGAAATGGGTAACAGATTATATGTAACTAAATTAGTTGCTGATAATTTTAAAATTATGCACCCAGACAATACTGTTGTATGTCAAGTGAAAGTATCTCGTGCTGCTATGAAAGCTGCTCAAGAAGCTGCTAAAGCTGAGAAATCTGCTAAAGGTAAAAAGAAATAATTGTTATAATTATTGCATTAATAGAAAAAGGGAACCGAATCGGTTCCCTTTTTTATTTCAGTTTTGCTCTTTTTTCTTTGGCTTTTTTCAGATCTTCATTTAATTCTTTAATCTCTTCCTCTCGTTTTGCTATTTTTTCATTGAACTTCGTTTCGTCTTCCGGAGTTAGTTTATTCTTTGTTTTATTTCTTTCCAGTTTTTTCTGAAGGCTTTTGATGTCTTCGTCTCTATCTTTTATTTTTCGTTCAATCTTTTCAATTTTTTGGTCAGCATTATGAATATTTTCAAGGCGTTTTGCTGCTTTTTTTTGTTCTTTTTCAGCAGTTTTTAAAGCTTTTTCAGCTTTCTTCCTGTCTTTTTCCATTTTCTTTTGTTGAGCCAAGAGTTCTTTTTGTTCTTTTATTGTTGCTTTGTCTTCTTGAGCATTAGTAAGCTGAAAGGAAAATACAGCCGTTAAAATCATTAAATAAATTTTCATTACATCCAATTTTGTTTACATTTACGCAAATGTACTAAATAAAAGATTAATGCAATATAGACTATTTTCTTTTGGTTTATTACTGGTTTTAGGATTAAACTCTTGTAGAGAAATGCCTTCCAATAATGAGTCTGATAAAGAAAAGATAACAGAATCTGCTGTTATTGATCCTGATATTTCAGATGAGGGTAGTTTTGATTTTTTACCAACGTCTACAACAAAATCTATTTATCATCATGAAGCATATAGTTTTTCATATAATGAAGTTTACGAACAATCAGAATGGGTTGCTTACAGTTTAAAAGAAGGTGATTTAAAAAACGTAACATACAAAAGACCTTTTTTTAATCAGGATCCGATAGTAAAAACAGCTTCTGCTGATTGGAGAAATTATAAGAAATCGGGTTATAATAAAGGGCATTTATGTCCGGCAGGTGATAGGAAAGCTAATTTTAAAGAATATGAGGAAACATTTTATACCTCGAATGTTTCGCCTCAAAAGTACGATTTCAATGCTGGCGTTTGGAATAGACTGGAGCAAAAAGTACGTTATTGGGCTGCTAAGTATGATGGTATTTATGTTATTACTGGTGGCGTTTTGAGTGATAATTTAAAAACTATAGGAAATGAAGAGGTCGCTGTTCCAAATTATTTTTATAAAGTTTTGTTGACTAAAGATAGAAAGAGAATGATTGCTTTTTTAGTTCCACATAAAGATTCAGAGAAAGCATTGTATGAGTTTGTAGTTTCTGTTGACAATTTAGAGAAAATGACCGGGATCGATTTCTTTCCTAAGCTCGAAGATTCTTTAGAGAACCAATTGGAGCAAAGTTCTGATTATAAGGCTTGGAGTTTTTAATTATTTATTACCATTCATTTACTTTATTAGCATCTAATTTTATAAAGATGAAAAGCATGATGGTAAATGCCCATAAGCTTGAACCTCCGTATGAAAAGAAAGGTAATGGTACTCCGATGGTAGGAAATAGTTTAATGAGCATAGCGATATTCACAAAAAAGTGAATGAAAAGATAAGTGGCTACACAGTAACCATATACACGGCTAAATTTTGTTTTTTGGTGTTCTGCCAGATAAATGATCCTTAAGAATAAAGTCATAAATAGTAGTATAACAACCGCGCTTCCGGCAAAGCCCCATTCTTCGCCTACTGTGGTAAAAATGTAATCCGTATGTTGTTCCGGTACAAAGCCTCCTTTTGTCTGAGTGCCTTCTAAATAACCTTTTCCGGTTAATCCGCCCGACCCAATTGCAATCATAGATTGATTTAAATTATACCCTTCTTTTTTTAAGTCAACATTATCTCCTATAAGTACATCAATTCTGTCTTTTTGATGTGGTTCCAGTACATTATTATAAACATAATTTACAGAGTAAACAAAACCTGTTACGACTAAAAATATAAAAGCATAAATAAAAGGATTTCTGGAGATCTTTTTGTTATTGATAAAGTGTAAGACCGTTAAAAGGAAAAATCCTATAATTATATATAATGGGTTAATTAATAGAGCTAAAAAGAATAAGACAATAGCAGTGATTCCGGAAATTAAGTACCAGCTAGGCAAACCTTCTCTATATAAAACAAAAATCAAGGATAAAAATATCATAGCACTTCCGGCATCCGGTTGCATTAGAATTAGCAAAACCGGTAGGCCTATGATACCAAAAGCTATAAGTTGGTGTTTTGTGAGGTTCAAATTTATTTGAGGATAACTCAGGTATTTTGCTAAGAGCAGTGCTGTTGCTGTCTTTACAAATTCAGAAGGCTGAAATCCGAATCCTCCGAAGCTATACCAGTTGGTTTGCCCTTTGATAGTTTTTCCGAAGACAAAGAGCCCTAGTAAAAGGAGTATTCCTATGCCATAAAATACGAAAGAAAGCCGTTCAAAAATTTTAGCATCGAGAAAAAGAATAATTAGAATGATTGGAATGGAAAGGAAAATAAATAACATTTGCCGACCATAAATTTGGTTCAGATCAAAAATGGAAGTTTCTTCTAAAGGGAGTGAAGCGGAGTAAATAGTCATCCATCCCATGCCTACTAATAAGATGTATAGTAAAATGGTTAGCCAGTCAATTCCTCTATTTACATTTTTTGATGAACTCATTAATGATTTTCTTCTTCTTTTTTAGTTTCTTTGTTATTATTGTCCGTTGTGTTAGCTATAGGCTCATTTCTCTTTGTGTCTATATTTCTTCTGTAAATAATATCTTCCAGTTTTTGATATTCATCTTGAATCGATCCATTTAACATACGGTCTTCTAAGTCTTTTCGGGTGATTTTTCCTTTAATATATTTTTCTACCATTAAGGTAGCAATAGGACCGGCCCAACGACTTCCCCAATAACCATTTTCGATAAAAACAGCAATGGCTATTTTAGGATTGTCTTTTGGTGCAAAAGCCACAAAAATGGAATGGTCTTGTAGTTTGTAGGTTACACCGCCAACTCTTATTTTATTTTCAGCAGTACCGGTTTTACCACAAATTTGTAAACTATCAACGTGTAAGGCTGCTGCAGTTCCGCCTGGATTATAAACGTCGGCTAAGCCTTGAATTACCGGTTCAAAATATTTTTTATCAATGCTTGTAAGATGTTTTGTTGTAAACTTTTTATCGATCTCCCGATCCTTTATTTTTTTGACAATATGTGGAGTGTAGAAATAACCTCTGTTAGCAACTGTTGCCATCATATTGGCTAGCTGAATAGGTGTAGTTAAGATTTCTCCCTGACCAATAGCATTTGAAATAATATATGAACTTCTAATCGGAGCTCCTTTGTATACTTTTTTGTATAGTTTGGAATCAGGAACAAGCCCTTTGGCTCCAATAGGCATATCTGTGCCTAAAAATTGCCCTAAACCAAAACTTTTAACATGGTTAGCCCAAGTATCCACACTTTCAAAAGAATTCGGATATTTTTCAATAATTCTTTTGTATGTATTACCAAAATAACTGTTGCATGATCTGTAAATTCCGTTATTTAATTGTAACGCATGATAACCGCAGTGACACGCCATAAATCTACCGAAATTAGCGCCATGATTACAGTAAAAAGTGGTATGTTCATCTATTACTTGTTCTTGTAAACCAATGAGTCCTGTTAAAATTTTAAAAGGAGAGCCTGGAGGATAAGAAGCTAATAATGCTCTGTCGTATAAAGGCTTTGCAATAGAATCATAATATAAAGCCGTATAGTTTTTAGAGCGTTGGCGGCCTACTAAAAGCGCCGGATCATATGTTGGAGCCGAGATTAATGCTAAGATTTCTCCCGAGCTAGGTTCAATGGCCACAATTCCGCCGCGTTTGTTAACCATTAGTTTGGTTCCGTACTCTTGCAGATCAGCATCAATGGTTAAAGTTAAATCTTTTCCTTGTTGGGAAATAGTATCAAATTTCCCTTCTTTATAAGAACCGATAATTTTATTGTGCTTATCCCGAAGTAAATATTTTACCCCTTTTACACCCCTTAAAACTTCCTCATATTCTTTTTCAAGCCCTTGTTTGCCAATTAGATCACCACTATTATAATAAGGATTCGCTTTGGTTGTAGCTTCGTTTACTTGGGCAATAAATCCAAAGATGTTAGCACCATAATGTACCTGATAATCACGTAAAGCTCTTTTTTGAGTATAGAATCCTTCAAATTTTCGTTCTTTTTCCTGAAAACCGGCATATTCTCTCTTGTTTAATTGAGGAATGAATACAGAAGGAAGCCTTGGACTATATTTTTTTGCTTTTGTAATTTTTTTGATGAAATCTTCTTTAGTAATGCTCAATAATTTACAAAGTTCTAAAGTATCGATGTTTTTCATCTCTCTTGGTATGACCATGATATCGTATGATGGTTGGTTTGCTACCAAAAGTTTTCCGTTACGGTCATAAATGTAACCACGTTCCGGAAAATCAAATTCTTTTTTAATTGCATTATTTTCTGATTGTAATTTGAAAGAATCGTCTATTACCTGTAAATAGAAGATTTTGGCTAATAACAATAGAGTAGCCATAATAATTAATCCGGGCAAAAGATATTTTCTCATCGTTTATTAGGCTTAATCAAATAAATAATTAATAAAGAAACGATAAACGTAAACAATGTAGTGGTTACTGTTTTCCAAATAATTTCTATAAATAGATTCAATCTGAAAAACTCCAACAAAAACAATACAAAATGATGTATAAATATCGATAAAATTAAAAATGTAATACGTTCAGATGAAATTCTATCGGCAATTTTTATGGTTTGGTATTCATAACTTAGACCGAAAGAAAATCGAAATAGAGAAGGTCTCACATAGGCAATAATTAAAGAAGCAGCGGCATGAATTCCTCCTGAATTGCAGAACATATCTAAAAAGAGCCCTAGTAAAAAAGACGTTACTAATAAAATACTCCTGTTACCATTTACAGGATAAAGTAAAATAAATAGTAAATAAGGGTAGGGGTTTAGAAAACCAAACAGGTTGATATTATTAAATAACAATACCTGAAAGATAAGCAACAGTATAAAACGTATTATGTTTTCTAAAAAAATGTTCACAAAATAAAATTATAGGTTGGGTTCAGTTTTTGCTTCCAGAGTTTCTTTTTCTGTTTTTAATTTGTTTTCAATAACATAAACATAGCCTAAAGCAGTCATGTCATTAAAAAGTCTTACGTTAATGGTATAATAATTTGTTTTTTTATCAATGTAAACTTTGTCAATTTTTCCGATAGGAATATTCTCGGGAAAAATTTCAGAATCAGCTCCAGTTACGATGGAATCTCCTTTTCGTAAAGAAGCCAATCGAGGTACATCAATCAGTTGAACGTAGCCTACATTTTTTCCATCCCAAGTTAAAGAGCCAAAATGATCCGAATTTTTGATTTTGGCATTGATTCGGGATTTTGTATTCAAAACACTTAAAACTGTGGCAAAATGATTGGAAGTTTTTTCTATAATACCTACAATCCCTTTGTCATTAATTACTCCCATATCGGTTTTGATACCATCCCTATCGCCAATATTCAATGTTAGGTAATTCTCGCGTGTATTGAATTGATTCTTGATGATTTTTGCTTTTCTGATCGTAAATTTGTCATGTTCTCTAACTACGATATCTTCAATATTAAGCAAGGTATCTTTTTTGTTGTATAACAATTCTTTTAAGCGAGCATTCTCTTCTGCTAAGCTATTGTTTTTCTGTTTTAAACTCAAATATTCATTCATGGAATTTATATTTTCATAAACTCCTCCTGTGATTGCATTAGCCGAATTAATGTACTCACTTCTGTGATAAGAATGAGATTTTATAGTAAGAATTAAGCTAATGCCCAAAAGCAGCAAAAACAGCATCTTATAGCTGTTTTTTATTAGGAAATTTAATATTTGCTGCATGAACTACTTTTTATTTAATCAGTATACTTTTGAAACGGTTAATATTTTTTAGGGCAATTCCGGTACCTCTTACTACGGCTCTCAGAGGATCTTCAGCAATGTAAACCGGTAAATCGGTTTTTAATGAAATTCTCTTATCAAGCCCTCTTAACATAGATCCTCCACCAGCTAAGTAAATTCCGGTGTTATAAATATCGGCTGCCAATTCCGGAGGTGTTTGGGATAGTGTTTCCATAACAGCATCTTCTACCCTTTGAATGGATTTGTCTAATGCTTTTGCAATTTCACGATACGAAACATCAACTTGTTTTGGCTTACCTGTTAGTAAATCTCTACCCTGAACAGACATTTCCTCCGGCGGGCTATCTAAATCTTCAGTAGCGGCACCAATTTGGATTTTAATTTTTTCGGCAGTAGTTTCTCCAACGAATAAATTGTGTTGCGTTCTCATGTAATAGATGATGTCATTTGTGAAAACATCACCGGCAATTTTTACAGATTTATCACAAACAATACCGCCAAGAGCAATTACTGCGATTTCGGTAGTACCACCACCAATATCAACAATCATGTTTCCTTTGGGTTGCATAATATCGACACCAATACCGATTGCGGCAGCCATAGGCTCATGGATTAAGTATACTTCTTTACCGTTAACTCTTTCTGCAGATTCTTTTACCGCACGCATTTCAACTTCTGTAATTCCGGAAGGAATACAAATAACCAAACGCAGTGCAGGAGTGAATAGTTTTTTCTTTAATGCCGGAATGCTTTTTATGAATAATTGAAGCATTTTTTCAGAAGCATCAAAGTCTGCAATTACACCATCTTTCAGAGGACGAATGGTTTTAATGTTTTCATGTGTCTTTCCTTGCATCATATTGGCCTCTTTACCAACAGCAATAATTTTCCCCGTTATCCTGTCACGAGCAACAATTGACGGGCTGTCAATTACAACTTTGTCGTTATGAATAATCAAGGTGTTTGCGGTTCCAAGGTCAATTGCGATGTCCTCGGTCATGAAATCAAAAAATCCCATACTAATCTCTCCAGGGTTTTAAAGTTAATACTTATCTAACTCACAAATTTAATAAAATTAATGTTTAAAATGACGAGTACCTGTAAATACCATTGCCATATTATTTTCATTGCAATAGTTAGTACTTAATTCGTCTTTTATTGAACCGCCAGGTTGAATTACAGCCGTTATTCCTGCATGATCTGCAATTTCCACACAATCCGGGAACGGAAAGAAAGCATCGCTGGCCATTACAGCTCCTTTTAAATCAAAATTAAAGGATTTTGCTTTTTCAATAGCCTGTCTTAAAGCATCAACTCTTGATGTTTGGCCTGTTCCGGAAGCACAAAGCTGTCCGTTTTTAGCTAAAACAATTGTGTTTGATTTTGTGTGTTTGCAAATTTTTGAAGCAAATAACAGATCGTTAATTTCAGCATCTGTCGGTGCTAGCTTTGTAACGACAGTTAGGTGTTCTTTATTGTCTGTTACATTATCTTTTTCTTGGATTAATATTCCATTTAAGCAAGTTCTTACTTGTTTTTCCGGAAGTGCTACGTTATGTAGTACTAAAATAATCCTGTTTTTCTTTTCTTTTAATAATGCTACAGCTTCATCATCAAATGAAGGAGCAATGATTACTTCGCAAAATAAAGAGTGGATTTCTTCGGCTGTAGCCAAATCGATATTGCCATTAGCGATTAAAACGCCTCCGAAAGCACTGGTAGGATCACCGGCTAATGCATCAACGTAAGCTTCTTTCATAGAAGGACGTGTAGCGATACCGCAAGCATTGTTGTGCTTTAAGATAGCGAAAGTCGGTAAATCATTCTTAAATTCGGATATCAAATTAACAGCCGCATCAACATCTAATAAGTTGTTATATGATAATTCTTTGCCGTTTAGCTTAGTGAATATCTCATCAAAATCTCCGAAGAAGAAACCCTTTTGGTGTGGATTTTCACCATAGCGAAGAGCTTGTCCGTTAGCAATACTAGCTTTGTAATACGTTTCGTCAGTGTTGAAATAGTTGAAAATTGCAGTATCATAATTAGACGAAACATGGAATGCTTTTGTCGCTAATAATTTTCTTTGCTCTAAAGTTGTAGCTCCTTTTTCGCTTGTATAGAAATCTAAGAATAAAGCATATTCTTCAACAGAAGGAACAATTACAGTATCTTTAAAATTTTTAGCAGCAGCTCTGATTAGAGAAATACCTCCGATATCAATTTTTTCAATAATATCGGCTTCACTTGCTCCTGAAGCAACTGTTTTTTCAAAAGGATATAAATCAACAATTACCAAATCAATTTGAGGGATATTGTATTCTTCCATTTGTTGAACATCGGAAGGGTTATCTTGTCGGTTTAAAATACCACCGAAAATTTTTGGATGTAAAGTTTTAACTCTTCCGCCTAAAATTGAAGGATACGAAGTAACATCTTCTACTGCTACTACCGGAATCCCTAAGTCTTTGATAAAAGCTTCTGTACCTCCTGTAGAATAGATGGTTACATTGTTTTGGTGTAAAGCTTTTACAATAGGTTCCAAACCGGTTTTGTCGAATACTGAAATTAAGGCAGATTGAATTGTTTTTGTTGTGTTCATTGTGTTGTTTAAATTAAGCTGCAAAAGTAGTTATTGTTACGTGTACTTTCAAAATTAATAACTTGATTTTGTTCTTTTTTTGTAACAAAAGGGTAATTATTTCTACTTATGAACAAGAATCATAAATTTATGCTTTTATATTTAAGGTTACTAAAAGAAAGTCTGGCTTTTGCATTGAATGCGCTTCGAAATAATAAACTGCGCACACTACTGTCATTGTTGGGAGTAACTGTTGGAATTTTTTCTATTATTGCGGTATTGGCAGCAGTAGATTCCATGGATAAAAAAATCAAAGAAGATTTAAGTGATATGGATCTAAATACCATTTACTTACTTCGTTTTTCTTTTGGTCCTTCAGATGTGCCGAGATGGAAACGAGAACAGTTTCCGGATGTAACGTATGAAGAGTATGAATATTTAAGACGTTCGGTAAATGGGATTGATAAGATATCGTTTAACCTTTTTACCCGAAATGAGAATGTTAAATATGAGGATAAAACGGTTAACTCTATTCGGATAAAGCCTTCGACAGACGAGTTCATTGATATAGAACCGATAAAGGTTGAACAGGGACGGTTTTTTAATGAATCGGAATCAAATTCGGGTGTTCCGGTAATTGTGATTGGGAGCGAAGTAGCAAATGGATTATTTGGAGAAACTACTGATCCTTTGGGTAAAAAAATTCGATTATACGGGCAAAAGTTTACAGTTATTGGAGTTTTGAAAAAAGAAGGCCAAGGAATGTTTGGCGATAGTAATGATATTGCTGTATTTTTTCCGGTAAACTTTTTAAGACGTATGTATGGTGATAATAGTGATATGCTTACTCCGGCTATTATTATGAAGCCGGTAAAAGGTGTTGATATAGAGGAGTTCAAAGCAATGGTTACTCAGAAATTAAGAACATTCAGAGGATTGAGACCAGATGAAATGAATAATTTCTTTTTAAACATCCTTTCAGGATTTACCGATTTTATTGACAGTATTGTTGGGCAATTGAATTTCGTGGGATGGATTATCAGCCTTTTCTCGTTGCTTGTAGGAGGGTTTGGTATTGCTAATATCATGTTTGTTTCTGTGAAAGAGCGAACTAATCTTATTGGGATTCAAAAAGCTTTAGGAGCCAAAAGACGTTTTATCTTGTTCCAGTTTTTATTTGAAGCCATTATACTTTCTATTATTGGCGGAATTGTAGGGATGTTTTTAGTATGGCTTTGTGCGGTGATATTGAGTTCTGTTTTAGATTTTGATTTTGTATTGAGTACTCAGAACATACTTTTAGGAACCGGATTGGCAGGATTGATTGGCTTAGTTTCCGGAATTTTACCGGCTATTTCGGCTTCAAAATTAGATCCGGTGGAAGCAATCAGAACAGGAATGTAATTTTTTAAAATAGAATAAAACAAAAACGACCAATTGAAATTGGTCGTTTTTGTTTTTTAAGATTGGAAATAAAACTACTTCAAGGCTTTAATCCCCATATTGTACAAAATAAAAGCCTGTATATCTACTTGCTCGTTTATGATAGCTTCAGTTGATTTTCCGGCACCATGTCCTGCATTAACATCTATTCGAATTAAAACCGGATTTGTTCCGCTTTGCTTTTCTTGTAATTCAGCTGCAAATTTAAAACTATGAGCCGGAACCACGCGATCGTCATGATCTCCGGTTGTGACTAACGTAGCCGGATATTTTATGCCTTTTTTGACATTATGAACTGGCGAATATCTTTTTAAATAGGTAAACATTTCTTGACTTTGTTCGCTTGTTCCATAATCATAAGCCCAACCTGCTCCGGCAGTAAAAGTATGATAACGCAACATATCTAAAACGCCAACTTGTGGAATGGCTACTTTCATTAAATCAGGACGCTGTGTCATTACAGCACCAACTAATAAACCTCCGTTTGAACCACCTTTTATGGCTAAATAATCAGTTGAAGTATATTTTTCTTGGATTAAATATTCTGCTGCTGCAATGAAATCGTCAAATACATTTTGTTTTTGCATTTGTGTTCCGGCATTGTGCCATTTTGTTCCATATTCGCCACCGCCGCGCAAATTGGCTACGGCAAAAATCCCTCCTTTTTCCATCCAAACCGCATTGGAAATGCTAAAACTTGGTGTTAAACTAATGTTGAATCCGCCGTAACCGTATAAAATAGTCGGGTTTTTACCATTTAGCTTTGTTCCTTTCTTATAAGTGATGATCATAGGAACTTTTGTGCCATCTTTTGAAGTGTAAAACACTTGTTTAGACTCATAATTTTCCGATTTAAAATCTACTTTCGGTTTTTCGTATACTTCTGAAGTACCTGTTTTAGGATCAAAAGCATAAATAGTTCCCGGAGTTATATAATTGGTAAATGAATAATATAAAGTAGTTTCCTCTTTTTTACCACCAAATCCACCAACTGAACCTAAACCGGGTAATACTATTTCACGAACTAAATTTCCTTCGTAGTCATATTGTTTTACTTGCGAAACAGCATCTTTCATGTATTCGGCAAAAATGTATCCGCCTCCTTTGGTTGGAGATAAGACATTTTCGGTTTCCGGAATAAAATCTTTCCAGTTTTCTTGTTTTGGATTTGCTAGATCGAAAGTTATGATTCGCTTATTAGGTGCTTTAAAATCAGTTACAATGTAAAAAAGAGAACCTTTATTGTCTAAAACATCATTATTGCTATCAAAATTATTGATGATATTTACAATACCACTATTATTTGCTAAATCTTTAATGTATAATTCGTTTCCGTTAGTAGCTGTTGCTGCCGAGATAATTAAGTAATTCTCGTCTTCGGTAACATAACCGCCAATGTATCTTCGTTTTTCGTCTAAGCCAAAAATAACCTTATCTTGTTTTTGTGACGAACCTAATTTGTGGAAGTACAATTTGTGCTGATCGGTTTTAGCGGAAAGCTCACTTCCATCGGGTTTATCATAGCTCGAATAATAAAAACCTTCGTTTTTGTACCAAGAAATGCCACTGAATTTAACATCAAGAAGTGTGTCGCCAACAATTTCTTTTGATTCTGTTTTTAAAACAATAACCTTTCGCCAATCGCTACCGCCTTCTGAAATAGAATAGGCTACTAAGCTTCCGTCTTTGGTAAAACTTAAACCGTCTAAAGAAGTCGTTCCGTCTTTTGAAAAGGTATTAGGATCTAAGAAGATTTCTTCATTTCCATTTTTATCTTTTCGATATAAAACCGATTGATTTTGGAGACCATTATTTTTATAAAAATAAGTGTAATTACCTCTTTTAAAAGGAGCCGATATTTTTTCGTAGTTCCATAACTGTTCCATTCGACTTTTTAAAGTAGCCCGAAAGGGAATTTGGTTCAGATAGTCGAAAGTTACTTTGTTTTCGTCTTTTACCCAAGCTTCGGTTTCAGAACTTCTATCGTCTTCTAACCAGCGATAAGGGTCTTCTACTTTACTGTTAAAGTAAACATCAGTATGTTTTACTTTTTTGGTTTTAGGATACGGAATTTTTGTTTGTGCATTCATAGTTAAGGAACAAACAATAGCAGTAACGGTTATTGTTTTTTTCATTTGAAATAAATTAATTACAAAAACAAAAGTAAAAAAATGAAATCTAAAGAATTGTTAAATAAGCCAATACTAAAAATATTATTCAGTGATTTTAATACTGATTCCTTTCATAGTAGACCAACCTTCGGCATCAGTAAGTTGAATCATAAAATGATAATCTCCAGTGTCAATATCTGTTGGAATTAAAATTTCCTGTTCTGCTATGAATTCTTGGGAATTTTCAGGAATAGAAAAAGTTAACGTGACTGTCCAAGGATTTACAGCATCTTTTATTGGGTCTAAATCACAAGAATCAACCTCAGTATCGTGACTGTGATGATCAAAATTGTTGTGAATATTGATGCTATAGGCTCCTAATTGTTGATTGTCTGTAAAAAGAGCTTTAAAAGGGATTGTACTTCCTTTCGAGACGCTAGTACAACTGGTAGGAAAAGCATCAGTAATCGTTAAATCAATTTCTGGTTTTGTGGTGTCTTGTTCGTTATTCTCGTCATTACTACAACTTTGTATCATGAAACCTAAGATCAAGGCAAAAAAGATTGTTTTTTTCATAATGTTTGTTTTAATTATAAAAATGACTGCTTTCTATTATAGTAGAAGCAGCCATTTTTATGAAAGTTAGTTAATAGTTAATTCATATTCTACTGTAGAAGAATTCCCTAAACTATCAGTTACTGTAAAGTGAAAATGATAATCTCCAGCGGGTTGGCTGGCAGGAATATCTAGATGTTCATGAAAGTCTGCTGTCGTTAGTCCTGCATAATTTGTATAGGTTTCTTCAATTTCTTGAATTGAACTATCATCCTCATTGTGTATCTCTATTTCAATAGTCGCTATAGGGTTTGTTGAAACTATAGTACCTTCAATATGAAGATCACTTCCTGCATTTACAGAAGAACTACCAACAGTTCCTGTGCCTAATTCGTCAATTGTAATTTGAAACAGATCATCAGTATTCGCTAAAATCGCTACTTCTGTCTCTACAGTTTTAGTATTTCCATTTTCATCAATTACGGTTAAATGCAAATGATAATCACCAGCAGGTTGACTAGCAGGAATATCAATATGTTTGTGAAACTCAGCATTAATCATTCCTGAATAATCTGTAAAAGATGCTACAATTTCTTCAATAGAACTATCGTTTTCGTTATGTATTTCAACAGTAACTAATGAAATTTTGGCAGTTGCTACAATTTCAGCCTCAAGATGTAAATCGTTTCCAGCAGTTGCATAACCACTATTTTCTAAGCCTACTTCTGTAAGTTCTATGGATATAGAGTCTGTAGATGTAGTTGAATTGTCATCATCGCTACTACATGATGTTAAAAATGAAGTTAAGGCTATAAAAAGGGCAAATTTTGTGATATGTTTTTTCATGTGATTCTTTAAATTTTTAAAAGTTTTTTAATTTTAATTCTAGTGATTAGGTTGTTTCAAAAGGTGGGGCTCTCCCTTTTTTATACATTAAGGAGATGGAATTTAAATGGTTTGTAAATGAGTATGTTGCCTTGTGATTTTGTGTAACGGATAGTAACTCTTTGAATAAAGAAGAAACTTCATAAAAAGAATAAAAATGAAACTTGCATATTGGGCAATCATAAGAACCCTTTGAAAGAAGAGTTGTTGATTTTGAATCATGATTGTTTTCATGTGAAATAAAAACATAATGTAATGGTCCAAATAGCAATGAGCTACAGAACAAGAAGATTAACATTAAAATACTAATCTGAAGAATTATATTTTTATTTTGATTATTCCGCATCTTGAGTTAAAAAGGTATTTTAACTAGTAAAACAATGTTTCTTCCGGGTTCAGGAACTCCAATTAAACGATAGAAACTAGTATGATTGAAATACTTTTTATTAAATACATTTTGAATTTGAAGGTTGATGTTTATTTTTTGTTTTCCAAAATTGATGTCGCTTCCTAAACCAATATTGGTCACTTGGTAGTCAGGAGTTTTGTTTTCTGGCGGTACAATATTGTTTTGGGCAGCTACATATTTGAAGTCAATCGTAGTAGAAACACGTTCAAATTTTTCATTAATTTTTTTTGAATAGTCAATATGAAAAAGTATTGAAGGTGGCGGTGAAAAAGGTAAAGTATACCCTTTTTTAGCTCCCGATTGCTGTTCAGAATACACATATTCTCCCACAATACCAGCCGTGTAGTGATCGTTAAATTGATAGTCCAATTTCAGTTCTCCACCGTATCTAAAAACTTTACTTTCGGTGTATTCATAAATTTGATTTCCGGCTCCGTAAGCATAATCATATTCAGGTGTGGGATTCAAGTAGATGTAATTAGAAAAATAGTTTAGAAAAGGATTGACATCTAAATATATTTTGCCTTTTTGCCAAGTAGCTCCTAAATCCAATTGATAGGTAATCTCAGGCGATAAGTTGGGATCTCCTAGTTCATAACTAAATTGGTGATAATTGACGCCATTTGATGCTAATTCTTTTGCTATTGGCATACGGAAACTTTTGCCAATATTTGCTCTTAATAACCAATGTTCTAAGTTATGATTTACGCCAACAGACCAACTAAAGTTGCTGAAGTTTTTTTTTAAAGAAACAGAGCGTTGCAGGTATTCATTATTTCCGTCAATAGGAGTTGTAAACCAATCAAAATAACGTTCTGTTTTTATCGTTCCATAATCGTAACGAATTCCGGTATGAAGTATCGTTTTCGCTCCTAATCGAGTTTTATCATAAAGAAAAAATCCTAAATTCGATTGGCGATAAGCCGGAATAATAAAACCCCATCCGTCAATAGCGTTGTTTTGATGCTCTGCGTTTATTCCGGAAGTGATGGTGTGGTTGTCTAAATCAAAGCTTATTTTTCCATTAAAAGAATACACGTTTTTATGAAATTCTCTCTCTAAAGTTTCTTTTATGTTTAACGTTTCAGGATAATTTGAAGGCATATATCCATGGCTGATGTAATCGCTAAATTCTTCTCTAAAATTGTTTTGATACCCCAAATCAAATTCCAAAGTATACTTCCTAAAATCAAATTTTGTGCGATTAATTACTTTGAAGTGATTTACACTTTGCGATGGATTTTGAATATCTCTGTCAGAAGCATCGTGAAGTTCAGTATTCACGTTTCGAGGTTCTAATCCATGAGCATTTGCAAAAAGTCCGGTTTTAGTATTTAAATTACTGATGTAAAAAACGGAACGAAAGTTCTTTTTAATAATTCCTGATGAAAAGTGTAGGTTGAATTCATTTCCGGCAGTATTCCGCAGTCTGTTCTTGTACAAAGGGGCTCGGTACGAATAAATTGTGATATGATCTGTCGGTACTTTATAATCACCATAACCGCTATAAGTAATTCGAGTATCAAAAAAAACAGTTTCTTTTCTTTTGAACACATTGAGCGAAGAACCAAAAAACGAATTGTTCGTTTTTCCGGTGAGTACCAATGAGCCACCTAAACTATTCTTTTTCGGGATTTTATTTTTCTCTATAGCGATAATACCTCCGATAGCATCTGAACCGTATTGCAACGAAGCCGGTCCTTTTATGATTTGAACTTGTTCTACTGCATACTGATCTATTTCTAAGCCATGATCAGAACCCCATTGTTGCCCTTCGTGCTTAATCCCGTTTTCAGTTACTACAACTCGATTGAATCCTAGTCCTCTTATGATAGGTTTGGATTGCCCTGAGCCAATAGAAAGCGTGTTTATCCCTCCGATTTTCTCCAGTGATTGCATTAAGCTTCCTCCTATATTTTTTTCAATAAAGTCCTGGCTAATGATTTCAACATGTTGCGCTGTTTCTTTTTTGGTTTTTTGTACTATTCCATCACTTTTAACAACAACTTCATTGATAAAAGAAATAGAGGGTTTCATTTCAAAATCTAAAATCAAATTTTGAGTTACAACTATTGTGGTGTCAATAGGTTCGTACCCAATATAGGAAATGAATAAGCTGTGTTTCCCTTTTGGGATGCCAAAAACAACATACTCGCCATTTTGTTGGGTAATGGTGTTTTTATTTTGAATGTGAATATGACATTCCGTTAAAGGATTGTTGTTTTCGTCTGAAATTTTTCCACTCACAGTATACTGTGAAAAAGCAAAATAGCTGCAAAATAGCAGGACTAAATGAAGATAAAAATATCGCATTTTGTTCTGTTCTGAATTAAAAAATAGAGTTCTTCATCAAGCATAATTGCTTGACGAATTTTTAGTGATTAATACAATTGAACAGAAACAGGAGGACCTCGATGGGCAAATAAACTTCCGACAAAAAAGCTAGAAGCCTCTTTACTATTGAAAGAATAAGGAATAGCTAAAGCTGGGCAAAAAAAGCTGTAAGTAAAAATTTCCGGAGAAATAAAGCTGGTAAATTTGAAATCACAAATTGGACAATCTTCTTTTTCCGAAACCTTATGTTTGAAACTTTTTTTGTGTGTATCCGGATTTGAATGACAAACGGAAACTTCCGAATGATGATGCGAAAAGGCATGCAGCGACTGATAGCTAACAGTAAAAATTACCGAAAGCATCAAAATGAAATTCAATATGGCAAGCCTTTTCTTCACCGAATGAGTTTAATTAAAAATCAAAATTGATTCCTAAAACAATATTTCTTCCCATGTTTGGAATGCCGTCACTTTTTAAACGAGACAAATGATTGATATAAGTTTTATCTAATAAATTTTTAGCATTTAACGAAACATCAAATTTCATTTTTTGAAGCTTAACAGTTCCGCCAACGCCAAGGTTAACTAATGTATAATCATTAGTCTTGGTCTCAAATGAACTAATATTATTTTGATCGAAAGTATAATTTACCTGAAAGTTAGCAAAAGCTTTTTGGAACCATTTTCCTAATTCAAATTCTCCTCGTAACGTATTTTTCCATTGATTAGCAGGAATCAAAGGCAAATAGTCGCCGCCTTTTTGTTCGCCAATAACTAGTTCATAACTACTCGTAAAATGTAGCCAGTCAATCGGGTGCGGATGAAGGTGAATTCCAGTTTCTCCACCATATAAAGTTGCATTGTTTTGTAAATATTCGTAAACGAAATTGTCATCTAACATATTTCCGGTTGGCGAAATGAAGATGTAGTTGTTAATGTGATTGTAGAAACCGTTGATGAAATATTCAAAATGCTCGCTTTTGTATTCCAAATTCAAATCGGCTTGAAAATTTTGTTCGTTCTTTAAATTTTGGTTTCCAATTTCATAACGATTGCTTCCTTCGTGAACGCCGTTTGAAGTTAGTTCGGATAAGTTTGGAGCCCTAAAACCGGAAGCTAAATTAATTCGGCTGATGATTTTATCGGTAATATTTGTTTTGTAACCCAAAGCAAAATTAAAGCTGTTGAACTTTTTGTCGATAGCTTCAAAATAGCCTTCTTCGTCTATAGTTCCATGTTCAGAAGTAGATACATTTCTATTGTCAAAACGAATTCCGGCTTGTAAAACATTGGTTTTCCATTCGTAGTTAGACGTAATAAAAGTTCCGAAGTCGTTAACTGTAGCATCAGGAATTAACATTTCTTCGCCAAAATTACTATTGGTTTGATGCATTCCTTGAACACCTACAATGGTTTCCAGATTATTCCATTTGGGTAAATAATATTTAATATTGTAATTGCCTGTTTTTAATTTCATGTGCAAAGCAATCTCATCAACATCCTCTAATTCTTTTCTGTTGTTGAAAGTGTAACCTAAATCGGCTTCTAATTTTGAATTTTTGAAATACACTTTTTGGTTCAAACTCAAAATATGATTGTCGATATCTTGTTTAGGATACAATGGATTACGGAATCCTGAATTTTCAATGTCTTCTTCAGGTAAACCCAAATTTAATTGGTTATAATTGTAGCGAATATCCGTTGAAAAGTGAGAATTAGCATAACCAATTCCATATTTCAGATCTTTTTCAATAGAACGCGTATTGATGATTCTGTCACCCGAAGGAATTTTGTAATCCGCTTGTGAATTGTAATTAGCACGCAATAAAAATTTCCAATTGTTTGGAGAAGACTTGATACCGAATGATGTATTAGTTCCTTGTGTGTTAGAAGCAAATTGTTGAAAAATGTTCCCTTTGGTACTATTACTTGAAGCATATTTTTCAGGATTAAAATATAAAACACCACCAATGGCATCAGAACCGTATAGTAATGAAGCAGGACCTTTGATGACTTCAACGCTTTCAATGCCTGAAGCACTTAATCCTAAACCGTGTTCTTCACCAAATTGTTGGTTTTCTAAACGTACACCTTGTGCATAAGTGAGTACCCTATTAGAACTCAAACCTCTAATTACCGGTTTGCCAATGGATGTTCCGGTTGAAATTTGGCTTACGCCCGGAATACTGGTTAAACCATCCATCAAAGAAACCGAACCATTCTTTTTTAAATCGTCCATAGTTTCGTGCGAAACTTTCATTACGTTTTGCGATTGAATTTTATTAAAAGCCGTGGAAACAATTACTTCGTCTAAATGTTGTTCTTTTTCTTTTAGGGTAAAATTTTGTTCCTGTACGTCTGATGAATTGAATTTTAGGGTTTGTTGTTCGTAGCCAAACAAATATACAACAAGGGTAATATTTCCTTGAGGAACCGATTCTAATTGATAATTCCCGTTTTCATCGGTTTCGGTATAATCGTTATTTTCAACTAAATGGAGTGATACAAATGGTAAAGGAGCACCAGATTCATTAGTGATTTTACCGGATAATTTTTGTTGGCTCAATGCCAAAGTGCTCACCAATATAAGGGCAAGTAGATATAGATATTTCATGTTATTTGTTTAAAAAATGGTATAAAAGAATAATTACCCAGTGATAGAACGCAATGGGCAAGTACTGTTAAAAAATAACAGTTTTTTATTAAACAAATAAAACAGGAGGTCCTCTATGAGCAAATAAACTTCCGCAAAAGAAACTGGTTGCTTCTTTAATGCTGAAAGAATACGGACTTATTTTAAAAGGGGAAAAAAGGGTATACGTAAAAATTTCCGGAGAAAGAAAACTGGTAAATTTGAAATCACAAATAGGACAGTCTTCTTTCTCAGAAATTACTTTTTTAAATTTTGAATGAGGTGAATCTCTGTGTTCAGAGGAATTCGAAATCATTTCGTTATGATGTGAAAAAGCATGCAAAGACTGATAACTTACGGCAAATAGAACCGAAAGCATCAAAATAACATTAAGTATAGCTAGCTTTTTCTTCACAAATGCAAAGATAAAGAATTAAACTAAACCATTTGCAATTAAATATTCGCCAATTTGAATCGTATTAGTGGCAGCTCCTTTTCTTAGGTTATCAGCAACGATCCATAGATTAACGGTATTAGGTTGGCTTTCATCTCTTCTGATGCGTCCTACAAATACCTCGTTTTTACCTTGGGCGTAAATTGGCATCGGATATGTAAAAGTTTCCAAATTATCTTGAACTTCAACTCCTGGAGTGTTGCTAAGGATAGTTCTGATTTCGTTCACGTCAAAATCATTCTCAAATTCGATGTTTACCGCTTCACTATGACCACCAACTACCGGAATTCGGATAGCTGTAGCGGTAACTGCAATAGTTTTATCGTTTAAGATTTTTTGAGTTTCACGAACTAATTTCATTTCTTCTTTTGTGTATCCGTTATCTTCAAAAACATCACATTGAGGAATGGCATTTCTGTGAATAGGGTAATTATATGCCATATCACCTCTAATGCCATTGTATTCGTTTTCTAATTGTTGAACTGCTTTAACTCCTGTACCTGTAATAGATTGGTAAGTAGAAACAACAATTCTTTTGATTTTATATTTTTGGTGAAGTGGCGCTAATGCCATTACCATTTGAATGGTAGAACAATTTGGATTAGCAATGATTTTATCTTCTTTAGTTAATTCACCTGCGTTGATTTCCGGAACGACTAATTTTTTAGTGGCATCCATACGCCAAGCCGAAGAATTGTCAATAACAGTAGTTCCTGCAGCAGCAAATTTCGGAGCCCAATCCAATGAGGTTTGACCACCGGCAGAAAACAAGGCAATTTCCGGCTTCATATCAATAGCCGCTTGCATGCTTACCACCTTATAGGTTTTACCATTCCATTCCAATTCTTTGCCTACTGACTTTTCTGAAGCTACAGGGATTAGTTCCGTAACCGGAAAATTTCTCTCTTTTAAAACCTGAAGCATAACTTCGCCTACCATTCCGGTAGCGCCTACAACTGCTACTTTCATTTGTCTATTTATAATTCTTTATTTTATGCAAAGGTAAATATATTTTAACTTGAAAAAATTATTTTTAAATAAATATAACAAATTTTTAAATTTATAACAATTAATATAAAAAACCACACCTTTTGGGTGTGGGTTAGTTAGAATATATAGTGTAGCGTTAGTTACTGTTTTTTCAATAAATCTCTTATTTCAGCTAATAATTCTTCTTGGCTTGGACCTTTAGGAGCTTCCGGAGCCGGAACCTCTTTTTTCTTCATTGCGTTTACACCTTTAACAATCATAAACATTACGAATGCAACTATAATGAAATCAATTAAGTTGGTTAAGAATTCGCCCCATAATACAGAAACTTCACCTTCTACAACTCCTTCAGCATTTGCAACTCCTTCTATAATAGTCCATTTTAAATCTTTGAAATCTGATTTGAAGATTAAACCAACTAATGGAGAAACAATTCCTCCTGTGAAAGAAGAAACAATTTTGTTAAAAGCTGCACCCATTACAAAACCTACTCCAATATCGATTAGGTTTCCTTTCATTGCAAATTCCTTAAATTCTTTAAGCATAAAAAATATTTTTAGTTATTTGATTCGTTTTCAAAAACGAATATAAGTAAAATCTTTTAATTTTTGTAAAAAACCCGTTTCACCCTTTGCGAAATACTAGTCAATATTTCATAAGGAATTGTGTTTAGAATTTGAGCCAGTTCTGTTACTTTAGGGTTTTCACCAAAAATAATAACGTCATCACCTTCTTTACAAACGATATCAGTTACATCAGTCATCAAAGTGTCCATGCATACATTTCCAATGATAAAAGCTTTTTGTCCGTTGATAAGAACATAGCTTTTTTGGTTGCCTAAAGCTCTGCGAATGCCATCGGCATAACCAATAGGAATCGAAGCAACTTTTGTTGGTCTTTCAGCCATAAATTTTCGGCTGTAACCAACAGATTCGCCCGGTTCCACTATTCGGATTTGAGAAATGATGCTTTTTAAAGTACTTACATTAAGCAAGTGTTGGTTTTCGTAATCGGAGTTTCCAATGCCATACAAACCAATTCCCAAACGGACCATTTCCATTTGCATTTCGGGATAATGAAAAATTCCCGAAGTATTTAAAATATGACGAATAGGTTTTAGGTGTACTGCTTCTATCAGTTTTTCTGAATTTTCTTGATATCGTTTGAACTGTTCGTGAGTAAAAGTGTCAAATTGCGTATCATCGCTTCCTGCTAAATGCGAAAAAATACTTTTCACGGTAACGAAGTTATTGTTTCGTAAAACCGAAATCAATTCGTCAAGATGAGCAGCTTCAAAGCCCAAACGATGCATGCCGGTGTCCAATTTAATATGAATAGGATATTGCGCGATATTTTTCTCCTGAGCTACTTTTAAAAAACTTTGTAAACCACTTGTCGAATAAATTTCGGGTTCCAAATCATAAGCAATCATAGTGTTGAAGCTATAATTTTCAGGATTCAAAACAATAATCGGAGTAGTAATTCCGGCTTTTCTCAATTCGACACCTTCATCGGCAAAAGCAACACCCAAGTAATCAATTTTATGATGTTCTAATAATTTCGCAATTTCAAATCCGCCGTTTCCGTAACCAAAAGCTTTCAGCATCACCATAATTTTGGTTTCCGGTTTTAATTTGGATTTGTAAAAATTGAGATTGTGCGTTATGGCATCCAAATTGATTTCCATAACCGTTTCGTGTTTTTTCTCTTCCAATAAAACGACAATTTCATCAAAATTGAAACTTCTTGCACCTTTGACTAAAACAGTTTCGTTTTGAAATGATTGCGTGTTGAATTGCTTTAAAAACTCGGCGGTAGAAGCAAAAGAAATCACGTTAGGCAATTCGCTCAAATAGCTCGAAATGGTTTCGCCAATAGTAATAATGCGGTCAATGTGATTGTTTTTTAAGCTTTTAAAAACTTTTTGGTACAAAACATCAGTGGGTAAACCACTTTGAAAAATATCTGATAAAATAATGGTTTTCTTCTGATGCAGTTTTTGTTGCTCTAAAAAGTCTAATGCTATTTTTAAAGATTGATAGTCAGATGAATATGAATCGTCAATAATCACACAATTGTTAATTCCTTTTTTGGCTTGCAAACGAATTTCAATCGGATATAAATTTTGAATGCGTTCTGTAATTAGAGCAACTGGAATATCCAAATACAATAAAACGCCAATGCAACTCATCGCATTTTGAATCGAAAATTCATCGGTAAAAGGAAGCGTTACTTCAAACGTTTGTTTTTGGTAAACCAAAGTCAAACGAGTCACTGTGTTTTCAGTCGATTTTTTTGCTACAAAAAGAGTAGCGTTTTTATCGGTAAAACTCCAAGTAAGTTTACGTTGTGAAATATGTTGTTCAACCAAAGGATTTTTCTCCAAAACAACTAGCGAACAATGGTTGAAAAGCTTTGTTTTTTCGGTTATTTTTTCTTCTTGCGATTGAAAACCTTCATCGTGAGCCAAACCAATCGAGGTAAAAACACCAATGTTAGGTTTTATAATGTTTTCCAGTTTGTCCATTTCGTTTTTTTGCGAAATTCCGGCTTCAAAAATTCCTAAATTATGGTTTTCATTGATGCCAAAAATCGACAGTGGAACGCCAACTTGCGAATTGTAACTTTTGGGACTTCGAACCACGTTGTAATCTGGACTCAATAAAAAATTAAGCCATTCTTTTACAATGGTTTTTCCATTACTCCCAGTAATCCCAATGAGTGGGAAAGAAAACAAACTTCGGTAATAAGCCGCCATTTGTTGCAAAGTAGCCAAGGTGTTTTCAACTACTAAAAAGTTGACTTGATTTTCTAATCCGTCAGGAACATGTTGCACCACAAAATGATGAACTCCTTTACTGATAAGTTGTTGAATGTATTGGTGACCGTCGTGGTGCGAACCTGTTAAAGCAAAAAACAAAGTGCCATTTCCATTTTGCAAAGAACGGCTGTCTATAGAAATATTTTCAGGTTTGAAATCTTCAAAACTGCCCACAACTTTTGCATTAAGCGCTGAAATAATGTTTGTAAGAGAAAAAGTCACCGTTTATTTATTGTCGTTTTCTTTGTTTTTCTTCATTGCTCTAAAAAAAGCAGCACGGCTAAGGGGTTCGTATTCTTCGGTTTCACCTAGTAAAACCAACTTATCGTCTTGCGATTTTCTAAAGCTGTAATTGGCTAAATTTCCCGTTCTAGTACAAACCGCGTGCACTTTGGTTACATATTCGGCTGTAGCCATTAAAGCAGGCATCGGCCCAAATGGATTTCCTTTAAAATCCATGTCTAACCCGGCAACAATAACGCGAATGCCTTGGTTGGCTAAGTCGTTACAGACCGCTACAATTTCATCGTCAAAAAATTGTGCTTCGTCAATTCCAACCACATCGCAACCTTGTGCCAAAAGCCGAATATTCTCGGCTACCGGAACCGGAGTAGAACGAATTTCATTAGCATCATGTGACACTACCATTTCTTCATGATAGCGGGTATCAACGGCCGGTTTAAAAATTTCTACTTTTTGTTTGGCAAATTGAGCACGCTTTAATCGACGGATTAACTCTTCGGTTTTGCCCGAAAACATTGACCCACAGATCACTTCGATCCAGCCAAATTGTTCAGATTGGTTTACAGTATTTTCGAGAAACATTTTGTATCTTTCGGGAAATTAATATTAAATTCTACTACATTTGTAGTCACAACAAATTTATTAAAAAAGCATCCATGTTTTCAATTTCTATTCCATAAAGTTATGAAGAAAAAGTTAGAAGGAGAGTTAATCAGTATAGCGCACAGGGTTTTAAAATTAAAAAATCGTTCTGAGACTAAACAATTACAGGAAGAGGCTAAAAAATTATACGAACAATTAACTATTTTACGTTTTTACGAAGAAAACTTTGAAACTGTAAAAGAAGAAATTGCACCGGAAGTATTAGAAGAAAAATTAGAAGCTATTACTCAGCAAACTGTTGTTGAGCAACCGGTTGAAGTTGTAAAAGAAGAAGTAGTCGCGGAAGCGGAAGAGCCAATAGTAGAGGAGAAGCCGACTTTTGAACCTGATGTAGCGGCAGAGATAATGGATGAAGAACAAACACAACAAGAGAAAGTGGCCGCAATAGAAGTTGTAGAAGAAGATAAAGCTTCGGAAACAGTATCTGAACCTCAAGTGGCTTTATTTGATGATGTTTTTGCAGCGGATTATAAGGAGTTGGATTTTGTAAAAGTTGAAGATGTTCCACAGGAAGTAGAACAGGTTGCCGATTTAATTTTTGAAGAAGCACCGGAAGCATTAGAAGAGCAACAAGAAGTTGTAGCTGAAGAACAAGAGAAATTTGTAGCTAAAGAACCTGTTTTCGAGCAAGAACCAGAAATAGAACAACCTGTTGTTGAAAAGCAACCCGAGCCTGTTTTTGAAACTAAAATTGAGGTAGAAGAAACAAAAGTTCAGGAAATTGTCATCGAAAAAGTGCCGGAAGTAGTTTTTGAAGAGCCAAGAATTATGTCGTTGAACGACCGATTGAATAAAGGAGGGATCAACATTGGGTTGAATGACCGTATTGCTTTTGAGAAAAAACTTTTTGATGGTAGTACCGATGATTTCAATCGTGTATTATCACAATTGAATACATTTGATTCTTTTGATGAAGCCAGAGGCTTTATTGATAGTTTTGTGAAGCCCGATTATAACAATTGGGAAGGAAAAGAAGAATATGAAGTTCGTTTCTTAGAATTCGTAGAAAAGAGATATTTATAAAATTAGGGTGTTCCCTTTTAGGGAGCGCTTTCACTACTTGCTTCTCGCCTTGCAAAGGTGGGAGAGATCAAACAAACTGTTCAATCGCTAACACATGGGAAAACTGTTCCTTGTACCCACACCTATTGGTAATTTAGAAGACATGACCTTCAGAGCTATCAAAGTGCTCAAAGAAGTAGATTGCATTTTAGCTGAAGATACACGCACCAGCGGAAAATTGTTAAAACACTTTGAAATTGCAACGCCCATGCAAAGTCACCACATGCACAACGAACACAAAACCGTTGAAAATTTGGTAAAACGCATGCAAGGTGGCGAAACCATTGCCTTGATTAGCGATGCCGGAACACCGGCTATTTCCGATCCGGGATTTTTGTTAACTCGAGCATGTGTAGAAAATGGCGTTGAGGTAGAATGTCTTCCGGGAGCTACAGCCTTTGTTCCGGCTTTAGTAAACAGTGGGTTGCCCAACGATAAATTTGTATTCGAAGGTTTTTTACCTGATAAAAAAGGACGTCAAACTCGTTTTTTGGCCTTAGCTGAAGAAACCCGAACCATGATTTTTTATGTTTCACCACATAAATTGAATAAAACTTTAGCTGAATATGTGCAATATTTTGGAGCTGACAGACCAGTTTCGGTTTCCAGAGAGATTTCAAAACTACATGAAGAAACCGTTCGCGGTACTGCTGAAGAAGTCTTAAAACATTTTGAAGCTAAACCCGCAAAAGGCGAAATAGTAGCGGTTGTTGGCGGGAAGGAATAGTTGTTTAATCAATTGAAATTAGATAATAATTGTAAGTGTTATAAGCTTCATTGGTTTTAAATTCTTCAGTTATATCTTTTATGTCATTTATAATACTTCTGCCTAATCTTGTAGAAAAAATAAATAGTAGTATTTTATTTCCTTCTAATTTAATCAGTTTGTTTTTTGAGTTAACATAGTTGAAGTTTGAAATTTTAGTTGGCACTAATTTCTCACCTGTTAATTCAGGATTGTTTTTTATTAAATTAGTAACTCTTGAGTAGCAGGAATTGTTTTCTTGTATATAATCATTTTCGATTTTATATTCTTTATCTATTACAATCCCATAGATATATACTACTTTTTCATTAATAATGTAATTTAAAAAATCAATTTTTTGAGTACTATCAATAAAAACAACTTTAGATGTGTCTATGTCGTATTTTTCTTTAATTTTTATTAAATAATCTTCTTTTGTAGTGTAATCAATAGATTTGTTTACATTGTTGACTGAATTATATATAGGTTTACATGAAGATATAAAAAGAAAGAATAGAATTGAAAGTAAAGTTAATATAAAGTATCTCATGTTTTTTTCAAAATTTAATGTAATTTCGTTTAAGAGTTTTTCGGATATAAATGTAAATAAATTGAAAAGATTACTACGAAATTTCTTAATTCTAAATTTAATTAAAAAATGGTAACAAATATAATAACTACAACTTGGAAAGGAAAAATGCAGTTTGAATCCACAAATCCCAGTGGAGAAACATTTTTAATTAATGCAGCTGCCGAAAATGGGGGAGAAGGAGCCGGTTTACGTCCTAAAGCTTTGATGCTTTCTGCTTTGGCGGGTTGTTCGGGTTTAGATGTCGCTTCTTTAATCGAAAAAATGAAGTTAGATGTCGACGATTTTAAAATTGAAACTATTGCTAATTTAACAGAAGAACATCCAAAAGTGTATGATGCCGTTTCCGTAGAATATCATTTTTATGGGAGCAATTTAAACGAAACTAAATTGCAACGTGCGGTAGATTTATCAGTAGAAAAATACTGTGGTGTTATGGAAATGTTCCGCCAATTTGCTAAAATGGAAATCAAAACTATTTTTCACCATCACAATTAATAATTTGTCATTTCGACCAAAGGGAGAAACGTAAGTTCAGCGTAGCTAAATCACATAATCAAGATTTAGATTTTTATTAAAAGTCTTGATTTAATAAATTAAGCTAATTTTTTTTATGAAAATAAATAGTTTACTTGAAGCTGTGCAAAATTCGGAAATTCTTGAATTTTCAAATGTTATTGCCGCTATCGATGCACATTTTGAATTTACGCCTACCACTTTCACCAATGGTTCAGTAACAAACGAAGCGAATACGAATAACGGTTCGTGTAAAGTGTTTTCGTTTGCTAAAATGAATCAACTAAGTTCAACTGAAACGCTGTGTTTATTTGGGGAACATTATCAAAAAGTTTTAGCTACGCCAACAGAAACTGACCACCAAAACATTAGAAATTTTATGCAAACCGGTTGGCAAGGAATTTCATTTGAGGGAAATGCTTTAGCGTTGAAATAACCTTGTCATTTCGACCGAAGGGAGAAATCACATAATCAGAGTTGAGGTTTATTCAAAATGATGATTTAAAAAATCAAATTTGGGATTGAATTGTCTAATTAAATTGAGTTTTTTTTCTCTTCGCCATTTTTTTAATTCTTTTTCTCGAGCGATAGCTTCTTGAACCCAAACAAACTTTTCATAGAAAACTAAAAATTCTAAATTGTATTTAGATGCAAAAGTTTTATTTCCAATTTCAACATTCTCTTTGTGTTGACTAAGTCTTTCTTTAAGATTGTTTGTCATTCCAATATAAAATGTGGATCTATATTTGTTCGTAATGATATAGACATAATATGTGTGAAAACCTACTTGTGGATTGAATTCATTCATAATGATTTAAATTTTAAATTCTTTATGTGATTTCTCCCTTCGGTCGAAATGACAAATAAAGCATGTAAAACTTACTCTACTTCCAAATCCACAAAAGAAAACGTATTACCGCTAAACAATCCTTTATCCGAAAGCTTTAAATTGGGAATCACTAATAAAGCCATAAACGAAAGCGTCATAAATGGTGCTTTTAATGGGCTTCCCAATGCTTTCGCCATTTGGTCAATTTCTTGATACAATTTTCCGGTTTCCCAACCATCTTTATCGCTGATGATTCCGGCAACAGGAAGTGGTAAAACTTTTTCTTCCGAACCATTCACTGCACAAATTCCACCTTTGTTTTTGATCAATGAATTAACGGCTTTGCAAATTTCTTCGTCCGAAGTTCCAACGGCAACAATATTGTGACAATCGTGTGCTACCGAACTCGCAATAGCCCCTTTTTTCAATCCGAAATTTTTAATAAAAGCAATAGCCGGTTGTGCATCTTGATAGCGATTCACAACGGTCATTTTTAAAATATCATCAGTGGTATTGGAAACCAAATTTCCATCTTGAATTAAAGAAGTATGATGGACTTCATTGGTAATCAATTGACCTTCTAAAGCTTCAATTACTCTAATTTTGGAAGCCGAACTTTTGACTTCAAAATCTTCCGTTTTTTTGAAAGAAGTATTGAAATTATTTGGTGTTTCAAATGGAATTTCAGGAATAAATGATTTGCCATTTTCTGCGACCAATTCACCATTCAAATAGGTTTGAAGCACTTCAAATTGGGTCAAATCTTTCACTACGATAAAATCGGCAAAATCGCCTTCGCGCAAAATTCCGACATTCATATTGTAATGATGAACTGGATTGATGCAAGCGGCTTGCAATATTTTGAAAACGTCTATTCCTTTGGCAACGGCTCGCGCACAAAGTGCATTAATATGACTAACAATTAAATCATCTGGATGTTTGTCGTCCGAGCAAAACATCATGTTTTCAAAATGTTCAGGCAATAAATCAATTAAAGCTTCAAAGTTTTTAGCGGCACTTCCTTCGCGAATGATGACTTTCATGCCTAAAGACAGTTTTTCGGCAGCTTCTTCATAGGTAAAACATTCGTGATCGGTGGTAATTCCGGCGGAAATATATTTTTTTACAGCATCGCCTCGTAAACCGGGAGCATGACCGTCGACAGGTTTGTTGAAATGTTTTGCCCAGGCAATTTTTTTCATCACTTCTTCATCGTCAAATAAAACGCCCGGATAATTCATCATTTCAGCTAAATAGTAAATATCTGGAGAAGCCAAAAGTTCTTTAATGCCTTCCGAATCAATCACTGCGCCTGCGGTTTCAAAAGAAGTCGCCGGAACACAAGATGGCGCTCCAAAATGAAATTTCAATGGGACTTTTTTGCTGTTGTCAATCATATAAAAAACGCCTTCAGCTCCTAAAACATTTGCAATTTCATGCGGATCAGAAATGGTGCCAACGGTTCCATGCAAAACAGCCAATTTTGCAAATTCAGACGGAACCAACATTGAACTTTCAATGTGGATATGTGCGTCAATAAATCCGGGCATGATGTAATGTTGCACCTCATGTTCTTTTTCTACGATGGATTTAATTTTTCCGTTTTCTACGGTGATTTCGCCAGAAAAGATTCTCTTATTGAAAATGTCAACGATTTGTCCTTGAATTTGCATTTTAATTGTTTTTTAAACTGATCTTTTCCAAAATTAAATAAAAAATAGAACAGACGATAAAAAACAATAATCTTAATTCGACATTTCTAGTTACATTTGTATTTCGTACATGCCAAAATCAATTGTTAAATCATTAAATTGTAATTTATTATGCGTTGGAATTTAAAATCGAAGCCAAAAAGAGAAAAAGTACAAGCCTTACAGAATGCACTTCAAGTAGACGAAATCATCGCTACTTTATTGGTTCAAAGAGGAATCGAAACCTTTGAGCAAGCCAAACATTTTTTCCGCCCTACATTAGAAGATTTACATGATCCATACTTGATGAAAGATATGGATAAAGCAGTGAATCGAATTGAAAGCGCTATTGCGAACGAGGAAAATATTTTAGTTTTCGGTGACTATGATGTCGACGGAACTACAGCGGTTTCGCTCGTTTCTTCTTATTTAAAAACCATCACACCTAATGTTGCCACTTATATTCCGGATCGCTATGCTGAAGGATATGGTGTTTCCTTTCAAGGAATTGATTTTGCAGAAGATAATGGTTTTTCATTAATCATTGCTTTGGATTGCGGTATCAAATCGATTGATCATGTAGAATATGCCAAAGAGAAAGGAATCGATTTTGTGATTTGTGACCACCATCGTCCGGGTGAAATTTTACCGGATGCTGTTGCAGTTTTGGACCCAAAAAGAGAAGATTGTTCGTATCCGTATGATGAATTGTGCGGTTGTGGTGTCGGGTTTAAATTGATTCAAGCGTTAGGAAAGAATAGAAATCAAACTATAAGAGATTTAGTGCCCTATTTGGATTTAGTGGCAACAGCAATTGCAGCTGACATTGTTCCAATAACAGGAGAAAATAGAGTGCTGGCAAAATTTGGTTTGGAAGTGATTAATGCGAATCCAAGACCAGGAATAAAGGCCTTAATACAAAACGTTAAGAAAAAAGAACTGACGATTACAGATGTAGTTTTTTATGTAGCGCCACGAATTAATGCTGCAGGGCGAATTAAACACGGAGATTATGCCGTTCGATTGCTAACCGAATTTAGTTTAGAACAAGCCGTAGCTTTTGCTTCCGAAATTGAGTTGTTCAATGCTGACAGGAAAGATTTGGACAAACAAATTACACAAGAAGCTTTACTTCAGATAGAAAGCAATAACGAGACGGAAAATTTCAGTACAGTTGTATATCAAGAAAATTGGCACAAAGGTGTCATCGGAATTGTTGCTTCCCGATTGGTAGAAAACTATTATCGTCCCACTATTGTGTTCACGAAAAGCGGTGATAAATTGGCTGCGTCGGCGCGTTCCGTTCAAGGATTTGATGTCTACAATGCGTTGGAGGCTTGTTCGGAATATTTAGAACAGTTTGGCGGGCACATGTATGCGGCAGGAATGACACTTTTGGAAGAAAATTATCAAAGGTTTAAAAATGCTTTCGAAGAAGAAGTTAAAACAACCATTCAACCTGAAATGCTAACACCAGAAATTTCAGTAGATGCTGAAATTGAATTTCGTGACATTACACCCAAACTTATTCGGATTTTAAAGCAATTTGAGCCTTTTGGTCCTAAAAACATGACACCAATTTTTGTTTCGTACAATGTTATTGATTCGGGTTATGCAAAAACTATTGGTTCAAATAATGAACATTTAAAATTATTTGTGAAACAAGAAGATTCTGTTGGTTTTGGTGCAGTAGCTTTTGGTTTGGGGCATCAATTAGAAAAAATTCAACATAAAAAACCGTTTAATGTTGCTTTTTCCATTGAAGAAAACGAATGGAATGATACGGTATCAATGCAGTTACAAATTAGAGATATAAAAAATGAAACCTAAAAAAGACCCCTTTTCATCCTTGCGAATTAAAGAATTTCGTTGGTTTATTTTAATGCGATTGACTTTGGTATTAGCTTGGTCTATGCAGTTTGTTTTAGTAGAATGGGAGGTGTACAATATAACCAGAGATCCTTTTTCGTTAGGATTGATTGGTTTGATGGAAGTGATTCCGGCGGTTAGCATGGCTTTGTTTGCAGGGCATATAGTAGATCAAAATGAAAAGCGAGGTTTGTTGTTAAAATGTTTATTGGCTTTGGCTTCTATTAGTTCAATGTTGTGTTTGTTAGTCTATTCTGAATTTACGGAACATTTGGATGAAAAAATGGTGTTGTGGGCTATTTATGGATTGGTGTTCCTAGGTGGATTTGTGAGAGCTTTTATTATTCCGTCTGTTTTTAGTTTATTAGGTTTAATTGTCCCTAAAAAAGAATATCCGAATGCAGCTACGTGGAGTAGTTCTACTTGGCAGATTTCGGCAGTTTTTGGTCCGGCAGTTGCCGGTTTTGCTATTGGATGGATTGGTGTTTTTTGGTCGTTGACTTTTGTAGTGTTTAGTATTTTGATGGCAATTATAGCCTTACTTCAAATTGAAAGAAAACCTATTTTGAATCAAAAGTTAGGCGAACCCATGATGAAAAGTTTAAAGGAAGGATTAAATTTTGTTTTTACTCATAAAACAGTTCTGAATGCAATGGCCTTAGATATGTTTGCAGTGTTGTTTGGTGGAGCGGTAGCTTTATTACCGGTTTATGCTCAAGATATACTAAAGGTAGGTTCTCAAGGTTTTGGGATTTTAAGAGCAGCGCCTGCTGTGGGAAGTTTGTTAACGATGTTGATAGCAACTTCATTGCCTTTGCAAAGACAAGCTGGAAAAAAATTGTTGACAGCTGTTTTTGGTTTTGGGATCTGTATTATCGTTTTTGGGTTATCAACTAATTTCTGGCTTTCGGTATTGGCTTTATTTCTAAGTGGTATTACAGATGGAATTTCGGTGGTTATTCGACAAACAATACTTCAAATTTATACACCCGATCACATGAGAGGTAGAGTTTCATCTGTGAATTCAATTTTTGTAGGGTCATCCAATGAATTAGGTGCTTTTGAAAGCGGATTTACTTCTAAACTAATGGGCGTAGTAAATGCTGTGGTTTTTGGTGGAATTATGACATTGGTTGTAGTAACCGGTACAGCAATAGTTTCGCCTAAATTCAGAGAACTGGATATTGAAAAAGATATGGAGAGCCTTTAATATTTTTTCAGTTCAAATTTTTCACCATCAAAAACACCATAGGTGAAATAGCTAATCCAATCTCCTAAATTAATGTATTGCGAATTTTTACCAATATTAATAACTAATGGGAGATGGCGATGGCCGAAGACAAAATAATCGTAATGTTTGGTTTCTAATTTTCGTTTGGTATATTGGACTAGCCATTCGTTTTCTTCGCCTAAGAATTTTACATCTTCTTCACCGGAAATCAACTTGTTTTTTACAGAAAGATATTGAGCTAAACGTACACCTAAATCAGGGTGCAACCAACGAAAAAGCCATTTGGAAAAAGGATTGGTAAACACTTTTTTCATTCGCTTGTAACCTAAATCTCCTGGGCCTTTTCCGTCACCGTGGCCAATTAAAAAAGTTTTACCATTAAATGTAAATTCTTTGTTGTTGTGATATACAGGGATATTGAGCTCTTTTTCAAAATAATCAAACATCCATAAATCGTGATTGCCTACAAAAAAGTAAATAGGAATTCCGGAATCTCGAATTTCAGCCAATTTGCCTAGAACTCTAACAAATCCTTTTGGGATAACTGTTTTATATTCAAACCAAAAATCAAATAAATCTCCGAGAAGGAAAATAGCTTCAGCTTCCTCTTTAATTTCATCAAGCCATTTAACAAATTTTTGTTCGCGAGGAAAACTTTTATCAGGAGTTGGAGCTCCAAAATGTTGATCGGAAGCAAAAAAAATTTTTTTCTGTTTATTCAAGTTTTGTAAGTGTTAATTGTATTTTCTGCAAAAATAGACAAATAATTAATTGCTTATGTCACAAAATTATAGGTAAATGTTAATTTTTAGAAAGATTATTTATTAGTTGCTTTAAATTGTTAAATTTGGCAATTAATCAAACCATAACAAAAAATTAACATAATGAAACAATTTTTACTTTTTTTCATGTCTTTGGTTAGTTTTGCTACTTTAGCTCAGCTGCCCGAAGATTTTGAAACAACGGTTCCGCCAGCTGGTTGGGCATCCTTCACTAATGGTGTAGGAACTGTCCAAAACTGGACTGTTTCTCCTAATGCCTCATTCGCTTATGGCGGAGTTGGTCAGGCAGCTTATGTAACAAGGGAGAATATTGGTCCAGGGGCTACTTCAGAAGATTGGTTAGTAACTCCGCTTCTGACAATCCCGGCAGATAATGATTTTAGATTTATGACTAGACAATTAGTGTCAGGGTCTCAAGGAGGAACAACTTATGAGTTGTGGATTTCAACTACTTCTCAGACAGATCCTACTTCTTTTACATTACTTAGTTCGTGGGATGAATTGACTTTGAATGCGGTTTATAATGTATATGAAGAAAAGCTAGTTGATCTTTCTACTCATGTAGGAAGTGCATATATAGCCTTTGTTAGAAGGCATACGCAAACAGGGACAACAACTAGTGGAGATGCTTGGTTGGTGGACAATGTAAGAATGACTGAAAAATGTCTTGAGCCTTCAGGTTTAAGTACCTCTAATCCTACTTCGACTTCAGTTGTTTTGAACTGGATACCAAACGGTCCTGCAACACAATGGGAAATAGAAGTAATCCCTACGCTTTCTACGCCAACAGGTACTGGAATTTTAGTAAATACTAATCCTCCATATCTTTATGGAGGATTAGATCCTGATACAGGATATCTTTATTATATCAGATCGGTTTGTTCTGACGGTGGGACAAGTGATTGGGTAGGACCTTTAAATTTTTCTACTCTCCCTGAAGGGGTAAATTGTGAAAGTTCAATACCAGTAACTAGTTTGCCTTATGTTACTAATGATAGTACAGGAAATTATGGTTTAGGTGTGTCAGGTCCTCAGGGAGCTGGTTGTGCAGGAGGTAGTACTAATTATTTGGGAGGTTATGATGTCTATTACGCATTTACGCCAACTTTTACAGGAGCGGTAACAATTACTTCAACCCCTACTCAGGCAAATTCTTCTTTATTTGTATATGCGTCATGTGCTGACGTAGGAGTAAGCTGTATGGCAGGGGTTGCTGATAGTACCAATAATCCTAGAGAAATTACAGGATTTAATGTGGTAGCAGGGGAGACTTACTATATTGTTATTTCTTCAATATCTAGTGTTTCAAACGTTGATTATATACTAGAGATTCAACAAGAGAATTGTCCTAGACCTGCTAATTTAGCTGCTAGTAATATAGATATGACTTCAGCTGACTTGTCTTGGGACGAATTAGGAGCAGCTACTTCTTGGGAAGTAATAGTTCAGCAAGCAGGGGTTGGAATACCTTCTGTGGCTGGAGCTCAAACGAATAATAATATTAATTATAATGTAACAACAGAAACTATTTCAGGAACACCTCTAGTTTCTGGAACTGTTTATGAGTTTTGGGTGCGATCCGATTGTGGTGATGGAACATTTAGTGGTTGGGCAGGACCTTATACCTTTACCACCAGTATTTGTCCATTGACTGATAAGTGTGCTTATACTTTTAGAATGACCGATTCAGGCTCTAACGGATGGCAAGGTAACACAATGAACGTTATTCAAAACGGAGTTGTCGTTGCTACAATTGGTTCAACATTTACTTCTGGTGCAGGCCCTATTGACGAGGTTGTATTACTATGTAATAATATTCCTTTTGAATTGTTTTGGAATCCAGGGGGAACAAATCCAAATCAAGTAGGTATTGCGGTTTTGGATCCAACATCAGCTCAGATATTTAATATGCCTTCAAATAGTAGTGCACTGCAAAATTCTACTATTTATACCAATATGGCATCGTGTACACCTGCTTCATGTCAACAACCAACAAATGTTGCTCTTGTAAGTACTAATTCAAGTTCTGCAACTGTTTCATGGTCTGATAACACAGGAGGAGTTGCAACTCAGTGGCAAGTTATTGCATTGCCAGCAGGATCAGGATATCCAAGTGGTAATACATTTGCCTTAAGTGGTATTGCCAGTGGGACTACTACATATACTTTGAATGGTTTATCTTCTGTTACAGACTATGAAATATGGGTTAGAGCAATTTGTTCAGCTGTGACCGATCCGACTGATCCGAACTTTGACGGAAGTGCTTGGTCTGGTCCAGCATCAGCACAAACAACACCTGATTATTGCGCAGGAGATCATTTTTATGATACAGGGGGAGTAGGTGGAAACTATGGAAATAATGAAATAGGTGTAACTACCATTTGTCCTGAAAATGCAGGAGATGTTGTTACAGTGATATTTAACTCATTTAACATTGAAAGTGGTGATAGTTTAACGGTCTTTAACGGTTCATCAACTGCTGCACCAGTACTTGCAACACTTACAGGTAATAATTTACCAAATGATTTTACTTCAACATCTCCTACCGGGTGTTTGACTTTCAGATTTACTTCGAATGGGTCAGGAACCAATACTGGTTGGGATGCAACAGTTATCTGTTCTCCACCACCTTCTTGTCCGCAGCCAACAAATGTTACTGTATCTGGGATTGGTGCTCATGAAGCAGTTGTTACTTGGGTAGAACAAGGTTCAGCTGTTCAATGGGAAGTTATTATTTTACCGGCGGGATCTCCTAGTCCTCTTCCTTCTGATTCAGGAATTATAGTAGGGCCAGGTTCACCTTCCTATATGTTTACGACTTTATCTTCAATAACTTCCTATGATGTTCATGTTAGAGCGATTTGTCCTTCGGGAACAGATGTAAGTTTATGGTCTGACCAAGCAACTTTCACAACAACACCGGATTATTGTGCAGGAGATCATTTTTATGATACAGGAGGAGCAAGTGGAAACTATGGAAATAATGAAAATACTATAACTACTATTTGTCCTGCTAATTCAGGAGATGTAGTAACAGTCACTTTTAATACTTTTGATTTGCAGCCTATAGGAATTTCAGCGGGAGATGTCTTACATGTTTATAATGGAGATTCAACTTCTGGAACATTAATAGGTTCTTTTTCAGGTACTACAATACCTCCAGTTATGACTTCTAGTGATGTAACTGGATGTTTAACTTTTGAACTTGTTTCGGATGGAAGTACTACTGCTTCCGGATGGGATGCAACTATAACTTGTGGTACTCCGCCATCATGTCCTACGCCTATTAATTTAACCTTATTAGGTATTAGTGAAGATCAGGTGACTCTGAGTTGGACTGAAACAGGAACTGCTATACAATGGGAAGTGGTGTATCAACCAATCGGAACAGGTTTGCCACCAAATGGAACAAGTGTAATTGTGAATTCTCCAACAGTAACTTTACAAGGTATTCCTGTAGGTTTTTATGAAGTATATGTTAGAGCTATTTGTTCTTCTGTAACGGATCCTACTGATCCAAATTTTGAAGGAAGTGATTGGAATGCTGTTCCGGTACAGTTTTTTGTGGTATCAGGACTCAATGCTTGTTCTACAATTGATATTGATACACCTAATGATAATGGTGTAATAAATGTTTGTCCAAACGATAATTGCGTGGATTTATCCGCAACTTATTTTGAAGCTAAGACAACTGATACTTACCTTGTTGAATCAATACCTTATTTGCCTATTTTCTCTTTTGATTATATTCCAAGTGATAATGGGACTACTGGGCAAATATCTGTTAATATAGATGATGTTTGGTCTGGAGATATTCCTTTGCCTTTTGATTTCTGTTTCTTTGGCACCAAATATAATTTCTGTAATGTAGGGTCTAATGGGGTTATTGATTTTAATCACCATAATGCAGGTTCTAATTGTGATTGGAGTTTTAGTTCGACAATTCCAACGACCAATGCCGATTTTTCTATTAGAAATGCAATTTATGGGGTTTATCAGGATATTAATCCGGGTACAGTTTCTCCTAATGCAGATATAAATTATGCAATTTTAGGAACAGCCCCTTGTAGGGTTTTTGTATGTAATTTTACAAATGTTAATCAATTTCAATGTAATGATTCAACTCCTCAACAAACAAGTCAAATTGTATTGTACGAGTCAAGTAATGTAATTGATGTATATGTGCAACAACGAATACCTTGTACTTCTTGGCAAAATGGTGTTGGAGTAATAGGGATTCAGAATGCCGCTGGAACTGTTGCTTTTGTACCTCCGGGAAGAAATACAGGAGCTTGGACCACAACTAATGAAGCATGGCGTTTTACTCCAAATGGAGCTTCTACTGTAGATTTTGCATGGTATAAAGACGGAGCATTTTATAGTAGCGATTCTGATATAACAGTTTGTGTAACAGAAGATGCAACTTTTACAGCTCAAGCAACTTATACCGATTGCGACGGAGTTGCTTCAGTTTTATTAGAAACAGTAGAACTAAACTATAATGAAGATGACACTCCTTCGTTCTCGTTACCTTCTCCACTTTGTTCAAATGAACCTAACCCAACTTTAGAAGTTACTTCTGCAAATGGGGTGACAGGTTCTTGGACTTTAAATGGCAACCCGGTAACTGAGATAGATACTACTATGCCTGCAGGAATATATGACTATATTTTTACTCCAGATCCAAGTTATTTGTGTATACCACCGGTAACTTATCAAGTAGAAATATTAGGGGCTTGTACATATAATGCTTATGCTACAGCAGTGAATATAGATAATTGTGAAACTACTAATCCAGGAGAGTTTTTTAACGTAACAGGAGCAACAGCAGATGCTATTGGTCCGCTTACGAATGTATTTACTAATAACAATTATGGAACTTATGTTCAAAATTCTGGAAATTTAATTTTGACAGGAGCGCAATTAAAATCTTTCAAAGGAACTTCTTCAAATGTATGTGCTGCCAATATGTATTATAGAGTATATGAGGTGTCTACAACTCCAGGCTCATTTAATGTTCTTAATTTAAGTTTGCTTGAAACATGTTCTAGTGGTGGTGGTACATTCCCTTCTGGAGGAACTTGTGATGATGGAGATCAAAAATGGGAGAACATTGCTCAAAGTATTGATTTAACTCAAAATCCATCAGGAAACTATGTTGTTGAAGTGTATTTTGAATTAGAAGGGAATGCAACTAATCCTTCTGGTTGTGGAGAATTTGAATTGATAAACAATAATGGAAATAATTATATAGCTAATTTTACGATTCAAGATATACCAACTTTTACATATACTGATGAGCAATGTGATTCAATGAACGGAACAATCACAATATCTGGTTTTGCTAATGGAGATGAACTAGAAGTTTCTTATGACTATAATGATGGTACTTCAACTACAACTGTAGGATCAGTTAATTATGCTGTAAATGGAAATGGAGAAATTGTTTTAACAGGTTTGAACGATGGCGTTTATAGTAATTTTAATTTAATTATTAATGGATGTACATATGTTTACCCTGATCCGGTAACAATTTCTAATTATACTTTATCTGTTAATAGTATCTCTAGTCCATCTATTTGTGTTGGAGAAAACGCAGTATTTAGTATAAATGCTTCTCCTAATACATATATTGATTATAGTTTGGATGGAGGAGCAACAGTAGCCCAAATTCCGGTAGGTTCTGACGGAATAGCTGTTATTACAGTTGATACCCCAGCTGTTGGTAGTGTAGATTTATTACTATTACATATTTTTAATACAGTTTGTAATATACAAATAGACAATACAGCTTCAGTAGTTGTTAATCCTTTGCCAACAGCTAGTATTTCCTCAAACTTATTTACTTGTATAGGAAATGATGCAGTATTTACAATAACAGGAACGCCAGATTCTGAGGTAACATATACGGTTAATGGAGGAGCAAATGCTTCTGCTACATTAGACGGAACAGGTAGTTATACATTGAATATTTCTTCAACAACAGATGTTCAGGTGAGCTTAGTGAATATAACTAATAATGTAACAGGTTGTATGAATACAATTTCAGGTGAAACAGCTAATGTTGCAATTGTTACAGTGCCTGTCCCTACAGCTAATATTACACAACCTACTTGTTCTACACCGACAGGAACAGTAGAAGTAACATCTCCTTTAATTTCACAAGTTAATTATCCTGGAGATTTATTTATTTCAGAAATAACAAATAGCCAACCAGGTTATTTAACCTATATAGAAATATATAATGGGACAGGAGCGGTAGTTGATTTGTCTAATTATAAGATTAAAATATATCTAAATGGAAATACTGTTGCTATCTGTGATTTACCTTTAAGTGGTACTTTAGCAAATGATGATGTAGTTGTGATTAGATATGGTTCCAGACCTGATGAGGGAGGTATTGTTGCTGATTTATCATTTCCAAGCTGTACTGCTTCTGTGAACAATAATGATAAAATTGCTTTATGTGCTATTACAGATGTAGAAATTGATGTTTGGGGAACATCAAATGGTGATACATTTACACCTGGTATAGGTTATGATTACCAAAGGGTAACTACAGGAACAACATTACCATCAACAACTTGGGATCCTGCAGATTGGATTCTTACAGACTGGGGTAATCCAACATCTACGACTGGGGATTATAGTAATGTAGGTGTGTATACATTATATGCTGCAAATTATGAGTATACATTAAGTGATGGGTCTAATATAACGACTCAAACAACTGCTACATTTGCAAATATTGCTTCTGGAAGTTATACTTTAATTGTACATGATACAGGAACTAATTGTTATTCTGAACCATTATTATTTGATATTGTTGTTCCTAGTGAAATTCAAGCAACATTTGATCCGGTAACATTATGTTTAGGTGATGTTGATAATACAACTTTACCGGCAACTTCATTAGAAAGTTATACAGGTCAGTGGACTTATGGAGGAACAGCTGTAACAGATATAGACACATCGGTAGCAGGAACATTTACTTATGATTTTACTCCTGATGCTGGTCAATGTGCAACAGCAGGTACTTTAACGGTTACGATAACAGATTTAGTTCAAGCAACATTTGGTCCAATAACTTTATGTTTAGGAGATACCAATAATGTAACTTTACCGATTACTTCATTAGAAGGCTATACAGGGCAGTGGACTTATGGAGGAACGATTGTAACGGATATAGACACATCAGTAGCAGGAACATTTACCTATGACTTTACTCCTGATGCCGGGCAATGTGCTGCGCAAGGAACATTAGGAGTTACAATTACTGATAAGCTATATGTTTCTTTTGAAGATGTTGAGATTTGTGCTAACGCAACTTTAGAATTCCCAATAGAGTCTTATGAAGGATATGAATTGACAGGTGTTTGGAATCCATCAGAAATAGCGACTAATATAGGTTCTTATACTTATACTTTTACTCCGGATGATGTTTGTTATGCTCAGGGAACATTTGTAGTGGATGTTATTGCTTGCGATATACCTAAGGGTGTTTCTCCGAATGGAGATGACAAGAATGACGATTGGGATTTGAGCGGGTTCAATGTTAAGAAGGTAGAGATCTTCAACCGTTATGGATTGAAAGTATATTCAAAATCGGGTGGATACACCAATGA
>QKBC01000010.1 GCA_003246205.1 Flavobacterium haoranii | reverse complement strand
TTATCAACAGAAGTTACACTAACCAATGTAAATGTTGTGTCTTCTGTTAAATCCGGTGTGTGCCATCCTAAATAATTTCCACTAGCATCTAAAAGAATATCATATTCGGTTGTTCCGTCTGTTATGGTAACAGTAGCGTTTGGCGTACCTGTGAAATCAATTTCACCTGCATAACCACCACACACTGAATTTGTCACCACACTGAAACTAGCTGTAGGTAATAGATTAACAGTCAGAGTACTGCTATTCCCTACATTACTATGACAAGATGTTGTATTATTAGTTATTTCAACTAACTGCAAAGTCTGATTTACAGTAACATTGGAAACTGGAACTATAGCGACACCCGATACATTTGTAGCTACAGTACCCGCTACTCCATTTAATATATAATCAACTGATGAATTTGGCGTTCCTGTAATCGTAAATTGACCCGATTCATTTTCACACGTAGGTCCATCATTAGATACAGACGCTATGGTTGGTAACGCATTAACTGTAACTGTATTCGGTTGATTAACATCAACTACACAACCATTATCTATATTTATTACTGTTAACGTGACATCTGAACTTGCGTTTGGTACTTGAACAGTTGCTTGACCTGTAATAGCATCCAAAGGAATAGATAAAGTAGTTCCCCCATTTATAGAATATGATATATCGGCTCCCGGAGTTCCTTCTAAATAAAATTCTGCCATTTCTCCTGAACAAATTGTTCCACCGTTTGTTACACCTATAAAAGTTGGATTAGACTGCATAGGATTACTTACAAAACTTGAACTTGATGCAGAAGAACAGCTTCCATTATCTGCATAAACGGTATAAGAAGTTCCTAACACCATTCCGTTAATTGCTCCTGTACCTAAATCCACACTCGGACCAGAAGGAGTAAACACATAGTTCAAAGTGCCGTCTACATTAGTAATTGTACTTGATCCGTCTGCAGAACAAGTTGCTGCTGTTGTTGAAATTACCGGTACAGCCGGAGTGATCAACATCGTATCATTAGTGAAAGATGTCGAAGCTACTGAATCACAATCACCATTATTCGCATGAACCGTATAAGGTGTATCTAATACCATACCACTGATTACTCCCGTTGTTGGATCTACAGTTGGTCCTGTTGGACTAAATACATAAGTCAATGACGGATCTATATTAGTAATTATACTTTCTCCATCTGAGCTACAAGTTGCTGCTGTTGTTGAAATTACCGGTACAGCCGGAGTGATCAACATCGTATCATTGGTAAAAGATGCCGAAGCTGCTGAATCACAATTTCCATTACCCGCATAAACCGTATAAGGCGTATCTAATATCATACCACTGATTACTCCCGTTGTTGGATCTACAGTTGGTCCTGTTGGACTAAATACATAAGTTAATGACGGATCTATATTAGTAATTGTACTTTCTCCATCTGAACTACAAGTTGCTGCTGTTGTTGAAATAACTGGCACAGCCGGAGTAATCAACATCGTATCATTAGTGAAAGATGTCGAAGCTACTGAATCACAATCACCATTATTTGTATGAACCGTATAAGGTGTATCTAATACCATTCCACTGATTACTCCCGTTGTTGGATCTACAGTTGGTCCTGTTGGACTAAACACATAAGTCAATGACGGATCTATATTGGTAATTGTACTCTCTCCATCTGAACTACAAGTTGCTGCTGTTGTTGAAATTACCGGTACAGCCGGAGTAATCAACATCGTATCATTGGTAAAAGATGCCGAAGCTGCTGAATCACAATCACCATTATTCGCATAAACCGTATAAGACGTATCTAATATCATACCGCTAATCTCTCCCGTTGTTGGATCCACAGTTGGTCCTGTTGGACTAAACACATAAGTCAATGACGGATCTATATTAGTAATTATACTTTCTCCATCTGAGCTACAAGTTGCTGCTGTTGTTGAAATAACTGGCACAGTCGGAGTGATCAACATCGTATCATTAGTGAAAGATGTCGAAGCTACTGAATCACAATCACCATTATTGGCATGAACCGTATAAGGTGTATCTAATACCATTCCACTGATTACTCCCGTTGTTGAATCTACAGTTGGTCCTGTTGGACTAAACACATAAGTCAATGACGGATCTATATTGGTAATCGTACTCTCTCCATCTGAACTACAAGTTGCTGCTGTTGTTGAAATTACCGGTACAGCCGGAGTCATCAACATCGTATCATTAGTGAAAGATGCCGAAGCTGCTGAATCACAATCACCATTATTCGCATGAACCATATAAGGCGTATCTAATACCATACCGCTAATCTCTCCCGTTGTTGGATCTACAGTTGGCCCTGTTGGGCTAAATACATAAGTTAACGACGGATCTATATTAGTAATTATACTTTCTCCATCTGAACTACAAGTTGCTGCTGTTGTTGAAATTACCGGTACATCAGGAGTAACTAACATTTGATCTATCAAAAAAGGATCTGAAATTCCAGAAACACAAGATCCAGAAGTAGCATATACTGTATAAGAAGTTCCTAATACCATTCCACTGATTTCTCCTGTCGTTAGATCCACACTCGGACCAGAAGGATCAAATGTATATGTTAAATTATTATCATAGTTTATAATTGTAGCAATACCATCAGAAGTACAAGTTGGTGATAAAACATCGATAGTCGGTACTGAAGGTACATCCGTTACAGTAATTGTACCTTCTTTTGTAATATCATTAGAACATCCTTGAGTAGTTATACTATAAGTAAAAGAACCAGGAATAGTCGTATCAGGCGTTCCCGATATAGTTACAATCCCATTAGTAAAATCATAAGTAAGACCCGAAGGTAAATTTTGAACAATAACATTGGTAACTTCTGCCACCGTCTCGTATTGAATGTCTACAATTGTATCTCCTAAACATATTACTTGATCATCAGTTCCTTCTGCTGAAATCAAATCTAACCTACAACATTCTTTTATAACAATACTAAATATAGGCGTATCATATTCCGGACAAGCTCCACTTGCATCCAAATGATATACAATTTCATACGTTCCTGCTTGACTTCCATTTGGAGTTATTTCCCCTGAAGTCGTATCAATATTCAAACCTGTTGAAGGACTTACAACATAATACCCTCCGGTAGGTGCTGAATTTGTTGGTACATAAACATTTTCATTCGTATCACAAAGTTCAGTCTCTGAATAAGAAATACTTCCTGTAGGAGGGCTCTGAACATTGATATCAAATAATGTATAAATAACACAAAAATTTGTAAGATAATCTTCAATTCTAACATAAATTGTTTCATTACCATTAGTTTGATAATTAGATAGCGTTGAAGGATCTATAAAAGGGAATCCGTTTTCAGCATCTGTTAGAGAATTGTGATAAGTAATGCCGTATCCAGATGGATCAATAGTCCCTAACATATAACTATCTTGATCAATATCAACTATATAAGGAGGAGAATCATTAGTACATATTAAAATATCTTCTGGTTCGTTTGTTAATGGAAAAGGCTCTGGTCCAACTGTAATTTGATCAGTAATAATATTATCAACATTATTACATTGTCTATATCTAACACTTGCTGTATAGACAGTTGACACTGTAGGACAAACTGTTATTGTCGCTTGACCGATACTACCCGGTATTAAAACATTGTTTTCATACCATGATATCTCTTCTGTATTTATATTTCCATCAGGTGTAAATCTCCATGCTTCATTGTGAGCAGACCAAGAACCTGTATTTCTTCCAGGCGGTACATGAGCGATTGTTCCACTTTCATTTTGTATTCCGATGACTCCCACACCTCCTTGCCAAGATGTACAAGGTGTTCTGTCTTGAACATATACTTCAATTATATTTGAAGTTTCATACAAAACAATTTGAGAAGTTTGAAGACCAGCATTAGCGTGACATGAAAATTGAGGTAATTGATTAAAACTGATTACTAAATATCTTTGCGGTGCCGTACCAAAAAGTTTATAATTTACTTTCTGTATATCATTAGTCACACTATCGTCATCTAAAACAGATTCTCTAATATCTGTATCTTGATATACCCCGTAAATAGCTCTTTTTATAGGAAAACTAGCATTAGGGATAGATGCAGAAAATGACCAATTACAAAATCCATCTGGAGTTTGAGTACCTCCTGCTACTTCTCCAGCAATATCAAATGTTACTACTCCATTTGAACCTACTAAAACTTTATTATAATATTGTCCGTAAAAGCAAAAATTAAATGGCAAAGTATATGTCGGCGACCATTTATCATCTGATGTATTATCCAAAATTGAGGAATCTAAAAAAGGGGCATAATCAGCTACAGGATTATAAGTAATTGAACTAACAGTATAAGTAGTAGTTGTTTCCACCTGATCAAAAGTAGCCGCTAAATCCACACAATCTCCAGGATTACATACAGGTGCAGCTGGACCTATTGATACATGAGGTACTTGCGACAAGACATTAAGCCAACCTAATACCGTAAAAAAAAGAAAAAGTATTTTTGTCTTCATTTAGTTAATAGTTAAAATATAGTTTGTTTATAGTTTGAGTCTGATTCACAAATTTACAAATATTTAATATTAAAACACCTTTTTCTTAATAATTAACATTTTTTATCTAATAATAAGGTTTTAAAACAAATAAAATATCCAAAAAAACTCATAAAAAACCATTTTCGCATTAGCACCTACTATTTTCAAGTTTATTAATTATCTTTGCGAATTAAAAAGCTTATAAAACCATAAAAATGATTCAAAACGAGGATTTACAAGACGAAATTGGCAATAACCACATTGCTACAAGTGCTCAAACTCCTTTGCGTGACGATGCATTTGATCTTTCGGATGACCAAAAAATAGAATTAATTAAAAAAGATGTTGAAAGTATTTTGCAAACTTTAGGCATGGATTTGACAGATGATAGCCTTAAAGGAACTCCTAACCGAGTAGCGAAAATGTTTGTAAAAGAAATTTTTGGTGGATTAAACCCTAATAAAAAACCGAGTTCTTCAACTTTTGACAACAAATATAAATACGGTGAAATGTTAGTTGAAAAAAACATTGTTGTGTATTCTACTTGCGAACACCACCTTTTACCTATTGTGGGTCGGGCTCACGTAGCTTACATCTCAAACGGTACAGTTGTCGGGCTTTCTAAAATGAACCGCATTGTTGATTATTATGCAAAACGTCCTCAGGTACAAGAACGTTTAACTATCCAAATTGTACAGGAACTTCAAAAGGTATTGAATACAGAAGATGTTGCATGTGTTATTGACGCAAAACACTTATGTGTAAATTCAAGAGGTATACGCGACATTGAAAGCAGTACTGTTACAGCTGAATTCGGAGGAAAATTCAAGGAAGTAAACGTTAGAAAAGAATTTTTGGATTACATCAAACTTGAAACAAAATTTCATTAATTAAATAAAAACTCATCATACACTTTTTAAATGAAACTTTATACATCCCAAACACTCAAGATTTACAATTCACTTAGTGGTGAAAAAGAAATATTTACCCCCATCCATGAAGGAAGAGTTGGAATGTATGTATGTGGACCTACTGTCTACAGTAACGTTCATTTAGGAAATGTCAGAACTTTTATGAGTTTTGATGTAATTTTCCGTTACTTATTACATTTAGGTTATAAAGTTCGCTACGTTCGAAATATCACTGATGTAGGCCACATGGTAGATGATGTTGATGACGGAGAAGATAAAATTGCTAAAATGGCTCGGTTGGAAAAAGTAGAACCTATGGAAATTGTACAACGCTATACTGTTGATTTCCATGAGATCTTGAGAGAATTCAATCTTTTACCACCAAGTATTGAACCTACCGCAACCGGACATCTTATCGAGCAGATAGAAATTATCAAGTCTATTATAGACAACGGCTATGCTTATCTTTCTAATGGCTCAGTTTATTTTGATGTTATTAAATTTAATAAAGATTATAAATACGGTATTTTAAGCGGTCGTAACTTAGAAGATATGATTGCCAATACCCGTGATCTAGATGGTCAAAGTGACAAGAAAAACCCACAGGATTTTGCTTTATGGAAAAAAGCAGAACCAGAGCATATCATGCGCTGGCCTTCTCCTTGGAGCGATGGCTTTCCGGGTTGGCACTTAGAATGTACAGCTATGAGCACAAAATATTTAGGCGAAACATTTGATATTCACGGTGGTGGAATGGATTTAAAATTCCCGCATCACGAGTGTGAAATTGCACAATCAGAAGCTTGCACAGGTCACAACCCTGTCAACTATTGGATGCACGCCAATATGCTCACTCTAAACGGTAAAAAAATGTCCAAATCAACCGGAAACAATATTTTACCAAGAGAAATTTTCACCGGAGAAAATCCTAATCTGAGTAAAGGATTTAGTTCCGGAGTAGCTCGCTTCTTTATGATGCAGGCTCATTACAGAAGTATTTTGGATTTTTCTGATGAAGCTATCCTAGCTGCTGAAAAAGGATATAATCGTTTAATAGAAAGTATTGAACTTAGTGAAAAACTAAAAGCTTCAGAAGCTTCAAGTTTAGATATCAAACAATGGAAACAGAGTTGTTATGATGCTATGAATGACGATTTTAACACTCCTATTTTAATTGCTCAGTTATTCGAAGGTATCAGATTTGTTAATTTGATTCATGACGGAAAGGAAACATTGAAAGCTGATGATATAGAAATACTAAGAGAAACTTTAACCGTTTTTGTTTTTGATGTTTTGGGAATAAAAAACGAAAAAGCGATTCACGCAAATACCGAAAAATTAGACGGCGTAGTAAATATGTTAATTAACATGCGTAACCAAGCCAGAGCCGATAAAGATTGGTCACTATCAGACCAAATAAGAGATAATCTAGCTCATTTAGGTATTCAACTAAAAGACGGAAAAGAAGGAACTACTTTTAATTATTAATCACACTAGATTTTCATAAAAAAAGGATTGGCAAAAAACCAATCCTTTTTTCTTTTTAACAATTCTATAAAACTATAAATTAAAACAAAAAATTTACACGCTATCACTAACGTTTAAAAAAATGAAATCTTAAAATTACTGAAGCAAAAATACGCCCCGTATACCACATAAAAACTGATATTAATCATGTTGCATATTTTTTTAGTCATTTTTACTATTATTTTTAATAATTTTACTCAAGAAACTTAACCATGTGTTCAAAAAACAATAAAATAACTTTTCGCTCTGTACTCATTGCTCCTTTTATACTTGTAATCCGTTTTTACCAAGTTGCTATTTCTCCTTATACTCCTGCCACTTGCAGATATGAGCCCACTTGTTCTCATTATACTGTTGAAGCTCTAAAAAAACATGGTTTACTCAAAGGAAGTTGGTTAGCTATTAAAAGAATTCTAAGTTGTCATCCGTGGGGAGGTAGCGGTTATGATCCGGTTCCCTAAAAAAATATCACTTCCTAAATTTGACATTTCAGAAGCTTTTATTTCAGTTTTTTTAACATCTTTACAAATTTTAATCCTTATTTTTAACCCAAAATAAATTTTTATGCTTGCCTTAAACATGGTTTGGAACCCTTCTGAAGGAATCGATCTTGGATTTTTCACAATTCGTTTTTATAGTTTAATGTTTGTTATCGCTTTTGGTTTAGGCTGGTATGTTATGAAAGCCATTTACGAAAGAGAAGGTGAATCTTTAGACAAACTTGACAATTTATTTGTATACACTGTTTTAGCAACCCTTATCGGCGCAAGATTAGGGCATGTTTTTTTCTATGATTGGGATTATTTTAAAGATCATAAATTAGAAATCCTACTTCCTATCAGAGAAACAGCCGAAGGTTGGGAATTTACAGGTTTTGCAGGTTTAGCAAGTCACGGTGCAGCTATTGCTATCATTCTGGTCATGATTTACTATAGCAAAAAAGTAATTAAAAAGCCTGTATTATGGATTTTGGATCGTATTGTAATCCCTGTTTCCTTAGGAGGAATTTTTGTCCGTTTAGGTAACTTCTTCAATTCTGAAATTGTCGGAACACCAACAACTTCTTCTTTAGGTATTAAATTTATCAGAGATTATTATTCCCCGAGATCTGCAGTAGAAAAAACAGGAATAACGAATGTTAATCAGGCTTATGATGCTATTGCAAACAACCCTCAGTATGCAGAATTATTAAATGCCGTAACTCCTAAACATCCTGCTCAATTATACGAAGCTTTCGGATATGTTTTTGTATTTGCTATTCTATTCTACCTATACTGGAAAACAGACGCCAGAAATAAATTAGGCTACATTTTCGGAATCTTTTTAATTTTATTATGGACTGTTCGCTTTTTAGTAGAGTTTGTTAAAGAAAGTCAAGGTGGTTTTGAAAGTGCTTTAGGTGTTTTCTCAACCGGACAATGGTTAAGTATTCCTTTTATATTAGTAGGTTTCTATTTAGCTTTCAGAGCTAAGAAAACAACTTAGATATCATTTTATTTATATTTCATAATAAAAAAGCCGAGTATACTCGGCTTTTTTATTGTATTTTCTTTACTCTAATTCCAACACCTAAAATATTAGGCAAATAATCTCCTTTAAAATCATTTTGAATCTCTACCCTATACTTTATCCCTTTTGATAGATTTATTTGCGAGCTTACAGGAACATATAAATCACAAATATCTCCTAAACACTCGCCTAAATCTTTACCATTACTATCTTTAAAGTTTACTGCCAATTCTTCACCTAAGAGAATCTGCTCTCCTTCTAACAAATACACTCCAACAGGAATTTGTTCAAATTGAAAATCATAAACATGAGATAAATGCAATTCTAATTGATAGTTCGCATCTTGTTCTATCTCAAACTCAAATACTTTTTTATCTGTATGCAACCACCTATTATTTACCAAATCGTCATTTAATTCATTTACAACTACATTCTGATTACAGGCTATTAGTAACAACAAACAGAAAAAAGAAATTTTCTTCATAACGAATAAATTTTAGAAAGTTAATATACAAAAAAAGTCCTGACAATGTCAGGACTTTCAATATTTATAAATAATCTAATATTTAGTCTTCTTTTTTGTTTAAGGCCATTTGTTCTGCTTCTTTAGCACTCATAGTATCGCTCATTACCGGTGTAGCCACAAATAATGATGAATACGTACCAACTAAAATACCTACTAAAATTGCAAATACAAATCCTTGAATTGTTTCTCCACCAAAGATAAAAATAGCAATCAATACTACTAATGTAGTAGCAGATGTATTTACCGTTCTACTCAATGTAGAATTCAAAGCTTTATTTACTAAACCTTTAAAATCCGGTGAAGAGTTGTAATCTAAATATTCTCTCACACGGTCAAATACAATTACCGTATCATTCAACGAGTAACCAATAACCGTTAAGATTGCGGCAATAAACGCTTGGTCGATCTCCATATTAAATGGTAAGATAGTATAGAAGAATGAGAATATACCTAATACAATAATAACGTCATGTGCAACTGCCACTACAGCACCTAAACCAAACTGCCATTTTCTGAACGAAATCATCAAATAAATGAACACTACTAATAATGATCCTAATACCGCCCAAATAGAGTTGGTTTTAATATCTTTTGAAATAGTACCGGAAACTTTAGAGGCTTGCATAATACCATATTGTTTTCCTTCATAAGAAGTAACAAATTGCTCATAAGTTAAATCTGTCGGTAAATATTTTTTAAGACCGTTATATAACTTTTCATTAACTTCTTTATCTACTCCTTCTCCTTCTTCATCAACTTTATATTTAGTTGTAATCTTCAACTGATTTTTATTACCAAACACTTTTGCTTCAGCACTTCCGAAAACATTTACTAAATCAGCTGTAATTTCCGGTGCAGAAACTTCTTGGTTAAAACGAACTTGATATGTTCTTCCTCCGACAAAGTCAACTCCTTGGTTTAAACCTTTAGTAAACAATGAGATTAAACTCAAAATAATTAAAGCTCCTGAGATCATATAAGCAACTTTTCGTTTTGACAAGAAATCAAAGTTTAAGTTTTTAAACCAGTTCTTAGTAATTGAAGTTGCAAAAGTGATATTTTCATTTCTTGACAAACTCCAATCTAACAATATTCTTGTGATAAAGATTGCTGTAAATACAGAAGTTATAATACCAATTAATAAAGTAGTTGCGAAACCTTTAATCGGACCTGTACCAAATACTAATAAAATAATAGCCGTTAAAGCAGTTGTAATGTTAGCATCAACAATTGAAGACATTGCCCCTTTCCAAGTAAATGAATAATTAATAGCTTCTTCAACTGTTTTACCGGAATCCAATTCTTCTTTAGCCCTTTCATAAATAATTACGTTAGCATCAACTGCCATACCGATTGTTAATACGATACCGGCAATACCTGGTAATGTTAATACAGCTCCGAAACTTGCTAAAGCACCAAAGATGAATAAAATGTTTACTAACAAAGCTAAATTAGCATAGAAACCTGCTTTACCATAGTAAACGATCATCCATAATAACACTAAAGAGAAACCGATAATGAATGAAATCATACCGCTGTTAACAGCTTCTTCTCCTAATGATGGTCCAACAACATCAGATTGTACGATTTCAGCAGCAGCCGGTAATTTACCTGCTCTTAAAATATTAGCTAAGTCTTTTGTTTCATTAATCGTAAAGCTTCCTGAAATTTCAGACTGACCTCCGCTAATTGCACCTCTGCTTACACCTGGTGCCGAATATACAATATTATCTAAAACAATAGCAATTGCATTACCTTGTTGTGATACTTTACCGGTTAACTTTTCCCATTCACGAGCTCCTACACCATTCATTTGCATAGAAACAGCAGGTTTTCCTAACTGATCAAAAGTATCTCTTGCATCTACAATTACACCACCGCTAATAGGTGCTTTGTTTTCTCTATTTCCTTTTAATGCATAAAGCTCAACTGTTTCTGGAGTTTTTTCATTAATTTTTCCCCAAGCAAATTTTACATAAGCTAACTCAGTTGGCAATAATACACGAACGTCGCTTCTGTTTAAATAAGAACTAATTTTAGCCGTATCTTTAACTTTAAAGACACCTACATAAGGAGTTCCTTGTTGTCCTGGCATAACCATACTATCAAACAATGGATTTACCTGAACTTTTGTAGAATCTACATTATCTGTAAGTAAAGAATCAATTCCTTTAGCAGCTTCTTTAACTTCAGAAACTTCTTCTTTAACTTCTGTTTTCTTTAAAACCTCATTAGCAGCCATTAAGAAGTTACCCACTTCTTCAACTTTATAAGTTTCCCAAAATTCTAATTGAGCAGTACTTTGTAAAAGTTTTTTAATACGATCTACATCTTTAGCTCCCGGTAATTCTACTAAGATTCTACCTGAATTTCCTAACAATTGAATATTAGGTTGAGTAACCCCAAACTTATCAATACGCTCTCTTAATACTTTAAAAGCCGATTCTACAGATTCTTGAACTTTTTGTTTGATAATTGGCTCTACTTGATCGTTAGTCATATCAAATTTGATTAACTCATCTAAATTTCTGTTACCAAAAATTTCAGCATCTGCCAATTTGATATTTGCAGTATTCGCTTCTTTAAAGAAAGCATCGATATAATCTTGATTTCCTTGTTGGTTCTTCTTAGCATCTGCTAAAGCTTTGTTAAAAGCAGGATTTTTTGAACCATTTGCCAAACCTTTTAAAATGTCTTTAACTGAAATCTGAAGAATTACGTTAATACCTCCTTCTAAGTCAAGACCTTTGTTAATTTGGTTGTTTCTTACTTCATCATAAGTATACCCTAAGAATACTTTTTCTTTAGACAATGAATCTAAGTAAGATACTTCTTTTTGAAAATCCCCATTTGCATAAGCTTTCGCATCTTTTTCAATTCCGTTTGCTACAAAAGTAAACGATAACTGATAAAGACAAACCAAAGCAAATAATACTGCGAAAAATTTAATTAGTCCTTTATTCTGCATTACTACTAAATATTAATTTACTCTATTTTTTATAAAAAACGGACAAATATATAATTTACAATAGGATTAACCAATTTTATTGTAAAATAAAATTCGTTTTTTTTCCAAATATTGTTATTCTATGACCGAAATAATTACTAACTCTCAGACAATAGTTTTTTTAATCTTTGAATCTCAAAAACTTATAAAACTGAACTCAAATCCTGATTCATGTTTTGCACTGCTTCTACACTTTTAGCAAACTTTTCTTTTTCTTCTTCATTTAACTGAACATCAAGAATTTGTTCCACTCCGTTTTTACCTATAATACAAGGCACTCCGATACAAACATCACTCGCACCATATTCGCCTTCAAGATAGACTGAACACGGAATCATTCTTTTTTGGTTGTTCAAAATACTATCCACTAAAAAGGCTACAGCAGCTCCCGGACCATACCAAGCTGATGTTCCCAACAATTTTGTTAAAGTAGCTCCTCCAACCATTGTTTTAGCTACTACATCTTGTAACTCGCCTTCTGAAAGAAACGTAGCAATAGGCAATCCATTATAGGTAGCCAAACGAGCTAACGGAATCATTGTTGTATCTCCATGCCCTCCGATAACCATTGCCTGAATATCATTAATTGGTTCTCCTGTAGCTTGTGATAAATAATATCGAAAACGAGAACTATCTAAAGCGCCTCCCATTCCGATTACTCTGTTTTTAGGCAATCCTGTTACCTTTAAAGCTAAATACGTCATTGTATCCATCGGATTAGAAACTACAACCAATATAGCATTAGGGGAAAATTTCAGAATATTAGTTGCTACTAATTTTACTATTCCTGCATTGATGCCGATTAACTCTTCTCTAGTCATTCCCGGTTTTCTGGGAATTCCGGATGTAATAACTACTACATCGCTATTAGCAGTTTTCTCATAATCATTTGTACAACCTATAACTAAAGAAGTAAAACCAGCGGTTGGAGCACTTTGCATAATATCCAGCGCTTTACCCTCTGCTACTCCTTCTTCAATATCTAACAATACAATTTCACTTGCGATTTTTCTATACGCCATAACATTAGCGCAAGTTGCACCTAAATGTCCGGCACCTACTACCGTTACTTTCATTTTGTTCTGTTTTAGTTAGTTGATTATATAATTTAATCCCAAATTGGTATTTACAAATTTACCGAAAGAAAGAGTTCCTTTCGCATAAAATCTGTTAAAGAAGTAATTGACTGACAACTCTCCAACATAATTAAATTTGGTTTCTTCTAATTCCGGCAACAAATTATTAATTGCATTGGCAAAAACAGTAGGTTCAGCTGTTGTTCCGTTCACTTTATAATTAAAGTTGCTTACATTAGTAATAAAACTTAGCATTAACTCAAAGTCTTTGATTTCTTTTGAAACTGAAAGTTGAAGATGATAGGTATCGACAATTCCTGTAAAACGATTAATTCCCAGATTTCCGTAACTGGTATTAACATCCAGGAAATCAAAACTAATGTCTTCATTGGAATACATTACCATAGCTGCAAGATTTATTTTCTTAGCTTCAAGTGATGGAAAATATTGACTAAAATTGTGCTTTAATCCGAATCCATAAACTTGATAATCTCCTTTTTTTAATTTAGTTCGTGTAGAATATTTTCCCATTGCTTCAAAACCATAGGGTAATGTTAGTCCAACTTGCAAGTAAGGATATACAACTGTTTCCTGATTAATTCCTTCAGGAGTTTTAAACCGGATTTGTTCACCATCTAAATCCCCTACCAAATACACTTGTTGATTGTCTCCTAGGGCTGTAGGAACTGTTGCATTGGCTGTTCCTTCAATTTCAAAAAACTGAAAATCATTATTAGAAATGGTAAAGGTTCTATCTCTATTCGGAACAAAAAATATGTTTCCATATATTCCGGCTTCTACAATCCATTTATCTCTTTTTTTTGCTGTACCCATCCAAGCTGAAGATGCCTGATAAACAGCCCCGTCTGTTGCCGGTATTATGTATTGTTCTGAATAGAAAAGGGCATCTGATAACAGATACCCTATTTCTTGTTCTAATGTTGTTTGTGCTTTTGTCTTTGAAAAACAAAACACTAGTAAAAACATTATGATATACCTTAATTTATGCATCAATTTTTGCATAAGCAGCATTTTTCTCAATAAATTCTCTACGTGGCGGTACTTCGTCCCCCATTAACATAGAGAAGATTCTATCTGCTTCTGACAAACTGTCGATACTTACTTGTCTTAATGTTCTGAATTCAGGATTCATAGTAGTATCCCATAATTGTTCAGCATTCATTTCCCCAAGACCTTTATAACGTTGCACTGCTGTTCCATTTCCCATCTCAGCGGAAAGTTGGTCGCGTTGCTCGTCATTCCAAGCGTATTCTTTCTTATTTCCTTTTTTAACCATATATAAAGGAGGTGTCGCAATGTATACGTGCCCTTGCTCAATCAAATCTTTCATATAACGGAAGAAGAATGTTAGAATCAATGTAGCGATATGGCTACCATCCACGTCGGCATCACACATGATGACTACTTTATGGTATCTTAATTTAGATAAATTCAATGCTTTGCTATCTTCTTCTGTTCCGATAGTAACTCCTAAAGCCGTGAAAATATTTCGAATCTCTTCATTTTCAAACACCTTATGCTGCATTGCTTTTTCCACATTTAAGATTTTACCTCTTAATGGCAGAATCGCTTGAAAGTTTCTATCACGTCCTTGTTTTGCCGTACCACCTGCCGAGTCTCCCTCTACAAGGAATATTTCACATCTTTCAGGATCTTGGTTAGAACAATCAGAAAGTTTTCCCGGTAATCCACCACCGCCCATTACAGTTTTTCGTTGCACCATTTCACGTGCTTTTTTAGCAGCATGACGAGCTTGGGCAGCCAAAATTACTTTCTGAACGATTATTTTAGCATCATTTGGATTTTCTTCCAAATAATTTTCTAACATTTCCGCTACTGCTTGAGAAACAGGAGAAACTACTTCTCTGTTACCCAATTTAGTTTTAGTTTGTCCCTCAAATTGAGGTTCAGCTACTTTAACAGAAATAATAGCCGTTAAACCTTCACGGAAATCGTCTCCTGAAATTTCAAATTTTAATTTATCTAACAACCCGGATGCATCTGCATATTTCTTTAATGTACGGGTTAATCCCATACGGAAACCTTGCAAATGTGTTCCTCCTTCGTGCGTATTGATATTATTTACGTATGAAAAGATATTCTCTGTATAACTATCATTGTAAATCAATGCTACTTCTACAGGAATTTCTCCTTTATTATTTTCCATACTAATCACATGCCCTATAATCGGCACACGATTTCCGTCTAAGAACTTTACAAATTCTTTCAGACCTTCTTTTGAATGAAAAACTTCCTCTTTAAAATTTCCTTTTTCGTCTTTATTTCTTTTATCCGTAAGTGTAATAGTAATTCCTTTATTCAAAAAGGATAGCTCTCGTAAACGAGCCGCTAAAGTATCATAGGAATATTCTAAAGTTTGTTGAAAAATAGTACCATCCGGTTTAAAAGTTACAGTAGTACCTCTTTTTTCTGTTGTACCAATTTGTTTTACCGGATATAAAGATTTTCCTCTTTCATACTCTTGTTCCCAAATTTTTCCATCACGGTAAACAGTGGCTTTTAAATGATCTGAAAGAGCATTAACACACGAAACCCCTACCCCGTGAAGACCACCTGATACCTTATAGGAATCTTTATCAAATTTACCTCCGGCACCGATTTTAGTCATTACAACTTCTAAAGCTGATACTCCTTCTTTTTTATGGATATCAACCGGAATACCACGACCATTATCTTCAACCGTTATAGAATTATCTTCATTAATAGTAACCAAAATAGTGTCACAATGTCCAGCTAAAGCCTCATCAATTGAGTTATCTACTACTTCATAAACTAAGTGATGTAAACCTCTAACGCCAGTATCCCCTATATACATGGAAGGACGCATTCTTACGTGCTCCATTCCTTCTAATGCCTGAATACTATCAGCCGAATAATTGTTCTTCTTTACTTCTTCACTCATATCTAAAAAACTCTCATTTTTATTAAACAGACAAATATAAGCAATAAGATAAGAAAAATATCTTAAAGAAGTGCAATTTATCGTCAAGTTATTAACATAATTGTAGATCTACTGGCTAAAAACAATAAACGCCGACTCGTTTTACACAAGTCGACGATTATCAAAACAAACTATAACCATAAAAAAATTAAACGGTCAATTTAGAGGCATCCTTAGTAGCAATAGTTACATCTGCTTTTACATGGGCTTCATTTGCTCTTCCACTTGGATCTTGATTAGACTGCCACTTTGGAATCCATTTTCTCACAGTTTGAGCTGCGCTTTGTTGTGGAAAATGTTTATGAAAGATACTTCTATAATAAAAGGCTTCTTTTGTTAACGGTGTGTTATATGGATATAACTCAGCTGCTTTTGCAAATTCTTCATCGGTTACCTGTGATTCGCAATATTCGATCAAGGTATCGATCCAATTATAACCTACACCATCTGAAAATTGTTCTTTCTGGCGCCATAAAACCTCATCCGGCAAATATGGTTTTTCAGGTGTATCAAATGCTTTTCGCAAAATATATTTTTCTACTCCGTTATATGTTTTCGGTTGTTTTTCTTCCGGTTTTACTTTAATTGCTAATTCCAGAAAATCTTTATCTAAAAACGGTACTCTCGCTTCTAAACCATGAGCCATTGTCGATTTATCAGCTCTTAGCAAATCTGCTGTAAACAACTTCTGAACTCTTTCTATGGTTTCCTTTTGAAATTCTTCTGCAGAAGGTGCATTTCGGAAATAAAGGTATCCTCCGAAAATTTCATCTGCTCCTTCGCCTGACAACACCATTTTTATTCCGGTTTCCGTAATTGCTTTTGACATGAAATACATAGGAGTACTGGCTCTTATAGAAGTTACATCATAAGTTTCCAGATGCCAAATCAGTTTTTCAAGATTTTGAATACCTTCTTCTACTGTAAAATAAAACTCATGGTGTTCTGTTCCTATAAATTTGGCTACTTTCCTTGCTGCTACCAAATCCGGAGCGGTTTCATCTAATCCGATAGAAAATGAATGTAGTACTTGATCTGTATCTGCTAACAGTCTTTTAGCTATTGAGGAAGTCAAAGAGGAATCTAATCCTCCTGAAAGCAATACACCAAACGGAACATCGGCCATTAAACGTTTTTTAACTGCTTCAGTCAACGTTTCCCGAATTGCTTTATAATCTACGTCTTCAACTGCTTTGGCCGCGTCTTCCCATTCTGGTTTGTAATATTTAACAAATCCTGTTTTTTCAGTATAAAAATGTCCCGGAGGAAAAGTTGAAAATGTAGTACATTGATCTGCAATTGCTTTCATTTCGCTTGCGAAATAATATCTTCCCCTATCATCAATACCGTAATATAACGGTTTTATCCCTAGCGGATCACGTCCGGCTATAAAATCATCACCATCGACTACAACAAAAGCAAACATTCCGTCTAAATAATCACAGAAATCATAACCGAATTCTTCATATAAATGCACGATCACTTCTGAATCGGATGTTGTTCTGAATGTATGGTTTTTTAAGACAGTTTCTCTTAATTTCTTGTGATTATAGATTTCTCCATTATGAACCATCCAAGCCGTTGAAGTTCCCTGAATAGGTTGCTTCCCGGTATGCAAATCTACAATTGATAATCTTTCATGAGCCAGAATATGTCCTGCCTCCGTCACATGGATATCACTTTCATCCGGACCTCTGTGACTCATTCTTTTAGAAAGCTGCTTTACTAAAGCTTCATCTTTTCCTTTTCCTATAACTGCTAAAATACCACACATATCGTTGCTATCTTTTTTACTTTAATTTTTTAATGTTTTTATGCTTGTAACATTATTTTGATGAAGCAAAGTTGGGCTTTTAGCTTTTTTTTATAAACTATAATACGTTTATTAATTATATTTTTAAATCAAAAAATATGTTTTTGTGATTATTTTAAACAAAACAAAGTTATTTTAATTACTTTTAGTTACATATTTCAATTTTTACATTTTATTTTTTAACTCTAAGAGAAGGATTTTGATTTTTTAAATATAAAAAAAGCCACTTAAAAGCGGCTTTACTCAATTTTTAAAATTGTATATCTTGTGGAATTAAAACTAAACTCGTCCCCCACTCGCCTTCCTTTCATCACTTTTCCTATAGGAGATTCGAGTGATAATGAAATTATATTTGTACCATCTATATTTGTTTGTGGCAAAGCTGCACTCACAAAAAACAAGAATTTATCCGTGTAGACTAAACTTCCTATTCCTACTAATCTGTTTTCCTTTAAAACATTCATATTTTCTAATATACTTTTTTGTTCTAAAGCTTCTTTTAGTTTCTGGCTTAGCTTTTCTTGTTCCAAGTGCATCATGGATAAAGCTGTTTCGTGTTTATCTCCTGCAGAACCTTTTGCATCATTTTGAGCGTCTTCTGCTAAATCAGAAATTTGCTTGCGCTGGGTTTTAATTTTCTTTTCGAGAAGTTGTATGTAATGCGAATGTATTTTTTGTTTGAAGGTCATTTTTATTTTAAAAGTTTATATAACTTCTCAAAATCTCCACATTGCCCAAAATCTTCAACATTAGATTTTGTTCCAATAAAATAAATTTAAAAAAACATAATTTATTCGTAAAAAACAATCTTCAAATTGTTTTTCAGCAAAACAACCGTTTTTAAAAACTTAGAAAACTCTTTTCTAAACTTGAAAATTCGTTACTCAAAATTGAACATTCAACATTTTAACATGGAACAATCAACTTGGAATAACGAATTTTGAAATCTTAAAAATCGAATTTGTAGTTAGCTCCTAACAAAATCTGGATTCCTTGAACCGGATAATTTGCCCAGCGATTGTATTGCTGACTTGCTAAATTATTCCCTTTTAAGAAAGCTGTTAAACGGTCGTTATACTTATAACCTACATGCATATTCAGGTCAAAATAACTATCAAGCGTTACTTCTTTGGTCGTGAATTCCGGTGGAAAAACCGCCGCCAAACTTTGAACCGTAACTCTGTCTTTTCTTTCGCCTACAAAAAATATTTTGGCTCCGGCATACCATTTTTCATCAAAATCAACATCGACAGTAGTTCCTATTTTTAATTGCGGTAAATTCCATGCTTCTGTTTCGTAGTCTGTTGAGAAATTATTGTATGTTCCATTAATTCCTAAACTTACACTTTTCGAAAAATCGGCTTTTAATTCTCCGAAAATGCTTAATGTTTTTACATTATCATACACCACTCCGAATGAATTTCCATTAGTATAACCTTCTGTATTAGCATTTCCATAGATATAAGGATTGCTTGTAAAAAGTGCTTTTCCATCTTCATTGTTATACGAACCTCTCACATTAAAAGCAACCGAATTAGCTAATTTTCCTTTGAAACCAACATAAATATCGTATTTATTATCTGTTGGCGCAATATAAAGTGTTGGTGACACAAAAGGATTTTGATCTACAAAATCAGCATACGAATTTTGGTTTAATCCTCCTTCGGCACCAGCATAACCAATCAATAAATCGCCTACGATTTTATACGATGCTTTTACATTAGGATACACAAATATTTTGCTATCGCTTGTTCCGTTAAATTTCCCTGTAGTATAAAATACTCCGGCTCCTAACTGAACTGATAAATCATCTTGTTGGTATAAAATACTTGGCTTAGTTCCGAAAATAACATTGCTGTAGCTAATATCAGAGATTCCTTCGTAATCTTTATCAAAACTTCCGCCTACATAATCTATAATGAAATTAGCTTTTATTTTTTGGTCGAAAGCATCAATATCAAAATTCGGTTTTACATAAAATCGGTTTTCTCCTGAGCTTAAAGCATCAGAAAAGCGTTTGAACTGTAAACTTACGTCACTGAAATAGCTATCTGTCAAGCTTAACTTTCCTCCAAGAGCAATAGTATTATACGATTGTCTTTCGTCTATTGCATTAATCATATCTTCTGTAAAGATGATATTCTCAACAGGCAGTCCGTACCAGTTATATATCTGATTTTTTACACCTAAATCAACATTCCAGCTCATATCGCGATCTCGAGTACCATAGGTAACATCTAAACTAGTATTGTAATATTTGTCATCTAAAACAACATCTTTAATTCCTCCTTGCGACGATAAGTGACGTAACATTCCGCCTATGTAACTGTTTCGCCCGAAATTTTCGGTTACGAAGAGTTCTGCATTGATCGTCGGATAATTTCCGAATCCTAAAGTCGCATAGTTCTTATAGAGTTTCTCTTTTTCAGCTTTGTCTACTCCTGCTGCTTTACCTTTTGCCGGTGTAAAGGTTGAAGCTACCGGAAAAGAAAAAATATTATACTCGATTGCTTCTTTCTGCGTATTTTCATCATCGTTAATCACCGGTGTTTCTTTTACTTTAAAAGCATCTGAAATAGTTGGCGTATAAGGTTTTACTACATTTACAACTTCAGAACCTATATTGTCTTTTTCTTGTGCCAGAGAAATTTGGCCCGCTAATAATGCAGTTGTTCCTAATAAATATATTTTGAAGTTTTTCATACTTACGTTTTCTTTTTTTCGATTATCAGTTAACATTTAAAGTGATTTACTCTGTTATTGATGAATTTGTTTTGGCTTCTTCTGCTTTTATAGCTGCTAACTCGGTTTGAGCTTCTTCTACTACATCCGGATAATCTCCAAAATTCTTAATCACGCTATCTAAAATATAGGTAGCCTGGAAACTATCTTTCAAACCGTAAAAGTTTTTAGCCATTACTACTAAACCTTTTGCTCCGTAATATTTATATCCTGAATAATCTTTTGCTAATTTTTGAACTGCTTTATTTGATTCTTCAAATTTTCCGTCTTTATTTTTAAAATAAGCATCATAATACAATGCTTCGGCTGCCAACTCTCCTTTTGCTATTTTCAACAAATCGGCATACGCTTTTTTAGCTTTTGCTTCGTCATTGGTCTTAATTGCAGAACGCGCTATAATAATTTGTGCATCGCTTTTTATTCGGTCATCCACCTTATCATTTACCAGAACTTTATCTGCATATACTACAGCACTTGTATAATTTTCCTTTTCGTAATAGGCTTTCATCAAATTAGACTGTGCATACGTTTTATTTTGCGGATAATCTGCTTCATTTTCTAAACGTGTCAATACCGGAATAGCATTGTCATATTCTTTTGCTTTTAAATACACTTGGCTCAAACGAGCTAAAGCTTGCTCGGTAAATTCATTTCTAGGCTGATTGATCACGTATTCATAATGTTTAGTGGAATTACTTTCTAAACCATCCGCAAAATACAATTGCGCCAAATAAAAGTTAGCATGTAAAGCATGTAAGCCATTCGGAAACTTAGCTACGTAATTGCTAAATCCTGAAATAGCCTGTTTGCTATTGTTCATCAAGTATTGTTTTTCAGCCGATTCGTAAGTTGTATTATCCAAATCAGCATCTGACACTTCAACAAAACTCAACGTTTTTACCCAATCTGAATATTCATCTACTCTACCGTTATCTACATAAATCAAACGCGCTGTTGAAACGGCTTGCAAAGATTCCGGCGAATTCGGAAACTCCGCTACGACTTTTTTAAATTTCACTAAAGCCGGTTCTGATTTATTGTTATTGTAATAGATTAACCCTTGTTTCAAAATCGATTTGGCAACATACGAACTGCTCGGATAATTAGCGATTAACTTATCATAAGAAGCAATAGCTTTTGATTCGTTGTTTTCGTTCACATACGTATTTCCTAACTCATACAAAGCATCATCGGCATACTGCGAATCCGGATACGTTTTAATGAATTTCTCTAAATCTTCAATTTTCCGATCATTTTTCCCGACGAATCCGTAACTAATCCCTTTTTGGAATGCAGCATAATCCTTACTTACGCTATTCATCTCAATAGCTTTGTTATAGGCCTCCATTGCCGGCCAGTATTTTGCGGAAATAAAATTACAATCTCCCAAACGTAAATAAGCATCAACCTTTCTTACATTGTCATTCTTAACCACCGCTAAGAAATCTGTAAAATATTTAATAGCATTATCGTAATCCTTTAGTTTAAAATAAGCATAGGCTAAATTATACTGAACATTTTTATATTCCGGAACAGAAGCCGCTTCGCTATAGCCTAAAAATTGTTTATAGCTCAACATAGCTTCGTTGTATTGTTCTAAATTATATTCTGCTTCAGCCTTCCAAAAGGTCGCACGAGCCGTAAATTTAAAATCTTTGTTTTCAGAGATCGACTTTTTAAACAGGTCAAAAGCCGCCTGATAATTTCCATCTGTAAAAAGCTCTAATCCTCTATAAAAAGCTACTTTTTGGTAAGCTAAGCGATTTTCGGGCGATTTATTTTTTTCTAATAAGTCTAAAGCTTCTGTATAATTTTTAGATGTAATATATGAACTGATCAACAAATTGTTGATTTCTTGCTTATAGGATGTATCCGGATATTTATCTAAATAGGCTTTCAATACTTCCGGAACGGATTGATATGGATTTCCTATTTCATAACTCAACTTGGCATAATTAAGATAGGCATCTTCCTGAATTTTTAGATCAAAATCCATTTCGGAAGCTGTTTTAAAAGCATTTAAAGCCTGTTGTTTTTTATCGGTCTTTAAATAACATTCTGCCAAATGATAATACGCATTTTGTGCTACATGATCATTTCCGTTAATAATCTTATTAAACTGGTTTATGGCATTTTCATAATCGTTCTGCTTGTAATAGGTATACCCCAACTGATAAAAGTCAGTATTATTCCATTTACCTTTTTTCCCTTTGTAATCTAACAGATAAGGAAGTGCTTTATCGTATTGTTTCAGGTTAAAATAACTTTCCCCAATAATTTTAGACAATTCACTTTTTTCCTGAGCATTTGATTTAGGCAACTGAGCCAACCCTAAGTCAATGGCCTTTTGAAAGTTCCCCAATTTAAAATTCATATCGGCTTGAAAATAGCCCATTTTTTCTTTGTACTTATCTTGGTCAGAAACCTGATCAAAATATTGATTGGCAGAATTATAATCGTCCGTTTCATAAGACATATAACCTAAATAATATTTAGCTTGGCTGCCGTACACAGGCGAATTAACAACTTGATTCAAATATTTCTGAGCTTCTTTATTTCGCTTTAAAGTGAAATAAGCATATCCTTTTTGAAAATTGTATTTTTCCCTGTCAGCATTCGACATGTTACTTGTATCGGCTTTATCAAACCATTCCAAAGACTTAGCATAACCTCCCTCATTAAAATAATAATGAGCTACTTCTATATACGCCTGATTTTGCTTTGTACTTGTCGGATAATCTTCTACAAAATCTTCAATAAGCTTGTCTGCACCATATTGATTTAAGTGAATAGCACAATTGGCGATATAGTAAGCACAATCAGCTTGTACATCCTGATTTTTGTTTTGATTTTTAACTTTTTCAAATATAATTTGAGCCGACTGATATTGTTGGTCTTTATACAACTCAATTGCTCTGTCAAACTCTTTCAATTCATTTGTGTAAATGGCCGTTTGCTGTGAAAAGAGCAAAGCCGGACTTCCCATCAATAAAAGGGAGGCTAGTCTGATTTTCTTAATCATTAGAATTTGTTTTTTGTAATAGTCTTCAAAGATAATATTTCCTTATGGTATTAACGAAAAGTGTCGATAGATTATTGTAACAATTTATTAACTGTAACGAAATAGAATCTCTAAACCGACTATTTTGGATTAAGCAATAAAAAAAGGAACTTTCCGTTAAGTGAAATAAAATTTTGTAACCGAAAATTTAGTTCTTACTTTTACACCAAAATCTGTCTTAAAATTATGTCCACAAGCATTCTCTCTTTAAAAGATGTTACCATTTACCAAGAAAAAAATCCGGTATTAACCAATATTAACTTAGAAGTTAAACGAGGAGATTTTATTTATTTGATTGGTAAAACCGGAGCAGGAAAGAGTAGTTTTTTAAAGACTTTATATGCTGATTTGCCTTTAAAAGAAGGAGAAGGAAGAATTGTTGGCTATGATTTAGACGGCTTAAAAGAAAAGAACATTCCTTACTTGAGGAGAAAATTAGGCGTTGTTTTTCAAGATTTTAAACTTTTACCGGATAGAAACATCAAAGAAAACCTTCTTTTCGTTCTGAAAGCCACAGGTTGGACCGACAAGGCTGAAATTAATCTTAAAATTGATGAAGTGTTGGAAAAAGTAGGATTGAAGCACTACATCAACAAAATGCCGCACCAACTTTCAGGCGGAGAACAACAACGTATTGCCATTGCCAGAGCCTTACTTAATGACCCGGATTTGATTCTGGCTGATGAACCTACCGGAAACCTTGATCCGCAAACCAGTGTTGAAGTAATGGAACTACTAAGAAAAATCAATGCTAACGGTAAAACTATTATCATGGCTACTCATGATTATGCTTTATTATTGAAATACCCTTCCAAAACTTTAAAATTTGATGAAGGAAAGGTATTTGAAGTAGTTCAAAGAACGGTATAAATATGCTTTCTATTCTGATTCCTACATACGAATACAATGTATTGCCATTAGTCAAGGAGTTAAAAAACCAAGCAGATGCTTTACCTTTTGATTATGAAATCATTGTAGGAGATGACAGTCGGAATATTTTAGCGGAAAATGAAAAAATCGCGCATTTATCACACTGCACTTATCTAAAAAACGAAAAGAACTTAGGACGCGGCCAAAATATTAATTTTTTAGTAGAGCAATCGCAATACGATTGGGTATTAATTCAAGAAGCCGATGCTATGCCAAAACAAGATGATTACCTCAAAAATTGGGTAACCATTCTTAAGCAAACTGATAAAAGTGTAGTGTTCGGAGGCGTTTTATATCCGGAAGAACCTTTTGCAGAAAATAAGCTTCGTTGGTTATATGGAACGAAAACTGAAGTAAAAAAGTTAGATTTCCGAAGAAAAAATCCGTATCAATTTGTATTTACTTGGAATCTGGCACTTAAAAAAGAACTTTTTCAAACGATTCGGTTTCCGGAATACATAACGGAATATGGCTATGAAGATGTTGTTTTCTTAAAATATTTAAAGCACCGGAATATTTCTGTCGATCATTTTGAAAATCCTTTAATCCATCTTAATGTGGAAACTAATTCTGTTTTTATGAAAAAGACAGAACAAGCTATTGAAAACCTTCATTTTCTGATTCAGAACCAACGATTAGAATACGAAGACACAAAATTAGGTTCAAGTTATTTGTTTTTAAAAAAATCCGGATTCTTAGGTCTTTTCAGATTTTTATTTAAACAATTTGAAAAAAGCATACGAAACAATCTAATTTCAAAAAAACCAAATCTAAATCTGTTTTTCCTTTATAAATTAGGCTATTTTTGCACTATTAGCCCAAAATAAAATGTATAATTCTCTCAAAAAAATTATCCGTCGCCTTATTCCTAATAAAGTACTTTATACCATTGAACCCGGTTTACGGAGTTTTTTTGCTTTATCTAAAAAAGGAAGCCAACATGAATGTTTGGTTTGCCATTTTAAAAATAAAGAATGGGTTATTTTAGAAAATAATGATAAACTTTGTCCTAATTGTGGCAGTTTGTCCCGAGACAGAAGACTTTGGGAAATCATTTCTACCGACTATTTAACTCAAGTACATTCCATTTTAGACTTCTCCCCTTCCAGAAGTTTATACCGAAAATGGAAAAATATACAAAATAAGGATTATCATGCTTCCGATTTATCAGGTGATTTTATATCTGAATACGAGTATGATATTACTAAAATAGCTTCTCCTGATTCTTCTTTTGATTTGATTCTTTGTTATCATATTTTAGAGCATGTGACCAATGATATTGCGGCTATGAAAGAATTATTTCGCATCTTAAAACCAACCGGAACCATTTTAATTCAAACTCCTTTTAAAAAGGGAGAAATTTACGAAGATGAAACCATTACATCAGAAAAAGATCGATTACTTCATTTCGGACAAGAAGACCATGTTCGCATTTATTCTGTTACAGGATTAAAAAAACGTTTAGAATCTGTTGGTTTTACTATTGAAGTTAAAACTTTGGACGAAAATGATTACTTTGGCTTTCAAAATGAAACTATTTTAGTTGCTACGAAATAAATGCCAAAAATTTCAGTTGTCATACCAGTTTATAACAAAGGTTTTATCGTTAGAAAAACACTTGAATCTGTCATCAATCAAACTTTTTCTGATTTTGAAATCATTATCGTAAATGATGGATCAACTGATGATTCGGTAGCTATTATAGAATCTTTTAATGACGAAAGAATTCATTTGTTTCATCAAGGAAACAAAGGTGCTGCGGCAGCTCGAAACTTAGGAATTGAAAAATCAAATACAACATTTATTGCTTTTTTAGATGCTGATGATATTTGGTTTCCCAATCATTTGGAGGAATTGTACCAATTGAGTTCTGAGTTTCCCAATTGTGGATTATATGCCAGTCGTTATTACATGAAAATAGCAGACCATAAAGTCGTTAAAACGTTTTACAAAAATATTGCGGATGATTTTAGAGGTGTGGTTGGAAATTTCTTTGAAGCCAGTCTGCCTTATCGAATTGGATTAACCTCTTCTTTAATGATTCCTAAATTTATTGTTACCGAAAAAAAATTTAACCCAAAAGTTTCAAGTGGTCAAGATTTAGAACTTTATACTAAAATTGCTATTGAATATCCGGTTGCTCTTACTTCAAAGTTTACAGTTGAATATAATTTTTCGTTAGACAATCAACTTTCAAAAACTCATGTCTTTCAAAAAACACTAATGGATTTTAATCAGTTTGCTTCTTTTGAAAAAACAAATGAAGATTTGAAAAAATTCTTAGATATGTATCGCGTAGAATATGCCATTCAATACAAGTTGGCAGGCGACCAAAAACAGTGTGATTTGTATATCCAAAATACTGATTCTAAAAACATTTCTTGGCCTTCAAAGCTGATTTTGTGGCTTCCCATTGGTCTTTCCAATACTTTACTGCAAATTAAACGCTGGTTGCGCAAAAAAGGAATCGATTTTAGTATTTACAATTGATTTTTTTCAATTATAAAATCTTTAAAATCTCGAATATAATCTTCTTCTTCAAATACATCTGAAGCAATAACCAGACATACTGAGCCTGACGAAAAATTACGCAATTCGCGCCAAATAGTATTTGTGATCAACAAACCCTCATAAGGTTTATTTAAAACGACTGTCTTCTCTTCTTTTCCGTCATTTAATATCACTTCAAAACTTCCTGATAAAGCCACCAAAAATTCTTGTTGCTCTTTATGCGAATGTCCGCCACGTTCTGCTCCGGCCGGAACATCATACAAATAATACACACGCTTCATTTCAAAAGGAATGACTTGTTTCTCTATAACCGACAAATTTCCTCTCGGATCATGGATTTTCGGGATAGCAATTATTTTACAATCTTGAATTTTTGACATACTGCTTCTTACCTTTTATAGCCTGTGAAATTAAATTAGGAATCTGATTGATCCTGATTTTACTTTGTTTAAGATCAAAAAATAGTTTTAAGAAAATCCAAAGTACATATTTATTCCTGAAAATTCTAAAAAAAACAGCACTTTGATTAAAATAGAGCTTATCGCTATTTAATTTTACACTTGTTGTTTCGTACGGATGGTCTAAAATGACTTTTGGCTCACAGCCTATTCTGAACTTTTTACCTTTCAAATCTGACAAGAAAATGGCTTCTTCACCTATCGGAAAAAGAGCTCCGATACCGAAATGTTCATCAAACCTAACATTACTTTCTATAACAGCTTTTCTTTTAAACGCCAATTCTACTGAGGAAACATCTAAAACCTGGAACCAGTTCAAATGCTGTTGAAAAGTTTTCGGATATTTCTTGGTTTGTTTTCCATTTTGAGTATACTGGAACCGGACAACATCTGTAAAAGGATTTTTATTAAACATATTCAATAATGTGGAAATAAAATCACGTTTAAAAACAACATCATCATCGGCAAGCAGGACCAAATCTTTTTCAGCATGTTGCAAAGCTATATTTCTACTCTTTGAAAGCCCGAATTCGTTACAATTCACCACTTTCACATTTTCAAAATGAGACTGTAATTCTTCTCCGTCGGTTTGGTTCACTACCAAAATAGAAACAGATTGCCATAAATCACCGGGAAACATTCGGTATAAAAAACCGAAATCCTTCTGATTCATCGTCGAAACTAGAATTTCTAAATCATTTTGTTGGTAGAGCACACTCAAATTGTAGTATATTTACACAAATGTAATTAGAAATTAGAATATTTTAGAATTAATTATATGCGAATCCTTTTAGTTGGTGAATACAGCAGATTGCACAATTCTTTAAAGGAAGGGTTACAAACTTTAGGTCATGAGGTTGCCATTGTAGGTTGCGGCGATAAATTCAAACAATTTCCAGTAGATCATTCTATCTACGCTTCTTTTGCACATACTAAACCGATCATCTATATTCACAAGCTACTGCGAAAACTACAGCTCATTAATTTAGAAAAACTTGAAAAAGCGATCCGTTTTTATTTCTTACTACCTCAATTTTCCGATTACGACCATATTCAACTTATCAATTCGGACGCTTTAGAAACCTATCCGGTACTGAGCCGATGGCTGTATCAAAAATTGTTCAAAAAAATAAAAAGTAGAAGTTTACTAATCTGCGGAGACGAAACGCCTGTTGTGGACTATCTTTTCAAAAAAGAACTTAAGTATTCTATTTTAACGCCTTATTTTGAGAATCCTAACCTTAAAAAACTATTTCAGTTTCCATTAAAATACAGAAAGTCTTCTTATCGAAAAACATTTCAATGGCTGAAAAATAATTGTCAGTCACTCATTACGTCTGATCTTGATTATGAGATTCCGATGCAAAAAATGGGGTTTGAAACCCATTTTATTCCTAATCCTGTTAATGTTGACAAAATCAAATTTGAACCTTTACATTTTGAAGATAAGATCATCATCTTTTTAGGCATTAACCGATTGAGTTATTACAAAAAAGGTATTCCGTTTTTTGAGCAGGCTTTAGAAAAAATTCAAAAAAAATATCCGAATTGTGTAGAAATAATTGTAACTGAAAATATTCCTTATGCCAAATATATTCAGTTATACAATAAAGCGCATATTCTTTTGGATCAGATTTATGCATACGATCAGGGATATAATGCTTTAGAAGCAATGGCCAGAGGAAAAGTTGTTTTTACAGGTGCTGAAGCCGAATTTTATGAACACTACCGATTACAAAATGACAGTGTTTGTATCAATACTGTTCCTAACTCCAACGAATTAAGCCAAAAACTCTCTTTTTTAATTGAAAATCCTGTCAAGATCATTGATATTTCAAATAATGCCCGAAAGTTTATTGAGAGAGAACATCATTACCAAATCATTGCAAAAAAGTACTTATCTGCTTGGGCAATTTGACTTCTTTTTTAAAAAACAATAACACAACAATAACCATTAAGAACTCATACGGATAAGCGTATTTTACATTAGTTCCGTAGGTTACAATACCTTGTAAAAGAGAGCCGGTAAATACTATGGTCACTGCTACTATTTCAAAAGTGATCTTGCATCTCTTAAAAAAACGGAAAACAAAAAAAGGAACTAAAGCCAGAAAACTCCATTTGAAAAAATACAATGTGATCTTTTGCAAACGCCAAATAGTTCGTACAACTGGTTTTAATTTTACTTTTTCAAAATCCCAATAAATCTTTACCCGCCAAAAATCCAACCATGAACGAGTTATAACCTGTTTCCAATAGTCATACTGATTGTTCTTGATGGTTTCTTTTGCATATTCTCCTAAGTAATAAGAACATTTCGGAAAATAAGGATATTTGTACTGGTAAACCTCTTCATTTGCTTGCCAAACTGCCATTGCTACATCTTTACCATTTGCAAGTCTTTCTTCTCTGGCTTTTACATAAGGTTCAATTATCCATTGGTACTCATTCGGGCCTTTTTCAGCGAAATAAACACAATTTTGGGAAATGTTGAGTCCAAAATAAGTTGTAGAAACAAAATATCCCGTGTTCACTTTATTGACATAAGACCAACCGAAATAGGCTAACAAAGGAAAAATCAAAATAATGATTTTTTGATTAATCATTTTTTTCCAACGAAATTGATACAAAACACTAAAACCATAGATGACAAATGGAATATAAGCAAAGAAAGGTTTCGTTAAAACCAAATAGCCTAAAAGAAAACTAAACAACAGTTCTAATTTAAGATCTCGCTTATTGAAATAATTATCTGCTAAAATGTAGAAAACAGCTGATAATAAAAAAACCGTAAAACTCTCAATTAAAATAGCTGTTTCATAAAAAAACACATACAGTAAAGTTTCCAGATAAACCGCTATCCAAAGTGCATTTTTATTTTGAAATCCTAATTTTAATAATAATTTATATTGGATTACGGAAGTTAAAACTCCAATAATAAACTGATACACAATTGTCAACCGCATAGTTCCTAAACCCAATGCAATCAGTAAGGGATATCCCGGACTTCTTTCTCCTGTATAGCCAGATAAATCAAACTTCATCAAATACGGCACTAACTCCATAAAGCTCCAACTATCCGGCCATTTAGTAATTGTAAAATACAACGCAAACAATATGGCTCTGAAAAAAAAACCAAAGAGAATGAGAAATTTCACCTCCGGTGTTTTTACAAAAGGAATATAAATTTTATCAATCCATTTAAACATAGTTGAAATATATTTTTAAGAGTTGTAAAGGAAACTGAAAAAATTCTTTTTTCTTTATTTTTGATCCTCCTTTTTCTTCCCATATCTCCAACGGGATCTCTTTAATTTTTAACTCAAATTCACGATCTGATCTTTTAAACCGTAAAAGTAATTCAACATCAAAAAGCCATTTGGTTATGAAAGGATCTTTAAATAATTGGTATGCCAAATCAGAACGCATGATTTTAGCTCCGCATTGTGTATCGTAAATAGGAAATTTTAAAACCACCTGACTCACAATAGTTGCAAACACACGTCCGAAATAATGGCGTATTAACGATCTCCTTACCTGATTTCCAGTCAGTTTTATCCTTGCCCCCATTACCAGTTCCAAATTACTATTTTGTTGTAAAAACTGAGAAATACGAATCAATTCAGAAACCGGAGTTGCCAAATCAGCATCTAGATATGCTATATAATTATATTGTATGGTATTAAACTGAAAGATTCCTTGCCGGATAGCCTCAGCCTTCCCTGAATTTTTCAACAGGTTCAGACAAAAGACATTTTCAAACTCCTTACCAAAAGTATCCAATACATTTTGAGTCTGATCTGAGCTTCCGTCATTTATAAACAGAAAATCAACATCTCGATAGGTTTCAAATTGCTTTTTCCAGTTAAGCATCTTAAAACGTTCAACCTCATTAAAACAAGGGATTAATATACCTATTTTATTTGTTTTCTCCATAAACCGTTAAAGTACATCCATAACATTACAAAATACACAAAATAGGTTCCGCAATAAGCCATAACCGCTCCTTCTACTTTAGCATACGAAATCAAGAACCAACTCAAAGAGATCATCGTTGCAAAAGAAATAATTTCAAATACAAAATAAGGCTTCACTAACTTTCTGGCGTAAAACTGTATTCCCAGTATTAAAGAAGCTGCCTTGAAAATATCACCCAGCATTTGCCAAAAGAACAAGTGGGAAACTGGCAAAAACTCTTTGCTTAAAAACAATGGAATAAAATACATCCGCAACAGATATAAAACACTCAGTGCTAAAACAAAAAGCGGAATAATCTTAGTCAGGTAATTTTTAGTTAAAGTCCTGATTTGATCCGTATTTTTTGAAAATTCCGGCAAATAATATAAGGTTATCATAGAAGAAATGAACATCATATACAAAGCCGAAATCTTATTCATCGCCTCATAATATCCTGCAGCATCCAGACTGTCCCAATTGATAACCAAATTTCTAATGAACAAATAAATAAGAGGTGAAATCACAGCTGAAAACAAACTCATTAGTCCATACGACAAGGTTCCTTTCAATTCTTTAAAGCTACTTCTTAGGTTTTCGATCTGAAAACCGGTGATTTCTTCCTTTACAAAATAAAAAGAAACTAAAAACAAAACGAGCCCTATAACTGAAACGGCCAATAATGCTCCCATTGTCCTGAAAAAATACATCAGTACAACGGAAAGAACTAATCCTGACAAATAACTGACACTATTTACCCAAACTACTTTTTTATACCGGCTTAAGCCATTCAGAAAAGCAATACAATAAACATTCAAGGCCTGAAAAGGGAATAAAATTCCGATAGCTCTCAGAACCGTTGAATAATTGCCTTGATCAAAAATTTTATTCGAAATGAATTCAGAAAAAATAACGATTCCGATTCCTAAAATAACGGAAAGGATAAGAATCCCTAAAAAATGTACTGAGAACAAACGTGATAATTTTTTTTTATCGGAATAATTCTCTGCTACTCTTTTAATTATTCCATTTTGGATGCCCAAAGTTCCTAAAGCCTCTAAAGAGGATAGAAAATTTCTCAAATTACCTACCAATGCCATTCCGGAAGCTCCAATGAACAAAGCAATTGCCTTCGAAGTCAAAAAGCTGGTCACGACTCTTAAAACCAAACTCAAACTATTGAATGAGAATATTTTAAAAAGTATATTTTCCTTTATTTTTTGAAATTCGTTCAAATTTAATACACATTTAGGACCTTAATGATCACCGCTATTTCTTCTTCGGTTAAACTACTATTGATCGGTAAACTGATGATTTCCCGATGTATTTTCTCTGAAATTGGAAACGAAAGCTGATTCCAATTTTTTAATGCTTTTTGTTGATGAGGCGGAATCGGATAATGAATCATAGTTTCAATTCCATTTTCCTTTAAATATTGTGCTAATTCGTCACGATTTTCAGTTCGAATCACAAATTGATGGAATACATGCTTATTTGTTTTATCCCAATCCGGCAAAATAATTTTCGAATTCTTTATTTCACCCAAATACCTTTTGGCTATTACTCTTCTTGCCTCATTTTCCTGATCTAAAAAAGGTAACTTGATATTGAGAAAAGCAGCCTGTAATTCATCCAATCGTGAATTTACTCCGATACGTTCGTTTTCATATTTTCTTTTTGAACCGTAATTGCGTAGTTCATACAAAACTTCTGCTAATTCGGAATCATCCGTTGTAATGGCTCCGGCATCTCCCAAAGCGCCTAAATTTTTTCCGGGATAGAAACTATAGGCTTTCGGATAATTAGTGATTGGCATTTTATAATTGGCTCTAGCTCCGTGAGATTGTGCTGCATCTTCTATGACCAATAAATTGTATTGCTTAGCCAAAACGGCAATTTCATCCATAGCGGCTAACTGTCCGTACAAATGTACCGGAAGAATGGCTTTGGTCTTTGCCGTAATTCTTTCTTCTATTAAATTAGAATCAATAGTATATGTTTCCAACTTTGGTTCCACCAAAACCGGAACTAAATCGGCTTCCAGAACTGCTAAAATGGTTGCGATATAGGTATTGGCCGGAATAATAACCTCATCTCCTTTTTGAATTTTTCCTAATTGAATATAGGCTTTTAAAATCAACACTAAGGCATCCAAACCATTTCCTACGCCAATACAATATTGCGTTTCGCAATAAGAAGCAAAATTAATTTCAAAACTTTTAACTTCATTGCCTAAAATGTACCAGCCTTTATCTAAAAATTCTTTGAATTTTTGTTGAAATTGTGTTTCAAATGGTTGATTGATCTTATGTAAATCGAGAAATTTAATCATAATAAAATACTATTTAATTCCTCATATTTTTTAGTTTCAAATCGATAAAAACTTTGCGTAATAGTTCTAGCTCCAAAACTCTCTTTCCAAAACAACAACCCATAATTGATATTTTTTCCTTGATTTTCATTAGAAATCCCAAAGTCAAAATATGCTTTGGTTGCAAAAACATTAGAGATTAGATAATCATGTAAGACATCTAAGCTTTCTAATTTACCTAAAACTTTATTTCCCGAGATATATTGTGAATGAACTACTTTTTCTGTCTCAAAAACTGTAGTTCCTGCTACAATTTTATTATTCTTATAAACATTAAATTGTCGAATATTTTTAGGAAATCTACTTTTTAACAACGTAATTTCTTCTAGGCTATGAACTGGTTTTGATTGATGTTTCTCTTTTAAATTAGGAATTAAAACTTTATCCCAAAAATCAGAAAAATCATCTACTTCTTTAATTTCAAATTCTTCTATTTTACCCTTTGAAATCTCCTGTTTTCTAGTTTGAGAAAATTTAAAATCAGAATTCAAATCTATAACTGAAAGTGTATCTCGTCTAATTAATTTAGCATTCAAAAGAAAGGCTAAATACTCTAATTCATCCGCCGGAAAACGTTCGTATATAGAAGGCAATATTTTTATTTCCAGAAATGCTGTGTCTGATTTTAATAAAAATTTTAAAACAGCTTCAAAAATCATAATAACATCTGAAAGCTTTGTCTTTTCATCAATTACCAAACCTCCGTATGTTAAGCCTTGATGTGAAAATACAGTATCTCCTACTCTATTGGCAGGAAGAATAGCCTTGATATTTTCCTTTTCATCAAAAATCAATAAAGAAAAGTCCTCAAACCGATCTTGATGATATTCCATAAAATCACGATAAAACAAAAAAGTAGCATTTTTAGCTTTTCTAACGAATTCGTTCCAAAGCTTTTTGTTTTCTTTTTCGTATTTTTTAACCTGATAGATTTTCAAGATTTCTTCATTTAACGGGGAAAATTACTAATTTTTACCATAGGAATAAAAAGCTATTGGCTTTTTTATTATTTTTATAATGTTTTACTCTAAACAAGAACTGAATTTCAGATGTCTAAAAACACTTTTAAATCAATATACTATTTATTTTTCTTGCTCTTTTTTGTTTTTGGCTATAGTCAAAATGTAGATCTTTATACTCAAGTCAATGGTCGCTACGATTTTACTTTTGTAGGAAATACTATGAATACAGCAGAAAATAATCTTTCTTCCGGTCTAGTAACAGGTACTTCTTCTAGTGCTATCTTAAACTTAGATCCAAATGACACTGTTATAAAAGCTTATCTTTATTGGGCAGGAAGTGGAGACGGAGATTTTGATGTTTCATTAAATGGAAATGCAATAACCTCTGAAAGAACATTTAGTCATGTTCGTGTTTTTTCTCCTTACACATATACTTATTTCAGTGCATTTAAAGATATAACCTCTTATGTACAAAGCTATGGTAATGGTGTTTATGAACTTTCAGGATTAGATATTTCTGCTTATGAAGCATTGCATTATACTAGAAAAACCAATTTTGCAGGCTGGGCAATTTTAATAGTTTATGAAAATCCGAGTTTACCTCTTAATCAAATTAATATTTATGATGGTTTACAAGGTGTTCCTGAAAGTCTCACTATTAATTTGACAAATCTAAATGTATTAGATAATAACGGAGCAACCGCTGGTTTTTTAGCTTGGGAAGGTGATGCACAATTAGCCACAGAATCCTTTTATATAAATGGACAAGTTTTGAGTAACACTCTAAATCCATACAATAATGTTTTTAACGGAACAAATTCCGTTACTGGATCCAACACATTATATAACATGGATTTAGACATATATGATATTGAAAATTATATTTCAATAGGAAATACAAATGCAGTGATCGAGTTAACTTCTTCTCAAGATTTTATCATGATTAACACAGTAGCAGTAAAACTCAACAGCCAACTTCCCGATGCGACTATTACTTTAGAAGATTACACTACATCTTGTAATAGCGGACAAATAACTGTTGACTATACGGTTTACAATGTTAATAGCACCGAAATACTTCCTGCCAATACTGCTATTGGTTTTTATATTGATAATGTACTCATCGGAACGGCAGCAACTCAAAATCCTATTGCTATCGGAGGCAGTGAACAAAACGCTATAACATTAACGCTTCCGGAAGGAACTACAGAAACTTTTACTTTAGTAGCCGATGTAGACTATAATGGAGCGGTGACAGAATTAAACGAAAACAACAATACTTCTGAAATAGAAATAACGCAATGGTTATCGCCTTTGTTTAATGCTTTAGAAGACTTATATTCTTGTAATTTAGGTTTTACCAAAGGTATTTTTGATTTTGCAGATTATGAGGATTCAGTAAAAGTTAATCCCGATGATTTAGTTTCCTTTTATAGCACCTATGAAGATGCCGAAAACAAACAAAATGAAATTACCAACACAAATACCTACGAAGCATTAACTACTCCACAAACTTTATACGTCAGAATTGAAAATGATTTTGGCTGTTATAGTATTACCTCATTTAACCTGATAACCCGAAATTGTCCTCCAACGGTCTATAATGCAGTTTCGGTCAATAATGACGGTTATAATGACGATTTTTTCATTGATGGATTACGTGATATTTTTACAGACTTTAAGTTAGAAATCTACAATCGTTGGGGTAAACTATTATGGACCGGTAACAATAATGTTCCGAATTGGGATGGATATGTTAAAGACGGTATTGGTGGTAACAAAGCTCCTGAAGGAACTTATTTTTACATTCTATATCTTAATGATGAGAACTACCCGGATCCATTAACGGGATATTTATACCTCACCTATTAATTACATATTTTGTGTATAATAATTGTAATCCTTTAATAGTGTTCTGATAAAATCCTGATCATTTCCGGATTGATTCTTTATCCCCGTAACTTCAATGATCTTTTCTCGTAATTTTATAATTGTATTATAATCCCGTACGGCAACTGCTTTTTCAAAATTTTCTTTAATGATTCGCATATCATTATCTGATAATTTAATTACGAGTGAATATGTCGGCACATAATTTTGATCAACCTCTTGTAAAATAGTATGATTAATATTTACATTATTCTTCAAAGAAATTACTGCGGTGCCTGCTGCTATATCTCCCAATCGCTGATTTCGTTTGTTTACTATCATAACGATCAAAGCAAATAAACCATTCCCAACAGTTAGTTCAACTATTCGAAATAACCATCGAATTAAATAATCTCCAAAACCGGCCTGATAACCGTCTAATTTTATAACTCTGATTTTTACAAGTTTTTTACCAACAGTTTGTCCTTCCCATAAACTTTCCTGTACCAGCGAATAAAACATAACCGGTAATCCGATAAGTAGAATAATAGCCATAATAGACCATTGATCTAGACCTGTAAAAATCTTACTTAAATCAGTTGCCTCAAAAAAAACAATGACAACAACAATGTAAGCAGCTTTTACTAAAATATCCAATATTTGTGCTAATAACCTGTCACCAACAGAAGCTGCTGTAAAATTTATATTCACATTTTGTGTGGTGTTTATGGTTAATTGCATCTTAATTTATATTTTAGCACTCCCATGAGAGAAGTTGCGTTTATTAAACAAAATAAAGAAAAATGGCTTAATTTTGAACAAGCTATTTTTGGCAAAGCTAAAAAAAATCCTGATGATTTGGCTAGTTTATACATTCATTTAGTCAATGATTTATCTTATGCACAAACCTATTATCCTAAAAGTAAAACAACTGTTTACTTAAATTATTTAGCAGCACAAACGTATCAAAAAATTTACAAAACAAAAAGAACGGAAACCAACAGAATCCAATATTTTTTCACTACTGAAGTTCCCTTATTAGTTTACGAATACCGCCGGTATATTTTATATGCTTTCATTACTTTTTTTCTTCTTACAGGAATTGGTGTACTTTCCGCTCATAATGATGATAGCTTTGTGCGGCTTATTTTGAGCGATCAATACGTAAACATGACGTTAGAAAATATTAAAGACGGAAATCCTGTAGCGGTTTACAAGAGCGGCAGTAATTGGGGAAGTTTCATCGGCATTACGCTCAATAATTTAAAAGTAGGTGCCATGTCTTATTTCTGGGGAATTTTTCTGGGAATTGGTACATTTTATATTCTAATGCAAAACTCCATCATGCTGGGTTCATTCCAATATTTCTTTTATCAGGAAAATGTATTTTGGGAAAGTGTGCGCGGTATCTGGATTCATGGTTCTATGGAAATTTTTGCCATGGTTATTGAAGCAGCAGCCGGATTTATCTTAGGAGCCAGTATTTTGTTTCCCAAAACCTATTCCCGATTAAATTCTTTTAAAATAGGATTCAAAAATAGCTTTAAAATTTTCATTAGTACAATGCCATTTACTTTTGCAGCCGGATTTTTAGAAGGTTTCATTACCCGATATGCTTTAGAGATGCCCACTTTTCTAAGTATCTTCATTATTCTGCTAACATTATCAGCTATCGGTTTTTACTACTTAATCTATCCTTTTCGTGTGCATCAAAGAGTAAAAAAATCCATCGCAATTGCTTAAAATGAATAGAAAAAAAATATACATACAATGTCTTTTTAGTCTAGCAATCGTTTACCGATCTTTAGCGCAAACAGCTACTGATTCAATTAATTATGCTAATCGTAAATTCGGAATTCCACTCGCCGAAAGGTATAATGGCAATGATTTTAATTACGAAACCGAACAAAGTATAAACGAACCTAGCTTTTGGGATAAACTGCTGCGAGCTCTTCAAAATTTAATTTCTAACATTTTTGGCAATGCTTCAGCATCAGATGCTTTAAACGGATTTCAGATTATATTGCGTATTGTTGCTATTTTAGTCATCCTATTTGTAGTATATCTGATTGTAAGGATGATTATCAATAAAGAAGGCGGCTGGATTTTTAGCCGTTCGTCCAAAAAAATTAAAGTAACAGAAAATGTTGAAGAAAATATCCATTCCATCGATTTTAAATCTATTGTAAAAGATGCAATAGCAGGAAAAAATTTCCGTGTTGCCATTCGATACTATTATCTATGGTTACTGAAATCACTTTCTGACCGGGAAATTATTGAATGGGACATTGAAAAAACCAATTCTGATTACTTACATGAAATTCAGGATACCATGTTGCAAAAGGATTTCCGTTTTTTATCGTACGTATACGAATACAGTTGGTATGGAGAATTTGAACTAACAGAAGAAGATTTCAACAAAGCACAAAACGCCTTTTTAAAATCGATAGGAAAGAAATAGAATGTCTAAAAAGTTAAAAATATTCATAGGAGTTTTAGTTTTCATCTGGGTCGCAATCATTGCCATTGATGCCAGCCGTCCCAAACCTGTAGATTGGCGTGAAACGTATAAAATCAAAGATAAAATTCCTTTTGGTTTATACATTTTCGACAACGAAAGTGATTCTTTTTTTGAACCACAATCCGTAACACGCTTTGGGAAAAGTCCTTACGAATTTTTAGATGCTAAATACCGTTACAAAGATTCCAGTTATACTATTTCCGGAACCGTTTTATATATCGATAACGAATTTAATATTGACAATGAATCTGTTAAAGAACTACTGTATTTTGCCAGTCACGGAAATACTATTTTTATCAGCTCTTCTGATTTTCCACAAATTCTGAAGGATTCATTAAAATTTAAGATGAGTTATAGCAATATCTTTAACGATACTTTGCGGTTGGAGGTTCAAAATACCAAAAACTACTTCGACAAAGGTATTAACAACGGCTATTTCATAGGAATTGACTCATCGAAAACAACTGTTTTAGGCAAACAGAAATATGGCAAAAAATTTGAAAACGAACAAACTAATTTCATTAAAGTTCCTTTTGGTGAAGGTTCCTTTTATTTACATACACAACCTGTTGCCTTTACCAATTATTACATGCTAAAGAATCAGCACTATGTCGAAAGTGTCTTAAATACAATTCCACAAAAAGATAATATCTTCTGGAAAATTGACCGCTATGAAAGTGAAAATTTAGACCAATCGCCACTGCGATTTATTCTTAGCGAACCGGCATTAAAATGGGCTTGGCTCTTAGCTATTTTTTCTATGATTTTCTTTATGATTTTCAATGCGAAACGCCGCCAACGAGTAGTTCCTATCATAGAACCGTTAAAAAACACGACAATTGAATTTACCAAAACCATCGGAAACCTGTATTATCAGGAAAAAAATCATTTAGATATCATAGAAAAAAAGATTAAATATTTACTTGAAAAAATTAGAAACGAATACTATATTGACACTTTCAGTTTAGATGATGTTTTCATCAAAAGACTACATCAAAAAACCGGAAAAAATATAGACACTATTACAACACTGGTACATCACATCAACCAATTAAGAAGACAAACACAAGCTTCAGAAACTGATGTTATTAAATTAAATGAACTGATTGAAAAATTAAATCTATAATGGAAAACTTTTTTGAGAACAATCCGCAAAACGAGACAAATGAAAATATTGAAAATGTAAATTTTGAATCTCGTATTGACCTTCAACCTTTGCAAGATGGCTTAGTACAAGTTCGTCAGGAAATAGCAAAAGTAATTGTAGGACAAAACAAAATGATTGACCAACTTTTAGTGGCAGTTTTGGCCAATGGGCATGTTTTACTGGAAGGTGTTCCGGGAGTTGCCAAAACCATTAGTGCTAAATTACTGGCTAAAACTTTATCACTTGATTTCAGCCGAATTCAGTTCACTCCCGATTTAATGCCCTCTGATATTATCGGAACTTCTGTTTTCGATCTATCGAAATCGACATTTGAATTCAAAAGAGGCCCGATTTTCTCTAATTTTATCCTGATTGATGAAATTAATCGTGCTCCGGCTAAAACACAAGCGGCTCTGTTTGAAGTTATGGAAGAACGCCAGATTACAGCAGACGGAACGACCTATCAATTAGACAAACCGTTTTTAGTGATTGCTACGCAAAACCCTATAGAACAAGAAGGAACTTATCGCCTTCCCGAAGCGCAATTAGACCGATTTTTATTCAAGATTAATATTGGTTACCCTAATTTAGAAGAAGAAGTTCATATTCTCAATAAAGAAAACGAATTGAAAAGCGACGATAAACTGGCTGCTATTGCAACGATTTTATCCAAAAGTAATATTACCGATTTTCAGCATTTAATCAAGCAAATTATCATTGAGCCTAACTTAATCGAATATATTGCTAAAATTGTTTTAAACACTCGTGAAAATGCTTTTCTATATTTAGGAGCATCACCAAGAGCTTCTATTGCTATTTTAAATGCTGCCAAAGGTTTTGCCGCCATAAAAGGACGCGATTTTGTAACACCTGACGATATAAAAGAAGCTGCAATTCCGGTTTTACAGCACCGTGTTGTTGTAACTCCTGAACGTGAAATGGAAGGAATTAACAGTACCGAAATCATCAAACAAATCATTGATACCGTTGAAATTCCACGATAATTAAAAATCAATCTTTACCAACAATGCTAGCATTCTATAAGCAACTATATATCAATAATTTCTTCTTTTACTGCATTATGGGAATAATTGCACTATTCTTAGTGTCTTTTTTTCTTCCTATGTTTTACAATGCAGCCTGGTATTTATTGTATGTATTGCTAGCTTTTGCAGTTATTGATATCCTATTATTGTTTTCTTCCGGAAAAAAAGTAACCGGCTCGCGCCAAACTCCCGAAAAGTTTTCCAATGGCGATGAGAATGAAGTAAAGGTTTATCTTCAAAATTATTATACTTTTCCGGTTTACGTAAAAGCAATTGATGAAGTTCCGTTTCAGTTTCAACAACGGCATTTTGAAATTACCCGAAAAATTAAAACCCAAGCAAAAGATAGTTATAAATACTTCCTCCGTCCTACCGAACGAGGTGAATACATTTTCGGCAAACTAAACATTTATGCTGCTTCTCCGCTGCGTTTAGTCAGCCGACGCTTTATATATGAAGAGAACCAAATGGTTCCTACCTATCCTTCCTATATTCAGTTAAAAAAATACGATTTAATAGCTTTTTCGAATAATTTGTTTCAATACGGATTAAAAAAAATCAGACGTATTGGTCACACTATGGAATTTGAGCAAATTAAAGAATATGTTCAGGGAGACGACATCCGAACCATCAACTGGAAAGCTACTGCAAAGCGAAATCAGCTAATGGTCAACCAGTTTCAGGATGAAAAATCACAAAATGTTTACATGATTATTGACAAAGGACGTGTCATGAAAATGCCGTTTAACGGTTTAAGCTTATTAGACTATGCTATTAATGCTACTTTGGTTTTATCTAATGTTATCCTGAAAAAACACGATAAAGCCGGAATGTTCACTTTTTCCAAAAAAGTAGAAAATATCATAGTTGCTGAAAAACGCCAAAGTCAGATGCAGCAAATTATGGAGAACTTGTACAACATCAAAACCGATTTCTTTGAGAGCGATTTTAGCCGTTTGTATGTCGATATCAAAAAAAACATCAACCAACGCAGCCTACTGATGTTGTACACCAATTTTGAAACACTGGATGCTTTATACCGACAATTGCCTTATTTAAAAGGCATAGCTAAGAACCATTTATTGGTTGTTGTGTTTTTTAACAATACAGAACTCAATGAACTAATCCATAAAAAAGCAACTACTATTCAAGAGATTTACGATAAAACTATAGCCGAAAAATTTGCTTTCGAAAAACGATTAATTGTCAACGAATTGAAAAAATATGGAATCTATTCCGTTTTAACTGAACCGGAACAACTAACCTTAGATACCATCAACAAATATTTAGAAATTAAAGCTCGGGGAATACTTTAAACTATTATGATATGAAAAAAACACTGCTAACCTTTTTATTACTTTTTACTTGTTCTTATTACCTTATAGCTCAGGAAGAAATAGATTCTTTGGCTATTGCCTATCAGCAAATCGAAAATTCAATGCAATACCAAACCGGTAAAATTGAATTTACCAATGAAAATGCAAGTATAGCCATACCTAAAGGATATAAATTTTTAGATAGTGAACAAACCCAGTATGTTTTAACAGATTTATGGGGAAACATGAGAGATACTACAGTACTGGGAGCAATTTTACCTGAAAAGTTAGGCGTTACTAATCAAAATTGTTGGATGTTTGTTATCAGCTACCACGATATTGGTTTTGTAAAAGATGATGATGCTAATGATATCGATTATGATGATTTACTTAAAGAATTGAAAAAAGATATTGAGTCCGAAAATATTGAAAGAGAAAAGTTAGGCTATGGAAAAGTACAATTGATAGGTTGGGCTTCAAAACCATATTACGATAGTAAAGCAAAAGTTTTACATTGGGCAAAAGAAATAAAATTCGGTGACGATGAAACAAACACTCTAAATTATGATTTAAGAGTTTTGGGTCGAAAAGGAATGTTCAATCTTTCAGCCGTAGCAGGTATTGATCAGCTTAATGAAGTAAAAGAATCAATTCCGTTAATTACCAAAAGCGTTGTATATAACGAAGGTTCACGTTATGCCGATTTTGATTCCAGCACCGATAATGTTGCAGCCTGGACCATTGGAGGACTTGTAGCCGGAAAACTTTTAGCAAAAACCGGTTTTTTTGCCATTTTGGCTAAATTTGGAAAAGTTATAGTCATCGGCCTTTTAGGATTATTAGCCGCTTTAAGAAAATTCATTTTCGGAAGTAAAGAACAAGAAGTTACCAAAGAAGAAAATAGCATTTCTATTGATACCTCTGATTCAAAAGAAACTGAAAACTAAATATTACACATGAAAAAAATAGAATCTGTTCAAAATCCGCTTATAAAATCACTGGTTCAACTTCAGGAAAAAGCAAAGGTCAGAAAACAAACCGGAACTTTTTTAATTGAAGGCCAACGTGAGATTGAACTGGCTTTAAAAGGCGGATATACGTTGAAAACGATTCTGTTTTTACCCGATATTTTTACAGAAAAGCAATTGATTTCTTTAAAAACTTCAAATGAAACCGACAAAATAGAAATTTCAAAAGAAGTCTATCAAAAATTAGCGTATCGCGATACTACCGAAGGAATTTTGGCTGTAGCCGAATCCAAATCTTTAGCTTTAAATGATTTAAAACTATCTGAAACACCTCTGATTTTAGTGGCTGAAGGTTTAGAAAAACCGGGAAACCTAGGCGCTGTTCTACGTACTGCCGATGCTGCTAATATAGATGCCGTGATTATTGCTAATCCAAGAGCCGATATTTATAACCCAAATATTGTTCGTTCAAGTGTTGGCTGCTTATTTACGCGGCAAATCGCCGTAGGAACATCGGAAGAAGTTGTTCAATTTTTAAAAGAAAAAAAAATTCATATTTATTCGGCTACGCTACAAGATTCAACCGAATATCACACACAAGATTACAAGTTGCCTACGGCTTTAGTTGTAGGAACAGAAGCAACCGGATTAACTCAAATTTGGCGAACAGAAAGCAGTCAAAACATTATTATTCCGATGCAAGGCGAAATCGATTCTATGAACGTTTCCGTTGCAGCAGCCATTCTACTTTTTGAAGCCAAACGCCAAAGAGATTTTAAATAAAAAGAGGCTATAATAATTTACCATAAAGTTTACTTCGTTTCTAAAATAAAATTGCTAATTTCATAACTTTATAGTAACTTTAAAGAGTTATAGTTTTTGACATGGTAGAAATAGATTTAGAAGCAGAAAACAAAGCAATCGCACAAGAATATAAAGAACTTTTACGCATCAGTTATCAAACTCTTTCCGACGAAGATAAAAAACTGATTCGTAAAGCTTTTGATGTTGCAGTAGATGCACATAAAGACCAAAGAAGAAAATCAGGAGAAGCCTATATCTTCCACCCTATTGCTGTGGCTAAAATTGTTGCCGCCGAAATTGGTCTAGGAGCAACTTCCATTGCAGCTGCTTTAATGCACGATGTCGTCGAAGACACTGATATCACTGTAGAAAATATTGAACGAATGTTTAATCCTAAAATTGCGAAAATCGTTGAAGGATTAACCAAAATAGCCAAAGTAAAAACGGATCAGGATATTTCGCTTCAAGCCGAAAATTTCCGTAAAATGCTGCTGACACTCAATGAAGATGTCCGCGTAATCTTAATTAAAATAGCCGACCGCCTTCACAACATGCAAACCATGGAAAGTATGGTCGATTACAAGCAGGCTAAAATTGCATCCGAAACTTTATACATTTATGCTCCTTTAGCACATCGGTTAGGTTTGTACAATATTAAAACCCAACTGGAAGATTTAGGACTAAAATATACCGAACCAGATGTTTACAACGAAATCGTAAGCAAAATCAAAGAAACCAAACAGGAACAAGACGCTTACATCAAATCCATTTCAGATGTTTTAACTAAATCTTTAGATGATGAAGGCATCGAATTTATCATCAAAGGCCGACCTAAATCCATCTATTCCATTCGAAGAAAAATGCGTGTTCAAAAGGTCACTTTTGATGAAGTTTATGATAAGTTTGCTCTGCGGATTATTTACAAAGCAACCCAGCATGATGAAAAATTCCTTGCTTGGAAAATCTACTCTATCGTAACTGACCATTATCGCCCGAGCCCAAGCCGATTACGAGATTGGATTTCATCACCAAAATCAACAGGATACGAAGCCTTACATACAACTGTAATGGGACCAAAAGGACGTTGGGTTGAAATTCAGATTCGCAGCGAACGAATGAACGAAATCGCTGAAAAAGGATATGCGGCACATTACAAATACAAAAATGCCGGAGATACCGAAGAACATACTTTAGAAATTTGGCTGAATCAATTAAAAGAAGCCTTAGAAAATCAGACCTCTAATGCCGTAGATTTTGTTGAAGATTTTAAGCTCAATTTATATGCCAAGGAAATTTATATCTTTACACCAAAAGGAGATATCAAATCGCTACCAAAAGGTGCAACTTCACTCGATTTTGCCTTTGCCATACACTCAGAAATCGGAGTACACACAAGAGGAACCCGCGTAAACGGCAAATTAGTTCCCTTAAATCATGTTCTAAATAGTGGAGACCAGGTAGAAGTCATCACATCGCCTAATCAAAAGCCTACAGCACAATGGTTGGATTATGTAACAACTTCCCGTGCCAAAAACAAAATTAAAAATGTCTTAAACGAAGACATCAAAAAAATAGGTGAAGACGGAAAAGAAATCCTAGCCCGCAAACTACGTCATTTAAAAATAAACCTTTCCGAAAGCGTTGTTAACGAATTAGTTGTTTATTTTAAATTACAAACGAGCTTAGACTTATTCTATCGCGTTGGCATTGGAACCATTGACAACCAGCAATTAAAAGATTATGCGGCCCAAAAGAACAATACTTTAGTTAACTTTTTCAAAAAAACCATTAAACGTTCTCCTAATCCGCAACCGGAAATTATTCACCGTGACGAGATCAGTAAAAAATACGATATGTTGGTTTTTGGTAAAGAGCAAGAAAAACTGGATTATAAATTAGCCAGCTGCTGTAATCCTATTCCAGGCGACGATGTTTTTGGTTTCATCACAATTAACGAAGGAATTAAAGTACACAGAAAAGATTGCCCTAATGCTATTAGTCTACAATCCAACTATGCCTATAGAATCATTCAAGCAAAATGGATTGATTCATCTCAAGAAGAATTTAAAGCTATTTTAGAAATAACCGGTATGGATACCTTAGGGTTAACCAATGAACTTACTAAAGTAATCTCTAACGAAATGCACGTTAATATTCAAAACATTTCTTTAAGCGGAGATGCCGGAATCTTTAAAGGGAAAATTGCCGTTATTGTACCTAATAATACCGTTTTGAAAAAACTAATGGACAACATACGAAAAGTAGACGGCGTTGATAAAGTAAACCGAGTATATCAAAATTAAGATTTGTATTTGATTTCCGGAGATGTTTTTCACATTCAAAAAATAAGAGTATCTTTGTAGCTGTTTCATTTTATAACTAATGGAAAACAATAACAATCAAGAAATTGTAAAAAACGTATTTACCAAATACTTAGAGGAAAAAGCACATCGCAAAACCCCTGAGCGCTATGCTATTCTTCAGGAAATTTATAATTCAAAAGAACATTTTGATATTGAATCATTATACATCAAAATGAAAAATAAAAACTATAGGGTTAGTAGAGCAACGCTATACAACACTATAGAACTACTTCTAGATTGTGGTTTAGTTCGCCGTCACCAATTCGGGCAAAATCAGGCACATTATGAAAAATCCTATTTTGATAAGCAACACGACCACATCATTTTAACCGATACAGGTGAAGTTATTGAATTTTGTGACCCGAGAATCCAGCAAATTAAAAAAACGATGGAAGAAATGTTTGGCATTGAAATTCAAAATCATTCTCTTTACTTTTACGGAACAAAAAAAGAAAATAACACAACAAACTAATACTAACTTATAATTACTAACTACTAAAAAATGACTGTAGATTTACTACTGGGACTACAATGGGGCGACGAGGGTAAAGGAAAAATCGTTGACGTTCTTACTTCAAAATATGATATTATTGCCCGTTTTCAAGGAGGGCCAAATGCCGGACACACTTTAGAATTTGACGGTATTAAACACGTTTTACGAACAATTCCTTCCGGAATCTTCCACAAAAATGCTATTAACATTATCGGGAATGGTGTAGTTATGGATCCCGTTGTTTTTCAAAAAGAAATTGAAGGCTTGTCAAAATTTGATATGGATATCACTTCTAAACTATTCATCTCACGTAAAGCACATCTTATTTTACCTACTCACCGATTATTAGATGCTGCTTCTGAAGCTTCAAAAGGAAAAGCCAAGATTGGTTCTACTTTAAAAGGAATCGGTCCTACTTACATGGATAAAACCGGAAGAAACGGTTTACGTGTAGGGGATATTGAATTAGAAGATTTTAAACAACGTTATAGATCTTTGGCCGACAAACACGAAGCCATGATTGCTTTCTACGACGTTGATCTACAATATGATCTAAAAGAAATGGAAGAAGAATTTTTTGAAGCTATTGCAGCTTTCAAAAAGTTAACTTTCATCGATAGCGAAGAATATTTAAACAAAGCATTAAAAGAAGGCAAATCTATTTTAGCAGAAGGTGCTCAAGGTTCTTTATTAGATGTAGATTTCGGAACGTATCCGTTTGTAACTTCATCAAATACTACTGCTGCCGGGGCTTGTACTGGTTTAGGTATTGCTCCTAACCGAGTGAAAGATGTTTTCGGAATTTTCAAAGCTTATACTACTCGTGTAGGTTCTGGTCCATTCCCAACAGAATTATTTGACGAAGTAGGTGCTACTATGGCAAAAGTAGGAAACGAATTCGGTTCTGTTACCGGACGAGCACGCCGTTGCGGATGGTTAGATCTTGTAGCGCTAAAATATGCTGTTCAAATTAATGGAGTAACGCAGTTATATATGATGAAAGGTGATGTTCTTTCTGGTTTTAACACCTTAAAAGTTTGTACCGCTTATAAATACAAAGGACAAACTATTGATCATTTACCATATAACATTGAACCTGAAAATGTACAACCTGTTTACACTGAGTTAAAAGGTTGGAATGCCGATTTAACAGGAATGTCTTCTTATGAAGAGCTTCCTCAAGAACTAAAAGATTACATTGCTTTTATTGAAAAAGAAGTTGAAGTACCAATTAAAGTTATTTCAGTTGGTCCGGATAGAACACAAACTATTGTAAAATAACACATAAGGCGTCCTAACTTTTTTAGGACGCTTTTTTTATAAAAAAATCTTAATACTCAAAGGCTTTTCGAGTTTTTACTTATTTTTGAACCAAAATACCAAAGTTTGAAAAAATTAGCCTTATATATTGTTTGCTTTCTAAGTTTTGTTCAATTTCTTCATGCGCAAGAAACAAAAAAACAAATTTCTAATCCGCAGGAAGGCAAAAAGATCATAGTAGAGAACTCTGATTTCGTAGATCGAAATCAAAATGAAATCCCTGGAGCAACCGTTTTTACCGGAAATGTAAAAGTTCTCCATAACGGTGTAAAAATTAACTGTAATAAAGCCTATTACTTTGATCAGGAAAACTACATCAAAGCATTTGGAAACGTCCGTATTAATCAAGGAGACAGTATTACATTAAACAGTCGTTACGCCGAATATGACGGCCAAAAAGAATTAGCTTTTGCAACCGGAGATGTATTTCTTCGTTCACCAGAATCTACCCTGACAACAGATACCATCTATTTTGATAAAAAAAATCAGGTTGCCTTTTACAACAGTTATGGTACAATTATAAATAAAGAAAACACTTTAAAGAGTAAATCAGGAAAATACTTTGTCCAATCAAAAAAATACCAATTCAACACCAAAGTTGTTGTCACCAATCCGAAAGCAAAGATTGAGACCAATCATCTGGATTTTTACGAAAATTCAGGACATGCTTATGTTTTTGGTCCATCCACTATTACGAATGAAGGAAATGTTATTTATACCGAAAATGGCTTTTATGACACCAAGAACAATACCGGAAAATTGCTGAAGAATTCTACAATAACATACGACAACAAAATCATAGAAGGCGACGATTTATATTATGACCAGTCTCAAAATTTCTCAAGAGCGGTCAATAACGTCAAGATCACGGATACGATTAATAATATGGTTGCTAAAGGGCATTATGCCGAAATGTGGCGCAATCCCATAACCCGAAAAGACTCTATTATCTTGACCAAACGTGCTGTTATTATCACAAAAGTAGAAGACGACTCACTTTACATGCACGGAAAAAAGATATTAGTGACCGGTCCTCCGGAAGACAGAACAATCAGGGCTTTTAACAACGTACGATTCTACAAAACCGATATGAGTGGAAAATGCGATTCTATTCATTCCAATAATAAAACAGCGCTGACACAATTAATCGGAAACCCTGTTCTATGGAATAATGACAATCAAATGACTGGTGATGTTATGCACCTTATCGGTAATAACCAAACAGAACAATTAGATTCATTGAAAGTCTTGAATAATGCTTTTCTGGTTCAAAAAGATACCTTAAGCCAAAATGGTTATAACCAAATGAAAGGGCAAAACCTATTCGGAAAGTTCAAAGACAATAAACTAAGCGAAGTTGATCTCATTAAAAATACAGAATCTATTTATTATATCTATAATGATGATAACGAACTCATCGGAATAGATAAGAAAAAATGCAGTAAGATCAACATGCAAATTAGTGACAACCAAATCGAAACGGTAACAGCATTCAACAAAGTAGAAAGCAACCTTTATCCGGAAAGCGAATTTCCTGAAAATGCCAGAAAACTAAGAGGATTTATATGGAGAGGAGACGAACGAATTAAATCTAAAGAAGACATCTTTCCAGAAGAAGAAAATACAATCCACGAGCAAATTTTGATTGAGAGTAAGAAAAAAGCCTTAGAAGAAGATGTTCCTATGGAAATACTACCGGAAACTCTAGAATACGATAAAAACAATCCAAAACCTCAGGATAAAAAGACTGTAGAAAAACAGCCCTAAATCTGTAGTTTTTCAACTTATATTATCTTAATTACCATGCTTAACGATTTTTTCAAATATCAGGCACAAACATCTGAACATCCTTTGGCTATGGAAATCTCTCACGCTAAAGGAAGCTATATTTATGATACTAACGGGAAAGCTTATCTCGATTTTGTAGCCGGAGTTTCCGCTAATACATTAGGGCATCAACCCAAAAGAGTCAACGATGCTATTAAAGCACAATTAGACAAATATTCTCACGTAATGGTTTACGGGGAGTTTGCACAACATCCGGCAACGGAGTTCTGTAAATTACTTGCTACTCACCTACCGGAACCGTTAAATAAAACCTATTTGGTCAATTCCGGAACCGAAGCTATTGAAGGTGCTTTAAAACTAGCCCGAAGAGTAACCGGAAGAAGCCAATGGATTTCCTGCTACAATGCTTATCACGGAAATACGATGGGAAGCATGAGCGTTATGGGATATGAAGAGCGCAAACAAATTTTTCGTCCTTTAATTCCCGACGTTGACTTTATCACTTTCAATAACGAAGCTGATTTAGAAAAAATAACCACCAAAACTGCAGGCGTTCTATTAGAAACCATTCAAGGCGGAGCCGGATTTATTCAACCTGAAAATGACTTTTTGAAAAAAGTACGCCAACGTTGCGACGAAGTAGGTGCTTTATTGATCTTAGATGAAATTCAGCCAGGATTTGGCCGTACCGGCAAATTATTTGGTTTTATGAATTACGATATAGTTCCTGATGTTCTAGTCATGGGGAAAGGAATGGCCAGTGGAATGCCGGTTGGTGCTTTCACAGCCTCTGATACCATGATGGATTTATTAAGTCACGATCCTAAATTAGGTCATATCACGACTTTCGGCGGACATCCGGTAATAGCCGCCGCTTCATTGGCTACACTACAAGAAATAACGGAAACCAACCTCATGCAAGAAGCTTTAGAAAAAGAACAATTGTTCCGGGAACTTTTAGTTCATCCGCTTATTACTGAAGTTCGCGGTAAAGGTTTAATGCTTGCCGCCATGACAGAAAGTCCTGAAATCACCAATCGTGTCATCTTAGAATCGCTTAAAAAAGGCGTTATGATGTTCTGGTTACTATTCGAAGGTAAGGCAATTCGCATAACACCTCCGCTTACAATATCAAAAGAAGAAATCAAAGAAGGTTGTGGCATCATTATTGACATACTAAATGAAATAGCAAACGAAAGTTAAGAACAATCCAAATTGTTAATTAAATTGTTTAAAACAATTTGCTATTCAAAAAATCGACCCAAATATATTCCTTACTTTTAGTAAGGACAAAACCATAAATTGCAAAGCGTATGAGATTGAGTCATGATGAAGATGAAAACAACCTTTCACTATCCAAGTTTGAGTCCATGTTGAAAACCAATAAAGTTTTCTTTTTCGATTCGGAAGAATTCGAAGACATTGTACTCCATTATATGGATACCGGAAGGCTAAATTTAGCCAAAAAAGCTTTAAAACTAGGGTTGGAACAACATCCTAAATCCACAGGCTTAAAGTTAGTACAGGTTGAAATGCTAGTTTACGAAGACAAATTAGACCTTGCAGAAAAACTTCTGGGTGAATTGTATGCTCTTGAACCCACTAATGAAGAAATCTACATTCAGCAAGCTAATATCTTTTCGAAGAGAGATGAACATTCAAAAGCTATTGAATCCCTGAAAGTTGCGTTAAAATATACCGATGATTATGCAGATGTATATTCTATGATTGGTATGGAGTATCTTTTCATGGATGAACTGGAAAAAGCCAAAGAATTTTTTATCAAATGTCTGGAAGAAGATGAACAAGATTACTCAGCATTATACAATGTGGTATATTGTTTTGACTTTCTGGATCAAAATGAAGGAGCTATCGAATACTTGGAGCAATTCATTGATAAAAATCCATATAGCGAAGTAGCTTGGCACCAATTAGGCCGCCAATATTATGCTTTAAAAAATTACGAAAAAGCAGTTTGGGCATTTGATTATGCAACTTTGATAGACGAAACGTTTTTAGGGGCTTATTTAGAGAAAGCCAAAGCACTTGAAAAACTTAAACGCTACCAAGAAGCTATCGACTGCTATACCATTACAACAGAAATTGATGATGCTACTTCTTTTGCCCTTTTACGCATGGGAAAATGTTACGAAAAGTTAGGTAACAAAGAAAAAGCATTAAAATATTATCATAAAACCGTACATGAAGATCCTTTATTAGACAAAGGATGGATAGCTATTACCGATTTCTATCTACATGAAAAAAATTTCCAAAAAGCCTTGTATTATGTCAATAAAGCTTTAGGAATTGATGGCGACAATAGTTTTTACTGGAAACGTTATGCAGCTATAAATGAAGCACTTCAGTTTTATGAAGAAGCCGAATTAGGCTATAAAAAGGCATTTGAGAACGGCGATATTAATTTGGATACATTCATTTTATGGGCCAATGCTTTACAACAATTGGGCGAATACGATTCTGCAATTGAAGTCTTGCTGCAATCCATAGAAGTTTTTCCTGACGAATTTGAAATCGAATATCGTTTAGCCGGATTGTATTACCTAATCGGTGATAATAAAAGTGGAAAATTTCACTTAACCAATGCCTTACGATTGAATTTTAACAATCATACTATTTTAGCAGAAATTTTTCCGGGAGTTTGGACCAAAAAAGCTGTTCAAACTACAATTGAAAAATTCAGAAACTAATTGATATATTAATTCTAAAGTCATTTTACCAAACTATTTTTAGCAGTGTAAAATGACTTTTTTTATGAACTATGAGAAAATTATTCCCCGACTACCTTTTCATTACACTAAAAGGGATTGCCATGGGAGCTGCCGATGTAGTACCGGGAGTTTCCGGCGGAACTATCGCTTTCATTTCAGGAATTTATCAAGAACTGATTGACAGTATCAACAAAATTAATCTAGGAGCTTTAAAAACCTTAAAAACAAGTGGAATCAAAGCTGCTTGGGCTGCCATCAATGGTAATTTTCTAGCCGCTTTAATTTTAGGTATCGGAATCAGTATATTCACTTTTTCCAAGATTATAACACATTTGTTAGAAGTCCAGCCTATTTTAGTTTGGTCATTTTTTTTCGGACTCGTATTAGCAAGTATTGTTTTTATTTGGAAAGAGATCACTCATTGGAAACTCAGAGCAATCGTTACATTATTGATCGGAACTGTGCTTTCTTATTATATCACCATAGCAGAACCTGTTCACTCACCTGATAGTTTTCCATATCTGTTTTTATCCGGTTTTCTGGCTATTATTGCCATGATTTTACCTGGTGTTTCCGGAGCATTCATTTTACTCTTAATGGGATCTTATGCTACTGTTATCGGAACCATAAACCAATTACGAGAAGGCATAACTCAGATGAATTTTGAAATCTTAGGACAAGCCCTGCTTAAACTATTTGTTTTTGCATTAGGAGCTATCTTAGGCTTAAAATTATTTTCCCGTGTTTTAACCTGGATGTTTGCACACCATAAAAACACCACTTTGGCTTTACTGATTGGTTTTATGATCGGGTCTTTAAATAAAATATGGCCTTGGAAAGAAGTTCTAGAAACCCGAATTAACAGCCACGGAGAAACTGTTCCCTTCATAGAAAAAAGTATCCTTCCTCAATATTTTGACGGCGACCCGAAAATTATTGGAGCAATTATTATGGCATTGGCCGGATTTTTATTAATTTTTGGACTTGAAAAATTAGCCCTTCAATTAGGAAAAAAAGAATAAAAATGAGAAAAAAGAAAAAATTCAAAAAACAGGTAAAATTTGGTTTGATAGGAAGAAACATTTCCTACTCTTTTTCCAGAAAATACTTTACTGAAAAATTTGCTTTACTTCATTTTGACAATTGCGAATATTTAAATTTTGATTTGCCAACAATTGAAGATTTTCCAAAAATGATTGAGGAAATCAAAGGATTACGAGGCCTGAACGTCACAATCCCTTACAAAGAAGAGATTATTCCATACTTAGATTCTCTTTCTAAAAACGCTAAAAAAATCGGTGCGGTAAATACCATAACTATTTCTAAAAAGAAAAAACTAAAAGGATACAATACTGATCATTATGGCTTTAGAAAAGCATTATTACCTCTATTGGAAGAACACCATACTAAAGCACTGATTTTAGGAACCGGCGGAGCCAGTAAGGCTATTGCTTTTGCTTTGCGTAAACTTAAAATAGAATTTGATTATGTAAGCCGGACACCTTCTGAATATGAGCTTTCCTATGAAGAACTGACTACTGATATTTTCAAAGAATATACCATTATTATCAACACTACACCATTAGGAACACATCCTAATGTAGAAGAATGCCCGCCGCTTAACTACACTTTGTTCACGCCACAACACATTGCCTTCGACTTGGTTTACAATCCGAAAGAAACTACTTTTATGAAAAAGGCAAAAGAACAAGGCGCTAAAGTTCAAAATGGCTACGAAATGTTGGTTTTTCAAGCTGAGAAAGCGTGGAGCATTTGGAATAAATAATAGATAATTTCTCTAGTAACAAATAATTACTAATGAATAGTACACACATTTTAAATAGGAAACTATTGACTGAAAGTATAATTCATTAGCTTAAAAAAACAATACATTTATCGGATTTTCTTTGAATTCTCATTCCGCTTTACTATCTTGGTGCACAATTAGTAACCTTAAGCATTTATAAAATGTTAGAAGATAAGCATGATAACCTGCAGGAAGCAGATGGACAACCACAATTAGAGTCGCAAGAAAATGTTGTTGTAAAGAGCCAATCTGTTCAGGACGAAATTGATAGCTCTAATGCAGAAGAAAACGAAGACGACTCCATTAAAGATCGACATAGTATTCCTATGTTAGATTATGATTCCATGTCTATGGAAGAACTTACCGATGAGTTAAGTAAACTAGTGAAAAATCACACCGTAATGGCCATTAAAGATCATGTCGAAGAAATTCGCAAAGCCTTTATGAACCATTACCATCATTTGCTAGATGAAAAACGCGATGAGTTTAATGCTTCCAATACAGATGAAAATGCTGAATTTGAATACCATTTACCGATAAAAAACAAATTTGATGAAGTATATGAAGATTACAAAAACAAACGTAATCAGCATTACAACCAACTTCAGAAAAATTTAAAAAATAATCTGACAAAACGCAATGAATTAATTGAAGAACTAAAGAATTTAGTTGACAATACTGACGAATCGCTTTCTATCTCAGATATGTTCAAACGCTTGAACGATATTCGCGAACAATGGAAAATAGCCGGCGCTATTCCTCGTGATAAATATAATATTGTTTGGAACAATTATCATTTCCATATCGAGCGTTTTTATGACATGATTCATCTTGACAAAGAAGCCCGCGATTTAGACTTTAAACACAACTTAGAGCAAAAACAAGAGATCATTGTTAAAGCTAAAGAATTACTGCAAGAAGAAGACGTTTTAAAAGCTTTTAGAGAATTACAATTATTGCACCGCGTTTGGAAAGAAGAAATCGGTCCTGTAGATCGCGAACATCGTGAAGCTATTTGGAACGAGTTCAGTGATGTAACCAAAGAAATGCACGACAAACGTGAAGCTTATTTGGGAACGATTAAGGAGCATGAAGTTGAAAATTTAACTAAGAAAAAAGGTCTTATCGAACAGATCATTGCTTTAGGAAAAGAAAGTATCAATACGCATAATGCTTGGCAAACCCAAATTAAAAAAATGGAAGAGCTGAGAGAAAAATTCTTTAAAGCCGGAAGAGTGCCTGCTGAAGTTACAGAACAAACTTGGGACGAATTCAAAACAGCTGTTCGAGAATTTAATGCGCAAAAAAATGCGTTTTATAAAGAAATTAAAAACGAACAACAAAATAACCTGAACAAAAAATTGGCCTTAGTAGAACAAGCCAAGTCCTTAAAAGATAGTGAGGATTTCAATACAGTTACGCCAATTATGAAAAAAATTCAGGATGACTGGAAAAAAATCGGTCATGTACCGAGAAAATATTCCGATAAAATCTGGGCTGAATTCAAAGAGGCTTGTAACCATTATTTCGATCGCTTACACAAAGTACGAAATGAAGAAAACAAAGAAGAAATTGAAGCTTTTGAAAAGAAAAAAGCATTTTTAGACGATTTAAAATCCTTTGAGTTAAGTGGTGACCACAAAACTGACTTAGATGCAATTAAAGGTCATATAGAATCGTGGAAAACTATCGGAAGAGTACCTTTTAACCGTCGTCATATTGAAGGAAAATTCAATAAAATACTGGATGCTTTATTTGAAAAACTAAGCTTGTCTAAAAAAGATACTGAATTGATGAAGTTTGACGCTAAACTAGAACAATGGGTAGAAAACGAAGACAATTACTCTATTGAAAAAGAACAATTCTTCATCAGAAAAAAAATTGACGAAGTACAAAACGAAATCTTCCAATTGGAAAATAACATACAGTTTATTACCAATGCTAAAAAAGATAATCCTTTGTTGAAAGAAGTTCAAAAGAACATTGAACGTCACAAAGAAGATTTAAAACTTTGGAAAGAGAAACTAACCAAACTTAGAGAAATTTAATCCTAAAAAACCCAAGCTAAAGCTTGGGTTTTTATTTTTCTGATTAACTACTACAATTAATTATTCACTAATTTCATAGCTCCTTCATTATAACGATTTCCTACATTCGGATATTTCGCTATAATAGCATCTATTGCTTTTAAATCTTCTTTGGTAAGCACCACATCAACTGCTTTGCTATTTTCTTCTAATCGCGCTATTTTACGCGTTCCCGGAATAGGAATAATGTTTTCTCCTTGATGCAATACCCAGGCTAGTGCTAATTGTGCCGAAGTAATCCCCTTTTCAGCTGCAAATGCTTTAAAAGCATCTGTAAGATTCATATTGTTTTTTAAATTCTCTCCCTGATAACGTGGCAACGTTTTTCTGAAATCACCGGCATCCAGAGCCGATACATTGAAATCATTTGTAACCAAACCTCTCGCCAAAGGAGAATACGGAACTAAGGCCATATTCAATTCGTTTATGGTTTTTAAAACCTCGCCTTCCACGTCACGCGTCAATAAAGAATATTCACTTTGCAAAGCTGCAATAGGATGAATAGCATTTGCTTTGCGAATAGATTCCGATGAAGCCTCACTCAGTCCTAAATAGCGTACTTTTCCGGCTTGAACCAATTCTGCCATAGCGCCAACCGTTTCTTCTATCGGAACCTGCGGATCTACCCGATGCGCATAATACAGATCAATTACATCTACTCCCAAACGTTGTAAACTGGCATCAACTGCCTGCTTTACATATTCAGGTGAACCGTCAAAATAAGTATCTACAGCATTACTATCACCTACCTTTCCGTTGCGGAAGCGAAAACCGAATTTTGTTGCTAAAAATACTTTATCCCGATTGTCTTTGAGGATTTTAGACAGCAGAACTTCGTTCGCTCCATTGCCATACATATCGGCAGTATCCAGAAAATTAATCCCTAAATCTAATGCTCGCTGTAGTGTTTTTAAATTTTCACTTTCATCAAACGAGCCATAAGCAAAGCTCATTCCCATACAACCTAAACCTAAAGCGGAAACTTTTTCGTTGCTGTTCCCTAAAATTCTGTATTTCATCATAATTATTTTTTGATACAACAAAGTTATCAGGAAAGCTTTCCTTTAGCTTATAGATTTCAAAGCATCACTTGTAAATTTCAAACATTTGTACTTTCTCTGGCTTGCAACGGATTTTTTCCTGTTTTTCGTTTAAAGAAATTTGTAAAATAAGCTGGAGCATCAAACCCAAGGCTGTAAGCAATTTCAGAAATGCTCCAATCGCTGTGTTGCAACAACGCCCAAGCTTCCTGAACAATACGCTGTGCAATATGCTGTGTTGTGGTTTGCTCTGTATGTTGTTTCACCACTCTATTCAGGTGATTAACATGAACAGAAAGTTGTTGCGCATATTGGTTTGCAGTTGTCATAGTCAACGGATCATCAGGTGAATCTACCGGAAACTGGCGTTCCAACAATTCCAGAAACAAAGCTACAATACGCTCTGAGGCATTGTGATGCTTTTGAAACGTATCGGCCGGCTGCATTTTCATGGCTTCGTGTATAATTAAATGCAAACAATTGCGAACAACATCGTATTTAAAAGGATAATCAGACTGTATCTCGGCATACATTTTCTCAAAGATTCCGGAGATTTCTTGTAACTGTGCTTCGTTCAAAAAATAAACAGGATTCCCTCCTACTCTATATAAAGGTGATTCTTTCAGGCTGCCGGCACGCTCGTTATTTAGCAAAAAAGATTCCGAAAACAAAGCAAACCAACCTTTCTGATCCTGAGAGGTAATTTCCCAAGAATATGGTATTTGCGGATTACTGAAAAGCAAAGCCGGTCGGTCAATAAGCAAGTATTGATTAGCATATTGCAGTTTCCCGGTTCCGATAACCAGAGATACTTTGTAAAAATCACGACGCATATACGGCGCTTTAATACGACATTGCTCTCGGGAAAATACATTGATATGTCCCGCTCCGGTATTATCCAACGGCAAATTTAAAGCATTAGCTCTGGGAACACGCTGGTAAAACTGTGCTATATTTTCGGTTGTTTTCATTCTTCAAAATTATAAAATTCAAACGAAACTTATTTTTTATCACTATAATTTTAACAGAACGGAACATTTTGCTTATTGAATGGACACTTCCCGCAATTATTATATTTCTAAAAAACTCTTTTAATTAAGTATAGCTATTTTTTTGTTGTTTTACTTTTTCGGTAAAAAACCTACCTTTGAACTTAATCCAAACTTTTTACCATGTTTGATTACCGTTTAAAAGTATTTTATACCGTGGCTACTCGGCTGAGCTTTACCAAAGCCGCACAGGAACTACATATCAGTCAGCCTGCGGTAACCAAACACATCAAAGAAATCGAGCAACAGTTCAACACCAAACTGTTTGACCGCAAAGGCACGAGCATTCAACTTACACAAAGCGGTAAAATCTTATACGACTATGCCGTAAAAATCAGAAGTATTTACCGTGACTTGGAATTTGAAATCCATCAGGTGAACCAAAAACAAAAAGGCAAACTCAGAATCGGTGCCAGTACCACTGTTGCACACTATATTTTACCGGAAATCCTGGCTACTTTTCATGCGTACTACAAGGACATTCAGATTGAATTGCTTACGCACAATACCGAAACAATTTCTTCCTTACTGGAAAACCACACTATCGATCTGGGAATTATTGAAGGTGCTTCGCAATCCTCTCTTTTAGAATACCATCCTTTTAAAAAAGATGAAATTGTATTAGTGGCACAAGCACAGCATCCGTTAGCCAATACAACTTTAAAAGTAAACGACCTGTACGATACAGAACTAGTCTTTCGCGAACCGGGTTCGGGTACTCAGGAATTTATCGAAAAACATTTACAAGACAAAGGGATTATTCTTGACAAACTACAGGTCATTATGCACTTAGGAAGTAGCGAAAGTATCAAAAATTACTTGTTACATTCTCAAGCAATGGCATTTTTATCCATCAGCAGTGTTTTTCAGGAATTACAGAACCATACACTTACTATAATTGATATTAAGAACTTCAGCATTAACCGTACGTTCCAACTCATTTTACCGAAAGGCGAACGCTCAGAACTCATTACGCTCTTTATGCGATTTCTCACTTATAACTTTTAGTTATCTATTAAAACAAAATATGATTGGTTTTGTAATATAAAAATAAAGACTTTTGAACTCTAAAATTCAAAAAGTCAACTGATGAAAAGTATTGCACAACCTCAACTCTTCCCAAAACTATTATTTGTAATCTTAGGAATACTTTGCCTCACTCCATTCATTTCTTCTCCTTTAGCTTTGGCATTAGGTTTTATTACGGCAATTGTCATAGGTAACCCGTTTGAAAAACAATTGCACGGCGCCATACACATACTGTTACAAATTTCAATTGTCGGTTTAGGCTTTGGCCTGCAGATAGACGAAGCTTTAGCCGCCGGAAAAACCGGTTTTAGTATAACAGCCGTAAGTATTTCTGTCCTTTTGATCTTAGGTTATGTTTTAGGTAAAATCTTTAAGCTGGAAAACTCACTATCTTACCTAATCTCTGTAGGAACCGCCATTTGCGGCGGAAGTGCTATTGCTGCCGTTTCTCCTATTATCAAATCCGATACCCGACAAATCTCATTGTCCTTAGCGATTGTATTTACACTTAATTCCATTGCTTTGTTCATTTATCCAACGATCGGCCACTTTTTAGGACTAACACAAGAACAATTCGGTTTGTGGTGTGCCATTGGTATACACGATACCAGTTCAGTTGTAGGAGCTGCTTCCAAATACGGAGATGAAGCACTGAAAATTGCCACTACGGTTAAACTAGCTCGTGCTCTATGGATCATTCCGGTTTCTCTACTTTCTATGTATTGGTTTAAAAACCAAACATCAAAAATCAAAATTCCATGGTTCATCGGACTATTTATTGCTGCAATTTTGTTAAACAGTTACTTTCCTGCGTTTAGTCCTTTGACTCCTCCTATTGTACAACTGTCTAAATCCGGATTAACCTTAACCTTATTCCTAATTGGTTCTACTTTAACACTTAAAACACTGAAAACCATTGGAATCAAACCTTTAGTTTTTGCCATTATCCTCTGGAGCGTAATTAGTATCGGAAGTTTATATTTTATTACTCATTTTTAAAATGAGTACTCCCGTTCTACTTTAGCTATCCTTACTTTATAATTTTCATACCACAATACTTTTCCTTTTTCTTGGGCTAAAAAATGTTCACTATTCTGTTTCCAGGCTCGTATAGCTTCCGGATTTTCCCAATAGGAAACTGTAATACCAATCTCGTTTCGGGCACTTTCCACACCTAGAAAACCAGGTTGGCTCTCTGCCAGTTCGATCATTCTTGATGCTGTTGCTGCATACCCTTCATCGATAGCAGTTCTGATTGATGTAAAAATTACCGCATAGTAAGGAAGTTTTCTATTTTCTGTGTTCATCTGATTCATTGAAATTAAACGATTTAAACTTTAACAAAACCTTAAGCTAAGTTAACAATTTAAGCGTTGATTTCTTCGTAAATTTGGGTAACAAAATAGCTCGATAAATTCATCCCTCTATTTTAGTTTTTACTAAAGTTTAATTAAAATTTACAGCTATGAATACTCTGGGTTTCCCAAATCTAACATTACTACCAAAGGAATATTTTCTTTTAAACAGCCAAAGTAAACCTTTAGGTGTAAGGAAATTTCTCGCTATCAAAGAAGGACTTCACTGGATTCATTTCAGGCACGAAAATATTGTGTAAATAAGAGTTTGTAACATCTTTTAAAGATAGACTATTTACATCTCTAGTTTTTTTAGCTATTATTTTTCAAAACCTTAAAAATTAAAAAATCATGAGTACTATTCATAAAATATCCAGTATAAAAACCGTAAATCCTTATACCAATGAATTGGTAAAAGAATTTGTACCGATGACTAACGAAGAGTTGGACAAAATAATCGACAAAGCTGATGAAGCTTATAGATCATGGAAAAAAACATCATTTGGAGAAAGAGCAAAAATCATTCATAAAGTAGCTTCCTTAATGCGTGAACGTAAAGAAGAATTAGGAAAATTAGCTACCTTAGAAATGGGAAAGCTACTTTCCGAATCTATTTACGAAGTAGAATTGTCTGCCGACATTTTTGATTATTATGCTGATAAAGCCGCCGAATTTTTAGCGGATAAATCCTTAGAAGTAAAACACGGAGAAGCTTTTATCAGTTATGAACCTATCGGAACCATTTTAAGTGTACAACCCTGGAATTTTCCTTACTACCAAGTTACTCGTTCAGCAGCACCAAACTTAATGGCCGGAAATACGATGGTATTGAAACATGCTTCCAATGTACCGCAATGTGCAAAAATAATGGAAGATATCTTCCTTGAAGCCGGCTTACCGAAAGGTGTATACAATAATATCTTTATTCCGGGACGCGAAGTTGAGAAACTGGTTGAGAACCCTAAAATAAAAGCAGTGAGTTTAACCGGTAGTGAACCGGCAGGTGCCAGTATTGCTGCTGCAGCCGGAGCAAAAGTTAAAAAATCGACTTTAGAACTAGGAGGCAGTGATCCTTTTATTGTTTTGGAAGATGCCAATATTGATTTAGCCGTTAAAACAACTGTTGAAGGCCGAATGTGGAATGCCGGACAAGTTTGTGTATCACCGAAAAGAGTGATTGTTCCTGAAAAAATAAAAGATGAATTTTTGACTAAGGTAAAAGCTTTCTTTACTACACTAAAAGTCGGTGACCCAATGGATTCGTCAACTAATGTTGCTCCGCTAAGTACTGAATCAGCAGCAGAAGGTGTTGTTGCACAAATCAACAAAGCAGCTCAACAAGGAGCACATATCCTTTTGGGCGGTAGACGAATGAACCGAAAAGGTGCTTTTGTGGAACCTACATTAATCACCGATATCACTCCTGAAATGGATGCCTACTATGAAGAAATATTCGGTCCCGTATTCATGTTGTACAGCTACAAAAATATTGACGAGGCTATAGCCATTGCCAACGCTACTACATTTGGACTTGGCGGTACCGTATTTGGCAATAATACACAAGAAGCTGTTAAAGTAGCCAGACAAATTGAAACCGGTATGGTATATATCAACCATGTAACCGGAATTGCTCCGGAACTACCTTTCGGAGGTACTAAAAATTCGGGATACGGACGAGAACAGTCTCCTCTTGGTATTTATGAGTTTGTTAACGAAAAACTGATTCGTGTAACTACTCCTGAAAAAGCGTATTAACCATTTAATTAGTAACCTAACCCCACCTATGTTTTAGATGGGGTTTTTAAATTAAATCATATATGAAAACAAACATTGGAATTACCACTGAAAACCGTCAGGCAATCGCTGAAAAACTATTTGCCATTTTAGCAGACGAATTTGTATTATTTTCTAAATTATTGAATGCTCACTGGAATGTTGAAGGACCCGATTTTCATAGTGTTCATACTTATTTGGATGATTTATACCACGAACAACTGGAAACGGTTGATGAAGTCGCCGAATACATTCGTATTATCGGACATTACGTTCCGGCAAACTTGGCTAAATACCAAGAATTAACCCACTTGACAGAAGCTTATGAGGGCAGAAATGACAGTCAGGCATATTTTACGGAATTATTGAATACACATGAAAGCATTATCATTAACTTAAGAGAAAGAATTGCTCCTTTTGCCGAAGACTACAAAGCTGAGGGATTAAGCGATTTTATTACCGGTTTAATGAACAAACACCAAAAAACAGCTTGGATGCTAAGAGCCCATCTCAAATAAAAACAAATAAGAGCACTTGAATTTTACAAACCTCAAAACCTGTTTGAAATATTTACACTAATATTTCGTTTTCGTTAATAAAAATTCAACGATTTTTTGATTTCATAAATAATAATTGATTAATTTTATTCCGTAAAACCTTCAAGTGCTCTTTTCTATTTATAGAATACTTGAAATCAAAACAATACCATTAAAACAAATTATCTTATTTACAAGAACAAGACAATCATTAACTCAAAACCAACCCATCTAATGTGTCACAATCTACATTTCAGGAACAATTGTTCCTTTTAAAACTTAAAAATATTTTTTACTATTTACAATCTAAAAAAATCACCCTCAAAAATTACTGTTTAACTGACGTTTAGTCATTTTTAAAGCTGTAAAATGAAAAAACAAATAATCATCGTAGGCGGTGGATTCGCCGGTTTAAAACTGGCACGAGAATTATCTGATTCTGATTATAAAGTATTGGTTATTGACCGAAATAACTTTCACCAATTCCAACCTTTATTTTACCAAGTTGCAACTTCCCGCTTAGCGGCCAGTAATATTTCCTTTCCTTTACGAAAAGTTTTTAACGGTTCTCACAATGTAACGCTACGTATTACCAACGTATTGAAAGTTGTACCGGAAACGAATACCATTATTACTGAAATTGGCGATTTCCAATATGACTATTTAGTATTTGCTACCGGAGCCGATACCAATTATTTTGGTAATGAAAACATCAGGAAGCATGCTTACCCTATGAAAAGTACTGTGGAAGCCATGTATATCCGTATGCGTATCCTTCAAAACTTTGAGGATATGTATAAAACCAAAGACGAAGACACAAAAGAAGGATTATCTAACTATGTAATCGTTGGTGGCGGACCTACAGGTGTAGAATTAGCCGGAGCACTGATGGAAATGAAGAAATACGTATTGCCAAAAGATTATCAGGATTTGGATATCAGTAGAATGAAAATCTATCTGATCGAAGCCGGACCAAGGCTATTAGGCGCTATGTCTGAATTCTCTTCTAAAAAAGCAGAAAAATACTTAACAGAAATGGGAATCAATGTAATGTTGCAAACCCAGGTAAAAGATTATGACGGAAAATGGGTGGAATTGGCCGATGGAACCAAAATACGTTCCCGTTTATTGATTTGGGCAGCCGGTGTAGCCGGAAATTATCCTGAAGGCATTGACAATGCAATTAAAGTAAGAGGAAATCGTATTAAAGTTAACGAGTTTCATCAAGTTGAAGGTTATGATAATATTTATGCGATAGGGGACATTTCGTATATGGAAACCAAAGAATTTCCTCACGGACATCCTCAGTTAGCCAATGTTGCCATTCATCAGGCAGATAATTTGGCACATAATTTCGGAAAGCTACTAAAAGATGGTAAATTAAAACCTTTTCATTACAAGAATAAAGGAAGTATGGCAACTGTAGGGCGTAGTAAAGCCGTAGTGGATTTGCCGAAAATAAAATTCGGTGGTTTCATTGCTTGGATGACTTGGATGTTACTTCACTTATTATTCATCATGGGAATGCGTAATAGAATCCATGTATTTGTCAACTGGACAGCTGCTTATTTTAATAAAAATTCGTCACTTCGTTTAATCTTCAAACCGTATATTCGAGATGACAAATAATAACAAACAAAAAATCCGAAGTTAAGCGCTTCGGATTTTTTTATATAGTTATTACTTATTCTATTTTTTCTTAAAAAACGAAAGCATTTTACCACACGCTTTTACAATAGATACGACCAAAACACCTGCAAGTAAACCTGAAGCTATTTCTTTGATTATAGATGGTACTTGCGGAAACAAATGGTGTAAATATTCTATGTTATGTACCAAAATTCCTCCGGAAACCAAAATAAGAGCAATAGTTCCGATAACTCCTAACAATCGGATCACAACCGGCAAAGCTTTAATTAAAAACTGTCCTAAGTTTGACACAAAACCTTTTTTATTATTGGAATGTTTTAAAAGTTTAAATCCGGCATCATCCATTCTTACTATTAACGCTACAATTCCATAGACACCAACAGTTGCTAAAAAGGAAACTATAGTAACCGTTATAATCTGTGTTCCTATACTTTTGTCTAAAACTGTTCCTAAAGCAATTATAACAATCTCAATAGACAAAATAAAATCGGTCGTGATGGCTGATTTTACTTTCACTTTTTCAGCTTCTAAGCCATTATCTATATTTTCTTCTGATTGGATTTCTGCTACTGCTTCAGATCGATGAAAAAGATACTCAATAATTTTCTCTACTCCTTCAAAAGCCAGATACAATCCTCCGAAAACTAAAATAACTTTAATAGCTATCGGAAAAAAGTAATTCAATAATAAAGCTATCGGTATAATGATTGTTTTGTTCAGTAAAGAACCTTTTGTAATTGCCCAAAGTACCGGCAACTCTCTCGATGAAACAAAACCTGTTGCTTTTTCCGCATTAACAGCTAAATCATCGCCTAAAATTCCTGCTGTTTTTTCGGTTGCAATTTTACTGCTCATTGCTACATCGTCCATTAAGGAAGCAATGTCGTCTAAAATTGCAAAAATGCCTGATGCCATAAAATAGTATTGTTTTTTTATTGGGTTGTAAAATTAGTCTTTATTCTTGTGAAAAATAATAAAATGACGTTTTAAAATTTTCATCATAAATCGGTCCTTTTATCCTTTATCATTGGGATCAAAATTTATCATCCATTCAATTCCATATTTGTCTCTAAACATAGCAAAATAAGCTCCAAAAGGGCTTTCCTCCAGAGGTACTTCAATTTGTCCACCTGCCGAAAGTCCATTGAATAATTTAACTGCTTCTTCTTTGCTCTCCGCATTTATTGCAATTTTACTTCTGTTTTCATTTTCATTGGTTCGTCCCATACTTTCCGGAACATCATTCGCCATTAAAAAGTTTTTTCCAATAGGCAATGCAATGTGCATAATTTTATTTACCTCATTATCCGGTATCGGGAATTCCGGACTTAAAATATCTTTGAAACGGATAATTTTGGCAAACTCTCCGCCAAAAACCGATTGGTAAAATGTAAATGCTTCTTCTGCATTTCCATTGAAATTAATATGAGGATTTATCTGTGCCATTGTTTAATTTGTTATGTTTATACTAATATAGTCTAATCAGAATTATAACTTCTTCGCTTCTTCCCTTTGGGGTATTTGAAAATCATAGATTTTCTAATTCCTTATTTTGGTAAGCGCTTCGCTTCTTCCCATTGAATTATTTGAAAATCATAGATTTTCTAATTCCTTATTTTGGTAAGCGCTTCGCTTCTTCCCATTGAATTATTTGAAAATCATAGATTTTCTAATTCCTTATTTTGGCAATCGCTTCGCTTCTTCCCAAAATACATCCATTTCAGCTAAGGTCATATCAGCTAAAGGTTTTCCTAATTCGGCTGCTTTGCCTTCTAAATATTGAAAACGCTTGATGAATTTTTTATTGGTTCGTTCTAAAGCATCTTCGGGATTGACTTTTAAAAATCGGGCATAATTGATCATCGAAAACAAAACATCACCAAACTCGGCTTCTATTTTATCTTGGTTGCCTTCTTTAACCTCATCCTGTAATTCTTGTAATTCTTCCTGAACTTTGTCCCAAACCTGATGTGGTTCTTCCCAATCAAAACCAACACCTTTTACTTTATCTTGAATGCGACTTGCTTTAACTAATGCCGGTAAACTTTTAGGAACGCCTTCCAAAACTGATTTTTTGCCTTCTTTAAGTTTAATTTTTTCCCAGTTTTGTTTTACTTGTTCTTCATCTTCAACTACTACATCTCCGTAAATATGCGGATGACGAACAATTAGTTTATCACAAATAGCATTAGCTACATCAGCAATATCAAAAGCATTGGTTTCGCTTCCTATTTTGGAATAAAAAACGATATGTAGCAAAACATCACCCAACTCTTTTTTAACTTCTTCCAGATCATTATCCAAAATAGCATCACCCAGCTCATACGTTTCTTCAATGGTTAAATGGCGTAAACTTTGCAATGTTTGCTTTTTGTCCCACGGACATTTTGCTCGCAAATCATCCATGATATCCAATAATCTATTAAAAGCATCGAGTTGTTGTTGGCGTGTGTTCATCTTTCTCTTGTTTTATTTTAGACGTATAAAAATAAAAAATCCTACGGGTTTAGCGTAGGATTTCATTTTATATTTTTTAGCATTTATTCTGCTGCTTTCTCTTCTTCCTGATTTTCTTCTTCAGTCAAAGCTTCAATAGTTACTAAGTCTCTTGGCTGTAAAATATTATACCAGTTCAAAATTTTCTTAATATCAGAAGTATATACGCGATCTTCATCAAATTCAGGAAGTACTTCTCTGAAGTAGTCTCTTAAGTCTGCATCACTTTCTTTATGTGAAATAGCCGGTCCATTGTTCTCTTTAGTTGCAATAGCTTTGAAAACTTCACTTAAACGAATTTCTTCGCTATAGGTATAAACGGCAATTTCTGATAACAGACTCACATTACTTCTCATACCTACTGTAATCTTTTTTCCGTCTAATAAAGACTCAGCCACAAAACCGGTACGAGTTTGTAACTTCAATTCATATAATCCCGGTTTCCCTGATATAGCCAATATTTTTTGAATACTCATAATCTTGTTTTTAATTAAGGTTGGCAAATATATAGTTCAAAGTCGAAAGTTCAAAGTCAAAAAGCTGAAAAAACAAATCATTATTTACTATCGACTAACGACTCACCCATTTATTTCCCCTTTTTGTTAGCAAATTTCATCTTGTAATCAGGACGAGCTTTGCCTTCCATTATATTTTGAAGTTTTTTACCTATTAATTTCTTTTTTAACGTTGATAAATGATCTGTGAACAAAATACCATCAATATGATCGTATTCGTGTTGGATTACACGAGCAATCAAACCATCATAAACTTCTGTTTTCTTATTGAAATCCTCATCATAGTATTCAATGGTAATTTTTTCATGACGAAAAACATCTTCTCTAACATCCGGAATACTCAAACATCCTTCATTGAATCCCCAAACATCTCCTTCTTCTTTTAAAATTTGAGCATTAATAAAGGTTTTTTTGAATCCTTTTAATTGAGCGGCTTCTTCTTTAGAAACATCATCTCCCTCAGCAAAAGGTGTCGCATCTATAACAAATAAACGAATAGACAATCCTACTTGAGGCGCTGCTAATCCTACACCATGTGCATGATACATTGTATCAAACATATTAGCTATTATTTCTTTTAAATTAGGATAATCCTTTGAAATATTCTCGCCTACTTTACGCAAAACCGGCTCTCCATATCCATAAACTGGTAAAATCATGTGCATTTTAATTTTTCAGATGCAAAATTACACAATTAAATTATATGTTTTTATAGAATTTTTACCCCTAAAACAAATAAATCATCTAAAACAAATATTTAAAAAAGATTAATTATCCAAATACACATTATAACAAGTTAATTTATCCTTAAACAAGCATTTTGTATAAATTTTGTATCTATATTTGTCCCCATATTTGGATTTGAACTCTATGGTATTTAAAATTGAACAAGCTTCTGAAAAACACATACAATATGCAGAAGCTATTTGTAACGAAATGGAAGCCTCAGCAAAAGTGAGAGGCACCGGCATTGCAAAACGTTCACCCGAATATTTAGAAAAAAAAATGTTGCAGGGAAACGCCATTATTGCACTTACCGAAAACGGTGACTGGGCAGGATTTTGTTATATAGAAACTTGGAGCCATGAAAAATTTGTGGCCAACTCAGGTTTAATTGTAGCACCTGAATACCGTCAGTTTGGTTTAGCGAAAAAAATTAAACAAGCTATTTTTAATCTTTCCAGAACCAAATACCCGAATTCAAAAATCTTTGGTTTAACCACCGGATTAGCGGTTATGAAAATTAATAGTGATTTAGGTTACGAACCTGTGCCTTATTCTGAACTGACTCAAGATGAAGATTTTTGGAAAGGCTGTACTTCATGTGTAAATTTCGAAATACTAAAAAGTAAAGAACGAAAAAACTGCATGTGTACTGCCATGCTTTGGGATCCTGTAGAAAAGGAAAAAGAAAAACGATTAAAAATCGAGCAAAAATCAAAAGCTAAAGAACGCCTGAAAAACATGAAAAAGAAGCATTCTTTGCTAAAGATTTTAACCGTAAAATTTAGAAACAAAGGAATAGGATTATTTTTTTAACAATTGAAAATCAAAATTTAAAATGAAAAAAAAGGTAGTATTAGCATTTAGCGGAGGATTAGACACTTCATTTTGTGCTATTTATTTAACCAAAACTTTAGGATATGAAGTTCATGCTGTAACCGTAAACACTGGTGGCTTTTCGGATGAAGAAATCCAACAAATCGAAACTCGAGCGTTAGCTTTGGGAGTTGATTCTTACCATTGTGTAAATGCTGTAAAAAGCTACTATGATAGTTGTATTAAATATTTGGTTTTTGGTAATGTTTTAAAAAATAACACCTATCCGTTATCGGTTAGTGCCGAAAGAACCATTCAGGCGACAAGTATTGCTAATTATGCGTTGCAAATTAATGCCGATGCAGTAGCACACGGAAGTACCGGAGCAGGAAATGATCAAGTACGTTTCGATGTGATCTTTTCGGTAATTTGTCCACAAATTGAAATCATAACACCTATTCGTGATTTAAAATTATCGCGTGAAGCTGAAATTGAATTCTTAAAAGAACACGGTGTAGAAATGAATTTCGAAAAAGCTTTGTATTCCATCAACAAAGGACTTTGGGGAACTTCTGTAGGCGGAAAAGAAACCTTGACATCTCACGAATATTTACCAGAAGACGCTTTTCCTTCTCCATTAGAAAAAACAGAAGCTGAAAAAATCAGTTTGACTTTTAACCAAGGAGAATTGGTTGGTGTTAACGAAATTTCCTTCGCACATCCTTCGGAAGCTATTCAATATTTAGAAAAAATAGCCGCTCCATTTGCTATTGGTCGTGATATTCACGTGGGCGATACGATTATCGGAATCAAAGGTCGCGTAGGTTTTGAAGCGGCTTCGGCTTTAATTACGTTAAAAGCACATCATTTATTAGAAAAACATACGCTTTCTAAATTCCAATTGAACATGAAAGCACAATTATCAGAATGGTATGGCAGTTGGCTACACGAAGGTTTATTCCTTGATCCTGCCATGCGTGATATTGAAGCTTTTTTAGAAAGTTCGCAAAAAATGGTTACCGGAAAAGTTTTCGTAACTTTATTACCATACCGATTTATCTTAAACGGAATTGAGTCAGAACACGATTTAATGGCTTCTAAATTTGGTAGCTATGGCGAAATGAACAATGCTTGGACCGGAGAAGACGTAAAAGGGTTTTCCAAAATCGTAAGCAACTCACTTTCCATTTATTACCAAGTAAACAAAGAAGCAAAACCTTTAGAAATCTAATATGGTTACAGTTGGAATTATAGGCGCAGCCGGCTATACGGGCGGAGAATTAATTCGATTATTACAAATTCATCCCAAGGCGAAATTGCAATTTGCTTTGAGTCGTACCTATAGCGGAAAATTAGTTTCGGAAATTCACACGGATTTATTGGGGGAAACCAATTTAAAATTCACGGATGCTGTTGAAAAAACCGATGTTCTTTTTTTGTGTTTACCACATAAAGAAAGTAAAACTTGGTTGCAAGAAAATCCTTTAGATCCCAACACTAAAATCATCGATTTAGGAAATGATTTCCGTTTGGAAGGCACTTTTGAATCGGGCGAATTTGTATATGGCTTACCGGAATTTCAAAAAGAAGCTATTCAAAAAGCACAATATATTGCAAATCCGGGGTGTTTTGCCACTGCCATTCAGTTGGCGCTATTACCCTTGGCACAAAAAAATGTGTTGAATGAAGTCTATACTACCGGAATCACAGGTTCAACTGGTGCCGGACAATCGCTTTCGCCTACTTCGCATTTTAGTTGGAGAGCCAATAATATTTCGGCTTATAAAACCTTAACACATCAACATTTGGGCGAAATAAAAAAAACGCTGAATAGTTACAACAACGAAGTGAGTATTCAGTTTGTGCCTTGGCGTGGCGATTTTACACGCGGTATTTACACAAGTTCAACGATTAAAACAACGTTGAGTTTGGACGAATTGTATGCTTTATACGAATCGTTTTATGCTGATGCCGCTTTTGTTACGGTTTCTAAAAAAATGATTGATTTAAAACAAGTAGTGAATACGAATAAAGCCTTGGTACACATCGAAAAACAAGACGATTTTATTGTTGTGCACTCGGCTATAGATAATTTATTAAAAGGTGCTTCTGGACAAGCGATTCAAAACATGAATTTGATGATGGGTTGGGAAGAAAACACCGGATTACAACTTAAAGCAAACGCTTTTTAAATTTTTTAACAATGAAATTATTTGATGTTTATCCGTTATTTGATGTAACACCTGTAAAAGCTTCAGGAAGCTATCTTTGGGACGAAAACGGAACAAAATATTTAGATTTATACGGTGGTCACGCTGTCATTTCAGTAGGTCACTCGCATCCGCATTATGTAAAAAGAATCACCGAACAATTGCAAAACATCGGTTTTTATTCGAATTCGGTTCAAATCCCAATTCAAAACCAATTGGCTGAAAAATTAGGACAATTGAGCGGTTACGAATCGTATAATTTCTTCATGTGTAATTCAGGCGCGGAAGCCAATGAAAATGCATTAAAACTAGCTTCGTTCCACACCGGAAGAAAAAAAGTAATTTACTTTTCAAAAGCTTTTCACGGAAGAACTTCGGCTGTTGTTGCCGCAACGGATAATCCAAGTATTGTGGCTCCGGTAAACGAATCGAATAATTTTATTTTACTACCATTCAACGATGAAAACGCTTTAGCAGAAGCTTTTCAACAGCATGAGATTGCAGCAGTAATTATCGAAGGAATTCAAGGTGTGGGTGGCGTTCAAATTCCGACTACAGCTTTTATGCAGAAAATAAGAACACTTTGTACCGAATTTGGTGCTGTTTTTATTTGCGACGAAATCCAATCGGGTTACGGAAGAACCGGAAAATTCTTCGCGCATCAATTTGCTAATGTTACACCCGATGTCATTACTGTTGCCAAAGGAATGGGTAACGGTTTCCCTGTTGGTGGCGTCTTAATTGCTCCTTCAATTCAAGCAAAATACGGCATGTTAGGTACAACTTTCGGCGGAAATTATTTGGCTTGTGCTGCTTCTTTGGCAGTGTTGGAAATCATGGAAGACGAAAACGTAATTGAAAATGCTGCTGAAATGGGTGATTATTTGGTTGCCCAATTAAAAGACAACAACGCTATTCAAGAAATTCGTTACCAAGGTTTAATGATCGGCATCGAATTGAAATCGCCTTGTGCGCCAATTCGTAAAAAACTATTAGACGAATACAAAATGTTAACCGGAAATGCTTCGAACCCAAATACGCTTCGCATTCTTCCGGCTTTGAATATCAGTAAAACAGAAATTGATGAGTTTGTTACTGCTTTTGAAGCACTAACAGCTGTTAACGTATAATTTTAAAACCATTTATAACCATAAAAAATGAAACAATTTATTTCAGTTAAGGATGTAACCAATTTAAACGAATTGGTAAACGAAGCCTTAGCTTTAAAAGAAAATCCATTCGCATTTGAAACTTTAGGCAAAGGAAAAACTATAGGTTTAGTCTTTTTAAACTCAAGTTTGCGTACGAGGATGAGTTCGCAAAAAGCAGCTCAAAACTTGGGTATGGAAGTTATGGTTTTAAATGCCGGTCAAGACGCTTGGAATTGGGAATTTGAAGAAGGAGCAATCATGAACGGCACAACGGTAGAACACATTAAAGATGCCGCTCGTGTTTTAAGCGAATATTGCGATATCATTGGCATTCGTTGTTTTGCCGGATTAAAAAATAAAGAAGAAGACGTTCAGGAGAAAACCTTGAGTTTGTTCATGAAATACGCTACTGTTCCAGTGGTTTCGTTAGAATCTGCAACTTTGCATCCGTTACAAAGTTTAGCCGATTGTATTACGATTGCCGAACATCCGGTGGCAAAACCGAAACCAAAAGTAGTGTTGACTTGGGCTCCGCATATTAAATCGATTCCGCATGCAGTTGCCAATTCTTTCAGCGAATGGATGCAGGCAAGCGATGTTGATTTCGTTATTACACATCCTAAAGGATATGAATTAGACGAAAAATACACTCAAAATGCTGTGGTAACGATTAATCAGGAAGAAGCTTTGAAAGATGCCGACTTCGTTTACGTGAAAAACTGGTCTTCTTTTACCGATTACGGACAAGTACTTCCTACGGAAGAAGATTGGATGCTAACGCCTGAAAAATTAGCGGTTACCAATAGTGCAAAAATTATGCATTGCCTTCCGGTAAGACGAAATGTTGAAGTAAGCGATGCTGTTTTGGATAGCGAAAATTCATTAATTTACGAACAAGCCAAAAACAGAATCTATTCGGCACAAGTTGTTTTCAAGAAAATTTTGGAACAATTATGAGTACAAAACAAATTAACATCATAAAAATAGGCGGAAATGTCATTGACAATCCAGATACTTTAGCCCAATTCCTGACCGATTTTGCTCAGGTAAAAGGGCTAAAAATCTTGGTACACGGCGGTGGAAAATTGGCCACAAAAATGGCTGAAGGTTTACACATTCCGCAACAAATGATTGATGGAAAACGCATTACAGATGCCGAAACCTTAAAAATTGCAACGATGGTATATGCGGGTTACATCAATAAAAACATGGTTACCCAATTGCAAAAATCGGGTTGTAATGCAATCGGATTATCGGGTGCTGACGGAAATGCAATTCAAACCGTTAAACGCCCAACGGAACCAATCAATTTCGGTTTCGTTGGCGACATGACTGAAAAAAGTATTAATACTGATTTCATCGAAATCCTTTTAAATAATTCACTTGTCCCCGTTTCCTGTGCAATAACTCACGATGCAAATGGACAGTTATTAAACACCAATGCCGATACTATTGCACAATCATTAGCGGTTTCACTTTCTGAAAAATATGATGTAAATTTGATTTACTCTTTTGAAAAGAAAGGCGTTTTGACTAATATTGAAGATGACAATTCTTTTATTCCGGAAATCAATTATGATTATTTTTTGGAATTGAAAGAAAAAGGAATCATCAACAAAGGTATGTTGCCTAAATTACAAAATGCTTTTACCGCTATTGAAAAAGGAGTCAGGAATGTATTTATAATTAAAGAAGATGCGATACTTTCGCTCTTAAATAAAAACTCGTATGAAGGTACTCGAATTACAAACGGAACAACATAATATTTTATATCAAAACGCTTTAGATTTACTAAAAAAATTAATTGCTACGCAATCGTTCAGCAAAGAAGAAGATCAAACCGCTTTGTTGATTGAAGATTTTTTTAAACAAGACCAAATTCCATATCACAGAGAGCAAAATAACATTTGGGCTTACAACAAATTTTACGATGAAAGCAAGCCCACCATTTTGTTGAATTCGCATCACGATACCGTAAAACCAAATAAAAGTTATACTTTAAATCCGTTTGAACCTATTGAAAAAGACGGGAAATTATTTGGCTTAGGCAGTAACGATGCTGGAGGCGCACTAGTTTCGCTATTGGCAACTTTTGTCTATTTCTACGATAAAGAAAACCTCAACTATAATTTAGTGATGACCGCTACTGCAGAAGAAGAAATTTCCGGAGTTAATGGTGTCGAATCTATTTATTCCAAATTAGGTGCTATTGAATTTGCGATTGTAGGTGAACCAACCGAAATGCATTTGGCCATTGCCGAAAAAGGATTGTTAGTTTTAGATTGTTTAGCCAAAGGAACGCCATCGCATGCGGCACATCCCAATAATGACAACGCTTTACTAAATGCTGTAGACGATATTTTGTGGTTCAGATCGTATTCTTTTCCTAAAAAATCGGAATTATTAGGAGAAGTAAAAATGACCGTTACCGTGATTCATGCCGGCGAGCAGCACAATGTAGTTCCCGATAAATGTCAGTTTACCGTTGACGTGCGCACAACGGAAAACTATTCTAATAAAGAAGTTTACGAAATCATACAACAACACGTGAAAAGTGAAGTTAAACCAAGATCGTTGCGATTAAATTCGTCTTCGATTCCTTTGGAACATCCGTTTGTTCAAGCCGGAATTGCTTACGGACGAAAAACATACGGCTCTCCTACTTCATCCGATCAAGCGGTAATTCCTTGTGCTTCTTTAAAAATGGGACCAGGATTATCAACACGTTCGCATAGCGCTGACGAATACATTTTTTTGGACGAAATTAAAGACGGAATATCCATTTACATCAACGTACTTTCTAAAATTGTATAACAATGGGAAATAAAATTTGGCAAAAAAAATCAACCGAAAACTTAGATCATGCTGCCATTATCGAAAAATTTACCGTAGGTAACGATACCGATTTTGATATGCTATTGGCTGAATTTGACGTTTTAGGTTCATTGGCACATACTAAAATGCTCAACAGTATTGGGTTGATTTCAGATGAAGAATGGATTATTTTAGAAAAAGAGCTCAACACGATTCTAGGCGAAATTGAATTGGGTAAATTCCAAATAGAAGAAGGAATTGAAGATATTCATTCGCAAATTGAATTTATGTTAACGCAACGCATTGGAGAAATCGGGAAAAAAATTCACAGTGGCCGTTCGAGAAATGATCAGGTTTTAACCGATTTAAAATTGTTTTTGAAACACGAATTAGGAGAAGTTGCCCAACTTACCACCAACTTATTCGAACAATTAATTGCGTTGAGTGACCAATACAAAAAAGTACTTTTACCCGGTTATACGCATTTGCAAATTGCCATGCCATCATCATTTGGTTTATGGTTTAGCGCTTACGCCGAAGCTTTAACCGACGATATGGAATTTTTGGTTGCCGCCTATAATGTGACCAATAAAAATCCTTTGGGTTCCGGTGCGGGTTATGGTTCGTCTTTTCCGCTGAATCGAAAAATGACAACTGAATTACTCAACTTTGCTGATTTGAATTACAATGTGGTTTATGCGCAAATGACACGCGGAAAATCGGAAAAAGCAGTTGCGGTGGCGCTATCAAGTATCGCTGCAACGTTGAGTAAATTTTCGTATGACATTTGTTTGTATATGAATCAAAATTTTGGTTTTTTATCTTTTCCTGATTCGTTAACCACCGGAAGCAGTATTATGCCTCACAAAAAAAATCCGGATGTATTTGAATTGATTCGCGCAAAATGCAACCGAATTCAAGCCATTCCTAACGAATTAGCACTTTTGACCAACAATTTACCTTCAGGGTATCACAGAGACTGGCAATTGACCAAAGAATGTTTATTTCCAGGTATTGAATCCTTAAAAGACTGTTTATCAATTTGTCAATTCATGCTGAACCATATCATCATTAAAGACAATATTTTGGTTGACGAAAAATATAAATACTTATTCAGTGTTGAAAACGTAAACCAAGAAGTTTTGAACGGCATGTCATTTAGAGAAGCCTATAAAAAAATTGGTTTAGAAATTGAAAATAACACGTACGAGCCAGAAACAAATTTACATCACACACACGAAGGCAGCATAGGAAATCTATGCTTAAGTGAAATTAAATCGGCCTTCTATACTGTGCGGAGTAAAATTGTTTAATATTATTTATCGGCTTTAGGAAGTTTGAACATCGTTTCTTTTTTGATCTCATTTAGGACAATGCTACTATGATATTGTCCTATATTGGGAATATTCGATACCACATTAACCACAAAATTATTGTACGTTGTAATATCGGTAGACACTATTTTCAGCATGTAATCATACGTTCCTGATAAGCTAATTAATTCCTGAATTTCCGGAATTGATTTTGCTGTATTTTCAAAATCCATCAAAGCTTGTTTGGATTGTTCTTTTAATGTTACATTACAATACACCACAATCTCCAAACCAATTTTCATGCGATCGATCAGTGCTACATACTTTTTAATAATTCCCTTGCGTTCCAAACCTTTTATACGTTCGTAAGTAGGTGTAAAAGAGAGTCCGATTTGTTCTCCTATTTCTTTTATGGGCAGGGTTGAGTCATTTTGCAGTATTTCTAAGATTTGTAAATCTTTAGAATCTAAAACTTCTTTCATTAACATTTTGTTTTAAAATTCTAATATAAAAAGATTATTTCTTTAAAAAAAATATATTTTATTAACTTTTATACTTCAAATAATCTTGTAATAAAATGACTGCGGAAATCTCGTCAATCAAACCTTTGTTCTGTCTTTGCTTCTTTTTTAAGCCACTATCAATCATCGTTTGAAAGGCCATTTTAGACGTAAAACGTTCATCTATTTTTACTAATGGCATTTGAGGAAATTCTTGTTGAAACTTGACTATAAATTTTGCAATGGCTTCTGCACTTTGAGATGGTGTACCGTCCATTTGTTTGGGTTCTCCTATAATAACCTTTTCTACTTTTTCTTTTTCAAAATATTCTTTTAAAAAAGTAAAAATAGTTGCTGTTGCTACTGTCGTTAATCCGGAGGCAATAATTTGCAATTCATCAGTAACTGCCACTCCTGTTCTTTTCGTTCCGTAATCTAAAGCTAAAACTCTGGCCATACTTTCAATTTAAGTAGCAAATTTAAAAAGCAAAAGTGGGAAAATCCCACTTTTAAGCTTCTAATTTTAATATTTCTGAAGTCATACTCCTCACTTTTTCAAACAATTCTGTATTAGAATTGAGGTATTCACCATAAGAAGGAATCATTTCTTTAATTTTTTCTTTCCATTGTAGCGTTTCCATTTGTTGGGCAAAACAACGATTAAGAAGCTCTAACATAATAGAAACTGTTGTTGAGGCTCCCGGTGAAGCTCCTAATAAAGCTGCAATGGAACAATCAGCTGCATTTACAATTTCGGTTCCGAATTGTAATATTCCTTTTCCATTAGCATCTTTTTTAATAATTTGAACACGAACGCCTGCTTCTTCCAATATCCAATCTTTTCCGTCTGCTTCAGGGAAATATTCTCTTAATGCTTTTACTCTATCTTCTTGCGATTGGGTAACCTGACTGATTAGATATTTAGTCAATGGAATATTTTTCATTCCTGCTCCTAACATTGGTGAAATGTTACTCATTCGAATCGATTTGAACAAATCACTATAAGAACCGTTCTTCAAAAATTTTGTTGTAAATCCGGCATAAGGTCCGAACAACAACTCTTGTTTTCCGTCGATCATACGTGTATCTAAATGCGGTACTGACATTGGCGGTGCACCAACAGCAGCTTTCCCATATACTTTTGCATGATGTTTTTTAATTACTTCCGGATTTATACAACGCAGCCATTGACCACTTACAGGGAAGCCTCCAAATCCTTTTCCTTCTGTAATATTTGATTTCTCTAATAATGGTAAAGCTCCTCCACCAGCTCCCAAGAACACAAATTTGGCTGTTACTTTACGTTTTTTGCCATTTGATAAATCTTTTACTTCAACTGTCCAGTTTCCATCTTTGTTTTTATCTAAATTTAAAACTTCATGTTTCAAATTCATTTTTACTCCTTCCTGAGCTTTTAAATATTGAAACAAGGCACGTGTAAGGTTACCAAAATTAACATCAGTTCCCCTGTCCATATAAGTAGCTGCTACTTTTTCATCTGCTTTTCTACCTTCCATTACCAATGGAATCCAAGATTTTATTTCATCAGCTGAGGTAGAGAATTTCATTCCTTTGAAAAGATTATTCTCTGTCAGTTTTTCATGTCTTTTCTTTAAAAAATCAACATTGTTTTCTCCCCAAACAAAACTTACATGAGGAGTAGTTCTGATAAAATTTTCAGGTGAAGCAACTAAGTTTTTTTTAACTAAATAAGCCCAGAACTGTCTGGAAACTTCAAATTGTTCGGCTATTTTAACAGCCTTGGAAATGTCAACACTTCCATCGCTTTTTTCTGGTGTGTAATTCAATTCACAAAAAGCGGAGTGTCCGGTGCCGGCGTTGTTCCAAGCATCGGAACTTTCAATTGATGCGGTGTCTAATTTTTCAAAAATTTCAATTGTAGTATTAGGCTCTAATTCTTTTAAAAATGTCCCCAATGTAGCACTCATGATACCAGATCCCACTAGTACTACATCTGCATCTATATTCATGTTAATTTTGATTTAAAGGATTTCTACTGCAAATATATTAGTTAGTTATTGAAAAATTATAACCTTTTCCTAAAAATCGATTAAAATAATGCAATAATTTTTAAATTTATCCAAAACAGCCATCATGTTTTAAAGGGCTCTAAACTAAAAATGTTTATTTTTTTCACAAATTAGAAATAGAAAGCAAAATTTTATCTGTAAAAAAGATTATATCTTTGCAAAAAAAGTAAAAAATGCAAACGATACAATCCATTATAGAAAGAGCTTGGGACGACCGTTCTCTTTTACAAAATGAAGATACTCAAAAAACGATTAGAGAAGTAATTGAATTACTGGATAACGGAAGCCTTCGCGTTGCTGAACCAACGGAAGATGGTTGGCAAGTAAACGAGTGGGTTAAGAAAGCTGTAGTAATGTATTTCCCTATTCAAAAAATGGAGACTTGGGAAGCCGGAATTTTTGAATACCATGACAAAATGGAATTGAAACGCAATTATGCTGAAAAAGGAGTTCGTGTTGTTCCTCCTGCAACAGCTCGTTATGGTTCTTATATTTCTTCCGGTGTTATTTTGATGCCAAGTTATGTGAATATCGGTGCTTATGTAGATGCCGGAACAATGGTTGATACTTGGGCAACAGTGGGAAGCTGCGCTCAAATCGGTAAAGATGTTCACTTGAGTGGTGGCGTTGGAATTGGTGGTGTATTAGAACCTTTACAAGCCGCTCCTGTAATCATTGAAGATGGTGCTTTTTTAGGTTCCAGAAGCATTGTTGTGGAAGGAGTTAGAGTTGAAAAAGAAGCCGTTTTAGGCGCCAATGTCGTATTAACAGCTTCTACTAAAATTATTGATGTTACCGGTGATGAACCTGTTGAATACAAAGGTATTGTTCCTGCTCGTTCTGTTGTTATTCCGGGAAGTTATACTAAAAAATTCCCTGCTGGAGAATATCAAGTTCCTTGTGCCTTAATCATAGGGAAAAGAAAACCTTCTACCGATTTGAAGACATCATTGAATGATGCTTTACGTGAATATAACGTTGCCGTTTAATTAAAATTTATCTCTACAAGCCTTTTATGAAGAATTATTATCAGCATGTAAAACTATTTATCAAACGTTTTTTTCTTATTGTTCTTATTTATCAGATTTGTAGAGGTTTATTTTATTTTTTTAATAGAAAAGCTTTTGATCGTATCCAAATTAAAAGTTTTCTCGGAGGCTTGCATTTTGACCTATCAGCTATAGCTTATATTAACTTACTTTTTGCCTTATTACATTTAATTCCGGGAAATTTTAAAAACAATCCTAATTATCAGAAAGTATTAAAAATTGCTTTTTTCGCTGTAAACCTGATTTTTATTTTAACCAATTTTGTTGATTTTGAATATTATAAATTCACAGGGAGAAGAAGTACTTTTGGAATGATTACGGCTAGTGGAATGGAGCATGAAATTGGCGGTCTGATTTTTTCTTTTCTTGCTGAATTTTGGTATTTGCCTCTAATCGCCTTGGTTTTATCCATACTCTTTTGGAAAGCAATTCCAGATCTTAAAAAATCTGTAGAATCCAGTGCTAATACAGCACAAATAGTCAAACAGACCGGTCTTTTCATTTTTCTTTTGGGCTTTGTTTTCTTATTAGGCCGAGGTGGATTTCAGAGAAAACCATTAAAAATTGTAGATGCAGTTAATTATGGTAGCATCAGTCAATCGGCTATTGTTTTAAATACACCATTTTGTATTTTAAAAACTATCGGAAAAAAAGAAACTCTTGAATCTCCGGGATTTTATTCTAAAGAAGAACTCAATACTATTTTTAATCCGGTTCTAGAGCTCAATCCAAACAAGGGGCCTTTACATAAAAATGTTGTTATCCTTATTCTTGAAAGTTTTGGTAGAGAAAATATTCAATGTGGACAAACTCCTTTTTTAGATTCATTAATCACTAAATCGGTTTTCTTCGAAAATGGTTTTGCTAACGGAAAACTATCTATCGACGCCGTTCCTTCTACCCTTTCAAGCATTCCGAGTTTGATGAATCACTCTTTAATTACATCGAGTTATTCTATTAATGAAATCTACGGATTACCTAAAATTTTAAAAGACAACGGCTACTATACTGCTTTTTTTCACGGCGCTTTTAACGGAAGTCAGAATTTTGACCAATATTGTAAGGTTGCCGGATTTGATGATTATTTTGGAAAAAACGAATATATAGGGCCAGAAGCATTTGATGGAAAATGGGGAATTTTTGACGAGGAATTTTTTCAATTTTATTGCCAAAAGATGAATACGTTTAAACAACCTTTTTTCACTTCTATCTTTAGTATTTCCTCGCATAATCCTTATACTGTTCCTAAAAAATATAAAGGAAAGTTTCCCAAAGGGAAAACTAAAATACAAGAAAGTATTGCCTATTCTGACTTTGCTTTAAGACGCTTTTTTGAATCTGCTAAAAAGCAAGATTGGTACAATAACACATTATTTGTACTAACTGCCGATCATACCTCTTCTGAACCCAGAACTAACGAGTTTAAAACCAATGTTGGAAAATTCAGGATTCCTATTCTGTTTTTTAACCCGGGAGACAAGGCTTTTGGTGGAATCAGTTACCGCAATATGCAGCAAATAGACATCATGCCTTCCATTTTAACCTATTTGAATATTAAAGCTAAAATGGTAACTTTCGGCAAACCTTATCAATCTGATAAAGATTTTGTAGTATATTACCTTGATAACATTTATCATTATATTGACGGGGATTATTATATGGCTTTTGATGGTAAAAAGGCAATTGCCCTTTACAATTTTAAAAAGGATGAATTACTAAAAGATAATTTATTACAATCTCAACCTGAGATTACGGAGAAAATGGAACGATTCATCAAGGCTTATGTGCAATCTTTTAATGAGCGGATAATAAATAATCAATTAATTATAAAATAGCCTGAGTTTTATGATAACCGGTTTAATAATAACGTACAATGAAATTAATCACATTAAGGATGTTTTGCATAACATTTCTTTTGTTGATGAAATTATTGTTGTTGATTCATTTAGTAATGACGGTACTGTTGAAGTTATTAAAAGCTTTCCGAATGTTAAATTATACCAGAGAAAATTTGACGATTTTACATCTCAAAGAAACTATGCTTTAAGCTTAGCTTCCAATAATTGGATTCTTTTTATTGATGCTGATGAACGAGTTACTCCAAAATTACAGGAAGAAATTTTAGAAATCACCAATCGCCAAAAAGACACTAAAGATGCCTATTATTTTTACAGAAAATTCTTTTATAAAAATAAACCATTACATTTTAGCGGCTGGCAAACCGATAAGAACTTCAGACTTTTTAAAAAAGATAAATGTAGTTATAAAAGCGAACGATTAGTTCACGAAACTTTAAATGTTAATGGAACAACCGGTATTTTAAAAAATAAATTGATCCACTATTCCTTTGATGATTTTTCAAAATATAAGAAGAAAATGATTTCCTACGGGAAATTAAGAGCTAAAGAGTTACATCAAAAAGGGAAAAAGTACAGTCTCTTTAAATTAATTTTTAAACCTTTATATAAATTTTTATACGATTATATCATCAGATTAGGCTTCTTAGACGGTAAAAAAGGAATTGTAATTTGTTATCTGAATGCTTTAAGTGTATATTCGCGTTATCCAGAATTAAAAAAGCTAAATAGAAATAATAATTAAGCATCAAATGAAATTTTTAGTTATCCAGCAAAAAAGAATCGGGGATGTTTTAACTTCAACGATCATTGCCAACAACCTAAAGAAAGAATTCCCGAATGCTGAAGTTGACTATATGTGTTATGCAAATTGTGCAGATGTACTAATTAACAACCCTAATATTAGCAATATTATTATTTTAGAAGAAAAAGTGAGAAAGAATTATTTTTCTCTTTTTCAATTTATCTTTCAGATCAGAGCTAAAAAATACGATGCCGTTATTGATGCCTACAGCAAATTAGAAACTAATTTAATCACCTTTTTTTCGGGAGCAAAATATAAAATATCTTATAAAAAAGGGTACTCAAATATTTTTTACAATTACAATATCGAACGTTTAAAGAATGGTACAAAGTCTGATATCGGTTTAGCAATTATTAACCGCTTACGATTACTTAAGCCTTTAATTAATAAAGAAATTACAGATTATAAGCCTAAAATATTTCTAACTGAAAAAGAAATTCAAGCCGCAAAAGAATTACTGGAGAAATTTCCTCTAAAATCAGGCGTTCCTACTTTTATGATTGGTATTTTGGGTAGTGAATGGTATAAAACCTATCCATTTGAAAAAATGGCCGAATTATTAGACTTTACTGTTGCTACAACTGATGCCAATTTACTTTTCAACTATATTCCAAAACAAAAAGAAGAAGCTTTAAAAATTTATAATCTCTGTAAACCGGAAACTCAAAACCGGATCTATTTTGAATTATATACTAATGATCTACGCTCTTTCTTAGGATTATTATCACAATGCGATGCTTTAATCGGTAATGAAGGAGGCGCTGTTAATATGGCTAAAGCGCTGTTTATACCAACATTTTCTCTATTTTCTCCATGTATAGACAAAGAAACTTGGCAGATCTTTGAAGATGAAAAAAACGTTTCTATTCATTTAAAAGATTTAAAACCGGAAATTTACGAGGAACATGATGATAAATTTATAAAAGAAAATACTTTTAAATATTTTGAAGAATATCCTATTGAAATAATAAAAGAAAAACTAAACGCTTTTTTCAATAAAATAAAATCTTAAAGATATTGACTTATACCTTTTGAGATTTTAATTATTTTATGTTTTTTATTAAAATTCCTAATTGCATTATTTTTTTGCCAGGTTTCAGATGTTGCATATCCTCTTTTATGGTCTAAATGCAAGCATACAGCACTATAACGAATCTGTTTGGCTAAAACCCCTAAGTTGAACAAACGCTCTCCCACTTCTCTATCTAGACCTCCGTATTGCATTTCTTCATTAAATCCGTTTACTGCCAGCAAATCTTCTTTAAAACACGATGTATTATGCCCGTTAAACGTTTTTTTTGTTGGTGTAATCCAATTCATAAAAGTAGCAAAAAGATTGCTCTGTGTTAATTTAGATAATTTAAATGTCCTTCGAACTCCATTCTTAATTAACCATTGCAGAGAAAAACATTCTTGATTTATAATCTCTTCCTGTTTAATGGAATGGGACGTTTTCATCGGTAATTTAAAATATCCTCCCGAAAGGAAATAACCGGTCTCTTTATGTTTCAAATGGTCTGCTATAAAATCTTTTCTGGGAATACAATCACCGTCTGTAAAAAGTAAATATTCTGAATTGGTTTTAAGTATTGCTTTATTTAGAATTTTACATTTTTGAAATCCTTCGTCAGGCTGCCAAACATGAATAATAGGATATTGAAAAAGATGTTGAAAAGATTGCAGTACTTTTTTTGTTGCTTCAGTAGAACCGTCATCAGCAATCACAATTTCAAAATCTTGTTCTGTCTGAACACTATAACCCAAAAGCACTTTTTGGAGCCATTCTTCAGAATTGTATGTTGTGATTATTACCGATAATTTCATGAAACGAATTAAAAGGTGAAATTACTATTTTTTCCAAAACTTTAATTTCTTTTTAATCCTTTTTTTTCGGTAAAAACGATATTGAAATTCTGAAGTCAATTTCCACATTAATTGAAAAACTTTTTGTTCTGGCTCTCCATATAACTTGGCATACTCATTACTCATAATGGCAACCATATTTTCATGAGGTGTTATTTTTGACAGATTCTTCATTCTAGTATAAAAATCCAATGGCTGATTATGAAATATCATTCGATTGAGATCTACTAAATAGAAAGAATATTTCCCGTTACCTTCCTTTTTTATGAGGGTATTTCCCGGAGAATGGTCTAAAAATTCAATGCCTTTTTCGTGCATATCAAAAGTAAATCGGGTAAACTGCCGCAGTATATTTTCGGCATCCGGATAATCGGTTTCCACTAATTCCCGATATGTTAAATCACATTGAAGATGTTCGCAAGCGTAGTAACTTTCATTTAGCCCAATCAGATCAAAATTTTCCTGATAAGCCATGGGAACAGGCGTTCCTATTCCTTTTTCAATCAGGATTGAAGCATATTCAAAAGAACGGCGTGCTTTTGATTTTCTAAAATATTTGTAGGCCACTTTGTTGATCAGATTCGGTTTTTTGAAAGCCTTAATATTGACTGTGATACCGTCTAAATCAAAAAGTTTAATTGTGTTTCGAGAACCTTTAACAAACAATTGACCCTGAGTGTCAAAGTTTTTAACAAAATCACTTATTTGTGATTTTTGCTTATAAAATTTATCAGAAATTAAAAACAAGCCCTTTTTTTTCATCAAAAGTAAATATTGTCTTTATTAATTCCAATTAATTAAATATTTTTACGAAAAATTAATCATCCAAATTGATTGAAATTGAATAATAAAATACTTCTCGAGTCTCATAACTTAAACAATCTAGCGACAGGTTTAGGTACATTTAATTTCGAATTAATCAAAGCCATTTCTAAACAGGATATTGATGATTTAAATCTTGTTTTAAATATCGGTAACATTTCAAAGTATAAAAAAGTTTTCGGAGAAAAGTTTAAATACAAACAATATTTTACTTTTGAACGTTATCCTATTTTTTATACTCGAAATAAATATGACTTATGGCATTCTCTCAATCAAAATATTAAATTAGAACCTTACCATCCTACAAAATATATACTAACGGTACACGACGTTAATTTTTTTGAAGAAATATCAAACGATTACAATCACAAAAGGAATAAACTGTTCTTAGAAAAAATCGACAGAGCAGATAAAATTGTTTATATTTCGGAATTCGCAAAACAGCAAACTCATCAGTATTTTGATATTAAAGGGAAGGAAGAAAGTGTTATTTACAATGGGAATCCTGTCCTTGAACTATTGGACACTCAATCTGTTAGTTCTCCTTTTTTGAAAGACAATAAGCCTTTTTTCTTTTCACTTGGTGACTTTATTGAGCGTAAAAATTTTGCTGCAATAGTCAAAATGATGTCTCATATCGATGATTTCAATTTAATTATTGCCGGTAATAATTCTAAAAAATATGGTCAGGAAGTAAAAGATTTAATTGCTGAACGAAAATTAGAGAACAAAGTTTTCTTAACAGGAAAAATATCAAACGCTGAAAAACAATTTTATTTAAAGAATTGTGCAGCATTTTTATTTCCTTCAATCCGGGAAGGATTTGGCTTGCCTCCGATAGAAGCTATGCGTTTTGGCAAACCTGTATTTCTTTCTACTTTAACTTCTTTACCTGAAATTGGTGGAGATGCTGCTTATTACTGGGAAAATTTTGATGAATTAGACATGAAAGAAAAAGTCATGGAAAGCCTTAACCAATTCGAAAATAATAAAACCCAAATGACAAATAAGCTTCAGGAACGAGGATTGTTTTTTAATTGGGAGAAAGCAGCACAAGAATATTTAAAATTATATAGAGAGGTTTTAAATCGTTAAAAATATTCTTCAAACTCAAGTTTTTGCTTTCTAGGTTTTAAAAATTTGTATTTAAACCACTGTCCGAAATTTTTCTTAAAAAGAAAAAATTTATCCAAACGGATAATATCCAGTTTCTCTATTTTTTGGTTAAAATCTTTAATGTTTTTTCCCTCAATAAAACCCAATGAGCTCCATTGCTTTCCGGTTAAATAAAAAACATCTTTTATTTCATTATAATTTTCAGAATTTGCCTTATTCCATTTTTCAAGGAAAGTAGTGTTTAATTCGTGCATGTGTCCCCAATTCTTCAACTTCATAGACAATTCTTCTTCCGTTCTTGCTAAAGATTCGTGTAATACGTAAGTATCCACATAAATAACTCTTTCTCTTGTTTGCCTTGCTAGTTTGTAATTTGGATAATTGGTTGCTAAAAGTACTTTACATGTGTCTTTAACATATAAAATACCGTCGTCCAAATATTTATAGACATCTATATGGAAACCTGCAATTTGTATAGGAGTTCTTTTCGGATCATCCAAATAATGATCGTACTTTCTTAAAGATTTTACAAAACCTTTAAAATTTAAGACATACTCGTCGCTATCTATTTGTACCAACCAATTTCCGATTCCCATTTTTTGAGAAAGCATGTGTCTTTCTCTGGTGTCATTTTGTATAGCAGTAAGGTTAGGTATGTAAAAATTATCTTTATAGAATTCTATTTTATTTTCTGTATCAATGTCTTTAATCCATTCATAGAAAGAATCTTCTACATAAAATGCGTTCCCGCTCCATGTTAGGTTGTTTTGATCTTGTGCAATAAATATTTTGTCACTATAATCGTAGACTAAAGGTATAGATGTTTTTAACTTTTCGTAATCATACGACAATAAAAAACCTACATGTATCTTTTTCATAATCTGTTTTTAACACTGAAAATTGCTAAAAAGTTTATTATTCCTTTAAAGGCTTTCCAAGGGTGTCTAAATTTTTTTATATATAGAACTTGTTGGATTCTTTTAGATTTTATTTCAGCAACTTTCTTATAATCTTCCAAAAATAAAGGAAAATATTTATTAAACACTTCTAATTTTTCTTTATGTGCTATATCTCTGTATTTACTAACTGAAGAAATCCCTGTAAAATCATAATTAGCGATTGTAACCCCTAAATATTTATAAGGAACGTTTTCATTACAAATTGTATAAACAAAAAATTCCCAGTCTGCTACTATTTTAAATTCTTCATTATAGAAAAAGTGATCAAAAAACAGCTTTCTTCTTATAAATGTTGATTGGTGATTAATGCAGCTTGTATAAAAGAAGGAAAAGCTTAATTCCTCAGGATATGTCTTTTTTCTTTTTGAATTTGGTTTTATTTTATAATTATCACCATAATAAATATCATACTCTTCACCTAATAAGCCATCTACAGTTTCTAATACAGTTTCGTCATAAAAGAAATCGCCGCCATTCATAAAAATGACAAATTCTCCATTTGCCGCTTTTATTCCTTTATTCATTGCATTATAAGGACCTTTGTCAGGTTCACTAATCCAATAATCTATTTTATCTTTATATTTTTCAATTACTTCTTTACTTCCATCATTACTTCCTCCGTCAATAATGATATATTCAAAATTGTCAGATGTTTGACTAACAACGCTGTTTATCGTTTTTTCTAAACCAACTTTGTCATTATAGTTTATAGTAATAACTGAAATCTTTTTATTCATTCTTTAGATACTTTTCATTATAAACACCTTCTATTCCTTCTCTTAATGATATTTTATATTTCCATCCTAAATTGTTTAATTTAGATACATCCATTAATTTTCTCGGTGTTCCGTCAGGCTTAGTAGTATCGTACACAATTTCGCCTTCATATTTCACAATATCTTTTATCAATAAAGCTAAGTCACTTATTGAAATTTCTGTTCCTGATCCAATATTGACAAATTCTTTTTCATTGTAATTTTTCATTAAATAAACACATGCATCTGCCATATCGGAAGCGTGTAAAAACTCTCGCAACGGAGTTCCTGTTCCCCAAATGGTTACCTCTTTGTCATTATTAATTTTTGCTTCGTGAAACTTTCTTAATAAAGCAGGTAATACATGGGAATTCTTAAGATCATAATTATCATTAAAGCCATATAAATTTGTAGGCATTACTGATATAAAATTACAATTATATTGATCTCGGTATGCTTCACACATTTTTATACCGGAGATTTTAGCTATTGCATAAGGTTCATTTGTCGGTTCTAACAAGCCAGTTAGAAGATATGATTCTTTTAATGGTTGCGGAGCCAATTTAGGATAGATACATGAGGAGCCTAAAAACATCAGTTTCTTTACATTATTGACATAGCTTTCATGTATAACATTACTTTGAATAAGAATGTTTTCATAAATAAAGTCAGCCCTGTAAGTGTTGTTAGCTTCAATTCCTCCAACTTTTGCTGCTGCTAAAAACACATATTCCGGTTTTTCTTTTTCAAAAAAATCAGAAACCTCTTTTTGGTTAATTAAGTTTAACTCGGAAGAAGTTCTGGTAATTATATTATTGTAACCTTTACTTTTTAAATTTTCTACTATAGCACTCCCCACCATTCCTCTATGTCCGGCTACGTATATTTTAGCATTTAATTCCATTATTTTATTTGTATTGTTTAGAAAATTTTTCTTTTTTAAATAAATTCAGATCCGACTCCATCATTTCTTTAACTAACATTTCTAAATTATATTTAGGCTTCCAGTTCAATTTTGTTTTGGCTTTAGTGTTATCTCCTATTAACAAATCTACCTCTGTTGGTCTAAAATAAGCAGGATCAATTTTCATAACCACTTGTCCCTCTTTAAAATCGTATTCAGGATTAGTAGCTTTTTTTACTAAGGCAATTTCGTTTACTCCTTCTCCTTTAAATTCTAAAGTTACACCAACTTCATTAAAAGCCATAATAATGAAATCTCTGACAGTTGTTGTTACGCCTGTTGAAATAACGAAGTCTTCCGGCTCTTCTTGTTGCAAAATAAGCCACATTGCCTCAATATAATCTTTTGCATGCCCCCAATCTCTTTTGGCATCTATATTCCCCATATACAATGTCTCTTCTAATCCCAATGCTATTTGAGAAATCCCTCTTGTAATTTTTCTGGTAACAAAAGTTTCTCCACGCAAAGGACTTTCATGGTTGAATAGTATTCCATTGCAAGCAAACATTCCATACGCTTCTCTATAGTTTACCGTAATCCAATAAGCGTACATTTTTGCAACTGCATAAGGTGATCTCGGGTAAAATGGTGTTGTTTCTTTTTGTGGTACTTCCTGCACTAAACCATATAATTCAGAAGTTGAAGCCTGATATATTTTTGTCTTTTTTGTTAAACCTAATAATCTAACGGCTTCTAAAATTCTTAATGTCCCGATTCCATCAGCATTTGCAGTATATTCCGGCATATCGAAACTAACTTTAACATGGCTCATTGCCCCCAAATTGTAGATTTCGTCCGGTTGGGTTTCCTGAATGATTCTTATCAAATTAGTTGAATCATTTAAGTCTCCATAATGCAAAACAAAATGTTGATTATCAATATGTGGGTCTTCATACAAATGATCTATTCTTTGGGTATTAAAAAGGGAACTTCTTCTTTTTATTCCATGAACTTTATATCCTTTATTCAGTAAAAATTCTGTTAAATACGCACCGTCTTGCCCCGTAACACCTGTAATTAAAGCTGTCTTCATTCTTATATTTTATTTTGTTTTTTTTCTTTTGGTAAAATTAATAGAAATATAGTAATAAATATTTTAACTGTTCTCCATAATATCTTATTCTTTTGGATTTGGAACAATTTTCTGATTCTTCTATCATAATTTTTATCAAAGAAGATATAATCATCATAAAACAGAGGAAAATATTTTCTTAAGATTTCTTCTCTTTCCTGATAATATGTATTTAGATTTGCAGGATTAGCTGAAATACCTGAAAAATCATAATAGCAGATTGTTTTATTTAAATGTAGATATGGTTCGTTTCTTTTACAAATAGCATACAAAAAAAACTCCCAATCAGCGCAAATTTTATATTCTGTATTATACATGAAGTATTTAAAAAACAGGTCTCTTTTTATAAAACTTGCCTGGTGATTAATTCCTGATGTAAAGAAATGAGAAAAAGACAGTTCTGAAGGTGTTTTTTCTACTCTGTCATATCCTTCTTCATTAAAATAAAAAGAATTTCCATAAGCAACACCTACCTTCAAATCCAGTTTTTCATGTATTGCTTCCAAGATTGTATTATCAAAATAAAAGTCACCGCTGTTCATAAAGTTTATATAACTTCCTTTAGCTATATTTATTCCTTTATTCATGGCATCATATACTCCATTATCTTTTTCGGAAACATAATAATCTATATGGTCTTTATATTTAGCAATTGTTTCTAAACTACCATCAGTACTTCCTCCGTCAATAATAATATACTCAAACTCTTGCCAAGTTTGATTAATAATGCTCTCAATAGTTTTTATCAGACCTACATTGTTATTATAATTAATAGTTATAATTGACAGTTTAACCATTTCTTTTCCAAAATTTTATTTTTTTAGACTTGCGGGGAGTCTCAACTTGCTTAGTTCTTTCTTCCAGATTATGTTCTTTACTTAAAGTAAAAAGGTCTGCTTCTTTATCTGCCAAAAAGAGAATCGGATGAGTTATTTCTGTATCTAAACTTTGTTGTGGCAAATTTGCAAAACCATTATCTTCAACTGTATGAGTTGCACTTTCATTAAAACCTATATTCGAAATTAAATTTACATTGGGCATAATCGACAATCCGTTATTGAACATATTTGTTATAGCCAATTGATAAGCCCATGAATTAATTTCATTTCTATACACTCCGTCAATGATATTTTTCCAATCATTAGCAAGCATTTCATTATTAAAAATTCTCAAAAAGGCATCATAATGATTCAGATTTTTATATTTATTTAAATCGACATCATATTCATCCCATACTCTTTTCCATGAAGCCCATCCCCAAACATGGGACAAGTTTGAAAAATAGTAACTTGCTTCTCCTCTTTTGGTTCCAAACTGAAAATTACTTCCTGCTATAAATCTAATTCTTGAATCTAGCTTATATCTTTCCAGCATTTCATCGCAAAATCTGAAAAAATCCATATTTGGCAAACAATCGTCTTCCAAAATTATTCCTTGTTCCTCATTTTCAAAGAACCAATCTATTGCAGATGAAACAGCAGTTCTACACCCTAAGTTTATATCTCTAAAAAGCGTTTTTACTTCACAATCCCAATCTATCAAATTAATGACTTCTCTTGTTTGCTTACAAAGATCATTTTCAATCGGTGTACGAGGACCATCACTAGCAATATACAGTTTCTTAGGCTTAACTTTTTTAATTTCCTCAAAAACTCGAAAAGTAACTTCAGGACGATTAAAGATTAAAAACAGAACAGGTGATTCTGCAGTATATTTATCCATTATTAACTGCTTTTTTGTACGTTTCTAAACATTGCAGAGCAGCTTCATCCCAAGAAAACTTTTTAACTTGTTCTAAGCCTAATCTTATATGTTCTTCTCTAAATTCTTTATTCTCTATTGTATACTTTATTTTTTCTTCTAAATCTTTAGCATTATTCAATTCATAAAAGATTCCAGCTTCACCTGCAACTTCGGGAAATGAACTATGCTTCGGTAAAATTATAGGACATTTATTAGACATAGATTCCAAGACAGGAATTCCAAATCCTTCATATTCTGATGGAAAAATAAAACATAGAGCATTACTGTAAATAGAACTCAATTCTTCATCGTCAAATCTATGCTGGATTACTTTATCTGTTATTCCTAAATCGTCAATCATTTTTTGTTCTTCTTTTCTAAAAGGATAGCCTCCGGCAAAAAAAGCAAAAAGAGTTTCATCTTCTTTCAGTAAGTTACTAACTGATTTTAAAAAGAAATGAAAATTTTTATAATGATGACGATTTCCTACATATAGCAAATATCTTTTAGGTAAAACTTTACATTCTTTTTTCAATTGCAACGGAGTATACCCATGATATATTACATCTATCTTATTTTCATCAATATGTGGAAAAAACTTTAAAATATCGCGTTTTGTATTTTGTGAAACAGCAATTATTCTTGTTGCTTTTTCTATTAAAATTTTTTTTCTTTTTGAAGTATCATCTTCTTCATCAAAATATTGAGGAAACAATTCATGAATCATGTCGTAAACAGTCAACACAAATGGTTTATCTCCAATATATTCTAAGAAATAAGTACTGTAATATGTAGGAATAACTAAATCATAATTTCCTTTTTCCAGTACTTTATTTGCATTTTTCAGGTTATTTCTTTTCAACCTTCTTAATACCTTTCTTCTAAAAATATTATGCTTGATCAAAAACTTTTTAAAAGCCGGTGTTTGTCTTTTTACTACATCTTTTATATGCAAATTTTCGGTATATAACAATGGTAAAATAAATTCCACTTCCTTATTATTCTCTAACCTTTTATATATTTCCGAATGATATCTGGAAATTCCGCCAAACTCCTGGTCGTCAAATATCTGTGGTTCTAATATTATTTTCATGCTTTTTATTAGTGTAGAACAAAACAACAATTAAATTCGCAAAGATATAATTTTTAATTATTTTTACGCTCTAAATCGAGCATCTATGAAGTGTAAAGTATGTAATAATACTAGTCAAAAAATATTTGAAAAAAGAATTCTTAACAAATATGACTGTAATTATTACCAATGCTTATCTTGCTCTTTTGTTCAAACAGATACTCCTTTTTGGTTAGAAGAAGCTTATGAATCAGCTATTACTTCTTTAGACATCGGTCTTTTAAGCAGAAATACCTATCTGCAAAAAGAGGTTCCTAAAATAATTTATTGTTGTTTTCCTGAAGCCCGAAAAATGGTGGATTATGCCGGCGGATATGGTGTATTTGTTCGTTTAATGAGAGATTCAGGTTATGACTTTTATAGACAAGATGCTTTTTGTGAAAATATATTTGCAAAGAACTTTGATGTAACCGATATTCCGGATAAAAAATTTGATATTGCAACAGCCTTCGAAGTTTTTGAACATTTTAGTAATCCCTTAGAAGATATTGCCAAAATTTTCGATTACGCGGATCATTTAATTCTAACAACAGAATTAATCCCCGATGAAACCTCAGAAATTGAAAATTGGTGGTATATAGCTGAAGAAACAGGGCAACATATTTCCTTTTATTCTACTAAAGCAATGGAAATTATTGGTGAAAAATTTAATAAAAATTACTATCAAAAAAATAGGACTACACACATTTTCACATCAAAAGAGCTTAGTCAAGACCAGATTAATTGTAACTTAAAAGAATATACCATTAAGAAAAAATACTTTGGCCTAAAAACTAAAATTATAGAAAAAGACATCAATATCGAGAAAGAATCTCTTCTTGAAAGTGATTATCAATTTATCAAAAATAACCTAAAATAAAACAATTGAATACAGAAATCCAGAACGCTTTAGAAGTCATACAAAAAGGCGGCATTATACTCTATCCTACCGATACCGTTTGGGGAATTGGCTGTGATGCGACCAATGAAGAAGCTGTAAAAAAGATATACGCCTTAAAACAGCGAGAAGAAAGTAAAAGTATGCTTGTCTTAGTAAACGGTGAACGCATGCTCTACCAAGTATTCAATGAAGTACCACAAGTTGCTTGGGATATTTGGGATAATACCAAAAAACCGACAACGCTTATTTTAGACAAACCAAAAAACGTGGCTAAAAATCTTATTGCCGACGATAATACTTTGGGTATTCGTTTAGTATCGGAGCCTTTTTGCTACAAGCTCATGGAGCGAATGAAAAAACCTTTAGTATCCACCTCTGCTAATATTTCCGGACAACCTACGCCAAAATCCTTTCAAGAAATTTCACCCGAAATTATAAAAGGTGTTGACTATGTTGTAAATTTGCACCGCGATAAAATTTGCGATAAACCTTCAACAATTATCAAATTAACTCTTGATAGCCAAGTGAAGATTATCCGAAAATAGTGATTCTTTGTCATTCTGAACGAAGTGAAGAATCTCATAATATTTGCGACTTCTCGACTGCAATCGAAGTGACAAAAAGGACAAAAAACAATGAATTACAAACAATATCTAGATAATACCATATTCAAAATTATAGCACAAGCGGCTAAAGAACTTAACCTTGAGAGTTATGTCATTGGCGGATTTGTACGCGATATTCTATTACAACGCGATCATAAAAAAGACATTGATATTGTAGCTGTAGGCAGCGGAATTGAGCTAGCCCTAAAGGTTTCTGAATTGTTGCCCAATCAGCCCAAAGTTCAGGTTTTCAAAAACTACGGAACAGCTATGTTGCGCTACAAAGACATAGATGTTGAATTTGTTGGAGCCCGTAAAGAAAGTTACCATTTTGAAAGCAGAAATCCTGTTGTAGAAAACGGAACACTTCAAGACGATCAAGAGCGACGCGATTTTACAATCAATGCCTTAGCTTTTTCACTTAAAGAAGAAAATTTTGGTGATTTAGTAGATCCTTTTAACGGAGTTCAAGATTTAAAAAATAAAATCATCCGAACACCTTTAAATCCGGATATCACCTATTCTGATGATCCGCTACGCATGATGCGTGCCATCCGATTTGCTACACAATTACAGTTTGAAATCGAAAAAGAATCATTGGACGCTATTTCCAGAAATTGTGAACGCATTAAAATTATTTCCGGCGAGCGTATTGTAGACGAGTTGAACAAAATTTTGGCTACAGCCCAACCTTCGATTGGCTTTCTATTATTATTTCAAACCGGTTTACTCGATATTATATTACCGGAATTAACAGCTTTAAACAATGTTGAGGAAGTAGAAGGTCATACACACAAAAACAATTTCTACCATACTTTAGAAGTAGTCGATAATATTTGCCCTAATACGGATGACTTATGGTTACGTTGGTCGGCTTTGCTACATGACATTGGTAAAGCTCCGACTAAGAAATTTAGTAAAAAGCAAGGTTGGACGTTTCACGGACATGAATTTTTGGGTGGAAAAATGGTTAAGAAAATTTTCACTCGTTTACACATGCCATTGAACCAAAAAATGAAATTTGTGCAAAAAATGGTCATGATGAGTTCACGACCAATTGTTCTGGCACAAGAAATCGTTACAGATTCTGCTGTGCGACGATTGGTTTTTGATGCTGGTGATGATGTAGAAAGTTTAATGACACTTTGCGAAGCCGATATTACGACCAAAAACCCAAAGAAATTTCAGAAATACCATAATAACTTCAAAATTGTTCGCGAAAAGATTGTAGAAGTGGAAGAAAAAGACAGAGTTCGTAATTTTCAACCACCGATTGATGGCGAAGAAATTATGCAACTATTCGATTTAAAGCCCGGAAGAGAAATTGGTGTTTTAAAAGAAGCCGTTAAAGAAGCTATTTTGGAAGGAGAAATTCCGAATGAATATGATGCTGCTTTACAATTTGTATTAATCAGAGCTGAAAAAATGGGTCTGAAGAAAATAAGTTAATTTGAATCTATAACCAATCTTTGGATCACCTAAATGACAGCATATACTTTTAGAAGAGCTAAAATTGAAGATAAAGAAATTATTTGGAAAATAATTCAATTAGCCATTTTGAGAAGAAAAGCAGACGGCAGCAAACAATGGCAAGATGGATATCCGAATGAACAGTCGATCGAAAATGACATTATTAATAACATAGGGTTCATTTTAACGAAAAATGAAACCGTCATTGGTTATTGTGCGGCAATTGTAAATTTTGAACCTGCTTATGATGCAATTATTGGAAAATGGTTAACTGATTCTGATTTTGTTGTGATTCACAGAATCGCAATTGATGAAAATTTTCTTGGTCAAGGTTTATCAAAAGTAATTATTGAAAATGTTGAAAATTATGCTAAAGAACAAAACATTTTCAGCGTTAAAGTCGATACAAACTTTGATAATTATGCTATGATGAAAATCTTTGACAAAATGGGGTATCACTATTGCGGCGAAGTTTATTTTAGAGGAAGTGCAAGAAGAGCTTATGAAAAAGTATTACAATAAACTTTATGATTTGTTATACAATCAAAAAAATAAAATCGAGTAATTTTGTAAAAATTCAATTGAATAATGAAATCGAATAAACCAGTCATTATTTGGCTACTTTCAGGTTGTGTGTTACTTTTTATCATGGTAATGGTTGGCGGCATTACCCGCTTAACCAATTCAGGTTTATCGATGACCGATTGGCATTTAATCACCGATACTTTTCCTCCTACTTCAGAAGAAAAATGGAACGAGGCTTTTGAAGCGTATAAAACTTTTCCGGAATACCAAAAGATCAACCAATTCAAATCAGGCGGATTCAACCTTGCAGATTACAAATTCATCTATTTTTGGGAATGGTTCCATCGTTTCATCGGCCGAATTATTGGTGTGATTTTCATTATTCCGTTTTTGTATTTCCTAGCCAAAAAGAAATTGGATCGCGAAACCATCAACAAATGTATCATTCTATTAGGAATGGGTGCTTTTCAAGGTTTTTTAGGTTGGTTTATGGTAAAAAGCGGCTTAATTGACAACCCTGATGTGAGTCATTTTCGCTTAGCATTGCATTTAACTTTTGCTTTTATCACTTTTGCTTATACCTTTTGGGTAGCATTAGATTTAATGTATCCTGAAAGAAAAGCGGCTATTGTACCTTTACGAAAAATTGCCCGAATTGCATTAACGGTCTTAATTATCCAAATTATTTATGGTGGTTTTGTGGCCGGATTAGACGCTGGGTTAGTTCATAATCATTGGCCTTTAATGAGTGACGGACAGTTTTTCCATGAAAGTATTACCTTAGAACAGCCTAATCTTTTATTATCGTTTACCGAAGGTAGAAGCGGCGTTCAGTTTATTCACCGAACTTTTGCTTATGTTGTTGTTTTTATGATGTTTTTATTATTTTTTAAAAGCAAAAAGTTCAATTTAGACAAACAACAAAAAATAGGAGTTACATCTTTGTTTGCAGTAGTTTTAGTTCAATTTACATTAGGTATTTTAACCTTGTTATTTCACGTCCCGCTTTGGTTAGGATTAGCGCACCAATTAGTAGCTTTTGTTTTATTAACAACTATGGTTTATACGCTACACCGTTTGAGTAAATAACCTATGAAAGTTACTTTCTTAATTTTATCAATATTAGGATTTACATTTTTTATTATAGGAATAAAAAACCTAATCAATATAGCTAATAAAAAAATTATACGCGAATTCAAATTAACAGAAGAACCAAATAAAATATATTTTCCAAAAATCGGTGTATATTCTATTTGCTTTACTGGAGGAAAATCAATTACTAATACAAACTATTTTTCTGTTACTATTTCAAAAGATAACTTAAAATTAAATATATATGAAAAGCTTTTAAAATTTAGATTTAGTTATAAAAACAATTTTGCTGTTGAAAGTTATTCTTTTAACATAACAGAAACCGGTGAATATAAAATTCACTTCAACAACATAAAAGATTTATCCATAAAAGATTCTATATTACATTCAAAAGCTATTTTTCAAAAAAAGAAACCTATTGAAAATATTAATGTTTTAATAAAAGAAACTTTTTCTAGTTATACTTTTATTTTTAGTCTACTATCAACAATTTTTGGAATTTTAATATCTATATGGAGTTTAATATTTTTTTAAGTTCCTAAAATTTACAATTAATTACCCGATCCAATCTTTAAAATCGTTTACACGCTCGCGAGCTACAATAACTTCATCAGCTTTATAAGTAGGAAGAATGAGTTTTAAACGCGAATTGGTATGCATTTGAATTTCTCTAATTGCCTTTAACGGAACAATGAACTTTCTATTGATTCGGAAGAAATCTTTTGGTTTTAATTCACTTTCAACGACTTCTAAAGAACTATCAACCAAATAATCACGATTGTCTAACGTGTGTAAATAAGTTCCTTTATTTTCACTGTAAAAACATTCTACCTCATCGATAGTAATGACTTTAATTTGGTTCCCGACTTTCACCGAAAAGCGAGTTTTATATTCTTTTTCTACCGGATTGACTAACATTCGCCTAATAGCTTCAAAATCTAAAGTTGTAATGGAATTCTGTTGAAACTGATTCTTGAATTTTGCTATTGCTGTTGCTAACTCTTCTTCGTCAATAGGTTTCAGCAAATAATCAATACTATTCAATTTGAAAGCCCGCAACGCATATTCGTCATAAGCCGTTGTAAAAATGATAGCACTTTGTAATGACTTGCTGACTTTATCAAAATGTTCGAAAATTTCAAAGGACAAACCATCAGACAATTGAATGTCCAAAAAAATTAAATCGGGTTGCGCGTTATTTGAAAACCAATTTATCGCTTCTTCAACAGAATGTAACATTTGTTTTACAGTAAAACCTAATTTTTCAACTTTACGTTGTAATAATCGTGCTGCAGGTTTTTCGTCTTCTATAATAATGATGTTCATCTTTCTAAATTTAATCAAAAACTTTACTTTCTAATGTTGGCCAAATTTCTTTAAAATTGATATTGGGTTTTGAACAAATATAAACCGGGATTTCGTTTTCTTCATCAATTGCATACGGATGATGAATTGTTTTTACCAATTTTCGTTCTTTAAACACAAAGTCAACTACTTCCGGTTCTAATCCAACTGTTATATATTCGTCTTTGGGCGCACCTGGTCCAAATGTCCAAAAACTTCCGTGAGCACAAACAGGTTGGGGCAAATTACAGGCTTTACCAAGAACGGTTATTGCTCCGGCTTCTCCATAATTTTCAGCCATAATACCAATACTTTTTCTTTTTTCTTCCGGAAAAGCTTTATAAATACTATCTACTAATTGTACTTGTTCTTTCCATCCAAACATATCGGCATAATCACTTGTTAGCTTATATCTTCCATTTACATCCGGTTTGAGGTTTTTATATTTAATAAAATCCGGAATAGGTAAAACCGGGATGGCTTCCGGAACAAAATAAATACTTGGCAGCAAAACAATTGCAGTAATTATATAATAAACATATTTTCGCTTTTGTGCTATAGTTTCAACTACAAAACCTGCAAATGAAAACAATACCGGATAAGCCGAAAAGAAATAATATCCTTTTGATTTTAGTAACCACATGCTCAAAAAAACCAATAGAACAGCAATACTAATTGCTTTGTATTTCTTAATAGAATCAATAAAAAACACGCTTATTAACCCCATTAATGCTATTATAAAAGTAAAAGGCGATGCTACTTGTTCTTTAAGAAAATCTAATCCGGTTGTTGAGTCGAGCTGGCTTTCTTTTAACTTTTGAAAATGTAAGAATACTGGAAAATGATGTTCGTATTGCCAAAATAAATTAGGCAAAACCATAATTAACGCTATTATTCCTGAAAGATAAAACCATTTATTATTTAGAATTTTTTCGCGTTGCGTTACAATTAATCCAACAAATAGAGAAACTATCAATAAGAAAACTATGTACTTATTTAAAAAACCTAAACCTAGAGAAATCCCTAATAAAACGAGGTACAAATTCTTTTTATCTTTTAAATACAGAACCGTAAAAAAGAAACTCAACGTCCAAAATAACTGATCAAAAGCAACTGGTTGAAAAAGCAAATGATTTCTATAAAAAGGAACGAAAGCTAAAATTAAAATTCCTGATACTATAACTGCTTTTAGTCTTCCCCCTATTTTGTACGTCATTAAGCAAGTTAAGATCAGTATTAAAACACCTGCTAAAGTAGAAAACATTCGTATCCAAAATAAATCGTATCCGAACAGCTCATGTGCAAATTTCCCGACAAATGCTATAAAGGGCGGAAATTCAAAATATCCTAATGCTAAATGTTCACTTACGCTTAAATGTAATAATTCGTCTCTGTGAAATCCATAATTTCCATTCCCGAGAACATGAACAATCAACTTAATCAATACAAGTATTATTATTACTAAAACATATTTCTTTTTCATTGAAAACTAATTACATCTTGTTTTGTAGGTTTCTTTCTTTTTCCATGAATTCTCTGATTTTTCGTTCTTCCCAATCTTTACCTAAAATGTAGTTGGGTAAAAACACTGATAATCCATGCGCTAAAAGTCCGATTCCCCAAAATAATGGTGTCGTTAATGTTCTCCATTGGAAAATGCTTTCTCCAGTAGGAATTTCTCTTGCATTTATAATAAAGATCATAATGTTTACTACAACATATATTGTTGCGTGTGTATAAAAACCTTTGATTCTCTTTACTCTTTTTTGCGCTTCTTTATATCTTATTTCTTCTGATGTCATGATGTTTTGAATTATTAATTATGAGTTTAAAAAAACTTTTTACCTTTTACCTTTTACTTTTTACTTTTTACTTAAAACTATTCCCACTTGTTTTTTTGATCTTTATCCATTAATTCGTCAATCTTTCTTTTTTCCCAATCTTTCCCAAAAAATGGAACTACTTTAAAAGCGGCTAATCCGTGAAATAAAAGTCCAATTCCCCAACCAAAAGCCGACCATAAAAACCATAAATATTGTGGTGAAAACCTTAGATTTATATAAACCATAAAACCTATACACAAAATGTAAACCAACAAATGTCTATAAAAACTCTTAATTTCTTTTACTTGCTTTTTTGCTTCTTCGTAACGTTCGTATTCCGATTTATAGTTGCTCATTGTCTATTTTTTTAATTAGTTAAAACGTTTGTTCTCTTTATCTTTATTCATAATTTCATTAATCTTTTTCTCTTCCCAATCTTGGGCAAAACCAAAAGTTTGAAATCCGTGAAAAACCAATCCCATTCCCCAACCTAATGCTGGAAACCAAAACCATTGAAAATCGGATGTTTTGTAGTTAATGAAAAACAAGAACGGAATTACAATACAGTATGAAATTAAACTGCTATAAAATTCTTTAATCTTTTTTACTCTGTCTTTGGCTCTTATATAAGCCATATCTTCGTTGTAAGTTTCTATTGTTTGCATGATATTTACTTGTTTAGTTAAAATGGGAAGTTTTATACGAAATACTTCGTCTGTTTCATAAACAGCAACTTTTCGTTCCGTTAAAATCGCATATCTATTTACTATATTTTGTAATCCTACGCCTTTTCTATCTTGTAAAACTTCTTTCTTTTGTTTGTTATTTTCTACTATTAATTCGTTATTCTCGATATAAATTTTAATATGAAGCGGTTTTTGTTCGCTCACAATATTGTGTTTAATACAGTTTTCTAAAAGCAACTGTAACGAAAGCGGCACTACTCTAGCTTCAATATTTTCAAAATCATTTGGCAATTCAAATGAAATACTATTTTCAAATCTCATTTTTAAGAGATTCATGTAAGTTTTAGCAAAAGCTAATTCTTCTTGAACAGTTACCAATTCTTTATCGCGTTGTTCCAAAACATAACGATAAACTTTAGATAACGAAGTGGTGAACCTTTGTGCGTTATCCGGATTTTCTTCAATTAAAGAACTCAATACATTTAAACTGTTGAATAAGAAATGAGGATCGAGCTGATTTTTTAAACTTTCAAATTGAGCTGAAGCTGTTCCTGCAATGATTTTTTCCTGTTTAACTCGGTTTTCCTGATAATTTTTATAGAAATAAACCAAATGCAGAATCAGGGTAACGATCAAGGTTACAACAATAGCAAACACATAGTTATTAGGAGTTTCTTCTTTTATAAATTCCGAAAACGGCACTTTTTCTATCAAAACTTCCTCAACAATTCTCAAAACAAAAACGGCCAAACCGGAAATAAAGAAAGAAGCTAAAAAACCTACTATCAATCGTTTGACATGAAACCTATTCTTTACAAATATTTTATCCAATAAAATAAAGATCATGGCATTTATAAAGTACAGCACTACTCCATACAACAAGGTAAAAAGCAAATGCCATTTTAACATTGTAAGATCCGGAAAATGCCTGTTGTATAAATAATTAACGCCTTCCAATACAGAAAAAACAATAATACTGATACTTAAAGCCTTTATAAATTCACGTTGAATATTCATACTACTTATTGATTACATTTTGCCAATGCTTCGGCTAGCTTTTCTCTTCCCCAATCAGGGTGCAAAGTTGTTTCTGGTTTAAAGGTAGCAAAAAGTTCTTTGGTGCGTTGTAATTCAACACAAAAGCCTTGAGTATCCTGCCCGAAATATTTCGCTTTCCCTATATCAAAAAGTACCTTTTCCAAAGCTACTCTCGGATTTTCCGGTTCTAATTCAGCTGCTTTATTCAAAATATACATAGCATCTGCCGAATTTTGACGACCGTACACCATTGGATTAACCAATATCCAACCAGTTAAAATGCGTGCCTGAATGATCAATACTTCAGCATTTTCAGGTTGCAAATTATTAGCTTTATCCTGAAACTGTTGCGCTGTTTCTAACGATCTTTTCATTGCTCCCTCATCTCCTCTTTGCTCAAATGCATCACCTGTATACAGTAATGATAGATAGTAATACGGTAACCAATTGCCGGCATCGGATTCTGTTACTTCTTTAAACAATACTTTGGCTTCATCATTTTTAGTTTGTTGCCAAAGCAATAAAGCTTTTTCTATTTTACCTTCACTCATTTCACTCATTGTCTGAGCCGAAAGCAACTTAACTATTAAAAGAGCCATAATTGTAATTAGTCGTGTCATAATTTTTTGTTTTTAAATTTTCACAAGACAAAGTTGCATTAGCTTTTACCTTTATTAAAATGTTCCTGACCGAACTGTTGAATTAGTAGGACGAATTGTAGTTCTTGCCTATCTTTGCCTTTCACAAGCTTTTCTTTATGTTTAAAATCAATAAAATACACCATATTGCCATCATTTGTTCGAACTATGAGGTCTCCAAAAAATTCTATACTGAACTTCTGGGATTCACTATTCAACAAGAAGTTTACCGGGAAGAACGAGATTCCTATAAACTAGATTTAGCATTAGGAAACAATTACTGTATTGAACTTTTTTCATTCCCAAATCCGCCGACCAGAGTATCAAGACCTGAAGCTGCCGGGTTACGTCATTTAGCCTTTGAAGTTGATTCGATAGAAGAAACATTCGAATATTTTCAATCTCAAAACATTAAGACCGAATCTGTGCGAATCGATGAATTTACAGGTAAAAAATTCTTCTTCTTTGAAGACCCTGACAATCTTCCACTTGAGTTCTACGAAAAATAATGTTGACAACTTTAAAATAGCAAATCTAAAATTATGCTTACTTTTGTAATTCATCTAATACCAATGTTATGATTTATAAATTTAGAGTTATACTCGATGCCGAAGAGGATATTTTTAGAGACATCGCTATTGAAAGCGAAGCAACTTTAGAAGATTTACACGATGCAATTGTAAATGCTTTCGGGTTTGACGGAACGGAAATGGCTGCTTTTTATACGTGTGATGAACAGTGGACACAAGACGAGGAAATTCCGTTATTTGACACAGGAGATGTTCCGGGTGAAATGAGTGTAATGCACGATTTTACATTGGAAAAAATTTTAGATGAAAACCAAACTAAAATCATCTATGTTTACGATTTCTTCAATATGTGGACTTTCTTTGTTGAGCTAGGAGCCATTGAAGAAAAAGAAGAAGGAGAAAACTATCCACAGCTTTTATTCTCGCACGGAAACTTACCGAATGAAGCTCCTGAAGCCGGTTTCAAAGGTGCGGCTATGTCTAGCGAAGATATTTACGGAGAATTTAATGACGATTTTGACGATGAAGATTTCGATATGTTTGACGGAGATGACAGCTTTGAAGACTTCGGATTTGACGAAAACTGGAACTAATTCTTATATAAGAAGAACTAAAAATACAACATTAATACATTGAGCTAAAAAAGCTTTTCTTCTTTCTATGCTCTTTATACTAACAAAACATGATTAACTTATTCAATACCCATATAGAGAACCTTTCCATTCACCGCGTTGGAAACAAAAGTCGTAATGAAGCCATATTTTTATCTGATGTTCCATACACACTGAATGATGAAATTATGCCTTTGTTAAAAGAATTTTTCTTTAAGCCTTTCAGAGAAAAAGAAGAAAACTATTATCAATTTGCGCATGAAGTAGACTTAGAATACAACGAAATGTACAATTTAGTTACAGAAGCGTTTAACAATCCTTCTGAAGTACATTCTATTTCTAAAAAAATAGCAAATCACTTGTTTGAACAATCAAACCATCCACATATTAAAAGCGGAGAAGTTTATGTTACCTATTTAACCCATGTCTCTATTGACAACAATGTAGTTGATGCTATCGGGGTTTTCAAAAGTGAAATCAAAACTGATTTCCTTCAGTTTGAAGAAAACGAAAGTAGTTTGAACATGATTTTACAGCAAGGTGTTAATTTGAACAAATTAGACAAAGGTTGTATCATTTTCAATTACCAAAAAGAAGAAGGATATAAAATTTTAACGGTTGACAGCAACCGCTATGATGCACGCTATTGGTTAGAACATTTCCTTTCGGTTGATGTTTTCCAAGACGAAAATTTCATGACTAAAAAATACCTTCAGTTCTGTAAAGATTTTGCAAAAGACGTTGTATTACCTGCCGAAGATAAACAACAAGAAGTTTTGTTTATGAACCGCGCTATCAACCATTTTGCAAAAAATGATGAATTTGAAGAAACTAATTTCTTAAATGAAGTAATGGAAAACCCTGAGTTCATTCCTGAATTTAAAAATTACAAAGTAGACAAAGGAGCTAAATATAGTATTGAGGATGTTTCTAATTTCCCTATTGCTAATGCTGCTGTAACCGATGTGAGAAAGAAAACCAAAAATACAATCGAACTGGATACGAACATTCAAATCAAAATGGATTTCATCAATCCTGAAAGTGCCGAAAAATTTGTAGAAAAAGGTTGGGACGAAGAAAAACAAATGTATTATTATTTAGTATATTTCAACAAAGAGTTAAAATCATAAACATTTTACTTTTGTTCTTTAAACTGTCTAAAAGGATGTATCTTTAAAACAAACTAAGTTACTTAACATCTTTTTAGGCAGTTTCTTTTTTTAGTATTTTTATGCCAATTGTTTATTGTTTAGTACATGAAAAAAATAAAATTTCCTACAGCACAAACCATACTTATTATCATTGCAGCCTTAACAATGCTTTTAACCTGGATTATTCCGGCAGGAAAATATGATACTTTGACTTATAATAAAGAAAAGGACAACTTTATCATTACAACTCCTAAAGGCACTGAAACCATTGCAGCTACTCAGGAAAATTTAGAGAAACGCAACATTAAGATTTCTATTGCTAAATTTAAAAATGAGGACATCCGAAAACCTATAAATATTCCCGACACCTATAAAAAGATCAATGCTAAACCCCAAACAATAGTAGATTTCATAGAATCACCAGTAAAAGGAATTATAGAAGCGGCTGACATTATTTTTCTTGTTCTGATCATCGGCGGATTAGTCGGTATCATGAACACAACCGGAGCTTTTAATGCCGGAATCAATTGGTTAGCCTTAAGACTGAAAGGAAAAGAATATTTACTGATTATTTTTGTTACGCTGTTAATTGCTTTGGGCGGAACGACCTTTGGTTTGGCAGAAGAAACGATTGCATTCTATCCTATTCTGATTCCGGTTTTTCTTGCGGCTCGTTATGATGCTATGGTAGCTTTAGCATCTATTTACCTAGGCTCATCCATTGGAACCATGTTTTCCACTGTAAATCCGTTTTGCACTATTATTGCTTCAAACGCTGCGGGAATCAACTGGACCACCGGAATTGAAGGACGAATCATTGCTTTAATTCTAGGTACATTAATCTGTATAATCTACATCATTTGGTATGCCAATAAAGTTAAAAAAGATCCGGCAAAATCGGTCATTTTTGAAGAAAATCAGGCTATTTTAAAACACTATCAAAGTTTAGAACAAACCGTTTTACAGCTCAATGCAAAACTAAAATTGATCTTATTCATTTTTATTATGGCATTTGTCGTTATGATTTATGGTGTTTCCCAACTGGGATGGTGGTTTGTTGAAATGTCGAGTGTATTTTTGGTAGCTGCAGTACTCATCGGTTTCATTGCCCGAATCAAAGAAGGCGAATTTGTCAACTCCTTTATTAATGGGGCTGCCGAATTGTTAGGTGTTGCTCTTATCATAGGAATTGCGCGTGGAGTTTCAGTCATTATGGAAGAAGGCTTTATCAGCGACACTCTTTTATATCATGCCAGTCAATTTACTTCAGGCATGAATGAAATTGTATTTGTGAACAGTATGTTAGTAACTTACGGAGGCTTATCATTCTTTATTCCTTCTTCATCAGGAATGGCTGTTTTAACCATGCCTATTATGGCTCCTTTAGCTGATTCTTTTGGTTTAGGAAGAGAAATTATTGTAAATGCTTATCAATATGGTATGGGATTATTTGCGTTTATTAACCCAACCGGACTTATTTTAGCCTCTTTGGCCATGATCAATGTGGGATATAATAAATGGCTGAAATTTGTAATGCCTTTAGTATTTATTCTACTGATTTACACTATTTTAATTTTAACACTTTCTATTTATCTGTAAGCAACAAATTGTAATTTGTTTAACATTTGTTTCAATTTCTTTCAGCGTTTTTTTAGTAAATTTGAAAGAAAAAGTCATGGCTAAAAAGATAATTAAAGACAAAAACGGAATTTTAGAAGCATACACTCAAGAACTTCTGAAAACAAATGAAAAGCCAAAATCGGTTCATGCTTTTTGTGAAAGCATTAAGATCAGCGAAAAAGAATTTTATGAGCATTTTACCAATTTCGATCAATTAGAGGAAAGTGTTTTTACCTATTTCTTTGAGGCAACAGTAAAAGCTTTAAGCAACAGCAAAGATTATGAATCGTATGATGCCAAAACTAAACTTTTGAGTTTTTACTATACTTTTTTCGAACAGCTAACAGCAAACCGAACTTTAGTTTTACTTCTTTTAGAAAACGGGAAACCTGCACTACAAAATCTTAAAAAACTAAGTTCACTTCGCGTTGAATTTAAAAAATATGTAGACGGCTTAGGTATAAAACCTGTTGATCTTCCAAAAGAAAACCTTGAAAAGATACAACAAAAGAGTATATCAGAAATGGCTTGGCTCCAATTGATGTCCACTCTGAAATTCTGGATCGATGACACTTCTGCCGGGTTTGAAAAAACAGATGTTTTTATTGAAAAATCTATTCAAGCCGGGTTTGATTTCTTAAGTCTTGAACCGCTTAAAAATATCATTGATTTCGGAAAATTCATTTGGCAGGAAAAAGTAAAAGGTTAAGTCATGAAAACAATTGACAATATCCCGACCTCAAAAATTGAAAGAGCTTCCAAATTATTGCAAACCGGAGCAAAAGTTGGTGCCAATTATCTAAAATATTATGGCAACAAGCTCATCAAAACGGAAGAAGAAGCCAAAGAGCAACTGAACCTTGACAATGCTTCGGATATTTATGACAGTTTAAAACAACTCAAAGGAAGTGCTCTTAAAGTGGCTCAAATGTTGAGTATGGAAAAAAGTATTCTGCCACAAGCCTACGTAGAGAAATTTTCGTTGTCACAATTCTCAGTTCCTCCGCTTTCTGCGCCGTTAGTTACAAAGACTTTTAAAAAATATTTCGGCAAAAGTCCCAATGAAATTTACGACAGCTTTAATCCTGTTTCAGTTAATGCAGCCAGTATCGGCCAAGTGCATCAGGCTGAAAAAAACGGCAAAAAATTGGCTGTAAAAATTCAATATCCGGGCGTAGCGCAAAGTATTTCCTCTGATTTAGCATTGGTCAAACCCATTGCTATTAAGATGTTTAATATCAAAGGAAAAGATTCGGATCAATATTTCAAAGAAGTAGAAAACAAACTGATTGAGGAAACAGATTATATCAATGAAGTCAAACAAAGCATTGAAATAGCTGAAGCTTGCCAACACTTGCCTAACATCCTATTTCCGAAATATTATAGTGAGCTTTCTTCTGAACGAATCATTACAATGGATTGGATGGAAGGTTTACACCTTTCTGAATTTACAGCTGTAAATACCGATCAGGAAAAAGCAAACCAAATCGGGCAGGCACTTTGGGATTTTTATATGTACCAAATGCACGTATTGAAGAAAGTACACGCCGATCCGCATCCTGGAAATTTTTTAGTGAATACCGACGGAGAACTTATTGTATTAGATTTTGGCTGCATGAAAACTGTTCCGGAAGAATTCTATGAACCTTATTTTGAATTGGCACAAAAAGAAAATATTAATAATCCGGAGTTATTTGAACAAAAGCTCTACGACTTGGAAATTTTGAAACCTAATGACTCCAAAGAAGAAATCAAGTTCTTTAAAAAGCTTTTTCACGAAATGTTGAGTTTATTTACGCAACCGTTTCACAATACTACTTTCGATTTTTCTGATGCCGTTTTCTTTGGCAAAATAGCCGCTTTAGGCGAAAAATACTCTAAAGATACTGAGATCCGAAATATGAACGGTAATAGAGGTTCTAAGCATTTTATTTATATTAATCGAACATTTTTCGGTTTATACAACTTAATGCACGACATTAAGGCTCAAAACATCAACATCAACAATTATCAAAATTATATAGCATAAAAAAAACGCCTTTACAGGCGTTTTTTTACTATATACACTTCTTAAAATTTTGTCTTATGATAAAGCTGCTTTCACTTGGTCAGCTGCTTCTTGGAACTGAACTGCTGATAAGATCGGCATACCAGAATTATCGATCAATTCTTTAGCGATTTCAGCATTTGTTCCTTGTAAACGCACAATAATAGGTACTTTAATTTCGTCTCCCATATTAGTATAAGCATCTACAACACCTTGCGCTACACGGTCACAACGAACGATACCTCCAAAAATGTTGATTAAGATAGCTTTTACGTTAGGATCTTTTAAGATAATACGGAAAGCTGTTTCTACACGTTTAGCATCTGCTGTTCCTCCCACGTCTAGGAAATTAGCCGGCTCAAAACCTGCATATTTAATTAAATCCATTGTTGCCATTGCTAAACCGGCACCGTTAACCATACAACCTACAGTTCCATCAAGGTCAACATAATTTAAGCCAACTTCTTTAGCTTCTACTTCAATTGGATTTTCTTCTCTTACGTCACGCATTTCTGCTAAGTCTTTGTGACGGTATAAAGCATTGTCATCTAAAACTACTTTAGCATCAACTGCTAATATTTTATTGTCAGATGTTTTTAAAACCGGATTGATCTCAAATAATGAAGCATCAGCACCAACATAAGCTTTGTATAATGCATCCACAAATTTTATCATGTCTTTGAACGCATCACCTTCACACCCTAAGTTGAAAGCAATTCTTCTTGCTTGGAAAGCTTGTAAACCAACAGCCGGATCAATTTCTTCAGTAAAAATCAAATGAGGTGTTTTTTCTGCTACTTCTTCAATATCCATTCCTCCTTCTGTAGAATACATGATCATATTACGACCTTTTCCACGGTTTAAAAGAACAGACATATAAAACTCTTTTGTTTCGCTTTCACCTGGATAATAAACATCCTCTGCTACTAAAACTTTATGAACTCTTTTACCAGTCGGAGGTGTTTGAGGAGTAATTAAATCCATTCCGATGATTTGTCCGGCGATTTCTTTAACCTGATCTAAATTTTTAGCCAATTTAACTCCACCACCTTTACCGCGACCACCTGCGTGAATTTGTGCTTTAATTACGTGCCATCCAGTACCTGTTTCAGCAGTAAGTTGTTTTGCTTTTTCAACTGCTTCTTCAGCATTGTTAGCTACATACCCTCGCTGAACACGCACACCATAGCGTGACAATATTTCTTTCCCTTGATATTCGTGTAAGTTCATAATTTTTGATTGTTATTCTTTATTTATGTGGAACAAAAATAGCAAACTAATTTTTAAATGGCTAACTTTTTTATATATTATTTGGGAATTTGATATACACATATTTTTGTTATATTTAACTAAATTTTAAATTCAAATTTACAATATAATAACTTTTTGTTATAATTTGTTAATTAATGTTATATTATTTATTTCTTAAAAATTTATTCCTTTACTTTGCACAAAATTTAAAAAATGAAAACGCAAGATCTAATACAGTTAGTAGAAGAATTTGGCAGTCCGCTGTATGTGTATGATGCAGAGCGAATTGAACAACAGTATCAACGATTAACAAAAGCTTTCTCTAAGGTCGAAAATTTTAAAGTCCATTACGCAGTCAAAGCACTTTCTAATATTTCCATTCTAAAGGTCTTAAAAAAATTAGGTTCTGGTTTAGACACCGTTTCTATTGAAGAAGTTCAATTAGGATTACATGCCGGATTTGATCCGAAAGCCATCATGTACACTCCGAATGGCGTTTCACTGGAAGAAATTGAACAGGTAGCTAAATTAGGTGTTCAGATCAACATTGATAATTTATCTATTCTAGAACAATTTGGTACATTACACCCTAAGATTCCGGTTTGCGTACGAATTAATCCGCATGTTATGGCAGGAGGAAATGCCAATATTTCTGTAGGTCATATTGATAGTAAATTCGGTATCTCCATACACCAATTACCGCATTTGCTTCGCATTGTAGAAAATACTAAAATGCACATTAACGGTATTCACATGCATACGGGTTCTGATATTTTAGATATTGACGTATTCCTATATGCTGCTGAAATTTTATTTGAAACCGCTAAAAACTTCAAAGAATTAGACTTTATTGATTTTGGTAGCGGATTTAAAGTTCCATATAAAAAAGACGATATTGAAACTAATGTTGAAGAATTTGGTAAAAAGTTAACTAAGCGCTTCTTAGCTTTTGAAAAAGAATACGGTCGCCCGTTAACTTTAGCTTTTGAACCAGGTAAATTTTTGGTAAGCCAAGCCGGTTTCTTTCTAGCAAAAGTAAATGTAGTTAAACAAACAACATCAACTGTTTTTGCCGGAATTGACAGTGGTTTCAATCATTTGATCCGTCCGATGTTATACGGTTCACAACACTATATTGAGAACATCAGTAACCCAAAAGGAAAAGAGCGATTCTATTCGGTTGTAGGTTATATTTGTGAAACCGATACTTTTGCCTCCAATAGGAGAATTGCTGAAATTAAAGAAGGTGATATTCTGTGCTTCCACAACGCAGGAGCCTATTGTTTCTCCATGTCTTCTAACTATAATTCCAGAGTAAAACCTGCTGAAGTTTTATGGTTAAACGGGAAAGGGATTTTAATACGTCAACGGGAAACGTTTGATGATATTCTGAGAAATCAGGTTGAAGTTGAAATTTAAAATAAAAGCCCTCTTTGAGGGTTTTTATTTTAAAGAATCTATTTTCCTATTAATAAAATCCAATAGGTCTATATTATTTAACGCATTGGGGTCGTCTTTAAGTCTAGATTTCATTTTTTTTAGAAAAAATACGGCGCTATCATTTTTAGATTGCTTTTCATAACACCAAAAAATCCTAAACATATTATCTAAAGATCTATCGTCTTTTTTATAATAAAAAATAGCGGAATCATAGTTATTTAATCTTTCGTGACAAATCCCTAATCCGAAATTCACTTCCAAATCTTCTCTGTAACTATTACCCATCTTAAACTTTTTAAATTCATTGATGGCCAGTTCATACTTGTCCTGATACATTAATGAAATCCCCTTATATTTAACAAATTTTGGCTCATTCTTAAACTTTTCATACAATCTGTCTGAAAAAAGTTCTGCCTGTCTGGGATTGATCTCAAGTAGGCTATCTAATTTGTATGAATAATAATCAATCTTTTCCCTGTACTGATAACTTGTATCTATGCTTCTTTCACTAAATGTTGTTCTCCAATCCCTCTTAATAGAATCAATAAAAATACCAAACCCCATAAAAAAGGAAAGGAAGATATCAACTGCAAATAGAGCAAGAAAGACTAAAATAATTGATCTGAATATTTTCAAAATTAAAAAAATATGATTTTTATGAAGATATTTAAAACCAGTACAACCACTCCAATCCTAATCATCCACTTACCGTGTTTTCTATCCTTTTCAGAATATTCATAAACCCTTTCTCCATTGGGTAAGGTTTTTTTCTGAGTATATAGAACATATCCGATAATGAATCCTAAAAGACCTCCTAAAAAGGAAAATAAATATCCCGCTAAAATCCATCCAAAATGATTTTTTTCGGGCTTTTTTAATTCTTTTATTCTATCTGCTCTATATTGATTTAGCTGTTCTGTTGTTAATTCAATTCCTTGTTTTTTCAACAAGTATATGGCTAAACTGTAATCTAGATCATTCCACTCATCTCTTTTATAAACGACCTCTTTTAATTCACCCTCTGAAAAAGAAAAAAGGTAATAATCTTCAGGTAAGTTTTTTATAACTGCTTCTGAATCATTCCATAAAATTTCTTCAGCTTTTTTAAAATCCTGCTCATCTATCTTTATTTCAAACTCATTGAGCAAGGAACTACTAAAGCTAGAATCAAGGGAAGATTTGTTTTCCGAAAAAGAATAGGAAATATCATTTCTTTCAAATAAAGCTATTACATATTTTGCTGCTTCTAAATCAGAAAATTTCTTAAACGTTATTTTATTCATCTTTCAGTACTTCCTCTAAGACTTCTGCTTCTGTTCCATTAGGAAAAGTTATTTTTAACTTTTGAGCTAAGGTAGGAGCGATTTGAGTTATGTATTTCTTTTGATGGCTCTCTCCTTTTGGCACCTTCCAACCATAAAAAATAAGCGGCACATGCGTATCGTATGTATAAGGCGAACCGTGTGACGTTCCTGTTGCCGAATACTCTATATAAGCCGGTTTGAAAATAAATACTAATTCGCCGTTTTGAGTTGGATCATAGCCTCTCGCTATACAATTCAGATAATAATCCGCTCCGGCGGCAGCATGCATTATGTCTTCTTCGGTATAAACACGTTTAATAAACTTCTGTTGATACAAAAATGTTCTGAAAGCTTCTTTTACTTCGGATAAATCCAAACCTTTTTGTTTAATTAATTCTTTATCCAAAAATAAATTGAAATTAGAATAATTCAATAACAGATCTGCTCCGAAATGTTCCTCTGAAAAAGCATGAAGTGAGTTTTCAAAATTTTTGGTAAGGATATTATCCACGTCATATTTGTTGTCTTTTAAATAGGTTACATTTTCAGCTCCGGCATGATCAGCCGTTAAGAAAACTAAATACTGATCTTTACCAACTGTTTTATCCAAGTAATTCAACAAGTCTGCAATAGTTAAATCTAAACGTAAATAAGTATCTTGTAATTCTATAGAACGCGGCCCTAAAGCGTGACCAATATAATCTGTTGAAGAAAAGCTCACTGTTAAGAAATCGGTTACAGCATCTTGTCCTAATTGTTCTCCTTGAATGGCTCTCTTTACAAAATCAACAATTAAATCATTTCCGAAAGGACTGCTTCTTAAAACTCCGGCATCGTTACTTTCATACATTTCTTTCATGTTATAAGGAAAGAAGGCTTGCTTTTTGAATAATTTCCCTTCGTAAGGGTTATTATCATTCAAGCTTTCGTTATAGGCTGACTTAGGTTTCAGCAAATCCCAGGTCTTATTCGTATATTCTAAATAATGTTTTTCATCATTAAACTGTTGTGCCCATTTCGGCATTTCTGCTCCGTAATACGTACTACTTACAAAATTACCGGTTTTACTGTACCAAAAAGCCCAATCTGCAAAATGTCCCGCCGGAAGAATAGCTCCTCTGTCCTTTATACTAATACCAATGACTTTACCTTCAAATTTAGTAGCCAATTTCAATTCGTCAGTGATGGTTGTAGCTTGCAAATTTCTGGGTGACATTTCTCCTTCACTTTTGGTTCCGCCTCCTAAAGTTACTACTGAAGCATCATCCGTGCAATACATTTCTTTTCCGATTGCCTTGTTGAACCAGTAATTCCCGACAATTCCATGTACTGAAGGTGTGGTTCCCGTAAAGACAGAAGCATGTCCCGGCGCCGTAAAAGTTGGTAAATAATTGTAATGTGTATTATGAAAAGTATAGCCTTTATTCATTAATCGTTTGAAACCGTCGTTTGAAAAATCATCTGCAAAACGGTACAGATATTCCATTTTCATCTGGTCTACTACGATTCCGACAACTAATTTTGGTTTTTCCTGTGCAAAGGACAATACCGTTGTTAAGGCAAAAAACAGTACGCTGATTTTAGTTTTCATTTTTATTTTTTTAGTCTGTAATTTCTTCTATATCATAACAAAACGAGAAGTCTTTATGATACACATAGAGTTGTGTTTTGTTATGCTGGTCTTTTCTGACGAAGATCGAAATCTTAACTGCTATTCCTTCCGTATTTTTACATAGATAAGAATTGACCTCATCAGTCTCAGAAATTTCTTTCCCCAAATACTCTATAATCTTATAATACTGAATATCTGAAGAATAAATAACAATTTTATTTTTATCGTAATCTAATGTCACTATGACTTCTGTTGGTTTAGGTTTTGACCATTTTTTCCACTTTCCATAGTGATCTTTTTCTAAAATAGATAAAGAGGTAGTTTTAAAACGAAAAGATTGTGCTGAAACAAATGTTCCACTAAACAATAATAACAGTACTAAATATTTAAAAAACTTCATAGTCTTAGAATTCAATTTTACTAATTTCTTGTTGCGCCTGGCGGAACTCTGCAATTACATTTTTAACAATTGTTTCAACCGGCAGTATCTCATGGATAACTCCTGCAATTTGTCCGATCTCTAATTCTCCTTCAAACAAATCTCCTTCAAACATTCCTTTTTTAGCTCTTGCTCTTCCTAAAAGCTCTTTTAAGTCTTCCGGTGTAGGGCATTGTGTGTACAATTCCTGTAAGTCGTTGTAGAATTTATTCTTGATTAAACGAACGGGAGCTAACTCTTTTAATGTTAACATCGTGTCACCTTCATTGGTTTCCACAATTGTCTTTTTATAATTTTCATGGGAACTAGATTCAACAGATGCAGCGAAACGGCTCCCCATTTGTACACCATCAGCTCCTAAAGTCATAGCAGCTAACATTCCCCTTCCTGTTGCAATACCTCCGGCAGCAATTAATGGAATCGTCACTCTTTCTTTTACCATCGGAATCAATGTCAGTGTGGTTGTTTCATCTCTTCCGTTATGTCCTCCGGCTTCAAAACCTTCTGCTACAATAGCATCAACTCCGGCTTCTTGAGCTTTTAAGGCAAATTTTGTACTACTCACTACGTGTACAACTGTAATATTGTTTTCCTTTAAAAAAGGCGTCCAAGTCTTAGGATTTCCGGCAGAAGTAAAAACAATTTTCACTCCTTCTTCTTTAATGATCTGCATGATCTCCTCTATATTAGGATACAGCATCGGAACATTAACACCAAAAGGCTTATCAGTTGCTTTTTTACATTTTTGAATATGTTCGCGCAAAACATCAGGATACATAGATCCGGCTCCTATTAGTCCAAGTCCTCCTGCATTACTCACTGCACTAGCCAATTTGTAACCACTGTTCCAAATCATTCCTCCTTGAATAATAGGATATTGTATATTGAAAAGTTGTGTTATTCTATTCATTATTGTTTGATTAATTTCCCACGCAATTTACTATTATTAGTGGAAAAATCATAGAAGTAAATCCCGGAAGCCCAATCATTGGCCGGTACTTTTATTGTTTGTCCTTCAACCTTAATGGTTAAAACTTTCTGTCCTAGTTGATTAAAAATTTCTAAATAGCCTGTATTGTCTTCTTTAGGATCAATCCACAAATAATCTGCAACCGGATTAGGATACAAATGAACTTCTTCCTGTTCAAAAGATTGCGCCGACAAAGCGTTAGCCAAAGCCAATTGAAAATCGGGTACTCCATATCCTTTATAAATATCAGGAGTTGCATACTGATCGGCTGATTCTTTGACAAACTGAATGACTTCAGCCGCTGTTAAATTGGGTACGGCCGACCAAAAAGAAGCTACCATTCCTGCTAAAATAGGACTCGAAAAAGAAGTCCCGCTCGCCGTAGTTATAGTTCCGGTGGTAGAACTAATTGTTGCATACAATCCTTTGGCACAAACATCTGGTTTAACTCTGTTATCTGCTGTATTTCCGATAGAACTGAAATAGGCATAACTCTCAAAACTATCTACAGCTCCTACTGTTAAAATATTTTCTGCATCGGCCGGAATACCGATGTGAGGTTCTGAAGTATTCCCTTCATTTCCGGCACTTATCACACAAACAATTCCTTTTTGAAAAGCCATTGAAGCACCTCTTGAAGCAAAACCTACCTGACCGTTTCTCAAAGCATAAGTGTAAGTATAATTCGAATTATCATAAGTCCCATAGCCTAAAGATGAATTGATCACATCAACTCCCAAACTATCGGCTTTTTCCGCTGCTTCTACCCAATATGATTCTTCTACCGGATTTTCTGAATTTATATCTTCTGTAATAAATAAATAATATTCTGCGTCCGGTGCTGTTCCTACCAATTGCCCGTCAACATAACCTCCCATAGTAGACAATACATTTGTACCATGATTATGACGTGTATAAAAATTTGTATTTCCGTCGGGATAATTGTATCCTCCTAAAATCAAATTATTATCGTGTAATCTCTGAAAAGGGGATGCTGTATCAACTCCTATAAACCCGGCATCCAGAACCGCAATGATCTTTCCGGCACCGGTATAATCCTGTTGGTGTAATACATCTCCGTTTAACATTTGAATCTGGTTGGCAGAATTTCCATAATTGAAATTCGCTTCTATTTCGAATTTGCCCTTTACTTCTCCTACTTTACCAGTAGCCGATGTAGAATTTCTTTGGCCGGTAAGCGTATTCAAAGAATGATTTGCAAAATAAATATGATCTACAAAAGACAAACTCGTTAATGCCTGAATATCGGTTTGGGTTCCTCTAACATGAACTGCATTCAACCACTTAGATTTAGCCATAACCGTAATTCCAGCAGATGATTGTATTTGTCCTAAATATGTAGTTGAAACCGGAACATCAGTTGCATCTAAAGCTATGCCTTGATTTGTTCTTCTATCTAAAGCTCTTTGAGAAAGCATTTGCAACGGATTCGCTAAATAATATGAAGCATCCGGCTTATCCGTAAAATAGATCCAAGCATCTTCTTGCGAAAAAACCAATATTGGCAACAAAAAAACAAACAAACCTAGTAAAGTTCTTTTCATAATTCTTACTGATTTATAGTCTTGTAAAGATAACTAAAAATCTGAAAGATAGCCTTAAGCTTGTTCTAATGTAAAATTACTTAACTGTTAAGTATATAAATACACAATAGGCTGTCAATAATAAAATACCTTCTTTCAAACTTAAACTGTTTCGTTTAGGCAAAAGTACCAAAGGCAATAAAGCTACGGCAAAACCAAGCATCCAATAAATATCATTATTGATTATTTTAGGATCTATATGATTAATAGGCTTAATAATAGCTGTGATTCCTAAAACACTTAAAATATTAAAAATATTAGAACCAATAATATTTCCTATGGAAATGTCATTTTCTTTTTTCAACGCTGCAATGACCGAAGAAGCTAATTCCGGAACACTTGTTCCTATTGAAACAACTGTAACTGCAATAATGCGGTTGCTTACCCCTAAACTTTGTGCCAAGTTTACAGCGCCTTTAATCAGTAATTCTGAACCAGCCCAAAGTCCGACACTTCCGATAATAAGTAATCCAAAAATCATTGAATAACTCATATTGTCATCTGATGAAAGCTCATTTGATTCTGCTACAATGGTTTTATTCTTTCTAATCAGATAAATGATAAAAGCAATTAAAATAGTGATAAAGATAAAACCTTCTACTCTACTTAAAACACCATCTCCAATCAAAAAGATATACAACAGAAATGAAGCTAACATTTTCATTGGCCAATCCATTGCATAAAAGTTAGTCTCTACCTGAATAGCATTAATCAACAGTACTACTCCCAATACCAATCCTATGTTACCGATATTAGAACCAACCACGTTACCTACCGCAATATCCGGAAAACCATCTAATGCAGCTTCTATACTTACAATCATTTCCGGTGCAGATGTAGCAAAAGAAACAACGGTTAAACCAATAATAATTTTGGATATATTAAATTTTAAAGATAAACCTACCGCAGACTTTAAAAGCCAGTTTCCTCCCAATACTAATAAGGCTAACCCAATAATAACATAGAATAAATTCATAACTATTGATTAAAATGCGAATATAACTATTTGTTTAGATTTTAAACTTCTTTCAGATAACCAAAAAGCGTTCTCAAAATAAAAAAGATTGAGAAACAAAGGTTTCTCAATCTTTCTATCTATTACTTTTTCTCGTTTCCATTACGAAATCACACCACTTCCTAAAACCTCATCTCCATGATGCCAAGCTACAAACTGTCCTTCGGTAATAGCTAATTGTGGTTCCTCAAAAACAACATACATTCCGTTTTCAAATTGATGTAAAGTTGCTTTCTGTAAAGGTTGTCTGTACCGAATTCTTGCCTCTACTTCCATTGTTTCACCTGGTTTTAAAGCTAAATCTTCCCGAATCCAATGCACTTCACTTTGTTGTATAAACAACGCTTTTTTAAATAGTCCGGGATGTTGGTTTCCCTGACCGGTATAAATCACATTACTTTCTACATCAGTTTCAATTACATAAAGTCCTTCCCTTGTTCCTCCTACATTTAAGCCTTTTCGTTGTCCTTTGGTAAAATAATGCGCTCCCTGATGTTTGCCTACTATTTTCCCTAAATCTTGAGAATACGATCTATTTTGTGCTTCGAATTGTAATTCTTCTTCTAGCGAATGAAATTCAGGTTTTTCCATTTCATAAATGGATGCCTCAGCTGGTATTTCTACAATTACACCTTCTTTTGGTTTTAATTTTTGCTGTAAAAATTCGGGTAAACGTACTTTCCCTATAAAACATAAACCTTGTGAATCTTTCTTTTCGGCAGTAACCAAATCCAATTTTGCGGCTATTTCGCGTACTTGTGGTTTTGTTAATTCCCCAATAGGAAACAACGCTTTTGACAATTGTTCTTGCGACAACTGACACAAAAAATAGGATTGGTCTTTATTTCCGTCTTTTCCGGCTAGTAATTGATAGATCTCTTTACCGTCTTTTTCAATAGTTCCTTTTCGACAATAATGTCCTGTTGCTACATAATCAGCTCCTAAGGACAAAGCAATTTTCATAAAAACATCGAATTTGATCTCCCGGTTGCACAAAACATCCGGATTAGGCGTACGTCCTTGCTCGTATTCGTTGAACATATAATCTACAATACGTTCTTTGTATTGTTCTGATAAGTCAACTGTTTGAAAAGGTATTCCTAATTTTTCAGCTACTAAAAGGGCATCATTACTATCTTCCAACCAAGGACATTCATTAGAAATGGTTACAGAATCGTCATGCCAATTTTTCATAAACAAGCCGATCACTTCATAGCCTTGCTCTTTTAACAAATAAGCCGCAACGCTAGAATCTACACCACCTGAAAGTCCTACAACAACTCGTTTCATTTATTTTTTATCGTTTTTAGTTTCCAATTCACCCGGATTATCCATTTTAAATGTTTTACGAGTGTAATGTGTCACTTTTTCTTTTTTAACTAATTTTCCTTCTTCATAAGTTTCCCAATAACCAACTTTTCGTCCGTTATTATAGGTCCCTTTAAACTCCAGATGTCCGTTACCATTATAATAGGCAACACTACCATGAAGTTCTCCGTTCTTATAATTGATATCTTCTAGTAGCTTTTCATTTTCGCCATATTTCTTGTAATTTCCATCTAACAGTCCTTTTTTATAATGAGATATCTCCGCTACCGAACCGTCTCTGTAGAACACTTTTCTTTCACCTTCCAGCTTTCCATTCTTATAGAACTCTGTTGTCATTAACTGAGGGCTGTCTAAATGGTAATATTTCCATTCACCTTCCGGCAGTTTATTCTTCAAAAGTCCTTCGCTTACTTTATTACTTTTTTGATTGTAAAAAATAACATAACAAGTTCCGTTTCCTTTAGAAAAATCGCGTGTAGCAATAACTGTTCCTGCCTTTGTGTCATCAAAATACTTAAATACACCTATTTCTTTTCCATGCTCAAAAGTTCCTTCGTAACGAGGGCGTTTTGATTGCTCATGAACTCCTTTCCACAATCCGTGACGCTTACCGTTAGTATCATATTGATTGATCTTTTCCTGAGCAGTCATTAAAAATGAACTTAGAACAAATAAAAGTATATATCGCATGGTTTTATTTTTTTTCATAATTATCAAATAGTTTGCCAAGTTCAATTGCACGTTCATTGGCAGCTTCAACTCCTTTTCCGATTCCTTCAAATTGATTGAAAGCTTGAAACATTTTTAAAGCGGCTTCTGTTGTTCCTCCTTTTGAAGCTACTTTATCGATCCATTCCTGATGAGAGATCTTGCTGCGGTTTTGCAACTGGACAGCTCCTAAAAAGGTTTGATTGACTAAGAATTCTGCTTCTGACTTCGAAAAACCTAATTTTATAGCTGATTCAATCATGGCATTCATAAAATAGAAAACATAAGCTGGTCCGCTACCGGAAACGGCTGTTGCAGCATTCAGCATTTCTTCTTTATCAATATAGATCGATTTCCCGGTTGTATTAATCAGGTTCTGAATAATAAACAACTCTTTTCTGTCTAAATCATTAGAAGCACAAAAAACAGTCATTCCTAAACCAATTTGCGTTGGAATATTAGGCATAGAACGTACAACTTTTGTATTGGAGAACGCCTCACTTATACTATTTATTGTAATTCCTGCCATCACTGACAAGATCAAATGTTCTGCATGAATAAACGGTTTTATGGTTTCTGCCAAAGTATTAAAATCCTGAGGTTTTACAGCTATAATAATGATGTCCACATCAAAGACTTTTGCTGTAGGCTTTGTATAAAAATTGGCAGCATCGATCGGGAATTTTTCCTTTTGCTGAATTTCACTGCGATTTAATACAAAAATATCTGATGAAGCCACAAAACCTGAACCTACAAAACTGTTGGCATAGGTTTGCCCCATATTTCCGAAACCAATAATCAAAACTTTCATACTGCAAGATATAAAAAAGCCCCGTTGTTGAAACAGGGCTTAGTATTTATATTATTTTTTACTATTCTTTTGCTGCGCTTCGGCCTGTTCCATCATTTCGCGCATCTTACGTTGGAATTTCCCTTCTTTTTTGGGTTTTGTCTTATTTTGCTGAATCTTAGCATGAATCTTATTATTATCTATAATGTAATTTTTAATAACAAACATAATACCGATGGTAATTGAGTTTGAAATAAAATAATACAAAGATAACCCAGATGCATAGTTATTAAAGAATACCAACATCATCAAAGGAGAAATGTACAACATCATTTTCATAATCTTGCTCATATCCGGCATTCCTTCTTGTTGCGGTTGTGCCATTTGCTGATCTCCTGTAGTCATTCGCATATAGAAGAAAATAGCTACTGATGCCAAAATAGGGAACAAACTCACGTGATCTCCATAAAAAGGAATCTTAAACGGCAATTGATAAATACTATCATAAGAAGACAAATCCTTAGCCCATAAGAAACTTTTCTGACGTAAATCGAACATTGACGGGAAAAATTGAAACAACGCATAGAATACCGGCATCTGCAACAAAGCCGGAATACAACCCGCCATTGGGTTTACCCCAGCAGTTGAGTACAACTTCATTGTTTCTTGCTGTTTCTTCATCGCATTGTCTTTGTACTTCTCGTTAAGTTCAGTAATTTCCGGACGCAATACTTTCATTTTTGCCTGTGACAAATATGACTTATAAGTTACCGGCGACATTACCAAACGAACTAAAATTGTGAATATGATAATCGCGATACCATAGGGCATAAAACCACTGATCAGTGTAAACACCGGAATAAACGCATAACGGTTGATCCATCCGAAAATTCCCCAACCTAACGGCATGATCTCATCTAAATTTCGGTTGTAATCATTCAATGTCTGATATCTTGCCGGACCATAATACCAATTCATGTTATAGCTTAATGCTCCGTTTTTCAGTTCCAAAGGCATTTTAGCAAATAATTTCTTGGTATAAATAGTATCAATATCCTCATTATCCACAAGGTTGTTTGATTTAAGCTCTGCTTTTTTAAACGGTGTATCGGTCAATAAAACAGAAACAAAATGATGCTGTTTAAAAGCAATCCATGTTACGTCATCCGCTGTATCATCGGATTCTTTTCGTTGAGCATTCAAATAATCGTCTTTACCGCCTTCATACTCAAATCTCAAGTCTGTATAACGATTTTCGTACGAAATACTTTTTTCATTTCTATACGTTTTCATCTGCCACTCTAAATCAACAGGCTTAGAAGCATCGATTACATTCTCTAAACCTTGCGAACGAATAGCAAAATCCAGCATGTATTCTTTTGGTTTCAATACATAACGGTACTCTAAAAACTGGTTAGCCCCTGCTTTTAGCTGCATCGTTAAAACCTGATTTTCTCCTTCTGTAGTCAGTTTAGGTTCAAAATACAAATCTTGCGTATGCAAAACATGATTGTCCTTTGTACTTAAAGTTAAATCAAATTGTGCATTATTGTCTTTTATTAACTGAACTAATTGTTTTGAATCTTTCTCAAACCTTTCAAAACCTAAAATTGTTGCTTCTGCTATATAACCACCTTTATTAGCAATTTTTAAAGCTAAAACATCATTTTTAATTTCAGTAAAATCGTTTTTAGCAGAAGGCAAGGTTGCAGAATAGGCAAACGAACCTAATTCTTTTTGAGCCTTAGCCACATTAACCGAATCTGCCGGATTTATTACCGCCACAGTAGTTTCCGGTTCAGCAGCCGCTTCCTTAGCTTTTTCTGCCTGTTCTTGTTTTTCTTTTTCCTGAAGTTCCTCCGGCGTTGGGGTGTTGGAATATATCATCCACATCAAAACACCTGAGATTAAAACAAACCCGATAATCGATTTTACGTCTAACTTTTTTTCTTCCATTTAGTATCAGTATTCTGTTACCTTAAAAGTAACTTTTTATTTCAACTTGTGTTGCACGGCCGCCGCTACAAAACTTACAAATAGCGGATGCGGATTGGCAACTGTACTTTTATATTCCGGATGGTATTGCACCCCAATGAAAAACGGATGTGTCGGCACTTCTATTACTTCTACTAATCCTGTATCCGGATTTATACCTGAAGCAACCAGTCCTTTTTGTTCCATTTCAGTAAGGTAATCACCATTGAATTCATAACGATGGCGGTGGCGTTCCATAATTTCGCTTTTTCCGTAAATTTTATTAGCCAAAGTATCGTTCTTCAAACTACATTTCCATGCTCCTAAACGCATGGTTCCTCCCATATTTTCAATATCCTTTTGTTCTTCCATTAAATTAATGACCGGATGTGCTGTACTTTCATTCATTTCCGTTGAATTAGCATCGGCATAACCTAAAACGTTACGGGCAAACTCAATAACAGCCATTTGCATTCCCAAACAAATTCCTAAAAACGGAATGTTGTTTTCTCTTGCGTAACGAACAGTCTCTATTTTTCCTTCGATTCCTCGGTTTCCGAATCCTGGTGCCACTAGAATTCCATCTAAATCTTTTAATTTTTCTGCTATATTTTTAGCATCTAAATATTCCGAATGAACCGAAACGACATTCACTTTTGTTTCATTAGAGGCTCCGGCATGAATAAAAGCTTCTAAGATAGATTTGTATGAATCCTGTAATTCTACATATTTTCCGACCAATCCGATATTGATGGTATGCTTAGGATTTTTCAATCGATGTAAGAACTCATTCCATTGTTTTAAATCAGGGCTTTGCTTTTCCGGCAATCCTAATTTTTTCAACGCTACTTTATCTAAGCCTTCTTCCAGCATTAAATTAGGCACGTCATATATTGTTGAAGCATCAATTGACTGAATAACTGCTTCTTTTTTTACATTACAGAATAACGCTAATTTTTGACGTAAATCGTCTGATAATTCATGCTCGGTTCTACAAACTAAAATATCTGCTTTGATTCCGCTTTCCATTAATGTTTTAACCGAGTGCTGCGTTGGCTTTGTTTTCAATTCTCCGGCAGCTGCCAAATATGGCACTAAGGTTAAATGAATTACAATTCCGTTTTCATCGCCCAATTCCCATAACAATTGACGAACTGATTCTATATAAGGCAATGATTCAATATCACCAACAGTTCCTCCAATCTCTGTAATCACAATATCATAATCACCGGATTGTCCCAGTAATTGCATGCGCTGCTTAATCTCATTGGTAATATGCGGAACTACCTGAACCGTTTTACCTAAAAATTCGCCACGACGTTCTTTTTCTATAACTGATAAGTATACTCTTCCTGTTGTTACATTATTAGCTTGAGAAGTCGGAACGTTTAAAAATCGTTCGTAATGCCCTAAATCCAAATCTGTTTCAGCTCCGTCATCTGTCACATAACATTCTCCATGTTCATAAGGATTCAAAGTTCCCGGATCCACATTAATGTAGGGATCAAACTTTTGAATGGTAGTTCTATACCCTCTGGCTTGCAACAATTTGGCCAAAGAAGCGGCAATAATACCTTTTCCTAATGAAGACGTAACGCCTCCTGTAACAAAAATATACTTTGTTTGATTCATTGTGTTGTTTGTTGTGTTGTTGTTTAAAAAACTGGGCAAAGATAACACTAATTCGTCAATGTGGCAATTTGAGAATTTGTTAATTTATAGATTTCTGAAATTAATTTAAGTTTTCCTTACTTTTAATTAAAAAGCCGATTAAATTAATCGGCTTTTTAATTTTTATTCTTGTATTTGACCTATTTCGTCTATTTCGTTATCCGGTATCGGTTTCTTCGGATCATATCCATATTGATTAGTTCCTGAAGTGCCTTCTCCTACATAAAAAACCAACATTATAATACCTCCTACATAAGGTATAAATCCAAAAAGATAATACCACCCGCTTCTGTTCGTATCATGAAGTCTTCTAACACTAACCGCAAGTAACGGAAGAAATATCAATAAAAGATAAACGATTAGAAAGACTAACGGTACGAAAGCTATTGCTGATGAAATATTACTGGAAGATTCCACAAGTATCGTAAAAAGAATACTACAAGATAATATAATCAGAATATTCACCAATTGGAACATCCAAAATTCTTTTCTTCTGGCTCTACCTCCAAAATTGAGATAGTTTTGAAAAACTACTTTTTTCCACCAGTCAAAAATATTGTAATCGTCTTCTAATTTTTCCATTTTAAATTAATTGTGTTCCAAAAATATAAATTGAAATTATAAAACCAAAAAAGGCATTATGCTATCGGAAACCTTTTTTGGATATTTCGAACTAATTCTTCCAATCCATTCATTTTTAATTCGTAAACTAGTTCCAATTGTTGACCTAATTGTCCTTTAGGAAATCCTTTTTGCTTAAACCATACTATATAATGCTCCGGCAAATCAATTAAAAAGCGTCCTTCATATTTTCCGAAAGGCATTTTGGTATGAGCCAGTTTTATCAATTTTTCTTGATTGGATTCCAATTTATTTTAGAATTTAAATTATCTAGCCGGCTTTATGGTATAATCGCTATCATAATATTGAATATAAACCGCATCATTCACAATAACTCCGTTGTGGGATTCATAATCAAAAGCTGTTTCTATTTGCTCTGTTTTGTATTTTTTAGCTGTTTCTTCAAAACTTTCCGGTTGGCAAATGCGTAATAAAGTATCAAATGTAACATCGAATCCTGTATTCACACGAGAGTTTGGCGTTACTCCATATAGCCTTTTATATTTATTTTCGTAAGCTAAACCTTCCGGAGTATTAACTTCTCTTCTACTTGAAGGGAATAATAAATTCAGATCAACTAAATTTTGCATCGGAATTTCATCGTAATCCAATGTATCGTATAATTCTAATGCTACCAGTTGTATATCAAAATCTTTTTTATATTTCGCCAAAGCATTGGTTACGTTTAAGACTTGGCTCGCTAATTCTGATTCCAGAATTACAAAATTCTTTTGGCTTTTAATCAAATTGGCACGTATACTCTCCAAGTCAATAGCTCCTTCTGTATTATATGATGCAAATTTTACATCTTTATAATGTTGTTGTAAATATTCCTTAGTACTATTTTTTTTCTTACTTACCACCGCCAGAACGTTACCATTCTTAGCATACATATAATCAAAAACAGCTTTGTACATTGCTTCTTGTACCGGCACAACATTATACAAATTTGACAAAGGTTTACTCTCTTCTTTTGAAAGCGGAGAAATAACCGGTACTTTGTATTGCGACAATAATTGAGCTGTTGCTTCTACATGAGAGTTTTGAAACGGACCGATTACGGCATCTACATTAGAAAAATCATTTCTCCCTATAATTTTAGCAATGTTAGAAGTTGAACGAGAACTTTCCACGTCCAAAATTTTTACATCAACGGGCAGTCCTAGCACTTTAGCTGAATCTATAGCCATTAAAGCTCCTGAATAGAAATCTAAAGTAAGATTCAGGAATTTATTTTCCTTAATACTTTCTTGTACTGTTTTGGAAGTATCTGCATAAATTTTAGACACATTAAAAGGTAGTAGTAACACCAAATCTTTTCTAGTAGTAAAATCTACTGTTTTAGCCAAATCCATTTGTGGCTTGCTTTTAGAAACGAAAGTATTCGGTAACTTTAACTTCATTCCTGCTTTCACGCCATTAGCCGCGTCCGGATTTAATTTTAATAATTCTTCCTCGGCAACACTAAGCTTTCTGGAAATACTAAATAAAGTTTCTTCCGGTTTAACAATATAATAACGTTCTAACACACCAATACTGGATGTAATAACATTTCCATTTATATTGCTACTTTTTTCCTGTACTACTTTTTTTAACTGTAATGTATCTCCAATTTGTAATCCGTTTTCTTTTAATTGCGGATTTAGCTCTTCTAATTCAGCAACTGATAGATTGTATTGTTTGGAAATACCATATAAAGTTTCCTTTGTCTTTACCACATGCGTAAAAACCTCTGTTGTATTTTTTGTAGTTGTAATTTCAACTGCATCATTTGAATTATCAGGTTGGTAATCTTTAGAAACGATAATTTCCTGTCCTACCTTTAATCCATTTTGAGCAACATCAGGATTCCATTCTTTTAGATCTGCAACAGAAACATCATATTGTTTTGCTAGACCATAAAGTGTCTCTTTAGTTTTTACAACATGTGTAGTTGTAGCAATCCCTTCATCCCCTGATGAAATCGCTTTTGTTTCTTCTTTTTCTTCCGGTTTTACTGTATTTGTAATAGTAGCAGAAGACTTCGTTGGAATCAATAAAACTGCATTCTCTTTAATTCCGTTTTTAGCATCCGGATTTAGTTTGTAAATGTCATAAGGTGTTACTTTGTATTTTCTGGCTATGCTATAAACCGTTTCACCTTTTGCAATATTATGTTTTACATAAGGTTCTTGTCTTGCAGTCATTACACTCCAAGATAATAACAACATTAAAAATGCAATTTTACGTATTACCATGTTTAAAAATTTATTCCCATTCTATAGTTGCAGGCGGCTTAGAGCTAATATCATACACAACTCTATTTACGCCTTTCACTTTATTAATAATTTCGTTTGAAACTTTCATTAAGAACTCATACGGTAAATGAACCCAATCTGCCGTCATTCCATCTGTAGATTCCACAGCACGCAATGCTACTACTTTTTCATAGGTACGCTCATCTCCCATTACACCTACACTATTTACCGGAAGTAAAATAGCGCCAGCCTGCCATACTTTATTATATAAACCGTGTTCTTTTAATCCGTTGATAAAAATAGCATCAACTTCTTGCAATATACTAACTTTTTCCGGAGTAATATCTCCTAAAATCCGAATTGCTAATCCAGGTCCCGGAAAAGGATGTCTTCCTAATAATTCATCATCAATTCCCAATGTTTTTCCTACTCGTCGAACTTCGTCTTTGAATAACATTCGCAACGGTTCAACTACCTGTAATTTCATAAAATCCGGCAAACCACCTACGTTGTGATGTGATTTGATTGTTGCTGATGGACCTTTCACTGAAACTGATTCAATTACATCGGGATAAATAGTTCCTTGACCTAACCATTTAACATCTTTCAATAAATGTGCCTCATCATCAAACACTTCAATAAACACGCGGCCAATAGTTTTACGTTTTGCTTCCGGATCATCTAACCCTGCTAAAGCGTCCAAAAAGCGTGCCGAAGCATCAACTCCTTTCACATTTAAGCCCATGTCTTTATACTGGTGCAATACGCTTTCGAACTCATTTTTACGCAACAAACCGTTGTTCACGAAAATACAATATAAGTTATCGCCGATAGCTTTATTCAATAAAACAGCCGCAACCGTAGAATCTACTCCACCTGATAATCCTAAAACTACTTTATCATTACCGATTTTTTGCTTTAGCTCTTCTATAATTTCTTCCACAAAAGCATTTGCTGTAAAGCTTTGCTCTACTCCTGCAATTTTTACTAAGAAATTTTCCAACATTTGTTTACCATCGGTTGAGTGATACACTTCCGGGTGGAATTGGATCGCATAAGTCTCTTCTCCTTCAATGCGATAAGCTGCATTTTCAACATCTTTAGTACTTGCTAAACGAACTCCATTTGTAGGTAACTGTTTAATCGTATCGGAGTGGCTCATCCAAACTTGGCTTCCAACATTTACATTCTCAAAGAATGTCTCGCCTTCCTTAATGAAAGACAAATTCGCTCTGCCATACTCACGAATGTTTGACGGTGCTACTTCTCCACCTGAAAAATGAGCCAAATATTGTGCTCCGTAACAAACTGCTAATAAAGGTTTTTTACCTCTAATTTCAGACAAATCAGGATGAGGAGCATCTTCAGAGCGAACTGAAAACGGACTTCCTGACAGGATTACTGCTTTGAAAGATGATAAATCTTCCGGCGGATTGTTATACGGATATATTTCACAAAAAATATTCAGCTCTCTTACTCTACGAGCAATCAGCTGTGTGTATTGTGAACCAAAATCTAAAATTAAAACGTTGTGTTGCATTGTTGTTGTTTAAGAAAAGGAAAAAGTTAAAAGGAAAAAGTTAAAAAACCTCCAAAAACCTAAACCTTAAATTTTAATTATTATTCGATTTTATTATTATAGCTGCTAAAATATTTTTCAACTCTTGACTTTCTTTAATCAACAAATCAAGGGTCTCATCATTTTTCCCATTTAATTCTTTTAAAATTCGTAACCAATAATTTGACTCTCTAGCTTCTCTTAAAGCAATTTTTACCTTATTAATAAAATCTGCTTTTGATGAACCAGCCTGAGACTCTTCATAATTAGCACCGATTGAAGTACAAGATTTTCCTAATTGAAATCTTATTAGATTATTTTCAGGATTTATTTCTAATTTCCTTAAATATTTCAAACACGAAATCCCAAAATTAAAGGTTCTTTTCAATAAATCATTTTCTTTCATCTATCACCTTTTCCTTTTTATTTTTCGCTTTTTACTTCAAAATTAATATTCAAAAACTCCGTATTCCGATGTTATGGTTAATTTCTTTTCAGTTGAAGCTTCTACTCTACCTACAATTTGCGCATCGATATTAAACGATTTTGAGATAGCAATAATATCATTTGCCAGTTCAGCAGGAACGTATAATTCCATACGATGACCACAATTAAACACTTGATACATTTCTTTCCAATCGGTTTTTGATTGTTCTTGTATCAATTTGAATAACGGCGGAACCGGAAACAAATTATCTTTTATCACGTGAACGTTATCAACAAAGTGAAGAACCTTTGTTTGTGCTCCTCCACTACAGTGCACCATTCCGTGAATATCATTTGCATTGTATTTTTCTAAAATCTTTTTGATAACCGGCGCATAGGTACGCGTTGGTGACAATACTAATTTTCCAGCATCAATCGGACTATTTTCAACGGCATCAGTTAATTTAATATGACCGGAATACACTAATTCATTAGGAACTGAAGCATCAAAACTTTCCGGATATTTTTCAGCTAAATATTTAGCAAAAACATCATGCCGAGCAGAAGTTAATCCATTACTTCCCATTCCGCCATTGTATCCTTTTTCATAAGTTGCCTGTCCGAATGAAGCCAAACCTACAATAACATCTCCTGCTTGAATATTAGCATTATCAATAACATTTTCTCGTTTCATTCGTGCTGTCACTGTAGAATCTACGATAATCGTACGGACTAAATCTCCGACATCAGCAGTTTCTCCACCTGTTGAATGGATTGTAACTCCGTGTTCTTTTAAATCAGAAATCAACTCTTCCGTACCATTTATAATAGCTGAAATTACTTCGCCCGGAACCAAATTTTTATTACGTCCAATAGTTGACGACAATAAAATATTATCGGTTGCTCCTACACAAAGTAAATCGTCAATATTCATAATTAAAGCATCTTGAGCAATACCTTTCCATACAGACAAATCACCGGTCTCTTTCCAGTACATATAAGCCAGAGATGATTTAGTTCCGGCACCGTCGGCATGCATTATGACACAATATTGGTCATCATTTGTTAAATAATCAGGAATAATTTTGCAAAAAGCCTTGGGGAATAATCCTTTATCAATGTTTTTGATAGCATTGTGAACATCTTCCTTTGAAGCGGAAACCCCTCTTAAATTGTAGCGTTTGCTATTTTCAGAGCTCATTAAACGTTGTGTTGTTAGTTGGAAATTATCTCTATTTTACCGAAATAACTTCATTTTTTAGTTGTGCTGCAAAGATAGTTTTTAAATTTAGAATTCAGAAATTAAAATATAGAATTTGGATATCCTTTTAGTCAGGCAATTTTAAATTTTAACTTCGTAGATTCCGTCAACCAATTCACTTTCATTGTTAGGGAATAGTACATTATCCACTTTATACAAAGTATAACATTCTTCTTCTTGTGAAATGATGTTTAAATGTATCTCTATTTCTCTTATATCTGAGGTGTCTGTATTCTCCAGTTTTACGGTAATTATTTTATCTGTTACCAAACCGGCAGGAAAACTAATATGAATAAAATTTTTAGTTTCAACAAAACTAAAGGAAACCAATTCATCCTCTTCGTCTGTTATAACAATCTGGTCGCCTGTAAAAGTTTCGTTTTCAAAAACATTTTCACCAGATACTTCATCAATACAGGTTATGAATAAAGATGCTGAATCCGGAGCATCAACATCAGAACAATTGTCATTACAGCTTAGGAAAGGTAATGTTACAATTACTAAAAACAGTAGTTTTGCAAATTTCATATTACTTGCTTAAAATTTCGATTTCAACTCTTCTATTGGCTGCTGCCTGTTCTTCGTTATCTTCCGGAATCGGATAAATAGGATAACGAACTCCATAACCTGTTACTGATACTCTGTGCATCGGGATTCCTTTATACATTAAAAAACGACGGACTTGTTTTGCTCGTTCTAATGACAAATTTCTTCTGTCTTGGTCGACACAACAAATATGTCCTTGTACTTGAATCGTTAGATTAGGATTATTTTGCAGAACAAATAACAAATCGTATAAAGCGGCTTGCGACTCCTGCGTAGTTTGGAATGTATTCTGATAAAAATTGATATTCTTGAGAATAATTTTATCTCCTACTTTTGCTGCAGCTACTTTTACGTGAAGCGGCGCATCGTCTGGAATTTCAACAACTTTATCTGTTTCATCAACTGTAACCGGAGGCAATCCTAATACTTCTTGTTCTTTATCCAGTTCTTCTTCTTTCAAATAATAGATGGATGCGCGACGATTTTCGGCTTTAATCTTTGATTGCTTAAAGTCTTCGCCATAACTGATAGTTTTAAAATCTTCTCTAATTTTAACTTTTCCCAAAATAGAGCGATAAATAAAGTTCACTCTTTTTTGTGATAAGGTATCATTATACTGATTAGTCCCCACCTCATCTGTATATCCTCTAATCGATAAGATTTTCGATTTTCGGTTTTTGATTATCCACTCTCTTAATCTGATTTTTTCAGTAGCAGATAATTCGTATTTATCGGTTTCAAAATAGAATGAAATGGTATCCTGAGAAAAAGCCGTGAACGAAAAAAATAAAAATAACAAATAAAAAATACGGTTCATTTTATTTTTTTTACGAAGTAACAACTTTTTTTGTTAATCTTAAAACTTTAGTATTGTAAAATCAGTTTTTCTCTGCAAAACAGTATTTAATTATCATCTTATCATCATTCTTTTTTGTATAAAAAAAGCCTGCACCTCTAAAAGAAGGTGCAGGCAAAAACTAACTGTGATTTATATGAAATTATCGAATGAAAAGTAACTCTCTGTATTTTACAAGAGTCCACATTTCATCATCTACCAATAATTCTAATTTATCGGCATGATAACGTATTAATTCAAAATATGGTTTTACTAATAAACAATAAGCACTAGCCATTTCTTCTGTAGATGACAGATTATTTGCTTTTTTGCGTTCTTCGGTCATTTCATCTACTTTGGAATTGATTGCTTCAATATGCTCAGAAATCTCTTTAATCAAAGTAATTTGTTCTTTAGCTAGTGGTTCAAAATCTTTACCGAAAATTTCTTTTAAACCTTTCACATTTTCAATTAATGTGTTTTGGTAACGAATAGCTGTCGGAATTACATGATTACGGGCAATATCGCCTAAAACTCTACCTTCAATCTGGATTTTCTTAATATATTCTTCTAATTCGATTTCATAACGAGCTTCAACCTCAACATGGTTCATAATCCCTAGCTCTTCAAATAGAGTGATTGCTTTTTTAGATACTTTAGCTTTTAGAGCTTCAGGTGTTGTTTTATGATTACTTAATCCACGTTTTGCAGCTTCTTTCTCCCAAGCTTCGCTATAACCGTCTCCTTCAAACAAAATATTACGAGATTGTTTGATATATTCTCTTAATACATTGAAGATGGCTTCGTCTTTTTTAAGTCCTTTTTTCTCAATTAAAGCATCTACTTCTTTTTTGAAATCTGTCAATTGTTTTGCCACAATTGCGTTTAAAGTCGTCATTGGATTTGCGCAGTTAGCTAAAGATCCTACTGCTCTCAGTTCAAACTTATTTCCTGTAAAGGCGAATGGAGATGTTCTATTTCTATCTGTATTATCTAATAATACATCAGGGATTTTACCTACTACATTTAATTTTAAATCTGTTTTTTCTTTCGGAGATAATTTCCCTTTAGAAACTCCTTCCAGTTCTTCTAAAACAGCTGATAATTGTTGTCCGATAAATACAGAAATAATTGCTGGCGGAGCTTCATTTGCTCCTAAACGGTGATCGTTACTTGCCGATGCAATAGAAGCTCTCAACAATTCTTCATATTCGTTAACAGCTTTAATTGTGTTAACAAAGAATGTTAAGAATTGTAAGTTGCTCATAGGCGTTTTTCCGGGACTCAACAAATTTATACCCGTATCTGTTGCCATAGACCAGTTGTTGTGTTTACCTGAACCATTTACACCTTTAAATGGTTTTTCATGTAACAACACTTTAAAATCATGGCGCTCTCCAACTTTTTGCATCACATCCATCAATAATGAATTGTGGTCTACTGCCAAGTTAGTTTCTTCAAAAATAGGTGCTAACTCAAATTGGTTAGGAGCTACCTCATTATGACGTGTTTTAACCGGAATACCTAACAACATACACTCATTTTCCAAATCTCTCATAAAATTCAATACACGAGTTGGGATAGTTCCAAAATAATGGTCTTCTAATTGTTGCCCTTTGGCAGAAGTGTGTCCTAATAATGTACGCCCTGTTAAAGTTAAATCCGGACGTGCTGCTGCTAAAGCTTTATCTACTAAGAAATATTCTTGTTCCCAACCTAATGTTGGTGTTACTTTTTTAACGTTTTTATCGAAATATTTTGCTACTGCTGTTGCGGCATTATCAACTGCATTTAAAGCTCTTAATAAAGGCGTTTTAAAGTCTAACGCTTCACCTGTATAAGAAACGAAAATTGTTGGAATACATAAAGTTGTTCCGAAAATAAACGCCGGAGATGTAGGATCCCAAGCAGTATATCCACGAGCTTCAAATGTATTACGAATACCTCCGTTTGGAAAAGAAGAAGCATCCGGTTCTTGTTGCACTAACTGACCTCCTCCGAATTTTTCTACCGGATCAGAACCGTCAAATGATGTTTCAAAAAAGGCATCATGTTTTTCTGCTGTAGCACCGGTTAAAGGTTGAAACCAGTGTGTATAATGTGTAACTCCTTTTGACAAAGCCCACTCTTTCATTCCCATTGCTACGTGCTCTGCTGTATTTCTATCGATTTTTGTTCCGTTTACAACTGCGCTTTTTACAGCTTTATAAGCTTCCGGAGTTAAATATTGGCGCATTGCTTTATCATTAAAAACATTGCTACCGAAAATTATTGATTTTTTGTCTAAATTTTCAACAGAAACAGGCTTTCTGTTAGCCGTTTCTTTTAAAGTCTGAAAACGAAATGTCGACATAAAGTTGTGTTTTATTTAATTATACCTTTAAAAATTCATGGCAAATATACAAAAAAATACAACTTCACTAATACAGCCCCCTCTTTTTTTAGGGTAATAAACACCAATCTCTACCCAAACAAAATAAAATACTTCTTAAATCAAATTCATTACGTCATTATTGTATTTCTTCTGTTAAAGTGTACCCTATTCTAACTGTATCTGTTTTCAGAAATTGTCTTTAACTCATTTAGATAATTTTCTATACTATCATTTCCATTTTTAAAGAAAGGTGAAATCTCATTAAAAGTAAAAAATGTAATCTATACCTTAATTTTAACAAAAAATACATTTTTTCTGTATTATTTTTAGAAAAACACCTCTTAAATTTGATACAGAAAATTTTTACATTATAAAACTAAGATGTTATGATTCAATCATTTATTTTTTCAAAAATACGGAAAACATTTCATCCCCCATGAGACTTAGTTTTTAATAAATCATTTTTTTTTAATTAAATCAAAACTTATTATGAAACAAAATATTTACATCCTTGTCTTGGTGCTATTCACCTTAAATTTTTCAAATGCTCAAAGCACCTACTATTACTATAATGACCAAAAAGTTTATATTAATATCGATAGTGAATTCATCAGCTTAAACTCTTATTCTAATGAAATTCAACTAGATAAATACAATACTTTTTTTACGTCAAAAACTGATTTTGTAGAAAACAACCTTAGAAATTATGTTCAGAAAAAAGCTTCCCTAAAAAATTATTACACAGAAATAACAGTTAGTGAGAACGTTAAAAACAACTTATCTGAATACTATAATTTTATTAAAAATCTCAATGAGTATTCTTCAACAATTAAAGCTTCTGCTTGTTACAAAACTATTTCAGGGAAAAAACTGGGGTTAACAAATCATTTTTATGTAAAAATCAATTCAGAAAGTGTCAATACTCTTTATGATTATGCTCAAAAAAATGAATTAGAAGTTTTAGGACAAGATCCTTTTATGAAAAACTGGTACATGATAAGCTGTACAAAAGACAATCTTAAAAACGCATTAGAATATGCAAATCAATTTAAAGAATCTGGCTTGTTCATTACCGCTGAGCCTGAATTTGTTTATCATGATTTACAATTAACAAATGATCCTTTATATCCAAATCAATGGGGTTTACTAAACACCGGACAATATGGTTCGGCTTATTCAGGAATAGATATCAATGCTGTACAAGCATGGAACATTACCAAAGGAAATAATGTGAAGGTTGCTATTTACGATCATGGTTTTGAAATGAATCATCCTGATTTGGCAGCTAATGTATATGGAACAGGGTTTGATGCTACCACAGGAACTTCGCCTTCACAAGTTAGAGGAAACCACGGAACAGCTTGTGCCGGTATCATAGGTGCTGTTCAAAACAATAACCTTGGCGTAAGCGGAGTAGCTCCTGAATCTGATATTGTATCCATCAGTATTAATCTTTTGTTTTCAGACACTCCTGCTCAATTAGCCAGTGGATTTAGCTGGGCATGGAATAATGGTGTTGAAGTTATCAGTAATTCATGGGGAGGTTACAGCCCTTCAAGTATTATAACTGACGCTATCTATGATGCTATTAATTATGGTAGAAGCGGAAAAGGTTGTGTTGTTGTTTTTGCAGCCGGGAATGAAAATGACACCAACATCAGATATCCAGGAAGTGCTGTTCCTGAAGTACTTGTTGTAGGTGCTATGAGCCCTTGCGGAGAAAGAAAGAATACTGGCTCATGTGATGGTGAAACTTGGTGGGGTAGCTGCTACGGTACTCAATTAGATATCATGGCTCCCGGTGTTAAAATACCTACTACAGACAGACAGGGAAGCAATGGTTATTCTTCCAATGACTATTATGGAACTTTTAACGGAACATCATCTGCATGTCCGCATGTTGCGGGAGTTGCTGCTTTAATTTTATCTGTAAATCCATGTCTTACTGCAAAACAAGTAAGAGACATTATTGAACAAACAGCTCAAAAAGTCGGAGGTTACTCGTATGCCACCTCTACAGGAAGACCTAACGGGACATGGAATAATGAAATGGGGTACGGCTTAATAGATTCCTTTGCTTCTGTTCAAATGGCTCAGAATATGTACTCAGCAAGTTTAGACCTTTATGTAAAAGATTCTCCAGACGACATCGGTACTGAACCTAATAATATTACCCAATATATGTGGACAAGTAATGATATTTGGGTAAGAAATTACAATGACGGCGGATTAACACATCAAAATCCGGATTACTCTTCTGCAGGAAATCCGAACTACGTTAGAGTAAGAGTTATAAACAAAAGCTGCCTTACATCAACTGGTAATGAGGAATTAAACCTATATTGGGCTAAAGCTTCAACCGGACTTTCTTTTCCTAATCCTTGGTTCGGAGGTATTACCCACCCTATCACAGGTGCTAGTATGGGAGACCCGATAGGCACATTAAATATCCCTTCCCTACAACCAGGCGAAGAAGCTATTCTGACTTTCCCTTGGGTTGTACCGAATCCGGCTGATTATGACAACAATGGTGACCAATGGCATTTTTGTCTCTTAGCCAGAATTGAAAGTACAAATGATCCTATGACTTTTTATGAAACAACTAACCTTAATGATAATGTTCGTAATAACAATAATATTGCCTGGAAAAATGTTACTGTTGTAGATGTCATTCCTAATAACGTTATTAATCCCGGAGGAGTTATAGCCATAACTAACCCTTTTAGAATTTCAAAAAAATTCTTTTTAGAATTTAAAGTAGATGATTCTGAAAGAGATCAACCTATTTATGAAGAAGCTGAAGTAAGCTTAAAAATGGATGAATATCTTTATAGAAAATGGGTTGAAGGAGGAAGCGCAGCAGAACTACTAGTTCGATCAAATGAAGAGGACAGATTAATTGTAGAAGGTAATAATGCTATTTTAAACAATCTTTATTTTGATCCTGAGGAAATAGTAACCTTAAAAGTAGATTTTAACTTTTTAGCTGACCAACTAACGGATAAAACCAACTATATATACCATGTTATACAAAGAGATCTGGAAACAGGAGAAATAATAGGAGGAGAAACATTCCTTGTCAATAAAGAAACCAGAGAATCATTTGCAGCTGACGCCGGAGAAGCCAGAGAAGTAAACTTAAATGAAACTGTAACTATAAGTGCTAAAGATATTAATGAACCGGCAATATACAATTGGTATGACAGTAAAGGAAATTTGGTTTATCAAGGTAAAGATCTACAAATTACAAAAGCAGTAGCTGATAAATACAAATTAGAAGTTATTTCAACTCTTGACGGTGTTAAAGATTATGATGAAGTGGAAATAAAACTAAAATCTGGAGTATTAGAAAATATTGTTCCTAATCCTGCAAAAAACAATGTCAATATAAGTTATAAACTTAACGGAGCCAATTCTGCTTACTTAGCGATTGTTAGCGACTATGCAAGTTATGGTGTTTCTAACAATTATATTTTGGAACCAAAATCTGAAAAAATCAATATTGATTTAAGTAATTACCCTGATGGTGTATACTCTGTTGCATTAGTTATAAATGGAAAAATAGTTGATGCTACTACCTTAGTTAAACAATAATAAATAATAAAAAGTTGTCTCATTTGTATTCTTTATTAATAAGATATATCTTTTGAGACAACTTCTTTTTAAAAAATAGCACCAATGAAATTTCTATTTATAAAAAGCCTGAATGGTAAAAGACAGAATTATATTTTACCACTCTATAAAAAAGCTGTTTTAATACTATTTTGTATCCCATTATATTCATGTAATGATAATTATGAACAGCAAGATATTACTCCTGTTCTAATCAGTAAAGGAGTCACTTTTAACGGAAATTATAATCCTACACAACATGCAGAAATCTTTTACAACCAAACTACTTGGGAGAACTTTAAAAATGATATTTGGCAATTATCTGAATTTCCCGATGAATCAAACGTTGACTTCAATAATGATATTGTAATTGCTGCATTTGATCTACCCAGAACTACTGGCGGATATGAAGTAACAATAACTTCTATTACTGAAAATTATGAAACTATAATTGTTCATATTTTATACACAGGTAACGGAGATGCTACTCAAATGCCGACCAGACCTTATCATTTTGTTAAAATACCGAAAACTACAAAACCAATTATTTTCCAATGATGATTTGTTTATTAACTGTGCTAAATTTCGAAGATATCCTTCTGTAATAAAGTTAAAAACGCAAATAAATCAGTTTTTAATAAGTTGTCGGAATACAACCGAATGATTTGTCAAATAAATTTCAACCCCGTAAACTCCTTTTGGGAGCAATGACAAACTATTTTCGGTTGCAACCAACATACCTAAAGTGTTATATATTGCAATTTTTTCAACAGGAATCTCTGTCTTGATTTCAAAACTACCTTTAGTAGGATTGGGATAGATCATCAAACTTTGAATTTCATCATCAAAACTTTGTACTCCTAAAAAAGTAGATACTACACAATCGGATATATCCTGACACCCATTTGTCGTCAATACTACAGCATAATTTCCGTCTTGAACCGGTGTAAAACTTTGATTGGTTTCCCCTATAATTTCAATATTTCCATTATCACAATCAACCCATTGATAAGTTGTTCCTGATAAATCTCTGTCTGCTGTTAATGTTCCGCCATTAACTGTAACTCCCGTCGTAAAAGCATTTTGAGAATCGGTTATTGTCAATGGAATCGTAATACTATCTGAAACATCCGGATCACAAAACTCGTTAGTTACTGTTAACACTATCTGCTTAATACCAGGACAAGTATAAGTATGAGCCGGATTAATTTCTGTACTGGTTGTTCCGTCTCCAAAATCCCAAAGCACTGAATCATAATTAGCACTTGTATTAATAAAAGAAACAGACGCTTGTTGACTAATCGGATCGTAATCGCTTAGTAAAGGCGAATAAGCAAACAATGCTACCGGTGTAAGGCATTGCGGATTATCAATATAAGTTACAGAAGTAGGTGTCCAAACACCGGCAATTTCATCTCCTGTTACTTGCAGCACCGGAATGCCGAAATTAGAATCAAACCATTTGTACGTAATTACCGTACGCTGAGTAGGAATAGTATCTGTTTGTGTAATAATGGTATCATTACTTACTTCCACTGTTTTCATTTTTAACACGTTGGAAAAATTTCCGTAAGGCGTAGTTAAACTTCCCCACCCTTCTACTGTATTAGTTCTGTCTAATTGTGATTCGTATTGGATCGGAAAACCTAAAGCACTCAAATCGATTGTAAACTCGCTATGATTAGTATAAGTATCAGCATACACTATCGGAAAATTATAAACCGCATCCGGAATAGTATAATCAAACGTAAAAGGAATAGTAATACCACTAACTGTTAAGGATGCCCCCACCATCTTAATTTCTAAAGCCGCAATTGATTTATTATAATGATTCACTACATTAGTTAGCCCGTATCCCTGAATTTGAATGCCTTCTACTTGTTGGTTAGCTAAATTAAACTGGTTATTAAACTGCGTATTACAATTGGCTATATAACCATTACTCAAACACCAAGTGGCTTTATATCCTGAATTATTAGGATCATCCCAAGTAACTGTTTCTTGTGTATTAGCTTGTAAAGTACTATAATCCCAAGTATAAGAAGATCCGGTTTGTACAAAATCAATACCTGAAAGAGCCGCTGTAGTATTTGAAACCAAATAAGAACTTCCAATAGAAGCAAAAGAACTTGACGGATACGTTATTTGTGTCCAACCTATTATCGGTAAAATATTTAATAAAAAGAGTAGAGTTTTTTTCATAGCTAAAACTTTATTTCAAAGAAATAAAAGTGTAGGCTACTTTTGTCTTTTTACACTATGAAATGGACAAAATGGAGTTTAAAAAGACAAAATAGATGAAATCAAAATCTATTTCACTCTATTCCAAACTTTAACTTTTTTTATCAAACCATTAGTTGCTTCTATACGAAGTTCATTATGTGAAGGCAGTGAAATATTTGCTGTAAAATCGGATTTAATTTCCGGAACCCAAATTTTACCTTCCCAGTGTGGATTTTGGTATTCAATATCGCGAATTACAACATCGCCTACTTCCGCTCTGAATTTATCGGGCTTTTGCCAAATAATTTTGCCAAAGTATAAATGATTCTTTTTATATACTTCTATTCGTCTGTCTTTATCAGGGCTTTCCCATCTACCTATAATTGCATCACTTGTATAAGTTGCAAAACTAAAAACCGTGAAAATTGTCACTAAAACTAATCCGTATTTCAAAAAAGAATGTTTTTTCATACCCAAAGCTTTACTTACAAATTTAGTATTTTTTACTAAAAAAACAAGTTAAGGGATTCGCTTCCAAACTTTTTTACGACTCATATTGCGATAGCTGGCTTTAATTTCTAATTGGTTTTCAGATAGTAATCGGAGTTCTGCATCAAAAATACGATCTTCAGTGGGCAACGTAATTTTCCCGTTCCAATAGGTATTTTGAAACCGAATATCATCTAACACGATATCTCCGGGTTTAGCTTTTGGTTTCTCCACTTTAAGCCAAATGATTTTTCCCAAATAACAATCTTTTCCTTTAAAGATTTCTACTCGGCGTGTTCCGTCCGGATTTTCCCATTGTCCTATAATGGCATCGGAATGATTGGTACTGAAATTGAGGAATAGAAATACTACGAAACTGATGATGATTTTCATATATAACTTGATTTAAAAGAAAAAACACCTCATTAAAAATGAGGTGCACTCTAATCAACTAAAACTATTTATTACGGTTTGCTTTGAAACGCTGTTTTAGTTCCTTTCTGTTTTCTGATTGATGTTCTTTAAAAGCGTCAAACTCTTCTTCTGTCAAAACTTCTTTCAATTGAGATTCTCTTTCTTCACCTAAAGTTTTAAGCTCTTTAAACTTAGTCATTCTGCTAGAGTCTGTTTTTTTGATTTCTTCGGTTTTGGTTACAAAGTCCAAATTTATTTCCTGAACTTTCTTTTGGGTATCTTCATTAAAACCGATTTGCTCTTTCATTTTTTCTGTCATTTCAGTAGCTCTTTCTTCTGTTGTTTTTTCTTGTGCAAAAGCTCCCAAACTTAAAAATAAAACCGTAATCCACATTAATGTTTTTTTCATTTTTTATAGTTGTTAAAGATTAATAATATAAACGTTTCCGTTGATTGTTAGTGTTGCTGTTCCGTCTCCGTTAAACGTAACAGAACCATTGTATGTATATTGATTGCCGTTTGAAACCGTCCCGACAAAACTCACGGCAGCTGTACCGGACTGAATTTGATAAGAAGTTTTATTAACTTGTAAATTAGTAATACTATAGGTTAACGTACTGGTAAATGAATTCATATAGCGTACTTTGGAAACCTGAGAGCCATTACGAACATACGAACCGTTTAAAGCAATATTATCTGTTGAACTGTCTAATCCGGTTAAGCTCCAATTGGCATTTGAACCATCATTTGAACCCATTCTTGGAGTATCATAAGTACCTACATTCGTAAATTGATATGAAAAACTTTCCGGATTTGAATTTCCATTACAGTTCAACATATAAGTTGAGGTAAATTGATAGTCGGCAGAATAGTTATTCACTTCATTTTGAAAGGAATAATTGTGATTATAAGTTTCTCCGCAATTGATATATGGTGTTTCAGTATACACTCCTTCTTCGTCGACTAATGAAACTGTTGTTTCAACAGTTTTAGACAAACCGCCGGTATCTTCTTTTAAGGAGTTTTCAATTACTTCTACAGCATCTTCTTCCTGTAAAGCATCTGATGAATTGCTATCATCACTATTACAGGAAACTACTACTTGAGCTGACATAAAAAGTACAGCTACTACTGCCAAACTTTTTAAGGAATACACTAACTTTTTCATAATTTTTGTTTTTTAATTTCTTACTCAAAAGTAGCGCTTCCGTTTTTTGTCTTTTAAACTTCTATAATGAAAAGGACAAAATGAAAACTGAACAGTACAGCTTGTCTCTTAAAATTTTTCAATCCATTTAATGAGTAAAGGAGATTTGGTTTTGCTGATGATAATTTCTTGAGAAACGGGAAGTTCTAACCGTAATAACATTCGTCTGGAAAAATAATTTTCTAATGATTGTATTGCTGAACGGTTGACAATGAACTGGCGATTGGCTCTAAAAAATTGATCGGGATGCAACAAGGTTTCAAATTCATCTAAAGTTTGATTGATAAAATAACGTTTTTTATCAAACGTCATAATATACACATTTCCTAATTCGTAATGAATATAAGCAATCTGCTCTGTTGTCAATGGAATAATCTTTTCCTGAAAATGAACTAAAACCGTTTTTTTATATTGATTTTCTGAAACCGAATTAACAAATGATTGAATGTTATTATAATGAGGCAAAGTATCTGTTGCAACTAACACTTTTTTTAAGTTTTGATATTTTTGAATACTTTGTTTCAGTTTTTCTTCATCTACCGGTTTTAATAAATAATCAATACCACTTGTTTTAAAAGCTTCAATAGCATATTCATCATAAGCAGTACAAAAAACAATGGGCGATTTGACCTCAACTTGCTTAAAGATTTCAAAACTCAAACCATCGGCTAATTGAATATCCGAAAAAATAATATCGGGATGATTATTTTCTTTGAGCCATTTCAGGCCGCTTTTAATAGAAGCAACAGTATCTAAAACAATAGCGTCATCAAATAAATATTCGATGTTTCTTTTTAGTTCTCGAGCTGTTTTAATTTCGTCTTCTATAATTAAAATCGTAAGCATTTTATGAATTTTGATGAAACAATTGATTCAATTTCTTTTGATAATCAGGATGCGTGGTACCACACCATTCATCCCAAAACCGAAAATATAATCCGTAATTATCATTAAAATATTTGTGGTGCATATTGTGGTTTAAAGATGTATTGAACCATTTTCCTATTTTAGATTGCAATAACCATTTTGGAAAAATCTCATACCCCAAATGTCCGTAAACATTAAAAGTAATCATAAAAAGCATAAACAGAGCAATAGCCCATTTGTGAATAGGAATTAAAAACACAATGACAACTATCACGCTGCCTTCAACTAAGGCTTCTAACGGATGGAAAGAATAGGACGTAAACGGACTGGGATTAGTTGATTTATGGTGCACCAAATGTATGTATTTAAACACTTTAGGATGGTGCATGAAACGATGCATCCAATAAAAATATGTATCGTGAATCAAAATAGCTAAAATGACACTGAAAAAGAAGTATACTAAACCATGCTGTTCGATATCTGTATATACTTGTGTATAGTGTTGAAATGGAGTAGCTAGCAATAAATAGGCAAAAGCCGAAAAAATAAACAGGGTCATAATAGAATACCGTATTTCTCGGGCATAATCTTTTAGCTTGGGAAATAATTTTTGAATTTTGAGTTGGGTTGTATTTTTTCTGAAGATCACATAAAACAAAAGGAAAGCCATTCCTGAAAAGAGAAAATAACGAATACTCATTAATATGACGTATAACAAATAGCTTTTCTCTTTCATAACAAAGGTAATTTTACGATAAAATAATCATCTTTAACTTCAATTTCTATTTCTTGTTCCGAAAGATATTCATAGCGCTTTTTGATGTTTTGCAAACCTTTCCCTGTACTTTTTTCCACAGAAGATTTAGGTTGGTAATTATTTTGTACAAATAAAAAATTGCCTTCATCAAAAATTTCAATTTTCAACGGATCTTCGAAAGAAATAACGTTATGTTTGATTGCATTTTCAATCAGAAGTTGTAATGCCAAAGGCGGAATTTGAAGTTCTAATACTTCGGGAGAAATAGAGATAGAAACACTGATGGCTTCTTCAAAACGCTCTTTTACAATATGTAAATAAGATTCAATAAAGTCTAGTTCCTCTTTTAATGAGGTTAAATTAGAATCGCTTAAACTCAGTAAATAACGATACACATTAGACAATTTATTGATGTATACCTTTGAACTTTCGTCAGTTACCATGGTACGAAGTGTACTCAGTGAATTGAACAAAAAATGCGGGCTGATTTGTTGTTTTAAGGAATCTAATTGTGCCTCTAGTTTTTCTTTTTTGAGCTGTTCAATTTCTGTTAAAGCATGCTGTTTTTCATATAGTAAATTGAGATAAAAAACAATAAAATAGATAATAGCGCTAAATAGAACGCCTCTGAAAAACAGCATTAAAATCTGCCTTTTTTCATTCAAATCACGAATCAAAGGAAAATCGGAATATAAAATCTTGAAATCTCCGAAAAAAGCTTCCAAAACTAATTGGTAAACAATTGAAATTAATCCGGATAAGATCAAAAAAACAGCGGTATAAAAAACAACTTTCTTTTTTTTGTACACAAAAAACTGACTTAATACCCAATACAATAAAGTCAGTACAAAAAGATATAGAAAATGATTCAGCAAATAATGTAAATCATCTTTATTTAAGCGAATAATTCTGGGAGCCGTGGCTAAAGCACTTACGACAAAACTGATTAAGATTCCTTTTTTGAAGGCAGACCACTTCATTTTCATTTCAATTTTAAATCAAAGATAATAGATTGTTTTACAATGAAATATTAAAAACAGAATGAAACTGCCATATTGGATTTTGAAAAGGGCAATAAAAAAGCCTTGATCTCTCAAGGCCTTTTTTCTATTAATTAATCTGTGTTATATTACTGTCGTCAATGTTATAATACTTAATTACTGCATCATAATCGGAAAAATCTACAGCTGTATTTGTATTTGCCATTTTACCACTAAAATATCCTGGAACAATAACTATTCTAAATGTTTGGTTATAGATGTATTCTGGCGTATCTGCTAAATTATAAGTACCACCTGCATAAATAACAAAATCTTCCATACTAAAATCGTAGTCATAATCTAATTCTCCTTCATATAAATAAAGTGTTCTTGGAATAAGTTGCCAAATAGGAGTATTAGAATCTATAAGACCTGACAGTCTATAGATCAAAATAACATCTGAAGCATATATTTGAGGAGACAATGTTCTATAAATAGAGTAACCACCTGTATTAGAATCATAACCGAAATCTACATTCTTCAATTCAAATACTTCACTAATGGTATCACTATCATATCCATCATCTTGAACATAATATTCTTCTTTTGTACAACTTTGTAAAACTGCCATACCGGCTAGCGCGAATAATAGTATAACTTTTTTCATAACTTATTTTTTTGTGTTTCTATATTTGTTGTTTTTCAATAGTCGTGCCAAAAATAAAAAACAACGAATTACATTAAAACTTTTTTACCCTTTTTTATTATTTTACTTGATCTCAATATATTATAATAACATAGTCAAATTTATCAAGAAAAGGGTTCGTTTTTACAATCAAAAAAGTTAAATAAGACAATTTTAATCTTGACCGGACATTTGAAATAATTTAATTAATTTGACAAATTCTCTAACCGATCTACGAATTCATTGATATCAAATGGCTTTGAGATATAATCCACTTTATGAAGTTTTTGGCTTTCAACAACTCCATCTATGTTTGCAGACATCATCAATATAGGAATGTTCTTTAGCATCTCAAGGCTTTTAAATTCTTTAGCCAGATCTACTCCATTGCCATCAGGCAACATAATATCCAAAACAAAGAAATCAGGAATTGTTCTATCCAAAGCTTTCAGCAATGAGTTTATAGTATGAAAAGCGTGAGCGTCATAGCCTTTTCGTTTAAGCAATAATAATACTAATTGTGAGATAGCTAAATTATCTTCAAGAATAAAAATTTTCATGCCTAAAAGTATTTTTGGGAATTTTAAAAATAAACTCTGAACCTTCATCTAAAACACTATTAACAGAAAGTGTTCCTCCGTGCTTTTTAATGATCTTACTGCATAAAAAAAGTCCGATTCCTATGCCGCTTATGTTCTTTTTTGACGGAACTCTGTAAAATCGATCAAAGATATTATGTATATGCTTTTCCGAAATACCTATTCCATAATCAATTATTTTAACTATTACTTCACTCTTTTCACTTTTTATCTGAACAAGTACCTTATCTGCATCCGGCGAATATTTAACTGCATTATAAATTAGATTATACAATACCTGCTGAACTCTCCTTTTATCAGCCGTGATTAACATTGCCTCTCTATTATCAAATACTATTTCATGTGTATTTTGAGCATATAACACCGTCTCTATAGTATCTTTCACTAAATCTGATAAACAGAACTCACTTTTCTCTAAAGATATTTTACCAGCTTCAATTTGGCCTATATCCAAAAGATCATCAACTAATAGATTAAGCTTATCGACTTGTTCCAATACTTTTTCAATGTATATACACAACTCATTGTCTTGATTAACCTCTCTTAATACTTGTATAAACCCCTTGATAGTTGTCAGCGGACTTCGAAGTTCATGTCCCACAACTGTTATAAACAAATCTTTTTTATCCGATAATGTTCTCACATTCTTCAATAGTTTGGAATTCTCCAATGCAATAGCCGCCTGGCTTGCGATACTTTGCATCATGGTAATATGTTCTTGTGAAAACTTTCCCGGTTCGGGATGTCCGAATAATAAACTTCCCATATTTTCTCCTGCCATAGAAAACACAGGTATAGACATATAACTTTTTACCGGCAAGTGTCCTTTAGGTAGTCCGTTATGTGGTGGATTTTTTCCAAAATCATGGTGTTGCGTTATATCATTTGCAATAAAACCCTGTTTACTATTAAATGTTTTTTTGAAGATATCGGTATTTCTAGGCATTCCTAACTTCATAAAATCTTCTCTCTTGGCTCCTGACAAAGTAAACAGCTTCATAGCCTCTCCGTCTTCTGTCAGCGAATTGTAAAAGAATGCTCCATAAGACGCACCGCTAAATTTAGTCGTTACATCCGTTACTATTTGTAAAATATTCTGAACATCTAGATTTTGTGACAGGCTTTCCCAAATATCATTAAGATATTGCAAATTTTCAATATGTTTTTGCAAAAGTTGGCTATCTGTCACATAAGGTGTAATATCCGAAAAACACTTACTGACTCCGATAATCTCATTGGCTTCATTATAAATTAATTTGGCCGTGATCTTAACATATTGAATTTTTTCTCCGATTTTAACCTCTTTTTCAATAACTTTTCCTTTCCCTTGTTGTAACTTTAAAACTTCTGATACTACATCCTTTTCCTCAAGAATTGAAATATTTAACGGAATTTCAGTTATCTTTTGTCCGATAAGGCTATTTTTCTTTATCCCGAACAATTCTTCAGCTCCGAAATTCCAAACCACTATTTCACCGGTAATTGTATAACAGATAACAACTTCTGGGGTTTCATTCACTAAAGAATTAAGAAATAACTGTACGGTACTTTGCTCTACTTCTTGTTGAGATTTAAAAAAGAAAACGATACATTCTTCTTCAACTTGTTTAGCGTTGAAAATACTGCTTAATAAAGGATCTTGTTCCAAAAGCAGTACAACCTCTGAAATAGTCTTTTGAGAATTTAAGACTTCTCGAAGCCTTTCATTAATTAACAAATAAGATTTTTGAAAAAGAGCCTGAATACAATCATAAATATAAAAAGCCCCATTATGCGAGTTCATTTCAACTGCCTTGTTCGCATACAAAATTTGTCCTGCACTATTTGTCACGCAAATATAAAAAGGAGCAAGATCATATAATTCGAACTTCTTTTTTACCAGATCCAATTGCATTTTAAGTTTTTTAAATTATTTTCTTTACTATTCTTCTGTTCTCTTTTTAGAAAAACACTTGTATCATAACTTAATTTGGAAACAAACGCGGTATGACTTGGGCTTATTTTTTTGTTTCAAAACAATAAAAATCATTTGTTTATTGTTTTATTTTCAAAGCAACAATTTAATAAAAAAAAATGCACTTATCAAAATATTCTGACTATTATTAGAATTCGCTCTTTATTATAACTGTAACACGCTGCAAAAAACAGTAATAAATATCCAAAACTTCTATGCTAAATTACTTTAATAGGAATGTTAAAAGAGTGATAAGAGAAAAGGATTTTTACACGCTTTTTTATAAGTTTACTATGTAAAAACACAAATCAAACCTCATGATGCCCTATTCTTTTTTAGATTTAGCACACGTTTGCGAAGGCAGTACAATAACTGAAACTTTTCAAAAGTCTGTTACAACGGCGCAACTAGCCGATGAATTAGGATATACCCGATATTGGTTTGTCGAACATCACAACATGAAAAGTGTAGCCAGTTCTGCGACCTCTGTTTTAATTGGACATATATGAAAAACAACAAAAATAAGAGTGAGGTAAACCAAAAAAGCAACCAAAATAGGTTGCTTTTACCAATATAATTAAACGATACTTTATATATAGAACATTTTAAGTACACCTAACAAAACAAAATTTAATATGAGATGAGATATTAGCATATCCCTATCAACCTGCTTTTTATCAAAAATTAAAAAGAAAGTAAAAAAGCCTGCCACAATAGATATTATCTTTCCATAAATTTCTACAGATTCGATATTGATGATAGAATATAAAGCAATAAAAGTAATTGAAAATGCAAAAATTAATTTAGATATAATCTCAACTACCCTATTATCTCTATATTTAATCTTTAATATTTGAAAAGGGAAAAAATAAAATGATATACCTAATAAAATAAAAAAAGAAAAATGTTTAAAAAAAGGAGTTATAATATTATTAATTGAAAGAAAAGAAATAACACTCAGTAAAAAAATAAATACTACTAAATTTATGTAGTATTTTTTATTTAATAACATTTCCATAATTTACTTTATTTACAATTAATAACAACCCCAACTGCATGATGCATAGTCCCACATAACATTTGCAGCTGGATTCGTGGCTATCCAGGCAACCCAGTCAATAAGGTTTTTACTTTTATACTTATTTCCCATACAAATATTAACACACATTTCCCAACAATTAAAACCTGGGCAATTAGGGTTTCTAACTGTTATAAATTGCTCTTCATACTTCACGATAGAAAGAGTAATTAAAACATTTTTAACTTCTTCCTGATCTTGAAAATTATCTATTACAAATTGTTCATATTCTAAAGCCTTTTGAAGGCGGTCATTTTCAATGATACTATTAAAATAGCTTTCTAAAATAATCTCTTCTTTTTCATTCAAACCAAACTCCGTATGCGAATATTTACTCATCTCATTTTCTATAAACAAGTCAAAAGTCTCTTTACTCCCGAATGATTCTTTAACTTCTACAAGTTTCTCTGAAATTTTTTCTAATGAGTTATATAGCTCTAACCCTAAATAATCATAGCTATTATTTTTGTTTTCAATTTCTGAATAAGATTCTCTTAACATATTAGAAGGAGATGAGTTTTCAATACTCTTAAGAGCAATTCTAAGTTCTGAATACTTATCCTCTTCAGATACATTCTTTTCACAAGAATAAAATGTAACAACAGTTAAAACTAAAACTGATGTAAAAAATAAAAACGATTTTTTTATCATTTTTTTATTTTCAAATTAATCTTACAAACTTATACATAAGTTAACATTAGTTGGATACAGATTTTCTGTACATTTTGTTAAATTTTTCGGTTAATAGCTAGGTCTTAAAATATCAATTACATCCATCTTCTTTTACAAAAAACAATAAATAACAGAATATAATTATAATGACTATAAATATATGCTAGCCTCTTTTACTAAAATTATTCAGTATCAAATTTTAAGAAAACTACGAATCCAATTCTCTCTCAAATTGCTTTTTTACATCATCATAGCTGATGCGACTAGCGGTAGAAGTTGAATTTAAGACTACACAATCAATGATCCTTCCGCTTACACTGATCTGAAAAAAAGTACCTGAGTTTAGTGTTTGGGGAACAGAACCAATTATTTCAATCTCTTTAGTTTGACTAATGTATTTCAAAAAGGATTGGGCTGTACTATTTTTAGAAGAATAACCGGGTAATAGTATCTTTTTCAACTCCGGATGTTTTTGTAGTATTGCTAAAATATCCTGAAATGTTGTTATTTCTATATCTGTGTCTAAAGCACTCGTTCCTTTTCTAAGAATTGTTTTTCCTAAATTTTGAACTCCTGTATTTAGTTTTTGCATAATGGAAAAGCGTTCATCAACAGCATTTTTTTCAGAAGTAATCGGCACCGTAAGATTTACTTTTGCTATTTCTGCTAAAATTTTCCAAAAACGATTTATTTTATTGGGGTAATAAAAAGGATAATCCCAACGTTTAGCATGAGGAGGAAAACTGCCCAATATCAGATAATACATAGGAAATACATCCCGATACCAATCAGGATGTATTTCTTTTATTTTTTCTTTGTTTCCAGTAGAGTCACTCATTACATATTACGTCTGTACTGACCGCCTACTTCAAATAACGCTGAAGTAATTTGACCTAACGAACACACTTTTGCAGCTTCCATTAATTTTTCAAAAATATTTTCATTTTGAATTGCTGCCGATTGAATTTGTTCTATTTGTCCTTTTACCTCAGCAGCTTTATTTTTTTGCAAATTGTTCAACGTCGTAATCTGGAATTGTTTCTCGTCTTCAGTTGCACGAATTACTTCTGCAGGAATTACCGTTGGCGAACCTTTTGAACTCAAGAATGTATTCACGCCAATAATTGGAAATTCTCCAGTATGCTTCAAGGTTTCATAGTACAACGATTCTTCTTGAATTTTAGAACGTTGATACATAGTTTCCATAGCACCCAAAACTCCTCCACGTTCTGTAATTCTATCAAATTCTGCTAAAACAGCTTCTTCTACTAAATCTGTTAATTCTTCAATAATAAACGAACCTTGAATCGGATTTTCGTTTTTCGCTAACCCTAGTTCTTTGTTAATAATCAACTGAATTGCCATAGCACGACGAACCGATTCTTCTGTTGGTGTTGTAATTGCTTCATCATAAGCATTGGTATGCAACGAATTACAGTTATCGTAAATCGCATACAACGCTTGCAAAGTCGTACGAATATCGTTAAAATCAATTTCTTGTGCGTGTAAAGAACGACCCGAAGTTTGAATGTGATATTTCAACATTTGCGCTCTTTCGTTGGCTCCGTATTTATTTTTCAACGCTTTCGACCAAATTCTTCTGGCAACACGACCAATCACAGCATATTCCGGATCGATACCATTTGAGAAGAAGAACGATAAGTTCGGACCAAAAGCATTGATGTCCATTCCTCTACTTAAGTAATATTCCACATACGTAAATCCGTTAGCTAAAGTAAACGCTAATTGCGTAATAGGATTGGCTCCGGCTTCTGCAATGTGATACCCAGAAATTGAAACCGAGTAGAAGTTACGAACATTCTTTTGGATAAAATATTCTTGGACATCACCCATTAAACGCAACGCAAACTCCGTAGAGAAAATACACGTATTTTGCGCTTGATCTTCTTTTAAAATATCGGCTTGAACGGTTCCACGAACTTGTGATAAAGTTTTCACTTTAATCTCATCATATACCTCAGCAGGTAAAACTTGGTCTCCGGTTAATCCTAAAAGCATCAATCCTAAACCATCATTTCCTTCCGGTAAATCGCCATTGTAACTTGGACGAGTTAATCCTTTATCGTCGTAAAGTTCCTTTTTCTTTTTCTCAACATCCGCTTCTAAACCATTTGCTTTGATGTACTTTTCACAATTTTGGTCGATAGCCGCATTCATAAAAAAGCCTAACAACATTGGTGCTGGTCCGTTGATTGTCATGGAAACTGAAGTTGCCGGATGACTTAAATCGAAACCAGAATATAATTTTTTCGCATCGTCTAAACAACAAATCGAAACTCCGGCATTCCCAATTTTTCCATAAATGTCCGGACGTAAATCAGGGTCGTTACCGTATAATGTAACCGAATCAAACGCTGTTGATAAACGTTTTGCCGGCATTCCTAATGAAACATAATGGAAACGTCTGTTGGTTCGTTCCGGTCCGCCTTCTCCGGCAAACATACGCGTTGGATCTTCTCCTTCACGTTTAAACGGATACAATCCTGAAGTAAACGGAAATTCTCCCGGTACATTTTCTTGTAAGCACCAACGTAAAATATCGCCCCAAGCTTGGTATTTTGGCAACGCAATTTTAGGAATTTGTGTATGAGATAACGACTCACTATGCGTTTTAATTTCGATAACTTTATCTCTAACTTTAAAGCTATAAATCGGGTTTTTGTATTTGTTTACTTTCTCGTCCCATGTTGCAATGATTTCCCAATTGTATGGATCTAAATTCATTTTTACACGGTCGAATTCTGCTAATAATAGTTTTACAAACTGTTCGTCTGCGTTATTAGCATTCGTAATCTCGATTCCAGTCTTAGTAATTTCCGGTTGTTTTCCGGTTACCGATTCAATAGTTTTGAAAATCCCGTATAATTTTTGAGCAACTTCCGTTTGTGCCAAAGCACGTTCGTCATAACTTCTGTTATTTTCTGCAATTTCCGATAAATAGCGTGTTCTATGCGGCGGAATTACAAATACTTTTTCGCTCATTTCTTTCGTAATAGCAAAGGTCGAATGCAAATCAGCTCCCGTTTTTTCCACTACTTTATCCATAATGGCTTTGTACAACGAATTCATTCCCGGATCGTTAAATTGCGAAGCAATAGTTCCGAAAACCGGCATATCGTCTGGTGTTTTATCCCAAAGATTATGATTGCGTTGGTATTGTTTTTTTACATCGCGTATAGCATCTAAAGCACCTCTTTTATCGAATTTATTTAACGCTACCAAATCAGCAAAATCTAACATATCGATTTTTTCCAATTGCGTTGCAGCACCAAATTCCGGCGTCATTACGTATAACGAAACATCCGAATGATCTAAAATTTCAGTATCAGATTGACCAATACCTGAAGTCTCCAAAATAATCAAATCGTATTTAGCCGCTTTCAAAACTTGAATGGCTTCGGCAACATATTTAGACAAAGCTAAATTAGATTGGCGTGTAGCCAAAGAACGCATGTAAACTCTAGGATTATTGATAGCATTCATACGAATTCTATCGCCCAATAAAGCACCTCCTGTTTTACGTTTTGACGGATCCACAGAAATCAATCCAATCGTTTTTTCAGGGAAATCGATTAAGAAACGACGAACTAATTCGTCTACCAATGAAGATTTTCCGGCTCCACCAGTTCCTGTAATTCCCAATACCGGAATTGAAGTTTCTTTATTTTGTTGGTGAATTTTATCTAAGGTATCTTTTGCTATTTCCGGGAAATTTTCAGCTGCAGAAATCACACGAGCGATTGCTCTACTATTCTTTTCTGTCAAATGATTAACTTCTCCATTCAGATGATTTCCCACAGGAAAATCGGCTCTTTGTACTAAATCATTAATCATTCCTTGAAGTCCCATAGCGCGACCATCATCCGGAGAATAGATTTTTTCAATTCCGTAAGCGTGTAATTCTTCGATTTCCGTTGGAAGGATAACTCCGCCTCCACCAGCAAAAACTTTGATATGACCTGCTCCTTTTTCGTTGAGCAAATCAAACATATATTTTAAATATTCAGTATGTCCTCCTTGATAAGAAGTCATTGCAATAGCATTAGCATCTTCCTGAATGGCTGTATTCACTACTTCTTCCACACTTCTGTCGTGTCCTAAGTGAATTACTTCGCATCCGGTAGATTGAATAATTCTACGCATGATATTAATGGCTGCATCATGTCCGTCAAACAAAGACGCTGCCGTAACAATTCTTACTTTATTTTTAGGTTGATAAGGCTGTACCTGTTCCATTTTAATCTTATTATTTTGGGTCTGCAAGATAAGCAATATTACATTATTCGTAAAACTTTTATCGCTTACTCCGATTAAATTATGATTTTTTTAAAATAAATCTATTTTCGTTCTTTAGAATAAAAAAACTCATTATCTGATTGTTGATTTTTCGCTTTATTCTCTGCTTCGGAAGCTCGCAATTCCACACGACGAATTTTACCACTAATGGTTTTGGGTAATTCGGTAACGAACTCAATAATTCTCGGTATTTTATAAGGAGCCAAATAACTTCGGCTAAACGTAAAAATATCAATCGCTAAATGTTCCGTTGGTTCATGTTCATGATGCAACACCACAAAAGCCTTCACTTCGTGACCTTTAATATGATGAGGCGAGCCCACTACTGCCGATTCGACCACCGCATGATGTTCTAGCAGAACACTTTCTACTTCAAACGGTCCTATTCTATAATCAGAAGCTTTGATTACATCGTCATCGCGACCAATAAACCATATATAACCGTCGGCATCGCGATAGGCTTTATCGCCCGTATAATACAATCCACTATGAAAAGCTTTGGCTTCCCTTTCTTTATCAAACAAATACCCTTTGAAAATTCCGTTTGGTGTTTCTCCTCGTTCCATTCTCACACAAATATTTCCTTCTTCATTATCCGGCAAAATGTTTCCTTCGTTATCTGCAATAACTACATCGTATAAAAACGTTGGTTTCCCCATAGAACCAAATTTCACTTTTTGTCCCGGTAAATTAGCAACCATACACGTACTTTCAGTTTGCCCGAAACCATCTCGAATGAGAACTCCGGTTGCTTCTTTCCATTCCTCAATAATTTCCGGATTTAACGGTTCGCCCGCAGCCACACATTCTCTCAATGAAAAATCATACGATTTCACATCTTCTTGAATAAACAAACGTAAAACTGTTGGTGGCGCACACAATGTCGTTATGTTGTGTTTTGCAATTAAATCAAGTGTCACAGCAGCTTCAAAACGGTTATTGCTATGGTATGCAAAAATAGCTGCTCCTACATTCCACGGTGCAAAAAAGCTACTCCAAGCGAATTTAGCCCAACCGGGTTGCGAAATATTATAATGTATATCATTTCCAGTCAGACCAATCCAAGTAGTTGTGGTTAAATGTCCAACCGGATAGGAAAAATGGGTATGACAAACAATTTTAGGCATTCCTGTGGTTCCGGAAGTAAAGAACATGAATAATGTATCATCGGCTTTTGTTGCAACCGCTTCTGCAACTGTACTTTCTTTTTCGATATCTTCTAATGTGTACCACCCTTCTCTGGTTCCGTCGCAAATAATTTTCACCGGAATTTTGGCTCCGAAAACTTCTTCGGCTTCATCGGTTTTATGTGCATTATTCATATCAGAAATAATCACTTTGGGCAAAGTCTTCTCAAAGCGATACGCCAAATCCTGAACTCCCATAATAGTTGCTGTAGGAATCATTTGCAAACCGCCTTTTATTGTTGCTAAAGTCGCTGCCCAACTAATCGGCTGAAGCATTAATTGTGTTAAGACAATATCGCCTTGTTGCACTCCTTTATTTCTTAGAAAATTTAATAATTGGTTGCAATTTTCACTCATTTGAGAATAGGAATAGGAAACTGTTCCTTCTCCGTCTGTCCAAAGCAAAGCTGTTTTTTCCGGTGCATTTTTTACATGAATTCCTTCAAAAATCTCTGAAACCCAATTGAAATATTCGGGTTTGTCAATTTTTATATGAGACAACTGTTCAAAATCTTTATTGCTGATAATCTCTGTTATTTGTTTAAATGTGTTTTTCATTTTCTGGTCCAATTTGGTTTGTTTTTTATTTATCTCTGCATTGCTTTTATAAAACTATTAAAAAATTACCTATATTTTTTTTTAAAATTCATTTTAATATCTAAATATATATTATTTTAGCAATATTTAACATTTCTTAAGCTTTTTAGTACTTTAACAACTCTCTAAGAATCTTAGTTTACAGAATTTGTTATTTTTGATTTATCAATGATTCATTGAAATTGGCACGTTTCATGCTATACAACTGAAAAAATGTTTAACCATAAATGGTATCTGATGAAAAAAATTATTTTAGCTTTAGTTCTACTTCCCGTATTTTCAAACGCTCAGTTTAAAGATCTGATCAAAAAAGCAGAAGAGAAACTAAACTCAGCCACTTCTACTACATCTTCTACTTCCGGAATTTCTCTTAGCAATACTGATATCAGTGCTGCACTTAAGGAAGCTTTAAACAAAGGAGTTTCAGAACAAGTAACTAAACTTACTGCAGTAGACGGATTCTATAAAAATGAAGCTGTAAAAATTTTACTTCCTGATGAATTGCAAAAAGTAGATACGGCTTTACGAAAAATGGGAATGAGTGACTTGGCTGACGAGGGAATTAAATCGTTAAACAGAGCTGCTGAAGAAGCTGTTAAAGAGGCAACCCCTATTTTTACCAATGCTATTACTTCTATGTCCATAACTGATGCTAAAAACATTTTAATGGGTGAAGATAATGCAGCTACAACTTATTTGGAAAACACAACTACCACAGATCTGTATACTAAATTTAATCCGGTAGTTAAAGAATCGCTTGGAAAAGTAGGTGCTGATGCTATTTGGAGTAAAATAATAACTAAATATAACAATTTACCATTTGTCTCTAAAGTGAATCCGGATCTGAATGATTATGTTACACAAAAAGCTTTATCAGGAGTTTTCACAATGATAGCTGTTGAAGAGAAAGACATTAGAAGCAATATCGATTCGAGAACCACTGAATTACTTCAAAAGGTTTTTCAATTACAGGATTGATAAATAAAAAAAGCAATTTAAAATTAAATTGCTTTTTTTATTTTGTATAACACAAAATCAACTGTTCTAATTGTTTTTTCAAAGAAAATAAATCTTCTAAATTCATAGATGTACAATGTATGCTATCTGCAATATTTTGTGGAATACTTTCGGCTTCTTTTTGCATTATTTTGCCTTTTTCGGTTAATCGAATAAGCACTTTTCTTTCATCCAAACTGTCTTTTTCTCTTTTCAGCAATCCCAAAGTTTGCATCCTTTTCAGTAATGGCGTCACTGTATTGGTATTCAAAATGAGTTTTTGTGCAATGTCATTAACAGGAAGCTGTTCATGTTCCCATAATACCAGCATTACTAAATATTGCGGATAGGTAATCCCTAATTTTTCGAGATAAGGTTGATATTTTCGAATAATCAAGCGAGATGCTGCATAAACAGGGAAACAAATTTGATTTTCTAGTTTTAATTGTTCAGCTACCATTTCATCTTTTTTTGCAGGTATTCATCTATTTTTTCCGGCTTGGTAATCGGTGAAAAACGTTTAACTGGTTTTCCGTCAGCATCAATCAAAAACTTAGTGAAATTCCACTTGATACGGTTCCCGAATATTCCTCCTAATTTCTTTTTCAAGTATTTGAAAATCGGATGTGCATTATCACCATTAACTTCTATTTTAGCAAACATCGGAAAAGTTACTCCATAATTGATCAAACAACCCTCTGAAATGGAATGTGCATCTCCAGGCTCCTGATTCCCAAATTGATTACAAGGAAAACCTAAAATCACCAAACCTTTATCTTTATACTTTTCATAAAGTTTTTCCAAACCTTCATATTGAGGAGTTAATCCACATTGGCTAGCTGTATTTACGACTAAAACCGTTTTGCCTTTATAAGTTTCCATAGCTACTGTTTTTCCTTGCAGGCTTTCTGCTGTAAAATCATAAAATGAAGTCATAGTTTTTAATTTATATCGTTTACGATACAAATATAATATTTTTATATCGCACACGATATAATTAAAATTATATTTCAATAATTTATCAAAAAAAAGACCGCCCTTTCGAGCGGTCTTCTACCAGTCAATGTTTTACATTGAAAAGTTAATAGCTATATTATTTGAGGTCGAAACGATCTGAATTCATTACTTTGTTCCAAGCTACTACAAAATCGTGTACAAATTTTTGTTCCGCATCAGCGCTTCCGTAAACCTCTGCAATGGCTCTTAATTCGGAATTGGAACCAAAAATAAGATCTGCACGAGTAGCTGTCCATTTCAATTCATTAGTTGAACGATCTCTACCTTCAAAAACTTCTTCATGCTCATCAGTAGCTTTCCAGATAGTTCCCATATCCAATAAGTTTACAAAGAAATCATTGGTCAAAGTTCCTTTTCGCTTGGTGAAAACGCCGTGCCGCGAACCATCGTGATTAGTTCCGAGCATACGCATTCCGCCAATTAAAACTGTCATTTCCGGAGCTGTTAAAGTCAGTAATTGTGCTTTATCTATTAATAATTCTTCGGTAGAAACTACAAATCTCGTTTTCAGATAATTTCTAAAACCATCTGCAATAGGTTCTAAAACTGCAAATGCTTCCACATCAGTTTGCTCCTGAGAGGCATCCATTCTACCCGGAATAAAAGGAACTTTTAGTGTATGACCGGCTTCTTTTGCTGCTTTTTCAATTGCAGCGCAACCTCCTAACACAATCAAGTCGGCTAAAGAAATTTTCTTGCCATTGGTTTGAGTGTTGTTAAAATCTTTTTGGATATTTTCCAACACCTCTAAAACTTTGGATAATTGAGTCGGATTATTGACAGCCCAATATTTTTGCGGAGCCAATCGAATACGCGCTCCGTTTGCACCACCTCTTTTATCTGAACCTCTGAAAGTTGAGGCTGAAGCCCAAGCTGTACTTACCAATTCGGCAACAGATAAACCGGAATTTAAAATAGTGTTTTTTAAAGATTCTATATCTTTTTCATCTACTAACGGATGATCTACTACCGGAATCGGATCTTGCCAGATCAATTCTTCTTTTGGTACTTCCGGACCTAAGTAACGGGCAATCGGTCCCATATCACGGTGTGTTAATTTAAACCAGGCACGTGCAAAGGCATCTGCAAACTCATCCGGATTTTCATAAAAACGTCTGGATATTTTTTCATAAGCCGGATCCAATCGTAGTGACAAATCGGTTGTCAACATAGTAGGTCTATGCTTTTTTGCCGGATCAAATGCGTCAGGTATACTTTCAGCATTTGCTTTTGCTACCCATTGATGAGCTCCTGCCGGACTTTTAGTCAATTCCCATTCGTTTTCAAATAAATTTTCAAAGAAATGGTTGCTCCACTTTGTCGGTGTTTGCGTCCAAGTCACTTCCGGTCCGCCAGTAATAGCATCACCTGCTTTACCGGAACCAAAACTGCTCTTCCACCCTAAGCCTTGTTCTTCTATCCCAGCAGCTTCCGGCTCGGCTCCTACAAGTGCCGGATCTCCGGCTCCGTGGGTTTTCCCAAAAGTATGTCCTCCGGCAATCAGTGCCACAGTTTCTTCATCATTCATTGCCATACGGGCAAAAGTTTCCCGAATATCTTTGGCTGCTGCAATCGGATCCGGATTTCCGTCTGGACCTTCCGGATTCACATAGATCAATCCCATTTGCACTGCTGCTAACGGATTTTCCAGATCGCGTTCTCCTGAATAACGACTTTTAGGTGCTCCACTGGTTGCTAACCAAGTTTGTTCACTTCCCCAGTACGTATCTTCTTCCGGTTCCCAAACATCTTCCCTTCCTCCGGCAAAGCCAAAGGTTTTAAATCCCATAGACTCTAATGCTACATTTCCGGCTAAGATCATCAAATCTGCCCATGAAATGTTTTTACCATATTTTTGTTTGATCGGCCAAAGCAACCTGCGTGCTTTATCTAAGTTAGCATTATCAGGCCAACTGTTAAGAGGTGCAAAACGTTGCTGTCCTGCTCCTGCTCCGCCTCGACCGTCTCCTATACGGTAGGTTCCGGCACTATGCCATGCCATACGAATAAATAAAGGTCCGTAATGACCAAAATCGGCCGGCCACCATTCCTGAGAATCTGTCATCAAATCATTCAGATCTTTTTTTACAGCTTCTAAATTGAGGTTTTTAAAAGCTTCTGCATAATCAAATTTTTCGCTCATTGGGTTCGATAATGCTGAATTTTGACGAAGAATACTCAATCTCAACTGATTGGGCCACCAGTCCCGATTTTTTGTTCCGCCACCGCCCACGCTATGACTGTTTGATGCACCTGTAAACGGGCATTTTCCGTTGCTGTTTGTGTTGTGTTCCATTTTATTAGTTTTTGATATAGTTAATGCTTATTTTTAACTCTGATAACCCTTTAATTATCAAGTATTTATTTTCAACATTTCAAAGGTATTGAAACTAAAGTTACAAAAAATATAAGTTAAATTGATTGTTTTTATTTTATAATAACAAATAATTATGATTCACTTCATGCCGATTAAAAAACTTACTTTTGGACAAAATATAGAATTCATGAAAAAACTAAGTTTAATTTTTTTAGTATTTACTCTTTCTGCTTGTTCTGAGATGCAACAAGTGTTAGATCAATTACCACAAGCCGGAACTCTAAGTCAAGCTGAAATAGGTAATGGTTTAAAAGAGGCTTTAAATAATGGTATCTCTAAACAAGTTTCTAAGCTGACGGCAACAGATGGTTTTTATAAAAATGCTGCTGTTAAGATTTTACTTCCTGAAGAATTACAAAAGGTAGATAAAGCGCTTCGGGATATCGGGTTATCAAGCTTAGCTGATGAAGGAGTTAAGATGTTAAACAGAGCAGCTGAAGATGCTGTTAAAGAAGCTACTCCTATTTTTGTGGACGCTGTGAAACAGATGACTTTTACAGATGCTAAAAATATTTTGATGGGAGATGATAGCTCGGCCACTCAATATTTAGAAAATACTACTTCTACGGCTTTGTATTCTAAATTTAATCCGGTTATTCAAAATTCTTTTGCAAAAGTCGGAGCCGATAAAATCTGGACCAATATCATTACTAAATATAACAGTATTCCTTTGGTTAAAAAAGTAAATCCTGATTTAACAGATTACACCACTAATAAAGCTATGGAAGGTGTTTTTAAAATGATTGCTGTAGAAGAGAAAAATATTCGAACTGACTTATCTTCAAGAACTAGCGATTTATTAAAGAAAGTATTTGCTTTGCAAGATGCAAAATAACATTTTAATTTTTTAATAATCAATAACATATAAATAACATATTGTTAACACATATAACCGGAAATTCGCCTGATATTTGCATCAGAAAAAAAGATGAATTTCTCATTTTGGTTAGGGTTAGTTAAAAAAGTACTCCGATAGCAATATCGGAGTTTCTTTTTTTATAGGCTATATTATTGTAATCTTTGGTGTACTTTTCTAAAATAATCAAATGCCCGAAACAAGTGGGTTCCGTACCAAGAAAACATCTCGCCATCTACAAAAACGGTCTTGGCATGATGTGTAAATCTTCCTACTTCAAAAGCATGTTCGTCTTTAAACGGAAAAGGTTCAGAAGACAAAAATACAAAATCAGGATCGCCTTCCAACCTCATTTTTTTCAACTCAACTTCCGGATAACGGCCTTCTTTCTCTTCGTAAGTATTGTTCCACTTATTCAGTTTTAACAATGTATTTATAAATGTATTGTTTCCGGCCACCATATAGGGATTAGCCCAAATAAAATAAGCTACTTTTTTTTCGGGTAGATTTTGTGCAAAACGTTGAAAATCCTGATATGCAAATTTGATCTTATCAAGCCATTTCTGAGCTTCAACTCTTTTATTAAACAGCATTCCGAAATCTTCGATCATTTTTAAATTATCTTCGATGGTAACAATATCGGTTACCCAAACCGGACAAATGTCTTTCAATGACTCAACAATCTCCAAAGTATTTTCTTCCTTGTTGGCAATAATTACATCAGGTTGTAATGCTTTTATCTTATCTATTTTGACATTCTTTGTACCTCCGACAATTTCCTTGGTAGCTTTTAAATGAAAAGGATGAATACAGAATTTAGTAATCCCTACAATTGAATCTTCTAATCCTAAATCACACAATAATTCGGTTTGAGAAGGAACTAAAGAAACAATTCTTTTAGGTGTTGTTTCAAAAATATGTGCTGTCCCTATTTGGTCTTTTAGTGTTTTTGCCACAAATTGATAATTATTTTTCTAAAATCTGTTTCATTTGCTGTTGCAGTTTTAAAGCTTCTTCTCTGGCTTTTTCTGCGAAATCATTTCCATTTGACGCATAAATAATACCTCTTGAGGAATTGATGAGCAAACCTATGTTTTCATTCATCCCATATTGGCATACATCGTGTAAGTTTCCTCCTTGTGCTCCAACTCCGGGAACCAACAAAAAGCTATCGGGAACTATTTTTCGGATTTCTGCAAAATATTCGGCTTTGGTTGCTCCGACAACGTACATTAAGTTTTGCGAATTCTTCCAACTTTTAGACGTTTCCAATACTTGTTTGTACAATTCTTTATGATTGGCTTCCAAGGTTTGAAAATCAAAAGCTCCTTCATTTGATGTTAATGCTAATAAAATGGTATGCTTGTCTTCAAATGCTAAAAAAGGCTCTACGGAATCTTTTCCCATATAAGGTGCTACAGTAACCGAATCAAACTGTAAGTCTTCAAAGAATGCTTTAGCATACATAGTAGACGTGTTTCCTATATCTCCTCGTTTGGCATCGGCTATGGTAAAAATTTCCGGATACTTTTCGTTGATATAGTTAATCGTTTTTTGTAGTGATTGCCAACCTTTAATACCGTAAGCTTCATAAAAAGCGGTATTAGGTTTATACGAAACGCACAAATCATATGTTGCATCAATAATTGCCTTGTTGAATTCAAAAATCGGATCTTCCGTTGCTAACAGGTGCTGAGGGATTTTATTCAAATCCACATCTAAACCTACACACAGAAATGATTTTTTACTTCTGATTTGTTCGATAAGTTGTTGTGTTGTCATGTTGTTGTTTTAGTTGGTGCAAATTTACAAAGCGGTTACCAAAAAAGTAAATATTCTATAAATTTATCTAAAAATCTTGTAAGTCTTACTTAAATTTTCTGTTCTACTTTTGACAGTATCCCATTTCTAAAGTTATAGTGCTATGTTAAAATACTGCTTATCCATAATATTTTTTAAACATTGTGTTTACCGGATACTTAAACTAAAAGGCGAATTAACATTCTATTTGCTTTTGTTTAAGCGAAGTAATACTTAACTTTACGAAACTATTCATTGTTTATGAAACTATTTTTTAAGATTGATTATACTATTCTTGCTCAAAAAGTGCTAAATGAAAAACTATCTTCTTTTGGCCTTAAATATAATTTAATCAATACTAATGAGGTACTTTTTTTAGAAACTGTATCTACTGAACAGTATGAAGCTATCCGGAAAATTGTAAACGAATATGGCTTTGAAATTATTGAAGATTCAAAGAATGCGTTGGTTCAAAAAATCAAAGATGTTATTATAGAAATGGTTTTACAAGAAGAAGGCATCAATGTGAAAGTTTCAACCTATTTATCGGAAAAATTAGGTCATAGCTATGGCTATTTATCTAATTTATTTTCTGAAACTACTTATACATCTATTGAAAATTTTGTCATTCTTCAGAAAATAGAACATGCTAAACAGTTGATGGTTAATACAGATTTGAGCTTGACAGAAATTGCCTTTAAACTCAATTATTCCAGCGTGGCGCATTTGAGCAGTCAATTTAAAAATACAACCGGAATAACGCCTTCTGCTTTTCAACGAATCATTGAAAAACGCAGAGAATTAGTAACTAAAAACATTCACTAATATATACTTTTATGCAAAAAGATTTTTTATTAATCACTTTGGCTGATGATGATGAAGATGACAGAATGTTTTTTACTGACGCTTTTGACGAGCTCAAAATCAATACTGTTGTGAATACTTTTGAAAACGGACAAGAATTAATGAATTTTTTAAACCATCCGGAAAGTATTTTACCTAATATCATTTTTCTGGATCTTAATATGCCGATCAAGAATGGGATGGATTGCTTAAAAGAGATCAAACAAAATGAGCGTTTAAAAGATATAGCGATTGCCATATATTCCACTTCTTCATCTGATGCAGATGTTGAAGAAACTTTTGTTTTAGGAGCTAACATCTATATCAAAAAACCAAGTGATTTTAACGCGCTTAAAAAAGTTCTTAATGACGTAGTAACACTTAACTGGCAGTATTATACTTCAGGTTTAAGAAAAGAAAACTTTTTACTGAAACTATAGATAAAATATGCTGAACTCTAAATTTTTCAACTCTTTTTCATTTATAAAAGGAATTTTTTATACGGCATTGTTTGTATTGATCTTTCTGGCCTCTATAACGTACAGGCACATAAAAGAATTGGAAGAAATTAGAGAATCCATGCTAAAGACCTATGAAATTTCACTGGAACTGGAAAAGCTGATCTCTTATATAAAAGACGCGGAAACCAGTGATAGAGGCTTCGTTCTTTCAAACGATTCTACCTTTTTAGAACCCTATTCTAATGCCAGAGATAAAGTTAACAATTCCTTTTTCATTTTGCGAAAAGCGACCGAAAAGGATACTCTCCAACAAGTTCACTTGAATAGAATTTATAATTTGGTAGACAGACGATTCATTTACTTTAAAAAAGAGTTTTCTACCCGACATGAATTTCAAGAGAACCTGAAAACCGGAAACAAAATCATGGATTCGCTCCGTTTAGAAGTCAATCAAATGATTGCTAATGAGAAAAGGCAAATCCATAATAATGACCGAATTTACAGAATAAGTAAATCCAATACTCCGTTAATCTTATTTTCTACTTTTTTAATTTCCATTTTGACGATTGTTTTCGGTTATGTAAAAATTTCCAAAAATTACCAGCGTATCTTAAAGTCAAACCGGCAATTGAAAATTTATGATGAATTGAGTAATCAGTCTCAAAAATTAGGCAGTTACGGAACCTGGATCTATCATATTTCAAAAAATGAATTTCTATTTTCCGAAAATTATTTCAATCTTTTTGGCCTTAATCCTCAATTAGCTTTTCCTAAAATAGATCTATTTCGACCTTTAATAGTTGAGGAAGACAGAGAAAAATACCGCAAAAACTTTGAAAATGGTTTAACAAATGAAAACAATCCATCGATCACTTTCAGGATTAAACGAAAAGACACCAATGAATTGCGTTACTTAAGAACAAAAACAAAATTAATAACCGACAAAAATGGTTTAAAAAGCCTTATTTGTACTACTCGTGACATAACAGATGATTACAACAAAGCGCTCTTAATTGAGGAACGCAATCAAGAATTAGAAAAAACAAACATGGAATTACTGGAGTTCAATCACGTTGCTAGTCACGATCTTCAGGAACCATTGCGAAAAATTCAAACATTTATTTCCAGACTTGAAGAAAAAGAAACTGAAAGCCTTTCTGAAAACGGTAAAATGTACTTTGACCGCATTAAAAGTGCAGCTAGCCGCATGCGCATACTGATCGACGATTTATTACAATATTCACGCACGAGTCGTTCACAAGATATTTTTACAGCTGTCAATTTAAAATTAATGCTAAGCAATTCTATTGCGGAGCTTTCAGAAATTATCTTAGACCAAAAAGCAGATATTCAATATCCAGATTTACCTGTTGTTAAAGGAATTGAGTTCCAGTTGGAACAATTGTTCACTAATCTAATAAGCAATGCCCTGAAATACAGTAAACCGGGAATTCAGCCTGTTATAAAAATAACTTCCGAAGAAATTACTGCTTCCAAAGAATCGGCAATTGCAGACAATACGAACCGTAAATACCTTAAACTAACATTCACCGATAATGGAATAGGGTTTGAACAAGAATTTGCTGAAAAAATATTCAACATCTTTCAAAGGCTACACTCTAAAACGGACTATCCGGGAACCGGAATCGGACTTGCCATTTGCAAAAAAATAGTAGAGAACCACAAAGGCTATATATTGGCTAAAAGTATTCCGAACGAAGGTTCACAATTTATTGTATATCTTCCTTTATAAACACGCTTCTCTTTTTAAATGTAAATACACCATAACTGCTTCTTATAACAACGAATGGAAATGTTATAACAATGCAAAAAAATGTTGTAACGTAAAAAATTCTTTACTAACGAACTTTGTAATGTAATTAAAAACAAACCATTACAAATTAGTTTAAGATGAAAATTAAAATTATAATCTCCTATCTAATCTTCCTATCTGCCGTAACAGCAGGAGTATTGGTTTCCTGTAAAAGAACAGAAAAAAACATGGATAATCCGATTATCCAGATGATTAATGATGATATTCATAACAAAATAGATTCCCAATTTTTAAACGATATAACCATTTCTGGCTTAAAAATCCTGAATATTACTCAATATGCTAAAGAAAAAGAGTTGGACATAAAAACACAGCATATCATTACTGAAATTGAAATCAAACACGTAAACCTTAATAAACGGATTAAAAAAATCGCAAAAAAGAACTTGATTATCCTTCCTGACACAATTGAAACAGAAACTTTAGCAGCACAAGATACTACCGAAAACAGAGATTATGTGTATTTAGTAGAACTTGAAAAGCTAATGAAAGAAGAAATAACTGAATTCTTAAAAGTAAAAGAAAAATCTCAAAACGAGGAATTGAAACGGTTAGCCATTCATGCCATTGGTGAGTTAAATTCTAAGTTACACCAAATTGATTCGGAATTAAATTGAAATCATTCCTAAATACCAATTGTTATGAAAAAGAAAATTTTAACGCTATGGGAAATTTATTATATCTAATTGCTGTAATATTAGTCATTCTTTGGGCATTAGGCCTTTATACTGGTTCTTTTGGCAACCTGATCCATATTTTATTAATGATTGCGGTTATAGCTATTATACTGCGAATCATTAATAGCAACCGAAAAATTTAAGTGCTGCATATCTCAGTAAATTAAAATTTCTTCCTCACATCCATCAAATTCATTCACTAAAAAGAACAAAACACATGAAAAATTTATTTTATATCATTGTTATGGGAACAGTTTTCATAACAACAGTAACTTTTGCACAAGAAAAATACAGTTTACAAACACCTTATACTCCGAAATTCAAACTAGGTTTTGGGCTTTCATTAGGCGCACCGCTTCAAGATCCTTATGAAACCAGCCTAGGCGGAGATGTTCGCTTACAATATGATTTTTCAAAACCTTATTCACTCACTTTAACCTCCGGTTATAATAATCTTTTTGTCAACGGCAGTAAAAATGATTTAGGTTATATTCCTTTAAAAGGAGGCTTCAAAGCATTTGTTTTAAAAGACAAATTTTATCTTATGGGAGAAGCAGGTACTGCATTTGCAGTAACCAATGGTTATAATGACACTTCATTGTTATTAAGCCCGACTATTGGATATGCAACTAAATACATTGACCTAAGTTTGAGATACGAACATCTGAGTGCTTTTCCTACTATAGAAAACAATCAGATTAAAAAAGGTGTCGGTCAAATAATGATACGTTTAGCCTATGGATTTAACCTATAAAAATTCATCTATCAACTAGTTATAAGTACAGTAAGAGCAGTCAAAAATTATTTTTGTTCACTTAAAACTATTTATGGTATCAAAAAATAAAAATAAATAGAAAAAGATGAGAATTTTACTAAATTTGTAAAGAACAACAGAGGACAAAATTGAAAATTGAAAAAGTCTAATACGTTATACATAATTATTGCTCCCAAAATACCACTATTCTTTATCTATCATTTGTAAGGGAAATTAAACCGAGTAAAAAGAACCATTAAATAAAGATTTTTTAAATAAATCCAACTTCAAAAGATTGTAACTTAGTTCACGATACTAAATTCTTTTATTATGAAAAAAATAACACTAATTCTATTAACTCTGTTCGCTATTAGTTGTAAAACGACTGAAAAAGTAGTTGAAACTAAACTCAACTACAAATCACAAGTTGCCGTAAAAGGAGATTGGCAGGTTACCGATGTTTCCTATGCTAACTCTGATTATATAAAAGTCAGTTTATTTGACTTAGGAAATACCAAATGTTTTGTAAACAGTACTTGGCATTTTATTTCCAATAACAACAAAGGAAGTATGAAAATCAACGACTACTCCTGCGCTTATGAAAGTGATATTACGTGGTATATTAACCAAAATAATGAAATGGTTATAAAATTCTTAAACGGAACAAAAAGCAAAAAAGTAACCACAGGATATGTTGTTCAGTATGTTCCGGTTAATGAAAATAAATTTCAGCTAATCGAACAAGCTGATGTCTTAAACAAAACACAAGATATTGTATTAACTTTTGAACGTATATAGTTATGAAAAAAACAATTTTAATAGCATTATCAGCGGTATTATTGGTACAATGTAATGCAGTCAAAAATTCAAACAATACACAAAAAGGTGCTGTAATCGGTGCTGCAGGTGGTGCTCTTATAGGAGGCATTCTAGGAAATAATTTAGGTAAAGGCGGTAAAGGTGCAACCGGAGCCATCTTAGGTGGAGTTATAGGTGGTGTAGCCGGTGGTTTAATTGGCCGTAAAATGGATAAACAAGCTCGAGAAATTCAGGAACAGTTACCCGGAGCGCAAGTAGAGCGTGTAGGTGAAGGCATTAAGCTGACTTTAAATGAAAATGCTATCCGTTTTAATTTAAACGAATCGTCTTTAACCAGCACGGCTAAAGCCAACTTAGATAAATTAGTTCCGGTTTTTAAAGATTATAATGATACAAACATCATTATCTACGGGCATACAGATAGTTCCGGAAATGATGATTACAATATGAGTCTATCGGTTAAAAGAGCTGAATCCGTTAAAAATTATTTGAGTTCAAAAGGACTTTCCAGTTCTCGATTTGAAATTGTAGGTATGGGAGAAACAGAACCTATTGACACCAACGATACCAAAGAAGGAATGGCAAATAACAGACGAGTTGAATTTGCTATTATTGCCAATGAAAATATGGTGCAACAAGCCCAACAAGAAGCTCAGAATTAATAAAAAAGGGTTGCAATGCAACCCTTTTTTTTATCATCTTTTATTAAAAGACTTCTGATTCTTTCAACTTTTCTGTGTTAGATACTAATTGTAACTCATCAATAATTTTTTGAAGATTTCCGTTCATAACTCCGTCCAAATCATAAATAGTTAAACCTATTCTGTGGTCTGTTACACGGCCTTGAGGATAGTTATACGTTCTGATTTTAGCCGAACGGTCACCAGAACTTACCTGTGAATTACGTTTTTTAGCGTCTTCTTCTTGCTTTTTCGCTAATTCCATTTCGTATAAACGAGAACGCAATACTTGTAAAGCTTTGTCTTTGTTTTTATGTTGTGACTTCTCATCCTGACATTGTGCCACTAATCCCGTAGGAATATGTGTCATACGCACAGCTGATTTTGTTGTATTAACTGATTGCCCTCCAGGACCAGACGAACAGAATAAATCGATACGAACATCATTCATATCAATCTGAACATCAAATTCCTCTGCTTCCGGCAATACCATTACCGTAGCCGCTGAAGTATGCACACGACCTTGAGTTTCAGTTTGCGGAACACGTTGTACACGATGTACACCGGCTTCAAATTTTAAAGTTCCGTAAACGTCTTCTCCGTTTACTTCAAAAACAATCTCTTTATAACCACCAGCAGTTCCTTCATTCAAGTCTACCACTGAAGTTTTCCAACCTCTACTTTCGCAATATTTGGTATACATTCTGTATAAATCTCCGGCAAAAATAGAAGCTTCATCACCACCCGTTCCTGCACGAATCTCTACCATTACGTTCTTAGCATCTTCAGGGTCTTTAGGGATCAACATAAATTTAATCTCTTCCTCTAACTGAGGTAAACGTTCCTGAGCTTCATCCAACTGCATTTTGGCCATTTCTACCATTTCCGCATCCGATCCGTCAGCAATAATCTCCTTAGCCTCTTTTATATTTCCGGTAACATTAATATACTCTTCGCGTTTTTCAACAAGCGCTTTCAGATCTTTATATTCCTTATTTAACTGTACATATCGCTTCTGATCCGCAATTACATCAGGCTGAATGATCAAATCCGAAATCTCATCAAAGCGTTGTTTTACATATTGCAACTTTTCTAACATAGCTGTCTTTCATTTTTAGGAGTGCAAATTTATGCTTTTTTACGCAATGTTTAAAGTTAAAAAATCTTAAGTTTTATTTTTTGAAAATCAATCAGTTAAAACATTTATTTAAAATAAGTCTAAATAAATTTTGTTTTTTTATTACACACTTGTTATTTTCGCATTGTTTTTATTAAATCTAAATAAATGAAAAATACAATACTTATCTTAGCTTTAAGTTCAATTGCTGTATCAGGCTGGGCACAAGAAAAACAAAAAGACAGCATAAAAAACTTAAAAGAAGTAGTCGTAAGCGGTGTACAGAATAAATACGCTGTTAAAGAGCCTTCTAATAGTTTGCGTTTACAAACTGAAATAGAAAAAATTCCCCAAAACATTCAGGTTATTACTAAAGAAGCCATTGATACCCAAAACATCATCAATATGATGGAATCGGTTACCCGTAATGTAAGCGGTGCTCAAATGATCGAACATTGGGGGCATTTTGCGCGTATAAATATGAGAGGGTTTAAACTTCCGGCATTCCGAAACGGCATGAACGTGGAATTGCCTTGGGGACCACTTTCGGAAGATATGTCAATGGTGGAACGCATTGAATTTGTAAAAGGTCCGTCAGGATTTATGATGTCGGCCGGTGAACCGGGAGGTTTTTATAATGTTGTTACTAAAAAACCCACTAGGAATAAAATTCGTGAATTGAGCTTTACAACAGGCAGTTACAATACCTACAGAGGGACTATAGACTTAGGCGGTGCTTTAACCAAAGATGGCAAATTCCAATATCGTTTGAATGGAATGTATCAAAATTTGGAAAGCCAAAGAGAATATGAAAAAAGCAATCGTTACAGCATTGTTCCTTCTTTCCGCTATGAATTCTCAGACAAAACATCTGTTACCACCGAACTTACTTATCAAAAAGCCAAGCAAATGATCGGAGCAGCTTATGTCTTTGCTCCTGCCTCTGCCGGTTTCGGAAGTCTGGACAGGGATTTTTCTATTTTGGATAAAAACTTTCCTATGTCGACCATAGAAGAAGTTAGTTTTCTGACTAACATTACCCATAAATTCAATGATAACTGGTCAATTGCCGGACAATATATGATCATGCAATATAGCGGAACAGGAAGTAGTTTATGGGCTTATAGCATGGCTGAAAATGGAGATTTACTACGTTATTTAAGCATTTGGGATGCGTTGTCTACAAACCAACTAGCTCAAATTTATGTAAACGGCACATTCAATACCGGTTTTATCAAACATAAAGTAATGGGCGGTGTCGATTCCAGAAACTTAAGTTACTATGCCGACTGGGGACAATACGGATTGATCGACGATCCGGCTAATCCTTTCAACATTTATAATCCGGTTTACGGAAATGCTGTTTATCCTGAATTTGACCGTTCATTATCTGTAAAAGAAAGAGGTGCGGCTAACCATCAAGGAGCTGATCTGTATTCTGCTTACGTTCAGGATGAATTAAATTTCCTAGACGAAAAGCTGCGTTTAACAATCGCTACCCGTTATACAGAAGGTAAAACATTTGCTTACGGCGCTGAAAGCAAAGAAGCTCGCTTCACTCCCCGATTCGGTTTAAGCTATGATATTTTAAAAGATTTTACAGTTTATGCTTTATACGACCAATCTTTTGCCCCTCAATACGGCGCGAGTGCAACCGGAGAAAAATTTGACCCGGTTTTAGGAACTGATATTGAAGGCGGCTTGAAAAAATCTTGGTTCAACGGTAAATTAAATACAGGATTAACGGTTTATCAAATTACGAAAGAAAATGTATTGGTCAACGATCCTGAAAATCAGAACTTCAGTATTCAATTAGGTGAAATTCAATCCAAAGGAATTGAATTTGACATGCAAGGACAAATTACTCCGGAATTAAATATAATCTTAAACTATGCTAATACAGATGTGGAGATCACTAAAGACTCCGATCCGGCTAATGTTGGTACCAAAGTCGCCGGATTTGCTAAACACATTACAAACGGCTGGGTCAATTACAATTTCAAAAAAGTTTCCTTCTTAAAAGGTTTCGGAATCTCTGCCGGATATCAGTATCAGGTAGACAGATCTTCTTGGAACTGGGGTTCTGACAATAAATCCGAATTACCGGATTATTTCAGACTAGACGGAGCTATTTCTTGGAAAAACCAACACTTTAGCGCTACACTAAACGTCAATAATATTTTAGACAAATATTTGTATAGCGGTTCTAATTACGGAACTTATCTATATTGGCAAAGTGAACCCGGAATCAATGGAAGGATAACACTTGCTTACCGCTTTTAACTTTAATTTCATTTCATATTAGTTTAAATTTTGAGCTCCTCTAATGTTGTCATTAGAGGAGTTTCATACCTTAATCAGACTACAATAAGCAAATTATAAAAACAATATTTTGATGAAAAAAACGAACAAAAAAGGATTTAAACACTGGATAGGTAAACTTCACTTATGGTTAGGTCTAGCAACCGGATTACTTGTTTTTATTATATCCATAACCGGGGCGATCTATGTCTTTCAGGAAGAAATTACCAATTATCTTCGAAAAGATGTTATTTTTCATAAAGAACAAAATATTGAAAACAAAACTGTTTTACCGATAAAAGAACTGGAAAAAAAAGTTAGTGACTATACGCATGAAAAATACCCTTTACATTGGGTAACAATTCCGGTTGATAAAAGCAGAAGCTATATTTTTTACTATTATGAACACGACCCGAATGGCTGGAATTTATTCAAAGAATACATCATTTACAAATCCGTTTATGTTAACCCTTTTACTGGTGAAGTTCTCGGAAGCTATGATGAAATAAGAAACTTCTTCAATATCATAAAATCAATTCATTTCAGCTTTATGCTCAATACAAGCTGGGGCGTTTACGTTTGTGGAATTCCGACACTTATTTTTATTTTCATGCTGATCTCCGGAATTATTCTTTGGTGGCCGAAAAATAAAAATGCACGCAAACAGCGCTTTTGGTTTAATTGGAAAAAAGTTAAAAAATGGAAACGTAAAAATTATGATCTGCATAATATTCTAGGCTTTTACGCGTCCTCAGTTGCCTTAATTATTGCCATAACCGGATTGTTCTATTCTTTCCTTTTTATCAAAGTTTTTATATACATTGTATTTTCCGGCGGCGACACCAATTATCCTGATTTTTCGCATATCAAAACAAAAGCTCCTATTGAAATACGCAACGAGCAAACTCTTGATAAAATTAGCCGAAAGGTTGAAGAATTATATCCGAATGCTTTCGCCTACTCATTGGATTTTGGTTACGAACACCTTGACGATCATGAACATTCTAATTATTCTGTTTTTGTAAAACAACTTTCCTATTCTTATCACATCAACCATAATCTGATTTTTGATGAAAACTCAGGAGAATTGCTACATATACACGATCACAAAGACAAAAATATGGGTGAAAAAGCAGTTTCTGCTAATTATGACATACACGTTGGTGCCATTTTAGGCATCGGAGGAAAAATAATAGCTTTTATAGTCAGTTTAATTTGCGCCTCTCTTCCTGTAACAGGCTTTTTAATATGGTGGGGTAGAAAAAAGAAATAGCTTGTATTCGTTCTCTTTATTAGAACCATTATTATTAAAAATAATTCTTACTAAATATGTGTTGTAATTATATTTTACTCAATCAAACAGAAAATGGTTTATTACTTTTTCTAAAAGGCTGTGCCAATTATCAATTAAGTTACAAAAACCTCAACTTTAGCCTTACGAAAGAAGAGCTCAAAGCCTTTGCGAATTATCTCAAAAAGATAAATATAGAATATTGGGAACAAGAATATCAAAACTCTATTTACGCTAAGAAGATCCCTATTCCTACTTTGCAAAAAAATTTCATCATATTACTAGATCGCTTCGAAATTAAAGAATTATTAAGGCTTCTTCAGAAGAAACATCTCTCCTTTCTAAAGTTCTCTGAAATTAAAAACACCATTATCTGGAACTAAAACAGACATTTCAATGTTATTTTATACGCTAAAAAACACTGATAAATAAGCACTTATTATTTTTAATTAAAATTAATCTAAATAAATTTTGGAGTTTTCATTCATTTCTATACTTTTGTGCTGTTATTTTAATTTATTCTAAATAAAATGAAAAAAGCCTTACTAGTAGCTACAATATTAGGTGCTGCTCCCTTTATTTTAGCACAAGAAAAACATTATAATGATTCCCTAGATGAATTTGCTATTGCTAACGATACGGTTAAAAAATATAACCTGAATGAAGTCGTTGTTAATGGAAATCCGCAAGATATCCCGGCATCCGTAGATAAAGCAAATATTAACCCTATGGATTTGCCTCAAGCCACTACGACCATCACTAATGAAACATTAAAAAACCAACAAGTCAGTTCATTGAGTGATATCTTAAAAAATGCTAATGGCGTTTACATAATGGGAACTGCAGGAGGCTATCAGGAAGAAATTGCCTCAAGAGGTTTTTCAATGAGAAGCGACAATACCTTTAAAAACGGAGTACGCTATTTTAACGGAATGATGATTGAAACTTCCGGCTTAGAAAAAGTTGAATTTTTAAAAGGTAGTGCTGCCATGCTGTATGGAAATGTGGCTCCCGGAGGAGTTCTGAATCTAGTAACCAAAAAACCTAAATTTAATTTTGGAGGAGAAGTAGGTTTCTCTTTCGGAAGCTTTAATACCTACAAACCTACTTTTGATGTTTACAATGCTATCGGTAAAAATAAAAAAGTGGCTTTTCGTATAAACGGAAGCTATGAAAAGGCCGAAAGTTTCAGAGATTATGTAGAATCAGAACGTTACTACCTAAACCCTTCGTTCCTATTCAAACTTTCTGATAAAACAGAATTATTAGTTGAAACAGATTATACAAATGACAGTCGCACTCCTGATTTCGGTTCCGGTGTGATTAATTATGAAGTAGTAGATATTCCCAGAAGCCGCTTTTTAGGCGTTACTTGGGGCTATTTTGATAGCGAACAATTATCAAACACCATTACATTAACGCATCATATCAACGATAACTGGAACGTAAACTTTATCAATGGTATTCGTTATTACGAAACTGAATTATTTTCGAATGCAAGACCTAATACCGGAGGAAGTATTTCTGAAGATGGCGAATGGACTCGTAACTTACAAAGGTCTAAAGAAAAAAATAACTATTTTACCCAACAAGCTAATTTGAACGGTAAATTTGCCATAGGGAAAACACAGCATCAGTTCTTATTTGGTGCCGATGTAGAAAACTATAAAACCAATGCTACCCGTTATAATAATTATACAGGATATGATACTATCAATATCTTTGAAAATTACAATCCTTCATCTGAAAGTGCTATTCCCGACTTAACTTTAAATACTTACACACAAACGCCGATTAGCCGTTTCGGTATCTATGTTCAGGATTTAATCTCATTTGCCGAAAAATGGAAATTATTAGCCGGTGTTCGTTACAGTTATCAGGATACTGAAAGCAATGTTTACAAGTATTCAGATGGCTCAACAACTATAACCAATAATTATGACGATGCCTTTTCACCTAGAGTTGGTTTAATATACCAACCTTCCAAAAAACATTCCCTTTTTGCTACTTATTCCAACTCATTCCAAACCAATACAGGAACAGATAGTAACGGTAATGCCCTTGACCCGTCAATTATTGACCAATATGAAGTTGGTGTAAAAAACAAATTATTTAATGATAAAATCCAAGCAAACGTTACCTTCTATCAAATTAACAATGATAATTTGGCCCAAACTTCATTGGCAAACGGAAATACTAACTCAAACATCAAAGAGCTAGCCGGAGCCATCAGAAGTAACGGTGTAGAAGTAGACATTACGGCAAATCCGGTAAAAGGATTACAAATCGTTGCCGGTTACAGCTTTAACGAAACCAAATACAGAAAAAGTAATACCTACATAGAAGGTAGTTTGCTTCGATACAACCCAAAAAATACTGCAAACCTAAGCATTAACTACAAAGTAGAGAACGGTAAGTTAAAAGGCCTAAATGCCGGTTTAATCAATTCCTATTTCGGAACGCGTTATGCAGGACGTTCTACTCGTGTAACGGTTGAAAATGATGCTTTTCAATTAATTTATTTAAGCGATTATTTTCAGGTTGATGCCACTTTAGGGTATGATTATAAAAACTTTAGTATTCGTACTAAACTAGCCAATATCTTCAACGAGTTAAATTATAATGCACATGACGATAACAGCTTAAACCCTATTGCGCCTCGAAATTATTCTGTAGCTTTGTCGTATAAATTTTAATCCTCAAAACACACTATTAACAACTTAACGTTTTTAACAAATGAATGCACAAAAAATCAGAAACATTCACCGCGATTTAGGCTATTTTTATTTAGGACTGATTATCTCATTTGCTCTTTCAGGAATAATGATGAATCACCGTGAACATTGGCATCCTGAAAAATTCACGATTGAAGCTAAAGATATTGAAGTGGCTTTACCTGCTGAGAATGAAATCACTGAAGATTATGCAAAGCAGTTAGCAAAAGACCTTCACATTGAAGAAAAGCTAAGACGTCAAATGGTTCGCAAAGGAAAATTTAGAATGCAATTTGAAAATACTGAAGTGGAACTGGACGTTAAAACAGGAAAAGGCGAAATTGTTCAATTCATTAATACGCCTCTAATCAGCCACACTATGAAGTTACATAAAAATACTTCTAACTGGTGGATCTACTATTCTGATATTTTTGGATTATCCTTAATTATAATCGCTGTAACAGGCGCTATGATGATTAAATACGGGAAGCATACCTTTAAACAACGCGGTTGGAAATTAGCCGCCGCCGGTTTACTCTTCCCTATTTTATTTCTACTATTTTTTAGCTAATGAAAAATCCCGACTGCTGGTCGGGATTTTTTTTATTTGCTATTTCAATTAAATTTATTTAAATTTATAAAACATTACGTCATTAATTACGACATATAAAACATTGTTAACCAATAACTTTTAAATAATTCATTTATTACGTTCTCCGTTTTTAGTTACTATCTTTAAAAAGGAGAACACGCTGTTTTATCATTTTCCCCCTTCACTATTATCTATATAACTTAGTAATACCTACCAAAATGGGAAGATTAAAAACAACTGCATTTGCGCTCATTTTACTAACGTCATTACTTCTTAGTCATTTATACATTGGATATCAGGTTTCCAGGAAAGAAGGCGTTTCTTCTCTTATTAATATAGCCGGACGACAACGAATGTTAAGCCAAAAAATGCTTACCTTATCTTATCGTCTTAAGCAGAACAACTGGGAAAATCCTCAGGAAATTCAATTAACTAAAAAAGAGTTAACCGATGTTATATTGCAATTTCAAAAAGCAGATTCTATAATTCTAAAGTATACGACCACAATACATAATAAGGCTTCATTTGATTCTATCAAGATTTCAAAAGCCAATATAAACCACCTGATCTTTGCTGCTAATCAAGTTCTTCAATCTCAAAATAAACAAGAAATATCCTCCGCTATAGAATCGCTGGAAACAGCTCAATCCCAATTTCTGACAGCAATGGAAAACGAAGTCGGCCTGTATGAAAAATACGGAAAAGAAACACTAAAGCAAATATCCCGAACAGAAGTTATTATTTACGCTGTTTTATTATTACTTACCATTATTTTGCTGACATCTTTAATTTTTCCTTTCATTCAAAAGATTCAAACCAAAAACAAATCACTGGAAAAAAGTCGGGAACGCTATACCATTTTTGTCAAACAAATGCCCGGTGCTATAGCCATGTTCGATAAAAACATGAACTATCTGGTTGCTTCTTCCAAATGGTATGAAGATTACGGATTAGTAGGACAAGACATCATTGGAAAATCGCATTATGAAGTATTTCCGGAAATAGGCCAGGAATGGAAACAGATCCATCAGGAATGCTTAAGTGGTAAAATCAATCGAAATGACGAAGCTCCTTTTGAACGTGTAAACGGAACTGTACAATGGCTAACATGGGATATACGACCTTGGCAGGACGAAGAAGGTAACATAGGCGGCATCATTATCTATACAAGTGATATTACAAACTATAAACTGTTACGGCTTGAACAAGACCGTCTACATGAAATATTAGATAAAATTAGTGAAGTGGCTCGAATTGGTGCTTGGGAACTGGAACCCAACGAAGGAAGTTTATATTGGAGTAAACTGACCAAAAAAATACATGAAGTTCCAGATGATTTTCAACCGACTTTGAGTGCTGCCATTCAATATTACAACAAAGGAGAAAGCAGATCAAAAATTCAAGAAGCTATTAAAACAGCCGTACGAGAGGGCAAACCATTTGATTTAGAACTCGAAATAACCACTGCAAAGAATAATAATATTTGGATAAGAGCAATAGGCGAAGCCGAATTTAGAAACGGAAAATGTATCCGCTTATTTGGCGTGTTTCAGGATATTAATAAATATAAAATACTCGAACTTAAAATTTCGAATCTATTGGCACAATTGAATGCCATTATGCGATCGGCCACAGAAATATCAATCATCGGAACCAATTTAGATGGTGTTATTACTTATTTTAATTCAGGTGCCGAGAAACTATTGGGCTATAAAGCCAAAGAAATGATCGGGAAAAACACACCTGAAATTTTCCATGATAAAGAAGAAATGGAAAAAAGAGGAATAGAACTTTCTAAACAATACGGAAAAGAAATTAAAGGAATAGAAGCCATTTTTGCACCTACCCGTGAAGGAAAACCCAATACCCGCGAATGGAAATATATTCGCAAAGACCATACAAGTTTAAAAATGCAGCTTTCCGTCACTGCATTAAAAAATGCCGAAGGTGTTACTACCGGCTTTCTGAAAATAGCTACTGATTTAACAGAAACGATCCATCTTCAGGAAGCTCTGATTAGCAGTAATAAAAAGCTGGAAGAACTAACTCAAAAACTCACCCGTCAAAATTCACAATTAGCCAGTTTTGCTCATATCATATCGCACAATTTAAGATCTCCCGTTGCTAATTTGATTACTCTCGATTACTTATACAAAGACACTACTGATCCGGAAGAGAAAGATCTGTTAATGTCGAAATTTCAAATCGTAATTGGCCACCTGTCCGAAACATTAGATACTTTGGTTGAAACACTTAAAATAAAAGAAAGCACTAATGATGATCTGGAATTCCTTGATTTTAATGAGATTCTTGAAAAGACAAAAGAGATACTGACTGGCCAAATCATGGAATCCAAAGCAACGATTGTATCGGATTTCAGTGCTGTTGGAAAAGTAAAATATAAAAGAACTTACTTGGAAAGTATCTTCCTGAATATGATTACCAATGCTATTAAATACAGTTCATCAGAACAAGCACCGATAATCCTGATTAAATCTTCCTATACTGAAAAAGGTAAAACAATATTGGCTTTTACCGACAATGGTTTAGGAATAGATTTAGAAAAATATGGAACAAAACTATTTGGTCTTAATAAAACATTCCATCGAAATAAAGATGCCAAAGGAGTCGGATTATTTATGACAAAAAACCAAATAGAATCATTAGGCGGGACAATTACAGTTGATAGTCAGGTTAATTCCGGAACAACATTCACCATCGTGTTATAGTCAAAACTAAAGTAGTTTTTTCTTCTATACATTTCTTTTTTATTGGTTCTTATTCTTTAGAAATTCCACAAATAAGTGTAACACTTTTAATTTTGGTTCGTCTGAATAAAAAACGCCAAAATGACAACGTATTACACCCTATTATTTTTTCTGTTTTCTCTGTTTTCTTTCAGCCAAACTAAAAATCAAGTTTTCATCCAAGATAGTATTCTGATTATTAATGCTAAACCAGAGAAAGGATTTCAGCATTCTTATATTCTTTTTATACCGAAAGAAACACCCAAAGGAAAATTAACCTACTTATTGGTTGAACCCAACAACACCGGAAGAACTTCAGACTCAATAAGCGTTCATCAAGAAAGCGCCTTACACTTGGCTTCAGTAAGTTCTGTTGGAAACAATATTGCCACTATGTTAAAGATTCCGCTTTTGGTTCCTATTTTCCCAAGACCGGATTCTGAACCGTTAACATACACCCACGCATTGGACAGAGATGTTATATTGGAAAAGTCGAAAGCATTAAAACGGCTCGACCTGCAATTAATTGCCATGATAAACGATGCTCATGAAACCTTAAAAAAACTAGATATTCCTGTGTACAACAAAGTTTTTATGAATGGATTTTCAGCTTCGGGATCCTTTACCAACCGCTTTTTATTCCTGCATCCCGAAATCATACAAGCAGCTGCTATGGGAGGCCTGAACGGAGAATTAATGCTTCCGCTAAAACAATACCAAAACCACTCCTTTAATTATCCTTTAGGAATCGGTGACTTTAAAAAACTGTTTAAAAAAACATTCAACAGTGTTTCCTATAAAAAAATACCGCAATACATCTACATGGGACAACTGGACACTAACGATGCGGTTCAGTTTGAAGATGCTTATAACGATAGTGAACGTAGGCTCATTAACCTTACCCTTGGAGACAACGTACAGGAACGTTGGAAAGCATGCCAGTCAATTTATACACAAGAAGGTATCAATGCCCAATTCACTACTTATGAAGAGGTAGGGCACTGGACCACTTCAGCCGTAAATATGGATGTCATCAAGTTCTTTTTTCGGCAATTACAGGAGTAATCCAGCTATCTTTCAACTTAAATCTCATTATCTTTACCCTATGAATGCTTTAATAGACTACTTGCTACAATTTGGGAAATTAAATGCTGAAGAAATTAATTTAGTTCAATCCAAATTCTATGCTGTAATAATTCAAAAAGGAGATTATTTTTCAGAAGCAGGTAAAACTGCCAAACAAATTGCTTTTATAAAAAGTGGAATTATAAGAGTTTGCTTTTTTAACAACAAAGGAGATGAAATAACCCGTTATTTTCTGGACGAAAATAATTTTGCCGTAGATTTAAACAGTTATAATACGCAAATTCCTTCTTCTGAATATTTACAAGCCGTTTCAACCTGTGAACTATTTGTTATTACACGCGAACAAATGGAAGAATTATCAGAAGCTATACCGAATTGGGATGATATCATTAGTAAGATCATTGCTAAAGCTCTTGTAGAAAAAGTAACCCGAATAAGTCCTATGCTTTCTGAAGATGCTTCAACCCGTTACTTGAATTTTTTAAAACAATACCCCAAACTAGCCAATCGCATACCACTTTCTATGTTGGCTTCCTATTTAGGTATCACCCAATCTTCTTTAAGCAGAATTAGAAGAAGCATTTAAATTCACTTTTTACCATTTGGCAAAAAAAATAAAAATTAAGTCTCCCATTTTTGCACCATCACTAAATAATTAAAAAAATGGAAAAGACTAATTTTGTACAAGTAAAAGTTATTATGACTGTAAACGCATCTAAAAAAGAAACTTTTAATGCTGCCATTCAATCTGATTTGTCTGATATTTTCAAAAAACACGGAATTCTTCCAAGTGTAACAGGAACAGACCTAAAAGGAACCTGGACACAAGCAGGGCTTTCCAGAACTATTTTTTTTGAAGATAAAACTCAGGTTTTCGAAACCTTAACCTGCGTTGAACCTCATTCCTTTTTTTCCTATCGGGTGGAAAATTTTACTTCCTCACTAAAATATATGGTTTCTAAAATTGAAGGCAACTGGACTTTTACGACTACAGATAACAATCAGACAAAAATAGAATGGAATTACAATCTTTTTCCAAAAAACAAAGTATCCGAATTATTTGTAAACTCAATTGTTAAGAAAAGTATGAAAGGTTATTTAACAAATGCTCTGAACACTGTAAAACAAAACGCTGAAAATAAAATCATGTCTCCCGAACAGTTTATTTAAACCTTTTAAATTCTTTACTTAAGCTTAATTGGTTTTATAAAAGTTATATATTTGTTTTTGACTGGTACTGTTACTCTCTTACCGAAAAAATAGCAAAATGAAAATATTGATTATAATAGGAATTATTTCTTTTATCTCTTTTACGGTTTGGTTTGCAAAACGAAATGGTATAACTGCTGAGTATAATGCAACACCAAATTATAATAAAACTCTAATCAATCCTGATGAGCCAGTTGATTTTGGATACAAAATAGTTTGGATAGCGGTAAAAACTAATAAAAAAACAGAAATTGCTAATATTCTTGGTTTAAAAAACATTCAACCTTCAAATTGGAAAAATGGAATTAAACGGGCTTACAAAAGTGACATTTTTATAACGCCTCAAATTGGGGAATGGACTCTGATTGTAGGCATGGGATTGCCCCAAGGAGATAGTAAAGAAAGTATTGAAAAACTTGAAAAAATACTCAATAAATTAAGTTTTGAATTTAATGAAGCTCAATTTTTCGGGACACACAGAGTTGTGGAATATCATAGCTGGATGAAATCCGTAAATGGCAAAATAGAAAGAATATATTCTTATATTGGAGAGAGTGGTGAGAATATAAAAGTATTCGGAGAGCCTACAAAACCTGAAATAGGATTAAATCTATTTAACTCCTTCTCCAAAGAAGCTGAATTAGATGATTATTGGGAACGAGATGATTTAGAGTATGCTGACGAAGAACTTGTAATGAAAATTGCTGAATCTTGGAGCATAAATCCAACAAAGCTCACTGAAAGAACCGATATTAAAGACGAATTAGGATCAATCGGAAAATAGAATCCAACATTACTTAAAACATCAACATGAAAGGACCCGATAAAAATACCATTTTCCCGCTTGAACATTACGACAGGCTTTGCTTTCTGAAAAATAGCATTAAGAATCCGAATATTATCGTTGGCGATTACACCTATTACGATGATTTTGAAAATGTTGAGAATTTCGAAAAAAATGTGAAATACCATTTTGATTTCATTGGTGACCGCTTAGTAATCGGAAAATTTTGTATGATCGCTTCTGATGTAAAATTCATTATGAACGGAGCCAATCATTTAACACAGGCATTGACCACTTATCCTTTTGCTATTTTCGGGAACGGTTGGGAAAAAGCCATGGAAGAAAAAAGCTATCCGCAAAAAGGCGATATTGTTATTGGAAATGACGTCTGGATCGGGTACAATGCTACGATCATGGCAGGAGTTACAATTGGTGACGGAGCGATCATTGCTACAAATGCAACAGTCGTTAAGGATGTTGAACCCTATACAATTGTGGGCGGAAATCCGGCGCAGGAAATCAAAAAACGATTTTCCGAAGAAAAAATTGCCCGACTATTGGAACTCAAATGGTGGAATTGGGATATCGAAAAAATCACAAAAAATGTACAGCATTTAACAGGCGACAACATCAATACCCTACTACCATGAAAATAATTACAATTCCAAACGAACTGAATTTAGACGCATCGCAAAGCGTTCAGGTTTACGATTATTCCAGTTCGCAAGAAGCAGCAAGAAAACAAATTGTCTTAAACCAAAATATACTTAGCTTCCTGACCGAAGGAACTAAAGATGTGGTATTTGACAACTCTTTTTTATCTATCGATAATTCCAAATTTCTCTTAATGAAATCCGGACATTGTTTAATGACCGAAAAACTTTCCAAAGTCAAAAATTACAGAAGTATTCTTTTCTTTTTTTCGAACGAAACCGTATTAGAATTTCTTCGGAAAACAAAAGTAACTCCAAGCGAACCAACAGAATCTCAATCCGTTCACGCCTTTGCATACGATGACTTTATCCGACGTTTTGTCGACAGTTTGTTAGATATTTCAAAACTTCCAAAAAATATCCAAGAAAAGCTGCTTGTTGTTAAATTTGAAGAGATCATGCTTTATCTCACCGAAATGTACGGCAGTGAATTCCTGCATTCATTAACCGTAAACAGTAATGATATCAGTCAAAAATTCATTCGTACGATCGAAAGCAACCAATTGAGTAAATTATCTTTAAAAGAATTATCCTTCCTGTGTGGAATGAGCGTTTCTACATTTAAAAGAGAATTTGAAAAACATTATTCCGAATCTCCTAGTAAATGGTTTCAGAACAAAAGGTTGGAACACGCCCATTTTTTACTCCATCAAAGACAAAAAAGTTCCTCCGAGATCTATTTTGAAGTAGGCTATGAAAATTTGTCGAGCTTCATTCAAGCCTATAAATCAAAATACGGCATTACGCCCAAACAGCAGGTTAAAAGTTGAGCTTTTAGCAACAGTTTTTGAACCATCTTCTAAATTCATCCGGCAGCATTTACCCTAATTTTGCTTAAAACATTAAATCCTAACAAAATGAAAAAAGCAAATTTAATCTGGGTACTGTCCTTATTGTTCTCAGTTACCCTTTTCGGACAAAATACATTTACCTTATCCAGTAACGACTTGGGCGGAGAAGCTACTAAAACACAAGTATTCAACGGTTTCGGATGTACAGGAGATAATCAATCACCTCAATTATCTTGGAAAAATGCACCGCAAGGAACAAAAAGTTTTGCCGTAACAATGTACGATCCTGATGCACCAACAGGAAGCGGATTTTGGCATTGGGTAGTATTTGACATTCCTGCTAACGTAAAGGAATTAGTTTCAAACGCCGGAAACATAAAGCTTAATTTAACTCCGAAAGGCGCAATCCAAAGTGTAACAGATTATGGAACTAAAGGATATGGAGGTCCTTGCCCGCCGGAAGGACACGGATTTCACCAATATATTATCACGGTTTATGCTTTAAAAACCGATACATTAGGTCTTGATGAAAACACTACTCCTGCTCTAGTTGGTTTTTATCTTTGGAACAATACTTTGGCTAAAGCCAGTATCGTAACTTATTACCAACGATAGTATTTAAAAAAAAATCCTTAGAAACAAAAAATCCCTCTTTCGAGGGATTTTTTTTATGTTCTAATTGATCGAAGCATTTTAGTCTAGACCTTACGACTACCGAAAAAAACAAGTATCAGTAAACTACCTAACATAATCAATATTCCTAAAAATTTTATAAAATTAGGTTAATTTGAACTATTTTTTTCACTTATAAATGATATTTCAGTATACTTGTAAAGCTTAAAAACAACCCTATTTTTATGAAAACAAAATTGCTCTCTAACCTATTTATTTTGTTCTTTTCAATTTCTGCATTTTCGCAATTAGGCACCTTAGATGACACTTATGGTACAAATGGTCAAACCTCAAATAGCTTTGGCCCTAATTGTCAATCATACGATTCTGAAATTCAACCAAACGGAAAAATTATCATTGTAGGAAATGATAATTCTTTTGCATCGGGCTCGTCATGTATTATAACAAGATATTTACCCAATGGAACTATTGACAATAGCTTTGGAAACAATGGCGTAGTATCTGTGCTAATTGATGATTATTGCACAGGTAGTGCAATTGCTTTACAAAATGATGGAAAAATTGTTGTTGCCGGAACTTCCTACAAACCGGCAGGAAATAATCAAGCAAGCGAAATAATGGTTCTACGCCTAAATATCGACGGCAATTTAGACACCACTTTTGGTACTAATGGCATAACAAGTATTAATTTAAATGATTCTCAAACGATAAATTCTATAGCGATACAAAGCGATGGAAAAATTGTTGCAGGTGGCGAAATTGAAAATTTAGCTATCTCAAACATAAACACATTTGGCCTTGTAAGGTTTTTAAATAATGGTGATATCGACACTACTTTTGGAACAAACGGTTATACTTGCACTTCCGGAATAAATGGAGGTCGAATTTTAGATCTGAAACTTACTGATGATGACAAAATTATTGCTGTTGGTAATAACACTCCTTATTCCACAGAACATTTAATAGTAAAATACGATTCTAATGGAAATATTGACAATACTTTTGGACTAAATGGCAATGGAATAGTACAAGGTCAAATTAATAATTTATCAACTTTTACAAAATGTGTTATTAAAAATAATGCTATTTATGTAAGTGGCGCAACTAGTAATTCAAAATATAATGCTTTGATCGCAAAGTATAATCTAGATGGAATGTTAGATAGTAACTTTGGAAATAATGGCTTGATTGTAAAAGATTTTGGAACTAATCTATCTAGTTTTGCAAATGATCTAAATTTTGATTCAAATAATAATTTACTTGTAGGTTATAGCTACGGTTCTACTTCAAACTACGATTTTGGTCTGGAAAGTTATAACGCAAACGGAGTTTTAAATCAAAACTTTGGAGTTAACGGATTATTTAGTACAAATTTTGGAGCAGGGCATGATTATTTTAGAAGCTTGTCTATACAAAGTGATAACAAAATCATAATGGTTGGAAATAAAAGTAGTAATCAAATTACTTGTCGAGTTACTAATGATAATAATTTAACAGCTTCTAACTTTGAAACTGCAAACAGTTTAAAAGTTTATCCTAATCCTGTCATTGATTTTATAACGTTAAAAATAGATAATCTAGATGATTTAGTTCTTTCAATTGAATTATTTGATATCAACGGAAAACTTGTCAAAATTTTAGAAAAAGAGGCTCCAGTCAGCAATTCTATTTTTACTAAAAATTATAATTTCACAGATTTAAAATGTGGTATATATTTTTTAAAAATAATTAAACAGAAAAATGAAACTCCTACTTATATTAAAATAATAAAATAACAAAAAATCCCTCTTTCGAGGGATTTTTTTATGTTCTAATTGATTTTCTCTATCTGCTGCCGAAACACCTTCTGAAACACCATATTTCCAATACGCACAAACCTATCAGTCTTTTCGTTCTAAAACCGTTTGTTCTCAAATACGATTGCATTTGGTTCGCAAAACTGTGTTTGCAAGCCACAAAAACGAACCCAGTTTTTATTATCCGGTACTCAATTTGGTTTCCATTATTGAGCGCAACACGCCTAATCCACACACGCAAAAAAACACCCGATTAAAGAAAAACATCAACGGTATTGTGACGCATATTCACAAGAACATCAGGCATCCCGAAATGCTCAAAGTGGACTACATGGCGCATAAATTTAACCTCAGCACCAACCAACTGACGCGTTTTTTTAAAAAGGAAATGAATACCGCGTTAAAAAAATATACGAATCAATGCCACATGCAGTTGATTGTGGAAAAAGTACAACGAGAAGACATTACGTTCTCGGAAATTGCGCACGAGTTTGGCTTTACCGATGAAAGCTATTTTACCAAAGTGTTTAAAAAGCAATACAACCAAAACCCTACGGAGTATCAAAAAGGGCATTTGGAGAAGAACCTGAAATAAGCTTATTATTTACACGTTTAACTAAAATAGTTACGATAAAAGTTCTTTTTATTTAAAATGAAGTATTTTTTTATATTTTTACAAAGAATGTTATTACATTTTAACATAAAACAACTACAATCCAAATGACACTAAGTAAAGTTATTATTCACGAATTAATTAAAGAAAGTGAAAGTAATCAAACTGAACTAATACTTTCAGAAGAATTAATACCAAATAATCCAGAAACAACTGCGTTATTGACAGCTCTTTCTGATAGCTATAAAAGTGACAGAATACTATACGCTGTTTTTGATGAAACTGAAGGCAAATATTTTCCTGAAAAATTTTCTGAATACAGAAATAGCCAAAGGACAGAAATTGATTTTATAAATTTCACAAGACTTGTAATTGGAAATTTAGTTAGTTTAATCGAACCAATAACTTTTGCAACTGGTGGATATTTTGTTTTTTCAGAATATAATGATAATGGTTATAATTTTATTGCAGTTTTTTTAATTCGCGATGTGGAAGGTAAAATATTAAGTAAAACAGAAAACTCATTTTCAATTCAAACAGTTGAATATGTAGATACTAAAAATTTAGCAATGGCTTGTCGTATAAATGAAAACAGAATTGATAAAAATGAAATCAATTATCTTTCATTTACACAATTAAGACAACAAGAAGTTTCTGAATATTTTAAAAACTGGATTTCTATTGAACAGCTTGAATCTAGTAGCGATTATACCAAATCACTATATAATATAATAACACAAATAGAGCCCCCAATAGACCCTCAAACAAATATTCAATATGAAATTGAAACATTTAGAAACTTAGTCTATAATTACGTAAGTAGCAGTCCTACTGACACAATTAATATAAGAGATTTAAGTAATCATTTTTATCAAAATCAAGATACTATTTCTAATTTTGCCAATGAAAATGATATATCAATTGATACTGAATTTAGATTTAACAAAAGGCAATTAAAAAAATTCATTAAACTTGAAGTTAATAGAGATGGTATAAATTTAAAATTTTCTAGAGGTGTTTTAAATGAAAAAGTAAGGTTATCAGATGATAATCCAAACCTTGTAATAATAGAATCTCAAAGTTTTGCAAATGCTTTAAGAAACGAAATCGGCAATGACTAATGTTAGAAATACACGCAAAAATTTTTCAAATTTTTCAAGAATCTGAATTCGATATAACACTTAATAAAGCTGATTTTAAATTTTCAGAAAATATTGAAAATCAACTTAAAGGTTTGAATATTGAATATGAAAATATAAGAAATGAAATATTAAGTGTTGAGATTGATAATTTTCCTGTAAAAATCTATAAAGACTTTAGTTCATATTTAAAATTAAATATTGTAGAAAATAATAACATTTTAATTTTAAATATGAATGGTTTACCATATTCATATATAACAGGTAAAACATATATAAATTTTGAAAAAAAAACAGATAATTATTTCTTTTCAAATGCAATTAGTTTTGTCTCTTTTATAAAATTCTTAAAGGAACAAGAAGTTGATACAGATGAAGCATTTCATTTTGTAGATTATTTTAATGATATTTCTAGAAAAATAATTTTTACGAGTTTAAGTGATAAAGGTAGATTAATAGTCAAATTTTACAATAACATTTTTCACTTTAATGAACTAATAAATCTTAACAATTCATTAGAGAGTTTTAAAAATTGCTTTTTAGAAAAAAATGATCATTTACCAAAATTCTTAAAAGGATCATTAATTGAACATGCTAGTAGATATGAATCTGATAATAGAATTTTTAATATTTTCAAAGATTTAAATGAAATTACCAATAATGCAAAAATTAATTTTGAAATTTATTTAAATAATCTATCAATTGATAAAATTAGAAAAGAATATGATGAATATAAATCAAAATATTTTAAAGAAGTATCAGATATTTTAAACAACTTAACTCAAAAAATAATTGGCTTACCGATTGTAATTGCAACAACTCTATTTGCTATTGAAAAAATTAAAGAAACACAATCATTTTTAATTATTCTTGTATTTATCATTTTAATAACAAATATTTACATGGTGTTACTTCTTAAAATTAATTTTAACGATTTATCTTATATAAAAGTTATATCTAAACAAGATTTTAAAACACTAAAAAACAATAATTTTTTCAAAAAATATCCAACTGAATTAGAACCTTTCTCAAATATTAAACATAGAATCATTAAAAGAATAAAACATTTAGAATTAATTTGTGAATCCTATTTTTGGATATTAGGTATTTTTAATATTGCTATTATTGGGCTAATATTTAAATACTTAAAAGTTAACAACCTTCAAATTAGTATAATTTCTTTAATATTACTTTTTATATTATCTATTTCAAGAAATGCAATTCTTAATAATATAAGGAATAATAATTTAAATCAATAAAAAACTCCCAAGCTACACTTGGGAGTTTTACTATCTCCTAATTCCTAATTACTTACTCGGAATATTCTTTAAAATGTCCAATACAAACTTCCAGTACTTTTGAGTAGAGGAAATGCTTGCTCTTTCTTCCGGGCTGTGAGCACCTTTAATCGTCGGTCCGAAAGAGATCATATCCATTCCCGGGTAGTTTTGTCCTAAAATACCACATTCTAATCCGGCATGGCACGCCACAACACTAGGCTGCGTTCCGTTTTGTTTCTCGTAAAGAGAAGTCAGTATGTCTAAAATTTCCGATTTCGGATTGGGTGTCCAACCCGGATAACTTCCGGAAAACGTTACTTCGCAACCCATTAATTCAAACGCCGAACGCAAGGCATTGGCTAGATCAAACTTCGAACTTTCCACAGAAGAACGTGTTAAACATTCGATTTTTAAATTTCCGCTGCCTACGGTTACTTTCGCAATATTATTAGACGTTTCTACCAAATCATCAAAATCAGCACTCATGCGATACACGCCGTTATGCGCTGTATATAACGAACGAACCAGATAAAACTGCGCCATAGAAGGCAGCACTTTAGCCGGAACTTGGTCTAATTTTTCAATGATTACCTGTAAATTAGGTTCAGTTGTTTTGAACTCAGCTTTAATTTCGTTTACGATTTCCTGCATGTCAAATTCAAAAGCTTCGTCATACATTTCAGCAATTACCACTTCCGCCACACTTTCACGCGGAATCGCATTGCGTAAACTTCCACCGTTAATCGTTGCAATTTGTAAACCGAAATCTTCATAACCGTTATACAACAAACGGTTCATAATTTTATTGGCATTACCTAAACCTTCATGTATTTGCATTCCCGAATGTCCACCGTTTAAACCTTTTACCGTAATTCTGTAGCCTACTGAATCTTCCGGCGCATCTTCCTCATCATATTCGGCAACAGCTGTAACATCTACCCCACCGGCACATCCTATATCTATTTCATCATCTTCTTCGGTATCTAAATTCAACAGGATCTGTCCTTCTAACAAACCCCCTTTTAAACCCATCGCTCCGGTCATTCCGGTTTCTTCATCAATAGTGAATAAAGCTTCAATGGCAGGATGCGGAATATCTGTACTTTCTAAGATCGCCATAATAGTAGCTACCCCTAAACCGTTATCTGCTCCTAAAGTAGTTCCTTTGGCACGAACCCAGTCGCCGTCAACATACATTTCAATCCCTTGTGTATCGAAATCAAAAACCGTATCGTTATTTTTTTGATGCACCATATCCAAATGCGACTGCATGATAATGGTTTTACGGTTTTCCATTCCGGCTGTTGCCGGCTTTTTGATGATTACATTGCCCACCTCATCTTTTAAGGTCTCTAAACCTAATTTCTGACCGAAATCCATCATAAACGCAATTACTCGCTCTTCTTTTTTCGACGGACGCGGTACAGCATTCAGATCGGCAAATTTATTCCAAAGCGCTTTAGGCTCTAAATTTCTAACTTCTTGACTCATTCTATTTAGTTTGTTGTTTTAACGCTGCAAAGTTACAAAGTATATTTCCTTAGATACTAAAATTCTGTTTATATTTACTGAAAAAAAGCCTTGAACCGAAAACGTATCCTTCCTGTTTTCCTCATTTTCCAAATCGTTCTGGTTAAAACACTGGGGCTGTTTCCTCATTTTATTGAAAATGGATACAGTAAAGGCTTATATCCTAAAATTGCTTGGTTCAGCAGAAAATTGTTAGGGAGCATTCCGTTCTCGGTCGGAGATATTATTTACATTCTTTTGATCGTTGGTTTACTTCGTTGGATATGGTGTAATCGAAAAGGATTTTTTAAGAATTGGAAAAACAACGGATTGACCCTTTTGAGTTGGATTTCTATTTTCTATTTTTGTTTTCATCTGTTTTGGGGCATGAATTATTACCGAATTCCGATTGCACAAAAACTTCAGCTCGAAAAAGAATATACCGGTGAAGATTTAGCTGCTTTTACCGAAAAAATGGTAGCTAAGACAAATGCCTTACAACTCCAACTTACCGGAAATGACACTATCGCTGTTGTGGTTCCTTATTCCGAAGAGAAGATATTTAATTTGGCCCAACAAGGCTATGACCAATTGCCTCCTGAACTTAGTGACTTTCACTATCAGAATAAAAGTATAAAAGCTTCGCTTTTACGTTTGCCTCTAAGCTACATGGGATTTGGCGGTTATCTGAATCCGTTCACGAATGAAGCTCAGGTCAATACATTAAAACCTAAATTTTCAACGCCACTTACGGTTTGTCACGAAATGGCTCATCAAACCGGTATCGGCAGTGAAAGTGAATGCAACTTCATTGGTTTTATTACAGCCAGTCGAAATAAAGATCTATATTTTCAATATTCAGCTTATAATTTTATTACTCGCTATTGCCTACATCATTTAGAAAGAATGAAAGAAGGAGAAGGGAAAAAGTATTTTGACCGACTCAACAAAGGGGTTGTTAAAAATTTCCAAGAGCACGAAATCTTTTGGGAACATTATCACACTCCTATTGATTCCTTTTTTGAATTCTTCTATGACAACTTTTTAAAAGCTAACCAACAACAAGATGGTATAGCCAGTTACAGCAAGTTTGTAGGATTAATGATCAATTATGATCGTATAGCAGAGTAATTTTATGAAAAAAAATTTAACTATCTTATTTTTTTTAACGGCTTTTTTCTTGTTTTCTCAAGAGTACACTTACAGAGAATTTGGACTTAATGAAGGACTGCCAAGTTTACAAGTATATGATATTCACCAAGACAGAAACGGGATTATCTGGTTTGCTACCGATAGAGGAATTGCCAATTATAATGGTTACGAAATTAAATCATTCGGAATTCAGGATGGAGTACTTAATAATGTTATTCTGGATTTTCATCCTCAAACCGACGGTACAGTTTATTGTTCTACTCTGGATTGCAACTTGTTTTATTTCCATGAAAATTTTCAAGGTTTTTTTCCCTATCCTTTCAACAACCTCTTAACGCAAAACTTAACTACACTCCAATACATTAAAAATATTTACACCTCCAAAGACGGTTCATTACACTTGGGATGCGAGCAAACCCTCGGACCGATAATTATATCTAAAAACGGTAAAATACTTCAAAAACCTGAAAAAATAACTAAGCCTTCAGATACTGAAAACACATTTACGGTATTGGAGAAAAAAGATGATGGCACATTTTTCTCTTATAAAACAAAATCTATTGCATCTCATAAGAACACTGTCTATTTTGAGAACAAAGATTCTTTTTCCAACATTGATGTCGTTTCTCTTCCAAATTCAAAATATTATATTTATAAAAGTCCTTTTACAGTTTTTGTATTTGACCAAAACATGAAGCTAATCAAACAAATCAAAACTGAATTTGAGCCTATTTCGATTAAAGCTATAGATGAGAATCGTTTTTTTATCGGCTATCTTTTCGGAGGCGCTAAAATAGTTGATTTAAAAAGAGGAACTACAGAATCTTTCCTTGAAAACAAATCGATCACTAACTTTTTAATCGACCACGAAGGCGGTTATTGGTTTACAACGCTACATTCAGGTGTGTTCTATAGCAAAGAACCTAAAATTAAAATACTAAAAGGCGAGCTTAGTAATTTTCCGGTAAATTCTTTGACAAAAGATGATAAAGGAAAAATCTTTGCCGGTACATCAAACGGAAAAATCTTTAGGATTGACCCTGATACTCATTGTCAAATAATGTACAATACAACTCATACTCGAAAAGCTTTTGTTGAATTTGATGAAAAAACGAAGAACAGCTATTTCTTTTCGGCTCAAAGCTTATTCATTAATAAAGATTTTTCTTCACCGATTGAGTTTCCGTTTTATACAACTAAAATGTCGGAACCACAAGACCAAAAAATCATTCTTTCCCAGATCAAAGGTTTTTCAGTTTATGAAAAAAATTCTCTTAAGACAATTCAGGAACTCCCTTTCAGGATTCACGATGCCTGTTTCTTTAAAAATGAAATTTTCTTAGGAACACCGGAAGGTGTTTATGTTGTGGATCAGAAAAATAAAGTTTCTAGTTTAAAACAGTTCAACCAATTATTCTCTTTTAGAGTAGATGACATTGATTATAATGAATCCCGAAACGAATTGTATTTTGCAACCTTAGGACAAGGGGTTGTGATTTACAATAAGAATAATGAAAGTGTGTTTTCTATAACTAAAAAAGACGGTCTTTTAAGTGATGTTATCAATGAAATATATATTGAAAATAAAGATACTATATGGGTGTGTACCAATTCAGGATTAAACAGAGTCATTCTGAATGAACAAGGCCATTTTTCAATTGCCGGGCTTAAAAGTTCTAACGGACTGCTGAATGATGGCATAAATGATGTTGAAATTACTAATGATACACTTTGGATTGCTTCTAAAAAAGGGCTTGCCTACACACCAAAACAAATCTTTGACCAACAAGATCAGTCTATTCCTCATTTTTTAAAGATCGATTATATAAAAGTTAATGATATAAAATCCGATCAAGAAAAATTAATATCTCTTTCTTATAAAGAAAGTAGGTTAGAAATAGGCTTTTCTGATGTTTCTTTTAAAAAAGGAAATGAAATAACGTATCACTATTTTCTGGAAGGATTAGATAAAAAATGGTATCATACTACCAACAGAAAAGTGATTTTTCCTTTATTACCTCCCGGTCATTATACCTTTAAAGTAGCTGTGGCAAATCCCAACCGGTTGCGTCCTAAAAATTATCTTAAAATTCCAATCTATATCAGCCCTCCTTTTTGGAAAAACAGTTGGTTTATTATAACCATTATTATTTCAATTGGACTTATTATTTATTTATTCTTTAAAACTAACGTTTTGTCCTATAATAAAGATATCATAAGAGAATTAATCCGTCTTATTATCAAAAAAATAAAGAAAAAAGAATTGTATTATGTTTTTAAAGAATCAGGAAAAGAAATACGAATAAAAACAAACACAATCCTGTATGTACAGTCGGCCGGGAATTACATTGACCTTGTAACGGAAAAGAAAGTTTACACTATTCGATGTAAAATAGGCGACTTTATTGCTACTACACCCGATCCATTAGAATATATCAGAATACATCGATCCTATATCGTTCGAATTGATAAAATTGAAATCAAATCTAAAACCGAAATAACCATTAAAGGAGATAAAATACCTGTTAGTAATAGTTTCTCTTCCGAACTTGAAAAAGTATTCTTTTAGATTCGTCACAATTTGCAATAATTTCATCACAAGTCATTTTTAATTCGTCACTACTTTAGGCATCAATCATCACAAATGGTAAAAAAGAAAGAAAAATAAAATGTTTTAGATTATAAATTTGAAAGATTAATTTTAAAAATTTGATTTTATGAAAACAATTTTATCTTTACTTAGTCTGAAAAAAAGCATTGTACTAACAATGTTATTTTTTAATTTTTTCTGTTATGCAACTATTTATATTGATATTAATGGCTATACCAGCGATCACAACGTAGTCCAAAAAGTGACTACCACACCTGTGCTTTGGGGATCCCCATATAATGTTCAATATACTCTTACAATACCTTTTTTTGATACCAGTGCCCATGGTTTAATGATAAAATCTAATTATCCTAATACAACATCAATGTCTGTATTTATAATGGGAACTGAGTATATTACAACTCACAACTATTTCATAATTTTCTCAAATAATGCTATTCAAAATCTAACTGGAAATACGTTAATTACTGTAAAGAGTAAAAACTTATCCGGACAAATCGTTAATACACAAACCATGAAAGTTACAATAGTTAATGAAGTCTCACCTACAGTAAATCGTACTTTAAGCACGTCTTGCCAGCAAAATAACGGAAATAATACTGGTAAAGTAGATCTATTTTTATCAGGTTCTCATCAAGATGGTTCTAGTAGATTAACTGCAGTAGTTATTGATAGTAATAATAATGAAATTACTAGTACTAATTCTTTTAATTACATGCCTAATGGCACACTATCTTTTGGGATAGCTATTTCTACCAATACCACCTACACAATAAAATTAAAATATAAAATGGATAGTAGTTCCGGATCTTCCTATTCAGCCTACATAGCTAGTGGTTCTTATGGCTGGAATGATATTTCATTTACTAAAACGAGATATACATGTCCTATTACTCCGCCTACAGTACCTTCACTTCCTATTTACTCAAAAAATAGTAATAATAGCAACCTATCCATTAATTTTACAAATCCTGTAAAAGACTTTATGGTTCTAAATATAGAGGATAAAGAAATTAAAACTAATTATGAAATAACTTTTTATGATTTCTCAGGATCAATTGTTAAAAAAGAAATCTTAAATAAAAAACAAAATAACATTAATGTTCAAAACCTGAAAAAAGGTATTTATCTAGTTGAAATCAATAATGGAAAAGAGATTTTACGAGAAAAAATCATCAAGGAATAATTTATACACTATTAAAAGTAAAAAAGAATCCTGAAATTCAGGATTCTTTTTTTATATCTCATCACTCACAAAACTTATCGGTTCTTTATCTTTATAAGGTCGAATGATCAAACGGGCTTCACGGTCAAAACGAATATAATTATACACCCAATTTAAAAATACAACTGCCTTGTTCTTAAACCCGATTAAAGAAAATAAATGCACAAACATCCACACAAACCAAGCAAAAACTCCGCTAAATTTAAATTTAGGCAAATCTACAACCGCTTTATTACGACCTATAGTTGCCATTGATCCTTTATCTTTATATTTAAAAGGCTGCATTTCTTTCTGATTGACTAAACGAATAATATTATCAGCCAACTGCTGTCCCTGTTGAATTGCCGGCTGTGCCATCATAGGATGTCCGTGAGGATACGCTTCGGTTTCCATAGTAGCAATATCGCCTATTGCAAAAATTGTATCATATCCTTCTACCTGATTAAACTGATTTACCTTTAAACGCTCGGAACGCATTTCTGTCGAAGATGACTTAAATCCGCTTACCAATGCTCCTTTTACTCCTGCCGTCCAAATCACAGTTGCCGTATGAAAAGTCAAATCAGAATTGGTGGTAATAACTTTCCCATCATAATCGGTTACCCGAACATTCTTCCATACCTCAACCCCTAAATCGATCAGAAATTTTTCTGCTTTTTCAGAAGCATTCTCGCTCATGGTATTCAAAATGCGATTTCCACTTTGGATAAGATTAATTTGCATTTTTCGAATATCCAAATCCGGATAATCTTTAGGCAAAATGGCTTTTTTCATTTCTGCCAATGCTCCGGCAAGCTCAACTCCTGTTGGTCCTCCTCCGACTAAAACAAAATTCATCAGACTTTGGCGTTCTTCAATATCATTAGTCAATAAAGCTTGCTCAAAATTCTCAAGGATCAAACTACGGATATTCAATGACTGAGGAATGGTTTTCATAGCCATGCAATTGCGTTCCATTTCCTTATTCCCAAAAAAATTAGTCTTTGAACCGGTAGCAATCACTAAATAATCATATTTTAATTCACCTATATCTGCTATTACCTTTTGATTAACGGTATCGATTTCTTTTACATCGGCTAAACGAAAATAAAAATCTTCAAATTCCTGAACCACTTTACGAATCGGATACGCTATCGAATCTGGTTCTAAACCTCCTGTTGCCACCTGATACAAAAGCGGTTGAAAATTGTGATAATTGTGTTTATCAAGCAAAACAACTTGTATCTTTTTATTTTTAAGTTTCTTTGCTAATGAAATCCCGGCAAAACCTCCGCCAATGATAACCAGTCTGGGAAAACTACAACGTGGTATATTCATGATGTAAAAATTTGTTATGCAAAAGTACAAAGTTTTTTAAACGAACCTGTTTTTGGCTTATCCCTTATTGTAAATTTATCTGTACTTTTCTGATTTCTATCAGCTTCTTAAAACAAATATTTGTAAAACTTTTAATTATTTTTGTGTCTATAACTGGTATTTTTTCAGTAAAAAAACGATCAGCTGTAACGGAAAAAAGAAAAATGCTACTTATTATTCAATATGAAATCATCCGAAGAAAAAGAGTTTGTTTCACAACTGGAAGAAAATCAGAATATAATCCACAAGATCTGTCGGTTATATACCACTGATGAGGATGCTCATAAAGATTTATTTCAAGAAATTACTATTCAACTTTGGAAAGCATATCCAAACTTTAGAGGAGATTCAAAATTTACTACTTGGGCCTACAGAGTAGGATTGAATACAGCCATAACACTCTATCGGAAAAAGAAAAAAGCAATTGATACCATTGAATTTGACGGAAGCTATCACAAAGTAAAACAAGAAGATTATAACTTTGAAGAAGAAGAACAATTAAAATTATTATATGGCGCTATAAGCGAATTAAATGATATAGAAAAAGCTTTGGTGTTTTTATATTTAGAAGATAAGGATTATACGGAAATATCGGAAACTTTAGGTATTAGTGAAGTGAATGCAAGGGTAAAGATGAATCGTGTAAAAGGAAAATTAAAAAAAATTTTAAATCCGTAGCCTCATGGATGAATTAGAGATTTTAAAACGCGACTGGAAAAATAAAGAACATTCTTTTAAACGTATTAGTGAAAAAGAAATATATGCTATGCTACACAAAAGATCCTCCTCAATTGTAAAATGGATTCTTGTAATCAGCATTGCAGAAGTTTTGTTCTGGACAACAATCAGTATTTTGACTGCAGACGATGATTATTTTAAAACACTGAAAACTTACCACTTAAACACTATTTTACCCATTATTTCGGCTGTAAATTATGCTGTTTTAATTGGTTTCATTTACCTGTTCTATAAGAACTACAGAATGATTAATGCTATTGACACAGTAAAACAATTGATGATATCCATTTTAAAAACCCGTAAAACCGTACAGTACTATGTTTGGTATAATCTGGCAATGGTATTCTTTTCATTTATATTAGTGTTCTCATTCCAATTCATGTATGATCCTAAGATAAATGAGTTGTTGGATAGTTTCTCTCAAAACGGTGGTAATAGCAAAACTTTTTACTTTTTCATCTTTGCCATTTATTTTGTTGTCGCTATTGTTTTCGTCGGATTAATATGGCTATTCTACCGCTTACTTTACGGTATTCTGCTAAAACGTCTGTACAATAACTATAAAGAATTAAAAAAGATAGATCTTTAAGCTTTAATAGCTCCACTGACGTTGCTTGTCCAGTTTTGCTTGCTCTTCCAGTACTTCAGCCGGAATTACTTTTAAGAAAGAAGGATGCTGCTCAATTGCATATTCTATTTTTTCAACCACGTCCTCAACAGAATCGTGTTCGTAATCTATTTGAAGTGGTTCTTTGATCACGAAAGATTGTAATATTCCTTTTTTCTTGATGCGAAGTCCTTTTCTGTCAAATGAACGTCTGAAACCATCAATTACAATCGGAACAACAATAGGTTTGTGTTGCAGGATGATATGCGCTGTTCCTTTTCGAACCGGTTTAAAAGAACGTGTAGTTCCTTGAGGAAAAGTTATAACCCAACCGTCTTCTAAAGCTAATTTGATATTTTCTGTATCATTCGGATTTACATCTCTCTTTACATCCTGTCCTTTGGCTCTCCAAGTGCGTTCTACAGTAATGGCCCCCGCATAAGCCATGATACGAGGTAAAAGTCCCTGTTGCATGGTTTCCTTGGCAGCTACATAATACAAATTCAGTTTAGGGTTCCACAAATACCCTACGTTCTTAATAGAATCTTCACGTCCTTTCAAGGCCGCGTTAAAAACATGGAACATAGCTACTACATCAGCAAAGTAGGTCTGATGATTCGAAATAAACAATACATTCCTATCCGGTAAGCTTCTTAAGATATCAGAACCTTCGATCTTTAATTCGTTAAAACCTCTATAGCGTTTGTGAGTTATAATTCCGGCAAAACGAATCAACCATTTTTTCAAAAATAATATGTGTCCAAAAGGATTTCTTTTAAACAACCCCATACTCTCATTTTTTTACAAGGCTACAAATGTAATAAAATTGAAATACAATTCACTTTTCTCGAAAATTTAACATTTTTCACGCCAAAATTACCCTTAAAATTACTCTAATTAATTGACTTTTATCATAAAAATTAATTAAATTACCCTTAAATTTGTTAGACAAATTGAGTATATGCACGAATTGTCTATTGTAACTTCAGTGGTACAATCTACTGAAGAAGAGGTTAAAAAGATCAACGGAACTTCAGTTAAGGAAATTTATTTGGAAATAGGGAAATTATCCGGTGTTGAAATGAGTTCGTTTTTATATGTTTGGCCACAATGTATCAAAAATACAAGTTTGGAACACGCCGAATTAATCATTAACGAACCCGAAGGCAAAGCGATTTGTGCCGAGTGTGGAACTGCTTTTGACATCAACGCTTTTTTTGATAGTTGTCCCAATTGCAACAGCCCATTCAAAAATATTACTCAGGGAAAAGAAATGAAAATTAAAAAACTAATCATTCAATAATTCAAAATATTATGTGTACTACTTGCGGATGTAGCTCAGATGAAAACGGTGTAAAATATACCAAATTAGACGTGCATGAACACACTCACGATGGACATCATCATCACGACCATGACCATGAGCACCATCATCACGACCACGACCACTCACATGGACATAGTCACAGTCATTCGCACGATCATGGGCATCATCATCACGCTCATACACACGAAATCAGCATTGTTGATTTAGAAAAAGACATTCTACAAAAAAATCAATTGACAGCTGAACGCAACCGAGGGTATTTTGAAGCCTTGAACATTTTTGCTATCAACTTGGTAAGTTCTCCTGGTTCTGGAAAAACGTCTCTTTTAGAAAAAACAATTTCCGATTTAAAGGACGAAGTTGAATTTTCGGTGATTGAAGGCGACCAACAAACCAATAACGATGCCGAACGCATTCACATGCTGAACGTTCCGGTGGTTCAAATCAACACAGGAAAAGGATGTCACTTAGATAGCGATATGATTGCGAAAGCGACTAAAACTTTGGCTCCAAAATCAAATTCGGTTTTAATGATTGAAAACGTAGGAAACTTGGTTTGCCCGGCCATGTTTGATTTGGGCGAAGCCAAACGCGTAGTCATCATTTCAACGACTGAAGGCGAAGACAAACCACTGAAATATCCCGATATGTTCTACGGATCTCATATTTGCATCATCAACAAAATCGACTTGTTGCCGTATCTAAAATTTGATTTGGAAAAACTAAAAGAGAATGCTAAAAAAGTAAACCCGCATTTACAATTCTTCGAAGTTTCTGCAACAAGTGGCGAAGGTTTAGAGCAATGGTACGATTTCTTAAAACAATCGTTAAAACAATAAGCGTATGTGTTTAGCAGTTCCCGGAAAATTAGAACGCATTGTCACCGAGTTAGATCCAACGTTTCGCATTGGCGAAGTGTCTTTTGAAGGTGTTAAAAAGGAAGTCAATTTAGCATTGGTTCCCGAAGCCAAATTAGGCGATTATGTTTTGGTTCACGTAGGTGCAGCCATTGGAATTATTGATGAAGACGAAGCCCACAAGACCATGCAGGTTTTAAAAGACATGGGCGAAGACATTGAAGAACTGAAGTAACGATTATGCAATCAGCTAACGAAATTATACACTTGCACCACGGAAGCGGTGGCGAACACATGACCAAGCTTTTAAACGAAGTCATCATCAAAACGCTTCACAACGATATTTTAGACGTTAAACACGATGGCGCTTTTCTTAATTTACAAGGAAAACTGGCTTTTTCAACGGATAGTTATGTGATTTCGCCCATTTTTTTCAAAGGCGGAAATATTGGCGAATTAGCCGTAAACGGAACCGTGAACGACTTGTCTATGTGTGGTGCTAAACCCAAATATTTGTCCTTGTCTTTTATTATTGAAGAAGGATTTTCTTTAGCTGAATTTACCACCATAGTCGAATCGATCAGAAAAGCTGCTGATAAAGCTGAAGTTCAAATTGTAACGGGCGATACTAAAGTGGTGGAACGAGGAAAAGGCGATAAAATTTACATCAACACTTCCGGAATTGGTGTGGTTTACGACAATGCACACATTAGCAGTTCGCAAATTAAACGCGGAAATGCCATTTTAATCAATGGTGCAATTGCTTCGCACGGCATGGCGATTATGTCGGAACGTGAAGGTTTACAATTTGAAAGTGATATTGTAAGCGATACGACCAACCTCAACTTTATCGTTCAACAATTGATTGCGAAATTCGGCAACAAAGTTCATTTCTTGCGTGATGCTACTCGCGGCGGATTGGCTTCTGTTCTCAATGAAATTGCCACCGATTGTCATTTGGGTATTTCTATTTTAGACGAAAAAATCAACGTGGAAACTCAGGTTAAAAACGCTTGCGAACTTCTAGGATTAGATCCTCTGTATGTAGCCAATGAAGGCGCTTTCGTTTGTATTGTGGATCAAAGTGTTGCTGATGAAGCTTTAGCTTTGCTACAAACTGAAAATCCGTTGGCTTCCCATATTGGAACAATTACCGAAGAACATCCGAATAAAGTGATTTTGAATAGTGCTTTTGGCGGAAAAAGAGTGGTAAATCCTTTAATTGGTGAACAATTACCGCGTATTTGTTAATAACTTAAATTATCAAAAATTACTTTAGCACCATAAAACACACAAAGTAAAGACGACAAAATGGTTAATCCAATTTGTATTCTTTCTGATTTCATGACTGTTTTGGAATAAGGAACGCTGAATAATCCGGCGGCGGCCAACATTCCAATGATCGAACCTACTCCAAAAATGACGATGTACAGCAAACCTTCTAAAGTACTTTTCATTTGAGATAAAACCACCACAATTAAAGCACCACTTCCGGCTAAACCATGAATTAAACCCACGCCAAAAGCCGCTTTGTGTTGGTGATCGTGATGATCATCTTCTTGTTTTAAATACATTTTTACCAAACGAAAAATTCCCAAAACAATTAGCATTCCGCCTACTCCAGCTTCAAAATAACTGAATATTTTTTCATCAATGCTATATTTCAAACCAATCATCAATAAGCCTACGCAAAAAATGGTTGCCGTATGCCCTATTCCCCAATAAATGCCGTCTTTCACAGCAGTAGTCACTTTATTTCTATTGGTTACCAAACTATTTACCGCAATTAAATGATCGGCTTCAAAAGCATGTTCCAAACCAGAATAGATGATTAAGAATAATTTCAGCATGATTCTTTTTTTTTATTTAGCATAATTATAATAAGCTGCACAAGCTCCTTCGGAAGAAACCATAGGCGCACCCAAAGGATTCGAAGGGTTACAAGTAGAAGCAAACTGCGGACATTGGTTCGGTTTTTTCAAACCACGTAAAATTTCGCCTGCTATACAACCATTGGTTTCACAACTGGAAACCGTTTTAATTTCAAACTTTTTATTGGCATCAAAAGCCTCATATTTGGATTGCAAAACAAAACCACTTTCTGCAATAGCGCCAATTCCCCTCCATTCTTGAGTACCAATTTCAAAAACGTCAAACATCACCTCTTTGGCACGAAGATTTCCTTCTTCTTTCACCATTCGAGTGTATTGATTTTCCACTTCATATTTGCCATTTTCCAACTGTAAAACCGCATGATAAATCGCTTGAAGCAAATCGGCGGGTTCAAAACCAGAAACTACAATAGGGATTTGATACTTTTCCGCAATCGGATAATATTCGTCTAATCCCATAATTGTACACACGTGACCGGCTCCCAAAAAAGCATCAATGGTACAAAATTCATCCGACAAAATAGCTTCCATTGCCGGTGGAACCAAAACATGTGAAACCAACAATGAAAAATTATTCAAACCTAATTTAGCCGCATGATGAACTGCTAAAGCATTACTCGGCGCTGTGGTCTCAAAACCAACTGCAAAGAAAACCACTTCTTTATCCGGATTTTGTGCTGCAATATTAACCGCTTCCAAAGGCGAATACAAAATACGCAAATCACCTCCTTTAGCTTTCGCCTGCAACAAACTGATCGTTGAACCCGGAACCCGAATCATATCACCAAAAGAACACATGACCACGCCTTTTTCCATGAGCTCGACTGCTTTATCTATCAAATTCATGGGCGTTACGCACACAGGGCAACCGGGACCGTGAATCATTCGAATATTTTCAGGCAATAAATCCAACAAACCGTTCTTCACCAACGAATGCGTTTGGCCACCACAAATTTCCATGATGTTCCACGGTTTTGTAGTCACCTTATGAATTTCGTCTATATAATGTTTAACGAGTTCGGGATTTCTATATTCGGTTAAATATTTCATTCTAAAATTTGAAGCAATTCAATAATAAATACCAAAGTAGCATTAGGCTGAATCATTGGCGCAGCACCTTCTTCGCCATACGCAAATTGATGCGGAATGTACACTTTCCAACGAGCGCCTTCGTTCATTAAAGGTAAAACTTGTTGCCACCCGCTGATGGTTTGACCGATATTGATATCAAAGGAACCGATGTCTTTTGTAGAATCAAAAACCGCTTTATTCAATAAATACCCTTCATATAAAACACGAACATCATCTGTCACTTGCGGACTTTTTCCGTTTCCTTCTACCAAAACTTCATATTGTACTCCTGAAGGCAAGGTTATCACTTCCGGACGTTTTCCGTTTTCCGTTAAAAACTGCAATCCTTCCGCTGCATTTTGCTCTTTCATTTCCTCGCGCAAAAGCGTAATGTAATTGTTGAAAATTTCGATGGCTCTTTTTTGAGAAATTTTGGGATACGAATTGCTATAAACCGATTTTAATCCGTCTACAAAATCCTCATACGAAATTTCATCAAAACCATTGTCTTTAAGACTTAAGCCCATTACCACTCCTGCCGAATATGAAATTTTATCTTGTTCTTCTGTTTTTCCTATGGTTCCTAATAATTCTGAAATATTCATGTGTTACGAATTAAAATTTACACTATAATTTAATTGCCCAAAGGCTATATTTTCATCATTTGGCGACAGATTTTCGTGAAAATAACAGTTGAATTTTACTGCTAATTCGTCTTCGATTAAATCTATCAAAAGCGCATTTTGAAACACGCCGCCACTGTATGCAATTTCTTTAAAACTGTGGAAGTTTGCAACTTTTTCAATCACTTTAACTAAGGTAAAATGAAAATTAAGTGCAATTTCTTCTATACTTTTATTTTGTTTGGTTTCCAAAGCTATTTTTTCAATTATTTTAGATGAAGGAATTGTTTCTAACAAATCTTCTTCTTGTAAATAATCGGTTTTTATGACTTGTGAATCGTATGCTTTTTGAGCTAAACTTTCCAAATAAATCGCTGCTTCACCTTCAAAAGTCATTTCGTGTGTAAAGCCTAGCAAGCACGCCACGGCATCAATCAATCTTCCTACTGATGATGTTTGCAACGTATTTTGTTTTTTCTGTTTTTCGAATAAAATCCATTCATTCGCACTAAACAAATGACGAATTTCATCGGGATTTCCATTCCAAAGAGACAACAAACTAATTTTTGGATTCTTCGACATTTTATTGCCTAAAATCCAATTGAAATTTTCAAAATGCCGGATTCGTTTGAACTCTTTATTTTGATATTCAAAAAACTCACCGCCCCAAATTTCGTGTTCGGTTCCAAAACCAATGCCATCCCAAATAACACCCAACACTTTATTTTGGCTGTGCCACAAATTGTGTTCCGTTAAAATAGCCGAAAAATGCGCTATGTGATGTTGAACCTCTTCTACTTTTATGTTGTTTTTATCGATTTGTAATTCTTCAAGCATTCGTCCCGATTCATACAACGGATGTTTATCTTTCACAACAACTTCCGGTTGAAACTTGAAAATGGAAAAATAATCTTGAATCGTTTTTTGGAATCGCAAAGCCGTATCGAAATTGGATAAATTCCCTAAATATTCGCTTGCATATAAATACGCATTAGGAAAAATAGCGATCGAACTTTTTAAATCGGCTCCCAATGCTACAACTTTTTTGCTTTGGATTTGTTCTTTATAGGCTAAAGGCAAACTACAATTGGGCGCTAAACCTCGAGCTCTTCTCAATATAATTTTTCGTTTCTTTTTGGTCAATCGAACAACCGAATCATCCTGCGGATGAAGAATTTCTAAACTGTGATGCAAAAAGAAATCAGCAATGTTTTTTAATTTTTCTTCGGCGTCTTTTTCGTTACTACAAATGGGCGACCCGTGAACATTTCCGCTGGTTGCTACTAACGGAATTTGCGTTTCATGACACAACAACTGCAACAAACCCGAATAAGGCAATAGCGCTCCAATGGTTCCGTTGATAGGTGAAACTTCGTTTACAGCCACATCACTTTCCGTTTTTGAAGGCAAAATAACGATTGGTGAAACCGCAGATTGCAATTCGTTTAACGCAAAATCATCAGCTGAAACATTTTTGTACAAACTTTCTTCGTTAGGAAATAAAACCGCCAAAGGTTTAACAGGTCTTTGTTTTCGAAGTCGCAATTTTTGAACAACCTCAGCTTTTGTTGCATCGCAAAGTAATAAATAACCCGTTGTGTTTTTTAGCGCGATGATACTTCCGTCTTTTAATTGGTTTGCCAAAAAAGGGAAAATCTCTGAATTGGTTTCGAATAGTTTCTCTCCGTTGGCATTGGTTACCCAAATTTGAATTCCGCAAGTTGAACACGTATTGGTTTGCGAATAAAAACGTTTATCCTTTGGATTGTTGTATTCCTGTTGACATTCCGGACACATTTTGAAGTGATGTAAACTTGTATTTTCTCTTTCGAAAGGAAAGTTTTGAGTTACAGCATAACGCGGTCCGCAAGAAGTACAGGTGGTAAACGGATAATAAAATCGTCTGTTCTTTTTGTCGAGAATTTCCGTTTTACAATTTGAACAAATGGCAAAATCAGGTGTCAAAGGAGCGTTTATTGGGTTTTCCGAATTTATTGCTACAATTTGAAAATCGTCAAAATGTACATTTTCAGAAATTTCCGTAAAAGTGATGGTTTCAATTTTAGAACTTGGTGGCGCTTGAAGCGAAATGTTATCGTAAAAAAGTTGGAACACCTCAGCTGAAGTTTGCGCTGTAATTTCTACTCCGAAAGCAGTATTGGTCACAGTTCCTTTAATTTTATATTGGGTTACCAAATTGTAAATAAAAGGTCTGAAACCAACTCCTTGAACTCTTCCGGAAATCTGTATTTTGAATGTTTTATTCAACGAAAACTGCTTTCTGCTCTCTGATGTTTTGAACCAAATTTAAGATTTCATCCGTTACTTTGGCTATGGCCGCTTCCACTTTTGGAGATAATCCGACAACCATTGGATCCATTTTAGAAATGGTAATGGTGTAGAGATAGATTTGGGGCATCCTATCAAACATAGTCAAAATTTCGACCATATCTTTTAATCCGAAATTGTGTCCGCTTAATGCCAAAGGAAAATCATTGGAAAATTTTGGTTTCAACAACGAAATTGTTCCTTCTTCTTTGCCATCCATTGTTGCATCGACTAAAATGGCGATAGGATGACTTTCTAGATAAGGAACCAAAAGAAAACCTCCGGTTCCTCCATCTATAAAAGTTATATTTTCAGGAAACTTTGATTGATCCAAATTATTGATAAAATGCACACCAACGCCTTCATCTCCCATCAGGTAATTTCCAATTCCCAAAATAAGAATATCGTTTCCTTTTGAGTGGAAATTGTCTTGTTTATACGCTAAAATATCTTCTTTCATAGTCTCAATCAAAAATGCTTTATTTTTTAATATCTTCTTGTACTCTTTCTGAGCATACAAATTTTTGACCACTAATCATGGCTGAAGCTTCTCCTCTACCTTCTAACCAGTCATGGAATAATACTAAATAGATATGTACTGCCATAAATAATATGAAAGCCCACATTGAAATATGATGTACCTTACGAATCAACATTTCATTATCATTAAACAATGGTGTTACCCAAGTAAACATTTTTGGGAAAAACCAAGATGAAGTTGGCGCGTACATAGCGAAACCAGTTGCCATCATTAGTAAAGCCAGCAAAAACATCACTAAATAAGAAATTGTAGCTACACTATTGTGCCCGATACTAAAGCTCTCAATATTTTCTGATTGTTCATTTTGAAGGAAAATGTCATATTTTAAAACATGCCATACATTTTTCATTCCTTTTTTATTGAATGGAAAGAAAACTCTCCAATTTGAAAATTTATTTCCGACAAAAGCCCAATACACTCTCAAAATCATTACGGCTACCATTACATAAGCTGAAATAAAATGTATTTTTCGAACGTAACCAAACCAAAATTGTTGCGAAGCTTCATGATTGGTCATAACAGCCGGCGGATTACTAATTATGAATCCTGTTATAATTAATATTGTTATGGCTAGGGCATTCAACCAATGGAAAACCCTTACCGGTAATTCCCAAACGTATACACGCTTAAAGTTTTTTGTTGCCATAATTTTTTAGTTTTGTTAATTCTAAATTGTACACACCGAGATATCATTTACTTGTTTTACAATTTCACCTTTTTCATCATATAGGTGAACAGCACAAGCAATACAAGGATCAAACGAATGAATGGTTCTGATTAACTCTAATGGTAATTCCGGATCAGCAACAGGTGTATTTAGTAATGTACTCTCATAAGGAGAACGTTGCCCTTTAGGATCACGGGGTGAAGCATTCCAAGTTGAAGGAACTACTTGTTGGTAATTAGCTACTTTCCCGTCTTTGATAACAATCCAGTGACTTAAACCACCGCGTGGTGCTTCAACTAAACCGACACCCTTACATTCTTTCGGCCAAGCTTTAGTTTCCCAACTATCCATATTCGCCATACGAGTATCTCCATTTTTAATATTTTTGATTAACTCGTCGTGGAATTCCAGATTCCAATTAGCGACCAATTGTGATTCTAGAGCTCTGGCTGCTGTTCTTCCTAAAGTTGAGTATAAAGCTTCCAATGGCAGCTCTAGTTTCGACAAGGCTGAATTCACAATTTCTTTATATTCTTCTCTTCCCTCAGCATATCCTACTAAAACCCTCGCTAACGGACCAACTTCCATCGCATGTCCTTTCCAACGCGGCGTTTTAATAAAACTATATTTTTGAGCAACATCTAAATGAGAATATGGAGGTTGCGGGCCTGTATAATTAATATTGGTTTCACCACTCCACGGCTGTCTTCCGGTATTTCCATCCCCTTCATAATCATACCAAGAGTTATTCACATATTCCTCAACTGTTTTTAAATCACGGATATCAACCTCATGAACTTTAGATAAATCTCTGTCCATAATTACTCCGGAAGGGAATTTAAATGTTTTATGGTCGGTATTGTTATACCCTTGCATTGGTAAATCTCCAAAAGCCATAAAATTGTGGAATCCACCAATTTTACCCCAATCTTTATAGAAACTGGCTATTGCCAATACATCCGGAATGTAAACTTGCTCTACAAATTCTTTCCCTTGTTCTAATAACTGACGAACAAATGCTAATCGCTCTGCGTTTAAGCCACTAGCATCATCTAAATTGATCGCACAAGCCATACCCCCAACTAGGAAATTCGGGTGTGGATTTTTACCTCCGAAGATTGCATGAACTTTTACGATCTCTTTTTGCCATTCTAAAGCTTCTAAATAGTGTGCTGTAGCCATTAAGTTAACTTCCGGTGGTAATTTCATAGCCGGATGTCCCCAATAACCATTGGCAAAAATTCCTAATTGTCCACTGTTTACAAACTTTTTTAAACGTGTTTGCAAATCTGAAAAATATCCAGGCGAACTCTTAGGCCAATTTGAAATTGATTGCGCTAATTGAGAGGTTTTAACTGGATCAGCGTTCAAACCGCTTACTACATCTACCCAATCAAAAGCATGTAAATGATAAAAATGTACTACGTGATCATGCAAGTGCAAAGCTCCTAGCATCATATTACGAACCATTTCTGCATTTGGCGGAACTACAATTCCCAGTGCATCTTCAACTGCTCTTACCGAAGTAATAGCATGTGAAGCGGTACACACACCACAAGTACGTTGTACGAAAGCCCAAACATCTTTCGGATTTCTTCCTTTAACTATATTTTCCAATCCTCTAACCATCGTAGAAGATACGAATGCGTCTTTTATTGTTCCATCGCTGATTTCAACCTCAGCTCGTAAGTGACCTTCAATTCTTGTGATAGGATCCACTACTATTCTTTCTGCCATATTCTTAACTGTTTATGGTTTAAATTTACTCTTCTACTCTTTTTTCGTTTTCGATTGCATTATGAATACGTCTGTTCAGATCTTTTCTTTTCGAAATGTTAGAGGCTACAGCATGCACCGCGGCTCCGGCGGCAACTGCTCCGATTGCTACTTTACCGATAGTATCGGCATCGGCTTCGATACCTCCTCCAATTACAGAAGCATCGCGAGTGTAAAAACTTCCTGCATCCCAGAAATTATTTGAACTACATCCGATACATCCGTGACCTGATTGAATCGGATAACTTACGCCTCCATTCCATCTGATGTTACCACAAGCATTGTAAGTACTTGGTCCTTTACATCCTACTTTATACAAGCAATATCCTTTTTTAGCGTTTTCATCATCAAAAGTTTCTGCAAACAAACCAGCATCAAAATAAGGACGTCTGTAACAACTGTCGTGAACACGTTTAGAATAGAAAGCTTTTGGTCTACCGGCACTATCTAATTCCGGTAATCTTCCGAAAGTTACTACGTGAACTATAATTCCGGCCATCACTTCACCAATTGGTGGACATCCCGGAACATTAATAATTGGTTTATCCGTAATAATTTTTTCAATTGGCGTAGCTCCCGTTGGATTTGGTTTAGCCGCTTGAACGCAACCTGTGGTTGCACAACTTCCCCAAGCGATAATTGCTTTGGCTCCTGCTGCTGATTCTTTTAAAGTTTCTAAGGCGCTCTTTCCGGCAATACAACAATAATTTCCATCAGCACCAAGAGGAACAGAACCTTCCACACACAAAATATATTCACCTTTGTACTTATCCATTGTTGCTTTTTTAGCAGCTTCGGCTTGATGACCTGATGCCGCCATTAAAGTCAAGGTATAATCCAAAGAAATTTTGTCTAAAATAATATCAGCTACAATAGGGTGATCCGATCGGATAAAAGATTCACTACAGCAGGTACACTCTTGAAAGTGTTCCCAAATTACCGGTAATCGCGGAGTAGTTTCCAAGGCTTTGGCGATTTGGCCAATAGCTGTGTTTTCAACCCCCATATAGGCTCCTATAAAAGCCACAAATTTCATAAAATCCCTTCTGGTATACCCATTCGCTTCTATACTTTGCAAATAGGTTTGATTTTGATTACTCTCTTGTTTCATATGTTTTTAGATATTGGTTGGTATATACAGGTAATGCAATAACATTATCTCAAACTATACGAAAATAGATTAATAGTACTTTTAAAAACATGATAAATGTCATGTTTTTATAATTCTACACAATTTATAATTAGTCCAAACCGCTAATTATCAAATACTTTTGACTAATATTGAATTTTGGATTACCATTTTAAGTTCGCTCATCATCATAGCTGTTGCTCCCCATACAATATACTTATCAACCTTAAAAGCCGGCACTTGGATATCTTTAGCATAAGAAGTAGTCATTTGAACCTGAACAATGGATTTTTCATCTAAAAAAGAAGACAACGGGAATTCAAGAACTCGTTTTACTTCATCGGGATTAGCTGTAAATTGAATTTCTTCATCTGCTATTCCCATAAAAGGAGAAACTAAAAAATTACTTGGCGGAATATACACTTGACTAAAAGGTTTTATAATCTCAACACTTTTAGGATTTACACCAACTTCTTCATAAGCTTCCCGTAAAGCGGTTTGCTCCAAATTAATATCTATATCTTCAACTTTTCCTCCGGGAAAAGCAATTTGAGAAGAATGAACCCCCGGATAAGAATTTCTAACAATTAAAACCAAGTGTGTTTCATTGTTCTTTGGGTATAATAACATCAAAACGGCTGCTTCTCTGGGTGAATATTTTAAAAAATCATTGTCCTTAAGAAAAGTTATTCGTTCTAATGGTGCCATTTTTGTATGGGCATCAGAAGCTAACAATTTTTCTTTTTCTATTTTTGGAACATATTTTTTAAAATCTTTAAACAGCATAATGTTAACTTTGCTTTTTGCATCCTATAAAGTTAGCTTAATTTTTAACAAAAATCAATTTTTTTAGCCATAATTATGTTTAGTAAAGAAGAAGCCCGTCAAATAAAAAAGGAATTTTGGATCAATTTTGCTGAAGAATATCCTCGGAAATGGTTATTGTATGATACCAAGATTAAAGATGTTTCTTTTAAATTTTACATTGATAATAAAAAAGCTCAGGTTTCGCTTGATATTGAGCCGAAAGAAGATGAAAAACGTAAAATTTACTTTGAAAAAGTAGAATCGCTAAAGGCTATTTTACAAGAAGATTATTTACCGGATGCTATTTTTGAACGGCATTATTTTTTAGAAAGTGGAAAAGAAATTAGTCGAATTTGGGTAGAACTCACAGGAATCAGTATCAACAATAAAAATACTTGGGCTCAAGTCTTTGATTTCTTTTATGAGAAGATGACTGCTTTTGAAATGTTCTTTTATGAACATGAAGAGTACATCAAAGATCTGGAAATTAATACTTAACTTTACTATATGTATGAAGAGTTAAAATACTGGTATTTACGCGACCACAAGCTTTTTAGAATTCTGAGTTATAGTCAGATTAAACAGTTGTGTATTATTTCCAATTTTAAGAAAGCGAAAAAAGGAGATATTCTATATTTTTCGGATACAAAAGTTCCTCAGATCTTCTTATTGAAAAAAGGAAATATCAAAATTGTTGAAATGAATGATGATGGCAATGAACAAATAAAAGAAATCATTCAAAAAGGAGACTTGTTTGGTGAACTTACTTTGGAACAAGGTGTTTCGAATGAGGTTGCCAAAGCACTTTCTGATGAAGTTATTATATGTAGTTTTCTGCTATCAGATTTTGAGAACCTGATGCTAAAATACCCGGATTTAGCATTATCTTATACCAAATTTATTGGATTTAAAATCAAAAAATGGAAGAACAACTATAACAATCTTATTTTTTTAAATGCAGAAACTCGCCTTTTACTCTTTTTAATAGAATGGGCTGAACGTGATGGCATAGAAGAAAACGGAAGCATTCGTATTGAAAATTATCTCACGCAAAATGATATTGCCCAAATCATTTGCACTTCCAGACAGACCACTATTTCGCTACTCAATGAGTTGGAAAATGAGAATCAGATTTATTACTCCAGAAAAGAAATCATAATCCCGAATCTTACCCAACTCAAAAATTTAGCCAGTAAAGTAAAGTAGTTTACATTTCTATTGTTGAAAGCGTCATAACTTTGTTAAAAATAATAGTTATGAAAACGAAAATAGTATTAGTAATCATCCTTTCCTTTTTTCAGATCGGTTTGGGCCAAAATCCAAAAGAAAATCGAAATCTGGAATCAGGTGTTGCTTTACAAGGCTACGATCCGATCAGTTATTTTACCATTGGAAAAGCAGTAAAAGGAAAAAAAGAATTTGCTGTTTCTGTCCGTAATACCATTTATTATTGCAGTTCTTTAGACCATAAAAAACTATTAGAAGCCAATCCGGAACGATACGAACCTCAATATGGAGGATGGTGTGCTTATGCTATGGGAGACAGCGGCTCAAAAGTTGAGATTAGCCCTCAGACTTTTAAAATTATAGACGGTAAACTCTATTTATTTTATAATGCGTATTTTAGTAACACACTAAAAAGCTGGAATAAAAATGAAACAGCGTTAAAAAAGAAAGCTGATATGAATTGGGAAAAAATAACAAAAAAAAATGTGCTATGAAAAAGATATTGTTTTTAATCTTAATTTTAGTGATTCAATCTTGTCAATCACAAACTAAAAAAAGTGACGATATGAACTTTGAAGTCAAAAAAACGGATGCTGAATGGAAAGCAAAACTTTCCGACGAAGAATATAGAGTATTACGCGAAAAAGGTACTGAACGGGCATTTACCGGAGAATATTGGGATTATTTTGAAAAAGGTAAATATGTTTGTGCCGCTTGTGGTAATAAGCTTTTTACGTCTGACACTAAATTTGATTCGCATTGCGGCTGGCCTTCTTTTGACCAAGCTATAAAAGGTTCTGTCATTTACAAAGAAGATCTAAGTTTCGGAATGGTCAGAACTGAAGTTATGTGTGCTAAATGCGGTAGCCACTTAGGACACGTTTTTGATGATGGTCCAAGAGAAACTACCGGAAAACGATTTTGTACCAATTCTGTTTCAATCAAATTCATCCCGGAAAAATAAGAATCATGAAACGATTGCTTTATTGGTTGTCCAGAATAATTCCGGCTGTTATAATGTTGCAAACTTTATTTTATAAATTTACAGCTGCACCGGAAAGTGTTGCTCTTTTCAGTAAGCTCAATTTAGAGCCTTATGGAAGAATCGGAACCGGAATAATAGAATTAATTGCTTCTATTTTACTCCTGATTCCTAAAAAATCTTTCTATGGTGCTATTTTAGGAGTCGGAACGATGTTAGGTGCTATTCTATCACATATTTTTATTCTTACTATAGAAGTGAATCAAGACCACGGAAGTTTATTTTTCATGGCTTGTATTACATTTGTCTGTTGCTGTTATGTTCTGATCACTGATGCTAAAAATTTTCTATCTTAAAAAAACAAACTATAAAAATGCTGATCTCTTCTGTAAAAAATAATTTCTGCGAAATTCTTGATTTCTTAAGGCAATTAAAGCCTGAGGATTATACAATACAACATTTTGAATTAAGTAATGCCAGCATTGGTGAGCATATAAGACATATAGTTGAACTTTATCAATGTTTGGTAAACAATTACGCTTCAGGTATTGTAAACTATGATTTCAGGGAACGAAATGTTTTAATACAAACTCAGATAACAACAGCTATTGATAGTATAGAAGTTTTACGCTGTGAAATTGACAAAACGGATAAAGAAATGCTTTTAGAACAAGGTGTCGATTCTATTGTACTTTCTATCAAAACTAACTATTTTCGCGAATTGTTGTATAATTTAGAACACAGCATTCATCATCAAGCCTTAATTAAAGTGGCTGCGCTAAAACTTACCCATGTATCCTTACCTGATAATTTCGGCGTAGCTAAATCGACCATTGAATACCGTTTAAAATGTGCACAGTAACTTTTTTGGCAACTCAAAACGGATTTTGCCTTACATCTAACCGTGACGAAAAAACAAATCGTGCAACTGCTATTCCACCGCACTTGTATACGATTAATGGAAAAATGATCTGTTTTCCGAAAGATCCGAAAGCAGGCGGAACATGGATAGCACATGATTCTGAAAATATTATTATTCTATTGAATGGTGCTCAGGAAAAACACATTCCTAAACCGAAGTATCGTAAAAGCAGAGGGTTGATTGCTTTAGACCTGATTGCTTCTAAAGACATCTTAAAAACTTGGCAAATAACTGATTTAACTGATATAGAACCTTTTACCATTGTCTTTTTTAATGGAAATGAATTATATCAATTGCAATGGGATGAATTTGAGAAATCCACACAAAATTTAGATCAAAATCAAGCTCATATCTGGTCTTCTTCAACCTTGTACAGCGCTTCGATAAGAACTCAACGAAAAGTATGGTTCGAAGAATTTTTAAGCCAAAATGAAATTATCTCTCCTGAATCTGTTTTAGATTTTCATCAGTTCACTCAAAAAGAGAACCAAGAATTCGGTTTACAAATCAATCGAAATAATGAATTGAAAACCGTAAGTATTACTCAATGTCTTTATGACTCAAACGGAACTATAACTATGCAATATTTACCGCTTTAACCTATGAGAAAACTTCGTTTATTTTTCCATAAATTAATTCATTGGGAATATTGGCCCTATCAAATAGTCTATCTTCCCGTTTATTTTCAATATATTTTTTATGTACTGAGAACCAGATCCTTTTTTTATTTCAATGCTTCTAATCCAACCATTAAAAACGGAGGTTTTTTCATGGAATCGAAAAAAGAGATTTACGATTTAATTCCTCAAAAATATTATCCGAAAACTGTTTTAATTAGACCTGAAACAGACTTTTCCGTTCTAGAAGAACAAATAAGAGAAAAAGAGATACAATTTCCGTTAATTGCTAAACCGGATATCGGTTTGAGAGGAACCGCTGTTAAAAAATTGTACGATCTAGAAGAAGTAAAATTGTATTGGCAAAAGGCTGATTTTGATTTCTTGTTACAAGATTGCATTCCTTTCCCTAATGAAATAGGATTATTCTATGTTAAACTTCCAAATGAAGAAAAAGGGAGAATAACCGGAATTGTCTGGAAAGAATTTTTAATTGTTACGGGAAACGGGAAAGAAAACATTAGAGAAATTTTATTAAAAGATCCTAGATACGAATTCCAACTGGAAGTTTTAGAAAAAGAATATAGTACTTATTTAGATACTGTTTTAGATCATAATGAAACCGTTAATCTCGTTCCTTATGGAAATCACTGCAGAGGCACAAAATTTATCGATAGAAGTCATAAGATTACGGCAAAATTAGAGGCTACTTTTACTGAAATTTGCGATCAGATTGAAGGATTTCATTATGGAAGAATGGATATTATGTTTACCGATTTTGAAGACTTGGAGAACGGCAAAAACTTCCAAATTGTAGAAATTAACGGAGCTATCAGTGAGCCCACTCATATTTACGATCCGGAACACTCTATCTTTTTTGGCTGGAAAGAATTAATTCGCCATTATCATTATCTTTACTTAATTAGCAAAGCCAATCATAAAAAAGGAATTCCTTATTTGAGTATTTCACAAGGAATAAATGAATTTAAAAAACATATTGAATTTTATAATACTATTTTAAAATTCTAAATAAAAAAGGGCAATGAAATCATTGCCCTTTTCTTTTCGTCGCTTTTTTTTAATTAATAACTCATCGCTACGATTTTCTTGATCGAAACACCTGTTTTAGAAATAACTTTAACATAATAAATAGCATCTCTACCTACCATATTAAAAGTTGTATTAATTCTAATCTCTTTGCCATAATAAGCATCTTTATCATTAGTTGTCATTAACAACAATCCTCTGGCATCAAAAATCTGAATTTCAACATCTGATTGATAATGGAACAAATATTGAATAGTAATATAATCTTTGAACGGAACAGGATAAACTTTGAAATCAGCGGTAAAGATACTTCCTGAGAATGAATCAGTATAAGTCTCTTCAGTTGGAACAGCTACTTTCATTCTGCATCGATCATATCCTCTATTAATAGCATCTACAGCCTGATTAATATCCGAATGAGATAAACTACCAATATATTCAGCTCCCAGTGCATGATTTGCCAGTATAAACAAATTAGCAACTGTTGCCCCTCCATTCATATCCAAATAATTAATAACACTTTGCGGAATATTGAAAATTTGAGTAGTGTCCGGAATTGGAGTATCTGTACCACATTCGACATCAACTGTTGCAAAAGTACTCTCTAATACAACTGAGTTCAAAGCAGTATCCATTTGTAAGTTAAAGAATAATGTTATTGTTTGACTTAACAAATTATTATTAATTCTTCCTTTGCTTCTGAAAGTTGCATTAAGCGGATCATTATCTGCCCAAGTAGCATATACATCATAGGTAGCAAAACCAACCAATTTTCTTGGAGTTCCGCCTCCCGGAAGCATTTTAAAGATATTATTTTGAGCAGGGATCGGATTTGCATTAATATCAGATAATTTCAACAAGAAATAATTTCCTGTACTCAAACTACCAAAATTAAATTCTCCTCCGACATTAGTTAATGCCGCTACCATAATATCCTGAGCCATAGCTCCACCGCCGCCCGGTGTACAGGCAACTCCATTCAGATTACCATAGAAACCTTGTGTATAGGTACAATGTGGACTTTCACATGAATTAACCAGTACTGTAAAACTACAGCTCGATTGATTACCACAATCATCTTCCGCTGTAAAAGTAACAGTCACTGTTTCTCCTACCGGGAATGGATCATTCAATGCCAAACCATCAGAACGAATCGGAGTTACACTTACATCCTGATCACAATTATCATAAGCTATTGGAATATCAATAACCGGATCCCCATCACAATCAAATACTTCTATATCAGATGGACAAGTTAGTGTTGGTGGAGTTTCATCAAATAGTCTGGTTACGCGAATCACTACAGGTTCGGCCTGATTGCCACAATCGTCTGTAATGTTGAATGTATAATCGATGTATTGGGTACAACCATTGGTAACCACATCACCTGCTACTCCTGCCAAAGTACCACTGGTCTCTCCGTTTACGCCACAGTTGTCG
>QKBC01000009.1 GCA_003246205.1 Flavobacterium haoranii | reverse complement strand
TTAGATTTGTTACAAAGTTTAATTAGTACCAAATCAAAGGAAGAGGTAATGTTTAAAATAACAAATATTAATTAGTAAAGGCAATTCAATTCCTACCCGTTTTGCCTCAATCATCAAACCCATTTCAAAAGCCCATATAACAACCCCAATAATTTTACAAAATATTTATAAAACCAATACAAGGTGTCTTAAATGAGCTATATTGAGGTAGTAAAGTATAAGTATAATGGTAAAGCATACCAAGACGAGCTTCGTTTGAATTGGTACGACTATCAAACCAGAATTACGACCCGACTTTAGGATGTTGGATGAACATTAACCCATTGGCGGAGAAAATGAGAAAGTATTCTCCTTATAATTATGCATTTTAACCCGATTTATTTTATAGGCCCTGATGGATGCAGGGAGAAGATTGGGTAAAGAGAAGTGATAATTCTATTTATTGGGACAAAAATGTAAATAGTCAGAAAACAACCAAAGAAGGAGAAACATATTTAGGTAACACTTTTTGAAACTTAGAGTAACTTATATTAGATAAAGATGATAAAATATAGGCTTCTCAAGAAACTGATGTGGAATAGGTGCTTTTTCGATAGGTGTTGGAAGCCAAAAGAAGAATCAATTTCTTGATTCTATTTGTTAGGAGTAGAGCAAGAATAGGACTTTCTTCAAGGGAAACTCTTTGTTCTTTTTCATTGTAAAATAAAAAAAGACCTAAGTTTAGCTTAGGTCTTTAAATTTAGTAGCGGGAACTGGACTCGAACCAGTGACCTTCGGGTTATGAGCCCGACGAGCTACCTACTGCTCTATCCCGCGATGTGCGTTTCTACGAAGTTTAAAATACATTCAAAATACTACTTCTAAAATCTTTTGAAAGGGTTGAAGTGACCAACTTAGTAGCGGGAACTGGACTCGAACCAGTGACCTTCGGGTTATGAGCCCGACGAGCTACCTACTGCTCTATCCCGCGCTGTTATCGGACTGCAAAAATACAACGATTATATCAAAAAGCAAGCTTTTTTGTAAAAAACTTTTATTTTTTGCAATTCAACAGATGTATTACCTTTGCAAAATAAAATTATAACCATGAATCACAAAGCCGGTTTTGTTAATATTATTGATTTGATATTAAGAGGAGAACGTCCAGTAGACATTCGGTTGAGTGAGTCAAAATTTAAAAAAGAAGCATAATGCATAAAGCCGGTTTCGTTAATATTATTGGTAACCCCAACGTTGGTAAATCAACGCTAATGAACGCTTTAGTAGGCGAACGTTTGTCTATTATTACAAGCAAAGCGCAAACAACACGTCACAGAATTCTCGGAATTGTGAATGGAGATGATTTCCAAATTATTTTTTCCGATACGCCGGGAATCATCAAACCAGCCTACGAATTACAGAATTCTATGATGGATTTTGTTAAAAGCGCCTTTGAAGATGCTGATGTTTTAGTATACATGGTAGAAATAGGAGAGAGGGACTTGAAAGACGAAGCTTTCTTTAAGCGAATTATCCATTCTAAAATTCCGGTTCTATTGCTATTGAATAAGATTGATAAGTCTAACCAAGAGCAGTTAGAGGAACAAATCCAACTTTGGAAGGAGAAAGTGCCTAATGCCGAAATTATTCCCATTTCCGCTTTAGAAAACTTCAACGTACAAACCGTTTTTGATAGAATTATAGCATTATTACCCGAATCAGAACCGTTTTATCCTAAAGATACTTTAACCGATAAACCCGAACGTTTCTTCGTGAACGAAATCATCCGTGAGAAAATCCTATTGAATTATGATAAAGAGATTCCGTATGCGGTAGAAATAGAAACCGAAGAGTTCAAAGAAGACGATGACATCATTCGCATTCGTGCGCTCATTATGGTGGAACGCGATACACAAAAAGGAATCATCATTGGTCATAAAGGAGCAGCGATCAAAAAAGTAGGGATTCAAGCACGCGAAGAGTTAGAAAAATTCTTTGGCAAAAAAATCCATTTAGAAACGTATGTGAAAGTTAACAAAGATTGGCGAACCAATTTACGTCAGTTAAAACGCTTTGGCTACAATCAAAAATAATCTTAAACCTGAACTTGTTTCAGGTTTTTTTATGTCATTTCGAACAAAGTGAGAAATCACATAAAAGATTTTTTTGATTACATAATGAGATTGATAGAAGAAAATGACATTTAAAGATCAATACAAAATCTTATCCATTAATGCCTCAAGTTCATGCATTTGAGGAATTCCTCGGGTACGATTACGTCGGGCTAAAAAGTAAAGAATAAACCAGCAGCCCACCATAAGAACCATAATGGAAATGTCAAGTGCAAAATTTTGGTGTAAAGTCCATTTAGAGTAAGCAATTAAACCGAAAATAATGAAGATTCCGGCGACTATGAAGTGCAGAAACATGAACATTGTCCATAAAACCGGGTCCGGGCCAAATAAACCGTTAACAGCTGTGTTGCCGTCTTCCATCTTTTCAATTTCCAAATGTAAATTAGGAGAGTATTTTTCTCTTTTGAAAGCACCAATGCTCAACCAAATATGGTTGTCTAGTGTTTTAATATGAAAATCAGGAGCTACTTCTGTTTTTAAGCTTTCGCAACTAGCTTTAATTTCTTCTACTGATTTAGAGGTAGTCTTATAAAAGCGCAAACGCAAACGCAACTCTTTTTCCGGTTCCATAAGCAAGTTATTTAGAACTAAAATAGTATATTTTTTTTAAATAGTAAATTTCCTAACCGAAAATGGATGAATTTCTGAAAAGAAAGAACATTTGTTTTCTAAATTCGGATTTCGGATTTCTAAATTTTAAAAGTATCTTTGCACATTCAAAAACAAGAAGATGAATAATATTGTAGCCATAGTAGGTAGGCCAAATGTAGGGAAATCAACCTTTTTCAATCGTTTAATACAACGACGCGATGCCATTGTAGATTCGGTAAGTGGCGTTACGCGCGATAGAAATTATGGAAAAAGTGAGTGGAATGGCAAACAATTTTCAGTAATTGATACTGGTGGTTACATCGTTGGATCTGATGATGTTTTTGAAGGCGAAATCCGTCGCCAAGTGCAATTAGCAATTGATGAGGCTGATGCTATTATTTTTGTGGTAGATGTAGAAGAAGGTGTTACACCTATGGATATGGAAGTGGCTAATTTGCTTCGCAAGGTAGAAAAACCGGTTTTGGTTGCGGTGAACAAAGTAGACAATGCTATGCGTGTAGCCGATGCTGTTGAGTTTTATTCGTTAGGATTAGGCGAATATTTCACTATTGCCGGAATGAGCGGTAGTGGAACCGGAGAACTTTTAGATAAATTAGTGGAAGTTTTACCGGAATTACCGGACGTAGAGGAAGAAGAAAATCCGTTGCCGAGATTTACGGTTGTAGGTCGACCAAATGCAGGAAAATCATCTTTTATCAATGCCTTAATTGGTGAAGATCGTTTTGTAGTAACCGATATCGCCGGAACCACTCGTGATGCTATTGATACTACATACAATCGTTTCGGTTTCGAATTCAAATTAGTAGATACTGCCGGAATCCGTAGAAAAGCAAAAGTAAAAGAAGATTTAGAATTCTATTCGGTAATGCGTTCGGTACGTGCTATTGAACATGCTGATGTTTGTATTTTAATGATCGATGCTACTCGTGGTTTCGAAAGTCAAGATCAAAACATCTTTTGGTTGGCACAAAAAAATAGAAAGGGAGTGATCATTTTGGTAAACAAATGGGATTTGGTTGAAAAAGACACCATGACAGCAAAACAATACGAAGCTAGCATTCGCAAAGAGATCGAACCTTTTACTGATGTGCCTATTTTATTCGTTTCAGCATTGACCAAACAGCGTTTGCTAAAAGCGTTAGAAGCAGCCGTTCAGGTTTTTGAAAACAGAAAACAACGCATTGCGACTTCTAAGTTTAACGAAACGATGTTGCCAATTATAGAGGCTACGCCACCGCCGGCTATCAAAGGAAAATATATCAAAATTAAATATTGTATGCAGTTGCCAACACCAACGCCTCAGTTTGTGTTTTTTGCCAATTTGCCGCAATACGTAAAAGAACCATACAAACGTTTTATTGAAAATAAATTACGAGACATTTACGATTTTTCGGGAGTGCCAATCGATATTTATTTCAGACAAAAATAATCAACGATTTACTTTTAAGGCTTTTTCTTGTATAACAAGCGCAACGGGTTTGTTGTAGATTTTACTTTCCAACCACGAAATAATATCTAAATACAAGAAAGCTCTTTTTTCGTACGGATGATTTTCAAAACGCTTCAATTTTCCATGAAGTTCAATGAACGCATCTTTCAGTTCGTGTGGATAAATGGAACCCAAGTTTCTCAAAAATCGAATCATTTCTCGTTGTACTTCGTGTAAATCATTCATTTTAATTAAAAACTGATAGGTGTCTTTGACTAATTTATCAAGTTGTTCATCTTCACGAGCATCATAGTGGGCAACCAAGTTAAGCACGCGGGCAAAACACATCAAGTCTTCTCGCATTTCTAAATTTTTGTTGCCAATGATCTTTTGTAAATACGAAATGCATTTTAAATTATCGCCCATTCCAAAATACAACGAAGCAATTTTATAATAGAAAACCATGTGATGGTGTTCGTCAATTTGCTCGTTAAAAAGTTCCAATTGCGTTAAAACTTCGTCAACCAAAGGCAAACCACCTTTGAAATCGCCTTCTAAGAAATGCAAGTTGAATTTACCGTTATACAATGCCAAAAACTCTTGCGATAACACATTTTCATTTTTAGGAAAACTTTTATCGGATAAGGTATTTTCAAAACGAGTTAAAGCGTCCTTAAAATACGTTTGGTGCTTCACTAAATATAAGGATTCCAGTAAATAATTACTTCCTTTGATAAACCAAATGGGATTGATAGCAATCATTGAAGGATATTCGTAGAACAAATCCACCCATTTTGACGCATATTTGAAGCAACCCAAGAAATCCTGAATCAAAAAGCTATACCATAAATTGGCTTTATACAACCACAATTTTTCGCGAAAACCCAAATCTTCAAAATCAAATTCCGGCATGCGATCGTTGTAATATTGGGTGATTTTCTTCATTTCGTCATCACTTTTGGCATAACCGTGTTTCAGCAAATAGCCATATAATTGCAACGAAAGATTCGATAATTTACTAGCCACCACATTTTGTCGACTCAAATCTCTGGCTTGAATACTCAATTCGTCAGCCCGACCGGAAATACTTCGCGTAATGTATTGTGATTCAATTACTTTTTCAAACTCAATAATTTCATAAGCAATGTTTTTTTCTTCGTGTTCCAGCGCCATTGCTTTGGCTTTTTCTAACAGTTTTAAACTTTGTTTGTAAAGCCCTTTTTGGTACAAAATAGTAGCAAAATCGATTTGTTCTCTAATTTGAATACGCATGTTTTGTAACGTTGGATTCAGTCGTAAACTGACCAATATTTGCTTGTACAAATGTGCTTTTAAGTTGGAAAGCTGAACTTTGGTTACAACATCACTTTTTAGGATTTTTTCTTCGCTATAATCGGTCATTTTATCTAAAAGTTCAAAAAGTTGCAAAAATTTAGCATCCGTATTCATTCCAATTCGGTTGACATAGAGCTTAAATTGTCGCTTTTCTGACTTAGATAAGGACTTAATTAGGACAAACAAAAAATCTTTAGAAGTGTTAGCCATCGTAAAATTAAATCAATTAAATTGTTGTAAATGAGTTAATTGTGTTGTTTTTTATTAGATTTGACGTTGTAATTCACTTAAAATCAAATGTAAACTTTTTTTAGCTATAAAATAAATTCGCAAGGAACAATCTACTAGAAAATGAATAATCAAAGAGTTTATATTTTTGACACCACATTGCGAGATGGCGAACAAGTTCCGGGTTGTAAACTAAATAAAGAGCAAAAAATAACGATTGCTCGAAAGTTAGACGAATTGGGAGTCGATGTCATCGAAGCAGGATTTCCGGTCTCCAGTCCCGGCGATTTTGAAGCCGTGCAAGCGATTGCTAAAGAAGTAAAAAATGCTACAGTTTGCGGATTGACACGTGCCGTAAAAAATGATATCGAAGTGGCTGCTCAAGCCTTGAAATACGCTAAAAAACCTAGAATTCATACCGGAATAGGAACTTCCGATTCTCACATCAAATACAAATTTAACGCTTCCAAAGACGAAATCATAGAACGTGCTGTGGAGGCGGTTTCGTATGCGAAAACTTTTGTGGATGATGTTGAATTTTATGCGGAAGATGCCGGTAGAACTGATAACGAGTTTTTAGCAAAAGTATGTACGGAAGTGGTAAGAGCAGGGGCAACTGTTTTGAATATTCCCGATACAACAGGCTATTGTTTGCCTGAAGAATACGGAGCTAAAATCAAATACCTTTCCGAGCATGTTGTGGGCATTGAAAATGCTATTTTGTCGTGCCATTGCCATAACGATTTAGGTTTGGCAACAGCCAATGCTATTTCGGGCGTTGTAAACGGTGCTCGTCAAATAGAATGTACTATAAACGGAATAGGAGAGCGCGCAGGAAACACGGCTTTGGAAGAAGTGGTGATGATTTTGCGCCAACATCCGGGTTTGCATTTGGATACCAACATTAATTCGAAGTTACTGAATGATATCAGTCGTCTCGTTTCAGATACGATGGGAATGATTGTTCAGCCCAATAAAGCTATCGTGGGAGCCAATGCTTTTGCTCATAGTTCAGGTATTCACCAAGACGGTGTCATCAAAAATAGAGCGACTTACGAAATTATTAATCCGGAAGACGTAGGAGTTACCGAATCTTCGATTATCTTAACGGCGCGTAGCGGTCGTGCGGCTTTGGCGTATCGTGCTAAAAACATTGGTTACGAACTAACAAAACTTCAGTTAGATGCTGTTTATCTTGAGTTTTTAAAAGTAGCCGATCGTAAAAAAGAAGTGGTAAATGATGATATTCATCGTATTATTGAACATTGTAGAATAGGTATTGCACTATAAATTATGGAAAAGAAAACCTTATTTGATAAAGTTTGGGACAGTCATGTGGTCAGTTCTGTTCCCGACGGACCTCAAATTTTATATATCGACAAACATTTAATTCATGAGGTAACAAGTCCGCAGGCTTTTGCCGAATTGGAAGAACGAAATATTCCTGTTTTCAGGAAACAGAAAATTGTGGCAACGGCCGATCATAACGTGCCTACAAAAGAACAGCATTTGCCCATTAAAGACGAATTGTCTCGAAATCAGGTAGAGCAATTGACAAAAAACTGTGAGAAAAACGGAATTGAGTTGTATGGTTTAGGGCATGAATACCAAGGGATTGTTCACGTCATCGCTCCCGAATTAGGCGTTACATTGCCGGGGATGACCATGGTTTGTGGCGACAGCCACACATCAACGCATGGTGCTTTTGGAACTATTGCTTTCGGAATTGGAACCAGTCAGGTAGCGCAAGTTTTTGCAAGCCAATGTTTGTTGTTGAATAAACCGAAAAGTCTTCGAGTAAATGTTAACGGAAAGTTGGCAAATGGAGTCTCGCCAAAAGACGTGATTTTATACATTATTTCTCAAATTGGAACCAATGCCGGAACGGGATATTTCTGTGAATACGCCGGAAATGTTTTCAGAGAAATGTCGATGGAAGGACGAATGACCGTTTGTAATATGAGTATCGAAATGGGTGCTCGCGGAGGAATGATTGCTCCTGACGAGGTAACTTTCGAATACATTAAAGGACGAAAATTTGCTCCAAAAGGCGAGCAGTTTGAACAATATGTGGCACATTGGAAAACCTTGCCAACAGATGATGGCGCTGTGTTTGACAAAGAATATAGCTTTAATGCAGAAGATATTAAACCAATGATTACCTACGGAACCAATCCGGGAATGGGAATTGGTGTGAATCAAGCGATTCCAAGTCCGGAAAATGATCCGTCTTTTGACAAAGCGTTGGAATATATGGGCTTTCAAAAAGGCGAACATTTAGTTGGAAAGCCTATTAATTATGTGTTTATAGGAAGTTGTACTAATTCTAGAATCGAAGATTTTAGAGCTGCGGCCAATTATATTAAAGGAAAACAAAAAGCAGCCAACGTTACGGCGTTGATTGTTCCGGGTTCGCAACAAGTGGCCAAACAAATTCAGGAAGAAGGTTTAACTGCCATTTTTGAATCGGCAGGTTTTGAGATCAGACAATCGGGATGTTCGGCTTGTTTAGCAATGAATGATGATAAAATTCCATCAGGCGAATATTGTGTTTCTACCTCAAACCGAAATTTTGAAGGGCGACAAGGACAAGGTGCTCGTACGCTTTTAGCCAGTCCGGTTATGGCGGCGGCAACGGCTGTAGAAGGGAAAATTGTAGACCTAACGTTAACTTTGAACTAAATGGAAAAATTCACTTTATTACAATCAAAAGCGGTTCCGCTTCCTATTGAGAATGTGGATACCGATCAAATTATACCGGCACGTTTCTTAAAAGCGACTAACAAAATTGGATTTGGAAACAACTTATTCCGAGATTGGCGCTACAACGATAAAAATGAAGAAATTCCGAATTTCGTATTGAATAATTCTAAATATTCAGGTTCCATTTTAGTGGCTGGCGATAATTTTGGATGTGGAAGTAGTCGTGAACACGCGGCTTGGGCTTTAACAGATTATGGCTTTAAAGTTATTGTTTCTAGTTATTTTGCCGATATTTTTAAAGGAAATGCACTCAATAATGGGTTGTTGCCTATTCAAGTGAGTCCGGAGTTTTTAAAGGAAATGTTTCAAGCAATTGAAGATAATTCGGAAGTTGAAATTACGGTTGATTTGGAAACACAAACAATTTCATTTAACGATAAAACCGAATCGTTTGCAATTGATTCGTATAAAAAAATATGCATGCTAAACGGTTATGATGACATAGACTTTTTAGTAAGCAAAAAAGCAGAGATAGAACAATTTGAACAAAATAGAACCTTGTCTTATGAATTTTAAAATTGCAGTACTTTCGGGCGACGGAATCGGACCGGAAGTAATTCAGGAAAGTATCAAAGTGTTAAAAGCAGTGGCTGAAAGTTTTAAACATGAGTTTCAGTTTAACCCGGCTCCGGTTGGCGCCATTGCTATCGATGAAACAGGAAATCCTTTGCCAGATGCTACATTGGAGGTTTGTAAAAATGCGAATGCGGTGTTGTTTGGTGCTATTGGAGAACCAAAATACGACAACGATCCGTCTGCAAAAGTAAGACCAGAACAAGGTTTGTTAAAGTTGCGAAAAGAATTGGGTTTGTTTGCCAATATTCGTCCGGTAACGGCTTATAATTCGTTATTGGATAAATCGCCTTTGAAAAAAGAAATTATTCAAGGAACCGATATGGTGATTTATCGCGAATTGACCGGAGGGATTTATTTTGGCGAAAAGAAATTAAGCGAAGACGGAAAAACGGCATCCGATTTATGTGAGTATTCCCAATTTGAAATCGAGCGCATTGCTCATTTGGCATTTAAAGCGGCTCAAACACGTAAAAATAAAGTGACTTTGGTAGATAAAGCCAATGTTTTAGAATCGTCTCGTTTGTGGCGAAAAGTGGTTTCGGAAGTAGCGAAAAGTTATCCCAAAGTAGCTTTAGATTTCTTATTTGTAGATAATGCAGCGATGCAAATGATTTTAAATCCGAGTCAATTTGATGTGATTTTGACCGAAAATATGTTTGGTGATATTATTTCTGACGAAGGAAGTGTCATTGGCGGTTCTATCGGTTTATTGGCGTCTGCTTCGGTAGGTGATGGTGTAGCGTTATTTGAACCTATTCACGGTTCATATCCGCAAGCGAAAGGGAAAAATATTGCCAATCCAATTGCTTCTATCTTAAGTGCAGCCATGATGTTAGATCATTTCGGATTAAATGATGAAGCAGAAGCCGTTCGTCAAGCTGTAAATAAAAGCATCGATCAAGGAATTGTTACCAAAGATTTGAATAGTGAAGCTTTTGTTTCGACAACAAATATCGGAGATATTATTGCTGGAACAATTTTAAATCGGGAAGATACTTGCGACTATATGAATTGTGAAAATATCCATATTGGACAATCTATTGTAATTTAGTTCGTATTCGAATGTTTTTTTAAATGAATAATTAATCAAGTTGAATATTTTAGTTTTTTAAAAAGAGAATCCTTTTTGATTCTCTTTTTTTAATAAAAAAAGAGGAAAAAACACTTAATATTCTTCTTAAAATTTTATTTTTATTATTCTAATTCTGTTTACAGGTAATATTGGTAAAATATAATCGATAAGATAGAGATTGTAAGATATTTAAGAATGATAAAAGTTGGAATTTTAGACGATGAAGTATTAATCTGTGAGGAACTTTCTAAATATTTAAAAGAGATAGGTTATGAAGTTCCAGATTATGCTATAACATACGAAGATGGTTTGGAGTTACTTAAAGACCACGCCATAGATATTATGTTATTAGATATTAATATTGGAGGAGCTTTATCTGGAATTGATTTTGCACACTATATTCGTGCTAATTATAATATTCCTTTAATCTTTATTTCTTCTTATTCCGATAAAATTACTATTGATTGTGCTCAAACAGCTAAACCCAATGGTTATTTAGTTAAGCCTTTTGTAAAAGAAAATTTATACAGTACAATTGAAACAGCAATTAATAATTTTAAAGCATCTGTTTCAAATAGTTCAGTTAACACAAAAGATTCAACTATTTTTATAAAGCAAGATAATGCTTATGTCAAATTGCAAATTGATGATATTTTATTAATCAAATCGGAAGGTGTTTATGTTCATATTTGTACTTCAGATAAAAAATATTTATATCGGGACACACTTAAAAACATGACAGAAAATCTTCCAAGAGATATTTTTTATCAAGTGCACCGTTCTTACATTGTTAATGTTTCTAAAATTAAATCAATTACCTCTGAATATGTATCCATTAATAGCGAAATAATTCCTGTGAGTAAAAGCTATAAAGAGGAGTTGATGAAAAAACTGAATCTTTTGTAAACTCATAACAGTATAGTTTCTATTCGTTACAAGTTAGCCTTATTCTGTAACATTATTCTAAAACCATATTAGGCGTTTTATATTTTTGAGTTGGTATACTTTTTTAATATACAATCTATTAAATTTTATAAAATGGCTTATACAGAAACTACAAAAACTGGTTATGGTACTCGTCTTGGCAATTCATTAAAAGGAATTATAGTTGGATTAGCTTTTTTCGCGGCAGGAACAGGAATGCTCTTTTGGAACGAAGGTAATTTCGTTAAAAATAAAAAGGCATTAGAAGAAGGACAAAATATAGTTGTTCCTGTTACTGATGTTTCAAAAATTGATTCAAATCTTAATGGTAAATTCATTCATGCTTCTGCGATGGCAGATACTAAAGATACTTTGACTGATGATTTGCTAGGAGTTAAAGAAAATTCAGTAAAACTGAATAGAAAAGTAGAATATTATCAGTGGGTAGAAAAGTCAAAAACAGAAACGAAAGATAAAATAGGAGGTAGTGAAGAGAAGAAAACTACCTATACTTATGAAAAAAAGTGGACTAATGAGCCTATCAATTCATCAGAATTTAAAGATCCTTTTTATCAGAATAAAAACTTCATAATTGAAAACATTGAAAGTCAGGAAATACAATCTGAAAATGTTTCTTTTGGAGCTTATAAATTGCCTAATTTTATTATTTCTTCTATAGAAGGAAGTACGCCTGCAAAAATTTCGCTTGATTCGGAAAAGCAAAAAATTTGGAACGATAAAATCCTCAAGAATACTGGACATACTAATACTGTAACTCCAACAGATACGACAAAAACTATGATGCTTGCGATTAATAACAATGTAGCATATATTGGTAAATCTTCTTCAAATCCTCAAATTGGAGATGTTCGTATAACTGTAGTTAAAACAGAGCCAGCAGTAATTTCAATTTTGGCTAAAGTAAACGGTTCTACTTTTGAACCTTATGTGGCTAAAAATGGCAAAGAAGTTTCCGAAGTAGCTCAAGGAACCGTAAGTGCAGAAAACATGTTTGCTACCGCACATTCAAACAATTCTACACTTAACTGGATATTTCGTATTGCTGGAATGTTTTTCGTGATATTTGGTTTAAAAATGATGTTTAGTATTGTGGAAACTTTATTTAAAGTATTACCATTTTTATCTAACATTGTTGGAGCCGGAGTTGGTTTAGTAGTCACAATAGTTGGATTTGTTTGGTCATTATTAATTATTACTATTTCATGGCTGTTTTATCGACCAATTATTGCAATTACATTATTAGCAGTTGTTGCAGGAGCTATTTTTTACTTAAAAAAGCGAGCAAAAGAAAAGGTCTCTGCTAATGCTATTCCAAATACAAAACCTTTAGAGAGTGTTCAGTAAAAATACGATAGTAAACTATTGTTCTTTTCGGTAGCATAAATAGTCGACTATTGGTTTTAAAGAAAATATTTTTGAATATATTGGAGTTTGAATTAAGGGATTCGCTTAAAAATAAAATATGCAACAAACAATTTTCACTTCTGAAGATTCTTATTCGTTAAAGTTAGACGGAACGCAACAATGCAATGATCTTCTTTCAATTTCAAATATAGATGAAGAAACCGCAAGAAAGTTGAATTATGCTATGCAGCTTGTATTTGAAGAGCATAAACTGATTAGAGCATTCAATATAGGAAAAGAAAGTGAAAATCAGAATGTAGAATTAGAACTTCCTGAAGGCTTTGAAAATGTAAAAATACCTTCAAAACTACAAGAGCCTATTCGTGTGGCTTTAACTTTTACTCGGAAACCAACTGAAAGTTATTTGGGTGGAACAAAACCAAATAATCTAGAACTTCCGAATGCAGGTGTTGTTTCGTTTCAGTATTTAGGACATTTGGGAAAATCAGAAATGATAAAATTGGGTTTTGATTTTGAATTACCTCTTGTTTTTCCAATTTACAGCAATGTAGAAAAGGTTTTTCTCGATATTTCCAGTCCGTTACAACCACAAATAATCAATTGGGAAGAAGTAGAAAATGCTAGCACATCGCATGGAGAATACATTAATAAGGATACTTGGATGAATTACTCTATGCAACAAGTAGAATTTCAATTTTCAGATCATTCATTTTTCCCCAAACTGTTAAACGAATTCACTACGAGAGCAGGGATTCCTTATTGGAAACAAACACCATACATTCCGCATTGTCCTAAAACGGGTAAACGAATGGATTTTGTGATGCAGCTCGATTCTAAGATGACAGAGTTTATTAAAGTATCGAAAAGTAATGTGCCATTAAAAGGACGTGAATGGAGAAAGAGCGAAGAAAATGTTCGTGGAAATTCTGGTACGGTATATTATTCTGAACAAAATACTGCGGAATTGATTTACAATCAAATGAACTTTTGGGGTGATGGTACGCTGTATATTTTTGCATCAGCCGAAAGCAAAACAGTTTGCATGTTTATTCAATAAATTAACGGTAATTATCAAATGTTTCTCTTGAAGTTATTGGAGTGAAGCTGGCAGATTTTACCCAAGCTGGAATATTAACACTTCGGAAAAACGATTGATTTTCGACTACTTCGCTAAGTGAAAATTTATCTAAATTGATTAGGTTTTCCAAACCTTTAAAAGTCATAGGAGTAGAAGCTTTATCAATCAATAGATTTTTTAGGGAAGGCATTACTTCTTTAAAATTCAGTTCATCTACAGATAAATCCTCAAACCTCAATTCTATTAAATTTTCAAAAACAGCAATACTATCCAGACAGTTGCTGGTTTTTACTCTGTTCATCCATAAATCAATTAATGGAGGTGGATTATTTACTTCATTGAAATCTGATTTTAGTGTTAATTCATAAAGAAATAATTGAACCAAATGAGGCATATAATTGAGAAACTCTGTTGAAATTTCTTCTTTGCTTTTTAAAGTTAAATAGCGTAATTCCTTTAAATTTTTCAAGAAGTTCAAATCCACCGTACTTTCGCTCAAATCTGAAAAATCTAAAGAGATAAGGTTTCTTAAATTTTCATATTCAAACAAATTGTTTCCCATGGATTTGAAATTTCTTCCGTGAACGGATAATCGTTTCAAGTTTTTTAATTCAAACAAAGCTTCGGGGTGTAGATAAATTTCACAAGAAAATAAATTTATGATCAGCGAATGCACGTTTGGAATCTTCTGTAAAACACTTAAATCAAATTCTTTAATACTAAAGCTTTCAAAACTTACAGCAAATTCGTTATTTTCAACACACAACTGATTTATTTTAGCATAAACCCTTTCGGAATAATGTTCTTCCGGATTTAATTTTACTCCCATTTTTTCGGGATATCTATTAGGATTTACAAAATTCACCCATCCTGCTAATAGTTTCATTGATAGTTGTTTTAAGGTAAATCTAATAAGTTTTGTTTCAATTTGCTAATCCATGTTATGGAACCGTCTAACTATGTTTCGAAATACTAAAAATGTGATGTAAAAGGAAAGAATTAATTTAATTCATTACAGTTTTTCTAACTTTCGTAACAAACTACTTTCTATTCATATCATAATAAGAGTAAGACAAATGTTCTTTCATATTTTTGATTATACTATAAAAATTAGATCTATGAAATCATTTCTTTTTGCCGTTTGTTTTGTAATTACAAATCTTTCATTTGCTCAAAAAAACAACATTAAGATTTCAGCAATTCCAAAAGATGTTAAGGAATTACTTAATGAATATTTAGGAGTATTATTAAATAGCTCAAATCAGGAAGAAGCTGCTCAAGTATTATATGACAGAGGATTGATTAGTGGAAATTTATTAGATGAATTTGGTTTAAAACCTGCTGAAGATATCGTGTTATATAGTTTAAAAAAGGATTTTTATAATGCAAAATTTTATTTTTCGCCTGTTGTAATTACTGGAGTTACTTATACAGCAAAAAGTTATGATGGATATAAAGATAATTATATTGAAGGGAAGAAATACCAAATTTGGATTCAGAAAAAGGATAAATCTAATGGACCGCCATCTCCAATAACTATAATAAAGCCTATTAGCGGAAGTCCAAAAATAATTGGAATTGGAAGTTTATAAACTTTGTGTAAGAATCACATTTATTGGTGATATTATTGCCGAAACTATTTTAAATCGCAAAGATACTTGTGAGTATATGAACTGCGAAAATATCCATATAGGTCAGTCTATAGTGATTTAGTTTGGATATTAGTGAACTGTAAAAACCTGTCTGATCAGACAGGTTTTTTTGTGCTTATGAAGAAATGTTTATTTTTTTAGGGCTAGTTTCTGTCTATAGGAAAGTTAAAAATGTTAAAACTTTCGTAACCCTTTTTGGCTTTAGACAATAAAACCTTTATTTCGTCGTCTTTATAAGATAAACTACCATCCAATTTTTTTTAAGTATGCGAAAAATTTTACTTGCTTTAACTCTATTATGTTTTACACTCAATTATGCGCAAAATTCAGTCAAGATCACAGGAAAGATTTTAGATGAAAGTTTAAAGTTGCCATTAGAATCCGCAACAGTTTATTTTACAAAAGTTTCTGATTCAACTGTGGTAGATTATACCATTTCCGATCACAACGGAAATTTTGAATTGAAAATAAGAAAGCTCGATTATCCTTTGCTATTGAAAGTTTCGTATAATGGATTTTTAGACTATAAAAAGCCATTTGATAATTTACAAAACGATAAAAATTTAGGAACCATTTTATTAAAAGAAAATGTTTCATCTTTAAACGAAATTGTTGTAAAAGGAGAAACACCACCTATAGTGATTAAAACGGATACATTAGAATTTAATGCATCATCTTTTAAGGTTAGACCCGATGCTAATGTAGAAGCTTTGTTAAAACAGCTTCCTGGAGTAGAGATTGACGAAAACGGGAAAATTACGGTTAATGGTAAAGAGGTAAATAACATTTTAGTGAATGGGAAGCCGTTTTTTGGAAAGGATGGAAAAATTGCGACACAGAATCTTCCGGCTGAAATGATTAGCAAAATTCAAGTAACAGATACTAAGACCAAAGAAGAAGAGTTATCGGGTCAGGGAGCAAGTTCCGATGAAAAAACAATTAACCTGACTATAGATGAAGATAAAAATAAAGGACTTTTCGGTAAGGCTACTGCAGGCTATGGTACAGATGATCGGTATGAATCCAGTTTGTTGTTTAATTATTTCAAAGACACTCAAAAGCTCAGTATATTAGGCTCTTCTAATAATATTAATTCCGTAGGTTTTTCTATGGACGAGATATTTGATAATATGGGAGGCGGTCGAAATACGTCTATCTGGGTGAACGGAGACGGTAGTTTTGGGATTAACGGAATGCGTTTCGGAGGAAATACGGGGATTACAAAATCTTCAATGATTGGAATTAATTTTAGTGATGAATGGTTCAATAAAAAAATCGACCCGAATGCTAGTTACTATTTTAATAAAGCAGACTCTGAAAACCGAAATAGAACAAACAGAATAAATCTTTTACCTACGGGAAATACTAATACGGTCTCAGAATCAACTTCTCACAATATTGTAGACGGACACAATCTTAATATGGATTTTGAAGTGAAAATTGATTCGACAACAACGTTATATATTTCTCCGACATTATCAAAGAATAATAATACAAATCATTATGAAAGTTTTCAAAATACTTATGATGAGAATAATGATTTAACTAACGATTATGTTTCAAAAGATCATTCTGAAACAGATTTCACCAGTTTTAAGAACAATTTGTATTTGTTTAAGAAGTTCAATAAAAAAGGAAAAGGAATTGGGGTGAGTTTTAATAATACCAACTCAAAGAATGAAACAGATTTATTAACCTATTCTAAAACTTCGTTTTATCAGTCAGGTGCTGCAGATGATGAGCGGGATCAAAATCGTATCAATTCTGAGCGAAAAAACAGTTATAGCAGTTCTATTAGATATATTCAGCCAATTAATGACTCCTTAAATTTTACCATTCAGGCAAGTTATGCTTGGGAAAATAGTAAAGATTATCAAAATACGTTTGATTTTGATCCGTTTACGGATGCCTATTCCAGTTCTAATGCTGCTCTTTCAAGAGATATAGATTCTAAAAAGATTACGTTCACGCCGAGTTTTGCTTTGCAATTGAGAAAAAAGAAAATAAGAGGAAGAATCAGTTTTGGAACAGACAATATCAATTACCAAAATCAGTCATTGTATTTGGGAACACAAACCAATTTAACTCAAAAATACCTATATCCTAATATTAATGGCTATCTGAGTGTTACTTTGGATAAATCGAAGTCAATTTATACCTATTCTTCTTATCAGGTAGAAATGCCTTCAGCAACACAATTATTGCCTTACGAGAATATAGAAAATCCGTTGCACACATTCTTAGGTAATGAAAATTTGAAACCAAGAGAATTATACCGTTTGTATTTGAACTACAACAATTACGATTATGCTACAAGAAGTGGCTTCTATATATATGGAGGTCTTGATTATAATAAAAATGAAATAGTTTCTTCAACTACTTATGATGCCGATTATAAAGCAACAACTACTTATCAGAATATTGGTAGAACATACAACGGTTATGCCGGATTGAGTTATAGTAAAGTATTTAAAAAAGAAAAACGCACATTTAAAACAGGAGCATCATTAGATTTAGGATTAGATTATGCGCAAGGTTTAACTAATGCTGTTCTATATGAATCATCAGGTTATGAATTAGGGCCACGAGTATTTATGAATTGGTCTATTGAAGATTTGATTACAATTAATCCTTCTTATACGTATACGTTCAATAGAACTAACTTTAACAATTATGTAATTGATAACACAGAGTATTTTAAGCATAATTTTAAATTAGAACTAACAAGTTATTGGCCTAAGCATGTTGTTTTCGGAAGTGATTTCGGATACAATTATAATTCAAATATTTCTGGAGGTTTTAAAAGAGACTTTTACTTATGGAATGTAAGTTTAGGCTATAATTTCCTTAAAGATAAATTATTGGCAAAAGTAAAGGTATACGATTTATTGAACCAAAATATCGGAGTAAGTAGAACCGTTACTCCAACTGCCATAACAGATACTGAAAATACAGTTCTACAACAATATGTAATGTTTTCACTGACTTTTAAATTAGAAAAATTCGGTGGTAAAAAGGATGATAATAAAATAATTTTTAGAGATTAATCTCTAAACTTTTGTTTGTGTCTTAAGTAGAAAAGGCAAGGTATTTAACCTTGCCTTTTTTTATTGTAGATTTTATTAAGATACTACCAGCTGCCACCGGATCCACCACCTGAGAAACCTCCGCCTCCGAAGCCTCCTCCAAATCCGCCGCCACCGAAACCACCACCGGATCCGAAACCTCCACTGCCAAATCCGCCGCTTCTTCCCATTCGGCTTAAGATGATCATGTCAGCTAAATCAGGACTGGAATAACGTCCGCCATTGCCACCATTTCGGTTTCTACGCGATAATAAAATAATAATGATAACAATGATAATAAATATGATGATCGGAAAAATACTACCGCTGTTGTGGGAATTAGTGTTTTTATACGTTCCTTTAATGACCTCAAAAATAGCATCGGTTCCTTTGTCTAAACCACCGTAATAGTTTCCGGTTTTAAATTCAGGAATAATGATATTACGAATGATTTCACCGTTGATTCCGGCGGTAAGTTGAGGTTCCAGACCATAACCGGGAGAAATCCATATTTTACGATCATTTTTGGCTAATAAAATGAGAACACCATTATCTTCTTTTTCCTGTCCGATTCCCCACTCATGGCCCCATTTTGGAGTAAGGATTCCGATATCCTCACCTTTTAAATCCTCAATAGTTATGATTACAATTTGAGTTGAAGTGCTATCGGCAAAGTTTAGTAACTTTTGTTTTAAACTATTTCTTTCTGAAGTAGATAAAACATTTGCATAATCGTAAACACTTGTTTGATCAGAAGGTTTAGGAGGGATCGTAAATTGAGCAAAACCGATATGATGAAGTAATAGCAGTGTTGCTAATAGCATCCATTGTATTACTTTAAAAATAATTTTTGTCATTATCCTCTTGAAATTTCGTTAGGCAATTCATTAATGTCGTCTTTTTGGTAAGGGAAGTACTGTTTTAGTTGTTCCCCGGCTTTCAGAATACCTTGAATTAATCCTTTTTTATATTCGTTCTGCTTAAAATGGGTAATGATAGTGTCTTTGGTACAATCCCAGAAATCACTTTCAACTACTTTATTAATGCCTTCGTCGCCTATAATTGCAAATTGCTTGCTGGCAGTTGCCACATAGATCAAGACACCATTGCGTTCTTTTGTTTCGTGCATGTTAAGTGATAAAAAAACCTCCTGAGCTCTTTGCAGAGGAGGCTTTTCTGTATGTTCTTCTAAATGTACACGAATTTCTCCCGAAGTATTTTTTTCGGCTTCAACAATAGCTTGAACAATTTCCTGTTCTTCTGCTTTAGTTAAGAAATCTTCGGTTTTAGACATTATTTTGCTTCTTCAGATTGGTTCCCAAAGTTGAAGTTAACATCCGGAGCTTTTTCAGCACCTTTTTCAGCTTCAAAATATGGTTTTTCTTTGTATTCGCTCAAGAACCAGTTGTTAGGTATTTTTAAAATATAGTTGTTATATGATTGAACCGCTTCGTTAAAACGCGTACGAGCTGTTAAGATTTGATTTTCAGTACTAGCCAGTTCATCTTGTAATTTTAAGAAATTCTGGTTCGCTTTTAAGTCAGGATATTGTTCTACAGTAACTAATAATCTGGATAAGGCACTGTTTAATCCACCTTGTGCTTGTTGGAATTGTTGCAATTGTTCCGGTGTAATATTTGAAGGATCAATTGTTACAGAAGTAGCTTTAGCTCTGGCGTTGATTACTGCTTCTAAAGTTGATTTCTCAAAGTCTGCTGCTCCTTGAACTGTTTTCACTAAGTTACCGATAAGATCATTACGGCGTTGATAAGCAGTTTCAACATTTCCCCATTCTTTAGATACAGCTTGATTTTGAGCAATAGCTCCGTTTTTGATACCAATGTACCAAAAGAATCCTAAAGCTAGTAATCCGACAATTATTAATACAGGTGCAAATTTTTTCATAAGTTGTTTAGTTTTTAAAGTTGATTTTTAAGTTCTGTTAATTGTGATTTTATATTCTCTAATTTTTTAATGATTTCAAATTTATCCAATGTCTTTTTTTGATTTTCTTTCAAATGGATTTTGGCTCCTTCCAATGTGAATCCTCTTTCTTTAACCAAGTGATAAATCAGTTGGAGGTTCTTAACATCTTCCGGAGTAAATTTACGGTTGCCTTTCGCATTTTTTTTCGGTTTCAGAATGTCGAATTCTTTTTCCCAAAAACGAATCAAGGATGTATTAACGTCAAAAGCTGCTGCCAGTTCGCCTATGCTGTAATATAATTTTTCAGGTAAGTTTACTTGCATTAGTCTAAAGATTGATTTTCTTGATTAGCCAATTTTGAAATAGCCACATATTCTTCCGCTGAAATACTTCCGTAGTAAAAGTTGATAGGGTTGACTTTTTTTCCGTTTTTAATGACTTCATAGTGTAGATGGGGAGCTTCACTTCGCCCGGTACTTCCTACGTAACCTATGATATCGCCTCGTTTTACTTTTTGCCCTTTTTTACAGTTGTATTTACTTAAATGGGCATAAAGCGTTACATAACCATAGCCGTGATTTACTTCAATGTGGTTTCCATAACCTGATAAGGAATTATCCGCTTTTAATACCACACCGTCACCGGTAGCATAAATAGGAGTGCCTGTTGGAGAAGTAAAATCCATACCATAATGGAATTTACGAACTTTCGTAAACGGGTCACTTCGATAACCATAACCGGATGCCATTCGTTTCAAGTCTTCATTTTTAACAGGTTGAATTGCAGGTATGGCAGCCAAAAGTTTCTCTTTTTGTTTTCCTAGTTTCACAATTTCATTAAGTGATTCAGATTGTATAGCCATTTCTTTCATTAAGCGGTCGATTTTTTTGGAAGTATTAATCACCAAATCAGAATTGTTATATCCTTCCAAGTCTTTGTATCGGTTAACTCCGCCAAAACCGGCTTTTCGTTCTTCGTCAGTTATCGGAGAAGTGTTGAAATAAGTTCTGTATACATTGTTGTCACGATCTTCAATAGCACCTAAGGCATTTTCCATGACATCTACTTTCTTATTTAAAAGCTGATAATTGATCTTCATGTTTTCCAATTCATTCGTCAACAATTTATCCTTGGGAGTTTCAAAATAAGGCGTGTTGATGAGTAAAACCAAACATAAAAAACCAAATAAGGCAGATGAAAGTAAAAAAAGCAAAAAGTATCCAAATTTTTTACGCTTCTTAGTTTCAATTCGTTTGTAAGCCAAATTTTCAGGATCGTAATAATATTTTACTTTCGCCATGTTCTAAATTTACTATTTTTGCACAAAATTTTGTGGTTAACAACTGTTATACGAACAAATTTATGAAATGTTTCAAACTTGAGCCTATTTTTTTATTTCAGGTGTGAAACTTTTTCCTAATGCGATCGGACATTGTCAGCTGACGCTTTTACCTCTGAAATTTTAATAGGTAATAGAAATAGCAGATATATTTAACAGCAACAGCCTTTTAAATAGCGAAACAAAATGAAATCAAGAGACATTCGTAAAGCATTTTTAGACTTCTTCGAAAGTAAAGGACATTTAATTGTACCTTCTGCACCTATTGTATTAAAAGACGACCCTACGTTAATGTTCAATAACTCGGGAATGGCGCAGTTCAAGGAGTATTTCTTAGGAAACGGCACGCCGAAAAGCAAGCGTATAGCCGACACTCAAAAATGTTTGCGTGTTTCCGGTAAACATAATGACTTGGAAGATGTAGGTTTCGATACGTATCACCACACTATGTTTGAAATGCTAGGAAACTGGTCTTTTGGTGATTATTTCAAAAAAGAAGCTATTGCTTGGGCTTGGGAATTCTTAACCGAAGTTCTAAAAATAGATAAAGATCGTTTGTATGTTTCTGTTTTTGAAGGAAACGAAGCTGAAAATGTTCCTTTTGATCAAGAAGCTTTTGATTTGTGGAAACAATACGTTCCGGAAGACCGAATTATCTACGGAAATAAAAAAGACAACTTCTGGGAAATGGGTGATCAAGGGCCATGCGGGCCTTGTTCTGAAATTCATATCGATTTGCGTTCTGATGAAGAAAGAGCACAAGTTTCCGGTAGAAGTTTAGTGAATGCCGATCATCCGCAAGTAGTGGAAATTTGGAATAACGTATTCATGGAATTCAACCGTAAAGCCGATGGTTCGTTAGAAAAATTACCTGCTAAACACGTGGATACCGGAATGGGATTTGAGCGTTTGTGTATGGCTATGCAAAGCGTGACTTCTAATTATGATACCGATGTATTTACACCGCTTATTCAAAAAGTAGAGCAAATTACAGGATTGAAATACACTTCTAATGAAGTTAAAAATATAAGTGAAGAGCAAAACAAGATCAATATCGCCATTCGTGTAATTGTAGATCACGTTCGTGCCGTTGCTTTTGCTATAGCCGACGGACAATTACCTTCAAACACCGGAGCAGGGTATGTAATTCGTCGTATTTTACGTCGTGCTATTCGTTACGGTTTCACTTTCTTAAATCAAAAAGAGCCTTTTATTTACCAATTGGTAGCTGTTTTAGCAGATCAAATGGGCGAATTCTTCCCGGAAATCAAATCACAACAAAATTTGGTTACCCAAGTAATTCGTGAAGAAGAAGCTTCTTTTTTGAGAACTTTGGAACAAGGATTACATTTATTAGAAAAAGTGGTTGCTGAAACTTCTGGTAAAGAAGTAAAAGGAGAAAAAGTATTTGAATTGTATGATACTTTTGGTTTTCCTAAGGATTTAACTGCTTTAATTTTAAAAGAAAAAGGGTATTCGTTTAATGAAAGCGAATTTGAAGTGGAATTGAAAAAACAGAAAGATCGTTCACGTGCTGCATCTGAAGTTGCAACAGGCGATTGGCATATTTTGGTAGAAGGGAATACCGAGCAATTTGTGGGGTATGACCAAACCACAAATGACGTAAAAATTACCCGCTACCGAAAAGTAGATTCTAAAAAAGACGGTATTTTGTACCAAATTGTGTTAGATGCTACGCCGTTTTATCCGGAAGGTGGAGGTCAAGTAGGGGACAAAGGAACGTTGGTTTCGGCTAACGAAACTATCGAAATCATTGATACCAAAAAAGAGAATAATTTAATTCTTCATTTTGCAAAACAATTGCCGGAAAATGTAAATGCAACTTTCCAGGCCAATGTAAATACAGAATTGAGAAGTTTAGCTGCAAGCAATCACTCGGCGACACACTTGTTGCATCAAGCGTTGCGTACGATTTTAGGAACGCATGTGGAACAAAAAGGGTCATTGGTTTCTCCTAATTATTTGCGTTTCGACTTTTCGCATTTTGCAAAAGTAACAGATGAAGAGTTAAGACAAGTAGAAGATTTTGTAAATGCTCGTGTTCAAGAACATTTGCCTTTAATTGAAAGAAGAAATATTCCGTTTGCACAAGCAGTGGAAGAAGGAGCAATGGCATTGTTCGGTGAAAAATATGGCGATTCAGTTCGCGCAATTAAATTTGGAGAAAGCATGGAGCTTTGTGGAGGAATTCACGTGCAAAATACAGCAGACATTTGGTATTTTAAAATTATATCAGAAAGTGCTGTAGCAGCAGGAATTCGTCGTATTGAAGCAATTACTAATAAAGCGGTAAAAGAATATTTTGCGAACCAAGAACACTTAATGGCAGAAATTGCAGCCTTGTTGAAGAATCCGCAAGATGTTACCAAATCTGTTGTTTCTTTACAAGACGAAAATGTAAAGCTGAAAAAACAAGTAGAGCAGTTGTTGAAAGACAAAGCAAAGAATTTAAAAGGAGAATTAGATTCGCAATTAGAAAATATTAATGGTATTGATTTCTTAGCAGTTCAAGTCGATTTAGATGCAGCCGGAGCAAAAGATTTAGCTTACGAATTAGGAAACAACAAAGACAATTTGTTTGTGGTTTTAGCAACGGTAAACGAAGATAAACCGATGTTGACTTGTTATGTTTCTAAAGAATTAGTCACAAGCAAAGGATTAAATGCCGGGCAAGTTGTTCGTGAATTAGGAAAATATATTCAAGGCGGCGGCGGCGGCCAACCGTTCTTTGCTACAGCCGGAGGTAAAAATACAGCCGGAATCCCAGAGGCTTTAGAGAAAGCAAGGGAGTTTGTAAAGTAATAGTCGTATAATAAAAAAGCCTGATAGTTGAAAAATTATCAGGCTTTTTTTATTATAAGAAATATTTGTAAAAATCTGTTTTTTGTGTTTCTTTTGTGGGAAATTTTAATTATTTAAGAAATGAAAAAATTATTAGCCCTAATGAGTGCATCAGTATTGGTGTTGACTTCTTGTTCCAATGATGATAATGACTCGTCAAATAGTTCATCATCAGATTCAATTTTAATAAAAAAAATGATTTTAACATCTCCAGATGAAGATCAGGATTCCTATTGGAATAATACTATTGTTTTTACATATAATGGTAATAAGTTAGAGGAGATAAATGAAGACGATGATGAAAAGTCAAAGTTTTATTATACAGGAGATTTAATTACAAAAATTGAACATTATAGTGGGGTTGATTTATATGGACAAGAGTTGTTTTCTTATGACTCAAATGGAAAATTGATAGAATTTAAAGATCAAGATTTAGATAGTAATTTTGAAATGAAATTTGCTTATAGTTATAATTCAAATGGAACTGTGACGGCATCAGAATATCAAGGAGACATTGATAATACGAGTTTGATTTTTACTTATACATATACTTTTACAAATGATGAATTGGTTAGTGAAGATCATGGAAGCGGAGAAGTATATAATTATGCTTATGATGATAAAAATAATCCGTTTCAAAATGTAACAGGTTATAAAGAAATTATGTTGCCAGAGTATGCAGATGACTATCAAATTGCTTTTGGTAGATATAAAAATGTTTTATCTAGAACTTATGACCTAGATTCAAATTTAGATATTATTTCTTCATACACATATAATAGTGACAATTATCCAGTAACTTCTACAGCAACTACAAATTTTGGTTCGTCAGTTACTCATACGGTTAATGTTCAGTATTTTTATGAATAATTTAAATTCTTAGATAAAATCCCGATAAACTTAATTTATCGGGATTTTTTATTTTGGTGTAAATCTTTTTTTAAGTTTATTTACGGCATTAAAAAATAGTATAGAAATGAAAAAAATAGTACTTCTTTTTGCAGTTTTAAGTTTAGTGATGGTATCATGTTCAAGTGATTCTGAAGATAATAATACAAATAATCCTATTTTAGTTACACAGGTAACCCAAGTTGTTGAACATAATGGGACTACGCAAACGGTTACAATGAATTTTACTTATGACGGAACTAAAATTGCAAATCAGACAATAGTTGGTACAAATGAACAAATTAATTATAGTTATGACGGTAATTTGATATCTAAAAGGGAATATATTATAGATAATGAGTTAATAGAAGAAAGATATTATACATATAATTCGAATGGGAAGTTAACTAGTTATAAAAATATAGATTATGGGAGCAGCGATCCTTACCAAAGTATTTATACTTATACATATAATACCAATGGTACAATAAGTTTTGTTAATGAACAAGGTTATGTATCAACAAATGTTACTAATTCTTTTACAGGAATGATTTATCTTAATGCAGAAGGATTAGCAACTAAAATAGAAAATTCATATGGGCTCACAACAACTTATACTTATGATGATAAAAATTGCCCATTCAAAAATGTTTTAGGTAAATTGCAATTACCCTTTGAGGAAAATGATGCTCAACAGACTCTAAGAAATTGTTTAAGTGAGGTAAGGGATTATGGAACATATTCTGAAACCAATTCTTATAATTATTCTTATAATTCTAATGGATATCCAACGCAGTTAATTCAAACTGACGATGATGAAATAGTTACAATAAGTTATACTTATAATCAATAAATCTCATCTTAAAGTTCCCCGATAAACTTAGTTTATCGGGTTTTCTTTTTTATCACTATTTTTGAAATCTAACTTTCTAACAATTTAAGAAGCCAAAAATAATGCAATTCCGAACAGAAATACCGATTATCTCAAGTGATTTTCCAATAGATTATCATTCAAAAATTTTGTTTTTGGGTTCGTGTTTTGCAGAAAATATAGGTTCTAAATTCGAATATTATAAATTTCAAGCAACTATAAATCCATTCGGAATTATATTTAATGCCGTTTCCTTAGAAAAGTTAATCAAAAGAGCAGTTGAGAAGAACTATTTTGATGAAAAGGATATTTTCTTTCACAATGATTTATGGCATTGCTATGAAGTCCATTCTGAGTTGTCGAATGCTAATAAAGAAGAATTTTTAGAGAAATTAAATCAGCTTATTGATTCCTCAAATCAACAAATTCTCAAATTAACCCATTGTTTAATTACTTTAGGAACATCTTGGGTATACCGACATAAAACATCTAATGAAATTGTAGCCAATTGTCATAAAGTGCCACAAAAAGAGTTTACAAAAGAATTGCTTTCGGCAGCACAAAATCAGTTGAGTTTGCAAAATATCGTTTCATTAATTCAATCCATAAATCCGAGAGTAAAATTCGTTTTTACAGTTTCGCCTGTGCGACATATAAAAGACGGATTTTTTGAAAATAACGTTAGTAAAGCCAATTTGTTTTCGGCTATACATACACTTTTGTTATCTCGAGCGGAGTTGAGAGATAAAATCCAAAATGATACTCTGCAGATTCTCGACTCCGCTCGAACTGACAGCAGTATCAACTATTTCCCAAGCTTCGAAATCGTAATGGATGAACTTCGTGATTATCGTTTTTTTGAAGCCGATATGCTGCATCCTAATGCATTGGCAATAGATTATATTTGGGAGAAATTCTCGCAAAGTTATTTTAATTCGGAAACCAGTTCTATTATGAAAGAGGTTGAAATCATCCAAAAAGGTTTGGCGCACCGACCGTTCAATCCCAATACAGAAGCTCATCAAAAATTTTTAACCGATTTACAAAAGAAAATTGATAAATTAGTGTCAAATAATCCTTCAATATTGTTTTAAATGGCACGAAACGCTTCTACCGAAACTCAAGTTAAAAATCTTTTAGTTCCTATAATTCAAGCCATTTTTAAATCAGGAAAAGTGGTTTATATCCTTATAATTGCCGTAATTCTTTATTTTGGTTACCAATACTTCACTCAAAAAAAAGAAGACAACATAACTTTTAATTCCGATTTAATTGAAAAAGAGATTAAAAATGTTGGAAAGTTAGTTGTTACCGAAGGAAAATTTTCAGAAGTGGTCACCTATAAAGACCAACAAAAGTATTTAATGGATTTGGTTTCTTTTGAAAAGAAAGCCTTGATTGTTGCCAATGCAGATGTGACCATTGCGTATGATTTACGACAAATTAAATACGATATCGATCAGGAAAATAAAACAGTAACCATCACATTTGTTCCTGAACCGGAAGTGAAGATCAATCAGGAACTTCAGTTTTATGATGTCGATCAAAGCCGTTTTAATCCTTTTGGAGCTGAAGATTACAATAAAATAAACCAAAAAGTAAAACAGGTTATTGCTAAAAAAATCGAAAAATCGAGTTTGAAAGCTAATGCTGAAAATAGATTGTTAAGTGAACTTTCTAAGATTTTGATTGTAACCAATACAATGGGATGGACGTTGAAATATAATGGTAACGTTATCCAAAAAGATGCTGATTTCAATGCTAATTTTAAGCCTTAGTTTATACAAAATAAAAAAACGCTGATTTTACTATCAGCGTTTTCTTTTTGGTTTAAAGTTTGCTCTCTAGTGATGTCCAACCACCACCGTTAATACAATCAATACCGTTTTGCTTTAAAATAGAAGTAGCCTGAGCGCTTCTCATACCACTTCTGCAACAAGCAATTACCGGTTTATTCCATTTTTTTATTTCTGAAATTTTACCGTTTAAAACTTGTAATGCAATATTTTTTGAACCTTTAATATGTCCTTCTGCAAATTCTTCAGGAGTTCTTACATCAAGAATAACAGCACCTTTTTGTACGTATTCTTGAACTTCATTAGCTTTATTTCCAAAGCCTAAAACATCTAAAATACCCATAATTTTCTTTTTTCTGTCAAAGGTAGTACGGATTATGCTCAAAATCTGTAACAAATGTTACGATGCGTGTTCCTTTTCCAGAATTAAGTTAATACCATTGTCTATTAAATGAGCAACTTCCGGGCGATGTTGTTTTACATTCTCTAAGTGATTTTTTACTTTCGAACTCAAATCGTCATTATGGTTTTGGTAAGCTAATTCTAAGATTTCAACAGATAACAGCCAATCATTCGGATGATTTCCGGAAACTGCTCCAAACGCTTCTTTTAACGTAATTTCAGCGGGTTTTCCTTCTCGAATTAAACGAACATTTTTGTATAAGTTTTCTAATTCTTCTCGTTCAGGCGATTTTTTCTGTTTTATAGTCTGAGTTGAAGGTACATGATTAATCATATCAAAACTCGTAACGTCAGCCGGACCGGAAAAAGCGGCAATTACTTTTTTTCCTACTGCCATATCATAAATACCCCATTCCGGTTGGAACAAGACAGTGTCGCCTTGGGTTACCGTACAATTTTTAAATTTGATCAACAATATTTTACCTTGGATATTTCGTGTTCCGGTGATGATTTCTCCGGTTACTTTAATATCACCTTCAAATTCTAAAGTCACTTGTTCGCCTTCATAAATATCATACGCACTTAAATCGCGCGGACTCATGTCTTCAATGGCTAAGTTAATTCCTTTAAGTTTACCAATAGGTGAACCAAAACCTTCTGCATGATATGCTGTTCCGTGACCAACTAGTTCTTTTTCGCGGTAAGCTAAAGCCGTTTTTCCAGTAGTTTGAATGTAAACCGGTTTTCCTTCGTCTTCTAAAACATTGGTAAAAACACCTGAGATTTGTAATCCAGTACTCAATTCGATGGTTCCTAATGCTTTTGAATCAATTAATTTTTTAATACCGGAAAGTCCGCCTGTGCGCAAAGCCATTTTATTCGCAAATTCTTCTAAAACCATGCTTAAATGTGCAAAATCGGGTGTGACGAACAATTGAGGTTGTGGTTTGGTAATGTCGAAACTTTGGTCAGCAGCGGCAATAGTATATGGGATTTTTTGAACAGCATCAGTCATGCACCAAGCGCTTTCTCCAATAGAAGATAGCAAACCGGCACCATAAATTTTCGGATCTTCAACCGTTCCGATTAAACCATATTCAACCGTCCACCAGTGTAAATTTCTAATACGCGCCATTTCAGACAATTCGCCCATATTATTTTGTAAATAGGCCACACGGTCTTCTGCTGCTTTAATTTCTTCTTCCGGTGTATCTTCTGCTTCTTTTAGAATAGAAAGTAAACGAATTGCTTCATAGATTTCATAATCACGTGCTGATGAAATGGCTTTGAAACCAATTTCTCCGAAACGGCGCAAATATTCGGCATATTCCGGATTAGCAATAATAGGAGCGTGGCCGGCACCTTCGTGAATGATATCGGGTGCAGGCGTATATTCAATATGTTCTAATTGACGAATGTCAGATGCAATAACCAAAACATTGTAAGCCTGAAATTCCATAAAAGCATTAGGCGGAATAAAGCCATCTACAGCAACGGCAGCCCAGCCGATTTCTTTTAAAATTCGGTTCATGCCATACATGCTTGGAATACTCTCAATAGCAATGCCTGTTTTTCGTAAACCTTCTAAATAAGACTCGTGAGCGACCTTAGATAGGTAGTCAACGTTTTTACGCATTACATAGCGCCACACAGCCTGATTGATAGGGGTGTATTCATCGTAATTTTGTGGCTTAATAAACTGCTTTAAATGAGCAGGAAGCCTATCGATCAAAGGGTTACTTTCAAAAGTATTGTTCATAGTTTACGGTCGTGTTTGTTTTGTGTAAAACTACGAAAATAACTCGTTATTTCTTGTGACTGTTGTATTTTTTTCAAGAATACAAAGCTGTTTTTGTAGATTTAGTAAAAAATAGCTGTCATTTTATAAATCTTTATGAAATAGATAATTTGAACTGAACTGATGAGCATAAGTTTAATTGGATTCTTGTTCTAATTGTTGATCAGTCAATTTCCGGTTTTTTAAAATATTCAGATACCGTAAGGCTAATTTATTATTGTAATCGGTGTAGGATTGTGTTGCCCAATTAATAGCTTGGTCTAAATCTCCGTTGATTTCGTTGATGATAGCCATGTTATAATACGCTCTTCCGGCAATTTTAGAGTTCTTATTTTTGGTTTCTAACAACCATAATTCAGCAGCGCTGTCCCATTGACCGGCTCGGGCTCTTCTTTTGCCGATTTCAAAGTTATTGGTTCCTCTAACGAAATATTCTCTGGAAACTCTAATGGTATAAGGGAAAATCCTATACGTATAATCAATTCCTATGTTTTTGCTGACATTTAAAACAGCATCTTTTCTGTTTTTGATGGTTTCAAATGCTTTTACCGGATTAATTCCTTTTCCGGTTAAGGTGATTCCTTTAGAAGAAGCAAAAACATCTCGTATAACTTTTTCTTGATTATCGTAAATTCTCCATCCCCATTTAATAAGTGTACTTACAGTAGCTTCTTGTTCGATTATAGGGACTTTTATTCCAAAAGCATTTTTAACTTGACTGGTAACCGCTTTGTAGCTGATGTTTGAATCGGTGTCGTAAAAGGACAATTCGTAAATAGCATCTAAATTTTCTTGCTGACAAATTTGGTTGATTTTTTCCCAGCTTAATTCGTTCGAAAATTGGTCAATACCATATTGTTTAAAGTCTACACTGTCTATGATAGTAACATATTCCATCCGGTTTGTTTTCTCTAATTCCGATTTTAAACTTTCAACGGCGATTTCAGAGCCTTTTTTGTCAAGTTCCTTTCCTTCCATAGTCAGAATTTTGTCAATAGCATCAATAGCCTCATATTTCTTATCGGGAATACTTCTGTTTATAATGCCTATTCGTTGAATTTGTTTGCTTAAGTAAACGGGAGCAGGTTGAGTGGCATTCATGGTTAAATTATTGGTAGAGCTACAGGAAACAATCAATACAGATAATAGCAATAAGAATAAGTAGTTGTTTTTCATGGTTGAAATGTTTTAGAGTTAAAAATAACCAAACTTTATGCCAAAAAAAAGGTTCCGAATTATTCTTTTCGAAACCTTTCAATTTATTGGGAATTCGTTTAACGAATACTATCTTTTTTAATTTCAATTGTAGTATTAATACTATCTAGTTTTGCTTTTGCAGCAGAAAGAGTGTCTTTAACCACAGGAATTGAATTGCTAATACTATCTTTTATAATAGGTTTTGGTGCCGATATAGAATCAGTTGCTAGATTAGCATTTTCCAATGAATCAGGCGTAGTAATAGAATCAGTTGGTGTTGCATTTTCATCATACACAGTTTCTTCTAAATCTTCTGATTTTTTCCCCAATTGAATTTTAGGTTCGTCTTGCGTTCCGGTTACTTTAATTGGTATACCAATAATCCCTAGTGGTGGTAAACCAACACGCATTTTTAAATTCAAATTGCCATCTAAACTGGTTTGTCCTTCAAAGCGCAAACGGAAAAGAGAAACTTTTGCTTTAAAGCGCTCTATAGTGATGATATTATTCTTAATAGTCGATTTTATGGTAATTTCAGATAAATCCGGATCTTTTAAACTGTTGTGTTCAGTTTTTTCGGCTACAACATTCATCAGCTTGAAGTTGTTCATTTTTACTTTTTTAACCGAAATCGTTCCGCCTCCTTCCAATGAAGGCATAATAGGTTCCATTTTGTTGTTTAAAACACCTTTAATTTCGTAATCCATTCCAATGATTCCTTCGGCATTTTCGGCGCTGGAAGCTAATTCTCTGAACATTTTGATCTCATTGTATGCTCGTTTAATATCAAATTCGGCGGCCTTCATTTTGAAATCAAAATTGGCTTTTTGTGTACCCATATTTTCATAAAAACCATTCATCAGTGCACTGGCATCAATAATGTTGAGTTTTCCGTTGTTTAAGGTTATTTTTCCATTTTGGATAGTAACTTTTCCGAAAATATTTTCCACATTAATATCTTCATAAATCAATTTTTGGGCTTCTAAATCAAATCCTAAATCTAGGTTTGTCGGAACTTCCATGACTTGATTGATACTGCTTTCTACAGTTTTTTCGGTTTCTTTTTTAATTTGGACTTCTTTAGTGAAAAAGAATTCGTTTGTATTTAACAAAGAAGAATTTAATTTGAAATCACCTTTTAAAATTTCTTTATCAGCCAAGAAAAAGTTAATGGCATTTTGGAAATATCCATTCATGCTAATATCAGAAGTACCATATTTTCCAGTGAAATTAGCAAAGTTTAAATGGTCTTGATGAAAAGTGAAAGTTCCGTTTTCAATGATGAAAGGTAAAGGTAAAAACGAAGTTTTAGTTGCAATCTTTTGGACTGAAAGCATTCCGCTGTTTTCCAGATTTGCATAATTTCCGTTAGTAGCATCGCTTTGTTTTCCTTTCAAATGAACATCAGCGGTTACTTTTCCGTTTACGTCAATGCCATCGACTTTAAAAACCTGATATATTTTACCAACATTCAATGTTCCATTTGCCACAATATTATAGGCTACATCGTCGAAGTTTTGGAAATTAGCAGTCAATTGAAAAGGTTCGTTTTCAAAGGTGAAATTTCCTTTTGTTATATCTAAAGAAGCGTCTTTAAAATAGCCACTCGGATTACCCAATTTAGCGTTTAGCTGAATATTTTGAATAGCGCTAGGATAATAGGTTGTTTTGATGCTTCCATTCTCCCAATTAAAAGTTCCTTTAGCTTTTGGAAACAATCTTTTTTGAGTATTATAATTTCCGTTGGCAACTACATCAGCATTTAATTTTCCACCCAATTCAAAATTTGGAATTTGCAAAGCAGAAGAAACAAACCCTAAATCTAAGTTCGATTTAATCTTGGTATCCACTTGCATTACGTTGCCAAAACCACTCGATTTTAAAATAGCGCTCAAGTTGTTTTTGTTGACATCAAAATACAAAGAATCTAATTTGACTTGCAATTGAGCAATATCTAAATTTGGTAATTTAGTTTCCAAATTCAAATAAAGATTTTCAATTGGAAATGGCGCATTTTTGTGTTTTACATAACCATCACGAACTTTAATAGCAAAATCGACTTCGGGTTGTTTGTTCTCAGAAACAATATAATCGCCCGTAAGATTGAAAGTAGCATCTGTTTTTCCTTTGGTTTTGGTATCTTTAATCCAGTTTCCGAATTCCGGAGGCAAAGCTGAAAATAAATCTTCCAGATTACTATTGGTTGTTTTAACCTTAAAATCCATTTTGTAACCATTAGAAATAAAGTCAAAAAATCCACTGAATTCTATCGGTAATTTGTTAATAACCAAATCATTTTTTTCAAAAATGAATGATAAGGAATTGGTGTTGATTTTTGTAATTAAATTGGCTTTTACTTTTTTATCTTTCAGGTATTCGTTTTTATCATACGTTAAGGAAAGCTGGTCTATTTGCGCTCTGGTTTTTAAATCGAAATTCGAATTTTGCAAGTCACCGGTTCCTCTGTAATTCAAACCTTTTAGTATAATTTCGATTTTAGCAGACTTATCATTGTAAACCAATTCACTATTTTTTATAATAATGCGTTCCAGTCTTAATTGACTTTCATCAGAAGAAGTTTGAGTAGTATCTGTATCAGATTTGTAGACGTTGTAATTAGCCTCTCCAAAACGATTGACTTGAATATTGATTTTGGCATTATCCAGATAAATTTCATCGATTTCAGTTTCGTTGCCAAAAATCAGACTGAAAATATTGATTCCTAATGAAACTTCTTTAGCATTGACCAAAGATTGTTCTTTGAATGGCTCAGAACCATTTAAGTTCAATTCATTCAATGTTAAGGTTAAAGAGGGAAAATGCTTAAAAAAGGATAAATTAGTATCTTTAAAATTCAGTTCTCCATTTAAATGGTTGTTAGCTGTCACCTTAACTTTTTGCGTAATAGTATTGGTAAAAACAAAAGGAAAAGCCAGTAACAAAATGATTAAAGAGCTAAAACTAATCAGGGAGATTTTTACAATTTTAAGTACCTTTTCTTTTGGGATTTTCATCTGAAATTTCTGAATTAAACTGCAAATGTACGACGAACTAAAGAATAAAATTTAAAAATTTAGTTAAGGTTAAAAGAAATTTCGATAAAAAGAAAAGAAGCTGTAAAGCCTCTTCTTATTTAACGTATCAGTTGAGTAAACAAATCTTCTTTTTCATTCAAATAACGATATTGATAACCTTTTTGAAGCATTCGTTCTTTTAACGGAACCACATCTTCTTGCTTTTTAATTTCCAATCCTACGATTACAGGTCCGGTTTCGCGGTTGTTTTTTTGGGCAAACTGAAAATAAGTAATATCGTCTTCTTCGCCTAAAACTTCGTTGACAAATTCCTTTAAAGCGCCTGGACGTTGCGGAAACTGAATCATGAAATAATGTTTCAATCCTTCATATAAAAGCGAACGCTCTTTGATTTCTTCGGTTCGTAAAATGTCATTGTTACTTCCACTGACAATACAAACGACTGTTTTACCCTGAATTTGATCTTTGTAAAAATCCAATGCAGCAATAGACAAAGCACCTGCGGGTTCCACAACCATCGCTTCTTCGTTGTACAAACGCAAAATGGTAGAACAAACTTTTCCTTCAGGAACTAAAATAATGTCATCTACTAAATTTTTGCTGATGTTGTAAGTTAAGCTTCCCACTTGTTTTACAGCTGCACCATCTACAAACTTATCGATACTTTCCAAAGCTACATTTTCGCCTTTTTCTAAAGCAGTTTTCATTGAAGGTGCACCAAGCGGTTCTACGCCAATAATTTTTGTATTAGGGCTAGCCGTTTTTAAATAGGTTGCCACACCCGAAAGTAATCCGCCACCGCCAATCGGAATAAATACATAATCGATAGGTTCTTTACATTGCTCTAAAAATTCTATGGCAACTGTTCCTTGTCCGGCAATTACTTTTTCATCATCAAACGGATGGATAAATGTTTTGCGATTATCTTCGGCGTCTTTCTTGGCACTTGCATACGCATCGTCAAAAGTGTCGCCCGTTAAAATGATTTCCACAAAGGATTTTCCAAATAACTGTACTTGTTTAATCTTCTGTTTAGGAGTGGTTTTGGGCATGTAAATGCGACCTTCAATTTTTAATAAGTTGCACGAATAAGCCACGCCTTGAGCATGATTTCCGGCACTAGCACATACAATTCCATTTTGTTTTTCCGCTTCAGTAAGCGATTTGATTTTATTGTACGCTCCTCTGATTTTATAGGAGCGCACAATTTGTAAATCTTCTCTTTTTAATAAAATTTTAGCCTGAAATTCTTCTGATAAATTCATGTTTTCGCTCAAAGGTGTCGATGGTACCACATCTTTAAGTTGTTCTTTGGCTTTTAGAATTTCATTGTATAAGTTCATTTTGTTATTTTTTGGGTCTCAATTGACGAACCGTTGCACCGGCTTGCCACATTTCACTTTCTCTTAATTCTTTTAATTCGGCTTCTAATTTTTCACGGTAATCCGGTTTACTGTTCGAATCAATAGATTTTTGAGCTTCGTTTCCGGCTTTTACTTCGCTGTATAATTTTTCAAAAACCGGTTTAGTAGCTTCTTTAAATGGTTTCCACCAATCTAATGCGCCTCTTTGTGCTGTAGTCGAACAATTGGCATACATCCAATCCATACCGTTTTCAGCAACTAAAGGCATTAAACTTTGCGTTAATTCTTCCACCGTTTCGTTGAAAGCTTCAGATGGCGTGTGACCGTTTTCACGTAATACTTCGTATTGAGCAGCAAAAATTCCTTGAATAGCGCCCATTAATGTGCCACGTTCTCCGGTTAAATCGGAAGTTACTTCTTTGTAAAAATTAGTTTCAAATAAATAACCTGAACCCACACCAATTCCCAAAGCGATTACTTTTTCACGTGCTTTTCCAGTCGCGTCTTGCTCAATGGCAAAAGAGGAATTTAATCCTTTTCCTTCTAAAAATAATCGTCTCAATGAAGTTCCTGAACCTTTTGGTGCTACTAAGATAACATCAACGTCAGCAGGAGGGATGATTCCTGTTTTTTCTTTATAAGTGATACCGAAGCCGTGAGAGAAATATAAAGTTTTGCTTGGAGTTAAATATTTTTTAACTGTTGGCCAAAGTTCTATTTGTCCGGCATCAGACAATAAATATTGGATGATAGTTCCTTTTTCTAAAGCTTCTTCAATTTCAAATAATGTTTCGCCCGGAACCCAACCGTCAGCTACTGCTTTGTCCCAAGTTTTTCCGCCTTTTCTTTGTCCTACAATTACTTTAAAACCATTGTCTTTTAAGTTTAAAGCTTGTCCCGGACCTTGAACCCCATAACCGATAATTGCAATGGTTTCGTTTTTTAAGGTTTCTAATGCTTTTGCTAACGGAAATTCTTCTCTGGTTACTACATTTTCTACTACGCCTCCAAAATTGATTTGTGCCATAATTTATTTATTTTATTGGTTTGTTAATTACATTTGAAATATTTTGCTCTTTAAGCTTAAGAACTCATTGTTGATCGGATCTTTTGTAGGATCATTTTTTTCGAGTTCCAAAATGCTTTTATGAATACCTTCGCTGGCTTTCATGATAGCAATCCTGGAACTTCTAACGAACTCGATTAAGCCGTATTTGTGCAATTCTGATAATAATTTGTTGATTTCTTCATCTTGACCTGTGGATTCAAAAACCGTATAATCGTTTCGAATCACTACTGCGTTGGCTCCGTATGCTCTTAATAAACGTTCCACTTTTGCCTCTTTCATAATAATTTCGGTAGGAACTTTATACAGTGCAATTTGTTGCCAAATGATTTCATCATTGGTGTTGACATATACTTTAAGAACATCAACGATTTTACCGATTTGTTTTACCAAGTTTTTAACTACGGATTCTGATTCTTTCACGACGATCGTAAAACGGTAGATGTTTTCAACTTCGCTGGGAGAAGTGTTCAGACTTTCCAAACTGATTTTTCTTCGGGAAAACATGATGGCAATTTTATTCAAAATCCCAACTTGATTTTCAGTATAAGCGGTTATGGTATATTCCTGTTTCATGAGTTCTTAAATTTGGTCTTTACTTAATACAATTTCTGAAACTCCTTTTCCTTGTGGCACCATTGGAAACACGTTGTCTTCTTTGGCTACCATAATTTCAAGTAAATACGATTCGTTTGAAGCTAGCATTTCTGTTAAAGCTTTTTTAAGTTCGGAACGTTCAGCTACTTTTTGACCTTTAATGTGATATCCCTTGGCTACCTGAACAAAATCGGGACTGGTAATATCCGTGAATGAATATCTTCTTTCGTGAAATAATTCTTGCCATTGGCGTACCATTCCTAAGAATTGATTGTTCAGAATGATGATTTTTACATTGGGTTGGAATTGCATAATAGTCCCTAGTTCCTGAAGGTTCATTTGTGCACTTCCGTCACCCATAATGGCTACAACAGTTCTTTCTGGAGCGCCAAATTTTGCTCCGATGGCTGCCGGTAAAGCAAATCCCATAGTTCCTAAACCGCCACTGGTAATATTACTTCGGGTTTGATTTTGTTTAGAATAACGGCAAACCACCATTTGATGTTGCCCTACATCACTAACCATAACAGCATTGCCATGAGTTAATTCGTTAAGCTCAAATAAAACTTCGCCCATAGTTAGTTCTTCAGTTTCCGGGAAGCGCTCTTTGTCAATCAGTACTTCTTTTTCATACTGCATTTTATCTTGGAACTCTTGCATCCAAGTTTTGTGTTCTTTTGGTTCTAAAAGAGCGGTTAGAAGCGGAAGCGTTTCTTTGCAATCACCCCAAACCGGAACGGTTGTAAGTACGTTTTTGTCCACCTCAGCCGGATCAATATCTAAGTGAACAATTTTAGCTTGTTTGGCATATTTGTCCAATCTTCCGGTCACTCGGTCGTCAAATCGCATTCCAATAGCAATTAGAACATCACATTCGTTAGTTAAATAATTCGGACCGTAATTTCCGTGCATGCCCACCATGCCTACACCAAGCGGATGATCGGTTGGAATAGCGCTCATTCCCATAATGGTCCAAGCTGTTGGTAAATTGGCTTTTTCAATAAATTGAAGGAATTCTTTTTCGGCGTTGCCTAAAATTACGCCTTGACCAAAAACAACAAGTGGTTTTTTTGCCTGATTAATTAAATCGGCAGCTGCTTGAATATATTCCGGTTTAACAACAGGTTTTGGTCTGTAACTTCTAACGTGAATACACGATTTATAACCGTTGTAATCAAATAATTGAAGTTGAGCATTTTTGGTAATATCAATTAAAACCGGACCCGGTCTTCCTGATTTTGCGATGTAGAAAGCTTTGGCCAAAACTTCCGGAATTTCATTAGCATCTGTAATCTGATAATTCCATTTGGTTACTGGCGAAGTGATATTGACAATATCGGTTTCTTGAAAAGCATCGGTTCCTAAAAGATGTGCAAAAACTTGTCCCGTAATACACACAACAGGAGTCGAGTCGATCATGGCATCTGCTAAACCTGTAACCAAATTAGTTGCACCCGGACCACTAGTTGCAAAAACAACTCCGGTTTTTCCGCTTACTCTGGCATAACCTTGCGCTGCGTGAATAGCACCTTGTTCGTGACGTACCAAAATGTGATGAAGTTTATCTCTATAATCGTATAAAGCATCATAAATGGGCATAATGGCGCCACCGGGATAGCCAAAAATGGTATCTACGTTTTCAGAAAGTAGCGCGTCAATTACAGCAATGCTTCCCGAAGCTTGATGAGCCTTTTGGTTTTCTTTTGTATTGGTATGTTGTTTGATTGTTTCCATAACTTTAGATTTTTATTCGTCAGTAACACAGCCTTCTGATGCGTCTTTAACCAGTTTTGCATATTTGTATAGTACGCCTCGGTTAACACTTAAAGACGGTTTTACCCAATTTTCTTTTCGTTTTGCTAATTCAGATTCGCTCACTTGAAGCGTTAAAGTGTTGTTGACGGCATCAATTTCAATTAAGTCGCCATTTTGAACGAATGCTAAGGTTCCGCCTTCAAACGCTTCCGGTGTTATATGCCCGACGACAAATCCGTGTGTTCCGCCGCTAAACCTTCCGTCAGTAATAAGGGCTACGCTTTTTCCTAATCCTGCACCAATGATAGCAGAAGTAGGTTTCAACATTTCCGGCATTCCCGGACCGCCTTTTGGTCCTACATATCGGATAACCACTACATCGCCTTTTTCTATTTTTTTATCGGCTATGCCTTTTATCAGTTCTTTTTCGCCATTGAAAACTTTTGCAGGGCCTTTGAAGAATTCGCCTTCTTTTCCGGTTATTTTGGCTACCGAACCTTTTTCTGCCAAATTACCATAAAGCATTTGTAAATGTCCGTTTACTTTAATTGGGTTTTCTAAAGGACGAATGATGTTTTGCACTTCAAAATCAATGTCTTCAATTGCTGCTAAATTCTCGGCTAATGTTTTTCCAGTAACTGTTAAACAATTGCCGTGGAGCATTCCTTTGGATAACAAATATTTTAAAACCATGGGAACACCACCTTTTTCATGAAGGTTTTGCATTAAGTAATTTCCGCCCGGTTTAAAATCGGCAATCAACGGCGTTTTATCGCTAATGCGTTGAAAATCTTCTAATGTAATTTTGATGTCTACACTTTTTGCCATGGCAATAACATGCAGTACCGCATTTGTACTTCCGCCTAAAGCAATTAAAGTTGTAATCGCATTTTCAAACGCTTCAAAAGTCATGATGTCTTTCGGACAGATATCTTTTTCCAAAAGGATTTTCATATAATGCGCAGCTTGTTTGCATTCTTCTATTTTTTCGTGACTCACCGCCGGATTACTGCTCGAGTAGGGAAGACTCATTCCTAAAGCTTCAATTGCAATTGCCATAGTGTTGGCAGTGTACATTCCGCCACATGCACCTGCACCTGGACAAGCGTTTTTGATGATGCCTTTGTATTCTTCTTCTGTTATTTTACCTGCTATTTTTTCGCCTAAAGCTTCAAAAGCAGAAACAATATTTAGATCTTTTCCGTGGTATTTTCCCGGAGCGATAGTTCCGCCATACACCATAATTGAAGGTCGGTTTAAACGTCCCATGGCAATGATACTTCCCGGCATGTTTTTGTCGCAACCCGGAATAGCAATAACACCATCATAATAATGTCCGTCAACAACACTTTCGATACTATCGGCAATAATTTCTCTACTGACTAGGGAATAACGCATACCATCAGTTCCGTTGGTAATTCCGTCGCTGATTCCTATAGTGTTAAAAATTAGACCTACCATTTCGGCTTCGTTTACTTCTTGTTTGATGTAAGTAGCCAAATGATTTAAGTGCATGTTACAGGTGTTTCCGTCATATCCCATAGATGCAATACCGACAAAAGGTAAATTCAATTGTTCTTCGGTTAGGCCAATACCATACAGCATAGCTTGTGTGGCTGGTTGCGTGGGATCTTGAGTTACTATTCTACTGTGTTTATTTAAAATCATTAGGATTGTGTTTGAAGTAGTGGTTTTTCCAATACCAAATTCTTATATATTAATTGTAATTTTTTGCCTAGAGAGTTTTCCCATTTTATCGGGAAATCTTTACCATCTAGAGAAGAAACTCCGATGACTTCGGCAGCTGTTCCGCATAAAAATGCACTGTCAGCATTTTGAAGATCTTCAGGTTTGTACAAACCTTCTTCGACAGGGATGTTTAGTTCTTTACACAGATCAATAACAGTGAAACGCGTAATTCCGGGAAGAATGTTTCCTCTTTTTGGTGTAAATAATTTACCATCTTTTTCGAAGAAAAGATTAGAACCGGGACCTTCTGCTAAATAGCCTTCTGAATCTAAAAGTAAAGCTTCGTCAAAACCTTTGTCTTTGGCTTCTACTGAGGCTAAAATAGAGTTGACATAATGTCCGCAGACTTTAGCTTCCACTTTGGTTGAACGAGGATGCGGTCGGCAATAGGATGAAATGCTAAGATTTAATAATTTTTCGCCTAAGTATGCACCCCATTCCCAAGCACAAATCATAATAGAAACTTCGTTTGGACGACTAATTCCCATGTTTGGGCTACAGAAAACCAGAGGGCGAATATAAGCGTCTGTGAGATTATTGAGTTTTAGAACTTCGTATGTTTTTTGAATGAGTTCTTCATTGTCGTATTTATAAGGAATGTGAATTTGTTCGCACGAATTTTTTAAGCGTTCAAAATGTTCTTCTGCTTTGAAAATTTTAGTTCCGTTTGCAGTTTCATAAGCTCTTATACCTTCAAACACTCCGTAACCGTAGTGCATGGTTTGTGTGTATAAGTTAGTGGTGGCTTCTACAGCTTTTGTGAATTGGCCATCAAAATACAAAATGGTTTTGTCATCAAAATACATATATTACATATTAGTTTGTTTCAAAAAAAAACCTTCCGTTTTTAGCGGAAGGTTTGTTGTTTTTTTATGTTTAGAAAACTAAATACCAATCCGCTGCAATTGAGGAATCACAATAATGACAACGATAATGATAAATAAGTTTTTCATTTATTTCTTTAAAAGGTGATGTGACAAATTTATGAAATGTTTCTCAAAGCAGAACAAAACACGTGATTTTTGTTAAAAACGTAAATTTATCTCATTTGATAATGTGTTTTATTCTTTTTGTTTAAAAATAAGATGCTATTTTTTTGAAATAAGTAGTTTTTAATAAATAAATGGATTGAATTGGATTCGTTATTGTTGTAAAAAACATCCAAATATATTCATTTTATGAGATTTAAATGAAACAGGTACAATCTACTCTTTTGAAAAACAAGTATAAATACGCTGTTTAATTCGCTTATTACCTCATTACTTTATGGTAGTAAAATACTTATGATTTTAAAATTATAGTTATGGAGGGAACAGAATCAATTATTGTAGGTATTCCATTGTATCATAATTGTACGTTAATGGATTTTGCAGGGGCGACTCAAGTATTTGCTGCCCCATTTGGATTTAAACCCATTTGGATTGCTAATGATGCAGTTATTGTAACGACAGAAGGAGTTCCTGTAACACCTAACTATACTTTTGAAGATTGTCCGACAATCGATATTCTTTTTATTCCCGGAGGAAATTCTGATGGGGTGGGAGCTACCATGGAAAATAATGAATATCTGGATTTTATTCGTAAGGTTTCTAAAACAACGTTATGGAAAGGATCGGTATGTACCGGGGCTTTTATTTTGGCTGCTTCCGGAGTTTTAAATAATTGTTTAGCTACAACCTATTGGTCACAGATACCTACATTGGAATTATTGGCTTCTAAATTTAATTTGACGATTCATGAGGGTTATCCTCGTTTTTTGTTAGATGAAAAACAAAAAATATTTACTGGAGGAGGAATCTCATCTTCTCTTGATCTGGCATTAGAACTGGTTTTGAGAATAAAAGGTAAAGAAATAGCAGAATTGACTCAGCTTTTTATTCAGTATCAACCTAATCCACCTGTAAACTCAGGAGATCCGGCTCATGCTCCAATTGAGATAACAGCAATTTTACGAAAGCAACAAGAAGCTTTTACTAAGGCTATGGTGGCTGAAGTGAATAAACTACTCTAAACAATTTTAATACAACTATATAATATGAAACAGCCTAATTACACCCTCGGTTCCGGTTTATGGACCTACAGAAGTTTACTCAATAACCCTGATTTAACATTGGATTTTAATGCTCTTGAATTTGGACGGGGCAATTTAAAAATTGAAACACAATCTGATGGATCTTTATCAGGAAAAATCTATGACACGGGTTGGGAGCTTGAACTGAAAGGATCTATGCAACAAGGAAGTCCTGCTACTTTGTGGTTTCAAGGAAAAGGAATTGTTAGCGGTTCACTTTGGATTTATGACTATTTATGCTATGTCGTTCCTCAGATTCCTAACGGAGAAAATCAAATTCCTGCACTTGTAGGAAGTGTTACCAGAGCCATTCCCCATCCCGATGGTCAAGGAGGAGTGAGTCCTGCGGGAGTTGTTTGCTCATTTTATGCTGTTCTTCAAATGTAATTTTATACTTATGGATACTAAAAATTATACACAAAATTGTTGTTGCTGTTCAAAAGAAGAAGAGCCAACGGTTAAGGAGCTAAAAACTACTAATAAATGGAAGCTAGTGGTAAGTGTTTTTCGTTCGGCATTTTTAAGTTTATTAATTGCTTTTTTTCCAAAATGTCCGGTTTGTTGGGCTTTATATATGAGTATGTTTGGTAGTGTGGGTTTATCACAATTGCCTTATATGAAGTGGCTTTTACCTGTATTCGTTGTTTTTTTAGGATTCCACTTATTCATGCAGTTTAAGGGAGTTAAAAGACACGGTTATCTGCCTTTTTCTTTAAGTCTTATAGGTGCTTCAATCATATTAATTAGCCGATCTGTTTTTCCTTCTCATAATGGAATTCTTATTCTAGGCATATTATTTATTGTTTCAGGAACATTAATTAACAGTTTCTTGGAAGTCTCAATTCAAATGATTAAACAAAAAAACCAATAATATCTAAACTTTTTACATGATGAAAACAAACAATCAATTAAAAGTTCGAGTTTCAATTATCGAACTTCAGGATGCTTATACAAATGGTAATAAAAAACCTTTAGAAGACTTGATGAGGGCTTGGAAGGGAATTGAAGAATTACCACCAAACGATCCTAATTCTTTTTTTATGTTGGGTGGATTTCACGGAGAGCCTTTTAGAGGTGCCGGCTGGGGAAATAGTGCATACTGGGGAGGATATTGTAATCACGGTAACGTACTTTTTCCAACATGGCATAGAGTGTATTTGTATAAATTAGAGCTTGCTCTTCAAAGTATTCCTGGTTGTCAAGATGTAATGCTGCCTTATTGGGATGAAACGAATGAAGAGTCTTTAAAAAATGGAATTCCATGGGCTTTGACAGAAGAGTTTTTTACTTTAGACGGAGTTCAAATTCCTAATCCTTTGCGTTCTTTTATTTTTCCTCAGAATATTACAGATAATATTAATGGAGATAATCCGAACTACTCAAAACCTTATGGTTATGAAACGGTAAGATATCCGCTTTCAGGATTAGTAGGTACAGAAGCAGACAGAAAAGCAACAGCAGCTCATAATGCTCAGTATCCTGATTATACCAAAAATGTTAGTCTGTTGAATACTAATATTGTTAATTGGCTTAATGATGAAATTATCATTGATGGAGAAAATACTAAAGCAGGTCAAGTATTAAAAAAATATCAGGATTGTTTAGAAGCACCAAATTATACGGTTTTTTCGAATACAACATCAGCTGCTGAATGGAATAGTAAAATGGGAAATACGTATACAACACCTTTGGAATCACCACATAATAGTGTTCATTTAGCTGTAGGAGGATTTGATGTTCCTAATCAAGGGGATTATTCTCAGATTCCGGGAGCCAATGGTGATATGGGAGAAAATGATACTGCGGGGTTAGATCCTATATTCTACTTCCATCATTGTAATGTTGACAGAATGTTTTGGGTGTGGCAAAAAAAACATGGTTATACAGACTATTTGGATATCATACCAGAGTATCCGGGGACAAATACTGTAGATAGCCAAGGACCAACTCCGGGAATGGCACCTAATTCATGGTTGACTTTAGAAAGTCCATTAAATCCTTTTAAGAGAGAAGATGGTGAATCATTCAGCTCGTTAGATTGTATTAACATTGAAAAACAATTAGGCTTTACGTATAGCATCGGGTCATTAGATGCTACTGAGGTTGAAAAATTAAAAACGTTAAAAGCAGTTGATAATTCTAAGCTTATTAAAGTATCCAATATTAATAGGGCTCCTATTAGAGGTTCTTTTTTGATTTCGGCTTTTGCTGTTGTAGACGGAGAGAAAAAACATATTGGAACAGAAGCTGTTTTAAATAGATGGGATACAAAATATTGTGCAAATTGTCAGACACATTTAGAAGTAAAAGCTTTTTTTGAACTTCCGATAGCTGTAGAAAAGAGCTTTATAAGTTCGAAAAAAACTTCTGAACAAATTCATGTGGAAATAAAAGGTCGCGATGGATTATTGTCGGGGAATGAAAATAATAAGTTGCTTAAGAGTGATGGTAAACCCGCAATAAATTTGAAAGTAGAGGTTATTTAATTCATAAAAAAAGGTAGGTCATTAGCCTACCTTTTTTATTTTTTATAAATTATTTTTTTATCGTTGGTGGATATTGAGCCAATATCTTGCTTACAAATTCTTTAATTCTCTCATCTTTTTTCTCAATATTCGTAGTTAAATAACCGGTTCCTTCACCTTGCCAAACTAACTCTTTGGTTTTGGCATCAATGATATCGATGAATAAAGTTCCTTCCGGAGTAGTGGAAACAGTTGAATAATTAGCTCCCCAATAAGGATTCCAGCCCCAACCAAAACCATAATTCTGATAAACGTCTACACGTTCTCTTTCTTTAGTGAAAATGCTCACCAAAACATCAGGTTGGTCTGATTTCGTAAAACCTTTAGCCGCCATTACTTCATCAATAGCATAAAGGATTCTTTTTTTGTCTAAATCGGAAATTTCAGCTTTGTCTACTCCGCTTTTTAAATAAGCATACGTCTTGTACGAATCAAAATTTGCTTTTTTGTCGTAATCAGCATTTACTCTAACGGAACTACAAGAAGCTAGAGTCGCGATAAATAGAATGGTTAATACTTTAATTGTTTTCATAATTCATAACGTTTTTTATTTTGATAGTGTTGCGATTGTAATTTATAATTGGCTTACAATCCGTAACTATAAAATTACAAAATAGTTTCGTCAACTATATTAGGGATAGTAACTTTTAACAAAGGTTGCGTTTCCATAGCTCTTTTTATTGCAAAAACAGCTCCTTCGTTTCGTGCCCAGCTTCTTCTTGCTATTCCATTGTTTACATCCCAGAAAAGCATTGATTGTAAGCGCTTTGATGCTTCGGAAGTCCCATCAAGAAGCATGCCAAATCCACCATTGATTACTTCGCCCCAACCAACGCCGCCGCCGTTGTGAATAGAAACCCAGGTAGCACCACGGAAACTATCACCGATTACATTATGAATAGCCATATCTGCCGTAAAACGAGAACCATCATATATATTTGAAGTTTCGCGATAAGGAGAATCGGTTCCGGAAACATCATGATGATCGCGACCTAAAACAACTACTCCGATTTCTCCTTTAGCAATAGCTTGATTAAAAGCATCTGCAATTTTGATTCGTCCTTCGGCATCTGCATATAAAATACGTGCTTGCGAACCAACTACTAATTTATTTTGTTGGGCTCCTTTAATCCATTGAATATTATCTGCCATTTGTTGTTGGATTTCTTCTGGCGAATTTTTCTTCATTTCTTCCAATATAGCACAAGCAATAGCATCGGTTTTTTGTAAATCTTCCGGATCATTTGAGGTACAAACCCAACGGAATGGTCCAAACCCATAATCGAAACACATCGGTCCCATAATATCCTGAACGTAAGAAGGATATTTGAATTCTCTACCTAATGTTGGATTCGGATTCATTACATCGGCTCCGGCACGAGAAGCTTCTAGTAAAAAGGCATTTCCGTAGTCAAAGAAATACGTTCCTTTTGCTGTATGCTTATTGATCGCAGCAGCTTGACGACGTAATGATTTTTGTACTTCTTCTTTAAATTGAGTCGGATTTTCGGCCATCATTGTATTGGCTTCTTCAAATGAAAGGCTTACCGGGTAGTAACCGCCAGCCCAAGGATTGTGTAAGGAGGTTTGATCAGAACCTAAATCGATATGAAGATTATCTTGGTCGAAACGTTCCCAAACATCAACAACATTACCTAAATAAGCGATGGAAACCACTTCTTTGTTGGCTAAAGCTTGACGAGTGCGAGTTATTAATTGATCTAAATCTTCAATGACTTCATGAATCCAACCTTGTTCGTGACGAATTTTAGTGATTTTAGGATTTACTTCGGCGCAAACGGTTACACATCCTGCAATCGTTCCGGCTTTTGGTTGCGCACCGCTCATTCCTCCTAAACCGGAAGTTACAAATAAGCTTCCGCTTGGACTTTTCTTAATTTTTCTGAATCCGTTTAAAACAGTAATGGTAGTTCCATGAACAATCCCTTGCGGACCAATATACATATAACTTCCGGCAGTCATTTGTCCGTATTGTGTTACGCCAAGCGCATTGAATTTTTCCCAATCGTCCGGTTTGGAATAATTAGGAATCATCATACCATTGGTTACTACAACTCTTGGAGCTTCTTCATGTGAGGGAAATAAGCCCATGGGATGTCCTGAATACATAACCAAAGTTTGTTCGTCGGTCATTTCAGCTAAATATTTCATGGTTAGTCGGTATTGTGCCCAATTTTGGAACACGGCTCCGTTACCTCCGTAAGTGATTAATTCGTGTGGATGTTGAGCTACAGCATAATCCAAATTGTTTTGAATCATTAACATAATAGCTTTAGCTTGCGTGCATTTTCCGGGGTATTCATTGATGTTACGCGCTTTCATTTCATAATCCGGGCGAAGGCGATACATGTAAATGCGACCGTATTTTTCTAATTCGTCTTTAAATTCCGGAATTAGTGTAGCATGATGTTGAGGTTCGAAATAGCGTAAGGCATTTTTTAAAGCCAATTTTTTTTCTTCCTCGTTTAGAATTTCTTTACGCTTAGGCGCATGATTAATTTGTGTTTCGTATACTTTAGGTTGTGGTAAAACAGAAGGAATTCCTTCCAATATTTGTTCTTGAAATGTCATTTAGTTTTAGTTTTTGCTTAAGGTGTTTAGACTTAAGTGTGTGTTATTTGGTTTTGATCTGTTTAGGAAGTGTATTTAGTATGAGAAATAAGAGCTGTATCCTTTGGAGAACAATAGCTAATAATTCATACTGAAAGGACATACTTAAACGCTATGGATAGCGTATGTCAGCCCGGTGGTATATTTGGTAAATAGTAACCTTGTATGTGTGTAACTGAAGATTCATTATTTTTTTTTGAGGGTTCCTGTTTTTTTGTCAAAGCCATAAGGACAGTGACGACAACCACTTTTACAACAGTAGCCTCTTTTTAGGTGGTATTTTTCGGTAAAACATTTATACCCTTCCGGAGTATAATAGAAATCTTCGCCTTCTTTTAAAGTATTTGGGTCGATTCTTGTATTCATAGCTACAAATTTAGCAACTTTGTGGTTATGATTGTAATAGTGTTTCGATATTTGTTGCCGAAAGGTTTTAGAGGGATCACACTTTTTCCGTTTGTGGTTTTGATTGATGAGAAAGATCGAAGCAATGAGATTTTGTTGAACCATGAAAAAATCCACATCAGACAGCAGTTGGAAATGTTAGTGGTGTTATTCTTTATTTGGTATGGAATTGAGTATTTGATTTTATTATTGAAATATAAAAACAGGTTTTTAGCGTATAGGAATATTTCTTTTGAAAAAGAGGCTTATAGAAACGAAAAAGACCTCAACTATTTGAAGAGGAGGCCTTTTTGGAATTTTTATAAGTATGTATTAAACTAAATACTTTTAGAAAATTACTTTCTTGTGAATAGTTATCCCGTTTTCAAGTGTAATCTGAAGAAGGAGAGTAGCATTGTTCTTTTGTAGGGAACCAAAAACAACTTCGTTGTTTTCTACATTCATCTTAGAAGCAATATGTCTTCCTAGAACATCAAAGACTTGAATTGATCTTATTTTCTCAATACTTGATTTAATAGTTAATTCATTTTCAGTAACAGCCCAAACATTATTTTCAATTTCATTTATATCCTCTGTACTTAATGTATTGATTGTATATCTTAATACAAATCTGTTGTTGAAAATACCTGATGTAGTGCTAAAAGTATATGGCATACTTCTTAGATCATGAATCATATTTGTTGCTAAATCTTCAAGGTAAATAGCTTGTTGTGTATTTTCAAACAATCCGTCTAAAGTACCTATTCCAATGGCGTAAATTCCGTCTTGAGGAACGTTTATTCCTAATGGAACCTGGTCATTTACATTGAAAGGAGTTTGTCTACCTTGTATAGTCATTTCCTGATCATTAACTAATGAGAATAAATTTAGGTTTAGTTTTTTGTCAGTAATAGCATCATATAAGCGATCTTCATTATTTGTTGCACCATCGATATATCCTACAAGTGTTCTTACGGAAGTATTATCAGGAGCAATTAAGTCTAACCAAATTCTATGTTTATCAACATTAGAGTCGGAAGAAGAAGTCGTTCTGAAAAACTCTCCGTTATCATATAAATTACTTCTCATAGAATTCGTAAATGAAACATTTTGAGATGTACCTCCGGCATGGTTCATTAATACAAAGAAACCTTGTCCGGCTGCAATGCTACCATTAAATACTCCGGGTCCTGATGATGTTCCGGTTGCATTATATGTTAAATAATCACCTGGTGTATAATTATACATATAACTATCATAAAACGGATCTGCTATGGCAGATGATGGTAATGCACCATGTGTCCATAATTTTACAAAACCAGCTATATTCGTATTAGTTGTTAGGAAATTAATAGCATTGATAGAAGAAGGATATGGATTTCCGATTAAATTCCAGTTGTCATCATCTTTAGTAGCTAATGTACAGGTAGGGCATGTAGTGTAATCAGCTCCGTCATAAGTACCTCTTAATATAGGAGTTGAAATATTTCCGTTGTTTGGAGTTCCGACAAAAGTAGCCGTAAAGTTTTGTAAAGCCGTAGTATAATTATTAGGACCTCTGACAATATATCCTTTACCTATTGTCATGTTTTCGATCCCTCCGGCCCAATTTCCATAACCATTTAAATTACCGGCTATAGTTGGAATCCATTTGTAAATAGCACCGGAAGTATTAGGTGAAATGTTTCCTGAAGAAAATGATGTTACAGGTGAAGACCAATAAACATAATCTAATTTGCGGATATTTACATCTCTATCCATGTGCATAGCTCCTGCACCGGAGTTACTTATATTGTTGATCTGAACTAAGCTACCTGCATTGTCTAATATCAAGTCTCCTGTAGTACTAATGTTTACCCAGTCTGTTATAGTAACTGCATTGTCAGTGTTTACAGTTAACGAAGCATCGTTTTGGATACTTAAATTTAAACCTACACCATTATAGCCAGAACCGGAAATAATAGGATCGGTTGCAGTATCCGGAATTACAACGCAATCTAAAGCTGTCGGTTTACCAACAGGAGTCCAGTTGTTGTCATTATCCCAATTATTGTTTACAGAACCATTCCAAACTTTTGCTCCATTAACAGTAACGGTAGTTTCATCGGTTTCAGTTAAAATAGTTCCGTCGCATAAAGTATAGGTAATAGCTGCGGTATAAGTAGTAGTAGCACTTGGACAAACATTGATTACATCAGTTGTTCCTACTACCGGACCGGAAGTTCCTGATCCTTCATACCATGTTAGTGATGTGATCGAAGTTCCTGACGGAACAAAGCGCCAAGCTTCATTAGTAGCTTCCCAGTTAGTATCCAATCCGTTTCTACCTGGTGCAACAGTAGCTAAAGTTGCATCTGCATTTTGTATACCCACAATAGCATTACCATTGTTCCAAGGGCTTACATTATTATTATCAATGTGTTTTTCTTTGATATAAACTTCAATAACATTAGTGTTTTCATATAAGACCATCATTCCAGTATATAAAATGGAGTTGTCTGAGAACATTGGAACATCACTCCATCCTACAACTAATGCTCTACATCCGGTATTTAAAGTGATTAGTTCCCATCCTACTTCACCACCTTCACTTGGGTCGATATCATGGTAAACACCATAGATTGCGTTAGCAAAAAGTGCTCCGGTAGTACTTGGTAAATTGTCATCGAAAGAATAACCTGAACCTGAACCAGCTACAGAGATATCAAAAGTTAACAATCCGTTTGAACCTATTGAACATTGATTGTAAGTATTGCCATAGAAACAAAAATCAAATGGTAAAGTTACAACCGGAGACCAACGGTCGTCGATGTTAACACTTACAGGATTCTTTAAACAACTGAATTGGTATGGTGGGTTATATGTTATAGATTCAACGGTATAGCTTGATGTGTCTCCTAATTCTAAGTAATTAGCTTCTAAGTTAACACAAGTTGAGGCATCTGTACAGAAGAAAGGTGCAGGATCTGCTCCGTTTAAGCTTAGTCCTCCTGAAAGTACTGACGGACAACCTAAATCAGTTGTTCCGGTACTATTTCCAATGGCACAGGTCGGCATTATAAATGTAATCGGTCCAACCCAAACTCCTTGTCCATCCGGTGCACCACAATTTGATCTAACCCATACATAATAAGTTGTTCCGGGAGTTAAACCTGTAAAGTTAACAGAAGTAATACCTGCTGCTACGCTCCCAGTTGGTGTTGTACCTGTGGTAGGTGTACTGTTAGAAGTTGAAAGGTAATATTGGTATCCGTTTGCCGGAGCCGGAGTAGGTTCTGTCCAACTTACAGTTGCTTCTGTTTGTGAAACCAAGAATACAGATAACGATTCTGGGTTTTCTCCACAAGGAAGCGGAGGTAAAACTGTAAATGTGTAATCTTCTGTTTCTCCGTAGCTAATGCTTCCGCAAGCGTCTGGATTTGAAGAAGAATAATTGGAACGGATTCTCATTCTGTGATTGCCGGTTGAAGCACCTGCTGGAACACTAAATGAACCGGAGAAAGTAGTGCCATAAGCATTACTTGTATACATTCTTTCCGTAGTGTCAAAAACCATATCATCATTCCAGTCAACCCAAATGGCAAAACCTGAAGAACTGTTTAATGTAACATTGAAATTAACAGATCCTCCATTATATTGACTTACTATTTGTGCGGTAAAGTCTCCGTAACCACTTGTTGAAAAACCAGAACTATTGTTTGATATATTGCTTACTCCGCTTGTTGTTGAAAATCCTGTTATATAATCAGATGTATAGGAAGAGGTTGCCGTACAATATCCGGTATAAAAAGAGTCAACAGCCCATGGGCTATAATCGCCTCCACCGCAATTTGTTCTGACAAATACATAATAAGTCATATTTGGAGTTAGTCCTGTGAAATTAGTTGTGGTGCTTGCTGTAGCTGTCCCTGAAGCAGGAGGAGTATTAGTTGTTGAAATATAATATTCATATCCAACAGGAGTTGAACCTAATGCTGATGCTGTCCAAGAAGCTGTTCCGGTAGTAGTAGTTGTCGCATTAGCAGTCAATGTTGGAGGATAACATGAGATAGTACCAACATTTACAGCATAATCTTCATATTCTCCATTAGATGCAGGTCCACAAGAAGTGATGCTTCCTGACCAGCTGTTAGCGACTCTCATTCTAAAAGTACCACTTGCTTGTGCAGCTGGTATGTTTATTGTTCCGGTATAATTAGATGTGTATGAAGTAGTAGCTACTAAAGTTTCTCCGGCATCATCAAAATCAGCATCATTGTTCCAGTCAATCCAAACATAAAAATAGTTAGTTCCGGATGAAGGAGTGATTGATATATCGAAGCTTCCGCCCGGAATTTGGGAAACAGAAATTGTTGGATAATTATCAGTGTAACCTCCTATACCGGCTCCGGAAGTATTATTAAAATTTGTCAGTCCATTAGTCGTAGTAACGTTTGTCAGATAATAACTTGTTGAGCCACTTGGAGTACAAGGAGTCAATTCTGAAGTAAAAGTTGCTGTTGAAGAGTTAGCACTATTACCTGAATTTGTACAAGTAACGATTAATTGCCATTCAACAGTTGTTCCTAAAGCAGGAGCTGTTTGTGCAGCCGGATCTGAATATGTTGTAGAGGTGCTACCTACATTTACCCAACCACCACTGTTTGTGTTGGATTGCCATTGATATGTCATTCCTGTTCCAATCGTATAGCCTGATGCAGAAACATTGTAAGTAGATCCAGGGTTTCCGGAAGCAGGTGAAACTACTACACTTCCGCCTGTTGGTGTGCCGGAACATGGAGTAAGAGGAGCAACTTGTATAGTATAATCTTCTGCTTCTGTATAAGTTGTAGAACCGCATGCTGACGGATCAGTTGAGAGATAGTTAGTGGCAATACGCATTCGGTAATTTCCGGAAGTTGCAGTTCCTGGAATAGTTATAGTTCCTGAGGCGCTGCTAACATAGCTACCGCTGGCATATACTTTTTCCCCTGTGTCAGCAAAATCACCATCGTTATTCCAGTCTACAAAAATATTAATTCCGTGTGTGCCTGAATTCATAGTCACACTGAAGTTGAAAGTTAATCCGGCAGTTTGAGTAACTGTTTGAGAAGTATAATCACCATAACCTCCAGTTGAATATGTTGTAGAATTGTTTATGTTGGTTGAACCACCTGTTGTTGTAAAATTACTTATCCAATAACTACTACTGGACGATGTAAAAGTACAGTAGCTTAGGCTAGGTGTTGAATCATAAACACAAACATTTCCGATCCATGAATTAGTTCCGGTATTTGTTCTGTTAATTCTAACATAGTATGTTGTATTTGGTGAAACACTGGGATTCAGTGTTATGGCAGTATTACCACTTGCATTATTACAATCAACTAAAGTAAAACCTGAGCAGTTTCCACTATATATAGAAACAGACCACGGTCGGTTTGTAGTCGCTTCCAGTGTTATAGAAGTAGTTGAGGCTCCTGTAGTAAAGGTGTACCATCCATCTTTGTTGGCTGTAACACTATTACAAAGAGCCGGATTTGCAGCTCCGGTTTGTAAAGTATTATTCGTAAAAGTGAAAGATGTTGTTGAACAAGATGTACCTAAAGTTAAGGAAGCAGCATTGGAACAATTGTCGTTTGCACTTTGTGAAAAAATAGAGTTAAAATTTAAAAGTAGTAAAAATAGTATTAAATATTTGTTAACGCAGTGTTTTAACAAAAAGAAGTCTTTTGAGAATTGAATCTCTAATAGGTTCTTTTTCATGGTTTTATAAGATAAAGAGGTTAGTTGAATTTTCTACAAATGTATTTTTTTTTGTTTAAAAACAAACAAAATATTAATAAAATGTTATTAAATTTTTATTTTTTTAATTATTTTTTTGATTGAGTTTTAAATTTTGGTTAAATTATCTGTTGTTAGTGTAATTTTAGATAAAAAATTTAGATAGGTAAAAAGTGTTTTATGATTTTTATACTGAAAAAGATGTCTTTTTTTAGTGATAATTTTATGTATTATGATTAATTAATTGTATTTTTGTCTATATATAATTTGTAATTATTATGAGAAAAACTCTACTATCTTTAATGTTTATGGTAGGGCTTGGAAGCCAAGCTCAGTTATATGTGGGAACTGGCGGTTATGTATATTCTAATGATCAGTATATATTCGTAACAAGTCAGGTTGAGCTTAATTCCGGAGGGAATATTTTTTTAAGAAACCAGTCTCAATTACTTCAAGGAACAACTGGTGTAGGACAAAATACAGGTTTGGGAACTTTATCTGTTTTTCAGGAAGGAACAAGTGATAACTTCAGATATAATTATTGGTGTTCACCTGTTGGAAATCCTAGTGCTACAGTTGGAAATTCAAATTTTGGAATTACCTTGTTAAGTAGTCCTACAGGGCTTACCAGTAGTGCCTCGGCTGTTGTTCTTCCTTACGGAAATTATAATGGGCAAGCATCTCCTTTGTCAATTGCTCAAAGATGGATTTATAAATTTAGTACTTCTAATCAGTATGCACAATGGGTATTTGTAGGAGCAGCTACTAATGTTCAACCGGGGTTAGGTTTTACGATGAAAGGAACTTCCGGTACCGATGCTTTTGTGGCAGATACTAATGAAGGCGTTGAAAATAACGCAGGAAATGCACAACGCTATGATTTTAGAGGAAAACCAAATGACGGAAATATAACAAATGCTGTTTCAAATAATAATTTTACACTAGTTGGTAATCCTTATCCTAGTGGTATTGATTTGAACATGTTTTTATTAGATCCTGCAAATTCTGGTGTAATTAACGGACAGGCTTATTTTTGGGAACAAACATCAACGACTCACTTTATTACGGATTATGATGGTGGATATGGAGTTTATACCCCGGGAACAGGGATTTATACCCCGGCAGTATTTTGGAACTATGACCAAGCTGGTGGACAAGAAACTAATTTAGGTTCATCAGGTTCAGTTTACGAAAGAAGATTTTCTCCTGTAGGACAAGGCTTTATGGTATTGGGGACAACTAACGGAACAGTAGTGATGAAGAACCAATATAGAGTATTTGTAAAAGAAAGTGTAGCCAATCAATCAGAATTTGAACGAATTGGAAATAGCTCGCAAGCTCAAATAGTTGAAGATGAATATTATCCTGAAATTCCAAATGTTGCCGGAACAGATTATACCCAAATAAAGAAAGGTACGGCTCCTTATTTAAGAATCAATGCCGTTTATAATGACGAAGCAGTTCGTCCTACAACTATGGCTTTTGATGATAGTGCAACGCAAGGTTATGATTATGGATTTGACGGACGTTCAGCTACGGATGCTGTTCCTATAAGTTTTTATTATGTAGTTGATGGCATGCCTTATGAATATGCTTCTACGGCGTTTAAATTTGGAATAGATGAGAAAGTACCTGTAGGTTTCCGTTGTAGCGAAACAACTAAGTTTACTGTTAAAGTTCAGGGAGCTTATTCTGGTTTTGACGATATGCAAATGGTGTATGTTCACGATAAAGAAACCGGAATTTATTATGATATTAAAAATAATTCTTTTGAAGTTACTTTACCGGCAGGAGATAATAGAGCTCGTTTTGAAATAACATTTAAAAATACTGATGAAGTTTTAGGAGAGAATGTTTTAGATCCAAATGTGTTTGAGCTATATCAGAATAATGAAGGTAATATGTTAACAGTTCTAAATTCAGCAAATAACGATATTGCTAAGATAGATTTATATGATGTAACAGGTAAGCTTGTAATTTCTAAAGAAAATTTAGGTAGAAGTGAAAAAATTGAGATTCCGACATCTAATTTGAGTGATGGAGTTTACATTGTTAAATTAGCAACAGCTGATGCTCTTGAAGTAAGTAAAAAAGTATCTATTTATAGATAATAAAAAATTATAGTAATTAAAAGAGGTTCTGAAATTTTTCAGAACCTCTTTTTTTGTTAAAAACCTTTTGCTTGGTATGATTATTAAAAGCACTGCAATAAATTGATGAGTCACTAAGATTGTCTAATACTTTACTTTATTTAGTAAAAATGCTAATCCAAATTGATAGAGCAAAGCAATTAAGATGAATTAAGAAATAAAGACAAATGACTAGGAAATATTTTGTTTTGTGGTAATTTAATTTAGGATATTTTAAGGTATAAAAAAGGCGAACTTTTAGTTCGCCTTACTTTTTTATTCTATAATTTTTTAATAGATAACCTTTTTGTTAATGATAGTTCCATCTTCTAAAGTTGCTTTTACAAGTATGGTACTATTTGTTTTTAAAATAGAAGTAATTGTGATACTTGTATCGGAATAATTGCCATTAAACAAGATTTTTCCTAAGATATCATAAACCACTACATTTTTTATTTCTTTTGGAGCTTCAATTTTTAAAGAGTTATCAGTTGCAAATATTTTTACTTCGCTTTCTAAATTGAAATTATCAGTGTTTAAAAGACTATTAGTATATCTTAAAACAAATCGGTTGTCAAAAGTACCTGAAGTTGAAGTAAAGCTATAAGGAGAAACTTTTAAATCATGTATAATTCCCAAACTTAAATCTTCCAAATAGATATTTTGACTATTAAATAAACCATCTATATTACTGATGGCAATGATATAACTACCGTTTTGAGGAATTGTAATACCAAGAGTAATAACATCGTTAGAATCAAAAGGAACTGTTTTCCCTTGAATGGCTAATTTTTTATTCTCAGCAATTGAATATATTTCAAAATTAGTTTTAATGTCCATAGCAGGAGCATCAAATTTTTCATCAAGACCGTTTGTGGCATCTGTAGCATATCCAACTAAGGCATCACTTGAGCTACCTGTAGGAGCAATCATTTTAAGCCAAATTCTATGCTTCTCATCGGTTTGTTGAGTTCTGTAAAATTGGTCATTTCGATTACTATTAGAACGCATAGAATTATTGAATACAACGGTTTCATTTGTTGATGCAGCATCATTCATTAAGACGAAAAATCCTTGACCTGCTCCTATATAACCGTCAAAGCCTGATTGTGTACCTCCTAATGAATTATAAGTCATGTAATCTGCTACATTATAATTTAGTTGGTAACTTCCGTAAAAAGGATTAGCAATAGGAGAGGGATCAATACCGTGTGTCCAGATTTTTACAAATTGATTTAAATTAGTGTTATTAGCCGTTAAAAAAGCATCTGTGTAAATCGCAGATGGATATGGATTTCCTAATAGATTCCAATTATCATCGTCTTGGGTTACAGGTGTCGTTGTAGGACCTGAATAAGGAGTACCTACATACGAACCTCTTGTAATAGGAGTAGTAATATCTCCGTTATTAGGGGTTCCTGTAAAATTGGCTGTAAAAGTTTGTGTAGAAGTAGTGTAGCCATTTGGACCTCTTACAATATAACCTTTACCATTTACCATAGTTTCATCTCCATTTACCCAATTACCGAAGTTGCCGGCATAGGTACCACCATTATTGATAGTTGGATCCCATTTCCAGATAAAACTGGCCGGAGTAGCTGGAGAGATACTATTTGATGAAAAATTGGCTACAGGTGTTGCCCAATAAACATAGCTTAATAGATTAATATTAGCATCTCTTTTCATGGAAATTGTACCGCTGTTGGCAACATTATCTATTTGAATAAGACTAGATGCATTCTCTAAATTAAACACGCCTCCGGATTCAACTTCTACCCATTCTTTTACCGTAATAGAGTTGTTGGAAAGATTGTTTAAATTTCCGGTATTTTTTACTTTAAGATTTTTAGCAAAAGCATCATATCCACTACCATCAATAACAGCATTGTCTGGTACTATAACACAATTATCAATCGTAGGAGCTCCTACTGGTAGCCAGTTATTAGGATCGCTCCAGTTTGTGCTATTAGTACCTTTCCAAATTTTGGAATTATTAGTTACAGTAATATCGTCAGTTGCATAGCAGCCGTTTGATAAAACAGCACTAACTGTAAAAGTATAGGAATCTTGTTCTAATTGTGCTAATGTAGGTTTGATAAAAACATTTACAGCTGGCGTTCCACTTGTATAAGGAGTAGTACAAGCAGCATCTTGGTAGGCGTCAATTGGTAAAGCACTGATCCAGTCAAAAGCTGTGTTTAAAGGTTTTGTACCATAAAGTTCGATGTCATCTACAGCAACCCCGTCAGGTAACCATCCTGCACCGGCATAAGAATAATGTTTTACTCTTATTTTTAAGTTAGGTTGGTTAATATAGGCTGATAAGTCGTAAGTTAGCGTAACAAATTTAGTTCCGATACCGACATTTGACGTAAATTTCACAATCTGAGTAGGGTAGGTAGAACCTCCGTCAGTTGATAATTCTATAGCGATATATTCATCATTTGGATTAGAACCGCTTGTATAATATCTCGAATAATAAAATTTCAATTTTAGGGTAAGATCTAAAAAGTCAGTTGAGTTAACAGCATTAGTCAGCGCTAAAAAGTTTTGAACAGTGCTAGTAGGGTAATCCGGACTTGAAGCATCAGATAAAGCTAGCGCAAACTGATTGGTTCCGAATCCGGAAGATATAGCCGGAAACCAAACATTGGTAGTCGGAACATAAACACTAGTCCTGTTTTGAAATTTTGTTTTATTATCTGTGGAAGTACCATTTGAGTCGCTGTTGATGCTGGTAAAGACACCTAATCCACCACTTTCAAAATCTTCATCAATTAGATGTACAATTTCTGTATCGCCACTTGTTGTTAATTCTACTACTTCATTTTCTCCGCAAACAACTGGATTCGAAGGTGTAAATGTTAATGTTGGGGTAGGATTAACAGTAGCGATTATTTCAGTTCTCACTACCGATTCACAACTTCCGTTGTAAGCAGTTACCCAATAAGATGTAGTTGATGTTAAGCTAGGAGTATTCCAACTACCTGTTGGTGTAGTCGCAACAGGAGAACCTCCTGTTTCACTGGTGTACCATCTATATTCTGTTGTTCCTGAACTTCCGGACGCGTTTAAATTTACAATTCCAGATCCGCAAGTGCTACCATTAGTAACACTTGTAATGGTCGCAGCACAATTTGCAATTACAGTAAACAAATAATCTTCTGTTTCACCATAATTATCATCGCTAAACATGCCGCTGCCATATTCGAAATTGTCACATGACGAAAAATTAAATCCAAAAGTTTCAGAACCTAACCAGCTACTACCGTTGTTCACTCTTATCCTCATCCTGTAATTTCCAGGAGTTTGTGATGCAGGAATAACAAATCCGAAGGTAACGCTTGAACCGGCAAATCCTTGTATGTTGTAAACTAATTCTCCGGAATCATTAAAATCACCATCATCATTCCAGTCTACCCATGCTTTCCATGTACCTCTTAAATGAGTGTTTCCTGTACAATTAGCCGTTATATTAACACCTTCTCCTTGTGCTTGAATTGCTAATGGAGTCAATGAAGTAAAGTCCTCATAACCATCGGAATCATAGGTTGAAGCATTTGCAGGAGGATCAGAAAGTGTTCCTATAAAAGCTAAATTATTAATGTATAATCCTGAAGGACTATCGGATGTTGGTAAACAATATGTACTAACCGGAGGAGTTCCCGGCGTTGCAGTACAATTAATATTTAAACTGAATCCGGAACATCTGTTTGTATTATCTGCATAAAAATGTACAGTTAATGGCCCGCTATAAGATGTAATAGTCGGAACTGTAAATGTCGTACAAGAAGTCCCGCTTCCGTGAGGAGATCCACCCCATAGAACAGTTCCTCCTGTTCCGCTTCCATCGTAAATGGTTAAATAATCGTATCCGGCTTCTGTAGTTATACTTCCGGAAATTTGAATGTAATTTCCTGCTATAGAAGGATTGATAATTGTATAACCATTTGAATTACTTTGATAATTACCTGAACCACCGCTATCGGCAATTGTACCTGAACAAGTGGCGATTAAGTCACTTCCTGTTCTGGGAACTAAATATTGAGAATAACTTTGAATAGTGATGGTTAAAAACAGTAGAAAATATATTTTCTTACCATTTAATAAGTAGATTTTTTCCATAAGCACTTGATTTATCGAGCGAAGGTATTACAAAAGTTATTTTTTTGTAGTATTTTATCGATAAAGTGCGTGGTAAAATCGATAACAGCGTGGTTTTTAACAGTTTATTGTATTTGTTGATAATCAGCTGCTTATGTATAAAAAAAAGCGACTTAATTAAGTCGCTTTTTTGTTGATGAAAATTGTATGTTCTTTTAGAAGATTATTTTTTTAGTCGTTTTACTATTATCTTCAGTTTCTATAACTATAATTAGAGCATTATTACTCTTAATTAAGCTATTTATAGTGATATTTTGTCTATTAGAAAAATCATTATCTGAATATATTAGTTTTCCTAATACATCATAGATTGTTACTGTTTTAATGTCTTGACTAGACTCAATTATGATATTTTCATTGGTATAAACTTTTAAAGAATCACTAGAGAAAATATCTGTATTCAAAGTCTGATTTGTAAATCGTAACGTAAATCTATTATCAAAAACTCCTGAATTTGAAGTAAAACTGTACGGAGCAGTTCTTAAATCATGGATAACTCCTAGAACAGAATCTTCTAAATAAATGTTTTGTGAGTTGTTTGAAAATAAACCATCTACAGTATTAATTGCAATAGTATAAATACCATTTTGATCTACTTTTACTCCAAGAGGTATAACATCTTGCTCATTGAACGGTAAAGCCCTACCTTGAATAGAGAATCTTTGATCATTACAAAGTGAGTAAACTTCAAAATTTGTTTTTACTCCAAGTGCCATAGCATCATATAGACGATCTATATTATTAGTTGCATTGTCTGCATAACCTACTAATGCTCTTGAAGCAGTATTATTCGGAGCAATTAAGTCTAACCAAATGCGACTTTTGTTTTCTACAGCAGTTAATGAATTATCTGTTGTTCTGTAAAATAAATCATTTCTATAACTATTACTTCTCATTGAATTATCGAAAATGACATTTTCACTTTGAGCTGTTCCTGAATGATTCATTAATACAAAGAAACCTTGACCGGCAGCAATATTTCCATCAAATGTTGGTGTTGATGCACCTAAATAATTATAGGTAACATAATCAGCAACTGTATAGTTTTGTACATAATTCTGATAAAAAGGATCTGCAGTAGCTGAGGACGGTAATGTTCCATGTGTCCAAAGTTTAATAAATCCGACAATGTTTGTATTAGTTGCTAAGAAACTATCAGCATGAATTGCAGATGGATAAGGGTTACCTAGTAAGTTCCAGTTATCATCATCTTTAGTTGCTAAAGTTGTAGAAACTCCTGTGTTATAATCTACACCATCATAAGTTCCTCTGTCAATTGGAGAAGTTAAATCTCCATTATTAGGAACACCTGTGAAATTAGCTGTAAAGTTTTGAGGTGTTGTTGTATAGCTATCAGGTCCTCTAACAATATAGCCTTTTCCTGTGGCCATAACTTCACTAGTTAGAGACCAATCACCATATCCGTTTATGTTAGAAGCAATAGTTGGTAGCCATTTGTATTTTGACCCCAATGTTCCCGGAGAAACATTATTTAAGCCGAAATTAGCTACAGGAGAGCCCCAATATACATAATCCAGTTTTCTCATTACAACATTTCTTTTCATTGAAATATCACCGGTATTGGCAACATTGTCTATTTGGATTAGACTGGAAGCGTTCTCTAAATTAAATAAACCACCGGAATTAACATTAACCCATTCTTTAACAGTAATGGTATTACTGGTTAGGTTATTTAAGTTACCAGTATTTTTAACGGTTAAGTTTTTAGCAAAAGCATCATAATTGCTACCGTCTATAATGGCAATATCAGGAATGATAACGCAATTATCAATTGTAGGAACACCTACAGGAGACCAGTTGTCAGGGTCACTCCAGTTTGTTCCGTTGATTCCTTTCCAAACTTTAGAATTATTAGTAATGGTTATATCGTCACTTGCGTAACATCCATTAGATAGGATAGCACTTACTGAAAAAGTGTAAGAACCTTGTTCTAATTGGGCAAGTGTTGGTTTGATATATACTGTTACAGCAGGTGTTCCACTTGTATAAGAAGTGGTACAAGCGGCATCTTGGTAGGCATCAATTGGCAAAGCACTAACCCAGTCAAAAGCTGTGTTTAATGGTCTGGTTCCAAAAAGTTTAATATCATCTACTGCGGCACCGTCACACCATGAACTTGTGTAGTAACGAATTCTGATTTTTAAATTAGGCTGGTTTATGTAAGATGACAAGTCGTAGCTTAAGTCTGTAAATCTGGTTCCAATCCCTTGATCTGTAATGATATTACCATTAACAGTAGTCCATGAAGTACCTCCGTTTGTTGAAACTTGTACTTGCATGTATTCAATACTATCGTAAGTTGTATTTCCATCAGGGAAATATCTGGAATAGTACATTCTAAATGTTAAGGTAAGGTCTAAGAAAGTAGAAGAGTCTACAGTTGGTGAAACAAGAACATTATCCACAGTATAATAACTACCGCCATTCATTCCAATGTCTGAAGTAACAAATGCAAAATGATTTGGTCCGAATCCAGAAGAAATAGCCGGATACCATGTTTGTCCGTTAGGGATATAGGTACTTGTGTGATTTTGCCAAGCTGTTTGACTGTTTACGGCAGCATTACTTACTAAAAATGAATTGTTAAACACGCCAAGACTACCTGATTCAAAATCTTCATCAATTAAATAAACAGTTTCGGTATCTCCGCTTGCTGTTAAGGATATAATTTCATTTTCTCCACAAACCTGAGGGTTGTTAGGCGTAAAAGTAAGGGTAGGAAGTGGATTAACATTTGCTATAACTTCAGTTCTAACTAATGATTCACAACTTCCGTTGTAGGCTGTTACCCAATAAGATGTAGTAGAAGAAATACTTGGTGTAGTCCAGTTTCCACTGGCTGTGGTTGCAATAGGAGAGCCTCCGGTTTCATTAGCATACCATCTGTATTCAGTTGTTCCAGAACTTCCTGTAACATTTAAATCTACTGTTCCGGTTCCGCATATTGTTCCATCTGTAACAGAAGTAATGTAAGCACCGCAACTTGAGATTACAGTAAACAAATAATCTTCAGCTTCACCATATTCATACGCGCCAAGAGATGAGTTGTAATCAAATGTTTCACAAGAATCAAAATCATACGAATAAGATTCTGTTGGGTTTCCTGGAGGACCATAAAAACTATTATAAATTCTGATTCTGATTCTGTAATTTCCAGGGATTGTCGTATTAGGTATAACGAAACCAAATGTTGTGGTCAAAGTAGCAGCATTTGAATCATATACTTCTTCATTAGCATCAGCAAAATCTCCGTCTTTATTCCAATCTACCCATGCTTTCCATCTACCTCTTGAATTAGCTTCAACTGAGAGGTTTACACCTTCGCCTTGTGCTTGTATAGCATAAGGCGTTAATGAAGTGAAATCCTGATAACCAGGTGTCGCTGCATTTGTGCCATTATTTAAGTTGAAAGTGTCATTTAAAGTTCCTAAAAAGCTAACATCATCTATATATCTGGTTGTAATGCTATTAGTTGTAGATGGTGTACAATATGTTGGTAATGTAGAGGTCGTAGTAGTATTTCCGCTTAATGGGCTTGAACTATTGTACAAAGGCCCGTTCAAACAAATGCCATTAAAAGAGAATACAAAAACATAATATTGAGTATTAATGTCAAGACCACCTATAGTAAAAGTTGTATTGCTATCATTGTCTGCAACAATACTACCATTTATGGAATTTCCGATGTTATAGGTTGTGTTATCTACAGGAACTGGTGCAACACCTGTAGTATTAAAAACAACTAAATAGCTATCAGAAGCAGGAGAAGCAGCTGTAAATGAACCGCTAATTGAAGTACCAGAAGGTGTTAATACTAAGCTCGTTGGTTGTGCAGTAGGAGTTGTACAGTTTGGAGCAGCTGCTATAGTTACATCATAGTCTTCAACCTGTCCGTAATTACTTGTTGCACTACATGGATTGGATGGATCTGAAGAGAATTGATAAATGACTCTCATTCTGGTCGTACCAGTTAATGCTGTTATAGGTGTTGCTATAGGTGCAGAAACAGTAGTTTGAGTATCTGTAGTTGCATTTATAACACCTACATAATAAGATTCGTCGCTATCGTTAAAATCACCATCTTGATTCCAATCAACAAAGGCTCTGATGTGAAATGTGTTAGCGCCATATGTTCTTCCGGTTACACTGATAGTGTTGGTTTGTCCTTGCGTCACAGATGCCGTGTCACAATATGAATAGAATGTATTTTCAGCATTTACACCAACATTTCCTGTGGTATTGTTTATACCGGCATACGTAACATTGGTCATTGAGATACTATATAAGTAAGATGGTATACAATATGGATAAGTATAGGAAATTGTTATTTGTCCTCTAGCTCCTGTACCTCCTGCTCGATTACCAGCGCCTCCACTAGCTCTTTCACCGCCACCGCCACCGCCACCAGGGGCGTTTCCATTTCCACCGGCGCTATTTGAACCTCCGGTTCCACCAGTTCCTCCATTAGGAGCGCTTCCACCATTTCCACCGGTAGCTCCACCGGTTATACCAGGATTACCGTTTGTATTAGTAGTTCCTCCGCTAGCGGTACCGCCATTTCCAAATGCTCCTGCATTTCCAACACCACCAAAACCACCTCCGGCTGTCATTCCTAAAACGGTTGTATTTCCTCCATTTCCACCTGTCCCTCCATTTGAGTTTCCGGCAGTTCCACCTGCACCAATTGTATAATTGATAACTTGGTTAGGTGTTACTGAAAATGTGTTTTCGGTGTAAGCTCCGGATCCACCACCGGATCCACCACTTGCATTGACATTTGATCCTCCACCGCCACCTCCGGCACCCCATGCCTTTACAGTGATGGTTTGAATCCCACATGGAACTGTCCATGTTCCGTTACCTGTTGTTGTTAAATTAACTGTTGTTTGACTGTAATTTGTTGTTACAGCGAAAAAGAAGAGTAGAAGAGTTAATGCTCTTTTATAAAAATCTCTTTCTTTAGGTAATTGCAGCGTAAAGTATTTCTCATTCATAACATTTTGAGATTTTTTAAGGATTAATTAACAAAAATATATTAATTATTGAAATATATGTTATGGAATGTAGAAAATGTTAATAAAAAAACCGGGATATCCCGGTTTTTTTATTATTTAAGTTTTTTTATTGCTAAAACATTATTTTTTTAGATGTTTTATTTCCATCTTCAGTTTCGATGGTAACAATTAAAGGATTGTTGCTTTTTGTGATACTGTTGATAGAGATGCTTTGTTTGTTAGAAAATTCGCTTTTTCTGAATAAAAGTCTTCCTAAAACATCGTGAACAGTAACAGATTTAATGTTTAGACTTGATTCTATTATGATGTTTTCATTTGAATACACATTCAGATAATTACTGTTATAGAAAGAATCGTTGCCTAATGTTTGATTTGTATAGCGTAAAACAAATCTATCGTTAAAAGTACCTGCCGGACTTGTAAAATTATATGGACTATATCTTAAATCATGGATAATGCCTAAACTTAAGTCTTCTAAGTATATTTCTTGGTTTGCATCTTCAAACAAACCTTCAACTGCGCCAATTGCAATGGCGTGACTTCCGTTTTGAGATACTTTAACCCCAAGTGGAACAGTGTCATTATCATTGAAAGGAGCAGCTTTTCCTTGAATTGTCATAGTCTCGTCTCCAATTAAGGAGTAGAAATTTAAGGCTAATTTTTCATTTGAAATAGCATCAAATAGGCGATCTCTGCTGTTTGTTGCGTTGTCGATATAACCAACTAAAGTCCTAACATTTTCTCCGTTTGGTTCAATTAGGTCTAACCAAATTTTACCTTCAGTGCTAAGATTAGTTGCACTTCTACCTGTATTGGAATTTCTGAAAAACTGGCTGTTGTCATAAGCAGGAGCTCTCATAGAATTTGTAAAAGTAACATTTTCACTTGATGTAGTTCCTGAATGATTCATTAAGACAAAGAAGCCTTGGCCTGCTGCAATATATCCTCCAAAGACTCCTGGTCCTGAAGAAGTTCCTGTACTATTATAAGTTATATAATCACCGGTTGTGTAATTATATGTGTAATCTTGATAATAAGGGTCTGTTGTAGCGGAACTAGGTAACGTACCATGTGTCCAAAGTTTGATGAATCCATCGATATTTGGATTAGAGGCTAAGAAGCTAACAGCATCAATAGAAGATGGATATGGATTTCCTATAAGGTTCCAGTTGTCGTCTTCTTTTGTAGCTAGCGTCATAGAGCTTCCGGTATTGTAATCAGCGCCATCATAACTTCCTCTTAAAACAGACATTGTTATATCGCCATTGTTTGGAGTTCCGTTAAAATTAGCTGTAAATGTTTGTAATGTTGAAGTATAATTGTCGGGTCCTCTAACAATATATCCCTTACCTGTAATCATGCTTTCAGATGTAGATGCCCAGTTTCCATATCCATTAAGATTTGAAGCGATAGTAGGAATCCATTTGTAACGGTTTCCGGTTGTGCTTGGAGAAACTGAACCTACAGAAAAGCTATTTACAGGAGATGCCCAATATACATAGTCTAATTTTCTTATGTCAACATTTCTCAACATATGTATGTTTCCTGTATTAGCTACATTGTTTGTTTGTATTAAACTAGCTGAACTGTTTAAAAGTATATCACCAGTAGCATTAACGTTCACCCAATCAGTAATGGTTACTGAGTTGTTTGAATTTACAGTTAATAATGCGTCATTTTGAACAGTTAAGTTAAGTCCTAAACCATTATATCCAGATCCTGAAATTATAGGATCATTAGCGGTATTAGGGATAACAACACAATCTAATGCAGTAGGTTTTCCTATAGGTGTCCAGTTGTTATCATCATTCCAGTCTGTATTTATTGATCCGTTCCATACTTTGGCTCCGTTTACAGTAACAGTTGCTTCATCTGTTTCGGTAAGAGTTGATCCATCACAAAGAGTATAAGTAATAGCAGCAGTATAAGTTGTTGTAGCTGTCGGACAAACATTGATAACATCTGTTGTACCAACTACAGGACCAGTTGTTCCGGAACCTTCATACCAAGTAATTGTTGTAATTGAATTACCTGATGGAACGAAACGCCAAGCTTCATTAGTTGTAGTCCAGTTAGGATCTAAACCATTTCTATTTGGTGCTACGGTTCCTATTGTTCCGGTAGCGTTTTGAATACCTACTACAGCATTTCCGTTATTCCAACCGGCGCAGTCATTCTTTTCTTGTATGTACACTTCAATAACATTAGTGTTCTCATAAAGAACGATCATTCCAGTGTATAATTGAGAAGTACAAGAATACATAGGTACATCTTTCCATGAAGCAACTAAAGCGCGACAACCTGTATTGAGTGTGATAAGTTCCCATCCGATTTCTCCACCTTCACTAGGGTCAATATCTAGAAAAACACCAAAAATTGAATTTTCAACTAAGGCAGGGTCTCCGCTTATAGGAATATTATTATTGAACTGCCAGTTACAAGTACCACCAGGTGTATTACTAGCCAAATCAAAAGTAATTAGTCCGTTTGATCCTACTAAACATTGGTTATAACTATTGCCATAGAAGCAAAAGTCGAAAGGTAAATTTACAGTGCTTGACCAAGTATCGTCAACTGTGATATCAACTTGATTCTGTAGGCAACCAAATTGGTAAGGAGGTAAAAAAGGAATCGACTCCACAGTATAAGTGGAAGTGTCTCCTAAATTAAGATAAGTTGCTTCCAAATCAACACAAGTTGAGGTGTCAGTGCAAAAGAATGGGGCTGGGTCAGCACCATTTAAGCTTAAACCACCGGATATAACAGAAGGGCAACCTAGAGTAGTTGTTCCTGTTCCTGTTCCTGTTGTACAATCTGGAGTTATAAATGTTACTCTAATCCAAACACCTTCACCATCAGTTCCGCCACAATCAGATCGAATCCAAACATAGTAAGTTGTATCAGCTATTAATCCTGTTAGGTTTACAGTAGTTACTCCAAATGGAGTAGAACCTGTCGGAATTGTGCCACTGGTAGGAGGGGTACTTGAAATAGAAACGTAGTAATCATATCCGTTAGCAGGAGCCGGACTTGGTTCAGTCCAAGAAACGTCAGCTGAAGTTTGTGTAATATTGCTAACAGTTAAAGATTGTGGATTACCTGAGCAAGCAAGAGTAGATGCAATATTTACAGAATAATCTTCTATTTGTCCGTATCCGAAACCATTATAACAAGGGTCTGTTGGGTCTCCGCTAAAATGGTACATTACTCTCATTCTGGTTAATCCGGGAGTAGCTACGACCGGAACAGTAATTGAACTGTTTAAGGTAATTTGTGTATCAGCTGTAGAATTAATATGTCCAATATAATAGGTCTCATTAGCATCGGCAAAATCGCCATCCTGATTCCAGTCAATGAAAGCCCTTACATCAAATTGATTTGCTCCATAAGTTCTACATCTAACGCTGATAGGATCTGTTGTGCCGGGAATGACACTTGCCATGTCACAATAAGAATAATAAGTAGCTTCTCCACCTACGGCAGTATTTCCTGTGGTGTTGTTAATACCGGCGTAAGTAACATTAACCATGGAAGTACTTGATGAATAACTAGGGGTACAGTAAGTTTGGAAAGGACTAGTGTATGTAATTCTTATTTCCCCTCTGGCACCGTCTCCTCCGGAATGGTTAGTATTGTCAGGAACAAAAGCACCTCCACCTCCACCTCCCGGGGCATTTCCGTTATTTCCGTTGCCTTCATTTGTTCTTTGGTTTCCACCTGCGCCACCGCCGTTTCCACCTGCACCACCTGCACCACCGATAGTTGTAGTACCATTAGCACCATCAGCACCAGCAATTAGTGTTGTTCCGATTGAACTAGCTGTTGAACCAGTACCGCCTGCAACAGTTGTATTGTTTGGTTCAGCACCTCCGGCACCGCCTTGTGCATAAAGAGTACTTGTGTTTAAAAACCAAGAAGCCTGACCAGTTCCGCCTGCAGATTGGGTTCCGGTTGCTCCGTTTCCAACAAATAAGTTGTAGGTAGTTCCAGGTGTAACAGTAAGTGTGGATGAAGCATAGGTTCCTCCGGCGCCACCGCCACCACCTCTTCTATTGTTGGCACTTGTTCCTCCTCCGGCTCCACCGCCGCCCCATGCTTCAACTGTAACAGATGTTACTCCACAAGGTGCGGTCCAAGTTTGAGAACCGGTGGTTGTAAATGAAACAGTTGTTTGCGCAAGTGAAAGTTGAAAAGACAGCAATAAAAACAAGAAAGGAAAAAGAAACTTTTTATCTGTGCTTTTTGAGCCATAAAGAAGGTTCTTTAAGCAGTTGTACTTTTGTTCCATAACCATTTTTTTTTGGGGGTTGATAAATATGACCAAATATATTTTTTTTGTTAAGAAAAAACAAATTTTTTGAAAGTAAAATACAAAATTTACAAAAAGTTATTTTATCTGTTTTTTTTAAAATTTAAGAAATGGGTATTAATCAGGATGTTTTTGTTAAATTTTTAATTTAAAAAGAGGTTGATTGAGAGTTATTGGATTTTTATTTTCAAAACAAAAAAGTGGTTTTTAAACAAAAAGTAATTTAATTGTTATAAAAAGGAAAAATTGTTGTTTTTGAGTTTCTCTTTTGTTAAATTTGGTAGCACACAAATCTACGGTCTATGAAAAGAATACTACTTTTATTTAGCTTTATTTTGGGAGTTAGTCTAAGTGTTAAATCTCAAATGTATATAAGTCCTGGGACTTCTGTTTTGGTTAATGATCAATTTTTGTATGTTAAAGCTGATATTAGATTGGATAACACGAGTAATTTATACTTGAGAAATCAATCGCAATTATTGCAAGCAACAACTTCAATAGGTCTAAATACCGGTACAGGGAATTTGTCAATTTTTCAAGAAGGAACCTCTGATAATTTTCAATACAATTATTGGTGTTCTCCGGTTGGATATCCTGGAGGAACATTAAATAATATGTTTGGTATAACTCAGTTATATCGTCCTACAGGCCTAGTGACCAGTGCGCAGGCTACTATGGCTTCTTATAGCCAGTTAGATGGTGTTTCTAATCCTTTAACCATAGCAGTTAGATGGATATATAAATTTATGGCGTCTAATTCGTATTCGCAGTGGGTTTATGTTGGACCTTCTCATGCTATTAATCCGGGATTAGGTTTTACTATGAAAGGAGTGTCCGGAACGGATTCTTTGATTGCTGATCCGGCAGAGGAAGTTGAAAATAATTCCGGGAGTTCGCAACGTTATGATTTTAGAGGGAAACCTTATGATGGTAATATTTCAAATGCAGTTACAAGAGACAATTTTACTTTAGTCGGTAATCCTTATTCCAGTGCAATTGATTTAAATTCTTTTTTGATGGATCCTCAGAATGCTAATTATATAAACGGACAGGCTTATTTTTGGGAACAAAGTTCTACTTCCCATTTTGTTTCGGAATATGATGGTGGATATGGTATTTATAATCCCGGAACGGGAATTTATACACCAGCTGATTTTTGGAATTATGATAGCGGAGGTGCTCAAGAAACTGATTTAGGTGAAGCAGGTACCATGTACCAAAGAAGATTTTCTCCTGTTGGACAAGGCTTTATGGTAAGAGGAATAGCAAATGGAAATGTTGTTATGCGCAACAAATACAGGGTGTATGTTAAAGAAGGAGCTGCAAATTTATCAGAGTTTGCCAGAACTAGTGCTGATGGAGAAGAGATGGGAAGCGAATACTTTGATAGAATACCTAATATTGCCGGAATAGATTATACTAAAATAAAAAGAACGACTTCTCCTTTTATAAGAATCAATACTATTTATAATAATGAAGCAACTCATCCATCTACAATAGCATTTGATGATACTGCTACAAATGGTTTTGATTATGGTTACGATGGTCGATCTGCTTCAGAAAATGCTTCTAAAGGATTTTATTATATTGTTGAAGATTCTCCTTATGAATATGTTGCCACAGCAATTAAATTTGATGTAGATGCTAAGATTCCGGTTGGATTTAGATGTAATGAAACAACTGATTTTGAAGTACAGGTAGCTGGAGTATATTCTGGTTTTGATGAGAATCAAGCCGTTTATTTACATGATAAACAAACCGATATTTATTATGATATTAAAAATGCTTCATTTAATATAACTTTACCTGAAGGAGATGACAGAACCCGCTTTGAAATCACTTTTAGAAATTATAATGAAGATTTACTAAGTCAAGCTACTTTGGTAAAAAATGCTTTCGAAGTTTATCAAGATAATCAAAATGCTATGCTTACAATACTGAATACATTAGGACAAGACGTTTTAAATGTGGAAATGTATGATGTAACAGGTAAAATAGTTATAAATAAAGAAAATTTAGGAAGAGACAATGAAATAAAATTATCTACAGGAAGCTTAAATGACGGAATGTATATCGTACGAGTAAAAACACGTGATTTGTCCCTAGATAAAAAAGTTTTAGTAAGTAGAAAATAATTTTTAGTTATAGATTATTAGTATCCCGATTCAGCTTTATGAGTCGGGATTTTTTTTGTTACTTTGCTTTATGCTAAATCAGGTTGTGGATATTAAATTCCAAAATGGAATTACACTTGTTATTAAGAGAGAAGATTTATTACATCCCTTAATTTCCGGAAATAAATTTCGGAAATTGAAATATAATATTGAAGAAGCAAAGCTGCAAAATTACAAATTATTAGTGAGCTTCGGAGGAGCTTTTTCTAATCATATTTTAGCATTAGCAGCAGCCGGTAACGAGTATGATTTCAAGACAGTAGGAGTAATCAGAGGAGATGAATTAGAAAGAACTGTTCATGATAATCCCACACTTTTGCAAGCGAAAAATTTAGGAATGGAATTTGAATTTGTTTCAAGGGAAGAATACAGGAACAAAACAAATGCACAGTTTTTAAAGAAATTGCAAGATAAATTCGGTAAATTCTATTTAGTACCCGAAGGAGGAACTAATCAATTAGCCGTAAAAGGTTGCGAAGAGATATTGACAGAAGAGGATTTTCAATTCGACTATATATGTACAGCCGTAGGAACAGGAGGAACAATATCAGGAATTATTAATAGTTCGGATGAAAATCAAAGAATATTAGGATTTTCTGCTCTAAAAGGAGATTTTTTGTCTGATGATATTCGTAAATTTGCACAAAAAGAGAACTGGTCACTTGTTCAGGATTATAACTTTGGAGGTTATGGAAAAGTAACAGAAGAGTTAATATTCTTTTTAAATGAGTTTTATCAAAAAACAGCAATTCCGTTAGATCCCATATATACAGGGAAAATGCTATACGGAATAATAGATTTGATTGAAAAAGGATATTTTCCGAAAAATGCAAAGATTTTAGCTATCCACACAGGAGGCCTACAAGGAATAAGAGGAATAAATTTAGTTCAACAGAAAAAAAACAGACAAACACTAGTATATGATTTTTAAGAGAATCGGACTACTTTCACTAATGTTTTTAATTTTTGCATGTGGAAGTACAAACAAAGTAAGAGTAACAACGACAAAAGCAGAACAAAAAGAAAAAGAAAGACAATTGGCAGCAAGTCAATCGTCTGCAAATACTTCTACAAAAACAGAAACGAAGTCCAATGAAACTTTAGAAGCAACTTCAAAAGTAAATACAACCTCAGCTACCGTTAACGATTATATTCTGCAGTTTAAAGACGTAGCTAAAAATAATATGAAAGTCTATGGAATACCTGCCAGTATTACCTTAGCGCAAGGTATTCTGGAATCCGGAGCAGGAAAAGGGCGACTTTGTTTAGAAGCAAATAATCACTTCGGAATCAAATGCCATACCGGATGGACGGGGCCAAGCGTAACGCATGACGATGATGCTGCGCAAGAGTGTTTCAGAAAGTATAATGATCCTGCAGAATCATATAGAGACCATTCTTTGTTTCTAACGTCTAGAAGCCGTTATGCAAGTCTGTTTAAACTGGATAAATTAGATTATGAAGGTTGGGCAAATGGATTAAAATCAGCGGGTTATGCAACAGATCCGAAATATCCGTCAAAATTAATAGGTTTAATTGAACGTTATCAGTTGTATTTGTACGACCAAGAAGCAGCTTCCCCGTCAGGAGAAGTCTTTAGTCAATCGACAACTGTTATTGATGAAGAACCAAGTGTAAAAGAGGAAACATCAACAATACAAGTAGAAGTTCCGATTAATAATCAGCAGGTACAAGAACAAGTAGTAGAAGCAGTTGAGACTGTGGTAGCAGAAGTAGTAAATGTAAAAATGGAAGTGGTAACCGTATCTGATACAATTTCAGAAAATGAATATATCGTTCAAAAAGGAGATACTTTATATTCGCTTTCAAAGCGGTTTAATACAACAGTTGAAGAGTTAAAAGCTAAAAATAGTTTGACTGATAATAGTATTGCAATAGGGCAGATTTTAAAAGTAAAATAAGAAATAGGTAATGGAATATAAAAGAAGCAGTGCGCTTTTTGCAGAGGCTCAAAAAGTAATTCCGGGAGGAGTAAATTCTCCCGTGAGAGCTTTTAAAGGAGTAGGGGGTACTCCAATTTTTATTAAAGAGGCAAAAGGAGCTTATCTAACAGATGAAGACGGTAATCAATTTATTGATTATATCAATTCATGGGGACCAATGATTTTAGGTCACGCTTATGAACCGGTAGTAAATGCTGTTATTGAAAAAACTAAGAAAGGAACCTCTTTTGGGACACCGACTGCTTTAGAAACAGAAATAGCAGAATTGGCAGTAAGCATGGTGCCTAATATAGATATGATCCGTTTTGTAAACTCAGGTACGGAGGCCTGTATGAGTGCTATTCGTTTAGCTAGAGGATATACAAAACGGGATAAAATTATTAAGTTTTCAGGATGTTATCACGGACATTCAGACTCGTTCTTAATCGCTGCAGGAAGTGGTTTAAGCACATTCGGAGTGCCAAATAGTCCTGGAGTTACACAAGGGACAGCAAAAGATACTTTATTGGCACAATATAATGATGCTGATAATGTTCGTGAGTTGTTTGAAGCCAATAAAGGTGAAATAGCAGCTGTTATTATAGAGCCAGTTGCAGGGAATATGGGATGTGTTCCACCTAAAGCAGGATTTTTAGAGGCGATAAGACAGATTTGCACAGAGAATAATGCACTGCTTATTTTTGATGAAGTAATGACAGGATTTCGCTTGGCGAAAGGGGGAGCTCAAGCCGTTTTCGGGATTAAAGCCGATATTGTCTGTTTCGGAAAAGTGATCGGAGGAGGACTTCCTGTTGGAGCATTTGCTGCACGCGAAGAAATAATGGCTCATTTGGCGCCGCTTGGTCCGGTATATCAAGCCGGAACTTTATCGGGTAATCCTTTGGCAATGGCAGCTGGTTATGAAATGTTGAAAGCTTTGAATAACGATCCGGAAGTTTATACTCGTTTAGAAGAGAAAACAGCTTACTTAGAAAAAGGAATCAAGGAAGCATTAAAAGGAAAAGTACCTTTTACAGTCAATCGATTGGGTTCTATGATCTCGGTCTTCTTTGCTGAAAATCCGGTCTATGATTTTGAAACAGCTAAAGCAGCTGATAATCCTTATTTCAAAACATTTTTCCATAGTTTGCTTAATCAAGGAATTTATATTGCACCTTCATCTTACGAAACTTGGTTCTTGACAGATGCATTGACTTATGAGGATTTAGATAAAAGCATTGAGGCTATTGCTAAAGTGGAATTTTAAAAAAATAAAAAACCTTCCTAAATCAGGAAGGTTTTTTTATGGCTTATTGTCTTCTTTCTTTTCTTTTTTTCATTGCTTCTTGTCTTTCATTACTTGAAGCTTCCCATTTTTTGAATTGCTCTTCAGTTAAGATACTTTTTAGTTTAGTCTGAAATTCTTTTTGAGCAGTTTCACGTTCTTTTTGCATGGCTTCTCTTTCTTCATCTGTAGGTCTTACACCTGTTTTTCTTTTTTTCTCCATTTCAGCCATTTTAGCTTCTCTTTTTTCTGATTGTTCTTCTAAGAGCTTTTTAAGGTCGGCTTGTTGTTGTTCGTTTAATTCCAAATCAGAAGTTAACCTTGTCATTCTTTGTTCAATTCTTTCAGATTCAACTTGATGTCTTCTGTTTTCTTGAGCAAAAGCTACCATTCCGGTTGCTAAAATTGCCATTAAAAATAATTTTTTCATAATTTATACTTTTATAATATTAGATATGATTTGTGTTAAAAGGTTTAATTGCAAATTAATTTTGTTGCAATTTACATTAAAATATTGATACTTTTGTGATATGTTAAAAGTGATAGTTGTAATAGCAGCTTTTTTTATGGTTGTAAAACCTGTTGTCCCGATTTTGGACTATGTGGTTAATTACAATTATATTAAAAACGAACTTTGTATAAACAAAGATAAGCCGCAATTACATTGTAATGGAAAATGTCACTTGGCAAAAGAATTAGGGAAAGCTGCAGAGCAAGGAAAACCCCAGTCAAATGATAAAAAAGAAAATCATCATTTAGAAGTTGAAACTCTTTTTTATCAAAAACTAAAAACTTTTCAGTTCCTCACTTTCATCAGGACTTCATTAAAAAAAGATAATTTTTATTACTCAGATACATATCAGTTTACTTTTTCTGGTAAAACTTTTCATCCCCCTATTGTTTAATTTTTGCATACAATACTTATTTTGGATCAATCAATCTTGTTGATTGAACGATAAGTTTTGTCTTAAAATCAGATGTGTTTTTCATGTCTGGAAGGACTATGTTTTTTAGTCCGCAAAAAAAGAAACGCCCATAAGTCTCGGGAAAGACAAACTATGAGCGCTTCATAACGTATGTATTAATTATTCAAATTTAAACAATGAAACTACAATTAAAAAATATTATAGTGGCATTTACTATTGCCATTGGTTTGACAGCATGTTCAAGTGACGATTCTACAAATGAAACAACAGGAAACGGAGCTCTTGAATTAAAATTTGACAATATTTATGGTGATGCAGATTTAATCTTCAATGTGCCTTATACCAATAGTAATGGTGAAGTAGTGAAAATAAATAAAGCTATTTATATTATAAGCAACGTTGTTTTAACTAAAGAAGACGGAACTACTTATACTGTTCCGAAAGAAGACAGCTATTTCTTTATCAATGAAGAAGATGCAGTTAGTAGTTATGTAACCATCAACATTCCGGATGTTCCGGCAGCTAATTATACAAAAGTTTCTTTTGGAGTTGGTGTTGACGAAGCTCAATTTTTACAAGGACAAGAAGGTCAGGGCAATTTGTTAGAGCGCGCTCAGGCTTTGGGAATGACATGGTCTTGGGCAGCCGGATATAAGTTTGTTCGTATGGAAGGAACTTATACATCATCAACAGTTACAGACGACGCTGTTTTTATGGTACATACCGGTAAAACAGGAGAAATCTATAATTATGCTCAAATAGAAGTTAATCTGCCGGATCAGGCTTTGGTTAGAACCAATATTACTCCTCAAGTACATATTATGGCCGATTTACAGAAAATCATTGACAATACAACAGTTATTAATTTTGATGAAGGAACTTCTGTTATGGGAGGAACTAAAGTGCAAAACATTATGGCTAATAATGTTCCGGGAATGTTTCATGTAGATCATGTTCATAACGACTAATCAGTAGCTGTTTCTTGTTGTTAAGAGTAAACCCTTGTGCTTGTGCTCTAAAGGCTGAACGTTATTTTTTGAATATTGAAAAATTGAGTTTTAGAGCATAAGCCTTGTGGTTTTTATTCTTGCACGAGCTAATCATTAAAATTATGAAAAAAATACTAGCATTAATTGTTGGATTATTTATGATAAGCTGTTCTTCTGATAATGAAGCTGAGTATCAAAATATTCCGATAAATTATCAGGTGCCATCTAATTTTCCTCCGATGGCTTATGATTTAACGCATAATCCTTTGACGGAAAAGGGATTTGAATTAGGAAAGAAAATTTTTTATGATGGAAGGTTATCTTCTGACGGAACTATTTCCTGTGGTTTTTGTCATATTCAGGAAAACGGATTTACGCATCACGGACATAATTTTAGTCACGGCGTCGGGGAGTCTATTGGCCGGCGTAATGCCCCTCCTGTTCAAAATATGGCTTATCAGACATTGTTTATGTGGGATGGAGCAACAGAGCATATTGAAATGATGCCTATGATCCCTATTTTATCCGAAATTGAAATGAATGGCAATTTTGTAGATATAATTACCATGATGCAAAACGATAGTGATTATCAAAAACTATTCAAGCAGGCATTTGAGGATGGAGAAATTAATTCTGAGAATATGCTAAAAGCTCTAGCTCAGTTTATGACTATGTTGACTTCTTCTAATTCTCGTTTTGATAAATACCGAAGAAATGAAACCGGAGGTAATTTAACAGATGAAGAATTAGAGGGCTACAATTTATTTAATCAAAAGTGTGCTTCTTGTCATGCAACAGATTTGTTTACAGATAATTCACTTCGAAATAATGGATTGCCTGTAAATCCGGCGATAAATGATTTAGGACATTATGATATAACTGAACAAGAAGCGGATAAATATAAGTTCAAAGTGCCAAGTTTACGCAATATTGAGGTAACAGCCCCTTATATGCACGATGGACGGTTTTATACTTTAGAAGCTGTGTTGAACCATTATCAAAATGGTGTTACTAATACTGAAAATTTAGATCCGGCCTTGAATGATAATGGAACTTTAGGAATTCCACTAACGGAAGATGAGAAAGTGAAAATTATCGCTTTTTTGAAAACGTTAACCGATAATGAATTTCTAACGGATTCTCGTTTCTCTGAATTTTAAAAAAATGAAAAAAATAGTCTTAATACATAGTGTTCTTTTATTTGTGGTCAATTTTTCATTTGCTTCAGATAGGGATACTTTAGGTTATGAAAATCCTTTTAAGAAATTTGAGCGGATTTTTGACGATTGTGATGCTTGTGGATGCTCTGCAAGTGGCGGAAGTATGGGGTTTTCTTCTATGCTGAATCCGAATTTTATAGGAGTGCGCTATTTTTATCAGAGTTATCAAAGCAGTGATAAGCTATATAGTAATTCGCCTTGGTACGATGAAAATTTTAATACGATACAAATCTGGGCAAGAGTACCTTTAACAAAGAAAATTCAGGTTTCTGCTTTAGTGCCGTATCATTTTCATAACAAAGAGTCGGCTAGTGGAGATCAATCCATTTCTGGAATAGGTGATATTACTGTATTAGGGTTTTATTCTTTGGTGAGAACAAAGAATGACTCGCTAAAATATCAACATCATTTACAATTAGGAGGTGGAGTGAAAATGCCAACCGGAAAGTTTAATGAAACAAACAATGGCAGTGTTAATCCTAGTTACCAATTGGGAACCGGAAGTTGGGATTATATACTGGCAACAGAATATGTCATTAAACGAAATAGATCAGGGTTGAATGTTATGCTGAATTATAATATCAAAACAGAAAACCAGAAAGAATATCAATTCGGGAACCAGTTTAATTATGCCGGGACTTTCTTTTATATGTTTAGTTCAGAAAAATTAACTTTTGTTCCGCAATTAGGGATTGCCGGAGAGGTATATGAAACCAATTATCAGCACGGTCAGCGAGTACGGAATACTGCCGGAGACATTTTGTTCGGAAAATTAGGTCTTGAATTAGGAAAAGATCGGTTTTCTTTCGGGGCGAATGCTATGCTGCCTATTAATCAAAATTTGACGGGAGGTAAAGTAGAAGCAAATTACAGATGGAGTATTAATTTGAATTATAGTTTATAAAAAAAGACAGGTTATAAGCCTGTCTTTTTGTTTTATGTTTAAAATGGGTTTAGTTTAAAACTACAGTTTTAGCTTCGCCTTCTACTACAACCTTAGTAAGATTGTGCTTTGCTAATTCTTTCATGGCAGCATCCCATTTTTTACCGCTCAATCCTGCTTTTTCTTTTAAATGTGCTAAAGCTTGATTGTTTTCTGCTTTTAAAAGCTCAACTATAGCTTTTGCTTCTTCGCTAATAGCTAAAGGTTTTACTTCTGGTTTCATTTGCGGGAAGAATAAAACTTCCTGGATCGATTGATTGTTTGTTAGGAACATGATTAAACGATCCATACCAATTCCTAAACCAGATGTAGGTGGCATTCCATATTCTAATGCTTTCAAGAAATCTTGATCAATGAACATTGCTTCGTCATCTCCTTTTTCAGAAAGTTTTAATTGGTCTTCAAAACGCTCTCTTTGGTCAATAGGGTCATTCAACTCTGAATAAGCATTTGCAATTTCTTTTCCACAAACCATCAACTCAAAACGCTCTGTTAAATCAGGATTATCTCTATGTTCTTTACACAAAGGCGACATTTCTTTCGGGTAATCCGTAATGAAAGTCGGTTGGATGAAGTTTCCTTCGCATTTTGCGCCAAAGATTTCATCAATCAATTTTCCTTTACCCATAGTCTCGTCAACTTCAATTCCCATTGATTTAGCAGCTTCGCGAATTTCTTCTTCACTTTTACCGGTAATATCAAAACCTGTAAATTGTTTAATAGCATCGGTCATAGTAACGCGAGCATAAGGTGCTTTGAAGTTTACGGTATTTTTCCCGAAAGTAGTTTCGGTAGTTCCGTTTACTTGTAAGGCACAATATTCTAACAAATTCTCGGTAAACTCCATCATCCAGTTGTAGTCTTTGTAGGCTACATAAATTTCCATAGCAGTAAATTCAGGATTGTGTGTTCTGTCCATTCCTTCATTACGGAAGTTTTTAGAGAACTCATAAACTCCGTCAAAACCACCGACAATTAGTCTTTTTAAATACAATTCATTAGCAATACGCATATACAATGGTATGTTTAGTGAATTGTGATGTGTAATAAACGGACGGGCAGCTGCTCCTCCGGGAATTGATTGTAATATAGGAGTTTCAACTTCCATGTATCCTTTTTCATTGAAGAAGGTACGCATGGCATTGAATAATTTTGTTCTTTTTATAAAAACATCTTTTACTTGCGGATTTACTACTAAATCTACATAGCGCATACGGTAGCGTAATTCCTCATCTGTAAAGGCATCAAAAACGTGTCCTTGGTCGTCAGTTTTAGGTAAAGGTAACGGACGAAGCGTTTTGCTCAAAAATGTAAAATTAGTGACACGTACTGCTTGTGCGCCTACTTTTGTAGTGAATAATTCTCCTTCAACTCCGATAAAGTCACCTAAATCTGTTAACTTTTTGAAAACAGTGTTGTAAAGTGTTTTATCTTCGCCTTCGCAGATTACATCACGGTTAAAATATAACTGAATTCTGCCTTCGCTGTCTTGTAATTCTGCAAAAGAAGCTTTCCCTTGATCGCGAACACTCATTAAGCGGCCGGCAATAATAACTTTCTTACCTTCAGAGAAATCGTCCTTTATTTGTTTTGATGTGTGATTAACAGGGTACAAATTGGCGGGATACGGATTAATGCCAAGTTCTCTTAACTTGGTCAGCTTTTCTCTTCTAATGATTTCTTGTTCTGAAAGTTGCATACATTTTTGTTTTGAGCGTGCAAAGATAAAATATTTTGTTTCAAGTTCAAAGTTCAAAATGGCTGATTTTAGAGTCTGTTATTAAAGTGTATTTATGATTATCTGTTGTGATTTCCGTATTTTTTGATAGCTGCTAAACAGTAAACTATTTGTATATTTGTAGTGTAATTTTATTCACGATGATTGGAGTACAAAATAGAACAATTCATTTGCAAGATCTGGGGACAAAAGATTATAAAGAAACTTGGGATTTTCAAGAAGAAGTTTTTGCAAAAGTGATAGAGCAGAAGAAGCTAAAAAGAGATAATCCTGAAATAGAAACAGATAATTATTTTTTCTTTGTAGAGCATCCGCATGTTTATACTTTGGGTAAAAGCGGAGACATCTCCAATTTATTACTTTCTGAAAAACAACTTACAGAAAAAGGAGCTACTTTTTATAAAATCAATAGAGGAGGAGATATTACATATCATGGCCCCGGACAAATTGTCGGATATCCTATTTTAGATCTGGAAAACTTTTTTACAGATATACATAAATATTTACGGCTTTTAGAAGAAACTATGATTATGGTTTTAGCTGATTATGGATTGAAAGGGATGCGTAGTGAAGGAGAAACAGGTGTTTGGTTAGATGTTGGGACTCCATTCGCGCGAAAAATCTGTGCTATGGGAGTTCGTGCCAGTCGTTGGGTGACCATGCATGGTTTTGCACTTAATGTAAATGCTGATTTGGGTTATTTTGATAATATAATTCCTTGTGGTATTAGAGGTAAAGGAGTTACGTCTCTTCATGTGGAATTAGGTAGAGAGATAAATGAAAACGAAGTGCGTCAAAAAATCGTAAAATACTTTGCTGAGCTTTTTGATGCAGAGTTAATTTAATTATAGGCTTTTTAAAGGAACAGTTGTTTTTTATAAATCAAAGCTCAATTCTAGTTGGTCGGGTAATAATCTAAAACTTTTTCGATGATACGGACTTGGGCCGTATTTAGCAATAGCTTCGCGATGTTCCTTTGTTGGGTAGCCTTTGTTTTTTTTCCAATTATACATAGGATACTCTTCGTGTATTTTGTCCATGAATTCGTCCCTATAAGTTTTAGCAAGAACAGAAGCGGCAGCTATACTTAAATATTTCCCATCTCCTTTTATAATACTTTGATTTGGGATATCCTTTAAATATTCGATTTCTTCTCGAGTAAAAATTTTTCCTTGAGTATTTTGAATCTCTAGTTTTTTAAAAATAGGACGGTTACCGTCTACAATAATATGTTCGGGTTTTTGTGAAAGCTTTAAAATAGATTCCTGCATGGCTTTCATAGAAGCATTTAGGATGTTGATTTCGTCAATTTCTTCATTATATATATGAGTAACAGCAAAAGTTAGAGCCTGTGATTCAATGTCGGGTCTTAATAAAAATCGATTCTTCTCCGAAAGTTGTTTGGAATCATTGAGTAGGCCATTTTCAAAATCAGAGTGTAAAATAATGGCCGCTGCGGTAACCGGCCCTGCTAAGCAGCCTCTTCCTGCTTCATCAGTACCGCATTCTAAGACATGGTCTTTGTAACATTTGCTTAACATTGGTTTTTTTGACAAAAATATAATTTTTGGCGCAACCTTTTGCCGTTTTGTGCATCTTTATAGTGTTAGTATTCCTAAAAAGATATTTTTAGTGCCAAAAGCTTTAACATTTTTAAGGGTTAATATTCCGTATAAATATTTGGTAAATTAAGAAATAATTAAGAAGTTTGCGGAATAACTAACTCAAATAAATTTAATATGAGATCAAAGTTTAAATGGATTTTTACGTTTTTAGTGGCGTTAACAATGCAGTTTTCATTTGCTCAAGAGAAGACTGTTACCGGTGTTGTGTCGGATAAATTAGGTCCTGTTGCAGGTGCAAATGTAGTGGTTAAAGGTACTACAAAAGGGACAACTACTGATTTTGATGGTAATTATACGATCAAAGCGAAACAAGGTGATGTTTTGGAATTTACCTATACAGGTATGAAACCACAAACAATTGTAGTTGCTGCGTCTAATAAAATAGATGTAGTAATGGTAGAAGATGTTGTGTCTGTAGACGAAGTTGTGGTTGTTGGTTATGGAACTACAACTAAAGAAGCTTATGTAGGGACAGCTGTAAAAGTTAATCAAGAAAGCGTTGAGGCTAAGTCTGTTTCTAATATTACACAGGCTTTAAAAGGAGAAGTAGCTGGGGTGAATGTTATTACAACTTCAGGTCAGCCAGGATCTGATGCGACTATTCGTATTAGAGGTTTTGGTTCACTTAATGGTAATAGATCGCCTTTGTATGTAGTTGACGGTGTTCCTTATGCTTCGGATTTAACTTCTATTAATCCGGCTGATATTGAGAGTATGACTATCTTGAAAGATGCTACAGCGACTGCTGTATATGGTTCAAGAGGTGCAAATGGTGTTGTGGTTATTACAACAAAAAGCGGAAAAGCAAATAAATCAAGTGTAGCAGTTGATTTTAAAACAAGTTTTAATATGGATTTGTTGCCTAGATATAATGTTATTACTTCTCCGGAGGAATATATTGAGTTGTCTTGGGAGGCAATGTATAATAGAGGAGCAGCTTCAGGAGCTGTATATCCGGTAGCTTATGCAAATGATAATTTGTTTAGTGGTTCTGGGATAAGTCCAAGTTATAACATGTGGAATGTTTCTAGTGTGTATGAATTGATAGACCCGACTACAGGTAAAGTTAGAGATGGGGTTACTAGAAAATATAATCCGGAAAACTGGAGAGATTATGCGTTTCAGACTTCATACAGACAAGAGGCAGATGTTAGATTTAGTGGAGGAAATGATAAAACTAAATATTTTAGTTCATTCGGGTTTCTAGATGATGAAGGATATATTGTGAACTCGAATTATAGAAGATATAGTACTAGGTTGAATTTAACTCACGAAGTAAAAAAATGGTTAACTGCTGGTGCTAATATGGCTTATACAGGATCAAGATATACTCAAAACGGTCAGTCTTCTGATTCTGGTAGTATTTTCTGGTTTACAGATAATATTCCTTCTATCTATCCATTGTTTTTAAGAGATTCTAATGGTAATAAAGTTAACGATCCTTATTTCGGAGGCTATGTGTACGATTATGGTGCAGGAGCAACTCAAAGAGGTTTTGGAGGGCTTACCAATGCGATTGCGGATGCACATTATGATTTGAACAGAACTTATGTTCATGATTTAAATGGTAATTTTAATTTTGATTTTAAATTACATAAAAATCTGAACTTTCAGGTTCGATATGGAGGACAATATTATAGTTCAGATGATTACTCAAGAAACAATCCATATTATGGATCATCGGCTGAACAATTTGGTTCATTGTATAAAACTAGTACAAAAACTTTGAATCAGAATTTCCTTCAATTGTTGACTTATAAGAAAACATTTGGGGAGAGTCATAATTTTGATGCTTTTGTAGCTCATGAGTCGACTGAATGGAAAAGAGATATTTTCTATGCGGGTAAAGAGAAGGCTATTATGACAAATACATTGAGTTTGGATCAATATATTAATACGGTAGGACAGCCTAGTTCTTATATGGATGCATATTCATTAGAGAGTTATTTTGGACAAGTGAATTATAATTATGATGGTAAATATTATTTTACAGGGTCAATAAGAAGAGATGGATCGTCTAGATTTAAAAATGACAAATGGGGAACTTTTGGTTCAGTAGGTGCTTCTTGGGTGTTGTCTAAAGAAAGCTTTATGGAAAATGTTGATTTTGTTAATTTTTTGAAGCTTAAAGGAAGTTATGGTATCATTGGCGACCAAGGTAATGAATTATATTATGGATATACTTTTTATACTGGGGGGCCTTTAAATGACGAGTATTCTATTAATTTTACTTCTAACACAGCTTGGGATGAAAATATAACTTGGGAAGAATCGAATATCTGGCAGGTTGGTTTAGAAACAACATTGTTTGATAGAATAGATTTATCTGTAGATTACTATGTTAAAGATACAAAAAATCTATTTACACAAAGAGCGCAATCTATTTCTACTGCTATAGAAAGTGTTTGGGTAAATGACGGACAGTTAAGGAATAAAGGACTTGAATTTGATGTTTTGGCTCACATTGTGAAGGCTAAAAATCAAGGAGACTTTAAGTTAGATTTTGGTGTTAATGGTGAAATAATAGATAATGAGATGGTTAAAATGCCATTCGACCCTGCTACAAATGCTGCAATGATTATTGATAATAGTTCTAGATCAGGTTATGGATTAGCAAAAGGGCATTCTATTTATGATTTTTATATGAGAGAATGGGCCGGAGTTGATCCAGCTAATGGTACGGCTTTATGGAATATGTATTATGATGATATTAATGGAGATGGTATTTACAACAGTAATGATGATGTGTTAATCTCGTCATTAACTAAATATGAGGCAGAGAATCCAAATGCTAATGTGCAAAAAACTACGACTGATAAGTATTCTGAGGCTACTCAAAAGTTTGTGGGTAAATCTGCAATACCAAAGATCAGAGGCGCATTTAGAGTTAATACAGCATATAAAAACTTTGATTTATCGGCTCAGTTTACTTATAGTATTGGAGGGTATGCTTATGATTCAACGTATGCTGGTTTGATGGGTAATGGTCAAGTAGGTTCAAATAACTGGTCTACGGATATTAGAAATAGATGGCAGCAGCCAGGTGATATTACAGATGTACCTAGACTTTCTAGTTCATATGACACTAATGTAAACTCTACTTCAACAAGATTCTTAACTAAGTCAGATTATTTAGGGTTGAATAATGTGAGATTAGGGTATACACTACCTAGTAAGTTTACGGATAAATTACAATTGTCTAAATTTAATTTATTTGTTTCAGGGGACAACTTATTGTTCTTTAGTAAAAGAAAAGGCTTTAATCCTTCTACTGCTGAAAGTGGTGCTTCTAGTACTTATAGATACTCTCCGCTTTCTACTATTTCTATGGGAGTTAAGGTGGAATTTTAAAAAAAATAAATATGAAGAAAAGAAAAATTATTTTATCGACTATTTTAGCGGGGGGACTTCTTGTTTCTTCGTGTAGTGAAGATTTCTTGAATAAGCAGCCTACAGCAGCAGATCAATTAACTTCTGAGCAATTAGCTGAGGCGGGAGAGTATAATCCAGATTTAATTAAAGGTACGGTTACTGGGATTTACTCTTATATGATTGAACCTCAAGATGATCATAACGATTTTGGACAGAAAGGTTTTGATATTATGTCCGATATGTTGTCTGGGGATATGGCTTTGACGGCCAATAATTACAATTGGTATATGAGACTAGTTGATTTTCAAGCAACTGTAGATTATACTCGTAGTGAGAACCTTAAACCTTGGAAATATTATTATACAGTTATAAGATCTGCAAATTCGGTTATTGCTACTTTAGGGGGGAATGATTCTACTCCTGAAACAGAAGAAAATAAATGGTTAATGGGGCAAGTTAAGGCATTAAGAGCTTATGCTTACTTTTACTTGACTCAATTTTATACAAGAGAATACAATCCTAGTCAAGAAATTTTACCAATTTATACTGAAGTAGGACAACCTGCGCAACCAAAAAGCTTGTCGTCAGATGTTTATGGTTTGATCGTTAGTGATTTGAGTGAGGCAATTGTATTATTGGAAAATTTTACAAGAACTCAAAAATCAGAGATAGATGTTAATGTTGCTCGTGGTCTTTTAGCCTATACTTATGGCGCTATGGGAGATTATGGTATGGTGAAAACGCTTACTGGAGATGTAATTAATTCAGGGGCATTTCCTTTAACAACTTCAGCGCAAGTATGTTATCCAGGTGTTGGTTCAGGATTTAACGATGTGTCTACAGCTTCTTGGATGTGGGGTGTAAATTTAGAAGAGTCTTTAGGGATTAATTTGATTTCTTGGTGGGGACAAATGGATTATTTCACTTATAGTTATCAATGGGCTGGAGATAGAAAAGCAATTGATGCTACATTGTATGCTTCTATTCCTACTAATGATGTTAGAAAAAATCAATTCCCATCTTCTTCTCCTTATTTTAATATGCCTGTTAATAAGTTTTTTGATCCAGGAAGAACTGCAGGTCAGCAAAGATACATCTCAACGGATTATATATATATGAGAGTTGATGAGATGTATTTGTTAAATGCAGAGGCTTCTGCTAAAACGGGTGATGAAGGGACAGCAAGAACAAGATTACACGAATTCTTAGCAAACCGTATTCCAGATCATTCTTACGTTGATGGATTGACAGGACAAGCATTACTTGATGAAATTTATAAACAAACTAGAGTTGAATTTTGGGGTGAAGGAAAAAGTTATTTAGCTATGAAACGTAATCATGCTACAATTACTAGAGGAGCAAATCATCTTTTTCAAGCTGGTGTTTCAGTTCCTTATAATGATACTAGGCTAACTTTTTTAATTCCTCAACAAGAGATGAATTTCAACCCTTATATAACAGAGCAGAATTAATAAATAAAAATTAATGATATGAAGATTAATAAGAATTTTTTTATATATATAGTTTCTTTTGTCTTAGGTGCTTTGACATTAGTAAGTTGTAGCGAACAAGATACTACTTCTGCTTCTATAGAGGATAATTTTGTTTCGTTAGAAGCTCTTAAAAGAGTAGTATTGCCTGTAGATGAAACACAAACATTTGATTTTAATGTATATGCTTCTGCAGCACATTCAACTGATAGAACATATAATTTAGTGGTTGATACTGATAATACAGATCTAAATTCTCTATATTATTCAGTACCAGTTTCTGTTACAATTCCTGCAAATTCTAAAACAGGAACTTTTCAGGTTTCTATTACCGGAACTGATTTGGGGACAGGTAAAGATCTTGTATTAAGTTTAGAGCCTGTTGCTGGAACTGATATCGGAAAAACGTTGACTATTAAAGTTAAAGAATTGTGTGAAGAAAACCTTGTAGCTCTAGATTTAGTATTTGATAACTATCCGGAAGAGTCTTATTGGGAAATTTATGATTCTGCCTTTAATTTAATAGCATATACAGAAGCAGGAGATTATGCTGGTTTGGAACAAACTTCAGAAGAATTTTGTTTATCATCAGGTGATTACTATTTTGTAATGTATGATTATTATGGAGATGGAATGTATGATGGTTCAAATACAGGAACATATAATTTGATTTTCTTGTCACCAATTAGTAGTATTCCTTTAGCTAGTGGAGAAGGTAATTTCGGTTCTTACGAAGTTACGCCATTTACTATTGATTAAAGTGTTACAAAGTATTTAATATAAAAAAGCTGGTTTTTGACCAGCTTTTTTTATATTTGTTTTCATTTTAATTCTTTTATATGAAAATTATAGTTACTTCTTTTCTTTTATCTAGTAGTTTGTTGTTTTTTGGACAAAATAATATTGAGAAAGAAAAAATTATTAATAGTTATGATAAAAATAAAGTTGCCTCTTTAAAGTATGAAATTTCGCTTAAAGAAAAAGAGAGAAATGAAAGAATAGCAAATTTTATTTTAAAAAATCCAAATTTTGTTTCACCTTTTTATAAAGATGATAGAAAGTACCTGATGGTTGATATTATAGAAGATCATCCGATATATTATGTTACTGATAATGCATTGAGTGCTAAAGCATCTAAAACAAATCAATTATATCCAGGAGGAGATTTAGGACTTAGCTTAGAAGGACAGGGGATGAATGTCGCCATTTGGGATGGTGGCTGGGTATTTAGACCTCATGTTGAGTTTATGGATTCTCAAACAGTGCCTGTAACAAGAATTACAATTGGAGATGGTCAAGTGCCTGATCCAGTATCTGATTTACACCCGACTCATGTTGCGGGAACAATAATTGCGAAAGGAGTTGCTTTTTCCGCAAAAGGAATGGCTCCGAAAGCAAATTTGAAGTCTTATGATTGGGATAATGATTTAATAGAGGTTTCTAATGAAGTTTCTTTAAATGCATTATTGCTATCTAATCATTCTTACGGGGTGCCTATTTTAGATGATAATGGAGATATGAATGCTCCAAACTGGTATATGGGGTGTTATAATACGACAGCAGTGAACTGGGATAATTTAGCTTATAATTTGCCTTATTATTTAATGGTTGCTTCTGCAGGGAATGATGGCTATACTTCTTATAGCGGTGGGCTTTTACCCGGATACGATAAATTGACTGGTAATAAAAATTGTAAGAATAATTTAGTTATAGCTAATGCAGATCCAACGGTGCATCCGATTACAGGGGTAATGTCGTCTTTGGTTATAAATGGAAGTAGTAGTCAAGGTCCTTCAGATGACGGACGCATAAAACCGGACATTGCAGCAGATGGAACAAGTTTATATTCCACGTCTAATGCAGGTACAACATCTTATGCAACATTAACTGGAACATCTATGGCTTCTCCTAGTGTAACGGGTAGTTTGTTATTATTACAAGAGCATTATAATAATTTGCATTCTGGTTTTATGAGAGCTGCAACTTTAAAAGGTTTGGTTTGTCATACGGCTTTAGATGATGCGGCACAAGTAGGTCCAGATCCTAGATTTGGTTGGGGCTTTCTTGATACACGAGAATCTGCTGTAACAATTACAAATGCTGTTTCTTCTACACCAACAGCTATACTTGATGAGCTAACATTGTCTCAAGGAGATGAATATCAAATACAAGTTTATGTAAATGATCCTAAAACATTGAAAGCAACTATTTCGTGGACAGATGTTCCGGGAACAACTATGGATGGTCAATTAAATTCACCGACTCCTGCATTGGTTAACGATTTAGATTTAAGAATTATAAAAGATACTGAAATTAATTATCCTTGGAAATTGCAGTTGTCTGATGTTTCAGCTCCGGCAATTACTGGTGATAATACTGTTGATAACGTTGAAAAAGTTGAAGTGGCTAATGCTTCAGGTTTTTATACTATTAAAGTTTCTCATAAAGGAACCTTAGTTGACGGACCTCAAGCTTATAGTTTAGTGGTTACCGGATTTGATCAAGTTGTTTTAAATTCGAAAAGTTTTACTATTGAAAATGTAGCTGTATATCCTAATCCATTGGCAGATGTTTTAAACATCAGTAGCAAGGATAATGCTATAACTAAATATCAGATTTTTGATATGGGAGGAAGATTAATTAAAGAGTCTTCAGTTAATAGCTTGAATAATTTCCAAATAAATACTCAAGATGTTTTATCAGGTGTTTATTTGTTAACATTAATTTCTGAAAATGGCGAATATTCACAAAAAATTGTGAAAAACTAATTTGCAGCTATTGTAAAAATTTAAATATCTATAATTTCTCATTACATTTGCCATTATTAAAAATGTAATGAGAAATTTTTTTATATACTGTTTCCTCTTTTTAACATCTGTTGTTTTTTCTCAGAAGGGGCTAATGGGAGCCAGTTTAAATAATGATAATTCATCCGATACAACTAAAACACGTTCTTTAAGATCGGATAAAAAGGCTGAAAAAAAGCCGCCGATTGATCTTTATAAGATTTATGATTTACATAATGATACAACTTATGTTGATACAACTTTAAGTATTCAAAAAGAATATAAATACAATTTACTTCGAAAAGATATATTCGGACTTTTACCTTTTGCTAATGAAGGACATACTTATAACACACTCGATTTTAATCGGGTGAAGAAAAGTATTTTTCCGAACTTCGGATTTACTGCTAAGCATTTCAATTATTTAGAAGTTGATGATATAAAATATTATTCAGTTCCCACACCGCTAACAGATTTGTATTATAAAACCGTAATGGAGCAGGGGCAGACTTTAGATGCTTTTTTAACAGTAAATACTAAACCAAATTTAAATTTTTCGATCGCTTACAAAGGATTACGTTCCAATGGAAAATATATTAATAATATTTCCAGTTCAGGAAATTTCCGTTTTACAAGTAGCTATTTTACAAAAGACAAACGTTATATACTGAATGCGCATTTTACAGGACAAGATATTTCTAATCAAGAAAATGGCGGTATAAAAGATGTTTCGCTTTTTGAATCCAGTGAAGATCCTTATAAAGAAAGAGATCGGTTAGATGTATACTTTTATAATGCTACTTCTCTTTTAAAAGGAAACCGTTTTTTTATTGATCACTCTTTTAAACTAAATAAAGAGAATCCTAATAGTTTAATTATTAAACATCAATTTAATCAAGAATATAAGTTTTTTGAGTTTACACAAAATACTATATCTAGCAGGTTTGGAGATTCTTATACTAATAAAATTAATAACAAGACTCGTTATAATCAATTGTATAATAAATTTGGAGCAGGATTTACAACTGAAAAATACGGCGATTTCATTTTGTTTGTAGATTATAATAAATACAACTACTATTATAACAGTGTTGTTTATGATGCTAATGAAAATATTTTAGTTCCAAATTCACTAAATGACAATATTGCCTCTTTTGGTGGAAATTATACTTATTTTCTGCATGGTATCAGATTGAACCTATTGTTCTCTAATTCAATTACAAATCAGTCTATTTCTAATGTTGAAGCATCAGCTCAATATAAGTTGAATGATGATTATAGCTTTCAGTTCAAGTACCAAAAACAAAATTCACTGCCTAATTTGAACTATACTCTATATCAGAGTGATTATGTCGATTATAATTGGTATAACAATTTTAAAAACGAAAAACGTAACCAATTTGAATTTAGCGCGCAAACCAAATGGTTAAATGTTGACGTAAACTATACGATACTTGATGATTATCTGTATTTTGATAATATAACGAATGATATCACAACTTTAACAGTAAAACCATTTCAATACAGTAATACAATAAATTATCTTTCGGTAAAAGCCAGTAAGGAAATTAAATTTTGGAAATTAGCTTTAGACAATACCGTTTTGTACCAAAATGTTACACAAAATGATGAAATTATAAATGTTCCGGAGATTGTTACACGTCAATCCTTATATTTTTCTGAGCACGTCTTTAAAAAGGCAATGTTTATTCAAACCGGATTTATTTTTAATTATTTTACAGAGTATTATCAAAATGATTATAATCCTTTAATCGGAGAATTTTATATCCAGCATGAAAAGAAAATCGGTAATTTTCCTATGATTGATTTTTTCATCAATGCAAAAGTTCGTCAAACCAGAATTTACTTAAAAGCAGAGCATTTTAATTCCGCTTGGACAGGCTACAATTATTTTTCCGCACCGAATTATCCTTATAGAGACTTCTTAGTGCGCTTTGGTTTGGTTTGGAATTTCTTTAAATAGAATAAACAAATATTTTTTGGTTTCCCCCATTCAATATTGAATACTTTCTTATTTAGAACGCTATATAAAGGAATTTTTGGAAACCAAGAATTTATCGAATAACTTTGCCGGCAAATTGGTGAAGATTGAAAAATTAAAGATTGCGATCACCATTAATTAAAAAAGAATGAACTACGCAAAAAATATATTAGAGACAATTGGGAATACACCATTAGTGAAAATTAATAAAATCACGAAAGAGATCAATACTTTGGTTTTAGCTAAAGTGGAGACCTTTAATCCTGGGAATTCAGTAAAGGATCGTATGGCTGTAAAAATGATTGAAGATGCAGAAGCAGATGGTCGTTTAAAACCCGGAGGAACAATTATTGAAGGAACTTCAGGAAATACAGGAATGGGACTAGCTTTAGGAGCTATCATTAAAGGGTACAAGCTAATCTGTGTTATTACAGACAAACAATCGAAAGAAAAAATGGATATCCTTCGTGCTGTCGGAGCAAAAGTAATTGTTTGTCCTACCGATGTGGAACCAACAGATCCGCGTTCGTACTATTCTGTGTCCAAGCGTTTGTCAGAAGAAATTCCGAATGCATGGTACGTAAATCAATATGACAATCCCAGTAATGCTTTGGCACATTATGAGCAAACTGGTCCTGAAATTTGGGAACAAACAGAAGGTAAGATAACGCATTTTGTAGTAGGTGTAGGAACCGGAGGAACAATATCAGGAGTTGCTAAGTACTTAAAAGAGCAAAATCCTAATGTGAAAATTTGGGGTGTTGACACCTATGGCTCAGTATTTAAAAAATACCATGAAACCGGAATTTTTGACGAAAATGAAATTTACTCTTATATTACCGAAGGTATCGGAGAAGACATTTTACCTAAAAATGTTGATTTTTCATTGATTGATGGTTTTACTAAAGTAACCGATAAAGATGCGGCAGTTTTTACCCGTAAATTAGCTTTAGAAGAAGGGATTTTTGTTGGAAACTCTGCCGGTGCAGCTATTAAAGGAGTGCTACAGTTAAAAGAACATTTTAAACCTGAAGATGTGGTGGTGGTATTATTTCACGATAGCGGAAGTCGTTATGTGGGTAAAATTTTTAATGATGATTGGATGCGTGAACGTGGATTCTTAGAAGAAGAAATTACTAAAGCAGAAGATTTGATCAAAGACCACATAGACAAACCTTTGGTCACAGTAAAAACAGAAGAATTAGTTTCACATGCTATTGAGCGTATGAAAAAATATAAAATTTCTCAAATTCCGGTAGTGGATATCAAAGGTTTTGTAGGAAGCGTGGATGAAGCAGATTTATTCCGTAGTTATATTGAGGATAAAAATATTGCAGACAAACCGATTAAAGAAGTAATGGGAAAACCATTTCCTGTAGTAAAAGCTTCTGTTCCGGTCGAAGAAATTTCAAAATTAATAACCAAAGAAAACCAGGCGGTTTTAGTGGATCTGGGAGAAAACAAGTTTCACATTATAACCAAACATGATATTATCAGCGCTATAAAATAATAGCGCTTTTTTTCTGTAAAAAAATGAGCAACGAAAAAACAGCTATAAAAACTACCTATTTCAGTATTTTCGGTAATACGGCTTTAGCAGTTATCAAAGGATTAGCCGGGATTTTGGGAAATTCCTACGCCCTTATTGCTGATGCTATCGAGTCTACAACTGATATCTTTTCTTCACTATTAGTTTTATTCGGACTTAAATACGCGGAACGCCCTGCAGATGAAAATCATCCGTATGGTCACGGAAAAATAGAACCTTTAATAACATTTATAGTAGTTGCATTTTTGGTTACTTCTGCAACCATTATTGCCTACGAAAGTATTGAGAATATTCAGACTTCTCACGAAATTCCTGAAAAATGGACATTATTAGTGTTGGGAGCTATTATCGTTTGGAAAGAGATTTCCTATCGTATTGTTATGGAAAAAGGAAAAGAAACGAACAGCACTTCATTGCAGGCCGATGCTTGGCACCATAGAAGTGATGCTATAACTTCAGTGACTGCTTTTGTAGGGATCTCTATAGCGATTTACTTTGGGAAAGGTTTTGAAACTGCTGATGATTGGGCAGCTTTGTTAGCATCTGGTTTTATTTTATATAATAGCTATAAAATTTTCAGACCAGCCTTAGGCGAAATCATGGACGAACATTTGTATGATGATTTGATTGCCGAAATCCGTGAAAAAGCAGTTGAAGTTCCGGGCGTTTTAGGAACAGAAAAATGTTTTATTCGAAAATCGGGAATGAAACACCATGTGGATTTGCACGCTATTGTAAATGGTGATATTTCAGTAAAAGAAGGACATGAAATTGCACATAAATTAAAAGATTATTTGAGAAGTGAAATTCCTAATCTTGGTCATGTGCTTATTCATGTCGAACCTCATAAATATTAATTTCCGAGTAAAATACCAGATATATTCCAAGCGCTAAAACTTCCGCCTTCGGGTTCTCCTTGCGGAATTTGTACTTGAAGTGTATGCTCTCCTTCTGATAGATTTCCTAACGAAATATAATAAGGATTGGTTACCGTTCCGGGGCACCAATTGGATCGACTGTAATCCGATGAAGATAAACCGTTAGTAAAATTTCCGGATGCGGGATTAAACAAACGATAGGAACCGCAGTCTTGTCGCCACGGAATTATACTGTGAACTTTTTTACCATCTAGAAGAATAGTATTTTCTTTGGGCACAAATTCGTCACCGTTTTCCCATCCGCCATGACCTGTGACTATGTAGCGCAAAACTGCATTTTCAATATTTTTATGGAGTTTGAATTGAACCATTAAACCTTTTTCACTATTAAACATAGTGCCATAATTTTGACTAGCCATTTCCATAACATTTGTGGTGTTAAATAGAGGAAGAATTTCTGTATAACCCAAAACTTCCGTTTCTTCTTGGTGAATGGTTACGTTAAGCGAAACTTTATGTCCGCCTTTGTCATAATTTCCGATAAAGCAGCCAATCCAAAGCTCTTTTTCGGAAAGAAAAGAACGCAGTTCAGAAATTTCTTCACGATAATAAACCGCATCATACCATTCTTTATCTTTCAAGGCGATATGATTGTATTGATGTATACCAAAAGGAGTAAAGAAGCGCATAAGCTCAACCAATGGGGAATATTCTGTAGTAGCCACAACCCCTTGGTATTCTTTTTCATTGCCATTAGTGTAAACCGGCAAAGCTTTAGCACCTTCTTGTAATCCGTTTAAAAAAGAAATAGGTTTGTCTTGCGGAATGGCAAAAACACTTCCCGTTCGGTCATAAGCGTCTCCGTTAGATTGTTCCTTTAAATCGACAAAAATCTGACTTCCTTTTTTAAGTTCCGGAAATTTGATTTTTTTAAGGATAATAGTTCCGTTAGCAAAACGTAAAATGCTATCATTTGATTTTGCTTCATCAGAAAAACGAATCAATTCATCTTCAAAAACAGGAATAGTAATGAATCGGCTTTTCCAAACCAAATCATTATAGGTTAAGTTGTCCACTAATTGTTTTTCATTGTATAGCAAAGGTGAGAACTTTTTTTCTTTTTCAATTTTACTAGCTGTTATGACGTAATTGTTGTTGCGATTCATTTCTAAAACAACTCCTAGAGTTTGTCCCAAAATTGTTGGCCCGCCATTTGCTTTTAGTTGGGTTGTAAACCAAATATCAATGTGGTTAGAATTGATGACGGTTTCTGCTTTTTGACATTTGTAGCCTAAAATAGATTTGAATTCATTCGTAATTTTGAATTCTTGTTTTGCTAATGAAGCTGTATCTTTTGTACTGATGATTTTATCTAATGAAAGATTACTTAATTTAACAAATTCACCTGATTTTGGATAAACAACAGTTTGTTCAAACGGGAAATTTGCTTTTTGAGTCCAAATGTCTTGAGATGTGATTAAACATTGCTCGACAGTTACAAAAGCTAAAATCGGATTTTCGGTATCAATAGGATTACCATTGTATATTTTAGAATAACTGATTTTATAAGCTGTTTTGTTCTGAGCGTTTGAAAATAAAATACTTATAAAAGTTAGTAGTAAGAAAAATCTTTTCATTTTTTGGTTGGATTGTTTTTACAAATATAAAACTTTGATTACTTTAGCACTTATATACGCCATACAGATTTATTATGAAAGAAATTATTTTGCACTACTTGTGGTTACACAGGCAAGTTGATGTTACTCGTTTATTTACTACAAAAGGAGAAAAAATTGAAGTATTTCAATTTGGTTCCTATTTACAGACTTCCGGTCCGGACTTTTTTAATGCCCAAATGCTTATTGGTGACCAAAAATGGGCTGGAAATATTGAAATCCACGTTAAATCATCCGATTGGTATTTACACCATCATCAAACTGACATAAATTATGATAATGTCATTTTGCATGTAGTTTGGGAACACGATACAGAAGTATATCGAAAAGATAATTCTGAAATTCCGGTTTTAGAGCTTCGAAATAGTGTAGACCGCTTTTTAATTCAAAGAATCAACAGTTTATTAGCCGCTAAACAATGGATAAATTGTGAAAATTCAATTGCTTCGGTTGATACTTTTCTTTTGGAAAATTGGAAAGAACGGTTGTTTTTTGAGCGTTTGGAAGAACGTTCGGTTGGAATTAGTCAATTGTTTGAGAGTTTGCAACAAGATTGGGAAGCGACTTTTATAGCCGTTTTAGCGAAGAATTTTGGGCTTAACACTAATGGAGAAGCTTTTTTGAATATACTGAAAGAAATTCCTGTTGCAGTTTTACGAAAAGAACGTTTTGAAAAAATAAATTTAGAGGCTTTGTTTTTCGGGATTGCAGGTTTGTTAGAACAAAATTTTGAAGATAATTATCCAAGGCAATTGCAGAATATTTGGAATTATTCACAAATAAAGTATGGTTTAAAAGCTATTCCAAATGCGTATTTACAATTTTATAAATTACGTCCGGATAATTTTCCGACAATTCGTTTGGCACAATTAGCCGCTTTATTTCATCAATCTTCTAATTTCTTTTCTTTAGTAAATCAGATAGATTCACTAGAAAAAGCAATGGCCTTTTTTGATGTTAAAGTTTCTGATTATTGGAATGGTCATTATAATTTTGATAGACAGAGTAAGTCAAAAGAGAGAAAACTTTCACCTGATTTTATAGAACTCTTACTTATAAATGCTATTATTCCTTTGCAATACACTTATTCTAAAAAACTAAATAAAGATGTTTCGGAGGAAATGATTGTGTTTTTGCAAAAACTAAAAGCTGAAAAGAATGTCATTCTGGATAAATTCAAAACTTTAGGAATAGAGAATAAAAACGCGTATGATTCGCAGGCTTTATTGCAACTGAAGAAGAAATACTGTGATACAAAACAATGTTTAAAATGTGCAGTCGGGATTCAACTTTTAAAAAAATAATGCTACCTTTAAACCATGATTTATAAACTGCTTCATTTTTTTGAAAAACATGGTTTTTTTGTAGCATCCCGATTTGCAGAACGATTGGGAATGCGGGCAACAAATGTGCGTTTGTTTTTCATTTATATAACTTTTATTACCGTAGGTATGGGGTTTGGATTTTATCTTACGTTAGCTTTTTTGCTTAAGCTTAAAGATATGATTTACACCAAGAGAAGTTCAGTATTTGATTTGTAAAGCCAACTTTAGCTTAAAATTAACTTTTCTTTGTTTTTTGTTAAGAATTAGTATCTTTGGGGAATTAACAACCAAAACTATAATATGTCGACAAAAACAGATTCTTGGGGTTCGCGTGTCGGGCTCATTTTAGCCATGGCTGGTAATGCAGTCGGACTTGGGAATTTCTTAAGATTTCCGGTTCAAGCAGTACAAAATGGTGGTGGAGCCTTTATTATTCCTTATTTGATATGTTTCTTAGTCATGGGAATTCCATTGTTGTTCATAGAATGGTCAACAGGACGTTATGGCGGAAAGTTCGGAAATCACAGTACACCTTATATATTAGATACAATGGCAAAAGGGAAAATCTGGAAATACATTGGTGTTTTCGGTATTTTTACCAATATTGCAGTTGCTTCATATTATTGCTACATTGAATCTTGGACAATGTCTTATGTTTACCATTCGGTAGCGGGAACATTTAGTGGAATGAGTCAGGGAGAAGTAGCCGGTTTTTTTAATTCTTATGTTGATGTATCTCATTCTACAACCGGTATTCCGTATGAGGCAGTTGTTTTTTATATAATCTGTTTATTGTTGAATACTTATATTCTTTCTAAAGGTTTAGGAGGAATTGAAAAAGTAGCTAAAATAGGGATGCCGTTATTGATTTTATTCGGTTTTATTTTAGCTGTCAGAGGTTTAACTTTAGGAACTTCAGGTGCTTCGGATATCTTTCCGGATGCTAATGCTTGGGACGGTTTAAACTTCTTATGGACACCACAATTTGATTCTTTATCGAATCCGAAAGTATGGTTGGCTGCTGCAGGTCAAATCTTTTTTACACTTTCAGTAGGAATGGGAACAGTTCATTGTTATGCCGCTTATGTAAGAGAGAAAGATGATATTGCTTTAAATGCAGTTTCTGCCGGATTTATGAATGAGTTTGTTGAAGTAGTATTGGGAAGTTTAATTGTTATTCCTATTGCTGCTGGTTATTTAGGATTGGATTGGGTAATTCAAAACGCCGGTTTTGGTATGGCTTTTCAAACAATGCCTTATTTGTTCCAACAATGGGGTTCTGTATTAGCAGTTTTTGCCGGGGTATTTTGGTTTGGGCTATTGTTCTTTGCCGGAATTACTTCTTCATTAGCTATGGGAACGCCATGGATGGGCTTCATGCAAGATGAGTTCAAATGGAGTAAAACAAAAGGGGCTTGGTCTTTTGGAGCATTAGCCTTAATAATGGGGTTACCAACAGTGATTTTTTATAATGAAGGATTGTTTGATCAATACGATTATTGGGCAGGAACAGTAAGTTTAGTAGTTTTTGCATTCCTTGAAACCGTATTGTTTTCTTATATATTCGGTATTAAGAAAGGTTGGGCTGAAATCAACAAAGGAGCCGATATTAAGTTACCGGGAATTTACAAGTATATTATTTTGACAGTGACCCCTTTATTATTAGGTTGGGTATTGATTTCGAGCGTGCCTGATTGGGTTGATAAAGTAAAAGATAATGATACCTATAATAAAGAATGGTTTGCTAAAGAGTTCCGCGCAGAAAATTTTGATGCAGCAGGAGAAAAAGATGGTAAAGTAGTTGATGTAACAGATAATCATGTTAAGATTGCTTTTGATAGTGAGAAAAAGGTTTTTGATAAAGAAACTAAACAGATTAAAGGGGTAAACTTTACCGATTACAAAGAATATAATTTTGATGCTTCAAAGAATCAAAAAGTGACCGTAAAATTAGGTGATATTGTAAAACCTAATGATGTTATTGCCAAAGGAGATTTTGTTAACAATGCTTTCTACAAATTTTTAGGAAGAATGTTATTGTTAGGTTTGTTTATATTTATCTCACTTGTGGTATATCTAGCTTATAAAAAACGTGTTAAAGAAGGGAGAGCTACACTATGAATACAACAGCAATAATCACTATGGTTTGTGCACAAGGCATTGTTATAGCCTTTGCGAGTTACTTTTTCTATAAAGTATTAACAACTCCGCCTAAACAAGAACCGGATTCTTATAGTGAAAACGATGATGTTCAAGAAAGACAATCAGAATAGTTTCTGCTAAAAGAAAATATATATGAAGAAATTAAAATCCTACTTTATGTATTCGTCTGAACACAGAAGTGGGATTTTTATTTTAACCATGCTAATCCTTTTAGTCCAGGTTTGTTATTATTTTTATAAAAGTAGAAATCTTGCAGATTATAAATTTTCTGAAAAAGAAAAACAATGGTTAGCCGTTCAGAAAGAAATAGACTCATTAAAAGGAATTCAAACAAATACTAAACCTAAAATTTATCCTTTTAATCCTAATTTTGTAACGGATTATAAGGGATATATACTAGGAATGTCTGTTCAGGAAATAGACAAACTTCACAAATTCAGAGCTCAAGGAAAATTTGTTAATTCAGCTAAAGAATTTCAAAAAGTAACAGGAGTTTCAGACTCATTACTAGCAATAATTTCTCCTTATTTTAAATTTCCGGATTGGGTAAAACAAAAAACAGCACAACAAAATAATTCCAATCACAAGTTTTTAGATTCTCAATCAAAATCAGTTAATTTAATAGATGCCAATTTAGCATCCAAAGAAGATTGGATGAAAGTCTATGGAATTGGAGATAAAATCTCAGATATTATATTAAAAGAAAAAGAAAAGTTCGGAGCCTTCGTCTCAATTGAACAATTACAATATGTTTGGGGAATTGTCCCCGAAGTTTATGATAGAATTAAAGAAGGTTTCTTTATTTCAGACTATAATAGTATGGTTGTCAAGAAGATTAATATTAATTCGGCTTCGGTTAAAGAGTTAGCATCTTTTCCTTATTTTAACTACAAACTAGCCAGAAGTATTGTTACGTATAGAAGTATGAATGGTGAAATTCAGAATATTGAAGATTTAACAAAAATAAATGATTTTCCTGTTGAAAAAATAAAAATAATAGCTTTATATTTGGAAATCTAAAAAAATAAGCATTTCTAAAGATGAATTTTGAATATACTGAAACTCAAAAAATGATTGCGGAATCTATTCGGGATTTTGCAGAAGTTCACATTAGGCCTTATATTATGGAATGGGATGAAGCCCAAATTTTTCCGGTTGAGCTTTTTAAAAAATTAGGTCAAATGGGATTCATGGGAGTGTTGGTTCCGGAAGAATTAGGAGGTTCCGGTTTAGGCTATCACGAATACATTACAATTATTGAAGAAATCTCAAAAGTGGATTCCTCTATAGGACTTTCTGTTGCTGCCCATAATTCGCTTTGTACCAATCATATTTTGACATTTGCAAATGAAGAACAAAAGAAAAGATGGATTCCCAAATTAGCGACTGGTGAATGGATTGGAGCTTGGGGATTAACAGAGCATAATACAGGTTCTGATGCAGGAGGAATGAATACTACGGCCGTTAAGCAAGGTGATAATTGGGTGTTTAATGGTGCTAAAAATTTTATTACACATGCCATTTCCGGGAACGTGGCAGTGGTAATTGCCAGAACAGGAGAAAAAGGAGATTCACGGGGTATGACGGCCTTTGTAATAGAAAAAGGGACACTTGGTTTTTCTTCCGGTAAAAAGGAAAATAAGTTGGGGATGAGAGCTAGTGAAACAGCTGAGCTTATTTTTGATAATTGTATAGTACCTGATGCTAATCGTTTAGGAGAAGTCGGGGAAGGTTTTGTTCAAGCCATGAAAGTTTTAGATGGCGGTAGAATATCCATTGGAGCCCTTTCTTTAGGTATTGCTAAAGGAGCTTATGAGGCAGCTTTAAAATATTCGAAAGAACGTCATCAATTCGGTAAACCAATTAGTGATTTTCAAGCAATCGGATTCAAATTAGCAGATATGGCTACAGAGATAGAAGCTTCTGAACTACTGTTACATAAAGCAGCTTATTTGAAAAATAATAATAAGCCAGTTACAAAATTAGGAGCTATGGCTAAAATGTATGCCTCTGAAGTGAGTGTAAAAGTTTCTACAGATGCTATTCAAATTCATGGAGGTTACGGGTATACTAAAGATTTTCCGGTTGAAAAATTCTATCGCGATTCTAAATTATGTACAATAGGAGAGGGAACAACTGAAATACAAAAATTAGTTATTTCTCGAAATATTTTAAAAGAATAATATTTTATTTAACTAAGGTTATAAAATGTTTGATTGTGAAAAAGCTGCCTGAATTCAGGCAGCTTTTTTTGTTTTTTAGTTATTCTTTTATAATCTTATTGGTATAAATCTGATCATTAGAATATATTTTTAGAATGTATATTCCTTTTGGTTTATCCTGAATATTAATGTTAATTATATTTTGGTTTTTAAACTCAGATTTATAGATAGGTATTCCGTATAGGTCTAATATTTCGATTCTGCCTTCTTGTAATTGATCTAAAGAAATATTGAAAGAACCATTACTTGGATTAGGAGCAACTTTAATATATTCATTTAAAGTTTGAGGTTCTAGGCTTTCTTCTGAATTAATTATAGAGGTTATAGGAATATTTCTGGCAGCAAAATTATTTGTACAGCCTTCAATATAGCCTCGGAATATAGAACCATTGATAGATGTAAACCCATTAGACAATAATACTTCATCGCCGGCATGATAGATGCCTGTAGCACCACTATTTATGGTGTTGGAAGCATTGATTGTTGAAGAGGCTTGTTGTGTATCAACAGTTGGAGGAATTATGTTAGTAGAGATATTAAGAGTTGTGGGACAAGGAGTTATAAGAGTTGCGGCTAAACAAACATCAATTAAGCCATGTCCATAGTCATTATCTTCTCCTGCTATTCCTAAATCTATTGCTGATTGCATTAGAGCTGTTTTAATTTGATTTACTGTTGCATTTGGATTAACTTGTCTTAATAAAGCAACTGCTCCAGAGACATGAGGTGTTGCCATTGAAGTACCGCTAAGATTGGTATAACCTCCACCGGGTATAGATGAACGTACAGATGATCCTCTAGCAACAACTTCAGGTTTAATTAATTGAATAGCAGGTCCGGAACATAGAGATGGTCCTCTGCTACTATAACTAGCAATGTTGCTACCAGTAGTGTCTAAAGCTCCAACAGAAAACCCGTTTAATAATGTAGTTGCTCTGTCAGCAGGTGTTCTAAGAGTGCTTGAACCGGATCCTTCATTTCCTGCAGCAAATACAACAACAACTGTGGCTGCTTCTAGATTATCAATAGCTGACCAAAATGTATTGTCGCATGCTGTTGGAACATGTCCATATATAGGACTAAGTCCCCAGGAGTTAGAGCTTACATCAGGTACGTCTGTTACTGTTGCAGGATTTCCATCAGGATCTGCAGACCATTGAAATGCTAATAATGCATTTGCAATAGTGCCACTTAAGCCACCTATATCAATTACAGCAGCAGCAATCCATTGGGCATCATAAGCGACACCAATAATATCACCAGGTGTGCTACCAACCATTGTTCCCATTGTATGTGTTCCATGTATGCCAGAATCGCTTGGAAATGAGGGAGAGATTCCGTTTGGATCAAACCAAGATTCTCCTATTGTAATCCCAGGAGTATTACCTCTCCATTTATTTGTTAATGCAGGGTGATGTCCATCTACACCTGTGTCAAGGTTAGAGACAATTCTTCCTGCACCTGTTATTCCTTGGCTCCATAAACAATCAGCATTTATTAATTGTAATCCAGGTTCAATTGAGGTTGCTATCTCTAAAGAGTTTTGTTGTTCAACAGGTTCAATATATTCTATCTCATAGTTTAGATAAATATAACCAACATCTTCCCTTTGACTTAAATTTAGTATAATACTTTTTTGTGCAACCACAATTATTGCATTTATTATCCAAAGATTTTGATATTCTTTAACACTATCATTATCGGAAAGATATTGATTTAGACTAGTTTGCGTTGATTGTGCTTTTTTTTGTAAACTTTCAACAACTTGTTGATGAGTAAATTCTCTTGTTTGCCCTTCTAACTCTTCACTCAAAGTTGCAATATCTGCCTGATCTTGTAGCATTATAATAGCAGAAAAATACTCTTTATCGGAACTATTAATCTCATTAAGTAAGATAGGATCTATTTTTTCTTGAGCTATTGATTGTAATGAGACTAGAAAGAAGAAGGCTCTGATTATTAGTTTTATTTTTTTCATAATTTAATATTTTAAAGATTAAACTATGATTTAATTATTGTCATTCATTTTGGCTTCTAAAGCCTCTATACGCTTATTTTGTTCAATAATATAAAGCGTTAACTCTTCAATTTTTTCTTGTTGAATTTTACATATTTCGCCTAAACTAATGCCTTCTTCTTCAACTTGTTGTGAGGATGGAACATTAGGTAAGTGTTTATTTTCTGAAATAAAATTTTCAACTTCAGATAGTGGTTTTAAGTCATAATCATCAGCAAAGACATAGTCAGCCCAACCTGTTCTTACTCTCACTTCTTCTGTTAGAATACCTCCTTTTACATAAAGTTTATAGGCACTGATATCTGCAGAACCAACTATTGAAGGTGTATTTTCTGTTCCGATGCCTACTTTTCCGTCATCTTTTAGTAACATAAAATAGTTACCACCACCACCTGTACTTGGATTCCAAGGCTGCCAAAAATTTAACCCTTTATTTGGAACGTATTCAATTCCCCAGCGACCATTAGGATAAGCAGTACTATTAACATTATCGCTAAAAACAATCATCGGGCCGCCAGCTCCGTTCGTTCCGGATACCATTATAGCAGAATTGTGAACTTGTAAATTACTGAATGTGTTTGATGGTGCGGATATGCCAATTGTTAAGAACCCATTTTGTATGTATTCGTTTCCATTTAAGTGAAGTCTTTGTAAAGGGTTTGTAGTTCCAATTCCTATATAACCACCTGAGTTTATTCTCATTCTTTCTGTACTTGCTGTAGAAAAGGCCATAGTATTAGCTAATGGACGGAAGATACCATTTCCACCACCACCGTCATTTTGTGCAACACTTGGGGTAGATACGGCGCTTTGAAAGCCTATTGCAGGATTTGCGGCGGTATCTCCTTGTGCACTCAATATTCGGGCTCCTCCTGGTATAGGAGAAAACAAAGATGATCCCGTGATTTGTTGTGAATGGGCTATGGTTGTCATAATTGTCATAGCTAATACTGTTTGTAGAATGTTGTTTTTTTTCATAATTATTGAATGTTTCTTTTTTCCTACTCTGTAAGCTTTTCGGATTCCGCTTTTATTCTTTTATAAAGTTTATGTGGAGTATCTGATTGTCTTCAGTATTGATTTTTAAAATGTAGTTTCCTGTAATTAATTTGCTAACATCTATATTATGGTTATAAGTAAAGATTGATTTGGAATAAATTAATTGATTGCCATTCATGTCAAATACACTAAAAGCAGTAGCCTTTTTGTTTTGGAGACTAAAAGTTAAGATGCTATGTACAGGATTAGGATATAATTTTGCTATTGTTTTTGAATCAGAAAATATTTTACCGGGACCTCCGGTATTGGTTCTAATTACAGTTGTACAACAGTTACGTAACGTATCGTTCTTTAAAGATACTGTAGGGACTATCTGAATAGAAGTATTTGGAATTGAATAAATAGTTACTTCGGTTTCTGAGGTATAATCGCCACTAATTGTTATGTCAGTTGTGTTGGTTATAACCAACGGTAATATTTCATAAACTTCTTGATTGTTGTAGTCAGAAGAAATAGTTAGATATATAGTGTTAGATACTGTCTGGAAAGTTTGTCCGTTTGTGATATTTTGAATGAAAAGAAATAATAACGTTGAAAATATATAAATTCTCATAGGTTTTGAGGTTTGTTTTTGTCAAAACTATTTTATTATTTAATTCAAAAAAATACCATAAAATAAGTATTTTTTTATTTGTACATTTGAATTAGTACAGAATTATTGGATTATCTATAACTTTTTAATTCTATTGCATGAGACCTAAGTCATTTCTGCTGATAATCTCAATTATCTTGATAACTACTGTTTTACAAGCTCAGAAAAAAAGAAAAATAAATGAAGAATTACTTGATAATTTCTCTAGAACAATATCTTCTCAACCGGATTCTGCTTTTTATTTTATTAATAAAGCAATTGTTGAAAGTAGTAAGGACAAAGACACATTTTCGTTATCAAGGTGTTATTATAATCTTGGATATTATTATTATATAAAAAAAGAATTTGAAAAATCAGAAAAGTATATAATCACAGCTTATCCTTATGCTAAAAGCGCTGATAATTATTCTATTTTATCTTTGATTTATAATCAGCTAGGTTTAATTTACAGAGATATGGCAAAGTATGATAAGTCTTTAAAATATTTCCAGAAATCCTTAGATATAGCAGAGAGTAGGAAATTGCCTAAAAACCAAAGCATAGTTTTCAATAATTTAGGGTATCTTTTTGAATTGCAAAATGATACAGTAAAAGCATTGGAATACTATATGATGAATCAGAAAAATGCTATTCAGAACAATTTAAAGTTTGAGCTGTTAGCCAGTTATAATAATATAGGAATATTAAAAAAAAGATCAGATAAACAACAATCAATAGAAAATTTGAATCAAGCTTATGATATAGCGGTAGAGCTAAATGACAAGTACGAGCAATTTAATGTTTTAATAAATTTAAGCGATGTTTATTTGTCATATAATGAGCCTTCAAAATCTAAAATAGGATACCAATATTTGCTAAAAGCAAGAGACATTACAGAGTTACTTGCTGATGATAATTTGATGTTTTATGTTTATTATAATTTGGGAGGTTATAATCTTAAAACAGGTAAAAATAAAATCGCAATTATATTTTATAAAACGGCGATGAAATATTTTAAGGCTGGGATTTCAGAAGACCAAAAATTAAGTTTACTAAAAGATATGGAACTAGCTTATAAAAAAAGTAATAATTATGAGGAGGCCTATTTCTTTAAAGAAAAATACACTAATCTAAAAGATAGTATTTTTAATATTCAAAAGAATAAAGTATTCAAAGAAATTCAGACTAAATATGAAGTTGAAAAAAAGAACTTAAAAATAGATTTGTTGACCAAAGAAAAGCAAATCGAAAAAGAGAAGAAAAAAATGATATTGGTTGTAGGAATAATATTACTTTTCATTCTTGGTGCAATATTGCTTTTTTATATTTACAGAATCAGAACACAACGGATTATAAGTGATAAAGAAAGTGAAATTCATAAGCAAGAAATAGTTCGTTTGGAACAAGAAAAGGAGTTAAAAAAGACATTAGGTATTATAGAAGGTCAGGATAAAGAGCGGAATAGATTAGCTAAAGAAATCCATGATGGAATAGCCGGAGATTTGGCAGGAATTAAACTTCACTTATCTCAAGCTAATTTAATTCTTAGAGATGATACTATAGAAAAAGTAATAAGTCAAGTTTCAAAGACTTTTACAGAGTTGAGAAATATTTCACATGATTTAAGTTTGAACTATATAAAAGACAGAAGTTTGGAATTTTTATTAAAAGAACTTAAAACGGATTATGAAAGGCGAATGGAGTTTGATGTAGAAGTTAATATTTTTCCTCAAAATAAAATCATGTTAATTTCAAAAAATATAAAACATCACTTATATAGAATTATTCAAGAATTGTTCAATAATGTGTCAAAACATGCTAATGCTGAAAATGTATTCATAAATATTACGTTATATGATGATTGTTTAAACTTAATATTTGAAGACGACGGAAAAGGTTTCTATACTATAAAAAGAAAAGGAATAGGGTTAAAAAACATTGAAGAAAGAGTAACATCTATAAATGGAGAAATAATACTGGAGAATAAACAAAAAGGCTCTATAATAATAATCAATATTCCAAATTATAATGAAGAATAAAATTAGAGTTGTGATAGTGGATGATCATCAAATGTTTTTAGACGGCATAGTCTCTGTTTTCTCAAAAGATGAACACTTTGAAGTATTGTTCACGGAGAATAGAGCAAAGTTGGTATTAGAAAAGATAAAAGACAATCTTCCGGATATAGTTATAACAGATATATCAATGCCGGAAATGAATGGGTTAGAATTTATAAAACAGCTTAGAACTAATTTTCCACTAATAAAAATATTAGTAATTAGCATGTTTAATGATTTAAAATCAAATCGAGATATTGACGGCTATTTATCTAAAGAAACCGATAGCCATGAATTGAAAAATGCCGTTAAAAAAATTGTACTGGATAATGAAAAATACTTTATTAATAATTTCAATAATTCAGAAGATCTTATTTTTAAAAAAACAATTTTAAGTAAAAGAGAGCAAGAAATAGTTCAATTAATAGCAAACGAGTTAACCTCAGAAGAAATAGCAGAAAAATTATTTTTAAGTAAAACAACAATAGAAACACACAGAAAAAATATTTTTTATAAACTTAATGTAAAAAATATAGCAGGCTTAATAAAAAAAGCTATCCATTTAGGAATTGTAAAATAATTTTTTTTAATAAAAAAAAGATATATATATTTGCAGCCTAAATGAGAGGGGGTGTCTAGATTATGTTAATTATACCTATTAAAGACGGAGAAAATATCGATAAAGCGTTAAAACGTTACAAAAGAAAATTTGATAAAACAGGAACTGTTCGTCAATTAAGATCACGTCAACAGTTTACTAAACCGTCAGTTGCTAGAAGAGCTGAAATTCAAAAAGCACAATACATTCAAAGATTGAAAGATTCTATTGAATCATAATATTTTTTGAGTTCAAAATTTAAACCGTTAGTAATAAAGTCTATCTTTGTTATTAACGGTTTTTTTTATGCAAAATATTCAAGCTTATAAAGATTATTTAGAAAAGGAACGAAAATACTCCAAGCATACTGTTTTAGCTTATGTAAATGATGTGTTGGAGTTTCAAAAATTTATTTCGAATGAATTTGAAGGAGAAAAACTGGAGCAGGTAAAATACAATATGATTAGAAATTGGATTGTTGGAATGGTTGAAAATAAAGTTTCAAATAATTCAGTGAATCGTAAAATTTCGTCTTTAAAATCATTTTATAAGTTCTTACTCAAAATAAAAGTAATATCAGTTAATCCTTTGATTAAACATAAATCTTTAAAGGTTGCTAAGAAAGTTCAAATTCCGTTTTCAGAGAGAGAGTTGCAGGATGTGGTAGAGATGTCTGATTTTCCATCTGGCTTTGAAGGGATTAGGAATAGGCTTGTTATTGAATTGTTTTATACTACAGGAATGAGGCGGGCTGAATTAATAGAACTGAAAGAGAGTAATGTAGATTTTTATAATAAATCAATAAAAGTTTTAGGAAAGAGAAATAAAGAACGCATTATTCCTTTGTTGTCTTCTACGCTTGATCTTATTCGTGAATATCAACAAGTTAAAAAAGAAGAAAATATAGCTTCAGAAAACGATGTGTTAATTTTGTCAAAAAAAGGTAGGAAAATTAGTGAATCGTTTGTTTATCGTTTAATAAATGATTACTTTAGTAGTGTGTCTCAAAAAGTAAAAAAGAGTCCGCACGTTCTTAGGCATACGTTTGCAACACACTTGTTGAATAACGGCGCCGATCTTAATTCAGTAAAAGAGTTATTAGGACACGCTAGTTTGGCATCTACTCAAATCTATACACACAGCAGTTTAGCAGAATTGAAAAATGTATACGAGAAGTCACATCCTAGAAATCTGAAATAACTCAATGTTTAACCTTAAAACATTTTAATTATGAAAGTAAATGTTCAGGCAGTGAATTTTAACATTGACAAAAAATTAGTTGATTTTATTAATGAGAAGTTAGGAAAATTAGAAAAGTATTATGATAAAATAGTGACTTCGAATGTTTTTTTAAGAGTAGAGAATACTAGTGACAAAGAAAATAAAACGGTAGAGATTAAAGTCCAGGTGCCTGGTGATGAGTTGGTGGTGAAAAAAACATGCAAAACGTTTGAAGAAGGTATTGATTTGGCAGAAGAATCATTAGAGAGAATGTTAGTAAAACATAAAGAAAAAGTAAGAGCTTATTTGTAAGATAAAAAAAAGACAAAAAAAGTTTTGAATAAAAAATAAATTATATACATTTGCAGTCCGTTAGAAATAGCGGACTTTTTTATTGAGAGTCGCCGGTGTAGCTCAGCTGGCTAGAGCAGCTGATTTGTAATCAGCAGGTCGTGGGTTCGAGTCCCTCTATCGGCTCTGAGTTCTTTAAAAGAATTGAAAAATATGGTTTGGGGAGATACTCAAGCGGCCAACGAGGGCAGACTGTAAATCTGCTGACTATGTCTTCGCAGGTTCGAATCCTGCTCTCCCCACATTTTTAACCTGTCGATGATAGGGAAAAGCCGGTGTAGCTCAGGGGTAGAGTGCTTCCTTGGTAAGGAAGAGGTCACGGGTTCAAATCCCGTCATTGGCTCTTTATGGTGTATTAAATTTGAACACTAATATATAATAACTAAGATTAAATTATTAAGTCATGGCAAAAGAAACCTTTGATCGTTCGAAACCCCATTTAAATATTGGTACTATCGGACACGTTGACCACGGTAAAACCACTTTGACTGCTGCTATTACTAAAGTATTGGCAGATGCTGGTTTATCAGAAGCTAGATCTTTCGATCAGATTGACAATGCTCCGGAAGAAAAAGAAAGAGGTATTACTATTAATACATCTCACGTAGAATATCAAACTGCAAAACGTCACTACGCACACGTTGACTGTCCAGGTCACGCGGATTACGTTAAAAACATGGTAACTGGTGCTGCTCAGATGGATGGTGCTATTTTAGTGGTAGCTGCTACTGATGGTCCAATGCCTCAAACTCGTGAGCACATCTTATTAGGTCGTCAAGTTGGTGTGCCTAGAATCGTTGTATTCATGAATAAAGTGGATATGGTTGATGATGCTGAGTTGTTAGAGTTAGTAGAAATGGAAATCAGAGATTTATTATCTTTCTATCAATATGATGGTGATAATGGTCCTGTTGTTAAAGGTTCTGCTCTTGGTGCATTGAATGGTGAGCCAAAATGGGTTGAAACTGTAATGGAATTGATGGATGCTGTTGATAATTGGATTGAAGAGCCAGTTCGTGATAGAGAAAAACCATTCTTGATGCCAGTTGAGGACGTGTTTACAATTACTGGTCGTGGTACTGTAGCTACAGGACGTATCGAAACAGGTATTGCTAATACAGGTGATCCGGTTGAAATTATTGGTATGGGAGCTGATAAATTGACTTCTACAATTACGGGGGTTGAGATGTTCCGTAAAATCTTAGATAGAGGTGAGGCTGGTGATAACGTAGGTTTGTTATTAAGAGGTATTGATAAAGCTGATATCAAAAGAGGTATGGTAATCTGTAAACCAGGTTCAGTAAAACCACATGCTCACTTTAAAGCTGAGGTTTATATCTTGAAAAAAGAAGAAGGTGGTCGTCATACTCCATTCCATAACAACTACCGTCCACAGTTCTACGTACGTACAACTGACGTAACAGGTACTATTAAATTACCTGCAGGTGTTGAGATGGTTATGCCTGGTGATAACTTAACTATTGAAGTTGAATTGTTAAGTCCAATCGCTTTATCAGTAGGTTTACGTTTCGCTATCCGTGAAGGTGGTAGAACAGTGGGTGCTGGTCAGGTAACTGAAATTTTAGACTAATTATTAGTTGAATATAAATAAAGCCAGGTTTTAATAGGCCTGGCTTATATACGGGCGTAGTTTAAGGGTAGAATCGCGGTCTCCAAAACCGCTGGTGGGAGTTCGAATCTCTCCGCCCGTGCAAAAAAGAAAGAAATGGCAAAATTTGTTAATTATATTTCGGAGGCTTTTCAAGAATTGAAAACTAATGTAACTTGGCCTGAGTGGGCGGAAGTACAACGTTTGACAATTATTGTTGCTGTTTTCTCTGTTATTTTTGCTTTATTGACATATGGTGTAGATCAATTGTTTGTTAAAGCATTAGCAGGTTTTTTTAATATTATTAAATAAGGTAGGCTATTATGGCAGATAATAATGTTAAAAAGTGGTATGTGGTTAGAGCCGTAAGTGGTCAAGAGAATAAAGTTAAGAACTATATTGAGACTGAAACCTCTCGTTTGGGAATGTCTGATTATATAGCTCAGGTATTAGTTCCTACTGAAAAAGTTGTTCAGGTTAGAGATGGTAAAAAAATCACTAAGGAGCGTGTGTACTTTCCGGGCTATGTGATGATTGAAGCAAACTTGACAGGTGAGGTTCCTCATATTATAAAATCAATTCCTGGGGTTATTGGTTTTCTAGGGGAAACCAAAGGAGGTGACGCTGTTCCGTTGAGACAATCAGAGGTGAATAGAATGTTAGGTAAAGTTGATGAATTGTCAATAAAAGCGGATAATGTTGCTATTCCTTATACGGTAGGAGAAACAGTAAAAGTAATTGATGGTCCTTTTAATGGTTTTAATGGAACTATTGAAAAAGTTAATGATGAAAAGCGTAAGCTTGAAGTAATGGTTAAGATTTTCGGAAGAAAAACACCGTTAGAGTTGAGTTTTATGCAAGTTGAAAAAGTATAATTTTTGTTACATATACATTCACATCTTCGCTTCCAATTGTTTAGATGTGCTAAATTTTTTTAAAAATGGCAAAAGAAGTTAGTAAAGTAGTTAAACTACAAGTTAAGGGAGGTGCTGCGAATCCTTCGCCACCGGTTGGACCTGCTTTGGGGGCTGCTGGGGTTAACATCATGGAGTTCTGTAAGCAATTTAATGCTAGAACTCAAGATAAACCCGGCAAAGTGTTACCAGTACAAATTACTGTGTACAAAGACAAGTCTTTTGACTTTGTTGTTAAAACGCCACCGGCTGCTGTACAATTATTAGAAGCGGCTAAAGTAAAGTCTGGTTCAGGAGAACCTAATCGTAAAAAAGTAGCTAATGTTACTTGGGATCAAATCAAAGCGATTGCAGAAGACAAAATGCCTGACTTAAATGCTTTTACAATTGAAAAAGCAATGAGTATGGTAGCTGGAACTGCAAGATCTATGGGTATTACAGTAACAGGAGATGCTCCTTTTTAATCGTTAAATGAATTAGACATGGCAAAATTGACTAAAAAGCAAAAAGAGGCTGCATCAAAAATTGAGAAAAACAGATTATACACTTTAAAAGATGCTTCTGCATTGATTAAAGAGGTAGCTGCTGCAAAATTTGATGAGTCTGTAGACATCGCTGTTCGTCTTGGTGTAGACCCTAGAAAAGCGAATCAAATGGTTAGAGGTGTGGTTACATTGCCTCATGGAACAGGTAAAGATACTCGCGTTTTAGCGCTTGTAACTCCAGATAAAGAAGCTGAAGCACAAGCTGCAGGAGCTGATTATGTAGGTTTGGACGAATATTTACAAAAAATCAAAGACGGTTGGACAGATGTTGATGTAATCATCACTATGCCTGCTGTTATGGGTAAATTAGGTCCGTTAGGACGTATTTTAGGTCCTAGAGGTTTAATGCCAAACCCTAAAACAGGTACTGTAACAATGGATGTTGCTAAAGCTGTTCAAGAAGTTAAAGCTGGTAAAATTGACTTTAAAGTTGATAAAACTGGTATCGTACATGCAGGAATAGGAAAAGTATCTTTTGATGCTGATAAAATCTATGACAACGCTCACGAAATTATTCAAACATTAATCAAATTAAAACCAACTGCAGCTAAAGGTACTTATATTAAGTCTATCCACTTATCAAGTACAATGAGTCCTGCTATTGCTTTAGATCCTAAAGCTGTATAATTGGTAGTTAAAAATTTTTAGTATCATGACTAGAGAAGAAAAAGCAATTGCTATTGAAGATTTAACTGCACAGTTAGCGGGTGTAAATGTTTTGTATTTAGCAGACATTTCAGGACTTGATGCAGATACAACTTCTAACTTAAGAAGAGCTTGTTTTAAAGCTGGAATTAAATTGGAAGTAGTTAAGAACACATTGTTAGACAAAGCAATGGAAGCTTCTGAAGCTAATTATGGTGAATTGCCTACAGTATTAAAAGGAAATACTTCAATTATGATTGCAGAAACAGCTAATGGGCCTGCAAAAGTTATTAAAGAGTTCCGTAAAAAAAGCGATAAACCCTTATTAAAAGGAGCTTATATTAATGAAGAAATTTACATTGGAGATAATCAATTAGATGCATTAGTTGCTATCAAATCTAGAGAAGAAGTTATTGCTGAGATCATCGGATTACTTCAATCTCCTGCTCAAAGAGTTATTGCTGCTCTTCAAAACCAAGAAGGAAAAGAAGAAGCTGCTGCTGAGTAATTTCTTAAATGAAAAGAACGCACAAATAAATTATTATATTTTACAAAATTAAAAGATAGAAAAATGGCAGATTTAAAACAATTCGCAGAACAATTAGTTAACTTAACAGTTAAAGAAGTTAACGAATTAGCAACAATATTAAAAGATGAGTATGGTATCGAGCCTGCTGCTGCTGCAGTAGTTGTAGCTGGAGGTGGTGATGCTGCTGCTGCTGAAGAACAAACTGAATTTACAGTAGTATTAAAAGATGCTGGTGCTTCTAAATTAGCAGTTGTAAAAGCAGTTAAAGAATTAACTGGTTTAGGATTGAAAGAAGCTAAAGATATCGTAGATTCTGCTCCGGCTAACATTAAAGAAGGAGTTTCTAAAGATGAGGCTGAAGGTCTTAAAAAATCTTTAGAAGAAGCAGGTGCTGTAGTTGAGCTTAAATAAGTTAAACTTAGGTAAAAAAACCAGGTTTAGGCCTTGAGATAACATCTCAAAGGCCTAAACCATTTTGCGTATAAAAAGATTTTGTCTTTTTGTACAAATATATATAGTAGCCAATACGAAGAAAGAAAACAAACTAACTTTCCTGGTTTATTTTTAAAGATGTATTGATTATTTTTTAAAGGAAGTATAAATTACATAGTGTTTCTGACACGAAAAATTACTTTTTTAAATCAAAAATTTGTCCATTGATGATTGCTAATCAGACTCAAAGATTAAATTTTGCTTCTACAAAGAACATTCCTAATTATCCTGACTTTTTGGATATTCAGGTGAAATCGTTTAAGGATTTTTTCCAATTAGAAACGAAATCAGATGAAAGAAGTAATGAAGGTCTTTATAATACCTTCATGGAAAATTTTCCAATTACGGATACAAGAAATCAATTCGTATTAGAATTTCTAGATTATTTTATCGATCCACCTCGTTATACAATAGAAGAGTGTATTGATAGAGGTTTAACGTATAGCGTACCTCTAAAGGCTAGATTGAAATTGTATTGTACAGATCCTGAACACGAAGATTTCGAAACTATTGTTCAAGATGTATATTTAGGTACTATACCTTACATGACTCCAAGTGGTACTTTCGTTATCAACGGAGCTGAAAGGGTTGTAGTTTCTCAGTTACATAGATCTCCTGGTGTGTTCTTTGGACAGTCGTTCCACGCAAACGGAACAAAATTATATTCTGCCAGAATTATTCCTTTTAAAGGTTCTTGGATCGAATTTGCTACAGACATCAACAGTGTAATGTATGCTTATATCGATAGAAAGAAAAAATTACCGGTTACAACACTTTTCCGTGCTATCGGTTTTGAAAGAGATAAAGATATTTTAGAAATTTTTGACCTTGCAGAAGAAATTAAAGTTTCTAAATCAGGAATAAAAAAATATATAGGAAGAAGACTTGCTGCGCGTGTTTTAAATACATGGCATGAAGACTTCGTAGATGAAGATACAGGAGAAGTAGTATCAATTGAACGTAATGAGATCATTTTAGATCGTGATACTATTTTAGACAAAGATAACGTTGAGGAAATTATTGAAGCTGATGTTAAAACTATCCTTTTGCATAAAGAGGATAACAATGCAGCAGATTATACCATTATCCATAATACGTTACAAAAAGACCCTACAAACTCAGAAAAAGAAGCTGTAGAGCACATTTATCGTCAGTTGCGTAATGCAGAACCACCTGATGAAGAAACAGCTCGCGGTATTATAGATAAATTATTCTTTTCAGATCAACGTTACAATTTAGGTGATGTGGGTCGTTATAGAATGAACAAAAAGTTAGGCTTGGATATTCCTATGGATAAACAAGTTTTAACTAAGGAAGATATCATTACAATCGTTAAATATTTGATTGAGTTGATCAACTCAAAAGCAGAGATTGATGATATTGACCACTTATCAAATCGTCGTGTAAGAACAGTTGGAGAACAGCTTTCAGCACAATTTGGTGTTGGTTTAGCTCGTATGGCACGTACTATTCGTGAACGTATGAATGTTCGTGATAATGAGGTGTTTACACCGATTGATTTGATCAATGCTAAAACATTATCTTCAGTAATTAATTCGTTCTTCGGAACCAATCAGTTATCTCAGTTTATGGATCAAACTAATCCATTGGCAGAGATTACACACAAACGTCGTTTATCAGCTTTAGGACCTGGTGGTTTATCCAGAGAAAGAGCAGGATTCGAGGTTCGTGACGTTCACTATACGCACTACGGTCGTTTATGTCCGATTGAAACGCCAGAGGGACCAAACATTGGTTTGATTTCTTCTCTTGGAGTTTATGCTAAAGTAAACGGAATGGGATTCATTGAAACTCCTTATCGTAAAGTTGAAAATGGAGTAGTGGATTTGAAAGATGAGCCTATCTATTTAAGTGCTGAAGAAGAAGAAGGAAAATTAATTGCACAGGCTAATATTGAAATGGATGAAAACGGGAAAATTACGGCTGAAAAAGTAATTGCCCGTGAAGAAGGAGATTTCCCGGTTGTGGAACCAACAGTTGTTAATTATACAGACGTTGCTCCAAATCAAATTGCTTCTATTTCAGCTTCGTTGATTCCTTTCTTAGAGCATGATGATGCGAACCGTGCATTGATGGGATCAAACATGATGCGTCAGGCAGTTCCATTATTACGACCTGAGTCTCCAATCGTGGGTACAGGTTTAGAGCGTCAAGTAGCTTCTGACTCAAGAGTATTGATAAATGCTGAAGGAGAGGGTGTCGTTACTTATGTTGATGCTAACAAAATTACTATCAAATACGATAGAACTGATGAAGAAAGAATGGTAAGTTTTGACGACGATGAAAAAACATACCAGTTGATTAAATTCAGAAAAACAAACCAAAGTACTTCCATTAACTTGAAACCTATCGTTAGAAAAGGAAACAGAGTAACAAAAGGACAAGTACTTTGTGAAGGATATGCAACGCAAAGCGGAGAATTAGCTTTAGGTAGAAATTTACAGGTTGCGTTCATGCCTTGGAAAGGATATAATTTCGAGGATGCAATTGTAATTTCTGAAAAAGTAGTTCGTGATGACATCTTTACTTCAATTCACGTAGATGATTATTCTTTGGAAGTTCGTGATACAAAATTAGGTAACGAAGAATTGACAAATGATATTCCAAACGTTTCTGAAGAAGCTACTAAAGATTTGGATGAAAACGGTATGATCCGTATCGGAGCTGAAGTAAAACCTGGTGATATTTTAATTGGTAAAATTACACCAAAAGGAGAATCAGATCCGACACCGGAAGAAAAATTGTTACGTGCAATCTTTGGTGATAAAGCAGGAGACGTAAAAGATGCTTCATTAAAAGCTTCTCCATCATTACGAGGAGTTGTTTTAGATAAAAAATTGTTTGCTAAAGCAGTTAAAGATAAACGCAAGCGTTCAAAAGATAAAGAAGATATCGAAAAACTTGATGTAGAATTTGAAGTAAAATACAACGAGTTAAAAGATAAATTAATCGATAAATTATTCCTAATTGTAGATGGTAAAACATCACAAGGAGTACTGAATGATTTAGGTGAAGAAGTTTTACCAAAAGGTAAAAAATTCACTAAAAAGATGTTACAATCTGTTGAAGATTTTGCACACTTAACTAAAGGGCAATGGACAACTGATGATACAACTAACAAAATGGTAAATGACTTAGTTCACAACTATAAAATCAAATTAAATGATTTACAAGGCTGGTTGAGAAGAGAAAAATTCACCATTACAGTTGGAGATGAGTTACCGTCAGGAATTTTGAAATTAGCGAAAGTTTATATTGCTAAAAAACGTAAATTAAAAGTAGGAGATAAAATGGCGGGTCGTCACGGTAACAAAGGTATTGTGGCAAAAATTGTTCGTCAGGAAGACATGCCTTTCTTAGAAGACGGAACACCGGTAGATATCGTATTGAATCCGCTAGGGGTACCATCGCGTATGAATATCGGTCAGATTTATGAAACTGTTTTAGGTTGGGCAGGATTAAAATTAGGTAAGAAGTTTGCAACACCTATTTTTGATGGAGCAACATTAGATCAAATTAATGCATTAACTGACGAAGCAGGAATTCCAAGATTTGGTCATACCTATTTATACGATGGAGGAACAGGTGAACGTTTCCACCAACCAGCGACTGTAGGTGTAATTTATATGCTGAAATTAGGACACATGGTTGATGATAAAATGCACGCACGTTCTATTGGTCCATACTCATTGATTACGCAACAACCATTAGGAGGTAAAGCTCAATTTGGAGGTCAGCGTTTCGGAGAGATGGAGGTTTGGGCTCTTGAGGCTTATGGAGCTTCAAGTACCTTGAGAGAAATCTTAACGGTTAAATCTGATGACGTAATGGGTAGAGCTAAAACTTACGAAGCAATTGTTAAGGGTGAAACTATGCCGGAACCAGGATTACCAGAGTCATTCAACGTATTGATGCATGAACTTAAAGGTCTTGGATTAGACATCAGATTAGAAGAATAATTTTTCAGGGAGTATTGAAAAATACTCCCCTTTATAACGTTTAACGTTTTTTACAAAATCGATAGCATTCATATCATGACAAGATTAAAAGATAAAAACACCGTTAAAAGATTTAACAGAATCACGATAGGTTTAGCATCTCCGGAGTCTATTTTAGCAGAATCCAGAGGTGAGGTTTTAAAACCGGAAACAATTAACTATCGTACTCACAAACCGGAAAGAGATGGGCTTTTCTGTGAGCGTATTTTCGGTCCGGTAAAAGATTACGAATGTGCTTGTGGTAAATATAAAAGAATTCGTTACAAAGGAATCGTTTGTGACCGATGTGGTGTTGAAGTAACAGAAAAGAAAGTACGTAGAGATAGAGTAGGACATATTAATTTAGTAGTGCCGATTGCTCATATCTGGTATTTTCGTTCGTTACCAAATAAAATTGGATACCTTTTAGGCTTACCATCTAAGAAATTAGATATGATTATTTACTACGAAAGATATGTAGTAATTCAACCAGGTATCGCTAAAGGACCGGAAGGAGAAACTTTAAATAGATTAGATTTCTTAACAGAAGAAGAGTACTTGAATATTTTGGATACTCTTCCAATGGAAAACCAATATCTAGATGATAATGATCCGAATAAGTTCGTTGCCAAAATGGGAGCAGAATGTATTATGGATTTATTGTCACGTATTAATTTAGATGAATTATCATTTGAATTGCGACATGCAGCTAATAATGAAACATCTAAACAACGTAAAACAGAAGCTTTAAAACGTCTTCAAGTGGTTGAGTCTTTCCGTGAGGCTAACCAAAACAGAGAAAATCGTCCGGAATGGATGATTTTGAAAGTGATTCCGGTTATTCCACCTGAATTACGTCCGTTAGTGCCACTAGATGGAGGTCGTTTTGCAACTTCAGATTTAAATGATTTATATCGTCGTGTAATTATCCGTAATAATCGTTTAAAACGATTGATGGAAATCAAAGCTCCGGAAGTAATTTTACGTAATGAAAAACGTATGTTACAGGAAGCTGTTGATTCATTATTCGATAATACAAGAAAAGCTTCTGCTGTTAAAACAGAATCAAACAGACCATTAAAATCATTATCAGATTCATTAAAAGGTAAACAAGGACGTTTCCGTCAAAACTTATTAGGTAAACGTGTGGATTATTCTGCTCGTTCGGTAATTGTTGTTGGACCTGAATTGAAAATGTATGAGTGTGGTTTGCCAAAAGATATGGCAGCTGAATTATACAAGCCTTTTGTAATTCGTAAGTTAATTGAAAGAGGTATTGTTAAAACAGTTAAGTCAGCTAAAAAAATCATTGATAAAAAAGAACCTGTAGTATGGGATATCCTGGAAAATGTAATTAAAGGTCATCCTGTAATGCTAAACCGTGCTCCTACGCTTCACCGTTTAGGTATTCAAGCGTTCCAGCCAAAACTAATTGAAGGTAAAGCAATTCAATTACACCCATTGACTTGTACGGCATTTAATGCCGATTTCGATGGTGACCAGATGGCGGTTCACTTGCCTTTAGGTCCGGAAGCAATTCTGGAAGCACAGTTATTAATGTTAGCATCTCACAATATCTTGAATCCTGCCAATGGTGCACCAATTACGGTACCATCTCAGGACATGGTTCTTGGATTGTATTATATGACTAAAGAAAGGCTTTCAAGCCCTCAAAATCCAATTAAAGGAGAAGGACAAACGTTCTATTCAGTTGAGGAAGTTCATATTGCTATCAATGAAGGTAAGTTAGATCTAAACGCTCGTGTTAAAGTAAGAGCCAAAGATTTTAACGAAAATGGAGAATTGACCTATCAAATTATCCAAACTACTGCCGGTAGAGTATTGTTTAATGAAGTAGTGCCGGAACAAGCAGGTTACATCAATGAAGTATTAACTAAAAAATCACTACGTGATATTATTGGTAAGATTTTAGGTGTAACAGATGTTCCTACAACAGCTGCTTTCTTAGATGATATTAAAAATATGGGATATCGTTTTGCATTCCAAGGAGGATTATCATTCTCATTGGGGGATATTAAGATTCCTGATCAAAAACAACAATTGATTGCTGATGCAAACGAACAAGTTGCTGGAATTACCATGAACTATAACATGGGACTTATTACTAACAACGAACGTTACAATCAGGTAATTGATGTTTGGACTTCAACAAATGCATTGTTAACAGAATTAGCAATGAAAAACATTCGCGAAGACCAACAAGGATTTAACTCAGTATTTATGATGTTAGATTCTGGAGCGAGGGGTTCAAAAGAACAGATTCGTCAGTTAACCGGTATGCGTGGTTTGATGGCTAAACCTAAAAAATCAACTGCTGGTGGTGGTGAAATTATTGAAAACCCGATTCTTTCAAACTTTAAAGAAGGATTATCGATTTTAGAATATTTTATCTCTACGCACGGTGCTCGTAAAGGTCTTGCCGATACAGCGTTAAAAACAGCCGATGCAGGGTACTTAACCAGAAGATTACATGACGTTTCTCAAGATGTAATTGTAAATTCTGTTGATTGTGGTACTTTAAGAGGTATTGAAGTAACTGCACTTAAGAAAAATGAAGAGATTGTTGAAACTTTAGGAGAAAGAATCTTAGGTCGTGTTGCACTTCATGATGTAGTAGATCCGTTAACTTCAGAAGTTATTGTTCCTGCCGGTGAAGAAATCACTGAAGCAGTAATCAAGAGAATTGACGCTTCTCCGTTAGAAAGCGTTGAAGTTCGTTCTCCATTGACTTGTGAAGCTGAAAAAGGTATCTGTGCTAAATGTTACGGTAGAAACTTAGCAACTGGTAAAATGACTCAAAAAGGTGAAGCCGTAGGTGTTATTGCTGCACAATCAATTGGTGAGCCAGGTACACAGTTAACACTTCGTACATTCCACGTGGGTGGTGTTGCTGGTGGATTATCTGAAGAGTCAGGTATCGTTACTAAATTTGCCGGACGTTTAGAAATCGAAGATTTAAAAACTGTAAAAGGAGAAGACAATGAAGGAAATGTTGTTGACATTGTAATTTCTCGTTCTACAGAGTTGAAATTAATAGATGCTAAAACAGGTATTGTATTAAATACACACCACATCCCTTATGGTTCATATATTTTTGTGAATGACGGTGATGTAGTTGAAAAAGGAACTGCAATCTGTAAATGGGATCCTTATAATGGGGTAATCATTTCTGAGTTTACAGGTAAAGTTGAATATGAAGATATTAAGCAAGGTGAAACTTTCTTAGTTGAGATCGATGAGCAAACAGGTTTCCAAGAAAAAGTAATTTCGGAAGCCCGTAACAAAAAATTGATTCCTACTTTACATATTTACGGTAAAGACGGAGAGTTGATTCGTTCATACAACTTACCGGTAGGAGCTCACTTAATGGTTGATGATGGAGAGAAAATTAAAGCAGGTAAGATTTTAGTTAAAATTCCTCGTCGTTCTTCGAAAGCAGGAGATATTACAGGAGGTTTGCCAAGAATTACCGAGTTATTAGAAGCTCGTAACCCATCAAACCCGGCTGTTGTTTCAGAAATCGACGGTGTTGTTACTTTCGGTAAAATTAAAAGAGGTAACCGTGAGATTGCTATCGAGTCTAAATTTGGTGAAGTGAAGAAATACTTAGTAAAACTTTCTAACCAAATCTTAGTACAAGAGAACGACTTCGTAAAAGCAGGTATGCCATTGTCTGATGGAGCAATTACTCCGGAAGATATCTTAAGAATTAAAGGACCTTCTGCTGTACAACAGTATTTGGTTAACGAAATTCAAGAGGTTTACCGTTTACAAGGGGTAAAAATCAACGACAAACACTTTGAAGTGGTAATTCGTCAAATGATGCGTAAAGTTAGAATTGAAGATCCGGGAGATACCTTATTCTTGGAAGATCAATTAGCTCATACTTCTGACTTTATCGTTGAAAATGATAAATTATATGGAATGAAAGTGGTTGAAGATGCGGGTGATTCAGATACCCTTAAACCGGGTCAAATTGTGACACCTCGTCAATTACGCGATGAGAATTCGTTATTGAAACGTAATGATAAAAACTTAGTGGTAGCTCGTGATGTTATTCCGGCAACGGCAACACCAATTTTACAAGGTATTACAAGAGCATCATTACAAACAAAATCGTTTATCTCTGCAGCTTCCTTCCAGGAAACTACAAAAGTGTTAAATGAGGCTGCTGTAGCAGGTAAAGTAGATACACTTGAAGGATTGAAAGAAAATGTAATCGTTGGACACAGAATTCCTGCTGGTACAGGTATGAGAGAATACGATAACATTATTGTAGGTTCTAAAGAAGAGTATAGCGAATTGATGGCAGCAAAAGAAGAATTTAATTTCTAATGTAAGCCTAATATAACAAAAGCCTAACAGAAAAATTCTGTTAGGTTTTTTTAACTTTATACGTATGGAAAATAATAATAATAATAACCAGCAACAAGGCCAAATCAATATTGAATTGGATGAAAAAACAGCTGAAGGAATCTATTCTAATTTAGCTATTATTAACCATTCTAATAGTGAGTTTGTAGTAGATTTTGTTTCAATTATGCCGGGAGTGCCAAAAGCAAAAGTGAAATCACGTATTGTTTTGACACCACAACATGCTAAAAGGCTTTTAAAAGCTTTAGCTGAAAATGTAAGACGTTTTGAAGCGCAACATGGTGAAATAAAAGAAGGAGAAACACCTAATATTCCGTTGAATTTCGGTCCGACCGGACAAGCATAAAGTTTAAATAAAGTCTCGTAAATAACGGGACTTTTTTATTTTTGTTAAAAAAACATTGAATGAAACTTATTAAGGCAAATCAAAGTCATTTAGAAATTATTGATGATCTGGCTCGTCAAATTTGGCCTGTAGCTTACAAAGATATTTTGAGCACAGAACAACTCTCTTATATGCTCGATACATTTTATGCTAAAGAAGCTCTTTCTGAACAAATGAAGAATAACCATATTTTTTATTTAGTTCAAAATGAGAATGATAAATATGTTGGTTTTGTTTCGTATGAAATCAATTGCTCTCCCAATAAAACTAAAATCCATAAAATCTATGTTTTGCCCGAAACACAAGGTAAAGGAGTAGGGAAGTTGTTGTTTGAAAAAGTAAAAGAAGAAGCTTTAAAGGAAAAACAGCAGGTAATCTATCTCAATGTGAATAAATATAATAAAGCACAACAATTTTATGCTAAATTAGGTTTTAAAACTGTAAAAGAAGAAGTAATTGATATTGGTTTAGGTTATGTAATGGATGATTATGTGATGGAAGTAAAAATAATCTAACGATTTCTTTTATCATAGTTTCTATTACCGGTAAATTTACTTTTATTCGTATTAGGCAAGCTGGCTTCCTCTGTTTTACTGGAAGGTTCAATTAATTTATTTAAATCCTCAAGCTCTTTTTTAGTAAGTTCACGATATTTTCCAACGGGAACATCCAGTGAAATATTAATGATGCGAATGCGCTTTAAAGCCGTTACATCATAATCTAAATATTCACACATTCTACGGATTTGGCGGTTTAAACCTTGAGTTAGAATAATACGAAAAACGTATTTGCTAATTTGTTCTACTTTACATTTTCGGGTAACAGTATCTAAAATCGGAACTCCGTTACTCATACGTTGGATAAAACGCTCAGTGATGGGTTTGTTTACCGTTACAATATATTCTTTTTCGTGATTGTTGCGAGCACGAAGAATTTTGTTTACAATATCGCCATCGTTTGTCATTAACAATAAACCTTCACTGGCTTTGTCTAAACGGCCGATGGGAAAGATACGTTCCGGATAATTGATATAATCTACAACATTTCCTTTTACACTTTGGTTGGTGGTACATTCTATACCAACAGGTTTGTGGAAGAGTAAATACACAAAATTCTCTTTTTTCTCTTGAATTAATTTGCCGTTAACACGTACTTCGTCATTAGGTCCAACTTTGGTTCCCATTTCAGGAATTTGCCCGTTAATGGTCACGCGTCCCTGCTCAATCAATTTATCAGCTTCACGACGCGAACAAAATCCACTTTCGGATAAAAATTTATTAATACGTGTTTTGTTTTCTTCCATAGCGCAAAGATAGTACAAAAAAAGCACTCTGTTTTAAACTGTTTTTGTTGTTATTTTTTTGAAGAAGTTATTATGTATGATTTTTTATGTAAAAATTTAACATTTTTTACAGAAAAAATGTATCTTTTTAAGAAGGTATTTGTATTATTTTTGGCTCTGTAATTTCATAATATATAAGTTGTTTAAAAATTATTAGGACAAAAATAAATGTTTAATAGTTTTTTTGATTTATCATCTAATAAATATTGATAGAAATAATTTTTGTTTTATGATTTATGAAATGAATAATTTGAAATAATAATAATGATAATAATAATGAGAAAAAATCGATTTAATTTTATGTTAACCTTAATGCTTTTAGCATTAGGAAGTGTTTTTTTTGCATGTTCTACTGATAATTCAGATGATTTAAATGATGCAAAGTTTAGTAATAATAATTTATCTTCAAAAGTTGTTACTCAAACAGCTTGTGATATTACGGGTAATAGTGTAATAACTACAGGGAATGCAGTTGTTTCAGCTAGTTCAAGTTCGACTTTTATTTATACAAATAGTACGGGTACTGTTGGGAGTATAGTTTGGACTTTAACAGGAAATGCTATTTTTTCAGGGACAACTTCTCAAACGATTACGACTACAGGAAATACAGTTACTGTAGATTTTTCTTCAAATTTTACAGGAGGTACATTAACAGCATTTGGATCTGGAGGAGATGCTTTGACTTGTGAAACTGAATTAAATATAAGTAAAGTAGTAGGTGATAGTGGAAATTGTTCATGTCCAAATCCAGTTATAAGATGTACTTTGGCAGTTTCTGGCGGTCATCCATATTGGAGATTAGAACTTGATAATTTAGAAACTGGAGATACATATGTTTGGTCTCAACTACATGCGCCATTTATGTCAGGAACTAATAGTACTTATGTAATTGTAAATCCTGATGGACCTATGTATAGTGGTTTTACAGTTTATTGTGAGGTTTCAAGAACGTGTCCAAATGGAACTGTTAATAAAAGAAAAGCTTATTATACAAATTATTATGGAGGGACAACTACTACTGGAACTACAGGTTTTATTGGTTCATGTTCTGGGGGAGTAGGAAATGAATTAGATTAATTAATTTTTTTGGAAAAGGAAAAAACAGTATTAAATTAAAGAGTTAGCTATAAAAAAAATCCCGATTGAAACCAATCGGGATTTTTTTATATCTAAAATTTACTAGTTCTTATAACTTAGCAAATAATTTTTCCATTTCTTCTTTTACTTCATCAGCTAAGAAACTGTCAATCAAAATACGACCACTGTGTTCATCAGTGATTATTTTTTTACGACCTGCAATTTCCATTTGTGTTTGTGGCGGAATTGTGAAAAATGAACCGGCAGAAGCTCCACGCTCAATAGAAACAACAGCTAAGCCGTTACGAACGCTTCCGCGAATTCTTTTGTAAGCAGTCAATAAACGTTCTTCAATTTGTTTTTGAAGTTCTTCTGATTTTTCCATTAAGAAGTTTTCTTCTTTTTCGGTTTCAGACATAATATCGTTTAGTTCCGCTTTTTTGTGTTTTAAGTGAGTTTGTTTAGCCTCTAATTTTTCTTTAGTTTGAGAAACAACTTCTTTTTTATGTTCAATTGAAGCTTTCATTTCTTTTATGTGCTTCTCTGCTAATTGGATTTCAAGTTCTTGAAACTCAATTTCTTTTGTTAAAGAGTTGTATTCTCTGTTGTTGCGAACATTTTTTTGTTGCTCTTGATATTTTTTTATGGCACTCTTGTGCTCATCAATTGCATTTTTCTTTTCTTTAATTTGAGCATCAATGGTTTCTAAATCATTTTTGAATTTTTCTAAACGAGTGGTAAGACCTGCAACTTCGTCTTCTAAATCCTCTACTTCTAAAGGTAATTCTCCTCTAACGCTTCTAATTTCATCTATTTTAGAATCAACAAGTTGTAAACTATAAAGCGCTCTTAATTTGTCTTCTACACTTAGTTCTTTTGTGTTTGCCATATTTAAAAATATTGAACCGGGTTTGTATTTTCCTCTGATAAAATGATTGCAAAATTAGTGATTTTTTCTTTAAGATAATCAACAATATAATTTTTTGTAAATCTTTCACTTTCAAAATGTCCGATGTCAGCCAAAAGTAGTTTATCTTCTGCTTCGTAAAATTGGTGATATTTTAAATCTGCAGTTAAGAAAGCATCTGCACCGGCATTTATTGCATTTTTAATAGCAAAGCTGCCTGAACCACCTAAAACGGCTACTTTTTGAACTTTTTTTCCGGTAAAAATACTGTGACGGATACCTCCGCATAGCATTTTATCTTTAACCAGTTCTAATAATTCGGTTTCAGAAATCGGAATTTCAAACTCACCGATCATACCTAAGCCAATGTTTTGATGTAAGTTATCTAAAGAATAAATTTCGTAAGCCACTTCTTCATAAGCATGATTGCTGAAAAGCGCTTTTAAAATCCTGCTTTGTAAGTGTTTTTCAAAAGTAACTTCAATTTTAATTTCGGTATTTTGTACAAACTCAAAACGTTCTCCTATTTGCGGATTGCTGTTTTCTCCTCCTAAATATGTTCCTATTCCCTGACTATTAAAACTACAATCCTCATAATTGCCTATCTTTCCTGCACCGGCATCAAAAAGAGCATTTCTAAGTTCTTCTGCATTTTCAGGAATGGTGTACGTTACTAATTTTTTTATGAAATTAGTTTTTGGAACTAAAATTTTGGTATTTGTTAATCCAAGTGCATTGCAAAATATCTTGTTTACACCATTTTTATGATTGTCTAAAGCAGTATGAACGGCATAAAGGGCAATGTCGTGTTTAATGGCTTTGATAATGGCTCTTTCTACATAACTCTTTCCTGTTATTTTTTTAATTCCGCTAAATAAAATAGGATGGAAGCAGACTACCAAATTACAGCTTTTAGCAATAGCTTCTTCAATGACATTTTCTAAAGCATCATGGCATACTAAAATTCCGTTGATTTCATTTTGAGGCTGTCCTACGAGTAAACCTACATTATCAAAATCTTCGGCGTATGAAAGCGGAGCCATTTTTTCTAAAACAGTAAGAATTTCAGATAACTTCATAGAGTAGTATTTTTATTTCTATCAAAGATAAAAAAATGCTACTTTCGTACTATGGATTTATTACGAAAATTACTCTTTCCATTAGGATTTGTATATTGGATGGTGACTTTTTGCCGTAATCTTTTTTACGATTGGGGATGGCTAAAAAGCCATTCATTTTCATTGCCGATTATTGCTGTCGGGAATTTGAGTGTTGGAGGAACCGGAAAAACACCGCATATAGAATACTTGATCCGCTTATTACAAGATAAAAAAATAGCTACTTTAAGTAGAGGTTATGGGCGAAAAACCAAAGGTTTTATTCTCGCCGATGAAAATGAAAATGCAGCTACAATAGGAGATGAGCCGTTTCAATTCTACTCAAAGTTTAAAAATATTTCAGTTGCCGTAGATGCAAATCGCAGTAATGGAATTGAACAATTGCAAAATTTAGTACATCCGGAAGTTATTTTGTTGGATGATGCTTTTCAACATCGTAAAGTTAAAGCTGGATTTTATATTCTATTGACGGATTACAACCACTTATTTACTCAGGATTATATTTTACCTTTTGGAAATTTGAGGGAACCTTCTATAGGAAAAAAACGGGCCGATGTGATAATTGTCACAAAATGTCCAAGTGATATTTCTGAAATTGCGATGCAAAAGATTGAAAAGAATTTGAAAGTAGATGTACCTGTTTTCTTTAGTAAAATAGTATATGATATGTATTTGTGGAACAGCAGTCAAAAAGTTGAAGTGAAAGAAATGGTAGACAGCAAATTGATTGTTGCCGGAATTGCAAATCCGACAAGTTTTGTTCAGTTTTTAAAGAAAAATACAGATGACGTATTGTTGTTTCCGGATCATCATACGTTTAGTGATAAAGATATTGAGACTATTCTGGCAACAGCCAAAGGGAGAAAAATTGTAACTACGGAGAAAGATTATATGCGTTTGCATGATAAAGTTGAGAGTAGCCAATTGTGGTATTTGCCAATAACAATTGAAATTATAGAAAACCAAAATAAACTAGATAAATTAATACGAAATTATGTGGGATAAAGTTCAAGAAACAGTTGCTTTTTTAAAAGATAAAACCAATCATTTTGAACCGGAGTACGGCGTTATTTTAGGTTCAGGTTTAGGTGGTTTTGCCGATGATATTGTAATTGAATATACAATTGCATACAAAGATATTCCTCATTTTCCGGTTTCAACCGTTGAAGGGCACAAAGGTGCATTGCTTTTCGGAACCATCGGAACTAAAAAAATAATGGCTATGCAAGGCCGTTTTCATTACTACGAAGGTTATGAAATGAAGGAAGTTACCTTTCCGGTTCGTGTAATGAAGTATTTAGGAATCAATAAACTGATTGTTTCTAATGCTTCCGGTGGGGTAAATCCCGGATTCAAAGTAGGTGATGTTATGATGATAAAAGATCATATCAATATGATGCCGGGACATCCGTTACGAGGTAAAAATGACGAACGTTTTGGACCAAGATTTTTGAATATGAGCGAACCGTATTCTAAAAAAATGATGGCAAAAGCATTGGAAATTGCAAAAAAATCAGATTTTGATTTAAAAGTTGGCGTATATCTGGCTTTGCAGGGACCCACTTTTGAAACTTTGGCTGAGTATAGAATGGTAAAAGCAATGGGCGGTGATTGTGTCGGAATGTCAACTGTTCCTGAGGTTATTGTGGCTCGCCATATGGATATGGAGTGTTTCGGTGTTTCGGTTATTACTGATATGGGGGATGAAGCCAATATTAATGAAGTGAACCATGAAGAAGTACTTCAGGCAGCGCAAAAAGCCGAACCTCACGTTAGAGACTTGATTCGGAATTTTATTTTGGAATATTAAGATGTTCTGAAATTACAGCATAAAAATTATCAGGAATGAATGGTTTGGTTATCACATCATTCATTCCGTAAGATAATAGCATTTCTCTGTTTTCATTAAGAGAAATAGCTGTTAAGGCAATAATCGGTGTTTCAGTATTAAATTTACGAATTTCAGCAGTAGCTTCTGTACCGTTAATGCCGGGTAAGTGAACATCCATCAAGATTAAATCATAGTGATGGTCTTTTAAATGTTCAATAGCTTCTTCTCCATTATCAATAATAGTACATTTTACTTCTTTCTTTTCCAGCATTTTTAACGTGATCATCTGATTGATTTTGTTGTCTTCAACCAATAAAATAGATTTATCTTTAAAGCATTGATTTTCTAAATTAGAATTAGCTGTTTTTTCTTCCGATAGTTCTTTGCCTTTTTCAAAATCAAGTTCAAAACTGAAAGAAGTTCCTTTATCGATATCACTTTCTAATGTAACTTCTGTTCCTAAAAGTTCTAAAATCTTTTTTACGATAGAAAGTCCCAATCCTGTGCCGCCGTACGTACGATTAATTTCAACAGAACCTTGACTGAAACTGTCAAAAATCGTTTCCTGTTTATCTTTCGGAATACCAATACCATTGTCACGTATCTCAAAATAGAGTTTGATGTTAGTATCAGTTTCACTCATTTTTTTAATAGTAACCCAAACATCTCCGTTTTTGGTAAATTTAATAGCATTATTCATTAAATTGATAATGACCTGCGAAAGTTTTGTAGGGTCGCCAATTAAATAATGGTGAATAGAATCGTCAATCTTTTGATGACAGGTTACTTTATTTTCTATTATAAATTCATTAAAAGAATTTCTGATATTTGTTGTGAGTTCGTGAATATTGAAACTTATTTTTTCGACTAATATTTTATCAGATTCTAAGCGATTGATTTCTAAAATGTCGTTAATGAAGTTCAATAAATAATTTCCTGAAAATTCTAAGGATTTTAAATAATTTAATTGATTTGCTCTTGGTTTTTCCTGAAGTAATAAGTAAGTAATTCCATTAATTGCATTTAAAGGAGTTCGTAGCTCGTGGCTAACAGTCGCCATAAATTCGGCACGTGCTTTAGACGCTTTTTCTACTTTTTCTTTCTCTTTGATTAACTCTTTGTTTTTTTCTTTTAAAAGTTTGTTGGTACTGATCCTGATTTTATTGTTTTTGTATAATGACAAACTTAATAATGATAAAATAGAAATAAGAGCAATGCTCAAAATACTGATTAATTTAGAAAAACGTAATGTTTTTTGCTGGCTTTTCTTCTCTTTATCCAGTAATTCAATAGTTTTTAATTGTTTTTCAAATTGAATTTTGTCATAAGCATTTTCATTGACATAATTACTGTAAAAATTTCCGATAGAATCGGTTATAGTTGCATATTTAGCCAGATACTGATATGATTTCTCATAGTTTTCATTTGCTTTATAAGTATCACTAATTTGCTTTAGAATCTTTTTTTGTAAATTAAGATTCTCAGGTCCTTTAGAATTTAAGGCAAGTGCTTTTTGAAGTAAATTGATACTTTCTCTATAATTCTTGCTGCTGAATTCAATTAAAGATAATCGGTAATATGCTTCAATTCTGGTTTCTAAAAGAGCATCATTTTCACTTGAATTTTTAATGATTTTTTTAAAAGTTTTGGAAGCTTCGGTCTTTTCTCCTTTTTCAGTAAGTAAAATCCCTTTTTGTAGATTAATTAATTCTATGGCATCTGTAAAATTCAGCTCTTGAAAGATAAATGATGCTTTTTTAAAATAAATATCAGATAGTTCCGGTTTATTTTTAGCAATGTAGCACTTTCCTAAGTTATAATAGGCTAAAGCTAAATTAGATTTAGGAACGTTTTTGCCATACGAATTAATACTTCTAATGTAATTGTCGATGGCATCATCAACTTTCTGAATTTCAAAATAAATACCTCCCAGAACTAAATAACAATCGCCGAGTTTGCTTTGAAGGTTACTGTTTTTAGCAAAGTCTATTGCTTTTTCAGTATAAAAAATAGCCTTGTTAAATGATTTTTTATCTTCTTTATTAAAAATAGCAATCTCTAAATAATAATCAACGCTGTCATTGATTTTAGCGACTTCTTTGTATAAAGCCTGAGATTTCCCTATAAAAGGAAAGAACACAAACAATAACAAGAATAGAATTGCTCTCAAACTCTTAAATGATTTAAAAACAGGTTAAGGATTCCGGTAAAGAGGGGTTATAAATATATGAAAAATTATTTATTTGCTATAAAATTGATTAAATTGATTAATCTGGACGAATATCCGATTTCATTGTCATACCAACCTACAACCTTTACCATTTTGTCTATGACAGAAGTTAGCTGAGCATCAAACAGACAAGAGTTAGTATTACCGATAATATCGACAGAAACGATAGGATCTTCCGTATAATCTAAAATTCCTTTTAAATTGGTTTCTGAGGCTTTTTTAAAAGCTTCATTAATTTCTTCAATGCTTACTTTTCGCTTTACGTTAAATGTAATATCAGTCAAAGAACCGTCGGGCACCGGTACGCGAATGCCGCATCCTCCCATTTTTTCGTTCAGTTCCGGAAAGATTTTTGTTAAAGCTTTAGCAGCTCCTGTTGTGGTAGGAACTATCGATTGTGCTGCACCTCGTGCTCTTCTTAAATCTTTATGAGGTTGGTCGTGTAAACTTTGGTCAGTAGTGTAGGAGTGAACGGTGGTAATGTAAGCTTGTTCAATGTCGCACAATTCTTTGATAACTTTAATCATTGGAGCTGCATTGTTGGTTGTACAACTCGCGTTGGAAATCACCAATTCGGTTCCGTCAATTAAATGTTCATTGACACCCAATACAATAGTTTTGATCTTTTCGTCTTCTGGTGGAGCCGATAAAATAACTTTTTTGGCTCCTGCATCAATATGTTGTGAAGCTAGTTCCTGAGTTTTAAATTTTCCGGTTGATTCTACGACAAAATCAATGTCTAACGACTTCCAATCTAGGTTTTTAATATCTTTTTCGTGAAAAAAGTAAACTAGTTTTCCGTCAACCAGAATACCTTTGTCGTTGAAGTCAACATTGTTAGGTAAAATACCATGAATGCTATCATATTTCAGTAAATGGCTCATGGTTTTGTTATCAGCAATATCATTGATAGCAACAACTTCAATTGTCGGATGGTTGATGAGTAAACGAAAAAGATTTCGACCTATGCGACCGAAGCCATTTATAGCAATTGTTATTTTTTTTGACATAATTTTATAGATATTTACTGGCTTCTCTTTTGCTAAGGGAATTTAAAGGATGTTCTTCGATAAATTCAGAAACCCATTGTGCGTCTGATTTTGAATATTCCCGTAGCGCCCAGCCAATAGCTTTATTGATAAAAAATTCGGTACTGTTTAAATTTTGAGTAATGGTTTGGGTTAAAAAAACGGTATTAGTATTTGATTTTGACTTTAATTGACAAATGATACAGGTTCTTCTTAACCATATATTTTCTGAAGTAGCCCATTGCAAGATTTCTTCTTGGATTTTCGGATAATTTTGAAACAAAAAGCCAATAAGATGACTTGCTATTAGATCAACACTATCCCACCAAGATTTACTTGTGATTAATGGTTTGATGAGGTCTAAATCAGTTGGAGTTAAATATTTTTTTTTAGTAATTAAATAATCAAGAGCAACATATTGAAATTCTCGTTCTTTTAAATCCCAAAGGGAACTAACTAAATTCCAATCGATTTTCTTTTCGCCCTTAAAATTTTGTAAAAAAGGTTTTTGAAGTGCACTTCGAACAGGAGTTTGAATACCTACAAATGGAAAATTATTTTTCATATAATTTTCCATTTGCAAGCTCTTTTCAGGATTTCTGTGAGCATAAAAACTAGCTGTAAGTTGTTCTATATTCACAATAGAAATCGCTTAATGAATATGTTTTTCAGCATGATAAGAAGAACGCACTAAAGCACCGCTCTCCACATGTCTGAAACCTAATTCTTTTCCTATTTTTTCGTATTTCTCAAATTGCTCCGGAGTAATAAACTCTTTTACAGGTAAGTGTTTTTTACTTGGTTGCAAGTATTGGCCAATAGTCACAATATCCACTTTAGCATCTTTTAAATCGTGTAAAGTTTGAATCACTTCTTCTTCTGTTTCGCCTAAACCAAGCATGATTCCTGATTTAGTTCTATTGATGCCTTGCTCTTTCAAATAACGCAATACTTCTAAACTTCTATCGTATTTAGCTTGGATACGAACTTCACGTGTTAAACGACGAACAGTTTCCATATTATGCGAAACCACTTCCGGTGCAACAGCAATAATTCGGTCAATATTTTTCTCTACACCTTGAAAATCCGGAATCAAAGTTTCCAAAGTAGTTGTTGGATTCATTCTTCGAATGGCTTTAACTGTTTCAGCCCAGATAATAGATCCCATATCTTTTAGATCATCACGATCAACACTGGTGATTACAGCATGCTTGATATTCATAAGTTTAATGGAACGTGCTACTTTTTCCGGTTCTTCCCAATCAACATCTTCAGGTCTTCCGGTTTTTACACCGCAAAAGCCACAAGAACGTGTACAAACATTTCCTAAAATCATAAAAGTAGCCGTGCCTTCTCCCCAACATTCGCCCATATTCGGACAACTTCCCGATGTACAAATCGTATTTAATTTATATTTGTCTACAAGACCTCGTAGTTCAGTATATTTTTTTCCGGTTGGCAACTTAACACGTAGCCATTTCGGTTTGGCTTCTCTTGGAGGAAAAACACTAGCTGTTTCTGTATTCATACTCATAATGTGTTTGAACGGCAAAGATAAGAAGAATTCAAGAAAGAAGTGTTAAGATTGCGTTTAAGCTTTTTTCTTTTTGGTAATGGTTTCAGCTAATAATTTTTTAGCACGTAATAGCTTGATTTTTATATTGTTTAAGGGTTCTTCTAGGGTATCTGCCATTTCTTGATAACTCATTTCCTGAAAGTAACGCAATTGTATGACTTCCTGATAAGCCGGTTTTAAGGTTTTGATGTAATAAAGTAATTGCGAAAGGTTTTGTTCGGTAATTAAATCGTCTTCAGCAGTTGGTGTATCGTCAGCAACATTGAAGCTGTTGTTGTTCTCGTCATCTGTCATGTCTACAAACAAAGAAGATTTTTTTTTGCGCAGCATGTCGATATGAACATTTTTTGCAATAGCGATTAGCCAAGTATTAAAGCCATATTCAGGATTGTAATTGGAAATTTTATCAAATGCTTTGGCAAAGGTTTCAATTACAATATCTTCGGCATCATGTTCGTTTTCAGTACGTTTCAGCATAAATCCATAGACTTCATTCCAGTAAAAGTCTAATAAAAAAGTAAAAGCGACTTGGTCGCCTTCTTTTGCTTTTTCAATGTTGCGTTGTATGATTTCTGAGTTTACTTCCAATGAACCGGTTTTGAAAAAATATTAGTAATGAAAACATTTATCTGAGTGAAGATAAGTAAAATTTCAATAATTGGAAACCAATACATTACATCTTTTTCTTTTAGCTTTCCGGCGGCAAACCCTAAAGAAATCCAGGCAAATATATAACGGAAAACAATAATTCCTGCTACAATCATCCACTGAAACTGTAATGCCAAAAGCAAAACGGCTAGTATGAAAAATAAAAATTGAGAAAAGAAAAATAATCCCAACTGAAATTTATCAAATGATTTGTATAGTTTGGCTGTAGAAACGTGTCTTCTTTTTTGGTTGAACCAATCTTTAAATTTGGTCTTAGGCATGGAATAAGTAAAACTTTCTTCCGTAAAGCAAATGTCAGTATTACTTCCGGTAGCAGCTTGATTAATAAACAAATCATCATCGCCGGAACGAACTTGAATGTGATCCATAAAACCACGGACTCTAAAGAATTCTTCTCTTTTATAGGCTAAATTTCTGCCTACGCCCATATAAGGTTTGCCTAATTTTGCCCAAGCAAAATATTGTGTTGCTGTTAAAAGCGTTTCAAAGCGAATGATTTTGTTTAAAAATGAATTCTTGACTTTTTCGTAAGCGCCATAACCTAAAACAATCGTTTTGCTTGTTGTAAAATGAGCAGTCATTTCAGCAATCCAGTTTTGTGATTGCGGATAACAATCAGCATCTGTAAAAAGCAGGTATTCATTTTTAGCTGCTTTAATACCCAAAGTCAAAGCATATTTTTTGTTACCCCAAAAGGCTTCATTATTGTCTACTTTTACCAATTTAACGAAATCGTGTTTTTTAGCAGCAGCTTCAAATAAATCACGTGTTTCATCACTGGAAGCATCGTCAATTAAGACCAATTCATAAGAAGGGTAATTTTGAGATAATAATAGCGGAATGTATTTTTGGATGTTTTCAGCTTCGTTTTTGGCACAGACAATTACAGAAACCGGCAACTTTTTTGGAGTTGACGACTGCAATTTAGCGAATGAAAATTTTCCGAAAATAAATACATAGTAAACCAATTGAATAAGCGTAATAATCCCAAATCCAATAAGTAAAGCGTTGAACACCATAAAGTTTTAAGAATAGTTAGGCAGAATGACTAGTTTCGTTGCAATCTTTGTATTGTTCCGGAGTTCTTCCGCAAAAACTACAAGATTCTCCTTCTTGATTTAAAAATGGACTCTGACTAGCGCAAGTTCCGGCAAATTTTCCGTCTTTTTTAGCCCAGATTTTAATAGCAAGGCCAATTACACCTAATAACAATAATCCTATGGTAAGTAATGCTAGTTTCATGACAATTCTATTTGAATGCAAATTTACGAAAGAAAAATGATTTACAATTCATAATTCGCAATTGATAATTGATAATTTGTAATTAAATAATGTTGACCTCCGCTTCAATAGCAATTCCGAATTGTTCAAAAATCGTTTTTTGGATATTTTGTGAAACTTCCAAAATCTCTTGTCCGGTGGCATTACCATAATTAACTAAAACTAAGGCTTGATTTTTATGAATTCCGGCGTGGCCAAAGCGTTTTCCTTTAAAACCGGCTTGCTCAATTAACCATCCGGCAGGAACTTTAACTTCGGTTTCAGAAACTTTATAATGCGGCATATCCGGAAAATGAACAATTGCTTTTTCATACTGTTCTTTAGCAATAATCGGATTTTTGAAAAAACTTCCGCTGTTTCCTAATTCTTTTGGGTTAGGTAATTTACTGCTTCTAATGGCAATAACGGCATCGCTAACATCTTTGATAGTAGGATCGGTAATGTTCATTTTTGCTAGTTCAGCGTCAATGGCTCCGTAAGATGTATTTAAAACGTGATTATGTTTTGTCAGTTTAAAAATTACTGAAGTAATGATATATTGGTTTTTCAAATCGTTTTTGAAAATACTTTCGCGGTAACCAAAGTGACATTCTTCATTACTAAAAGTTCTGTTTTCCAAAGTTTCAATAGCTATAGCTTCGCAGCTAAAAAGAGAATCTTTGATTTCTTTGCCATAAGCTCCAATGTTTTGAATAGGTGTTGTACCAACATTTCCGGGAATAAGTGAAAGGTTTTCTAATCCTCCAAAATTGTGTTCGATGCACCACAAAACAAATTCGTGCCAATTTTCGCCTGCATTGGCTTTAGCCCAAACAAAATCTTCGTTTTCGGCTACAATTTCAATTCCTTTCAGCGCCACGTGAACCACTAATTTATGGATGTCTTGCGTTAAAAGCATGTTGCTGCCACCGCCCAAAACAAAAATATCTTTTTGGTTTTCAAGAACTTCTTTGAGTTCGTTTACAGAAGTTACAGCGGTAAAAGCTTGGGCAAAAGCCTCAATGCCAAAAGTATTGTAGTTTTTTAACGAAAAGTGATGTTGAATATTCATGTTGATGCAATTGAAAAATCAAAGGTAAAAATAAGAATTGAACCTTTTACAAGTTGAAAATTTTATAAGATTGGTGTGTTTGTTGTACGATTTTTTCGGTTCGGTCAGTGTGTGTATCGGAAATAAAAATTTGTCCGAAAGTATCGTTATTGACCATGTTTACAATCTTTGCTACGCGAAACTCGTCCAGTTTATCGAAAATATCGTCAAACAGAAGCAACGGCAATTCACCACTTTTTTCTTTAATGAATTCAAATTGAGCTAACTTCAGTGCAATCAAAAAAGATTTTTGCTGGCCTTGCGAACCAAATTTTTTAATGGGATAACCACTAATTTCAAAATTGAGATCGTCTTTATGAATACCAAAGTTTGTGTATTGAGCGGCTCTATCTTTGGCTATGCCATTTTGCAATAAATTTTCTAACGAGTCTTCGCTCAACTGTGATTGGTAAACCAAATTCACAGTTTCCGCTTGATCTGAAATTAGGTCGTAATACTTTTTGAAAATCAAGATGAAGTTGTCTAAAAACTGTTTGCGTTTTTCAAAAATAGTGTTGCCTAGCGGAGCCATTTGTTCGTTGTAAATAGATAATGTGTCTTGATCGAACGTTTGGTTCAATGAAAAATACTTAAGCAAAGCATTACGTTGCGCAATTAACTTTTGGTATTGCAACAATTGGTTGAGATATGATTGGTCTAAAACAGAAATAACGCCATCGATAAATTTTCGTCTTACTTCACTTCCTTCTGCAATCAAATCGTTATCAGCTGGAGAAATAATGACCAAAGGAATCAATCCGATGTGTTCCGATAGTTTTTCGTAAGCCTTATTGTTGCGCTTGATAATTTTCTTCTGTCCGCGTTTTAAACTGCATGACACTTTTTCTTCTTTATCTTTTTTAAAGAAAATTGCATCCAACAGGAAAAAGTCTTCATCGTGTTTGATGTTTTGAACTGCTAAAGGATTGAAATAGCTTTTTCCGTAAGCCAAATGGTAAATGGCATCTAAAATGTTGGTTTTGCCAATGCCGTTCTTCCCTACAAAACAGTTGATTTTAGTGTCAAAATCAAAATTTTGCTGGTGTATGTTTTTATAATTTAAAAGTGTAAGTTGTTTTAAAAACACATTGACAGATTTAGATGGAAAAGATATTTCTTGCAAAAATAATAGTTATAAACAAAAGTTCTATTGAAAAGGAATTTTATTTAAAAAAGAGGATGTGATTATAGCAAATGAATGAAAATTGATTTATTTTTGTGGCAGTTTCAATAAAAATTATATTTTTGCACCTCATAAATTAAAAATAAATGGCAACATATAACAAAAGAGGTTATAAAGCACCTAAACCTAAAGAAGTAGAAGAGAACGTTGAAAATGAATTTGAAGAAGTTGTAGAAACTGGTGACAGTACAACAGCTGAGGTTTTTAATGCACTTGATGAAACTGCTAATAAAGCAGAGGATTGGGTTGCTAGAAACCAAAAAATTATTTTAGGTGTTGTTGGAGCAATTGCGGTTGTAACTTTAGGTTATTTCTTCTATAACAAATTTTTAGTTGAGCCACAAGAAGATAAAGCATTGAATGATGTTTACCTGGCACAGACTTATTTTAATGATGCCTTAACGAATAAGCAAAGTGCAGACTCTTTATTTACATTGGCATTAAACGGAGCTGAAGGTAAATTAGGTTTTCTTGGCGTTGCTGATGAATATTCAGAAACAAAAACAGGAAACTTAGCGAACTATTATGCAGGTATGTCATACTTACATTTAAAAGATTTTCAAAAAGCGGAGCAATATTTGTTAAAATTTAAGTCAGATGATATGCTTTTACAAGCAACAGCTTACGGAGCTTTAGGAGATGCTTATTCTGAATTGAATAAAGTTGACGATGCAATTGCATATTATAAAAAAGCGGCTGAGGCTAATGAAAATGATTATACTACGCCAAGATTCTTAAATAAAGCAGCTCAGTTAGCTTTGTTAAACAATAAAAAAGAGGAAGCACATAGTTTGTTTGTTAAAATTAAAGACAATTATGGCAATTCTCGTGAAGCGACTAATGTTGATATGTACATTGCAATGACAGAATAAATTTATGGCAACAGAAAATAAAAATTTATCACAATACGATAAAAACACAATCCCAAATGCGAAAGATTTTCGGTTTGGGATTGTTGTTTCAGAGTGGAACGAAACCATAACAGAAGGGCTTTTTAACGGAGCAAAAGCTGCTTTGTTAGATTGCGGTACGTTAGAAGAAAATATTGTTCGATGGAATGTTCCGGGAAGTTTTGAGTTAACATTCGGTGCTAAGCGTATGATTGAGACACAAAATGTAGATTGTGTTATCGTTATCGGAAGTGTTATTAAAGGTGAAACCATGCACTTCGAGTTTGTATGCGAAGGTGTGACTCAAGGAATTAAAGATTTGAACATTAAATATAATGTTCCGACGGTATTTTGTGTGTTAACCGATAATAACATGCAGCAGTCTTTAGATAGAAGTGGTGGTAAACACGGAAATAAAGGAACTGAAGCTGCTATTGCTGCTATAAAAATGGTAGATTTGAATAGAAAGGCATAGTTTTTGTCTAAAATAGTAATAGAACAATAAAAAATCCCGATTCGTTCGGGATTTTTTGTTAACAAAAAATTGAGAGAAAAACAGTCAAAAATCCCTAAATTTGAAAAAAATAACGATATATGCTTAAGTTTGGAAGAGGATCGTTCAAATTGCCTAAAAATAAAAAGTTTAACTATACGCCCCGACATTACGAAGGAAAGAAAATTGATAATCCGTATGATTTTGATTCCGTAATTCGTAAAGACCGAGAAGCGTTAAGTTATAATGATATGCGTGCACATTGGAGCGAAGCCAGAGCTAGTAGCCGTCATAGAGGAAACCGCAGTTTTAATCTGAGGGTTATGATTATCGTTCTGATTTTGTTACTTATTTTCTTGTATATTATTGATTTTGATTTATCGATCTTCAAAAAATAATAAATGCCAAATATAATTCAACTTTTACCGGATCACGTAGCCAACCAAATTGCGGCAGGAGAAGTGGTGCAAAGACCAGCTTCTGTAGTAAAAGAATTATTGGAAAATGCTATTGATGCCAAAGCAACTGATGTAAAATTAGTGGTGAAGGATGCCGGAAAAACATTAATTCAGGTTATAGACAATGGCGTTGGAATGGGCGTTACAGATGCCCGATTGTGTTTTGAACGCCATGCTACTTCTAAAATACGCCATGCTGAAGATTTATTTGATCTGCATACCAAAGGTTTCCGTGGAGAAGCACTAGCGTCGATAGCTGCTATTGCTCATGTAGAGTTAAAAACTAAACAAGATCAGGAAGAGTTAGGAACACATATTGTTATTGAAGGAAGCAAGTTTGTTTCTCAGGAAGCAGCTGTTTTACCCAAAGGAACTTCTTTTCTGGTAAAGAATCTTTTTTTTAATATTCCGGCGCGACGCAATTTTTTGAAATCAGATGTAGTGGAAATGCGCCATGTTATTGATGAATTTCAACGGGTAGCGCTGGCACATCCTTCCATCTATTTTACATTGATCCATAATGGGAGTGAAATGTTCAATCTGCCTTCTTCTAATTACCGTCAACGGATTGTAAATCTTTTAGGAGGAAAAACAAATGAAAAGCTAGTTCCGGTAACAGAAGATACCGAGATTGTAAAGATTAGCGGGTTTATCGGTAAGCCGGAGTTCGCTAAAAAGAATAGAAACGAACAGTTTTTTTTCGTGAACGATCGATTCATTAAAAGCGCATACTTACACCATGCCATAATGAGCGCTTATGAAGGCTTGTTGAAAGAAGGTAATCAGCCTAGTTATTTTTTATATCTTCAGGTGCCGCCGAATACGATCGATATTAACATTCATCCGACTAAAACGGAGATAAAATTTGATGACGAGCAATCGTTATATGCTATTTTGCGTTCAGCTGTAAAACATAGTTTAGGGCAATTCAATGTGGCTCCGGTACTGGATTTTGATCGTGATCCGAATTTAGACACTCCTTATGAGTATAAAGGAAAAGAAAGTGAAATGCCTGCTATTCAGGTAGATTCTAATTTTAATCCGTTTGCTGACGGAGCAATAACCACAGTCACTAAAAAAAGCGGAGGAGGTTCTTATGCATCAAATCTCTTCCCTAAAAAAGAAACAGTTTCATGGGAAAGTTTGTATGTTGACCTGAAGAGTGATACAGAAGAGGTCGCTTCTATTTCTTTTGAAAGTGAAGAAGTAACCGGAAACTTATTTCAGAACGACGAGAAAGAAGAAGAAATTGCTTCTAAAACCTATCAGTTCCATAAGAAATATATCATTAGTTCTATTAAATCCGGAATGTTAGTTGTAGACCAGAACAAGGCACATCAACGAGTTTTGTATGAACAATATTTAGCAAATATTACGGTAAAAACAGCCCCAAGTCAACAGTTGTTATTTCCTCTGGAGTTGTATTTTTCTTTTGAAGAACTGGATTTTTTAAAAGAATTGAAACCGTCTTTAGAAAATACCGGTTTTGTCTTTGATAAAATAGATAAAGAAAGTGTTTTAATCTCCGGAATTCCGGTAACAGTTCAGGAAAGCGAAGTTTCGATTGTATTAGAAGAATTGATTTCAAATTTACAAAATGAAGTCCCTGAAAATACTTTTTCGCTCAATGACGGTATTGCAAAATCCATGGCGAAAAGTTTAGCCGTAAAAACCGGAACAATATTAACAGAAAGAGAACGGGAAAACTTGGTAAATGCCTTGTTTGCTTGTAAAGAACCGAATATTTCACCTTTTAACAGACCCACTTTTGTGACATTAAGTGTGGAAGATTTAGATAAAAAGTTTACGTTATGATGAGAATGACAGATATGGTTAAGCATTTGCTAATCATTAATATTATATTTTTTATAGGAAGTTATTTAGTGCCTCAGGCAGAAAGTTTGTTTGCTCTTTACTATTTTGAGAACCCCAAGTTCCATATTTGGCAGCCTTTGACTCATATGTTTATGCATGGAAGTATTATGCATATTTTTTTCAATATGTTTGCACTAGTTTCTTTTGGAAGTGTTTTAGAAAATTATTGGGGTGGTAAAAAATTCCTGTTTTTTTATTTTTCATGTGGAATAGGAGCTATGTTACTCCATACAGGAGTTAATTATTTTGATTTTATTTCGGCTAAAAACTTTTTATTAGAAAATGGTGTTTCATTAGAAGATATACAAAACTTACTTGAAGGGAAAAGTGTGAATATAAATAGTGGAGATTCTGTTTTACTTCAAGCAAAAATAAATCAGATGGGGATGGCTTATGATATTCCGGTGTTAGGTGCATCAGGTGCTATTTATGGATTGTTAGTTGCTTTTGCATTTATGTTTCCTGACGCTGAGTTGGCTTTAATGTTCATTCCTGTGCCTATAAAAGCAAAATATTTCGTTCCAGGTTGGATTTTATTATTTGATGTTGTTTACGGAATTTTTGGACCTTCTTTAGGATTGGGCTATTCTAGTTTTGGACATGTAGCTCATTTAGGAGGAGCATTAATTGGTTTAATAATGGTATATTATTGGAAGAAAAACCAGTTCAACAATAACCGTTGGGATAGGTAGTCCACTATTTTAGTGAGAAGGAAAAAAGATAAGGAAGAGGTAATATAAAAATGAACATTTTAGAAGATTTAAAAGTACAGTACAAAATAGGAGGTGTGGTTCAAAAGCTAATCTTTTGGAACATCGGGATTTTTGTGGTAACTATGTTGTTCCAATTGTTGTATGCTACAGAGGTATTGCCTTTTGATTTCTATGATTTTGTAGCCTTACATTCTGATCTGTCTTATTTTATTAAAACACCGTGGACCATTTTTACCTATATGTTTGTTCATGCCGGATTTTTGCATTTATTATTTAATATGCTCGTGTTGCATTTTACCGGACGTATTTTTACAACATTTTTCACAGAACGACAACTTCTAGGCGTTTTCATCCTTGGAGGGTTATTTGCCGGATTTGTTTTTTTGTTGTCTTATACGTTTTTAGGAGCTTCTCCACTAGTAGGAGCAAGTGGTGCTATTATGGCTGTTTTATTAGCAACGGCTACTTATTCACCTGAAATGCAAGTCCGTTTAATGTTAATAGGGAATATTAAATTAATTTGGCTAGCTATTGCTATTTTGTTTTTAGATTTAGTCCAAATGCCAATAAGCAATACCGGTGGTCATTTGGCACATTTAGGAGGTGCTTTGTTTGGCTTTCTTTATATCAAAAGTTTGAAAGGAGGAGTAGATTTATCGAAAGGAATTTCTAAAATTCAGGATTTTTTTGAAAATTTGTCTACCCCAAAGAAGAAAACCCCATTTAAAACGGTATATAAAAACACAACTACTAACCGAAATCAAACTGGCAGAAGTTCAACAACTGATAAAGATAAAAGCGTAGAACAGAAGAAGATTGATGAAATTCTGGATAAGATCAGTCAGTCAGGTTATGACAGCTTGACTAAAGAAGAAAAAGATTTTTTATTTAAGGTAGGGAAGTAAATGCAAAAAGAATCAGTCATTACTAAAATTGCGTTTTTTTTTAATAAGGTTTTAGCTTTAGCGACTTTTCTTGCTTATATTTTACCTTTCCTAACACCTAAATTATTTCCTTTTTTAAGTGTATTAACTTTGTTAATGCCTTTATTCTTGATTCTTAACTTTGCTTTTTTTACTGTTTGGATCTTACAGTTAAAACGAAAAGCTGTTCTGTCGGGTATTGTGTTATTAATAGGTTTTACGTTTATCAATAAATTTTATAAGTTTTCAGAAACCAATTTGCCGGAATCTCCTTCAGATTTTAAGTTGATGAGTTATAATGTACGCTTGTTTAATTTGTATGAATGGTTGCCTATAAAAGATGTTCCGGAACAAATCACAGATGTTATTCAGGACTACAATCCTGATGTACTATGTTTACAGGAATATTCGCCAAATGAGAAGGTGAGACTTCGAAATTTTCCGTACCAATATGTAAAAGTGTATGGAGAACGCAACAAATATGGTCAAGCTATTTTTTCAAAATATGAAATAATTAATAGTGGAGAAATTGACTTTCCCAATACCAGCAATAATGTGATTTATACCGATTTAGTTCGTCAAAAAGATACTATTCGTATATATAGCATGCATTTGCAATCGATTAAGATCAGTACTGATATTCACGAGAAATTTGATGAAAATAAATCAAAATTCATTTTTAAACGGATTAGTCAGGCTTTTAGCGAACAACAGTTACAAGCCGAGATTATTAGGGAACATTTTGCCCAATGTCCTTATCCGAAGATCATTTGTGGTGATATGAACAACAGTGCCTTTTCGTATGTTTATAGAACTATTAAAGGCGAAATGAAAGACGCTTTTGAAGAAGCCGGAGCAGGTTTTGGAAAATCGTATAACTTTGATTTTTATCCGGCTCGCATCGATTATGTACTGACCGATAAGGATTTTAATATTAAAACCTATAGAACAGATACAAAAGTAAAACTAAGCGACCACTTTCCGGTATATGCCAGAATTAGTTTAGAAAAATAAAGTCCGATTTATAGTTTTTGCTTCAATAAATATTCTTTGGCGTGTCGCCCTTCATTAAATAAAAGATCCAGAATACTTAAATTTGGTAAAAAATCATGTTTCTCATCAAAAACCTGTGTGTAAGGTTCGTTTATAAAAGTATCTTTTTTACCGTTTGCTAAATAACGGAAGTCTGTTAGGTTTGGAACTTCATGAAAATATTCTTCTGTTTTGGAATAGGGTAGATCAATTCCTAAACAGTCATTCAGTATTTCAAAAATCTCAAAATTTAAATCCAACATAAAAGTGTGCTGCTTTTCAAAAATAGGACGGATATCGTCTTCAAAATACTCAAAGAACGGGGAAGTTCTGTAAGCTGCTTCTAAAGATTTAAAATGATTTTTCTGCCAATCAAAAGCATTTTCAATTTTTACATCTTTAAATTTCTGATGTTTGTCTTTGGAGTGTTTTACCGGGATATTAAGCATTTGTAGTCCGTTTGGACTGTAAATGTACATTCGGTTTCTATTTGTCTGTTTTTGAAAGTTGTCTTCTACTTCAAAAGTAATGTTCTCCGCTTGGGTCATGACAACATAGTGACTAATAGACGGGAAATATGTCGGATGTAATAAAATATTCATAATTGTAGTTACTCTTTAAAACTTAAAAGTTCAAAGTAGAATGCTTTGAACTTTTAGGTTATTTTTTATGCTTTAGCTTTCTTTTTCTTTTTGTAGAAGTATTCTCCTATAAAGTAAAGAGCTAATAAAAATAAGAAATATTTGAAATAAGATTGTGGCTGGCCTTCACCGGAAACAGTAGTGAATAATCTGTCCCAACGAATTTTCCAGTTTTTAATACCGTCATTAATACCATCAATACTCATCCAGATAAAGATTGGTTTACCTACAATATGGTCCTCCGGTACGTATCCCCAATAACGGGAATCTTCCGAATTGTGACGATTGTCTCCCATCATCCAGTAATAATTCTGTTTGAAAGTATAAGTATGAGTAGGAGTTCCATTAATCTTAATCTCATTTCCATTTGTTTCAAGCGTATTGTGCTCGTAATCAGTGATTATTCTTTTGTAAAAAGGCAATGTATTACTATTAAGTTCAACAGTAACACCGGCTTTAGGAATATAAATTGGTCCCAGATTGTCTACATTCCAGTTTTGAGTGTGAGGGAAAATAGCTTTTTCAACATTATGAAACACTACTCTATTTACACTTACAATTCCTGGAATATTTTTTAATCGTACTACATTTTCATCAGGTAGAGCACTAAAAAAAAGTGTGTCTCTAGCTATTTGTCCAAAAGGATCTGTAATATTCAATTCCTTCTTCAAATAGTCAAGATTGATAGGTGTTTTTTGATCCCAAACAGCTTTATAGGAATATTGTGGTTTAGCTCTTTCCGGAAGTTGTATTTTTTTCCCGTCAATATAAACGTAACCGTCTTTTATGCTTAACGTATCTCCCGGTAAACCTACACATCTTTTTACGTAGTTCGATTTTTTATCAATAGGCTTGTCAGCTTTTCTGCCGGAACGATCAAAAAATTTGTAAACGGTGTCTACCGGCCAGTTGAAAACAACAATATCATTGTGTTGAATTTTTTGAAAACCAGGTAATCTGAAATAAGGAAGTTGTGGCCACTTAATATAAGACTTGGTTTTTAAGATAGGTAAAGTATCGTGAACCATAGGTGCAGCAACAGTTGTCATAGGAGTTCTGGCACCGTAGTGAAATTTGCTCACAAAAAGGAAATCACCGACTAATAATGATTTTTCTAAAGATGAGGTAGGTATAGTATAGGGTTGAATAAAATAGGTATGAACAAAAGTGGCTACAATAATGGCAAATGCAAGTGAACCTACAGTATCCATCGCTTTGGTCGGCGCTTTTAGATCACGGGCGGCGTGATAAGTAACGTTTTGTGTATAGTTTACAAAGGCAATGTAAAAACCAAGTGTAAAAACGCCTAACAGCATGTCTAGCGTTGTTTTTTTACCAAAGGTTCTCAATGTTTCTATCCAAATAATAGGAAACATGAATAGATTAATAATCGGAATGAAAAGTAATAACGTCCACCATGTAGGTCGGTTAATAATTTTCATCAAAACAATAGCGTTATAAACCGGAACAAAAGCTTCCCAAGCTTTTCGGTTAGCAGCTATGTACAATTTCCAAGTTCCTAATCCATGGATAACCTGAACTAATAAGATAAATAGTAACCAACTTGATACATCCATATTTATTTTATTTATGCGTTAATTCGTTTATTAATATGATTTAATTTATTTAAGGCCTAATACATCTTTCATTGTAAAAATACCTTTTTTACCAATAAGCCATTCAGCAGCAATGACAGAACCTAAAGCAAAGCCTTCGCGACTGTGAGCTGTATGCTTGATTTCGATTTGATCAACTTTACTGTCGTAAAAAATACTATGTGTTCCGGGAACATTCTCAATACGTTTGGCATCAATATGAATTTGATCTTTATGAGTATCAGTTTCTAAGGTCCAACTTGTGTAGTCAGAATTTTTAATGATGTCATTTGCTAATGAAATAGCTGTTCCGCTCGGAGCGTCTAACTTTTGGGTATGGTGTATTTCTTCCATACTTACTTTGTATTCTTTTATATGAGCCATCATTTTAGCTAAATATTTATTGAGCTCAAAAAAGATATTTACACCTAGACTAAAATTTGAACCATAAATAAAACTACCGTTTTTAGCTTCACATAAGGAGACCATTTCATTATATTTTTCCAACCAACCTGTAGTTCCGCTAACAACAGGAATACCATGTTCTAAACAAGCCGTAATGTTTTCTACAGCACTGGACGGAACACTGAAATCAATAGCAACATCGGCATTTATGAGCCCTTCAAATGTGTCTTGGCTTCTCTTTCTTAACACAATCTCATGTCCGCGTTCTAAGGCAATTCCTTCAATTACCTTGCCCATTTTCCCGTATCCTAAAAGTGCTATTTTCATGATGTTGTTAGTAGTATAAAAAAAATATTGTTACCTAATGAAATGTTAAAAGTTAAAAGTGAGCTTTACACCGGTATTGAATTTATAATCAATTTGGTTTTGGTGAATATCCGGAGCAAGAGATAAATTGTCATTGACATTAAATTGCATTAAATGTGCATCTACATTAGCATCAACAATGTTTAAGATATAAATTCCCGCTGTTATTAAAGCTGATAAATCGCGATTGCGTTGATGGAATTTTTGGGCTCTTATTAATCGATCATTATCTAAACCACTGTATTTAGGGTGGTGCGGATCATAAGTTCCATCTAATCGACGTTTGTATTCATCTCGGTATTCGTGGTATTTATTATTGTTCCAGGTATAAAAATAAATACCGGCAGCTAACCCTCCGTAAACAATAGGGAGTTTCCAATATTTTTTATTATAAATTTGACCTAATCCCGGAACAACAGCCGAATAAAAAGCTGCTTTAGAAGGTGCTAAAGGATTAATGGTTTCCTGAATAGTATCTTTTGTCACTAAAGTAACTTCTTCCTGGGCGTTACCACTGATACTCCAAAGAAAAATAAAAACGAATATAAACTTGAGTCTTAAATTCACTAATTATGGATTAGTTTCAAAATTCGGTTAAAATCTTCTTCTGAGTGAAAAGGAATTGTAATCTTTCCTTTTCCATTCCCGGTTACTTTTACATCAACTTTTGCACCAAAGAAATCAGTAAACACTTTTTTATCAGTATCTTCAACTTCAAAGTTGCTGGAATTTGATTTTGCTGTTTTAGGTTTTAGGCTTTCATGGTATTTTTTTACCAAAGCTTCTGTTTCACGAACCGATAAGTTTTGAGTAACTACCTTGTGATAAATTTCACTTTGAGCATCAGCATTCTCTATGTTAATTAAAGCTCTACCGTGTCCCATGGAAATAAAGCCGTCTCGCATTCCGGTTTGAATAATAGGGTCTAATTTTAATAAACGAAGGTAATTGGTAATAGTCGAACGTTTTTTACCAACACGCTCGCTCAGCTCTTCTTGTGTTAAACTGATTTCGTCAATTAATCGCTGATAAGAAATGGCAATCTCAATAGGATCTAAGTCATGGCGTTGAATATTTTCAACCAATGCCATAACTAAGGATTCATTGTCGTTGGCTAAGCGAATGTAAGCAGGAACTGTTGTTAAACCGGCTAATTTTGAAGCACGCAATCTTCGCTCTCCTGAAATGAGCTGGTATTTGTTAAAATCCAGTTTACGAACGGTAATAGGTTGAATTACCCCTAATTCTTTAATTGAAGTAGCTAATTCTTTTAAGGTTTCTTCATTGAAGTTACTTCTGGGTTGAAAAGGGTTTATTTCAATTGCATCTAATTCAAGCTCAATAATATTGCCTACAACTTTATCAGCTCCAGCATCTTCAACCGATTTGATGTCGTTTGCCGGATCTTTTAATAAAGCTGATAATCCTCTTCCCAAAGCCTGTTTTTTTACTGCCTTCGCCATTCTCTTATTTATTTTTCTTGATAATTTCTTCTGCTAAATTAATATAATTGCTGGCACCTTTACTGGTAGCATCATAGTTAATGATACTTTCACCAAAACTTGGAGCTTCACTTAATTTGATATTTCGCTGAATAATGGTGTCAAAAACCATATTGTTAAAATGTTTTTGAACTTCTTCAACTACTTGATTAGAAAGCCTTAGTCTGGAATCGTACATAGTTAGTAATAAACCTTCAATATCTAATTCAGGATTGTGAATTTTTTGTACACTTTTTATAGTGTTCAATAATTTTCCTAAACCTTCAAGTGCAAAATATTCACATTGAATAGGAATCACAACACTATCAGCAGCTGTAAGTGCATTTAAAGTTAAAAGCCCTAATGACGGAGCACAGTCAATAATAATATAATCGTATTTATCTTTAACGCCTTCTAATGCCTTTTTTAGCATATATTCACGGTTCTCTTTATCGACCAATTCAATTTCGATAGCAACTAAGTCAATATGAGCCGGAATAACGGAAACGTTTGGAGAAGAACAAGCTATAGTTGCTTCATCGGGTGTGTTGCTGTGTTCTAAAATTTGATAAGTACCTATTTCCACACTTTCAACATCAATACCTAAACCGGAACTAGCATTAGCCTGTGGATCGGCATCAATTAATAACACCTTTTTTTCTAACACTCCTAATGCAGCAGCAAGGTTAACAGAAGTAGTTGTTTTGCCAACTCCTCCTTTTTGATTGGCAATTGCTATGATTTTACCCATTTGACGATTAAAATTTTTGAGTGGTAAAAATACAATTATTTATTGTTTTTTCAACTCAAATTTGTTAACAATAGAACTTTTGTCACAAGTTATGAAAATCCTTTTATGGGCGTATGGCTCTTAAGATTTTTTTATAAAAAAAGAGAAGCAAAAAGCTTCTCTTTAATTTATGGTTCTGGCTAATCTAAAGCCGTAAAATTCAGAAGATAAGAAAGGCTTATCCTTTAATCGATTGGCACATCTTAACGAATATAATCGGCTGTCCCAACTTCCGCCTCTAAGACATCTTTCAGTTCCTCTTTCAGGACCAACGGGGTTATCGCCGCTTTCGGTTAAGTAGAAATCTTTATTGTACCAATCCCAACACCATTCCCAAACATTTCCGCTCATGTCGTAAATGCCTAATTCATTGGCTAGTTTAGTGCCAACCGGCTGTATTTTGTTGCTACTATTATTTTTATACCAAGCTGTAATATCTGCTTTGTTGCTGCCGGAATATTTAAAGTTTTTAGAACTATTACCGCCTTTAGCCGCAAATTCCCATTCAGCCTCGGTTGGCAGGCGGTAACCATTGGCTTCAAAATCGCAAACATATTGATTGTTTAGTCTTTTGTATACAGGTTTATATCCGTTTTTTTCGCTTAGCCAATTACAATAGTTAATGGCATCGATCCATGAAATAGAACGAATCGGTGAATTTTTTGATACATAACTAATGTTAGGAAATTTTAGTTTTTGATCTCTTACATAGGCGCTCCACTCAAAAATAGTAACTTCAAACTTTCCGATTTCAAAGTCGTTTATAGTTACTTCGTGTGCTAATTGTTCATCAGTTTCTATGTATGGGTTTTCTTTGGTTCCCATCATAAAAGTTCCGCCTTTTACAGTTACCATTTCCGGTTTGTATTGAGCTTTGGCAAAATTCAGAAAAGAAAGTAAGATGATAAGTTGTAGGGTAAAATTGTAATTTTTAATCATTGTAGGTTAGTTTAAGAATTATTTACGGCGACGAAATTATTATAACTTTTAAAAAGATAATATGATATTTGTTAGGTTTTTAAAAAATAAAAGCGCCTGAAAAAGACGCTTTTTATATAATGTGTAGTACTTGTAATTTTCTATCTTCCGAAAAGTTTTCCAAAAAATCCTTTTTCTTCTTTTTCTTCTACAATAGGTTGCGGATTAGTTACTTTTTCATAATCAGCAAGTAATTTAAGAACATATTCGTCATAAGATTTTCCTTCTTCCTCAAGAAAACCTGTTAAATACTTTTCGCAAGCATCAACACCACTAGCGTCTTCAATTTGAAGTAATTTTTTGTAAAGAGGCTCAATGCTTTTAGAGATAACTTCATTAGGTACAGCTGTTCTTCTGCCAACATAGTTTACGATGTCACCATTTTTGTCTTCTACTACTTCATAATCTGTGATAACCCAATAGTATCTTCCTGATTTAGCTAAGTTTTTTACTATAGCATGGAAATTGTTGCCTTTTTTTAAATTATCCCATAATACCTTGAAAATAACTTTAGGCATGTCAGGATGTCTGATAATATTATGAGGTTTACCTACTAATTCGTAGTCTTCATACCCCGAAACATCAACAAATGCATCATTAGCATATTCGATAGTTCCGAATTTATCAGTTTTACTCATTAAAATCTTTGATTTGTCCCATACTACTTCCTTGTCGATAGGTGTAGGTCTTTGAATTTCTTCCATCTTAGAGATTTGGTTAAATAATAATTTTCGTTTAGTTGCTATTTGTCTACAAAAATAATGATATTTGTCATATTTTTTTACAGAAAAAATATTTTTTTTTGCGTTAAGCCCACATTTGTTTCTTTTAACGTAAAAAATATTGAATTTTTAATTTATTGTCTGACTTTTTATTGGATATATTATTTTCAAGTACTTTTAATAGATGAAAATTATTCTTTTGACCCCAATGGATATTGAGAAACAGAAAGTTCAACAGGCTTTTTCTCAATTTACGATGTTAAAAAACGACTACAACGTTGTAATTTCCGGTATAGGACGCGAAAATACAGCTAAAGCTATGATGAATCTACCGGAACATGATTTGTGTATTTTATTAGGTTTCGGAGCAGTCATTGGACAAGAAAATGTGTTGCCCAAAGAATTAAAATTGGGAAAACCTATCGAAATAACGGCTTGTTCTTTATACGGTTATCAAGGAGAACTTTTTGAAAACGGGAGGTTGATTATTGAGAATGCCAAAACCAATTTACCTTGTTTAACTTCTCTGACTTCCGATAAGTTTGTGAAAACGACACATCTTACAACCGGAACTATTGTCAATATGGAAGATTATACGTTTATGTTTTTAAAGAAACCACAAGATTTTATCATTCGAATTGTGTCCGACTTTTTGCCACATGCCACTGAAATTGATTTTTTCAAAGAAGTAGAGCAGATTAGCTTTTATGAGGCCATAAAAGCTATTGAAGAGGCTGATTTTTCGGTGTCAGTTCTTAATTGAGACAAAAAATATTTGGAAAATTGAAAAATAAATACAAATCTTTGCACAGAAAATAAGTATTAATTCATAAAAAACGAAGAAAAATGTTTGTACTACAATTAACATCTTTAAGTTACTCATCAGTTGGAACTGGTGTAACTTTTCTTCGTGGCCTTTCTGATATTTAGAACAAAAGAACTCCAAAATATGAAAAAGCCCGAAGACAATTAATTTCGGGCTTTTTTTGTATTCTAGATTCTCAAAATTTCCCCGGAACATTTTATCAAAATCCTGTTGAGGACAAATTTGCTATGGCCTATTTTGTTCCAAAGGAATCTATCATTTTCAAATTTTTAATATGGGAAATAAATTATCAGGAAGAGACCTAATCAAATTGGGTTTTCCTAAAAATAATACAATCAATATAGCCTTAGGGCAAATTAACAGATATCGTAAGAGAGAAAAAAAAGAAAGTATTTTATCCGAAGCCAAAGAAGTGCTTTTACATCCTGAAAAGTTCAAAAATCACGGAACTTGGGGGGAAGTAGCGGAAGGGTTAGTCAATCCGGTTGAAGTAAAATTACAGCAATTGCGTAACACCAGAGCGCCATTCTCTATTTTCGGAGAAAACGAAATAGAAGAACAAGCCAAGTTTCAGTTGTACGATGCACTTAAACTACCAATTGCAGTTCAAGGCGCCTTAATGCCCGATGCGCATGCTGGTTATGGTTTGCCTATTGGAGGTGTTTTGGCTACAGATAATGCGGTGATTCCGTATGGCGTTGGAGTGGATATTGGCTGTCGAATGAGCTTGTCGGTTTTCGATTTACCAGCTTCCTTCATAAAAGGGAAAGAAGAGCAGCTGAAAGCGATTTTAGCAGATCACACCAAATTCGGAATGTCGGAAACGCATAAAATTAAAGCCGATCACGAAGTGTTTTCTCGCGAAGAATTCCAAAATATCCCGGTTGTCAAACAGCTATTGGATAAAGCGTATAAGCAGCTGGGGACTTCCGGCGGAGGCAATCACTTTGTTGAGTTTGGTGTTGTCAATCTGCAAGAAACTTTACCTGAATGGAAGTTAGAAGTAGGCGAATATCTGGCGGTTTTGTCGCACAGCGGTTCTCGTGGTTTCGGGGCTAATATTGCGAAACATTATACGTATTTGGCAACTAAACAATGTCCGTTGCCTAAAAATGTTCAGCATTTGGCTTGGCTCGATTTGAACACGCACGACGGGCAGGAATATTGGCTTGCTATGAATTTAGCGGGGGATTATGCCAAAGCGTGTCACGAAGACATTCACCGTCGAATAGCTAAAGCACTGGGAAAACGCATTGCTTTAACCATAGAGAACCATCATAATTTTGCATGGAAAGAACAGGTAAACGGTAAAGAGTGTATTGTGCATCGCAAAGGAGCTACTCCAGCAACTCAAGGCGAACTCGGAATTATTCCGGGTTCTATGACGGCGCCCGGATTCATTGTAATGGGAAAAGGAAATGGGGAAGCGTTGAATTCGGCTTCGCATGGTGCTGGCCGATTGCTTTCGCGAGGAAAATGTAAAGCTACACTAACGCAAAGCCAAATCAAAAAAGAGTTGAAAGAACACAACGTGACTTTAATTGGTGGAAGTGTCGACGAAGCGCCTATGGCTTATAAAAATATTCACACCGTAATGGAATTGCAAAAAGAGTTGGTGAGTGTTTTAGGAACGTTTACGCCTAAAATTGTGCGAATGGATAAATAATGAAAAGTAAAATGGACAAGATTATACAAATTACATCGGGCAGAGGTCCGGCAGAGTGCGACTGGGTAGTGGCTCAGGTTTTAAAAAAAGTACTCGAAGAAGCAGAAATGTTCAAAATTTCGGCAATGGTATTGCATCGCGAAGCAGGACAAGAAAACGGAACGGTAGTTTCGGCTATGGTGGCTTTGCAAGGGAATGATGTCGCCTCTTTTACAGCTTCTTGGTTGGGAACTATTCAATGGATTGGCAAAAGCACATTCCGAAAGTTCCACAAACGCAAGAATTGGTTTATCGGGATTTTTGAAGTCGAATCACAAACGACATTTCAGTTTTCCGAAAAAGAAATTCAATACCAAGCCATGCGAAGTTCAGGTGCAGGCGGCCAACATGTTAATAAAGTGAGTTCGGCTGTAAGAGCGATCCATATTCCGACAGGAATTTCGACTGTTAGTATGGATTCACGTTCGCAGCATCAAAACAAAAAAGCAGCAACCGAGCGTTTGATGCAAAAATTACAAGAAGCCGAAAAAGAACAGTATCAGAATCAGTTCCAACAAGTTTGGATGAATCAAATGCAAATTGAGCGTGGAAATCCCATCCGAACTTTTGAAGGAACCGATTTTAAGAAAGAGAAAAAAGGAAAGCAAAACAAAAAAGAACGCCAAAACGGCAAAAAACAAATTAGAGATGCAATCAATAGATAAATATGTAGTTCAGGCATTGGATAATTATCCGTATTATTTGGAAGAATCGTTGGAGTCTTTAGGATATGCTTTGGCTTACGACAATAAAAATGTATTGGCTTTATGCTTGTACGGACGTTTTTATGCCGAACAATTTCAAGATTATGAAGCGGCAAAAGAATATTACAGCGAAGCTTTGGCTATCGATATCAATGCTGTAATGGTATATCCTTATTATGCCGAAACCTTGTTTTGGAACGAGGATTTAGACGAAGCCTTGAAATTAATCGACTTTTCTTTGACGGTTAAAGGTATTGATAAAGTAATAATGTTGTTGAAGAAAGTTAAGGTTTTGGAAAAACAACAACAATGGAAAATGGCTTTACAATTGGTAAAAGAAGCTAAATTGTTAGATTTCTCGAACTATTCTTCAGAAATTGAGGAAACCGAAAAACGGATCAAATCTAAGAGAGATTTGCTAAAAGGAAAGAAAAAGAAGAAATCTAAGAAAGTAAAGTCTAAGAAGAAGAGTAAATAAGAAAACCGCCAGTTTAAAGCTGGCAGTTTTTTAGAGTATTAAATGTAAGTTTTTAATGAAACTTTTAAAATATTAATAATGTCATTGTAAGAAAATAAAATAATAATTTCATATTTTTGATAGGTACATAATAATGCAGATATGAATCCTATATCAGCCTCGTTCCGAAATCGTATTTTACAAGGAGAATCTACAGCTACAACAAGCTGGGCTCAGGAAATGGAGTATTTGTATAAGAATGGAATAGGATTAGATGAAGCTTTACACTATTTATATTTTGATAAGCCTTCTGCTGAGAATTTTGAAGAATGGATACATAAAAAAGCAGCCATGCTTATTACTGTCGATGAACAGGATGAGATGGTTTTGAGTGAAAGTGATTTGCAATTTTTTGAGACCAATGGCTATTTGGTGCTAAAAAATACTATTTCTAAAGAAGATTGCTTAGCTGCTCAGCAAATTATTTGGGAATTTTTAGAAATGCAACCTGATAATCCGGATTCTTGGTATGTAACCCATCCTATGCAAAAAGGTTTGATGGTTAATTTTTTTGATCATCCGATATTAGAAAAAAACAGATCTTCAGCACGTATTAAAAAGGCGTACGAGCAATTGTATCAATCCAAACAAATATATAAGACTATTGATAAAGTGAGTTTTAATCCTCCTGTAACGCCAAATTATTCTTTCAAAGGAAGTAGTTTGCATTGGGATGTAAGTCTCCAGCAGCCCATACCGTTTCGGTTACAAGGATTGATTTATCTTTCTGATTGCGGTCCGACGGATGGTGCTTTTCATTGTGTGCCTGGTTTTCAGCATAAAATAGGGGATTGGCTAACACAGGTTCCTGAAACAAAACATCCGAGAGATTATGCTGTAGAAACTTTACAACCCATTGCTATTACAGGTGAAGCAGGGGATATGGTAATCTGGGATCAATCTTTACCGCATTGTGCAACACCTAATTATGGTAAAAAACCTCGAATGGTACAATATGTAACTTATTTTGGAGAAAACTATAAAGAACCTACGGAGTGGATTTAAAATAAAAAACACCAGTTTCATACTGGTGTTTTTTATTAGAGTAGTAGTTTAATCCTCCATTAAAATATCTAAAATAGTAATAGCCGCATCGCTGATTTTTGTTCCGGGACCAAAAACGGCTACTGCACCGGCATCAAATAAATATTGATAGTCTTGTGCCGGAATAACACCGCCCACAATCACCATAATGTCTTCACGTCCGTATTTTTTCAATTCTTCAATTACTTGCGGAACTAAAGTTTTGTGTCCCGCCGCTAAAGAAGAAACGCCTAAAACGTGAACGTCATTTTCTACGGCTTGTTTGGCTGCTTCGGCCGGTGTTTGGAACAAAGGTCCAATGTCTACGTCAAAACCAACATCAGCATAACCTGTAGCTACAACTTTTGCCCCACGGTCGTGCCCGTCCTGACCCATTTTGGCAATCATAATACGAGGTCTTCGACCTTCTTTAGCAGCAAAGGCATCTGCTAATTGTTTTGCTTTTTCAAAGCTTTCGTCGTTTTTAATTTCTTTACTGTACACGCCACTAAAACTTCTGATTTGTGCTTTGTATCTTCCGAAAACAGTTTCTAATGCATCGCTAATTTCGCCTAAAGTAGCTCTGTTGCGCGCTGCATTTACTGCTAAATCTAATAAGTTTCCGTTTCCTGTTTTGGCACATTCTGTTAATTTGGCTAAACATTCGGCTACTTTTGAGTTGTCACGAGTAGCTTTAATTTGTTCCAAACGCTCAATTTGCTGTTTACGAACAACTTGGTTATCTACTTCTAAAATATGTAACGGATCTTCTTTTTCTAAACGGTATTTGTTAACACCAACAATAATATCTTGTCCGCTGTCAATACGAGCTTGTTTACGAGCAGCCGCTTCTTCAATGCGTAATTTCGGAATTCCGGCTTCAATAGCTTTGGTCATTCCGCCTAATTCTTCTACTTCTTGAATTAAAGCCCAAGCTTTTTCAGCAATTTCTGCTGTTAAACTTTCTACGTAATAACTTCCCGCCCAAGGATCAACCGTTTTGCAAATTTTAGTTTCTTCTTGCAAGTAAATTTGTGTATTACGAGCAATACGAGCCGAGAAATCGGTTGGTAAAGCAATAGCTTCGTCTAACGCATTGGTGTGTAACGATTGTGTTCCACCAAAAGCAGCAGCAGCAGCTTCAATCGCAGTACGTGCCACATTGTTAAACGGATCTTGTTCGGTTAAACTCCAACCTGAAGTTTGACAGTGTGTACGCAATGCCAATGATTTATCGTCTTTAGGTTCAAATTGTTTCAATAGTTTCGCCCAAAGCATACGACCGGCACGCATTTTTGCAATTTCCATGAAATGATTCATCCCGATAGCCCAGAAAAATGAAAGGCGAGGAGCGAAGTCGTCTACTTTCATTCCCGCTGCTAATCCGGTTCTTACATATTCCAAACCATCGGCAAGAGTGTAGGCCAACTCAATATCGGCAGTAGCTCCGGCTTCTTGCATGTGGTAACCAGAAATAGAGATCGAGTTGAATTTTGGCATGAATTTGCTGGTGTATTCAAAAATATCAGCAATAATTTTCATGGATGGAGTAGGTGGATAAATATAAGTATTACGCACCATGAACTCTTTTAAAATATCATTTTGAATGGTTCCCGAAAGTAATTCCGGTTTTACACCTTGTTCTTCAGCGGCTACAATGTAGAAAGCCATGATAGGTAACACAGCACCGTTCATGGTCATGGAAACCGACATTTCTCCCAAAGGAATTTGGTCAAAAAGAATTTTCATATCTTCCACAGAGTCGATTGCTACTCCGGCTTTACCTACATCACCTACTACGCGCTCGTGATCAGAATCATACCCGCGGTGTGTGGCTAAATCGAATGCAACGGAAAGTCCTTTTTGCCCGGCTGCCAAGTTTCTTCTGTAAAAAGCATTACTTTCTTCGGCAGTTGAAAACCCTGCATATTGACGAATGGTCCACGGACGGCGAACATACATGGTGGCATAAGGTCCGCGAAGATTAGGTGCAAAGCCTGCTGCAAAACCAATATGTTCTAAATTCTGAACATTTTCTTCAGAATAGATTGGTTTTACTTCAATTCCCTCTGCTGTTAGAAAACTTTCAGTAGCAGATTTTGGAGAATCAGTTGCCGTGTTTTCTAGTTTTAAATGTTGTATGTTTTTTCTCATATTACATTTTTATTTTTTCTAAATAAGGATCAAAATCAATTAATTGTGCACTTTCCATATTTAGAAATAACGTTTTTTTATTGTAACTAATTAAATAGTAATGTCTGAAAAATTTTTGACTGGCAGGAAAAGATGGGTTTGTGAACTTGTATATTGCTTTAAAAATCTTCAAGTTTTTATTTCCCATTACTCTAGCTTCTTTAAGTTCAGTATCTAGATCTTTTAGATTATATGTGTTTTTTTGTATGGTTGAAATAATGCCTAATAAATATTTACCGTCTTCTTTATCAAAAGGTAAATATTTTTCTACTAATACATTTAATGTAGAAGCAGATTCCAGATATCCAAAAATGTAAAGCTTTTTATCATTAATTTTTATATTATCTAATCTCTGTACTTCTGCATTATAAAGAGTACTGTCGCCGCTTTGTTTTAAAACATTTTTATATTCTTCGTGTGTGATGTATTTGAATTCATCAGGAAGAAATATTTTTACATTTTCTTTTTGTAACGAATGATATTTTCCTTTTAATTTAGGTTTAGCTTGTTCTCTTACAACTTTTGAAGTTCCTTCAATTACTTGTTGGCAAGAAATTAAGCTTAAGAAAAGAAAAAAGAAAAGATGTTTTAATTTCATTATTGCTCAGTAGCTAGTCGTTCTTGTTCCATTTTTTCTGCCAAACGTCTTTCAATGATTGGCGTAACCAATGTTTTTCTTGGATTTTGTTTCACAAACGGATACAGTTCCAAATCATTTTTCATTTGGTCATTTTTATTCGGATATTTATTAGTTCCTAATAAAATTTCTTTTCCGTTTTCAAACAATTCTTGTTCTTTTTGAGCGCTTTCCACAATTTTACGTTGAATAGTTCCTTCGATTAATTGTGTAATGAAACCACCGTTAGCTTCAATATCTTTGAATAAATTCAGTGCTTTTTCAGCTAATTGTTCGGTCAATGTTTCAATATAATACGCACCGTCAGCCGGATTATTAACTTTATCAAAATAACTTTCGTTTTTTAAAACTAAAAGTTGATTTCTCGAAATTCTATCACCAAATTCATTGTCTTTGTGGTAAATGGCATCATACGCTAAATTATTAACTGCATTGGCTCCACCTAAAATAGCCGACATACATTCAGTTGTTGTACGAAGCAAGTTTACGTTGTAATCGTATAACGTTTTGTTTCGTTTAGTTGGTGTAGCAATGATTTGACAATCAAAATTGTGGTTGTATTCTTTTGCCAATAGATTGAACAACATTCGCAAAGCTCTCAATTTTGCAATTTCAAAGAAATAATTTGAACCAACAGCAATTTCAATATTGATTGGTGTATTGATATTTTCGATGCGGTTGAAATATTCATTAGTATGAGCTAAGGTGTACGCAATTTGCTGAACAATATTGGCTCCTGCATTTTGATAAGTAGTCGCGTTGATGCTTAAAAAAGGGAAACTACTATTTTTAGAAATTTGGTTTAAATTGGAGAAATCTTGCTCTAAATTTTCGAACCAATTTCCGTCTTTAGCTAATTGCCCGATGTTATCAATTAATAGTGTAATTTGATGGTTATTCTGCTTTGCAAACGCGTTGACCTTAGTTACGAAATCGTTTGAGAGAAAAGGCAAATAAAAATAGTAAAGGGTATTTTCTTTAGGTAAACCAGAGAACAAGTCGTCTAAAGAGATATTTTCATTCTCAATTGAAAAACGAATGCTTTCTGCACCACGATTTAAAGTGTCTTTTGCTTTTTCATTTGCTTTGTTTACATCGTGAACAAAGATATTTTGCAGGATTTTAAAGTCGGCTACATCTGTTGTAACGTTTACTTTATTTTCAAATTCATCAACGTGGTAAAACGGTTTTACTTTGATGCCTTCCGGACTTTCCCAAATAAGGGTTTCGTTGTAGTCGGCACCTTTTAGTTCAAACTGAATTTTTTGCTTCCACTCTTTAGAAGAAACAGCATTAAATTCCTTAAACAATTTTTCACTTTCCATAATCAATTAAGCTTGGTTTGTTTGTTAAAAATCTGAAGTGTCGTCTTTGGGTTTGTCATCATCTTCATATTCTATGACGTAAACATCTTCATTCGCTCTTTTCATATAATATTTTTCACGAGCGTATTTTTCTATCTGATCAGCATTTTTTAATTTTTTAATTTTGATGCTGTCTTTTGTGATTTCTTTTTGGTAATAACTAATGTTGTCTTCTAATTCTTCAATTTGCTTATCTAAAACGCGGCTTTCAAGATAGGAGTAATTATCCAAGAACAGAATCCAAAGAATAAATAGAACAGAAGCCAAAACATACCTGTTTCCTAGGTATTTAAGGAAAGGAAAATGATTGACTATGTTCTTTAGTTTTTTCAATTAATGAATTCTTTGTTTTATTACGGCTCTTACAACATCTATGGCAACGGTATTGTATTTATCGTTAGGAATAATGATATCGGCAAAAGCCTTTGTAGGTTCAATGAACTGTTCGTGCATTGGTTTTAACGTCGTTTGGTAGCGGTTTAAAACTTCTTCCATATCTCTTCCTCTTTCGGCAATATCTCTTTTTAAACGTCTGATCAGCCTTTCATCTGAATCGGCATGAACGTATACTTTGATATCGAACAGTTCACGTAATTCAGGATTAGTTAAGATCAGAATACCTTCAACAATCATCACTTTTCTGGGATGCGTTACAATACTGTCATCGGTACGATCATGTGTCACAAATGAATACACAGGTTGTTCTATAGTTTTTCCGGCTTTAAGCTCTTTTAGATGTTGAACCAATAAATCAAAATCAATTGCTCTCGGATGATCGAAATTAATTTTTGTTCGTTCTTCATAAGAGAGATGATGCGTTTCTTTATAATAAGAATCCTGAGAAATAATTCCAACTTCAGTGGAAGGTAATTCGTTCATAATTTGGTGAACTACAGTAGTTTTTCCACTACCGGTTCCGCCGGCAATACCAATAATTAACATTCAGTGTTTTATTTGTTATATACGAAGCAAAAATAACTAATTCTAAAATATAATGCTTTACTTTTTATTTTTTTATGGTAAATTATTATAGCTTGTAAAGAAAATTAGGGATTGGAAATTTTGTGAAAAGGCGTAAATAAAAAAGACTTCCATTGCTGAAAGTCTTTTCGTTGAGAGCGATCTGAAGAAAGCAAATAATTGATGATTGATGATTGTATTGTAGGGTTCTTTTATTTTTCTGAAGGAAAGCTGTAATCAATTTTACCTTCATCGTTGAGAAAATTAATTTTTGCAGTTCCTAACGAATCTACTAAGAGTTGGAGTCTTGCATTTCCTTGTCTATCGCAAAGGTTTAGTATTGCAGATTTATCATTATCTCTACCTATGAAAACCCTATTTGCAAATGCGGGATGTCCTTCAGTCGGTTCCATTAATTGTTGAATTGCTTGTTCTTTTTCAGCTTCTCCTAACGAGGACTTCATTATTTCTTTGAACTTTGGATTCCATTCAGCAAAAATGGGTTTTTCTTGCCAATCGTCTATATACAGACCGGTTTTCTTTGTTCCGTTTTCATCTGAATATTGTAAATAAAGGACTTGATTTTGATTGTATTGATCAAAAGAAAGATGACCAAAAGCTTCATAGTTGTTGTTTAAAGTATCTGTTTTTCCGGAAAAAATGAGTCCTCCTGCCTCTGTTCCTTCTTCGTTGAAAAAGATAATTCCGGTTCTATTTCCTCCTTGTAGACCAAAAGGTTTACCATACGATAGGGGAGCAGGAGACATTTCCTTATTAGATATGGTCATTCTAAGAGTTCCATCATTTTCTAAAACGTTTATTCTTTTTACGCTTATTTCGTTAAATGTTTGATTTTTATTAGTGTAGATTCTAAAAAATAGTTCTAAAACCAGAATTAAGGAAATGAATACAGAATATATAATTAAAAAAAGAATCTGTTTTTTAATCTTATGAAAATCGTTTTGTTGATCCATTTGTTGAGTTTAATTAAAAAGTAAGAATTGATTAAATGAAGTAATGGATTATTTTGAATGAAACTAAGAAAAACATAGGAAATTGTTTTGGAAAAAAGATTTGAAGCGTCCTCTTTTTAGGTTGAAGATGACATTGAAGTATATTTTAAACTATTCACTCCTGTTTTCTTGAAAATTTTATGCTTTTTTAGAAAAAGTATCGAATAATATAAATAAAAAAAGACTTTCATTACTGAGAGTCTTTCTGTCGGGGTGGCAAGATTCGAACCTGCGACCTTCCCGCTCAAGCGGGACGTGATGTTTGTTTTACAAGCTGTTGTCTTGAAGAAACCTTTTAATTCCTCTCTTTTTGATTTTCTGTTCTAGTTGAACAGCCTCTGCCCTTGTACTGAAAGTAAAATAAGTTATCAATGTCCATGGGCTTCCGTTTTTAGTTGCAATCTGATAACCGGAATTATGTCTTTTTAAGCGATCTTCTAAATTATTGGTTTGGCCAACATAAAATTTTTGAGTTGTTTCGGGAAATAAAATGTAAGTGAAAAACATAAAACTAATATAAATAAAAAAAGACTTCCATTACTGAAAGTCTTTCTGTCGGGGTGGCAGGATTCGAACCTGCGACCTTCCCGCTTAAGCGGGACGCGATGTTTGTTTTACAAGCTGTTGTCCTGAAGAAACCTTTTAATTCCTCTCTTTTTGATTTTCTGTTCTAGTTGAACAGCCTCTGCCCTTGTACTGAAAGAAAAATAAGTTATCAATGTCCATGGGCTTCCGTTTTTAGTTGCAATCTGATAACCGGAATTATGTCTTTTTAAGCGATCTTCTAAATTATTGGTTTGACCAACATAAAATTTTTGAGTTGTTTCGGAAAATAAAATGTAAGTGAAAAACATAAAACTAATATAAATAAAAAAAGACTTCCATTACTGAAAGTCTTTCTGTCGGGGTGGCAGGATTCGAACCTGCGACCTCCTGGTCCCAAACCAGGCGCGATGACCGGGCTACGCTACACCCCGAAAATTGTGAGTGCAAAGATATAGCTAATTTTGAATATTCAAAATGTTTTTTGAAATAAAATCAATTTATTTTATCATAACGAATTCTAATTAAATTTTAAGGAATTTTTCTTTTGAATAGTTTAAATTTGCTTCTCTAATAAAAAAATGAATTATGGCTGATACAATAGAAAAAGTAAAATGCTTAATAATAGGTTCGGGTCCTGCTGGTTATACAGCTGCTATTTATGCAGCAAGAGCTAATATGAATCCGGTGTTATACCAAGGTCAGCAACCGGGAGGGCAATTAACAACAACTAATGATGTAGAAAATTTCCCTGGTTATCCGGATGGGATTTCAGGTCCGGAAATGATGATTCAATTGCAGGCTCAGGCTAAACGTTTCGGAACAGATATTCGTGACGGTTGGGTTACAAAAGTTGATTTTTCAGCTGCACCACATAAAATTTGGGTAAACGAAACAACAGAAATCCATGCTGATACAATAATTATTTCAACTGGAGCGTCTGCAAAGTATTTGGGTTTACCTTCTGAACAGCATTATTTACAACTTGGAGGCGGAGTTTCTGCTTGTGCGGTTTGTGATGGTTTTTTCTATAGAAATCAGGAAGTTGTAATTGTTGGAGCGGGAGATAGTGCTTGTGAAGAAGCTCATTATTTATCAAAAATCTGTAAAAAAGTAACCATGTTGGTTAGAAGTGATAAATTCAGGGCTTCCAGAATTATGGAAGAGCGCGTTCGTAAAACCGAGAATATTGAAATTTTATTGAATACAGAAACAGAAGAAGTTTTAGGCGATGGTAACGTTGTAACCGGAGTTAAAGCTAAGGATAGAGCTTCTGGAGAAATAACTGAAATTCCGGCAACAGGTTTCTTTGTAGCTATAGGGCACAAACCGAATACAGATATTTTTGCTGATTATCTAGAGTTAGATGAAACGGGATATGTTATTAATCAAAGTGGTAGTACTAAAACGAATGTTCCCGGAGTATTTGTAGCCGGTGATGCTGCAGACCATGTTTACAGACAGGCTATTACAGCAGCAGGAACAGGCTGTATGGCAGCTTTAGATGCAGAACGTTATTTAGCTTCAAAAGACTAAAGGAATAAAATATATTAAAAATGAAAAATCCAGCATTATGCTGGATTTTTTTATGAATATAAATAAGAGATGTTTACTTTTCCTTTTTGTACAAAATAGCATTGTTGGTAAACAAAACCATGTCAATTTTTGGTTGGCCGTATAGTTCAATTTCTGCTTTTCCAGAGGCAGAAATAGCAATTTTGTCTATAACATTCACACGTGTTTTAACGTGTCCTTCAGCTGTAAGTTCGAGTTCTTTTAGTGTCAGATTATCTGAAGTCAAAGAAGCGCTGTTGTCCAGTCTGATTTTAGCTTGTGCGGCATCTCCTTCTATTTCGGCTTCACTATTTTCATACATATCCAATTTGAATTCAGGCGAAGCGATTAGAGCTTTCAGTTCCGCATTATTGCTTAATTCTAAAGTTGTACTTTGTGCTTTAACATTTAGCTCTGCTTCTGCTTTGTCATTTAGGATGAGTGTAAAATAAGTAGAATTAACATTGAGGTAAGAACGGGATCTGCCATAATTTTTTACCGTTACATTTTCACCTTGTAATTCATTCAAAGCGTTAATAACAGTTTCACCTTTTGCAACAACCAGTTTTAAGTCGTTGGTGTAATTGATTCGGATAGAGAATTTTTTGGCACTAATCACATTTTTTAAGCTGGAAACTCTTAATGTATTGTTTGCAACTGAAAAGTTGATAGCGTCATGCAAGTTATCATCAGCTTCAATTTCAACTGAAGCTTTGTCTCCTTTTACCAGATATACTTCTAAATTATCGTCTATTTCAATATTTTCGAAATTTTCTACTTCATTAATGGTATGTGTGACAATTTTTGAACCTTTTACTTTTTCTTTCTTTTGTGCCTGAGCCAAAAAAGTAACGCTGAAAACTAATAGGGTAAGTACTGTTAATCTCTTCATTTTTGTTGGATTTGGTCAATCTATTACAAATACTGTTCCAAATGGAATCTTTGCAAACAAACCTACACAAAAAAGATTCGTGAACCAAAAATCTGTTATAATTTTTTTACATAAAAAAACATCGGTAAAACCGATGTTTATGCTTTGCTTTTGGAGAATTTATTGCAGACTAACGCTGCCTCCTGAGCTTTTATCTGTTGTGATTCTTTTAGGTTGGTTTACGTAAGTAATAGAAGCACCGCTAGAGGCTTCCGCTTTTAAGTTTTCAGTTGGATTAACGTGGGTTGAACTTCCACTTGATGCTTCGGAATCAATATTTTGTGCAACCAAGTTTTTTAAATCCATATTGCTTCCGCTGGAAGAATCGGTTTCAAGAGAAACTGTTTTTCCGGATAGTTTCATTGTACTTCCGCTGCTGCTTTCACAATCAATTTTTTGAGCTTCAACTGAAAAAGTAAGATTACTTCCGCTACTGGAATCGAAATCTATATTTTTGCAATGAAACGTGTTTGCTGAAGTTACACTGGCTCCGCTAGATGAAGATAATTCGGTAAGTTCTGGTAATGTAATATAAACTTTTTTTGCTGAACTTTTACGAATATTAGCATCTGTATACACTTCTAATTCTCCTTTTTTCACTTCAGTAAAAATATGATCCTGTAAGTTTTCATCTGCTTCAATAGTGATGTTTTGGTCTGAACCTTGTTTCACAATTACTTGTAAACCGGTTTTTGCTTTTATCGCAGTAAAAGGTTCTGTAATAGTTCTGTTTACAGTTACAACATTTCCGTTTCCGCTTACAGATTGGAAATTGGAATTGAACTTAGTACATGAATTCATCAGGATCCCGACAAGTATCAGGATGATAACTTTTGTAAATTCTACAATGATTTTAAGCATGACTTTTATTTTATGGTTGTGTGTTATTTCGTTTTAATGTTAATTTCATCGTTCTTAACATTGATATTCAACTCTTTGTTGTTGATTTTTAACGAGACATTTTCATTTATAGTATCTTGTATTTCGTTATCATATTCGTTGTCATCATTATCTGAAGGACAATCTAAACATATAATTTCATCGTCAGATACCTGATATGTGTATTCGTCAGAATTGTAATGCAGGTTAAAAATACTATTGTCAGACCAGTCAAAATCCTGAATACTTTTATCAGGTTTGATATGTGTTCCTTTAGGTAAATAGAGGTAGATGTTTACTTCTTGATCTCTGAACTTATTTTTGAAATCCGTTGTAAAATAGTTGTCTAAATTAATCTTATTTTTTTGAATTTCAAAATGATAATTGATATTGTCCGAACGATCTTTTGCATCTTTATGTGATTTACCTGTTGCTGATTTTTCAATTTGTATGTAGGGTTGATTTGTTTCAGAAATTAGAAAATGTACCCTAACTTTTGTTGAAAAAATGATTTCATTGTTGTTCGCATCGTGTGTGTATTTTGCTCTTTCGTGTTCATAAACACTTTTAGTAAAATAATCATTATAGTTCATCTTTATATACAACGTATCCTGTGGTTCCATGAAAAACTCTTCCTTTTGAACTGATTTTCCGTCATAACCAATAGCTGTAGCCTGTTTTAAACCAAAATAAGTTAGACCTATGATGGAAAGTAACCAAATAGCTAATAATGTATATTTAAAATAATTACCGATTGGTTTCATATTGGTAACCAATAATTTTAAACCTAAAAGAAGTAAGGCTAAAAAAGGAATACCAACACTAAATAGTAATAAAATACCTTGAATCCAAAGCGGAACTTCAAAATCAAAAGGTGTTTCTATATGGTTAAAAATAAAAGTATCAGGCATTGATGAGGTAAATATCATAACAATAGAACCGATGATTACTCCTAGTAAAGCCATTGAAGAGAACAAAATAATAAATGCCCCGATGAATTTTGCCAAGAATTTAAAAATAGCCATAAAAACATCACCTAAAGTTTTGCCAATCTGGTTAGCACCTGATTTTGCAGTATTGGTGATCTTCTCAGAATCCAGATTGTTGATTTTATCTGAAATCTCACCAATACCTTCCTTTACCTTTTTTTCGATATTAGAGATATTAATCGGTTCGCCTCTCATTTCTAATTTCTGTGCTGTAGTAACGGCTTCCGGTATTAAGATCCATAATACTAAGTAGATCAATACAGATGTACCAAAACTGATAAACGGAGAAATAATGAACAGAATACGTACCCAAAGAGGATCAATACCAAAATAATGTCCGAATCCGGCAGCAACACCTCCTAAGATAGAATTATCTCGGTCTCTGTACAATCTTCTGGTACGAGATGTTGATTTAGAATACGTTGTTGATTTTTGATTATAGCTTGGTTCTTCGTCGATTAAATAATCTTCCGGTTGTCCCATAATAGCAATTACCTCTTCAACTTCAGTTAAGCCTACCACTTGTTTTTCACTTTTTAGGCGCTCTTGAAAAAGTTCGGCAATACGGCTCTCTATATCGTTAATGATTTCATCTCTGCCTTCCGGTGAAAGAGAACGCTTAACGGCATCAAAATAACGAGTTAGTGTTTGATAGGCATTTTCATCTATATGAAAGAAAAATCCACCTAAATTTATACTGATTGTTTTGTTCATGACTTTTTAGTTTTGACTGTTTCCAGTGATGATGTTTACGGCATCTGATAGTTCGACCCAAGTATTGTTTAATTCTTTTAAAAACTCTTTCCCTTCATCGGTAAGCCCGTAATATTTTCTCGGAGGCCCCGATGTTGATTCTTCCCAACGATAGCTTAGCAAGCCATCATTTTTTAATCTTGTCAGTAAAGGGTAAACAGTGCCCTCTACAACAAGTAGCTTTGCTTCTTTAAGGGTTTCCAGAATTTCTGATGTGTAAGCATCTTTTTCTTTTAAAACAGATAAGATACAAAATTCTAGAATTCCTTTGCGCATCTGTGCCTTAGTGTTCTCGATATTCATGATTTTTTAAGGTTTTTAACCGAAGCCCGCAGTAATTTTTTGAGGGCTTCAGCGTGCATTAAACTGTTCATTTTTTTGATTGATTTGATTTGATGATTGAAACGTCTACTTAATAAATTTTATAGTTAAAGGATAAGAAACTTCTTGTCCGTTTGCAGCCTTATAAGCGGCATAAATGATTAAAATAAATTCAAATACCTTAATAATGATGGCTAGTAGTATAGCAACCAGTCCTAATATAATTATCCCCGATATATTTTGAGTGGTAATTAAACTATCGATCTCAATGTTATGTTCGTTAAAATTGATAGCTTTAAACTGATTGTATAACCAAAAGATTGCTGTGGGTATTGCTATCAAAATAAAAATGAGCGAATATAACAGAATACTCAATTGAAAATTTAAAGCTTGTTTACCATGTTGATCCACAAACTGAGATTCCTGTCTTTTAGAAGACCATATCAATAAAGGGAATATAAAATTTCCGAAAGGAATACAATATTGGCTTAATAAGCTTAATTGTAAAAGAGTAGATGTGTTTTTTTCGTTTGAAGTTGCCATTTTTCTATAACTAATAATTTCTTATACAAAGATAAGTCTAAAAGCAAGTATTATGTTACGCATAGTACCATAAATTAACAAAAAATTAACATTTATAAAAATATTATGCGTTCATAGTATTTTTGTATTTTTACAAAAAATAAATCAAAAATGAAATTTACACCTTCTAAACTTAATGCTTTTATGTTCTTTAAATTGCCTTCTGCTTATTGGAGCGGAGTAAGAGTAAAAGCAATTCAGCCGGAACAATGTAGTGTAACGGTAAAATATAAATGGTTCAATCAAAATCCGTTTCGTTCTATGTATTTTGCAGTTCAGGCAATGGCTGCCGAATTTACTACCGGAGCATTAGTAATGTATCAGATTCAGAAAAGCGGTAAGAGTATTTCCATGTTGGTAGCACAAAACAAAGCTGTTTTTACAAAAAAAGCAACAGGAAGAATTACATTTTCTTGTGTAGAAGGAAATATGATAAAAGAAACTATAGAAAGAGCAATAGCGACTAATGAAGGGCAGACAGTCTGGTTGACTTCAAAAGGAGTAAATGAAAAAGGAGAACAGGTTTCTGAAATGCAGTTTGAGTGGACTATTAAGGTAAGAAACTGATTTTAAATAGCAATATCTAATTTGATATTCAATCTGTTAACAAAAGTTAATTTCCATACGAAAGCCTATTTAGTTCGTAAATTTGTAGTAACCAAAAAACTACAAAAACTCAATTGTGGTTTGTAAAGATTGAAAACATGAAAGTGTTAATTACAGGAGCTACAGGCTTAATAGGAAGTGAATTGGTAAAATTATTGCTTCAGAAAGGAGTAAAGGTCAACTATTTGACATCCAGTAAAACTAAATTGATTAAAGAAGAGAATTATCAAGGATTTTACTGGAATCCGAATAGAGGAGAAATTGACTTGAATGCTTTTGAAGAGGTAGAATGTCTTATTAATTTAGCCGGAGCTACTGTTTCTAAAAAATGGACACCGGCCTATAAACAGGAAATTATAGAAAGTCGCGTACTCTCAACTCGTTTATTGTATCAATCTTTATTGAAAGACTCTTTTGAAGTGAAGCAAATTATTTCGGCTTCGGCAATCGGAGTTTATCCAAGCAGTGAAACGGCTATTTATACAGAAGAATCCAATCAGATAGATAATAGTTTTTTAGGAGGTGTGGTCGCAAAATGGGAAGATGAAGTAAAAAACTTTTCTAAATTAGGAATGACAGTCAGTTTTGTTAGAATCGGATTGGTATTGGCGCCCAACGGAGGAGCACTAACAGAAATGATTAAACCTATTAAATTGGGTTTAGGAGCTTCATTTGGTTCCGGAAGACAATACCAGTCATGGATACATATAAAAGATTTAGTGCGTATATTCTCTTTTATAATGGAAAATAAACTGGAAGGTATTTATAATGGAGTTTCTCCTTATCCGGTTACAAATGAAGTATTGGTTAAATCCATAGCTCAAACATTAGATAAGTCGATCTTTTTGCCCGGGATTCCTAAAATAGCAATGAAACTGCTCTTAGGAGAAATGCATGAATTACTATATTCAAGTCAGCATGTAAGTGCGCGAAAGATTCTGGATAGAGGTTTTCAATTCAAATATTCTAATTTAGAAAAAGCATTACAAGATATATTACAATAAAAAATCCCGAGAAATCGGGATTTTTTATTTGATAAAAAAAGTACTTTTATTTTTTATGAGCTTTCACTGTAACCTCAAGTTCAATATCGTCATCAACAAATTTGTCTTTCAGATCGTCAAAAATAGATTTTGAAGCATAATTAACACCCCAAAGTGTTCTGTTGATTTTGAAAGGATCAGAGTGTAAAGTCACATCAGAATCGTTAATAGTGATCTCTGCCGGGAACTCAACAGGTTTAGAAATACCTTTCATTGTTAAAATACCTTTTACAAAGAAAGCTCCGTTAGCTTCTTCAGTACTAAGGATTTTAAAATGGCTGTTGGGATATTTTGCCGTATTGAAAAAGTGATCTTCTGTTTCTTTGTCACCTAAGCCTTTTAAGTGTGTTTCCAGTTTCATTTTGTCATCGCCTTCCAGATCCGTTACATTGATGGAAGTCATATCGATGTTAAAATTACCACTTTCTATTTTGCCATCAGTTATGGTAAATCCGCCATCTTTTAACGAAATAGTTCCGGTATGTTTTCCGGTAGGTTTGGTTCCGGTCCAATTAATGACCGATGCAGCTGTATCTATTTTATAATTACCAAGACTGTCAACAGCTTCTTCAACTGCAACTGTTTCACTAGGCATTTCTGATTTTGCCTCTTTTTTGCAGCTGTTCAAACCAATGAAAGCTACTAAAGATAAACTTAAAAGGATTTTTTTCATAATGTACATAGTTTTTTAGAATTTAGTTTCTCTCAAAAATAGTAATTTTCTTTTAAATTTAGAATGTGTTTAAATAAAAAGCTGTCAATTTGACATTTTTGCTGAATTGGCAATACATTTGCTACACCAATAAAAAAGTTTAAAATAATATACAAAGATATGAATCAAGAAGGTACTGAAAATGTTGAAAAAGAGGCTGTTCAAAACGGAGGAGCAATCGATAATGTTGAAAATCAGGAAATTCAAGATCCTCAAATGACTACTGAAGAAAAATTAGAGGAAGAATTAGCTAAAGAAAAAGATAAATTTTTACGCTTATTTGCTGAATTTGAGAATTATAAGAAAAGAACCGGCAAAGAAAGAGTAGATTTGTTTAAAACAGCCAATCAAGAAGTTTTACAAGCTATGTTACCTGTTTTAGATGACTTTGACAGAGCTTGGGCTCAGATATCAAATTCGGAAGATGAAGCTTTAGTAAAAGGTGTGGAATTGATTCATGAAAAATTAAAAAATACTTTAGTTTCTAAGGGATTAGAATTAGTAGAGATTAAAATAGGGGACGATTTCAATGCTGATTTTGCAGAAGCTATAACTCAAATTCCGGCTCCTTCTGATAATTTAAAAGGGAAGGTTGTAGACGTAATCGAAAAAGGATATAAATTAGGCGATAAGATTATTCGTTTTCCAAAAGTGGTAATCGGAATGTAAATTATATCGGTTTTTAAGTATTTGAAGCTTAAGAACTGATTATTAAGGTTAATAAAAATGAAAAAAGACTATTACGAAATATTAGAGATTACTAAAACTTCTACGGTAGAAGAAATCAAAAAAGCCTATAGAAAAAAAGCGATTCAATACCATCCGGATAAAAATCCGGGTGACAAAGAGGCGGAAGAAAAATTTAAATTGGCAGCAGAAGCTTATGAGATTTTGAGTGACCCTGACAAAAAAGCACGTTACGATCAGTATGGTCATGCCGCATTTGACGGAGCAGGTGGTTTTGGCGGAGGGCACATGAATATGGATGATATCTTTAGTCAGTTTGGAGATATCTTCGGAAGTGCTTTCGGAGGTGGTTTTTCCGGATTCGGAGGCGGTTTCTCAGGAGGCGGTCAGCGTCGTGTAAAAGGAAGCAACTTAAGAATCAAAGTGAAACTGACGCTTGAAGAAATTGTGAATGGTGTTGAGAAAAAAGTAAAAGTAAAACGTAAAGTTCAAGCTAAAGGAGTAACGTACAAAACTTGTCCTACGTGTCATGGTTCCGGCCAAATAACAAAAATAGCCAATACTATTTTAGGTAGAATGCAAACTGCTACAACTTGTACAACTTGTCAAGGTTCTGGACAGATATTGGATCATAAACCATCCGGAGCTGACGCATACGGTATGGTAATGGAAGATGATACGGTATCTATCAAAATTCCGGCAGGCGTAGTAGACGGGATGCAGTTGAAAGTTTCCGGAAAAGGGAATGAAGCACCGGGAAGCAATAGTATTCCGGGCGATTTAATTGTTGCTGTAGAGGAACAAGAACACGAATTTTTAAAACGTGAAGGAGAAAATCTCCATTACGATTTATATATCAGTTATTCGGAAGCAGCCTTGGGTATTTCAAAAGAAATTGAAACGGTTGGAGGTCGCGTTCGAATTAAATTAGAAGACGGAATCCAGTCCGGAAAGATTTTAAGATTAAAAGGAAAAGGAGTTCCGAGTTTAAACGGATATGGCAGCGGTGATTTACTTGTTCATGTTAATGTTTGGACACCTAAAACATTAAATAAAGAACAAAAAGAGTTTTTCGAAAAAATGCTAAATGAGGAAAACTTTAAGCCAAAGCCTGAAAAATCAGACAAATCTTTTTTTGAAAAAGTAAAAGATATGTTTTCATAATTAAATAAAAATATATACATTTGAACCTCACTTTATTATAGAGTGAGTTTTCTTTTTCATAGCAATTTTTCCCATCCTGCCTAAAAATAGGATGGGTTTTTTTGTAACAATTCTTTACAAAACATTACTAACAGTAAAAAACTAAAATACTGTAATGAACAATATTCTTGACGTTCAAAATGTAGTGAAACAATACGGTAATTATACAGCCTTGAATAATGTTTCGCTTCAAGTTCCAAAAGGAAGTATTTATGGATTATTAGGGCCGAACGGAGCCGGAAAAACTTCATTGATCCGAATTATTAATCAAATAACCATTCCGGATAGCGGAACCGTTTTACTGGATGGGGAAAAGCTCAATTTAGAACATATTCAGCATATCGGATATTTGCCGGAGGAAAGAGGTTTGTATAAAACGATGAAAGTGGGAGAGCAATGTTTGTATTTGGCACAGTTAAAAGGATTGTCTAGAGCAGAAGCACAAAAACAGCTTAAATATTGGTTTGAAAAATTTGAAATAGAGGATTGGTGGAATAAAAAGATCCAAGAACTTTCAAAAGGGATGGCTCAAAAGATACAGTTTGTTGTAACAGTATTGCATCAGCCTAAATTACTGATTTTAGACGAACCGTTTTCCGGATTTGATCCTGTTAATGCTAATTTGATTAAGGACGAGATCATAGAATTGAACAAAAAAGGAACTTCAGTTATTTTTTCAACCCACCGAATGGAAAGTGTGGAAGAAATGTGTGACCATATTGCCTTAATAAATAAATCAAACAAACTGTTAGAAGGAAAATTAACAGATGTGAAACGTCAGTTTAGAAGCAACACATTTCAGGTAGGTATTTTAACTCATGATATTGAAGGTTTAATGTATCAGTTGACTCAAAAGTTTACAGTAGGACAAACAGATTTTAAATCTTTAGATAATGATCTGAAACTGGAAGTTCAGTTGGGCGATCGTAAATCTAATGAGCTGTTGGAAATTTTAACATCTTTCGGACAGGTTACTCATTTTGTAGAAAAAATTCCAAGTGTTAACGATATTTTTATTCAAACCGTAAGCCATAAATAATGAAAAAATTATCCCTTATCATAAAAAGAGAGTTTATAGCAAAAGTGCGCAATAAATCTTTTATTATTATGACTTTTTTAAGTCCGCTTTTATTCGTTGGAATGGGCGGCTTAATAGGTTTCTTAGCTTCAATGAATAAAGATTCGGTAACTAAAATAGCCATCCATGACGAAGCAGGTTATCTGAAAGGAGATTTTAAGAGCAATAAATTTACAGCCTATACGGATTTATCTGCAATGCCTTTTGAGGCAGCTAAAGATACCGCTAGTAAAAGCTATGAAGGACTTTTGTATATTCCTAAGGTAGACTCTATTCAACAGTTGAAAGATAAAGTGGAATATATATCGGAAGATAGTCCGAGTATCGAGTTTATTTCTGATGTGGAAACAGTTGTAGATTCTGCATTAACATCAGATAATTTAAAACATTTGGGGTTTGACGCCGATAAAATTGAAGAAGCAAAAGCGAATTCAACTTTAAAATTATCAAAATTTTCAGGAGAAGAAAGTTTGAAAGGTTTAAACGAGATCAAGATAGCCATTGGCGGTATGATGGGATACCTGATTATGATGTTTATTATCATCTATGGAAATTTTGTAATGCGAAGTGTTATTGAAGAAAAAACCAATCGTATTATTGAAATTATCATTTCTTCCGTAAAGCCATTCCAGTTAATGATGGGGAAAATCATCGGAAATTCTTTAGCTGGAATTTTACAATTTTTGATATGGGTTGTAGTAGGGCTCATTTTAGCTTTCTTAGCTCAAAACTTTTTAGGTTTGGAAATGGGTTCAGGTTCTGTTAATCCGGCTGCTATGGAAATGGCTAAGCAATCAGCAGATTTTTCTAAATTTCAGTTGTATTTTAATGAAATTATGAATTTGCCTTTAGGATTAATGATAGTTTCATTTATTGTATATTTTATTGGTGGTTATTTCTTATATAGTTCGTTGTATGCTGCTATCGGAGCCGCTGTGGATTCTGAGACTGATTCGCAACAATTCTTATTTCCTATTATCATGCCATTAATGTTAGGCGTTTATATCGGTTTCTTTACTGTTATTAACGATCCTCATGGTACAGTTGCAACGGTGTTCTCTATAATTCCGTTTACATCGCCTATCGTAATGCTGATGCGTATACCGTTTGGTGTTCCGGCTTGGCAAATTATTTTGTCAATGGTATTATTATTTGCTACCTTTACCTTAGTAGTGTGGTTTGCATCTAAAATCTACAGAGTAGGGATTTTAATGTACGGCAAACGTCCAACTTGGAAGGAATTATATAAATGGCTGAAATATTAAGATGCGAAAGCAAATAATTGACTTTCTTTCATTCAAATTAGTAGATACGGATAAAGTTGATTTTACCGTATGGAACCTACTATTGTTAATTTTTGCTCTTGTTTTTACAACGTATGCACTGCGATTCATACGGAATTTAATAACCCGAAGATTACCGCAAGAAGATAAAAACAAGTTTGTTAGCGTTTTTCAGTTCATTAAATATATAGCTTACATTATTGCAGTAATGTTTACACTGCATTCATCGGGGATTAATATTAATGTGTTCTTAACAGCTTCAGCTGCTGTTTTTGTTGGGATAGGTTTTGCTTTGCAAACTTTTTTCCAAGATATCATTTCCGGAATTTTAATGATCTTAGATCAATCGTTACACGTTGGTGATATCATTGAAGTTGATGGCAAAGTAGGACAGGTCACTGAAATTAAGTTGCGCAGTACCCGTATGAAAACCCGTAACGATCGCATCATGATTATTCCTAACAACAAGTTCATGACAGATCCGTTGTTTAATTGGACACAGAATTCTAAAATCAATCGGGAACAAGTTTCTATAGGTGTTGCGTATGGGAGCGATGTAAACTTGGTGAAAAAAGTACTTGAACAATGTGTAGAAGGAGTAAATGGAGTAGTGACAACTAAACCTATTTTGGTTCTCTTTGAAGATTTTGCCGATTCATCACTCAACTTTTCGGTGTATTTTTATGTGCAAAATGGAATGGAAAGTCCTATTATTCAGAGTGAAATCCGTTTCAAGATAGACGATGCTTTCCGAAGAAACAAAATCGAGATTCCTTTTCCGCAACGAGATATTCATATCATTAATTAACTTTTGAAGTTAGATTATTTAAGTCTAAAAAGTTTCATTGTGTAATATCGTGGTAAGATTTATATTCTCTTACTTTTTTCCTAACTTTATGCCGTTGAGAAAAGTCTAAAAAAATAATAAATGCCTAAAATATTAGTAATAGAAGATGAAGCGGCAATTCGCCGTGTGTTGAGCAAAATACTTTCTGAAGAAAGTGATACCTATGAAGTGGAAGAAGCAGAAGATGGCTTGCAAGGTGTTGAAAAGATTAAAAATGAAGATTACGACTTAGTGCTTTGCGATATTAAAATGCCGAAAATGGACGGTGTTGAAGTATTAGAAGCCGTAAAAAAAATAAAACCCGAAACTCCTATGGTTATGATTTCTGGGCACGGAGATTTAGAAACAGCAGTGAATACTATGCGTTTAGGAGCATTTGATTATATTTCAAAACCACCTGATTTAAATAGGTTATTGAATACAGTTCGTAATGCTTTAGACCGAAAACAATTGGTGGTTGAGAACAAAATCTTAAAGAAAAAAGTCTCTAAGAATTATGAGATGATAGGAGATAGCGAAGCTATCAATCAGATTAAGGAAATGATTGATAAAGTCGCACCGACAGATGCCAGAGTTTTGATTACCGGCCCTAACGGAACCGGAAAAGAACTGGTAGCACATCAATTGCATGAAAAAAGTAACCGTTCTGCAAAACCGATAGTTGAGGTGAACTGTGCCGCCATTCCGTCAGAGTTGATTGAAAGCGAATTGTTCGGGCATATTAAAGGAGCTTTTACTTCAGCCGTAAAAGATAGAGCCGGAAAATTTGAAGCAGCAAACGGAGGAACTATTTTCTTGGATGAGATAGGAGATATGAGCTTACCGGCACAGGCCAAAGTGTTAAGAGCTTTACAGGAAAATTTAATACAAAGAGTAGGAGCTGACAAAGATATTAAAGTTGATGTACGGGTAATTGCTGCTACTAATAAAGATTTGAAAAAGGAAATTGAAGAAGGACGTTTTCGGGAAGATTTGTACCATCGTTTAGCTGTTATTTTAATTAAAGTTCCGGCCTTGAACGATAGAAGAGGGGATATTCCGATGCTTTTAGAGCATTTTGCTAAAAAGATAGCGGACGAACAAGGAACATCTATTAAATCGTTTTCCGATAAAGCCGTTAAACTTCTACAAGAATACGATTGGACAGGAAATATACGTGAATTGCGCAATGTGGTAGAACGATTAATTATTTTGGGAGGAAATGAAATTTCTGAACAGGATGTCAAATTATTTGCTTCAAAGTAAATCACGATTACAATTCACCATTAACAGAAATAAATGCAACTCAAAAAGATAAATACAAATTTGCAAAAAGCTTTAGTAGAAAACGGTTTTATTGAAGCCAATGAATTGCAACAAGAAATTTTTTCGCCAATAAAAAGCGGAGCAGATTTAGTAATACAGAGTCCCAAAGGAACGGGGAAAACAACAACATTAGTGCTGAATATCATTCAAAAGCTAAAAGAACCGATAGAAGAATCGCCCCGTGCTTTAATCATGGTAGAAGACAAGCAAAAAGTATTGGAAATAGAAGAATTGTTTGAAAAACTGAATAAATACAACGGACTTCGTGTTTTCATTACACATGATAAAACAGATATTGATGAGGATAAGAATGAGATTTCTGTCGGAATAGATGTTTTAATCGGTACACCAAACCGTTTGAATCAAATGTTTTCCGGAGCCGGATATAATGTCAATAAACTGCAAATTATAGCTTTTGACGATTTAGACAGTATGCTTAAAAGCCGATACGAATCTATAATATTAAGGTTGTTGTCGAGTATGGAAAAAGGACAACGATTGTTCTTTTGCTCACAAATTACGGAAAGAGTAGAAACAGTAGCTTTGACCGATGAAGAAAGAGAACCTTTGTTTTATGAAATGGAATAAAAACATAAGTTATGGAAGAAATTAAAATATTTTCAGGAAGCGAAATTGAAGCTTTAGCAGTAAAGCAGCAATTAGAAGAAAGAGGAGTAGAACCAATTATTAGAAATGGTTATGAATCAGCCAGATTAGCCGGTTTCGGGAATACTGATGCTGCTGTTGAATTGTATGTCACAGAAGCAGATTTCGAGAAAATAAAAGATATCTTTGAAAAGAAAGATAGATCTTAAAATGAAATTTTAAGCCGACTTACAATCAAAGCAATCAGAAAACCAAAAATTCCGATCAGAGCAAAAGAATATTTTAAACTAGTTGCTTCAGCAATATAGCCTATTATCGGTGGTCCGATCAGAAAACCTAAAAAGCTGATGCTGGAAACAATTGTCAGAGCAATTCCAGGTGCAACCTTTTCTGATTTTCCGGCAGCATTGAACATGATTGGAACAACATTGGCCACACCAAAACCAACTAGCATAAACGCTAAGGTACAGTTGATTAAGCCAGGTAGCAAAACAGCGGCATATAAACCTGTTGAAATGGCAATGCCACTATAAATGAGGACTTTTTTCGGACCAAATTTAACCACTAAATAATCGCTTAAAAATCTTCCTGAAGCCATTGTAATCATAAAAGAAGTATACCCTAAAATAACCAGATTTTCAGGTGCTTTTACAATATCTTTAAAATAAACACCACTCCAGTCAAACATTATCCCTTCGCTTGCCATACCACAGAAACAAATGATTCCGAACCAAATTAGATTGGGATCAGAAATTTTAAAAAGAGAAGATTTGTTTTTTGCTTCATCTATTACTTGCTCTTCTTTTTTTATTTTTTTTGATTTGATTAACCAGGAGCTATTGAATAAAACGATCAATCCGATAATTAAAAAAACCAAGATAAAGTGAACAAAAGGTTTTAGATGGAAAGAGATCATAATTAACCCGAAAAGCGCACCGCTAAAACCTGCTAAACTCCAAGAACCGTGAAAACTTCCCATGATTGGTTTGTTTAAGAGTTGCTGTGTAATAACTCCTTGTGTGTTAACCGCTATATTGCAAAAGTTGCCAAAGAAACCAAAGAAAAATAAGCTGATAGCTAAGCCGTAAACAGAATTTGAGAATCCGGCAATAATGAGAAAAAAGGCATATAATAATAAACCAAAAACAGCAATTTTATTGCTTCCGTAACGAGTTACCACTTTACCGGAAAAAGGCATCGCCAGAATTTGTCCTACAGGAATTGCAAAAAGAAGCGTTCCTAGATCCGCTTCAGATAAATTTAAAAATGTTTTGATATCCGGAATTCTACTAGCCCAACTTGCAAAGCAAAAACCCATGCCAAAGAAGAAAAGAGCTGTAGCTAATAAAATTCTATGTTGAGCAGATAACCCTAGATTTTTGAATCTTTTCTTAAATCTGGATTTTGAAGCAATGAGTTCTATGAACCGATAATTGAATAAAGGCATATCCTAAAGGTTTAGGTTAATATAAAACTACAACTTAACTTTTTAATAAATTGATACTATTTTGACTTCGGCTAATATAATTAATACATATCAAAAATGAAAAAGTCCGATTTAAATCGGACTTTTATATATATAAACCGGAAATATTATTCAAATAATACTGTACCTGAAATAGCAACTTCACTCCAAGTTTTGCTCACTCCGTCAGCACCTTTGTGTAAGTCAAAACAAGCTTTATTAATAGATTCAACAGCTGCTTTAGCTCCGAAATCTTCTAAATTAATTACACCATTAACAGTGAATTTTTTGTTTTCGAATGTTGAAGTAACATCAACAGATTGAGTGACACCGTTTAATGTTAAAGTTAAAACTGTTTTTCCATCTTTAAAGTTAATTACTCCACCGATTAATTCAGTATCTTTTAATGCACCAAAGAAGAATTGTTTTAATTTTTCATCTCTTTCAGGATTGTTTGTAAATACACTGCTTACCGGAATAGAAAAGCTGGCACCTTCTAAAACAGCTTCAGGAGTATCTCCTTCTTTAGTGTCCTTTAATTCAATTTGTGTAAAACTACCGCCAACGGCTACTTTATCAGTAGTTTTATACGCTGTCCAATTTACTTTAGTAGAGTCAGAGACTATTTTTAAGCTCACAACTTCCGGAGTTACTTCAGTTGTTTCTTCAACCGGAGTTTCTGCTTTTTCTTCTTTTTTACAGCTAGTTGCTAAAAGTGTTATAGCAAACGCAAATAATGCAATTCTTTTCATACAAAATAGTTTTTAAAGTTTAGTCCAAAGGTAACGAGATTTTAACATTTTAACAATTATCAATGGTTAAAGAAAGCTTAATATTTTTGGAATTATAATTTTTGCTTCAAACCCTTTTCAACTTTTGAATCAGTTTTAAGGCCTCTCTTTTTAAGTAAAGGTTCTACGCTTGGTTCTGCTCCTCTAAAACGTTTATAAAGAGTCATTGGGTCTTCGGTTCCTCCTTTTTCCAGAATGTTTTTTCTGAAAGAAAGCGCTTTTTCCTGATTGAATAAAGAAGTGGATTTAAAAGCCTCAAAAGCATCAGTATCTAAAACACCTGACCAAATATAGCTATAATAACCGGCTGAATAGCCACCGGCAAAAATATGATTGAAATAAGTGCTGCGATAACGAGAAATAATAGAAGAAGGTAAACCTATTCTATTCATTGATTGCTCTTCAAAGGTTTTGGCATCAGTTGTAATGTTTTCTTTTTGTGTATGATAATCTAAATCTAAAATAGAGGCAGCTAAATATTCAGTAGTAGCAAAGCCTTGGTCAAAAGTTCCGGCTTTTTGCATTTTTTGAACTAATTCAGTAGGAATAACAGCTCCGGTTTTATAATGTTTAGCAAAAAGTTGTAATACTTCGGGTTCTGAAGCCCAATTTTCCATAATTTGTGAAGGAAGTTCAACAAAATCTCTTGGTACATTGGTTCCGGCTAAGCTTCTATACGTAACATTTGAAAGCAATCCGTGTAAAGCATGACCAAATTCATGGAAAAAGGTACTGACTTCATCAAATGTTAACAAAGCAGGCGTATTTTCGGTTGGTTTTGTAAAATTACAAACAATAGAAATAATAGGTATTTGACGTTCATTGTTTACCGTTTTTTGAGTTCGGTATGCAGTCATCCAGGCGCCGCCTCTTTTGGAAGCTCTCGGGTGAAAGTCCATATATAAAATTCCTAGAAGGCTACCGTCGGTGTTAGCTACTTGCCAAACAGTCACGTCTTCGTGATATTTCGGAATATCTTTTAGCTCAGAAAACTGCAAACCGTATAATTTGTTAGCAACTCCGAAAACACCTTCACGAACTTGGCTTAAACTGAAATAAGGTTTCATTTCCTGTTCGTCTAAATCAAAACGTTCTTTTCGGATTTTTTCGGTATAATAACGCCAGTCATACGGTTGAACATCATCTTTAATTCCGTCTTTTTTCATCATAGCTTTGATGTCGGCTTCTTCTTTTCTGGCTACTTCCAAAGCCGGAGTCCATAAATCCATTAACAGTTTATAAGCTGTTTCCGGATTTTTAGCCATTGATTTTTCCAAAACATAGTCGGCATGGGTATCGTAACCTAATAATTGAGCACGTTCGCGTCTTAAATTAGCTAAATCAATAGCTATTTTCTGATTGTTGTATTCGTTGTTGTGATTGGCTCTGCTTTGATAAGCTTCCCAAATTTCTTTTCTAAGTTTTCTATTAGCAGCATATTGCAAAAATGGCATAACACTAGAATTGGCTAAAGTGAAAACCCATTTGCCTTCTTTTCCGCGAGCTTTAGCATCATCGGCAGCACTTGCTATTAATTCATCAGGTAATCCGGCTAAATCTTTCGCGTTAGTAATAACCAATTCATACGAGTTGGTCTCCGCTAATACATTTTGTCCGTACTTTAAAGTTAACACTGCAATTTCAGAATTAATAGTACGCAATCGTTCTTTTTGAGCATTATTTAAATTAGCCCCGCTACGAACAAATTCTTTATAGATATTTTCTAAAAGTTTGGATTGCTCAAGATTGAGATTAAGCGACTCTTTTTGGTTCCAAATGGTTTCAACTTTTTTAAACAATTTTTCGTTTAAGTATATATTATCATGGTGCGAAGCTAAATCAGGAGCAACATCTTTAGCTATCTTTTGCAACTCGTCATTAGTGTTGGCACTTGTTAAATTATTAAGAACCGTTGTAACACGATTTAATAATTCGCCAGAATTTTCCATCGCTAGAATGGTATTCTCAAAAGTAGGATTCGCAGGATTATTTACAATTTTTTCAATTTCAGTCTCTTGTTCTTTAATTCCTTTTACAATAGCCGGTTGGTAGTGTTCATTTTTAATTTCATTAAAAGGAGGAACTCCGTAGGGAGTTGTATATTCCGATAAAAACGGATTTTTAGATTCTTGGGCATTCATAGTCAAAACTGAAAATAAAGTGATAAAGGTTATTTTGTTGATTTTCATAAAATGAAATTTTTCCATAAAAGTAGTTTTTTTGAAATAGTTTCTAAAATACTTCTTTAGTTTTTTTTGAGTAAAACGGAAAAAGAATTATAACATGGAATACATTATAAATTAGATTATCTTTGCGCCTTTAAAATTGAGAAACTTTTTAACTTTTAGACTTTTAACTTTAGACTAATAAAATGATTACAGTTAACGATATTGCGGTTGAGTTTGGAGGAACAACTTTGTTTAGTGAAGTAACTTTTGCGATTAATGAAAATGATAAAATTGCCTTAATGGGTAAAAACGGTGCGGGAAAATCAACATTGTTGAAAATTGTAGCAGGCGTGAACAAACCAACGCGTGGAGTTGTTTCGGCGCCAAAAGAAGCCGTAATTGCTTATTTACCACAGCATTTATTAACTGAAGATAAACTGACTGTTTTTGAAGAAACTTCTAAAGCCTTTGAAGACATCTTTAAAATGAAAGCTGAAATTGATGAAATCAATGAGCAGTTAACAATTCGTACCGATTATGAAAGTGATGATTATATGAAGTTAATCGAGCGTGTTTCGGAACTTTCAGAGAAGTTTTATGCTATTGAAGAAGTTAATTACGAAGCCGAAGTTGAAAAAGTTTTAAAAGGTTTAGGATTTGAACGTGAAGATTTCACGCGAAAAACATCTGAATTTTCCGGTGGCTGGAGAATGCGAATAGAATTGGCTAAAATTTTATTGAAAAAGCCTGATTTAATTTTATTAGATGAGCCGACAAACCATTTGGATATGGATAGTATTCAATGGTTAGAAGATTTCTTGGTAAACCAAGCCAAAGCCGTGATGGTAATTTCCCACGATAGAGCCTTTGTCGATAATATTACAAATAGAACTATCGAAGTAACTATGGGAAGAATTTATGATTATCGGGCAAAATATTCTGATTATTTGGTTTTAAGACAAGATAGAAGAGTACATCAGCAAAAAGCGTACGATGAGCAGCAAAAATTTATTGCAGAAAATAAAGCTTTTATTGAGCGTTTTAGAGGAACTTTTTCAAAAACGGAACAAGTGCAATCACGTGTACGTATGTTAGAAAAACTGGTTTTAGTAGAAGTGGATGAAGTAGATACTTCTGCTTTAAAACTAAAATTTCCACCTTCACCTCGTAGCGGACAATATCCGGTTGTGGTAGAAGAACTTTCTAAAAACTACGGAGATTATACTGTTTTCAACAATGCCAATATGGTTATTGAGCGAGGTCAAAAAGTTGCTTTCGTCGGGAAAAACGGTGAAGGAAAATCAACTATGATTAAAGCTATTATGGGCGAAATTAAACATGATGGCGGTAAAATGGAAGTGGGACACAATGCTCAAATTGGCTACTTTGCTCAAAATCAAGCAGCTTTATTAGACGGAGAATTGTCTGTTTTTGACACCATTGACCGAATTGCAGTGGGCGATATTCGTACAAAGATTAAAGATATGCTAGGCGCTTTTATGTTTAGTGGCGATGATATTCAAAAGAAAGTAAAAGTCCTTTCGGGAGGAGAAAGAACGCGTTTAGCTATGATTAAACTATTGTTAGAACCGGTTAATGTTCTGATTCTGGATGAGCCAACAAACCATTTGGATATGAAGACCAAAGATATCATTAAAGATGCACTAAAAGATTTTGACGGAACTTTAATTTTAGTTTCGCACGACCGTGATTTCTTGGATGGTTTGGTAACCAAAGTTTTTGAATTCGGAAACAAACGTGTTCGTGAACATTTTGAAGATATCAAAGGTTTCTTGGAATTCAAGAAAATGGAAAACTTGAAAGAAATAGAAAAGTAGTTGTTTTTAGTTTTAAATTAAAAAAACGGAAAACAAATACTAATATGGATAAAACTTGATTTTTATAAAAAATCCTTTATTTTTGAAAACTAATCAAATTGAAGATGTTTCAGAAACAAAGGATTTTTCTTTTTTTAGGGCTTCTGGTTGGTACCATTGGGTTTTCCCAACAAAGCTTATTTTCTTTATCAGATGATTATATTGTAAAGAAATATTCTCAACGATGGGAATTGGATAGTGTAGACCAACATGGAACTTTTCGATTGATGGCTTATAAACCAACATATTTGGCTCCGGCGCGTTGGTCGTCTAACCCTAATGATAAACCCTATAGTGAAAATCCGAATTATTCGGTTACGGAAGCCAAACCGTATAATAATTTGGAAACTAAATTTCAGTTGAGTTTTAAAACAAAAATTATTCAAGGCCTTTTCAATAGAAAAGGAGATATTTGGTTAGGCTATACTCAAAAGGCACATTGGCAGGTTTTTAATGTAAAGTTGTCCAGAGTTTTCAGAGAGTTGAATTATGAACCTGAACTGATTTTTATGTATCCTGTTTCTTTTTCTTTTTTACAAGGAAAATTCAGGGCAGCAGGTATTTCTTTGAACCATCAATCTAATGGGAAAGATTTACCGACGTCGAGAAGTTGGAATCGTATTATTTTTTATTTAGGGTACGAAAACGGAAATTGGTTGGTGACCCTACGTCCGTGGATTCGCTTAAAAGACAGCGAAGATGAAAATCCGTATATTACAAAGTATATTGGAAATGGTGAAATCAATGCGTCTTATACCTATAACCGTCACCAGTTTTACACTATAGTAACTCATCCGTTTAACCATTTAAGATACGGAAGTATTCAATTGAATTATGTATTTCCGTTAAAAGGACATTTGCGTGGACACGTTCAGTTCTTTGAAGGTTATGGGGAAACCATGATTGATTATAATCATCGTCAAACTACTCTGGGAATCGGAGTTTCTTTTTCGGATTGGTAATTTTAAATAATTTTTTATATTTCGGACTTTTAATAAATTATATATGACAAGAGAAGAAAGACTGCGTTTTTGTAAATTATGTAAAAACAGAAAAATGGATTTTCAGCAAGGGTTGCTGTGTAATTTAACAGGGAAACACGCTGATTTTGAGGGTTCGTGTTCAAAATTTTATCCCGATGATGCAAACACAATTTCTTCTCCTGGTAACAGAAGCCGTGAGAGCTATGCTAAAACTGAAAGCGACAGGCCTGCTTGGAGAACAGTAGTATCAGTTATAATTTTTATAATTGCCATTGTGAGATTAATTGCTCTTTTTATGAGATAAAAAAAGTTGTCTCTTAATTGAGACAACTTTTTAATAATAAGTTTTACAAAATATTTCAAGTTAATCTTCTTTTTCCTGATGTTTAGGCTCGTCTGCCGGTAGGTTATTTGAAGTTTTAATTTGTGTTTCTACTTTTTTAAAGTAATCTACTAAAGTTGTTTTTTGGCTATCGGTAAGGCTAGCATCTTTATGAATGATTAAATAACTTTCTAAAGGCATAGCTCCTTTTTCTACTAATTCATATGATTCTTCTAATTTATGTGCTTGTTTTTTGGCTTCATAAGAACCAAAAGTTGAGAAGTTAAGCTCTTCACGTCCTTCGTCAATGTGATCTTTTAAGAACCAACCAGCTGGCTGTACATAAGAATACCACGGATAAACGGTTTGGTTAGAGTGGCAATCGTAACAAGATGCTTTAAGAATTGAAGCAACTTCTGCAGGAGGATTATAGATCTTTAAAAAATCTTGATTTTCGTCAAAAGTAGGATTGGTTTTATCAATTTGAAAAAACTGAATTACGACTAAAACAACTACAATAGCTAAAAGTACTTTTTTCATAATAATAGGACTTAAATATTAAGCTTAAAGATACTAATTTTTGTAAAAGAAAAATGATAAATATAAAAATTAAGCACCTTTTAAGATTTCTTCCATTCTTCCAATCCCATAGCTGAGGATTTAATTTCTTTAATCCATTGTAACCCAAATACTTTCTTTAAAAAATTAAAAACAGCTTTGTTTTTAGTTTCATATTCTTCAAAATTTGTTGGTGCAATGCAACCAAAATCGTGGTATTGAATATGATATTTTTTCTCGAAGGCAATATCCTCTTTGGTATAGGTTGTAGCTATTCCGCCTAAAATATAAATAGTTTTCGTTTCTATTTTATCTTCTTGGGCTTTAACAGTAAAGCTTATTAAGAACAAGGTAAACAGGATTATTTTTTTCATCATTTTAGTAATAAACTCGCGTAAAAATAAAAACACTTTACGCGAGTATAGTTTTAAAAATTAATTTACAGCATTGACCAATCTGATAAACTCTGCTTTGTAGCCTTCTGTATCATTTGATTTTCCTTGAGAAGCCAAAGCTTTTATGGCAGTTCCCGATTTTTTACTGATTAATTTTGAATCGCGCAATTTTAATCCGAACCAAGCAACAGCCGAGCTAAATTTGAAATCATCGGATGCATTTGGTAAATCAATAGTTTTATCTTTTATGGTTTCCACAATTTCGATGCTTTTTTCGCCATCCGGTTTTTTATAACGGAATTTAATGGTAGCCAATTCGTCAGAATAATTCTGAGTTGGACTAACATTGGAATATTTCAATCCGTCTACTTCTTTTGAAAAATTACTTTTCACACCAACCGGAATGATTTCGTATAGAGCCGTAACCGTGTGACCGCTTCCTAATTCACCGGCATCAATAGCATCATTTTTAAAATCTTCCGGACGTAATTTCCGGTTTTCATAGCCAATCAAACGGTAGCTTTGTACGTGTTTCGGATTGAATTCAATTTGAATTTTAACGTCTTTTGCGATAGCAAACATACTCCCTTTAAATTCTTTGCCTAAAAAACGATTGGCTTCCTGAATATTGTCGATGTAAGCATAATTTCCGTTGCCTTTATCGGCTAAAGTTTCCATTTTACTATCTTTATAGTTGCCCATTCCGTAACCTAAGCAGGTTAAAAATACGCCGCTTTTGCGTTTTTCTTCAATCAAGCGTTCCATATCATTATCAGACGAAGCGCCTACATTAAAATCACCGTCAGTTGCCAGAATAACACGATTGTTTCCGTTTTTAATGAAGTTTTCCTGTGCTATTTTGTAAGCCAATTGGATTCCGGCACCGCCAGCCGTGCTTCCGCCAGCTTGTAATTGGTCTAGCGCATTAATGATAGTTTCTTTTTTATTTCCCGATGTTGGCGGTAAAACCAATCCGGCTGCTCCGGCATAGACTACAATAGAAACTTTGTCGTCTTTTCGCAATTGGCTGACCAAAACTTTCATAGATTCTTTTAAAAGAGGCAATTTATTAGCTGAACCCATAGAACCTGAAACATCAATTAAGAACACAAAATTAGAATTGGGTAAATCATCAGTTGAGATTTCTTTTCCTTGTAAACCAATTTTTAACAATTTATGATTTTCGTTCCAAGGACAATCGCTGTATTCCGTATGAATAGCAAATGGCTGATTGTTTTTAGGTTGCGAGTAATTGTATTTAAAAAAATTGACCATTTCTTCCACGCGAACAGCATCTTTAGGCACTTGTTGTCCGTTATTGATAAAACGACGAATATTAGTATACGAAGCATTATCCACATCAATAGAGAAAGTAGAAAGCGGCGATTGTTTTGGACTTTCAAATTCGTTTTCGACTAAGGTTCCGTAATCTTCATTGTCTGTTGAAATTACTTTATGATCATCTTTATAGATTGGTTGATGAATATCGTCAGCATTGATAGAAACAGCTCCTCGTATTACAATGTTTCTTTTATCAGATTGATTTATGTTGACTCCGGCTACTTCTCCTTTTAAAGCTGTTGCGGCGTAAGTTTCCTTTGTAGTTTTATTATTATATCCGATTACAACTATTTCATCAAGAGTAGCATTACTTGACAATTTTACATTTATAATATTAGATTTGCCTACCTTTCTGTTTTCAGTATTAAATCCAACATAAGTAAACTCTAAAATATCTCCTTCTTTGGCTTTAATGGAATATTTTCCGTCGTAGTCTGTTGTGGTTCCGTTTTTAGTTCCGATAACAATAACATTGGCTCCGGCAATAGGTCCTAATTCATCCGAAACAATTCCGGTAATTGTTTTTTCCTCATTTTTAGTTACAGATGAATGTTTTACAGGTGTAAAATTCAGGAAAAGTATAAGCATAACAATCCCCGATGAAAAGATTTTTACATTTTTCATGATGTATAATTTTTAAATTAAACTTGATTTTTATGTGGTTATCAATGCCGCTAGAACGAGTAAATTATTCTTTAGGCTTTCCATTCTTGGTAGTAATGATAACAACTCCTTTTTCACCTTTTTTACCGTATAATTTGGTTGCATCTTCTCCTTTGTAGATCGTAGTGGAAGTAATTTCTTGTTCAGATAAAGGAGAATAAGGACTTGTTGGGGTAGGACCAAAGATTTCTTGTTCGGAATATTCCACTCCATTAATGATATAAAGCGGTTCTTTCAGCAGAACGATAGAATCTAATTCAGCGGGACTTACTTTGTCTAATTCTTTTTCTGAAATTTTTTGTCCGTCCAGTAAAATCAAAGGTACTAACTTTCTTGATTGCAGATTTTCTCTTTCGGTTACTGCATTATAATTCGGAGCTATTTGAGTTCTTTTCTGAGCAGAAGCAGTTTCAACAATGCTCATTTTGGGAATTATAGCAACTTTTTCAGAAGAAACCGGAACTTTTATTTCATCATCATATAAGCTTGAAGCTGAGGTTTCCGATATTTCGGCATTAATTTCAGCTTTTTTAGGTTCTTCTAAGGCTACAGCGTTCGGTTTTAATTGAACTTGCTCTTCAATAATTTGTGATGCTTCTGCTTTTATAGCCGGATGTACAGCTTTTATAGATTCTGTTTTTTCATTAGTTACAACAGTACTTTCTTCTATTGTTTTTTTAACTTTTACAGTATCTCGAAGAACCAACGGTTGTTCATTAACTTTCAAAGGTTCATTAGGTTGATAAAAGTGATAAGCAATAGTGCCGACAAGAACAATAGAAGCGGCGATGGCTACTTTTTTCCAGCGGGAAGTTTCTTTTTGGGAAACATTAGCTTCCAATTTATCTTCTATACGGTTCCACATACTTTCCATATTCGGAAAATCAGGTGTTTCTCCTTTTCGGGCAGCCGATTTAATTTTGTTATATAGTTGCTCTTCTGTTTTCATTTTACTTTGCTTTTTGATAATAGTAGGTGGTGACCAATTCTTTCAGTTTGCTTTTAGCGGCGTTCAATTGTGATTTTGAAGTTCCTTCGGAAATTTGAAGTTGGATAGCAATCTCTTTATGACTATAACCTTCAATGACAAATAAGCTGAATATCGTTTTGCAGCCTTCCGGAAGGTATTGTACCAAATTGAGTAAATCTTCTTCCTCTAAATCGGTTATTTCTTCTGCCAAAGGCTGGTCGCTGTACGCAACGTCTTCTAAATACAAATTGAAATTGAGATTTTTTTTCAATTGCAATAAACATTGGTTTACCGTAATTTTTCGAGCCCAGGCTTCAAAGGCATAAATTTCTTTTAGCTGATCTATTTTGGTAAAAATGATGTAAAAAGAATCGGCTAAGACTTCTTCAATCTCTTCTTCCTTTTTTAGATAGCGTTTGCACAAATAGTAAAGCTTCGGAGCCATGTGCTCGTATAACTTTCGCTGCGCATCTCGTTGTTGTTTTTTACAGGCCTGTATGATTTTTTCGTCCATCACAATTGTCGCTTTCTTATATAGAGTGTAAAAAGAAAGAAAAGGTTGGGAGCAAAGTGAATTTTTTTAAAGATAAATAAAAAATCCCAATTGAAAAATTCAATTGGGATACTGTTTTCAACATAATATGGCTATTCTTTAAACACCATATCGATACACATTACAGCTGCTATAATTAAGTATCGAATTGGATCATTCTCCGGAACACTGTTTTTAATTTCTATTACATAATTATCGGCACTGGTAAAAAATTCTTTACCGATACCGGCCCATTTTTTAGATACATGCGCAATTTCTGTATTGTTTTTATCCAGAAAACTAAAATTCCAACCAGTCCATTTTCCTTTTAAAGTACATAACGGACGGTCGTTTTTATCCCAAACTTCAAATTTTCCGCCAATAGAGAAGAATTTTTGTTTAAAAACACCTAAAAGACGTTGATTTCCATCTAAAACTTCTACATCAGATCGAAACAATGTTACACCACGTTTTATAATCATCAGTGTTTTTTGTTGTTCATCTTTTATCTCAATTTCAAATGGTGTCATTCTTTTATAATCGGTAAAGCGGAATAACTTAGTGAAGAAACCTAAATTAGGTTCACGGCACGTCATAATCATTTTACCGTTCTCTAAGTCAAAAATATCAAAGTTGTTCGATGCTTTGAACATACCGATATGCTCTTTGATAAGAAATAAATTCTTATTTAATACAGCTGCTATTTCCAAAATTTTGTATTTTTAAATTTGGCTCAAATTTAGAAATTAAACGAATCATTTTTCAGAAAAAAAAGACAGTATTATGAAAAACATTCCTATAACGCATTTAAAAGTTGTAGCACCAATACAATTAGAAAACATTCCTACATTTATTGATGTAGAAACTTCAGAAAAAAGAAAAGAGAAGGAACTTCAAAAAATAAGAGAAAAACTGAGTAGGTTACAAGATAAAATGTACGCTCACAATAAATATGGTGTTTTAATCTGTTTACAAGGAATGGATACTGCCGGAAAAGACAGTTTGATACGTGAAGTTTTTAAAGAGTTTAATGCTCGTGGTGTTGTGGTATATAGTTTTAAGACGCCAAATTCAAGTGAGTTGGAGCACGATTATTTATGGCGTCATTATTTGGCTTTGCCCGAAAAAGGAAAGTTTTCTGTTTTTAACCGAACGCATTATGAAAATGTTCTGGTTACCCGCGTACATCCGGAATATATAATGAATGAACGGATCCCGGGTATTAATTCTGTTGAGGACATTACGCCTGAGTTTTGGAAAAATCGCTTTGAAAGTATCAATCATTTTGAAAGGCATATTACAAACAATGGTGTTATTGTCTTGAAATTTTTTTTACACTTAAGTAAAGAAGAACAACGTCAGCGTTTGCTTCGCCGATTGGAGAAAGAAGACCACAACTGGAAATTTTCTCCGGGCGATTTGAAAGAAAGAGAATTATGGAACCAATACCAAACCTATTATGAAGAAGCTATTAATGAAACTTCTAAAAAACATGCTCCTTGGTATATTATTCCGGCTGATAATAAAGAAACTTCCCGTTATTTAGTGGCTAAAACAATTTTAGAAGAGCTACAGAAATATACTGATATTAAAGAACCAGAGCTAGAACAGGAAGTAAAGGATAATATCAAATTCTATCATGATAAATTGGCTACGGAAGAATAAATAAAAGTTAATATTTCCTAAACCCGGTAAGATTTCAATTTCTGTCGGTTTTTTATTCTGTATATTTGCGGACATTTTTCAAAAAATCATGGCTTTAGCAAACTATACCAAAGAATTCTCGTATAATCTCCGCTTAGCATATCCTATCATTTTAGGAATGTTAGGTCATACTGTTGTAGGGATTGCAGATAATATTATGGTCGGAAAGCTAGGACCTTCGGAATTAGCTGCTGTTTCGCTAGGGAATAGTTTTATCTTTATAGCTATGTCTTTGGGAATAGGATTCTCAACAGCGATTACACCATTGGTAGCTGAAGCTGATGGAAAATCGGATGTAAAAAAAGGACGTGAAGCATTTCATCATGGATTGTATCTGTGTACTATTTTAGGCGTTGTTCTTTTTACAATTATCTATTTTTCAAAACCTTTAATTGCTTATATGAAACAACCGGAGCATGTTGTTGAGTTAGCAAAACCTTATTTGGATATAGTTGCTTTTTCGCTTATTCCGCTTATTATGTTTCAGGCTTATAAGCAGTTTGCGGACGGAATGAGTCAGACCAAATATTCCATGTGGGCTACTATTTTAGCTAATATAACGAATATTACGCTCAATTATTTATTGATCTATGGTGTTTGGTTCTTTCCGAAATTAGGTATTGTAGGGGCAGCCATCGGAACAATTGCTTCGCGTATTGTAATGTTAGCATTTATGCATTATGCATTAAAATTAAGACCTAAATTTCAACCTTATTTTGAAGGTTTTTCTTTAAAAGAGATTAGAAAAGAGATCAATCTAAAAATTATTAAACTGGGTTCTCCGTCTGCCATGCAAATGTTTTTTGAAGTAGCATTATTTACAGGAGCAATTTGGCTTTCAGGAAATTTAGGGACAAATAGTCAAGCTGCAAATCAAATTGCGCTAAGTTTAGCTTCATTTACATTTATGTTTGCTTCCGGACTTAGTGTGGCGGCTATGATCAGAGTTGGTAATCAGAAAGGATTAGAGGATTATGCCAAATTACGATTAGTAGCCTTTTCTATTTTTTTATTGACAGTATTGCTGGAAATTATATTTGCATTGACATTCTTAGTACTGCACGAACAATTACCTAAATTATTTCTGGATTTGAAGGATGTAGAAAATTTAGAAAAAAATCTGGAAGTAGTAACTTTGGCATCTAAGCTTTTATTAATTGCTGCAATATTCCAGATTTCAGATGGTTTACAAGTTGTTGTTCTTGGTGCATTACGCGGATTGCAAGATGTAAAAGTCCCTATGTATATTACGTTTATAGCGTATTGGGTAGTTGGTTTTCCTATTTCTATTTATTTAGGATTATTTACTAATTTAGGGGCAACCGGAATCTGGATCGGGCTTTCTGCAGGATTAACAGTAGCTGCAGCCATTTTGTTTATTCGATTTAACAGTGAAACTAAGAGAATGGTTTTAAAAACGCCAAATAATTTAAACTAAAAAATAAATATAAAATATATGAACTTACCAAAATTTGTACTGGCTGATAATTCTGATTTTCCAGAAGATATTTTTATCATTCATTTAGATTTTCCTCAATTCATCATTAATTTAAAAGACGATGAAGTGGAGATTTTAGAAGACGTAGAAGGAGAAGACGAAAAGGAATTAGAGAGCGAAATGGAGCATTTAATCACTCTTGCGGGCGAATTCTACGATAGAGAAATGGAACGTTACGAGGAGTAAAAGAGGTTAGATATTAAAAATTTTATTTTTAATAGCATAGATAACAAGTCCAATCCTGTTTTTTACATTTAATTTTACAAATAAATTATCTCGGTAACCATCAATCGTTTTTGGGCTCAGGTTCATTTTATCTGCAATTTCTTTATAAGTCATTTCGGTACAGATTAATTTCAGGAACTCAATTTCTGAATCTTTTAGCAGTTCTTCTTTAGGAGATTTGCCAGTTATAGAGTTAAGCAGTACATTATTAACTAAATTGTTGTGATAAAAACCGGTTTCAACTGTTTTTTCCAAAGCATATTCTAACGTTTTTTTATCTACATCTTTTAGTAGATAACCTTTGGCACCTGCTTTTATCATTTTCAGAATGGTATGTTCATCTTCTTCAACGGTTAAGGCAATGACATCAATATCCGGATAATTTTCAGATAGCCACTTTGTCGTTTCTATACCATTCATGATGGGCATGTTAACATCCATTAGAATAATTTCTGGTGCTTTATGGGATTTTAATTTTTCAATCAGTTCCGCTCCGTTTTTACATAAAAAAGCAACATAAAAATCAGGAAAGCTATTTACAACTCCGGCAATGGCTTCAGATAGTAATGTATGGTCTTCAATAATAGCAACAGTTCTTTTGTCCATGATTGAAATTTTTTATGATTGTTATGCAATCAAAAATTAATTAATTTGTGCGTACACAATTCGCAAGTTAGTTCCAATATCAATTTTAGAACTCAGTTTGATATCAGCCTGAATAAGGCTGGCTCTTTTTTTCATGTTCAGTAAACCCACTCCCATATCAAAATTAGTTGAGGTGTCAAACCCTTTTCCGTTGTCATAAGCTTCAATGATTAGCCTGTTTTTGATGTTATCATATTCCACAATAACAGTAAGTTTTGTTGCTTTTGAATGTTTTATGGTATTTGAAAAAAACTCTTGTAAAATTCTGAAAATAATGATTTCTGCTTTGGAATTTATAAGTAAAGAGTTTCCTTTGATTTCTAAAGAAGACTCAATGTAATTCAATCTGTTAAAGCGGTTGATTTCCAGTTTCAGGGCATCCTCTAGAGTGATCTGGCTTATATAATCAGGATTGGTCACTTTGGAGAGTGCACGAACCTCATTTAGTATGTTGGTGAGATTGTTATGCAATTCTTTAGTGTCAGAGTGTTCTATTTTTTGAAGTTGAATTTTAGCAAGAGTTAATAACTGTCCGATGTTGTCATGCAGTTCCCAACTGATATTTCGCAAAGTTTGTTCTTTTATTTCAATTTGTGATTCTATGATTTCCCGCTCAAAGTTTTTTTTCTCTTCAACTTGCTTGATTAGTAATTTGTTTTTCTTTTTCTGAAAAATTACAATTAACAGGATAATTACAAAACATAATCCTGTAAGCCCTAGAATGGCAAAAATTACTCCTTCGATTCCGTTTTGCTCCATATAAATCCTGAAATTAGTATACTATTATAGATTAAAAGTAAGAAATAATTGATTATAAATATGAATGGAATAGTATTCGAGTCAGAATAGTACTTCCTTACAATGTAAAAAGGAACATTAGGGACAAAGTAAATAAGATGCGCAAAACTAACCCAAAAGATCAATGATTTTGTTATAAAAAGAATTTTATCGGATCGCAATATTTCAAAAAGATAAATAATGATAGCTATTGTTATGAGTGAAGCTCCGATGATGAAAGTATTCAGAAAATAACTTTCACAGAAATCCTCAAAATAAAAGTTTGTTAAAAAGGCGAATAAGTAAAAATATTGAAAAAAGGTGATTACTTTATAATTATTGATATTTCTGACATATTGGCTGTATATCCACAACAAAGCAGAAAATCGAATAACCTGATAAAAATTGTAAATGATAAAATTAGTGTTTGTTTTAAATACATATTGCATTACAATTCCTAAAATGTCGTTTACAAAAGTATACCATAAAATAAACAATAGTATTTTAAGCGGACTTTTGGAGAATTTATGAAAAAAGAACGTTCCAAATAGTGCCACAAAAAATTCTAGCAAAATCAAAAAAAATCTAATGTTTTCAGTTGAGAAAAGCAGTATACGCATATATTTTTTGGTTTAAAAAATAGAAAAGGCCATAGCAAAGCTATGGCTCAATGTTTTTTAATTGTTTTTTGGAGGAGGAAACATAGCTAGTTCATTAAGTAGCAAACTAGTTTCATCAGTATTGTCCTCTAAAGAAGTATCACTATTTGTCGTAGTCATAAGAGATCTTAGTTGCCTATTATTTTTAAAAGTTAGTTCCTCAATAACTTTCAATTTTCCGACTAATTTATTTGTTCCGTCATGTTGAATGCTGAAAGGAACGTTTTCAAGTAAAGGATAAGCTTGAGAAAGTTTTGTTCTATTTGCCTTAATAGTAGGCGCAAAGAATAGTGTTTCTCGACCTGGTATAAGCCGTTCCTTTTCTTCTTGAGAATAATTATATCCTTCAGTAGGATATTGTGAAAAGTAAATTCTGATACCCGATATTTTAGTATTATTTAGTTTGGAAACTTTGTCCAATAGTTTTATATAATTTTTTAAAGAATCCAAATCGATCCAAGCAAACTCTGTTGCTTTATAAGAACCGTTTTCTCGATTATCTTCAATAATACGTTGAACACCTTTTTCATAAGTTTCTTTCATCAAAATTCCTTTTTTTACAGAAATGATGTTATGTGGCATAGTAACTTCATCAGTCTTTTTGGTAGCGCATGAAGTAAAAAGTGATACTACTGAAATAATAGTAACAATAAGAGTAGTTTTAATTAATTTCATAATATATGTGAATTTATTTTGACAAAAATAACGTATTGAAATTTCTCATTTTAGGGGAAAAACACCCTTTTTTCTACCGTTGATTTCTATTTAAAATCAGGTAAAGACCTGGTAATTACCTTTTAGTAAAGTCTCAACTTTGTCTCATCGATCGAATAACAGGGACGCCGAAAACTGTACAAAAGAGTAAGCATAAATATTTAAAAAACTAAAAAAATGCCAACATTAAAACCACAGCCCCTAGGTTATCCACATGCAGGAGCCGGGACAGTAGAAATTTTATTAGAGAAGGAAGATGGAGCTGATTTCTCAATTGTTTTTTCACCAGATCCGAATAACATTGAACTTCGGGAAGGAAATGAACCTATGCAATTTTATTATTATCCGGCAACTCCAAGATTAGCAAAAGAGCCGGGAAAAGATGGAAAGTATAAATTTTCAATGCAGGTTTTTAAATCAGAAGGAGATTCTTCAACAGTAATCGGAGCAGAAGGATTAGAAGAAGAAGCAGGTGCTTACACAACTTTGACTTCTACAATCGATGTACCGGAAGAGTTATTGAAAAAAGCAATCGATAAATTGAAAGACAGATTACATACACAGCATAACAACAACAGACAAGGGAAATTATTTGGGTTGTTTTCGTATAAAAAAGGAGTTGACAGAGATTTCAACGAAACAAATGTTCGCCCGATACAGTTAGTAGAAAATAATATTTCTTTGCGTATTGTAGGAGAAGAATCTAAAGAAAATCCGTTTGGAGGAGCAAATCCATGGTCTTTTAATGTACAAGGCGATGGTCCCGGAACGACTTTCGGACTTGGAGAAAACTCTTTCTCTGTTTTAATGGGAAGAAATAGTGCTTCTGTGGTTAAAAGTTCATTAGAGAATGGTACTAATGATTTACAAGTTGTAAACAATATCAAGTATAAAGCGTATCTGCCAACTACAACGATCAAAACAACTATAGATGTAGAAAAAGTTCACAGCTATTTTTCTTCAAAAGTAAAAGCCGAAGTTTCATTTGTAAGTTTAAGCTGGGAGCATGAGTACGAAAAGATTGTAACCAGCGGAGGTATTATATCTGAAGTAATTACCGATTCCCAATTTACAAACGAGGAAAGAGAAAAATTTGAGAAAGAATTATTGTCAAAACAGCGGGATTTTGCTTTTCAATTGGTACAAAAAGAGATTTTTGATAAACCGGAAAAACAATTTACACCTGCAGATGATCCAAAAGTAAAAAGTAGTTTCTTCCGTTTTTTAAGAGGTGATATAGGAGTAGGATTAAGTATAAAATCAGGAAAACAAATACGTAAAGTCAAATTTACAGATGAAATTAAGTTTTCTGCTATTGAGGTAATGAGCTCAAAGATTGATGCTAATTTAACTCCGTTGACTACAAAGTCAGGAGAAGCGGCAAAAAAAGATCTTGAAAAATACATTACTGAAGTGCGTTTAGACGAAGACTGGAGAAAAGTACAGGTGATCGCTTCTTTGAACGGTGGCTTAATTAAAATGGATAAAGACGGCGATATTGTGAATGACAGTCCGGTTAGCCAAGTGTCTATTGAAGTAGGTTACCCTGATTCTAATGGAAGTATTGTATGGAAAAGTTCCGGTAGAATGTTAGCACCAGGAGGAACACCTTATGTAAAAACAACATCCAGATCCGGTAAAGAAATTGATGCCATTTTACCAGCTACATGGAACGATAGATCTATGAATACAAACGCTTTTGTTTTCGACTTTGTTAAAAATCAGGGAGCAGACGGAAATAAAGTAAAAGTTCGAGAAAACATTATGTATGAAAAGGACAAACGCGTAAAAATTAAAGACAAAGAGTACGAGTTTGAATTTGAAGGGACCAAATTGTTCATTCCGCTGCCTATTGAAAACATGATTAATTATACTTTGTCAACAGAAGAATTGTACGAATGCGATACGCTGGAAGTGACTTTTAAAGTAGATAAAATGTCGAGCAAGAAGTTTAAGTTCACTTCAGAAAATTATGAAGATCTTATTCCTTATCGTGTATGGTATGAATCCGGGTATGATATTAAGAATACCAAATACAAGATCAAATATACTTGTAAAGGAAAGATAGGTAATAAAAACAAAAAAGTAACAATTACCACACCTTACATGGAGTTGGATTATTTAGAAGGAGATGTGTTATTTGAAATACCAACTGACACAGAGGCTAAGAATAAAGATATTCAAAAAATAAGAGATGAGTTCTCAAGTTGAGTATTTTAAAAAGAAAAAGGAGAATGAAATGTTCTCCTTTTTCCTTCAAAAGAAAAAATTTAAACTATAGAAACATGCCAGACACTCAAAAAGTATATAAAATCAAAGGAGAAAAATTGGTTCCTGTTAACAGATTTAATCTGGAACCGGCAGCTCCCGTTACTGTATTGGGAAAAAATGTGATTGGAAAAAAATCGGTAATAGTAGCTCATCCCGTAGTGAAATCAATAGAAATTAAAAAAAGGATAATCCCGTTGATCAAAACACAAAAAGAATACAATCCTTTTATAAAAAATACGGACGAGTTTAAGGAAGGATCTAAATTTGAAGCCTATGAGGATAGTAAAGTACAAATGGTATTTCCTCAAATTCAGATAACACCTTACAAACAAACCATTTTTTACTACGAAAATGTATTTGATGCAGAAGGAAATATAAAAGGTTGCCTAGGTAGTCTTTTAGTATCATACCAGCTTTTAAAGAGTAGATCAAGTTCGCAACAAAACATCAATCTATCGTTAACTCAGGCCACATTACAGTTAAAAGTTTCCAATGATGAAACAATCCTGATTACCGGAGTAATTCATGACGATAGTAATTATATTGAATTTAATTTGAAAGACGAAGCGGTTAAAATTGCTTTTACGAATCTCATTACCAAAATCGAGGCGTTAAAATGTAGTATTGATTTGTATTTTGAATTTAAAGGATATACCGAAGTAAAGTTCCGCCCGATTATTTCATTAAATCCGATGACGGCTTTACGTAAAAATCTATCCAGAGATATTGTGATGAAAGCAAATACTTTGGGAAAATTAAAAGTAAGTACTTTAAATTTTAGAAAAGGCGACGTTATAAAAGCGAAAGCAGTTGATGCAAGAGTTGCGGATAAAAAGGTAAAAATGTCTTTACCCAAAGAGACCGAAACAATTGTGAAGTCTACGTACATCTACAAACACAATCAAACTTTAAATTTTAATCTGTCAAGTGGTTTGTTTAAAACATTAAATGATGAAATAATTGAAACGAATCCATTCAAGTTAAATGATGATTTTTCAGAGTTTCAGCAAATAAACATTACCGCATTTCCTTTCAACATCCTAACAATTTATAAGTCAACACTTCAGCCCAATACGTTTCTGATTGTTCCTAAAAAATATTTCATAGCAAGAACATCAGATGATTTCAGTCCCTGCGTAGAAATCTCTTTTTTTGCGAATGTAGAAGGTGCACAAGAAGAATTGTCTAAAGTGGTATTCGATTTTGCAATTGGTCCGGATTTTTCCGGATTTGATAGTGCTAAACTTGAATTAGAGCTCAAAAGAAACAGTTTTCTGGATGACGAAAATGACATTCGATTTCTTTTTCCTAACGACTTGCCGGATGCAGAGATTGAAATAACAGGAAATAACCTTTTACAAGGCGCCACCGTAGTGAAAGACGGAAAATATTACCAACTTAATTACGAAACAGAATCGCTTAGGGATTCCAATCTTCTTTTCAATGCTTTGCAAAATGGAATATCTCAATATGCTAATTTAAATTTCATTTATAAAGAGATCAAAGATTCAAGTATTATAGATACAAACATCAATAAAACAATCGGAAATGCAATAGAAGCATCGTTAGACAATGACAAGAAGACAATTACATTAGAGAATTTCTCATTATCTGATTGTGTTTTAAGTGATATAATTGTTGTGGATGAAAGCAAAGAAGTTTTTTTTAATCAAACTTTTTTCCAAACGTTTCCGGTATTGAAATCCAATGAATCAAAAGAGATTACTTATGATGCCATAAATGCAATATTGAATAGCAAAACGCTAAATAGTATAGAATTGAAATACGAAATTGTAGAAGATATTCAAAAGGAAATTAATACACAAAGCTCCCAAGATTCTGATTTAAGAAGGTACATTAAGGTGGATATAGCTCCCCAACCGAAAAAAGTTGGGCGCATTCAACTCGATGTTGAGGTTGTCAATTCGCAAAGTCTTTTCAATTTTGACATCTTAAAAGAAGATATTAAAGCTTCGTCAAAAAGAAGTTTCAATTTTAGTTTTATTATTCCCGGAAAACAAAATAGCCAAGATATTAACTATTCTGTAAAGTATTTTGATGAAAACTATAATTTGATAAAGATAACAACGGAGAGTTTGAATTATAAAGAATCGACAACTCTAGAGATTCCCAGATTGAAGTCTTGAACCGCATACAGTAAAACATTATAAAGCTAAAAAAAGATGGTAAAGAGTGCAGAGGTTCGTTGGCTCTTGGACAAAGGCCAGGAAAAACAGGTGGAACATTGGTTTGCAACTTATAACCAACAGTTTGAACAGGAAAATAATTATCCCCGATACGATTATTATCTAAAGTTACCCGATATCAATTCGTTAGGAATAAAGATCAGAGACCCAAAAGAAATGGAAGAAGGGATGATTTCCCACGTGGAGATTAAAAAACAAATAGATAAAAACAAAGAGTTTAAATTCAATGAACAGATTGAAGGACAATTGAATACTTGGATAAAATACAGTATTAAATTAGTGGATGCTCCTTTAATTACAGAAATTGTGAGTTCAGGAAGTACCACAGCCGAATGGATTCCGGTAGCAAAGGATCGGTTAATTATGAAGTATGACCTAAATACTAGAAAATTAGTCGATGCTACAGCATTTATTGATGAAGGCTGTGGAATTGAACTTACTAAATTCAAGCTGAAGGAAGCTATTGTTTTTACATTCGGTTTTGAAGCCTTTAGCAAATCAAATCAGGAAATTAGAAATTTGATTCGAACCCTTCCTTTAATTTTTGAATCCATCGGTAAGATAGAATTGGATAAGAAAAACTCAAAATCGTATCCGGAAATTTTACAACAATATTAAAAAACAAAAACAATGAATTATCCAGGAAGAATTATAAAAAAAGGAGAGAGCGATAAAACTATCGTTAAAGCCATTCAGGAAAGAATAAATGAATTAGGAATTGCCAATCTGGTAGTGGATGGCGATTTTGGTTATAAAACACACAATGCAGTGAAATTATACCAAAGCAGAACACTAGACGAAAATGGTTTTCCTCTTATTGCAGATGGTAAAATAGGACCGATCACATGGAAATTTTTATTTGGAGAAGAATCTATTCCTATTGTGACTTCAACGGATGATGCTTTTTTACAAAAAGTAATAGAAATAGCCCGAACTCAGATAGGAGAACTAGAAGAACCATTGGGAAGTAATAGAGGACCGATGGTGGATGAATATTTAGGATCAGTAGGTTTGTCTGGTGGCTATCCTTGGTGTATGGGATTTGTATACTGGTGCTTTGATGAAGCAGCTAAAGAATTAGGGCAAGTTAATCCACTAGTAAAGACCGGAGGTTGTTTGTATCAGTGGGATAAAACAGTTCAGTCTAAAATTGCTGCAAAGGATGCTGTAAACGATCCTGAATTAATAGTTCCGGGGGCTGTTTTTATAATATCTTATGGTAGCGGACTTGGGCATACAGGAATAGTTGAGTCGGTTCAAGGCGGCTATATCACAACGATCGAGGGAAATACAAACAATACAAATTCCAGAGAAGGAATAGGTGTTTTCAGGCTTAGTTCAAGAAAGATTAATTCTGTGAACAAAGGGTTTATTATCTGTTCTTCTTAAAAGAATGGTTTATTTAAAATACTTTTCTAATAATAATTGAGCGGCTGCAAAAGACGATAATTCGTTATTTTGCACCGTTTTTTTGTTTAATAATTAAGCGGATTTTTACTTCTTTAAACCAAAAAAAATTATATTTTCGCACGAAATAAATATATTTAAAATGATAAAAAAATACATCGCGTCACTTATTTTATTAGGTTCTTTATTTTCTTATGCACAGCAACCAGGAGATTTAGATGTTAGTTTTGGTACTAATGGAAAAGTAAAAACAAACTTTGGAGATGCTGCCTTTAACGTTAATAGTCAAGTTTTACAATCTGATGGAAAACTTTTATTAGCAGGGGAAATTGATACAGGAGTTACTAAGAAAGGCTTCATTACCAGATTAAACTCTGATGGGTCTTTAGATACTTCATTTAACACAACCGGTGAAATTGTACATCCATTTCTTGAAGGAATCAATGTAATAAAGCTTCAGGCAGATGGTAAAATTTTGGTTGGAAGTAGTTATAATAATGAGGTAGCAATGGCTAGATATAATGCTGATGGTACTCCCGATTTAGGTTTTGCAATTGATGGTACTTATTATTCAGTAACTCCTTCTCAATATGGGAGAAGTGTAGTAGACTTAGAATTACAATCTACAGGGAAAATTGTGCTTTTGACCATTGAAAATATTGATAATATTCAACAAGATATAATATTATATAGATTTAATACAAATGGTATACTTGATACAACTTTTGGAGGTGGAGGAGAGGTATACTTAGATATTGAACATAGGGATATGCCTAAAGCTATAAGTATACAAACTGATGATAAAATTGTAGTAGGTGGAGATTATATAACTTCAACTAATGATTCTAACATCTTTGTATTAAGATATACAAGTAACGGTTCATTAGATACCACTTTTAATTCTACGGGATATAAAATTTTTGGTTTTTCCGGCTCTACTAGTGATAATTTTTATGATATAGATTTACAAGTAGATAATAAAATTGTTTTAACGGGATATTTTTATAATGGTAGTAGTTACTTGTATGTAATAAGAATGAATACAGACGGTTCGTATGATACGTCATTTGGCTCAGGCGGATTATCAACTGTAACTTTTAACATTGACACTAGATTTGAGGGAAAAATAAAAGTGCAGTCAGACAATAAAATTTTAGTATTAAGTACAGAAGAAAATATGACCAGTCCCTACTATACTGCAGATATGGTTTTAATTCGTTTTGATACAAGTGGAAATCTAGATACTACGTTCGATTCTGATGGAGCTGTTTTTATTTCATTCTATAGTTATGATGATGTAGGAAGCGGAATATCACTTTATAATGATAAAATAATAATTGCAGGAAATACAGATGAGTCCTTTTATAAAGATAAAATTGCGGTTACTCAAATTAATGTACTTGACGGAAGTTTAGATACATCATTTAATGGAACAGGAAAATATTCTTTTAAGTTAGATTATGATTCAGATGATTATATTATTGACTCTGCAATCTTATCGGATGGAAGAATACTAAATTTAGGAATGGTTTATAGTAATGACAATTATTATCCTAGTTTAGTAAGGTATAATACTGATGGTACTGTAGATACTACATTTGGAGAAAATGGCAGAATGGTATATTTTTTAGCTGCAGGAGAATTAAATTCTATTGAATTGGACAACAATGGTAAAATACTTTTAGGCGGAAATAGTTTAGGTGTTGGTTTTATCTTAATTAGACTGAATCAAGATGGAACTTTAGACCCTACTTTTGGTAACGGTGGTTTAGCTGATTTAAGTATTTCTGGAACATTTGGAGGCGAGATTTATGATATTAAGGTACTTTCAGATGACAAAATTATTGTAGCAGGTCGCAATTTTCCTGAAAACAACAATAGTGATTTTGCTTTAATAAAATTGAATGATGATGGAACATTTGATACTTCATTTGGTGTAAATGGGGTTAGCGATTTTGGTTCAAGTAGTTTAAATGAAACTTTAGTTTCAATAGAAGTTTTAAGCGATAATAAGATTATTGCTTTGGCGTATGTTTCAAATTCTTTTGGGGATTATCAAGCTGAAATTTTGAAGTTTAACTCAATTGGTCTTTTAGATCCTACGTTCAATGGTAGTGGAAGATTCTATACCAACAAAGTTGTTGATTACTATTCAAATGGTGATATTGAAATTCAAAGCGATAATAAAGTATTAGCAACTTTCGAAACAAATCAAACTAGTAATTCCTTCCTACTTTATAGATTAAATACAGATGGAACTCTTGACTTAGGTTTTGATTATAATGGTATGGTAGAAACCTATGTAGAAGGAAACGATAATTCTTCAAAAATTTATTACGATGCTACTAGTCAAAAAATTGTTTTAATAGGAACATCACAAGATACAGATAGAAATTTTGCAATGGTTCGATATGAAAGCGATGGAACTTTAGATTCTACTTTTGGAAATTTTGGAATAGTAACTACAGACTTTGATAATAATGAAGATGTAGCGGTATCGGCTGTTGTAACTTCAGACGGAAAACTTATCGTTACAGGATATTGGTATGATAGTACAACTAGCGCCGTAGACCATATGATGGCTAAATATCATTTGAATGCAGTTTTAAGTACATCAGGTTTTGAAAATAATACGTTTACATTCTATCCGAATCCGGCTAAAGATTTCATAAATATTAAAGCAAATAGTTTTGTAACAGCATCAAAATATCAAATTTTTGATATGAATGGTAAATTAATTTCTTCAGGTGAAGTGAACAATGATATGATTAATATTTCTTCCCTTTCAAATGGAAATTACATACTTACGATAAACGATAAATTTACATTGAAATTTATTAAAGATTAAAGTATTTTTCTAACAATAATTGAGCGGCTGCAAAAGGTGATAATTCATTATTTTGCACCGCTTTTTTGTTTTGTTCTAATAAGATTTTTATTTCCGGATGACTGTAAAAACGGTTTTTTAATTGTTCGTTTATGGTTTCCAACATCCAATATTGATTTTGTTCTTTTCGTTTGTGTTCGAAATAGTTGTTTCCTTTCGTTAATTCAAAATATTCGGCTATAATTTGCCAAACTTGGTCAATTCCTGTTTTTTCGTAAGCACTACACGTGGTTACTTTTGGTATCCAACCACTGTTTTTAGCCGGAAATAAATGCAATGCTCGGTTAAATTCGGTTTTGGCTAACTTCGCTTTCGCAATATTATCGCCATCGGCTTTGTTAATCACAATGGTATCAGCCATTTCCATAATTCCGCGTTTTATCCCTTGCAATTCATCGCCGGCACCGGCAATTTTTAACAACAAAAAGAAATCAACCATACTATGAACCGCAGTTTCACTTTGGCCTACACCCACCGTTTCAATAATAATGGTATCAAAACCACAAGCTTCACACAAAATGATAGTTTCCCTTGTTTTTCGGGCTACACCGCCTAAACTATCTCCAGAAGCACTCGGACGAATGTACGCATTTTCGTCTTTGACCAATTCTTCCATTCGGGTTTTATCACCCAAAATACTTCCGTGACTAATAGACGAACTCGGGTCGACCGCTAAAACAGCTACTTTTTTACCAATAGCAGTCAAATATTTTCCAAAAGCTTCTATAAACGTACTTTTTCCCACACCCGGAACTCCAGTAATTCCAATTCGAACCGATTGGTTGGCATGAGGCAAACATCCTTGAATCACTTCATTTGCTTTGTCCAAATGTTCCGTATTGGTACTTTCAATTAAAGTTATTGCTCGACTCAACGCTATTTTATCGCCTTTCAAAATCCCTTCAACTAATTCATTAGCAGAAGGTTGTTTCCTTCTAAATTGCTTTACGTTTTGCGCAACCGATTGGCTAACCAAATCGGGTTGTTTTACGCCATCTTTTTCGTAAAGAGCTGTTGGAGTTTTGCTGTGCTTTGCCACTTGAATACGTTTTTGTGTAAAATTACTGAAAACTGTAAAATAAAACAATCACAACTATTCATTCAAAATCAATACTCAACATTATTGAATTTTTCTAACTTTATGGAAGAATTAGGTTTCTTTACCGATAGTTTCCTGTAACTTTGTTAGACTAACTCCCAATAAAATGGATAATATTATTTTACTTTTTGGATGCCTACTCTTAGGTGTTCTTTTTCAAAAAGTTCCTGCCTTTCCAAAAAATGCCCATCAAGCATTAAACCAATTTGTAATTTACATCTCAATTCCGGCTATAGCGTTATATTACATTCCAAAAATAGAACTTAATATGTCTTTGTTATATCCTTTAGGAATTGCTTGGCTGGGGTTTGGATTGTCATTCATCTTTTTTTACGGATTGGGAAAATTATTAGGTTGGTCCAAAAAATTAATCGGATGTCTAATTGTAGTAGGTGGTTTGGGCAATACTTCTTTTGTTGGTTTTCCGGTAATTGAAGCCCTATATGGAAAAGAAGGAATTGAAACGGCTATTATTGTAGACCAACCCGGTTCTTTCGTTGTGATGTCAACTTTAGGAATTATTGTAGCGACGAGTTTTTCAAAAGAAACACCAAGTGCCAGAACACTTTTGACCAAAATTTTAAAATTTCCACCTTTTTTAGCCTTTTTCTTAGGTTTGATGTTGAATCTCTTTAAAGTAGATTTTCCAATAGATCTGCAAAGTGTTTTTCAACGCGTAGGCGCAACAGTTTCACCAGTTGCTTTAGTAGCAGTTGGGCTTCAGTTAAAATTTGAACGCAGAAGTTTGCATTGGCCCTTTTTAGGCGTTGGCTTACTTTTTAAATTAATCATAACACCTTTGTTCTTTTTTGTACTCTACAAATTAGTTTTAGGAGCCGATGGTTTACCGATTGATGTTTCAATTATCGAAGCAGCAATGGCACCTATGATTACCGGGGCAATTTTAGCTTCTAGTTACGGTTTAAAACCCAAATTAAGTAACATGATGGTGGGCGTCGGAATTCCGCTTTCTTTTGTTACCTTAGCACTATGGTATTTTATTTTACTCCAATTTTAATATGGAATTAACAGCTCAACATATCAATGAATTAACCGAAATAGTTGGTGAAAATTTCATCTTTACCGATCTTGAAACCCGAAAAAATTACGGCCACGATGAAACGGAAGATTATAATTTTCCACCGCATGTTGTGGTAAAACCGGAAAATACAGCGCAAATTTCGGCAGTGGTACAATTGGCAAATCAATATAAAATTCCGGTAATTCCCATTGGCGGAAGAACCGGTTTAAGCGGTGGTGCATTAAGTATTCACGGTGGCATTGCACTTTCTACAGAGCGATTAAATAGTATTTTATCTATAGACGAAAAGAATCTTCAGGTTATTACTGAACCTGCCGTTATCACTCAAATATTGCGCGATACCGTTGCCGAAAAAGGTTTGTTTTATCCGGTTGACCCCAGTAGTATGGGAAGTTGTTTTATTGGCGGAAATATTGCCGAAAATTCCGGTGGTGCCCGAGCCGTAAAATATGGTGTAACCAAAGATTATGTCTTAAATTTAGAAGTAGTTTTACCTAATGGCGAAATCATTTGGACGGGTGCCAATACGTTAAAAAACTCAACAGGTTACAACTTAACGCAATTAATGGTCGGAAGCGAAGGAACTTTGGGAATTGTGACCAAAATTGTTTTGAAATTATTACCACAAAACCAATTCAATGTTTTGATGTTGGTTCCGTTTTTCAAAGCCGAACAAGCTTGCGAAGCCGTTTCAGCTATTTTTAGAGCGGGAATTGTGCCAAGCGCTTTAGAATTCATGGAACGAGACGCTATCGACTGGTCCGTGAAATATATTGACAACATCAATGTAACGGTAAAACCCGAACATCAAGCGCATTTGCTTATTGAAGTCGACGGAAATTATCCGGAAGTTTTAATGCAGGAAGCCGAAAAAATTTTAAGTGTTGTGGAACAATTTGAAGTCGACGAAGTGCTGTTTGCAGATACCGAAGATCAAAAAAATGCTTTGTGGAGAATGCGTCGTGGCGTTGCCGAAGCTGTTAAAGCCAATTCTGTTTATAAAGAAGAAGATACGGTTGTGCCGCGCTATGAATTGCCTACGTTGTTAAAAGGAATTAAAGAAGCCGGTAAAAAATATGGTTTCCAATCGGTTTGTTACGGACATGCCGGCGATGGGAATTTACACGTCAACATCATCAAAGGAAATTTAACGGATGAGCAGTGGCAAACGGAAGTCAGAAAAGGAATTGTTGAGATTTTTGAATTGACTAAATCTTTAAACGGAACATTATCGGGCGAACATGGCATTGGCTACGTACAAAAAGATTTTATGCCAATCATTTTTAACGAAACAAGTTTGAATTTAATGAAAGGAATCAAGCAACTTTTTGATCCGAATAACATTATGAATCCCGGGAAAATTTTACCGAATTAAATAAAAAAAGACCTCAATTTGAGGTCTTTTCTTTTTACTTTTTGTCTGATAACACATTTTTAATACCATTCAAACCTTCTGCAAAATCTTCCAGTAAAGCAACAACCTGATTCATTTTGTCGTTTCCTCCAAAACTTTTCAAACGATTGTTTTTCTTGAAAATCGTTTTGATTTCTTCCCAACGCGCTTTTTCAGTTTCACTTTGAATTTGCATGATTTCTTTCAATTTCAAAAGATTGGCTTCTGCGCCTGTGGTCAAGGTTTGCGATTCATTTTTATAATGCGATAAAACAATTTGTTCAACTTCTTTATCTGTGTGAATCGGTTCAATTTTGGCCACTAATTTATTCATATCCCGATACGAACCTTGTAATTTAAAAATCGGTTCCGAACGGTATTCATCTGCCATTGCTGCCGATTGAATGTACATTTCGTTCACTTTGATAACCGTATTACGTACTTGAATAATTTTTTCCAAAACGTTTTTAAAATCTTCAATTTCTTGAGTCGTAAAATTTCCGTCAACAGCAACATTCGGATTGTTATGAACAATGCCATCGTATACTTCGTAAAGATTTTTCATTCCCGCTTGAGTCAAACGCGTCATAAACGAATTGGATAAAATGGAGTTTTCAATCAAACTCAAATCAAACAATTCAGCATTTACGCCTGAGATTTCCCCTAAATTATACGTATCAGCACGGTTGGCTAACATATCCGGAATTTGGAATTTTTCACCACTTTCGGTATACGGATTTCCGGCCATAACCAAACAAAAACGTTTGGAACGCAAATCGTAAGTTTTGGCTTCGCCGTTAAAAATACCTTCAATTTTTCGTTGTCCGTCGGCCAAAGAAATAAACTTTTGTAAAAATTCAGGATTACAATGCTGAATATCATCTAAATATAACATTACATTGTCGCCCATTTCAAAAGCTAAGTTCAGTTTTTCCAATTCTTGTTTGGCTCCCGCATTTTTTGCTTCACTCGGATCGGTTGATGTGATCTCGTGTCCCAAAGAAGGTCCGTTAATCTTCATAAAAACCAATCCCATTCGGTCGGCTAAATATTCCATCAAAGTCGTTTTTCCATAACCCGGAGGCGAAACCAACAACAACATTCCCATTCGGTCTGTTCGTTTTGTTTCTCCTGTCGCACCGATTTGTTTCGCTAAATTGGCACCGATTAAAGGAAAATAGACTTCGTTAATCAATTTATTTCTGATGAAAGAAGTCAACACCTGCGTACTGAACGTTTCCAATTTGAACTGCTTTCTTTTGTCGGCAACCCAATGTTTTTTCAACTGTTGGAATTCCAAAAACTTAGGTTGAATTTTCTCAATGTAATATTCCAGTTTTTGACTGAATTGATGAAAATTCAAAGTGTAAATTTCTTCTTTTTGCAACGTTTTAAAAGCACTCAATTCTCCTGAAGCATTGGTTTTTACCACTTGATTTGATTTCAAATTATGCACCAATAAAAACACAGCCGTTTCGTCTAAAGTTCCTTCTGCTGTGGTAATATCTTGCTCTAACAGATAGGTTTTTACAGCATTGAATACGATATCAAAACACGCGGAAGGAAACGGATACAAATCTTCAATTCGTTGAAAAAAAACCAAATCTTTACCTTGTTCCTTTAGATTTTTCACAAAACTTTGATAATGTGTATTGGCTTCGTCGTTTACCGTGAATGCGTTTCTGTTTTCTTTTTTAAGATAAGAAGCCGCTTTGTAAGACGAAATGGTTCCAAAATGATCAAATTGTGTTTTAAAAAGTTCAATTTTTTCCGAAAGCTGTTTGTTCAAATATTTGAATTGCTCGGTGTTTTTGAACGTTTGCTTCAATAATTCAATGGCTTGGAATTGCTTTTCGTAATACGATTTTTCGCTTTCTTCCAAAAAGAACCAAAACAATTGCGCCAAAGCTCTTTCGGATGGTGAATAGCGCAACAAACCTAATTGATTGTTCAATTGCTGTAATTTGGTCACAATTTGCAAAGCATCTTCATCGTGAACGCCTTTTACCAAACCTTCGCCAAAATGATTCGCGAAAAATTCTTCAATAGCAGCACGATTTGTTTTTTCTGTTCCGACATCCGGGTTTTTCAAAAACACGTTCCATGCAATATATTCGATTTTCTTTACCGATTGATTTTCAGTAACAAACTCCTGATTCCAAACGTCTTTAAACGAATCAATTTCTTGATATTCAATAGGCTGATAAAAATTAGTTCCTGTTAAATGATAGAAATACTGATTGTTTTTGGTTACCAAAGTCAAATCGAGTTTTTGCTTGTTTACCGCAAATTTGTAATTTCCTAAAGCAATAATATTTTCGCCATCTTCATAAATTTCATTTCGATCTTTCAGTTTTCGAATCGCTTCTTGCTGAGCTGTTTTTAACTGAGTTAGCAATTCTTCCGATTTATTGGCATCGTTCAAATCCTTCAATTGTTGGGCAATATCCCGAACTTTTTCAATCATCAAATCGGATGCAAAATAACCGTTGATCTCAATTTCTGTTGCAAACGAAGCTACTTTATTAGCCAAACCTTTCAAAATACGTTCCGCCGATTGAAATAAATTGGTTGTACGTTTGTTTCTGGCTTCGGTTAACTGAACGCCTTTGGTTTGAAACTGTTGGTAGATTTCTTCTCTTTTTTCGCCGATAACCTGAATGAATTCATCAAAATCGACATATTTGGCTTCCATTTCTTCCAACTGAATTGCCAATTTATTTAAGAAATCCTGACATTTATCGGGCGTGTTTGCCAATTCGTAGAAATTAATCGCCGTTTGATCAAACAACGTGACTTGCGCTTTAAAATCGGCTGCCAATTCTTTGCCGGAAAGCTCTCTTTTCTTATTGTTTAACGCAATTCGTTCCTGATTAATCAATGAGAATAAAACCGAAATATTTTCGATAATTTGGGTTGAATGCGACGCGTCTTCAATTTTTAAATTGTTGACAATGTCTACCAAAAGTTCTAATTGGTTGGCCAAATTATCTAAGTTCTTCTCAATTTCTTTCCCTTGAATCGTTTTGGTCAAATGGGTAATTTCAGCCGACAAGCTATCAATGGTTTCCTGATAAGGTGCTAAAGCTTGTGGTTCTAACAAAAACGAAACACAATTGGTTGCCAATTCATCTGCCAAAATTCCTAATTCGGTTTCCCAAACTTCAATTTGCTTGACATCGGCATATTGCAAATCTTTAGCCGAAATCATTTCGCCTCGCAACGAACGAATTTCAGCCAATGAAACAATATATTGCTGCAAATTAGTGTACGACTGATAGTTTAATTCACTAATTTTATTTTGAAATTTTTGATGAATTTCGTCTAAAGCAACTGCCGTTTTCTTCTTAATTTCCTGAACTTTTTCAAATTCGTTAATGGCAGTATGTGCAATATTTCGGATTTCTGAAAGCGGTTCGTTGATACTGAAAACGCCTTTATCTTGCAGGAAATAATAGCTATCTAAAATGGTTGTGGTTTGTTTCACAATTTCATTATACAAACCATTATACGTGTCTTTTTTACTCAAAAACACTTGCAATTCCTGACATTCCGCCATTAAACGAACCAAGTCTTTATTCCCGACTTTGTACAGAATATTATCTTTGTTTTGTTCGTTTACAACAACATCTTTAGTGAAAGGCGTTTGCCAAATTTGTACCAAATGATGCTTGGTATCTTCATTTCCTCTGAAATAACACATCTTTCCGTCTTCAAAAAGCGTAAAACCGCTGCATTGAATAGGCGTTTCAATAGCTTGTTTGATAATGTTGTAAGGAATCAACAAATATTCGTGTTGCTCCTGATCGTAAAAAACGTAAAGGAAGTTTTCGCCGTTAATTCCGGAAATTTTCTTGTAAAAATACACCGGACGATTTTCGGATTCCAACACTTTAATTTCACCGGTTTGCAACGCAAAACCATTAGGAAAAATCAACCCTTGGTTTTCGGGCAACAAAACAGCGGAATATTCCAAAGAATCAATTCGGGCAACTTTCTTTTCCTTATGATTGTAAATAAAATATCGTTCACTTTCTAAATACGGTTTGATTTTAAAAACCAGTAGATTGTGATAGTCGAAAAAGTGAATTTCAGCATCGTCCAACGTTTGGTCTTTATGAATAACATCTTCGCTGTAAATTCCTTTTCCGGTTTGTGTATTGTCTTCAACTTTTACCGTAATATCACCACCGATGGCTTCCACAAAAACTTTATCGGCTAAGGAAACATGCGGATGCGCACCCGTACGTTGCATGTCGCGTGTTGCTTTGGTCCACTGAAACTCATGCTGATTGGGAAACTTTACTTCCGCAGCACTTCTTGCATCTACAAAAACAAGCGTTTCATCTTTAATCAACCATTTAAAAGCCTTAATATCAGAAGGACTTGATGACAGTTGAAAAACGAAATACAAAAAGTTATTGGCAATAAAAAACTTTACGAAAGTGGTATTTCGGTAATATTTGTATAGATTTTTGAATTCGTCAATAAAGGTTTGATCCTGCAACCAGGTAAGCGGCTGCGGTTCAAAATGATTGTTGGTAAACGTGTACATGGAAAACACATCTTCCAAAGCGATCTCTGTTTTTAGCCCCAGATGTGTTTGATGTCCTACCAAACAAGTAGTTCCAAGCGAAATGATATCGCGGATTTTACAACTTTGTTCCGTAGAAAGACGTTCGTTAGCAATTAAATTGTATTCAACGCCTCCGAAAATCTTTTTGCGTTCTTCATCAAGTTGAAAAATACGTTTGGATAGTTCGTTTTTTTGTTCATTCAAACGTTTTTGAATGATTTCGTATGTTCCGTTTTGCATAGATTCGCTACTCATTTGTTATATGAAAATAGAGAAATAGGATAAAAAGCCAACTGCTCCAAAGAATGAAGCAATTGGCACTGAACTTAAAGAAATAAAGATTTATTTTAACGGCTTATTGTCGATCCCTAAGTGTCTTGCCATGTCTAAAGCTTTGGCTAAAACACTTTGTTCGTTATCGTTTGCAACATCTTTTAATTTAAAAATCAAAGAAGCTATGCTTAGGTTTTTGATGTCTTCAGATGAGATTTTGTATTTGTCCACCATTTGCATCACTTTACCCACCAAATTTCCTTCTTCATCATTGCTTAATAAAGCTTCTTTTACCAATTGCGCATTTTCGCTGTGCTGAATAAATTTATCAATTCCTTTACCGGCAGAGATTTGGCGCACTACATTGTCAAAGAAAGTACTTTCACCACCTACGATGTCGATATTAGCGGTTTTGAAAGCTTCACCAAGAACAACAGCTTGTGCTTCGGCGATGTCTTTTTGAATAGCGATTTGTGCCAATTCTACTTCTTTTTCTTTTGCTAATTTCAGACGGAACTCTTCGTGATCTTTTCCGGCATCGTTTAGTTTTTTCATCGCTTCTGCTTTTTCGGTAATTCCGGCAGCTTCTGCTAATGCTTTTTCTTTGATAACTTCGGCTTCTGCTAAACCTTCTTTTTTGTTGGCATCGGCTTTTTTCTCAATAATAGTTGCTTCTACAATACCTTGACGCTCGTGTGCTTCAGCCTTAGCATGCATTACCTGTGCTTCAGATAAACCAAGAGTTGCTTCTTCTTTAGCTTGTGCATCAGCAATGATTTTTCTTGCTTCTGCTTCTTTTTCGGCAGCATCTCGTTTTGCTTGCGCTTCGATCACATATTTTTGAGCGTCTTTTTCAGCAGCTAATTTACGTGCTTCGGCAGCTTTGGTTTCTACAATTAAACGTTCTTCAGCTTCTTTACTCGCAGCAATAATCTGAACTTGTTTGTCTCTTTCAGCAGCTTTTAAGGCTTCTACATCTAAAATTCCTTGTTGTTCTTCTACCACCGTTTTTTCTTTCATTAAACGCTCGCGAATCACATCCTGAATATTTTTCTTTTCAAGCTCTACTGCTTTTTCTTTTTCGATATCAGCAAGAGCCACAACGCGTTCTTTTTCGGTCGCTTCTAACAAACGGTCCTTTTGTACTCTTTCCGTTTCTACTAAATCGGCACGTTCTTTGTTTTTGGCAGCAATGACAACTTGACGTTGTTTGTTTTCTTCTGCAATTTGAAGTTTTTCTTCGGTAGAAATGCGAACGCTTTCATATTTTAAACGCTCTTCTTCAGCTACTTTTAAAATTTCAGCATTTTCACGCGCTTTGATATTCTCTACTTCACGTTTTTGTGATTCTTCTTTTTCAGCCAATTGTTTTTCCAATTCTAAAATTGCTTCACGTGCTTCAACATCTTGTTTTTTGATGGTCTTTTCTTCTTCACGTCTTACCAGATTGGCTTTAATATTTTGATTAGCTGTTAATTCGGTAATTTTTTTGATCCCTTCCGCATCTAAGATATTGTCTTTATTTAACTGAGCTAATGACGTTTGTTCTAAATAGTCAATGGCACAATCGTCTAACACATAACCGTTCAGGTCTGTTCCGATGATGCTTAAGATCTCGTGACGGAATTCGCTTCGTGCTTCGTATAACTCAATGAACTCAAATTTTTTACCTACTGTTTTCAAAGCTTCTGAAAATTTAGCTTCAAACAGTTCTCTTAAGGTAGAAATATCAGATGCTCTTTGACAGCCGATGGTTTGTGCTACGTTGACAATGTCATCAACAGATTTATTGACACGAACGAAAAAGGCTACCTGAATGTCGGCACGCATGTTGTCTTTACAAATAAGTCCATCTTTACCCTCTCTGGAAATCTCTAATTTTTTTACGGAAATGTCCATGTTTTCCTGACGGTGGATCACAGGAATTACGATACCTGCGTTAAAAAACACTTTGGTTCCGCCATAACCTGTTCTAAGGATTACAACTCCCTGAACTGTTTTTTTGTACATGGATAAAATCCAGAAGATCAGTCCTAATCCGGCTATGATGATTACAGCCAAAGTAATGTAAAATGTACTCATAAATTAATTTTGAATAATTACGTTAGTTTCTATTAAATTTCATATGTTCTTTCTATGTAGAAGAATTTTTTTTGTGGTTCTTCGTCAACGATTATTGCTTTTTCTCCTTGTTTAATTAATGAACCGTCTTTGCTTTTTACCATTAATCGGATCGGATCTTTATTAATGATTAGTTCCAACATGCCGATTTTATCGGCTTCTGTTTTGGTAATCATAGTGCCGGTTCTTCCTAAATAGTCATACGCTATTTCTCCTTTGTGATTGATCTCTTTAAAGACCGGTTTTAGCGGAGTACAAATATATTTTGTAAGGAATAAACTCACTATAAATGCCGGAATGATGGTTATAAAAAAGAACCAGTTCGGCAGTGGTAAATAAAAGCTTAGGTTAACATTGATAAGCCAGGTAAATAAGAACGCTAATGTTAAAAAGAACGTGATAGGAATAATATCCAGATTAAGGAATTTTAGAAATTGAATAAATGATGAAGGCTCAGCATCCACTTCGACCAATCCGTCCGGATTATCAAGGTCTCCGTCTAAGTCGAGATCCGCATCTAAATCGAGATCAAAGTCACCAATTCCGGTAAGTATCGTAAACAGCCAATACAAAACGCTCAGTATTAAAATAATACTCAGTATCGCATTGGCGGGCGTAAACGATATTTCAATTAATTCTTCAAAACTCATTCTTAGTTAGCATTGAATTGTTCTTTTAATTTTTGAAGCTCTGCTTCGGCTTTGTTTTCTGTTGTATCTACTACCGCATTGATCTCTTCGTCTATACTTTTCGACGCATTTGCAATTTCTCCGTATGCATCGGCTAGCGCTTCCTGTTGTTGTACTTTGTCTTTCATTTTTTCTAACATACTGATCGTACTGTCTGAATCCAATTGCGTCATTTTTTTATTGATGTCCTGTGTCGCTTGACTTACCTGAACTCTGGCACGCAATGTTTTCAATTCACCTTCCCATTTTGCAATAGTTGATTTTAACGAGTTGATATTCGCTTGCATTTTTTCAACATCCTGTTCCAGTTTTTTACTTTCCGTTTCTGCTAATTTAGCATCCTGAACAGCTTGTTCTTTCATTTTTAAGGCTTCTTTTGCTAAACGGTCGCTTTCTTCCGTAGCAATCTCTTCCTTGATCCCTTTTTGAACCAGAAGCATGGCTTTATTTTGATAATCTTCTGATTTATTCAAAAGCGAAGCATGTTCGTTCTTTCTTCGGATGGCCAAAGCTTTTACCTGAGCCATAGCCTGAACACTTTTGTCCAGTTGTTCTTTCATTTCTCTGATTCCTTGCTCCGTCATTTTGATCGGGTCTTCCAAACCGTCTATAGCAGCATGTGCTTCTGCTTTACCTATTCTAAAAAGTCGTTTAAAAATATTCATAGTTGTCTAATATTAATTGTTCTACAATTTGCTAAAACTGATCATCTCAGCCGAATATTCACTAAGTAACAAACTCAATGAATTAATAGTTCCTACCAATTCGTTTTGGTCTAAATTTTCGGTTTGGAGTGTATCTCTGAAAATCACTCGCTCTCCTGTTTCATCTAAAACGAACGCACCATGAACAATATCCCTGTTCTTAATCAGAAGTTGTTTGTATACTTCCGGTTGATCTTTTTTACAACTAAATAAAAATTGTTCAATAATCAATATTTGTGGCGCAATAACCAATATCATGTTTTTGATTCCCTCAGCTTCCTTGCTGATAATAAAAGTTTGATGATTCGGGTTTTCGTGCACAATTTCAATATTGAGTTCGAGTAACCAATCTTTAATTTTAGTGTACAATTTTTCTCGTTGCATTAAATAGAGATTAGTGTTGTCTTAACAAATTTAGACAAAAAAAATTAATTTGCAAAAAATATTAGCAATATTATAAAAATATTTTCATTACCTTTGTTTTGTACTTCAAAAAAAGTAATATGACCTATTTTGGTACCAATATAAAAAAAATAAGACAGATAAAGGGTTTAAGTCAGCAGGCTTTTGCTGAACTTCTCGATTTGAACAGAGGAGTTATCAGTTCCTATGAAGAGGGCAGGGCAGAGCCTAAAATAGATAGTTTGCTTCGTATTGCAAAGATTTTGAACCTAACGACAGATGATTTGTTAACAAAACCTTTAACTATTAATAAGATTACGAACTTTTCGGAAATAGAACATTTGATTCCGAATAGTGAAAAAAAGCAGGAACAGGTCTATGAATTAGACGATCTGAAGGGACATACGGAAATCGATTTGCAAAAAATATTAGCAAATGTAGATTTCGTTTATAAAGTGTCTGAAAATCTTTTACAGCACTTCTATCCGGCGGGAACGTATCTGTTTTTAACAAAGAAAATACAGAATAAAGATGAGAATAATGCTCTTTATCTGGTTTTTGATAAAAATAGTTTAGAGATAACAGATTCGTATAAAGGAGAAAAAGAGGCTTATAAGATAATAGGTTCTGTTCAGGGAGATAATGAAGTTTCAATGTTTCAATCGATTGTTAAGAGGATTGAAAAGCTTGAGTTAGAATTAGAGGAAATAAAGAAAGGTAAGAAATAATCTTTTATATATAAAAATAAAAAATCCCGATTGCTTTCAATCGGGATTTTTTTATAAGGAAAAAATAATCTTTTTATTCATTAACGATAACCCATTCGCCGGTAGCTAACATAGGTTCTGCTTTTTTGAATTTCATAGTTTCGCTTTTACCGCTTAAAACATGTTTAATAGTAACTACATCGTTACGGTTAATTTTCGGTGTTTCGCGAACAATGGTTTTTGTAACCTGAGGTTGTTCTTGAGTTTGGCTTCCGGCCTGACGGCTACGGGCTGCCATTTCATCAGTATTTAAAACTTCTTCTTTAGTTTCGGTATAGCTTTCTTTTTGTTTCACTTCTTTGGCCTCACTAATATTATTAGGGTTTTGAGAAGGCAGGTCAGCTTTAAACAAGAATGAAATAACATCTTTATTTACATCGTCAACCATTTTTTTGAATAAGTTGAAAGCCTCTAACTTATAGATCAATAATGGATCTTTTTGTTCGTGAACAGCTAATTGAACCGATTGTTTTAACTCGTCCATTTTGCGAAGATGTTTTTTCCAAGCTTCGTCAATGATGGCTAATGTTACGTTTTTCTCGAAATCAGTAATCAACGATTTTGCTTCTGTTTGATAGGCTTTCTCTAAGTTGGTAACAATGTTAAGTGATTTGATACCGTCAGTAAACGGAACTACAATTCGCTCGTATCTTCCATCATTGTTTTCAAAAACATTTTTAATGATCGGGAAAGCTTCCTGTGCGCTTCTTTCGTTTTTCTCTGTATAGTGGGCTAAAACAGCTTTGTATGTTTTACTTGTAATTTCTCTTTCAGTCAATTTAGTAAACTCAGCTTCTGTAATCGGAGCACTGATAGAGAAAATGCGAATTAGATCGAACTCATAATTTTTAAAGTCATTTGAAAACTTGTTGTTTTGAACGATTAATTCACAAGTGTCGAACATCATGTTAGCGATATCAACTTTTAAACGTTCTCCGTGTAAAGCGTGACGACGACGTTTGTAAACTACTTCACGTTGCGCATTCATTACATCATCATATTCTAATAAACGCTTACGAACACCGAAGTTGTTTTCTTCTACCTTTTTCTGAGCTCTTTCGATAGATTTAGTCATCATAGAATGTTGGATAACTTCACCTTCTTTTAAGCCCATACGGTCCATTATTTTGGCTACTTTTTCAGAACCGAACAAACGCATCAGGTTGTCTTCTAATGACACGTAGAATTGCGAACTACCTACGTCACCTTGACGACCGGCACGACCACGTAACTGACGGTCTACACGACGAGAATCGTGACGTTCAGTACCAACGATCGCTAAACCACCTGCTTTTTTTACTTCGTCAGAAAGTTTAATATCGGTACCACGTCCAGCCATATTTGTCGCGATAGTAACTACTCCCGGTTTACCTGCTTCTGCTACAATTTCGGCTTCACTTTTGTGCATTTTAGCATTCAATACATTGTGGTGAATTCCTCTCATTTTCAGCATACGGCTCAGTAATTCTGAAATTTCTACTGAAGTTGTACCGATCAACACCGGTCTTCCCGCTTTAGAAAGTTGGACTACGTCTTCAATAACAGCATTGAACTTTTCACGTACAGTTCTGTAAATTAAATCGTCTTTATCTTTACGAGCAATCGGTCTGTTAGTAGGAATTTCAACAACGTCTAATTTGTAGATTTCCCAGAACTCGCCGGCTTCAGTTACCGCAGTACCGGTCATACCGGCTAGCTTGTTGTACATACGGAAATAATTTTGTAACGTAACGGTTGCAAAAGTTTGCGTAGCAGCTTCAATTTTTACGTTTTCTTTGGCTTCAATAGCTTGGTGTAAACCATCAGAATAACGGCGTCCGTCCATAATACGACCAGTTTGTTCGTCTACGATCATTACTTTGTTGTCTATGATAACGTATTCGGTATCTTTTTCAAATAAAGAATAGGCTTTCAATAACTGCGTTAAAGTATGGATACGTTCTGATTTTACCGAGAAATCTTTGTAAAGTTCTTCACGTTGTTCAGCCTCATCTTCTTTTGTTAAATTAGCTTTTTCAATTTTGGCAATTTCAGTACCGATATCAGGCAATACGAAGAAGTTTGCATCAGTATCCTGAGAAAGGAATTTAATTCCGTTATCTGTTAATTCAACCTGATTGTTTTTTTCTTCAATAACAAAGTAAAGTGCTTCATCAATTTTCGGCATTTCTCTATTATTGTCTTGCATATAGTAATTCTCAGTTTTTTGAAGTAATTGTTTTACTCCTTCTTCCGATAAGAATTTAATCAAGGCTTTGTTTTTAGGTAACGCTCTGTGTGAACGTAATAAATAGAAACCTGCCTCTTTAGAATTACCTTCTTTGAAATAACGTTTTGCTTCTGTTAAGCAATCCGTAGCTAATTTACGTTGAAGGTTAACTAAGTTTTCTACTTTTGGTTTTAATTCCATAAACTCGTGGCGATCTCCGTCAGTAACCGGTCCGGAAATAATCAACGGAGTACGGGCATCATCAATTAAAACGGAGTCTACCTCATCGACAATTGCATAATTGTGTTTGCGTTGTACCAAATCTGAAGGTGCGTGCGCCATATTATCACGCAGGTAATCAAAACCGAACTCGTTATTAGTTCCGTAAGTGATGTCTGCTTCATAAGCTTTTCTTCTTGCTTCTGAATTCGGTTGGTGATTGTCAATACAATCAACTGTCATTCCGTGGAATTCGAATAAAGGAGCTTTCCAGGTGCTATCACGTTTAGCTAAGTAGTCATTAACGGTTACTAAATGCACTCCGTTACCTGTTAAAGCATTCAAATATAGAGGAAGTGTTGCTACTAAGGTTTTACCTTCACCGGTTTGCATTTCAGCAATTTTACCCTGATGTAATACAATACCACCAATCAATTGAACATCGTAGTGAAGCATATCCCAAGTGATGGCCTTTCCGGCGGCATCCCATGAATTAGCCCAGACAGCATTATCACCATCCAGCGTAATATAAGGTTTAGCAGCTGAAAGCTCACGATCTTTAGCAGTTGCTGTAACAGTGATGTTTGTGTTTTCTTTGAAACGACGTGCTGTTTCTTTTACCACAGCAAATGCTTCCGGTAAAATATCATTTAAAACTTTTTCAGAAATTTCATAAGCTTCTTTTTCTAATTGATCAATTTCAGTATAGAAATCTTCACGAGCATCAATATCGTCTGTTTGTTCGGCTTGTTGTTTTAAAGAAGCTATTTTCTCATCTTTTTTAGCTCGGGCTGCTTTGATTTTTTCTTTAAACTCTACAGTTTTAGCTCTTAGTTCATCGTGGCTTAAGGCTTGTAAAGCGCCTTCAAAAGACTTTATTTTAGTAATAATAGGTTGAATAGCTTTTATGTCTTTTTGGGACTTATCGCCCACAAAAGCTTTCAATATGGAATTTATGATACTCATAATTGCTTATTTTTCTTTTATTTAGGTGTGCAAATTTACAAAAAAAAGCCTCTTTAAGAGACTTTTAAGTTGTTGTGTTTATCTTTTAATTAATACTCATCCTCATTCCAAAGATAGTCTTCGTCAGTCGGATAGTCAGGCCAAATTTCCTCCATTGATTCGTAAATCTCCCCTTCATCTTCAATAGATTGCAGGTTTTCAACTACTTCAAGAGGAGCTCCTGTTCTGATTGCATAGTCGATAAGTTCGTCTTTGGTTGCAGGCCAAGGCGCATCACTTAAATAAGATGCTAATTCTAATGTCCAATACATCTTTCTATCGATTTAATTTAATGCAAAAATAATTTTTTAACTTAAAAAGTCAAGTTTTTTTTGATTTTTTTTAATTATTTATAAGAACGTTTGTTTCGCTAACTGATTGAATCACTTCTTCGGATGCAAAATAACAATATCTTTTATGGTAAAATTACTTCCTTGGAATCCATTTTACTTCTTCAGCGTTCAAATCGTGTGACAACTTTCGTGCCAACACAAATAAGTAGTCAGAAAGTCGGTTAAGATAGGTTAGAACCAGTTCGTCAGTAGGTTCTATTTCATGTAAATGTACTGCTAAACGCTCGGCTCTACGGCAAACACAACGTGCAATATGACAATATGACACGGTAGTATGACCGCCTGGTAAGACAAAATGTGTCATAGGAGGAAGTTCAGCATCCATTTTATCTATTTCTTGTTCTAAAAAAGCGATATCCTCTTCTGATATACGGTCGATATTTAAGCGTTTTTGTCCGTTTTTCAATGTTTCTTTTTCCGGTGGTGTTGCTAAAATAGCTCCTACAGTAAAAAGACGATCTTGAATTTCTATTAAAGCTGTTTTATAGAATGGATTAATATCTTGATCGCGGATCAAACCGATATGCGAATTGAGTTCGTCTACTGTTCCATAGCTTTCAATACGGATGTGATGTTTGGGAACGCGGGTTCCGCCAAATAATGCTGTAGTTCCTTTATCCCCAGTTTTAGTATATACTTTCATGTAAATTTTTTGACTTCAAATTAGAATCTCAAATATATGATATTTGGAGCTATTTTGGGAATAGCTTTAAAAATAAGGGAATTTATTGAGGTGAAAAATGCTTACTGTTGAATAGAGATAAAAAAATCAATCCGATTCCAATACCGGAAATAATTCCTCTAGGAAAATCATTTAAATTATAGAAATGCAAAACAATCTGAGCTAAACTAAAAATAAATAGCCCGATGCAAAGAAGAAGTCTTTGTTTGGTTTTCATTTAAAAAATAAAAGTTTTATTTGTTTTTAGTGTCGCTTTCAATAATACCATCACGTAAACGAATAATCCTATGCGCGTGTTCGGCAATATCTTCTTCGTGCGTAACCAAAACTACGGTGTTTCCTTTAGCATGAATTTCGTCAAAAAGAGCCATAATCTCAACAGAAGTTTTACTGTCGAGATTTCCGGTAGGTTCATCGGCAAGGATCATTGCAGGATGATTAACCAAAGCACGAGCCACGGCAACACGCTGACGCTGACCACCTGATAATTGGTTGGGTTTATGATCCATACGATCTTGAAGTCCTACTTGCGTTAACACTTCAGTGGCACGTACATTCCTGTCTTCTTTAGATTTTCCGGCATAAACCATAGGTAAAGCGACATTGTCTAAAGCAGTGGTACGCGGCATTAAGTTAAAGGTTTGAAAAACAAAGCCGATTTCTTTGTTACGGATTTCAGCTAATTCATCGTCGTGCATTTCGCTGACTAATTTCCCGTTTAGAACGTATGATCCGGAAGTAGGAGTGTCTAAACAACCTAGGATATTCATTAAGGTAGATTTTCCTGAACCTGATGGTCCCATTAAGGCTACATATTCACCTTTGTTAATGGTTAGATCAATTCCTTTTAAAACATGAATGGTTTCATCTCCTAAAGGGAAATCGCGTGTAATACCTTTTATTTCTATGATAGGTTGTGACATAACTAATTTAGAATTTAAAAATTAGAATTCTGAATATTCCTATAAGTAGAAAGAAAAGGTATTTTGTTACGGCGATTGTTGAAAATATTTTGAAGGTTGTTATCCTTCTATTTTATAAATCTCGGTAATATCGTGTAGAATAGTATCGAAATCAATATTTAAGTCGATTAATTTGCCAGTATGAAGATCAAAAATCCATCCGTAAACTTTTAAATCACGGTCTCTGTTTGCTTTTTGAACTTCGGCTGTTTTAATAACGTTAATACATTGTTCTTGGACGTTTAACTCTACCAAACGTCTGTATTTAGTTTCTTCATCAGTGATGGCATTTAATTCTTTTTTATGCAAACGATACACATCACGAATGTTTCGTAACCAAGGGTTTAAAACTCCCAGATCAGATTGCTGCATAGCCGATTTTACACCGCCACAACCATAGTGACCACAAACGACAATGTGGTTTACTTTTAAGTGATTTACAGCGTAATTGATCACCGACATGGAACTTAAATCGGTGTTTGGAACCATGTTAGCAATGTTGCGGTGAACAAAAACTTGTCCTGGAGCCATTCCCATAATTTCTTCGGCAGTAGCACGACTATCAGAGCAACCGATGTATAAGAATTCAGGTGATTGTCCTTGTGCTAAATGGTCAAAATACTGCGGGTCATTCGAAAGTTTTTCACTAACCCAAGCTTTGTTGTTTTCAAAAATTTGTTTGATATCCATAGTTTCAAATTTTAATTTTTTCAAAGATAAAGGAAGATAAATTTTTCTTTGAATGTATAGTAAAGTGTTCTTTTTCTTGTTCTTTTCTAAAGAAAACGATTCCCCACTGAAAAGTGTCAATAGTAACCGTTACTTGTGAATGTTTTTTGATGATTTCCCAAGCTTTTTCCATGTCTTGTGACCAATGAATGTCGTCAAAAATCCAAACGGAATCATTGGTAACAGATGGTAACAGTAAATTGAAATAGTCTAACGTTGCTTTTCTAGAATGATTGCCGTCGAAATAAATCAGTTGACAGTTGACAGTTGACAGTTGACAGTTTTTTAAATAGCTTGAAAATTCGGTGTTAACAAAATCAATATTTTTTATAAGATCTCTCGACTCCGCTTGAGATGACAAATCTTGCAATTGATTTTTTGCAGTTGCAATTGTATTCGGGCAGCCTTCTAAAGTGGTGATTTTTGCATTAGAATTTCCTAGTGAAAGGGCAGAAGTAGCTAATCCTAACGAAGTTCCGATTTCCAATATTTGTTCGGGTTGAAAATAACGAACGATACGAAATAGTAACTCGGCTCTTTTAGGCGTAATTCCGGCTGTTTTAGCAATTTTAGCAATTTCTCGTGTATTTGATTTAAAAACACGGGAACCTGCACCAAAGTCGGTCACTTCAATGGTATTTTTATTGGTTAGAAGTGACTTTCGGTATTGTTTTAAAGTTTGGTATTCAGTATACTTTGATTTGTCGTAAAAGCATTTGGTTACCAAATTAAATACAAATGGCGAATGAACTCCGTGTTCGTTTTTGGCTTTAAAAAAGAATTTTATGTATGATTTTAGTAGTTGTAACATAATATCGTCTCAATTTTCAGTCTCAGCTACATTTACTGTAAACTGCGACTGTGACTTAAAATTACTCCATTTTCGCACTTAAATCAAACCAACGCTCTTCTTTTTCTTCTAACGATTGAATGATTTTTTGCAATTCGTTAGCTTTTGCTTCAATTTGCTTCGCCTGTTCGCTTTCGCTCGAGTTATCGTCGGCTACTTTTCCGTTGGCAAATTCGGCTTCAATTTCTTTTTTCTTGAATTCCAAATCTTTGATTTCGCGTTCGATTTTTTGAAACTCCTTTTGTTCATTAAACGTTAAACCAGATTTTACTTGTTTTTCTTTCCAAGATTTAGCATTTGCTGATTCCACTTTTTCTTCTTTAACAGGTTCAGCGGAATCTTCATAGGTTCTAAAATCGGAATAATTTCCTGGAAAATCCTCTATTTCGCCATTTCCTCTAAAAACAAATAAGTGATCCACAATTTTGTCCATAAAATAACGGTCGTGACTCACTACTAATAAACATCCTGGATAATCCAGTAAGAAGTTTTCCAATACATTTAAAGTCACGATATCCAAATCATTCGTTGGCTCATCGAGAATCAAGAAATTCGGATTTTGAATTAAAACGGTACATAAATACAAACGTTTCAGTTCGCCACCGCTTAGTTTTTCAACGTAATCGTATTGTTTTTTGGCATCAAATAAAAAGCGTTCCAATAATTGCGAAGCCGAAATAATTTTCCCTTTGGTCAACGGAATATATTCGCCATATTCTTTAATGATGTCGATTACTTTTTGTTGCGGTTTTGGATTGATTCCGCTTTGCGTGTAATATCCAATTTTCATGGTGTCACCTACGATTACCTTTCCAGAATCAGGTTGAATACTTCCGGTAATAATATTTAAAAAAGTAGATTTTCCGGTTCCGTTTTTACCAATAATTCCCACGCGTTCGCCACGTTGAAACGAATAATTGAAATCTTTCAGAATCACTCTGTCTTGGAAACTTTTATTGATTTTTGCCAATTCAATAATCTTGCTTCCCATGCGCTCCATATTGATTTCCAGTTCCACCACATTTTCCTTACGGCGGCTCATGGCTTTTTCTTTAATCACGTAAAAATCATCTTGACGCGATTTTGATTTCGTAGTACGCGCTTTCGGTTGGCGACGCATCCATTCTAATTCTTTGACGAATAAGTTTTTGGCTTTGTCGATACTTGCATTTTCAGAAGTTACTCGTTCCTCTTTTTTCTCTAAATAATAGGAATAATTACCTTTATATTGGTATAATTTTCCGTTTTCTAGTTCTAAAATTTCGTTACAAACGCGCTCTAAAAAGAAACGGTCGTGTGTTACAATGAATAACGTTAAATTTTCTTTGGCAAAATAATCTTCTAACCATTCAATCATTTCTAAATCCAAATGGTTGGTGGGCTCATCCAGGATTAAGAAATCGGGTTTATTGATTAAGATGATGGCTAATGACAAGCGCTTTTTTTGTCCACCCGAAAGGTTTTTAACTTTCAGTTTTAAATCGTCCAATTTTAATTTGAACAAAATTTGCTTGTATTGCGTTTCAAAATCCCAAGCATTGTGACGATCCATATTGTCAAACGCTTTTTGATACGCTTCGGCATCATCCGGGTTTTCCAATGCTTTTTCGTATTGTTCGATCACTTTCAGTGTATCGTTATCACTGGCGAAAATGCTCTCCTCAATAGTCAATTCAGGTTGTAAATTGTCATTTTGCGATAAAAATGCCATTTTGATGTCTTTACGAACAATAACCTGACCGCTATCGGGTTCGTCCAAACCGGCTAACATGTTCATAATGGTTGTTTTTCCGGAACCGTTTTTAGCAATAAAAGCGATTTTTTGGTCTTTGTTGATACCAAATGAAATGTTTTCAAACAAAACGCGTTCGCCGTAAGCTTTTGAGATATTTTCGACTGAAAGGAAGTTCATTGTTAATTTGAGAATTTGAAAATGAGCCAATTTGAAAATTGATTGGTGCAAAAATAAGGTTTTGTTTGTATTTATAGTGATAAAAAAATGATTGAAATAGGACTAGGGAATAATTTTTGAGTTTTTATTAAGGTATTGATTTTTAAGGGTAATAATACTTGAAATTATATATTCAATTATTTTTTTATAAGAAAAAGAGGGTTTTTGGTAGGTTTGAAGTAATCAAAAATCTAAAAAATATTTATTTATGGAGAATCAACAAAAATGGCATCAAAAACCTGTAACCGCAGTTTTATTTTTAATTTTCTTTTTCCCGGTTGGGCTTTATTTAATGTGGAAAAATAATCTGTGGTCTAAAACGACAAGAGTTATTGTTTCAGTTGTATTTACATTATTAATAATTGTAAATGTTGGAAAAAATGAATCTTCAAATTTAAGCAATAGTTCTAATTGTTATAAAATTTCAGGTACTTACTCCGGAACATCACAAATGGGGTACACAACTGGAACTGCAAAAATTATTATAAAAAATAATTGTAGTGCAACTTTATCATATGATCAAGGAACTATGGGGAGTGCAACTGAATATGGAGAGATTATAGTAGATGGAACAAAATATAAATTTAAATCTGATGGTCGTTCATATGATTTAACTATTTCAAGTAATCAAGTAGTTCTTGATGGTTATAATTGGCAATGTATAATGAATAAATAAATTTAATAATAGATTAAAATTTTACATTTATTTTT